>NZ_BSTA01000003.1:0-621745 GCF_030269265.1 Kineosporia sp. NBRC 101677
CCCAAAAGCCAGCGGGCAGCTCCCACTCTCTACGCCATCCTCCGCGAACTCCAGTACCTGATCGCGACCTGGCGCGGGATCTGCCCCCAATGCCACCAACTCGTACCAACCTAACAAAGCACTACTAGGGTGGGTCTCATGCGAATCGGGGTGATCGCCTCGGTCGCGCATCGCACGCCGCCGCGGGCATACGGGCCGTGGGAACAAGTGGCCTCCACATTGGCCGAAGGGCTGGTCGCCCGCGGGCACGAGGTGACCCTCTTCGCCACCGCCGATTCCATCACCGCAGCGCGGCTGCACGCCGAGAGTCCCACGGGTTACGAAGAGGACCGATCGCTCGACGCCAAGGTCTACGAGTGCCTGCACATCTCGGCGGCCTTCGAGCGCGCGGCGCAGTTCGACGTCCTGTCCAACCAGTTCGACTTCCTGCCACTGACCTACAGCCGCCTGGTGGACGTCCCGATGGTCACCACCGTCCACGGCTTCTCCTCACCCGCCATCGTCCCGGTGTACCGGGCGTATGCCGATGTGGCGCACTACGTCTCCATCAGTGATGCGGACCGGCACCCGGATCTTCCCTACCGGGCCACGATCCATCACGGGATCGACCTGGCCCAGTTCACCTTCCGCCCCGACCCGGGCGAGTACCTGCTCTTCATGGGGCGGATGCACCCTGACAAGGGCGCGCACCTGGCCATCGAGGTGGCCCGGCGCGTCGGTCTGCCCCTCGTCATGGCCGGGATCATTCAGGACGAGGCCTATTTCACCGAGCTGGTCCGGCCGCACATCGACCAGGCGAACGTCACCTACCTCGGCCCGGTGGGGCCCGCAGAACGCGACCGGCTGCTGGGCGGGGCGCTGGCCCTGCTGCACCTGATCGGCTTCGCCGAGCCGTTCGGCCTGTCGGTGGTGGAGGCTCTGGCCACCGGGACGCCGGTGATCGCTCATCCGCTGGGCTCGATGCCCGAGCTGATCCGGCCCGGCCGGACCGGTTATCTGGTTGAGACTTTGGAGAGCGCGGTCGCGGCGGTGGCCTCGGTGGCGGCCCTCGATCGTCGTACCTGCCGGGACGACGTCGAGGAGCGCTTCACCGACGCGCGGATGGTTCGCGCCTACGAAGACGTGTTCGCTGCCGTGACCGCAGACATCGCGTCAAGCAGCTCCTCCACGTAGGCCCAGGCCACCCCGATGCGGGCGTCCCCGATGCCGTAGGGCAGCCAGAGCCGCCCCTCGTGCACCACACCGCCGCACGAGTACACGACGTTGGGCACGTAGCCTTCTCGCTCGTCGGGGGCGGCCCGAAGGAACGGCTCGTCCAGCCGGGCCAGCACCCGGCGCGGGTCGTCCAGATCCAGCAGCAGGGCCCCGATCGCGTACACCCGCATCGGCCCCACACCGTGGGTCAGCACCAGCCAGCCCCGGTCGGTCTCGATCGGCGAACCGCAGTTGCCCACCTGCAGGACCTCCCAGGGCAACTGCGGCACCTGCAGGGGAACCGGTTCGTCCCAGAGGAAACCGTCGGCCGAGCGCGCGAGACTGGTGCTCTCGCCGTCCGAGCGGCACAGGGCCAGGTACTCGCCGCCGACGCGCCGCGGGAACAGGGCCATGCCCTTGTTCCGGGCCGCCGGGCCGGCCAGGCGGTGGGCGTGGAAGGTGCGCAGATCGGGGCTGGTGAGCAGCCGGGGCGCGATGCGGTGCCCGTCGTAGGCGGTGTACGTGGCCCGGTACTCGAGGCTGCCGTCGTCCTCGGTGAACTGCACGAAGCGGGCGTCCTCGAGCCCGTTGCTCTCCTCTTCGGTGGCCGGGAAGAGCACCCGCTGACTGAGCTCGACATCCTCGGGAAAGCTCACCTGGTAGGCGGAAGTCACGAGGTGACGCACCTGTTCCAGGGTGGCCTGGCCACCGGTGTGCCCCAGCAGGTTCTGGTGCACCCCCGCAACCGCGGCCTCCAGGCCGGCCTCGGTGAAGTGTTCCGGCAGGGCCGCCAGCAGGCTGTGGGCCAGCCCGTCGACCGCGCCACGGTCGGCCAGTACGGCCCGTAGATGATCGCGGCGCCAGCGGGCGGAGGAGTTGACCCCGACGACGGCGGGCAGCCGGCGCGGCTCGAAGACCCACTTCTCGCCCGGCCCGGCCACCGCGCTACAGAAACCGATCGAGGACAGGTGGCCCTCACCGATCGAGCGCAGGCTGATCGCCAGGCGCACCTGGCCGGCTTCCAGCCCGCTCTGGTCGGGGTGCGCGACTGCGCTGGGATTGCAGATCGCCGCCCCCTCCAGGGCGTACTCGTTGGTGAAGGTGGCCCCCATCAGCAGAGTCCGGTCCGGTGTCATCGGGACTTGCCGCGGCACGGGTGGATGGACCATCGAGGCGTGCGCGCGCAGCAGGTCCGGATAGCCCCGGTGGCGGCTGGAGAAGTCCTTCAGGAGCTGGGCCGCGAGCCGTTGTACTTCCGGCTCGGGCAGGTCCAGGACGCGTTCGGCCACTGCGGCGCGGCGCGATCGCCCAGGCGTCAGTTCCTCCCCCGGCACGAACAACCGCGCGATCACCCGCTCGGGCTGGGGCAGCACCGAGGCACCGGTGTCATGGGCCAAGCTCACGAGAACACCCCCAGGCGCTGGGCCTGCTGGGCGGTGGAGAGAGCGGCCAGGGTGGACTCCGCTCCCTGATTGAGGTTTCGGCCCGCCCTGAGCAGGCCGTCGAATCCGGCGCCGGTCTCGGCGTCGAACATCGGCGTCCGGGAGTCGTTGTCGCCCAGGAACCAGGCCCAGGCCGTCCGGACACCCCGTCGCCAGCGTTCGTCACCGCTCAGGTCGTAGGCCCGGGCACAGGCATCGGCCAGGCTCGAGACCTCGATCGGCTGCTGGTCGAACCCCGGCTCCGCAGCGGCCCGGTCCCGGCCACCGACAGGGGTCACCGAGAAGTGCCGGTCGCGGGTCTCGATGCGGACCAGGAAGTCCAGCAGTCGGAATCCGTGATCCAGGGCGGCCCGGTCCTGCAACACCGTCCCGGCCACGATCATCGCTTCGGGAACGGCCGCGTTGGCGTATCTCAGCCGCCGCTCCGGCCAGGGCCAGAACGGGTCCACCATGGCCGCGGAGGGCACCCCGACCGTGCGCACGACATCCCTCAGCAGTTCCCGGGCGTCCTCGTTACCTGGATCCGCTGCGGCCACCTCGGTCGCGCCCAGGGCGGCGAAGACCCCAGGACGCAGATGATGGGGGCTGACTCGGGCCCGGGAGGCCACGGTGAAGCCGTCCATCGCCTGCCGGCGCAGTTCCAGGGTGGGCCCGCGGGTGGCGGCCACGCCCAGACCCCACACGGCCCGGCCCCACCAGTCACCGGCGACGGGTGCGTCGGCCCAGCTGCCGTCTGCGCGCATCCGGTTGTGGAAGCTCCCGTCGGGCTGCAGCGCGGCCAGGGTGAAGTCCAGGTACGTCTGGGCCAGTTCCTGGAGGCTGCGGTCGGGATCGGGCTCACGGCACACCACGACCAGGGCCCTGGACACGTCGTCCAGGCAGTAGCCGTGCTCAGGACGCGGCTGCTGATGATCGGCGTGCTCGAACAGCCCTGGGCCGGTGCTCAGCCGCCGCAGGTGCTCGAACCTCGGCCCGGGCGCGGTACGTGTACTCGTGGGGATCACACGTTCACCCGGTCCTTGATCAGGCGCTCGGCCAGGTTCAGGTAGCGCTGGGCCACCGCCGGCCAGAGCGTCCGGGGCGCCGCGACGACCGCGGCCCGGCTCATTCCCTCGGCGATGTCCCGGTGGGTCAGCAGGGTGCGCAGGGCCACGGCCAGGGCGGCCGGGTCACGATGGGGCACCAGCAGGCCGGCACCGGTGCTCAGAAGTTCCTGGGCGTGCGGGAAACGGGTGGCCACCACCGGCTTGGATGCGGCCACCGCCTCGCTGAGCACGCCCGAGGTCACCTGCTCGGTGGAGTCGTAGGGCAGCAGGACGATGTCTGCCTGGGCCACCAGATCGTTGAGCTCGTCGCTGGTCAGGTAGCGGCTGTCGAAGATCACCGACTCGTCCAGACCCAGCTCGTGGGCTCGGGCCTGAAGCCCGTGGCGGTAGCTCTCGCCCGCATGGGCCAGAACCTTCGGGTGAGTCTGGCCGGCCACGACGTAACGCGGTGCCGGGCTCAGGTCCTGCAGCAGGGCCATCGCCTCCACGCCCCACTCGATCCCCTTGCCCGGCCCGATCAGGCCCCAGGTGAGGATCGTCGGGCGGTTCGCGGCGCCCGGGCTGACCGGGGCCGACGGCAGGGACGTGATCGGGGCACCGTGCGGGATCACGCTCACCTTGGCCATGTCCACGGCGTAGCCACCGGCCAGGCGGTCGCGTGCGGTCATGGTCATCGTGACCACCGCACCGGCCAGGCCCGCAACCATCTCCAGCACCGCGCGCTGACCAGGGGTGGGCTCGCTCAGCACGGTGTGCAGGACGACGATCGAGGGCACCGTCAGGGCGGCCAGCAGCGGCAGGATCTCATCGCCGTCGGCGCCGCCGTAGATGCCGTACTCGTGCTGGATGATCGCCACGTCCCCCTGGTTCAGCAGGGCGGCCGCACGCAGACCGCCGCCGGCCTCCCCCGCGACGAGGCTGCCCACCACCTCCTCGGAGGCCGCCGGCGCCGGGCGGTCGACGGCCTGGATCACACGGCCCGGGCCGCCACCGGCCGTCTCCAGTTCGCGGTACAGCGCTGCGGTGAAGGTGGCCAGGCCACAGCGGGTGGGCGGGTACGAACTCACGTAGCCGAATCGGGTCGTCATGGCTCGGGGGCCTTTCGGTCGAGCGGCACCCCCAGCAGGCTCGAGACCTGCGGGCGGTCGCTCCGACACCCCACCTGCGCAAGGAATCGGCTCTTTCGAGCATCGGCGGAATACCGGTCGGTTCAGCGACCTGGAAGCCGAGAGACACCATGACTGTACCTGCATGGCAAAGCCCGCCGGTTCTCGCCGCCGTACCAGGCCTCGATCCGACGGCGCCGACGCTCGCCCCGGAGACCAGCGACGATCTCGGGGGGGCGCGGTCCGGTCAGAAGCGGTTCAGTTCCAGAGCACCTGTGGCCCTCCCGGCGCTGGAGACCTTCTTGCCGAACATCTGGCAGATCCCGGTGATCTGGGCTTCCGCAAGGGCCGCACTGAATTTGAGACGGCGTGGGTCTCGTTGGTCGGTGGCGTACGGACGGGTGTTGGTCTCGCCGGCGAACGTGCGCCGGCCGTCAGCACTGGCGTACGTGGCGCTGATGCTGCCGAAGGTGGCACCGTCATGGCCCCAGATCGTGCCGCAGGACGTCTTCGTCCGGACAATCCCCAGGCCGTAACCGCTGGGGGCACCGAAGTAGTGCGTGGCATCGACCGTGGTGCGCATCTGCCGCATTTGCAATGCAGGCAGCACCTTTCCGGCCAGCAGGCCGGAATAGAAGGTGCTGAGGTCCTGGGCGGTGGAGACCACGGCTCCGGCCGCCCCGGCCCAGCTGAGCGGCCACCCGGTGGTATCGGTGTACTGCACGGGTTTGGCGCCTACATCGGCCAGGTAGGTGTGCGCGTAACCGCGGCCGGTGCGGTTGGGGAAGGGGTCGGCCAGGTAGGTGTCGTGCAGGCGCAATGGCCGGGCGATGCGCAGTTCCAGCAGGGTGGCCAGCGACTTCCCGGTGACCTCTTCCAGCATCTTCCCGATGATCACGTAGTTGGTGTTGGAGTAGGCCCAGCCGGCGCCGGGGGCGAAGACCGGCGGATGCGAGAAGGCCGCATGGAGAAGGCGTTCCGGGCTCACCGGCGTTTCCGGTGCGGCCAGCAGTTGCCCGGTCAGCGGCCCGTCGTCGGTGTAGTTGAACAGCCCGGAGGTCTGCTGCAGCAACATGCGCACGGTGATGTTCGCGCCGTTGGGTATCCGGTCCGGCAAGTACCGCTCGATCGGGGCATCCAAGGCCACCTTGCGCTCAGACACGAGTTGGAGGGTCAGGACGGCCATGAAGGTCTTGGTCTGGCTGCCGGCCTCGTACTGGTCCTGGTTGCGGAGCTTGCGCTTGGTCGCACGGTCGGCCAGCCCTGCGGTGGCGGTGCGAACGGTGCGCCCGTCGTTCACCCGGGCCAGGTGGCCGACGGGCCCGGTTCTGACCACGGCCTGGGCGGTTCGCTGCAGATCGCTCAGCTCGGCCGCATCAGCCGGGCCGGCCAGAGCACCGATGAAGAGAGTCACCGCCAGCGCATGGAGCAGCATCGGGTCGGGTCTCCCTCGTGGCCGGGCGTAGGCGTCCGGTGCATCTTGCCGAACGCCGTACGCCGACCTGGAGCTCCCACGCCGAACAGGGGCGGCTCAGACCACCGTGACGGGGTGCTTGACCACAGCATCGAAGAGGTAGCCGAAGGAATTGAACTCCGCCACCTCCGGCTGGGTGTTGCCGTGTTCGTCGACCGCCCGTGCCCGCACCTCGTAGGAACCCGCCGAAGGCCGCCACGGGATGCTCCAGCGCGACCAGCCGTCCCGAGCGGAGGGGCCGTGCGGGATTGCGCGGCGCCAGCTGGCTCCGTCGGTGCTGACCTCGACGTGCCGGATCCGGCCACCGCCCGACCACGAGCGTCCGGTCAGCACCTGAGGGCCGGCGGGGACACTGGCGGGGAAGGGCAGCTCGAAGGCGCTCCTCACGACCTGCCGGGTCAGCGGGCCGCTGCCCTCGGGCGGGTAGTCCGGCCCGAAGCGCCGGTAGTAGTTGGTGGACCAGGGAGAGCTCAGGGGCTCGTTGGACACCTCGATGCCCACTTGATCGACGCAATGCCGATCCACGACGGCACCACGACCCGCACCGGGAATCCGTGGTCGGGTGGCACACGAGGGCATGCAACGACTCTGTTCCCGAATAAGGCCTTCATATTCTGTACGAAGTTGGTCTAAATAGTGCTGACTCGCGGCCCGCTCAGGCTGGCCAACCCGCACGGACCGGCCCGACGTCGCAAGGGATCGTGTTGTCAGGTCGGATCAGCAAGCCAGTGACTAGGGCGAGGCCGTGACACCCAACCGCAACTGGCCGTAGGCGCCTCTGTTGAAGACCGTCAGTGAGAGAAGGGTCCCGACCGGCGGGAAGTCATCCAGCCCCCCAGGCGTGCTCATCCCCAGGGCCGGGACGTTGACGTGCCCGAAATCGCCGACGTCGAGCAAATAGACGCCGACTCCGAACTGGTGGGCGCAGACGACGCCTCGTGTCACGGAATGCTCCGGCACCGAGGACAGGGGCGGGCGGGGCGGCTGATTGTGCATGCATCGCGCATCGGGCACCTGGATCTCCTCACTCGTGCAGCAGTCGCCTCGAGCGTGCTTCGTTCAACCGGAGAAGGCCGATCCCAGGAGCCGGGCACGAAGGGCTTCAGACTCAGCGACCACGGCCAGGTGCTCGCGAGCCGGCCGACGCAGCCCTCCCACGACCTCCGCCCAGACCTGGTCCGGCAGGGACAGGACCTGCTCGCTATCCAGACAAGCGATCAGTGCACTGAATTCGCGCTCCGCGTCGAGAAACGCACACAGGCCCAGCGCGGCTCCCACCTGCCGCTCGGTTCTCAGGAGGGGCAGACGCCGGAGAATCGCAGTCCGTTGTGCCCCGGTGGTGCGACGGCTCCCCAGGTCGTTGTGCAGGGAACGCAGCGTCTCCTCGACGAGTCCCGCTGCCGGTTGAAGATCGTTGATGTCTTTCGCCAGTCCGGTCAGCGCCCTGGACGTGTTCTCCGCACGCACCAGGAACAGCAGGACGTCCACCCGGCCCTGCTCGACCGCGGCCGCACGTATCCGGGCGAGCACGTTCTCGGCCAGATCTTTCAGGGCTGTCCCGGCGCCGGAACGCCGCGTCAGACGTTGGACGACGTCGGTCTCGGGCCAGGGCAGCACGCCCACTGCAGCCAACGCCACCCGCGTCAGATCCGTCACCTGAGGGTCCTCCAGCGCCCGATCACGCAGAAGATCGCGTTGCTGAGGTGTGACTCCGACGGCGGCCCGTTCCAGGACCTGCGGCCACCGGCCTCCCCTGAAGAAGGCGTCCGGATCGACCGGGACCGGCGAGTCCGACCACGCGAACTGCTCGGCCCCACCCTCCGGGTCGTAGACGATGTGCGGATCCTGACGCAGCCCCGGTTCCGCCCTCTTGACGGCCTTGTTGGCATCGCTCTTGGACACGTTGAGCTCGATCAGGCGCGCGACGATCGTCTGGGTGGTCATGACGACTGCCTCCTCCCGGAGAAGCTGTCGCACGACGTCGTCGGCGGACTTCGTCAACTGCCGGCCGACCGCCGCCCCGTCGGCGAAGACCTGGGCCGCAAGGCTGCCATCGGGCGCCCACCTCACCCCGGACGGACGCCGCGGCACCTCGACCGGCTGCTCCCCCGTCCACGTGACCACGTATCCAGCGCCTTGTGGCTGAGCCCGTCCGATCTCTTCGATCCCGTTGCGCCGACGAACCCATACCTCAGAAGCTGCCACACCCACACAGTAGCCCTCGGCCTGGTCCGTATCTGACACCGTGGGCACCTGGTCGGCAAAGGACAAAGCGCAGCAAACTTTTGGCCGGAGAACTGCGCGTGCGCACTCAGGAACGGGCGACGTCTGAGCTGTTCTCAACATCCTCGGCCGCGGTCCTGGCCCAGGACGCCAGCAGGTCCAGCCGATCGGCAGACGCCGAGCCGGGCTCGGCGGTGTAGACCAGCATGACCAGGCCGGGCTCGTCGGTCAGGGCCAGTTCCTGGAACGCCAGTGTGACCTCACCGACGACCGGGTGATTGAACCGCTTCGTCCCCGCACCGTGGGTACGCACGTCATGAGCCCCCCATAAACGTCGGAAAAGCTCGCTTCGCGTGGACAATTCGCCCACCAGGTCCTGGATCGACCGGTCATGGGGGTCGCGCCCGGCCTCTGCGCGGATGATCGCGACGCACATGTCGGCGAACAGTTCCCAGTCGGGGTAGAAGTCACGTGAGGCCGGGTCGAGGAATTGAAAGCGGGCCAGGTTCACCGGCCGGCCACCATCACCGATCGCCGGCGCGTAGAACGCCCGCCCGAGCGCGTTCATCGCCACGACGTCCTGGTGGGCGTTGCGCACGATGGCCGGGCCTCCGGTGATCGCCTCGAGCATCCACTGCATGGCCGGCCGCGAATCGACGGGTTTGTTCGGGCGGCGGCGGGGCCGTCGGGCGGCGGGGATGCCGTCGGCGGCCCGGGCCAGGTCGAGCAGGTGCGCGTGCTCCGTCCTGTCGAGCTTCAGGGCCTGGGACAGGGCATCCAGCACAGATGCGGACGCACCAGCGATGTCGCCGCGCTCGATCCGCGAGTAGTACTCGACGCTGATCCCGGCCAGGACGGCGACCTCGGCGCGGCGCAGCCCGGCCACGCGCCGGTTCACCCCGGTGGGAAGACCTGCATCCTTCGGGGTGAGCTTGGCGCGGCGCGACATCAGGAAGTCACGCACCTCCGACCGGTTGTCCATACGCTCGAGGCTAGGCCCACCAGCAGCCGCGTGGGGTTCCCTGCCAGTACGTCCTTCGACAGTGACTCCCACCGGACTGCCGAGAAGTGTTGTCTGTAACCGCGGACGCCGTTGTCGGCACTCCCCTGTCCAAACCGTGCAAATCCGCTCCTTTGCCCACCCAGCAAGCCTCTTTGGAGAACCATGCTGAACGTCAACGCCATCGCCGCGCCCTCCGCGACCGGCGACCTGGTCCGCACCACGATCCAGCGCCGCGACGTCGGCCCGAAGGACGTGCTGATCCAGATCCGCTACGCCGGGATCTGTCACTCCGACATCCACACCGTCCGGGGCGAATGGGGTCCGATCGCCTACCCGCAGGTCGTCGGGCACGAAATCGTCGGCGTCGTCACCGAAGTCGGCACCGACGTCTCCAAGCACGCTGTCGGGGACCGGGTCGGCGTCGGCTGCATGGTCAACTCCTGCCGCGAGTGCGAGAACTGCAAGGCCGGCATGGAGAACTACTGCCTCAAGGGCAACACCCAGACCTACACCTCCCTCGACCGCGACGGCACCATCACCCAGGGCGGGTACAGCACCCACGTCGTGGTGGACGAGGACTTCGTCCTCAAGGTCCCCGAGGCCATCCCCTACGAGGCGGCCGCTCCCCTGCTGTGCGCCGGGATCACCACCTACTCGCCGCTGGCCCACTGGAACGCCGGCCCCGGCAAGAAGGTCGCCGTCGTGGGCATGGGTGGCCTCGGCCACCTGGCCGTGAAGATCGCCGTGGCCAAGGGCGCTGAGGTGACGGTGCTTTCGCGTGGATTGTCCAAGAAGGAGGACGGCCTGCGCCACGGAGCCAAGGACTACCGCTCCACCAGCGAGGAGGCCACCTTCACCGACCTGGCCAACACGTTCGACCTGATCATCAACACGGTCAGCGCCCCGGTCGACCTGAACGCCTACCTGCGCCTGCTGCGCCTGGACGGCACCCTGGTCAGCGTCGGCGCCCCGCCCGAGCCGCTCCCGGTGGGCGTGTTCACGCTGTTCGGCAATCGCCGCTCGTTCGCCGGCTCCAGCATCGGCAGCATCGCCGAGACCCAGGAGATGCTCGACTTCTGCGCAGCGAACGGGATCGCCCCGGAGATCGAGGTCGTCGACGCCTCCCAGGTCAACGACGCCTACAAGCGCGTCCTTTCCTCGGACGTGCGCTACCGGTTCGTCATCGACATCGACACCCTGCGCTGATCCGGCCCCGACGGGCCTCGACGACTTCCTCGACGTGCTGCACCGACCACTCGGTAAGGGCCTTGAGCGGACCCCGGCGGGTCTGGCCGAGCGGCGTCAGCTCGTACTCCACCCGGATCGGGGCCTTCGGGTACACCGTGCGCACCAGCAGCCCGTCGCGCTCGAGGGTGCGCAGCGTCTGGGTGGACATCTTCTCGCTGATCCCCTCGAGCTCCTGCCGCAACTGCCGCCGAGCAGTACACGAACTCCGGCGACCTGCGGCGCCTGATCGGAGGGCCCACCGCGACCCCGGCCGAGACGATCGCCGTCGCACTCCGCTGATCAGGGTCAGGACTCACCGGTCCGCAACCTGGACTCATCCGCAACCTGGACTCAGCCGCAACCTGGACTCAGCCGGTCGTCCTGCCCTCGAGCATCAGGCGCGTCTCGGTCACCCGGAACCCGGCCCGGTCGAACGCAGCGGCCATCGGAACATTAATGACGTCGGTGGTGGCGGTAACGCGCTCGGCTCCGGCGTCCGCGTGGAGGCGGATGACCGGTTCCCCGTCCGGTGCAGTGGCGACGCGCCACCAGGCCCGCTCGCCGGGGCAGTTGAGGTAGAAGTTGTAGTCGTCGCGGGCCTGGGCTGCCGGGTCCATCACCACCAGCGCCCTGCGGGTGGTGACATCGAGTGTGCCAACCGCAGCCTGTTCGAAGAGAGCGAGGAACTCCTGCTCGTCGCCAGCACGAAAGCGCAGACGCTGCGAGGAAGTTGGGTGCTGGTCGCCGGGGATCCACTCATACTGAAGCCGTTCCGTCTGCTCGCTCAGACCGGCGAGGGCCGCAGCTGCGACGCGCCAGGACACCGCGTCGACGGAGGCCGGGTCGCGGCGCCAGTGCGTGGGCAGGGTGAGCTGGTACTCAGGGGGATGTCTCACAGCGGTAAAGCCGGCGTGAGCCTGCTGCAGGAGGTGCCCAGCGACGGCGGCACGGTCGTCGACACGCTCCAGCAGGTGCAGGCAGTCCAGCGCCAACGGGGTGACGCTGTCGGACCGGCCCCACCACAGGGCGCGGCCGACCACGACGCCCTCGTCGTCCAGGACCAGCCAACTCCACGGCAGGCGCATCTGCCCGGCCGCCAGTTCCTCACGGAGCCGGTCCGGGCCGATGCCGCCGATCACCGGGTCGACCGGAAAGGCGAGCAGAGTCTCGAGATCGCGCGCGGTGGCGGGGCGAAAGTGCAAGAGACCCTGCTTAGCCGTCGGTGGCCAGAAGCAGCAAGCGAGTATCGATCACGCTGAGCGGGGACCTGACGGAACGCTCCGCACGAGAAAGGCGCCCTTGGCCCGGGAAGGGTCCACCACTCGTCCGTTCTGGACGATCTCGACCTGCCCGGCGGCCACCAGCCGCCGGGCAGCAGCCCGGGCCGCCTCCCGGTACTGCTGCTCGTCCCCGAGCCCGAGCGAGCGCAGCGCCTCGCTCGGGTCCACGCCCGCTCCTCGGGCCCGGTGACGTACGAGTTCCAGGATGCTCCCCTCGAGTCTCCGCCCCACGTCGCCGACCCTGGTGCGACGGCATGCCTGCGAGCAGTAGCGGATCTCGTCCCAGTTCGCGGCCC
The DNA here is from genome assembly GCF_030269265.1 of Kineosporia sp. NBRC 101677. Lineage (NCBI taxonomy): Bacteria > Bacillati > Actinomycetota > Actinomycetes > Kineosporiales > Kineosporiaceae > Kineosporia > Kineosporia sp. NBRC 101677. Next base: position 12,292 of record NZ_BSTA01000003.1, read on the forward strand.
ACTTCTTGCGCCACGCGATGGTGCGCCCGCACGACGCGCAGACCTTGGTGGGGGAAGAACCCATGGCAGACCTTTCGCTCAGGCCGCGCCCTGCTCCAGCGTGGGGTAGTCGGTGTATCCGTGGGCGCCACCAACATAGAAGGTGCTCGGGTCGGGGGCGTTCTCGGTGGCGCCCTCGTGCCAGCGGGCCACCAGGTCCGGGTTGGCGATCACGGCGCGGCCGACTGCGACGGCGTCGGCGTGGCCGTTGCGGACCAGGTCGATGGCCTCGGAGCGGGTGGTGTTGACCGAGAAGCCCGAGTTCAGGATGACCGGCGCCTGGACGGTCTTGCGGAACTGCTGCACCAGCGTCCCGGACGGCTCGACGTGCAGGATGTCCACGAACGCCAGGCCCAGCGGCGCCAGCCCTTCGGCCAGCGCGGTGTAGGTAGCAGCCAGATCCTCCTGGTCGTCCTCCACCACGCCCTGGATGTTGTGCTCGGGCGAGATGCGCAGGCCCGTGCGCTCGGCCCCGATGGCCTCGGCGACCGCAGTCAGGATCTCGATCGCCAGGCGGGCCCGGTTGGCCGGGGAGCCCCCGTACTCGTCCGTGCGCTGGTTGGAGGCCTTGCCCAGGAACTGGTGCACGAGGTAGCCGTTGGCCGCGTGGATCTCCACGCCGTCCAGGCCCGCCTCGACAGCATTGCGCGCAGCCGTCACGAAACCCTCGATTATGGACGGGATCTCGCCTCCAGTCAGCGCTTCGGGCACCGGCAGGGCGGCCTTGCCGCCGTCTGCCGTCCGGATCTCGCCGGGAGCAGCCAGGGCGCTGGGGGCAACCGTGCGCCCGGTGCCGGTGATCGAGGGGTGCGAGATGCGGCCTCCGTGCATGATCTGCGCGACGATCCGGCCGCCGGCCTCGTGCACCGCGTCGGCGACCCGGCGCCAGCCGGCGATCTGCTCGGGGGTCTGCAGGCCGGGCTGCCCCATCCAGGTGCGCCCCTCGATGATCGGCCAGGTTCCCTCGGTGACGATCAGGCCGAGGGACGCGCGCTGACGGTAGTACTCGACGTGCAGGTCGGTGGGCACCCCGTCGGGCTCGGTGCGGGTACGCGTCAGGGGCGCCATGACCAGGCGGTTCGACAACTGCAGGGCGCCCAGGGTGAGAGGGGTGAACAGCTTCTCGGGGCGGGGCTGGGGCGTCACGTGGGTTCCTCGATCTTGCTTCCGGGCACGCCGGTGGTGGCATGCGGTCAACGACTGGGACGCTAGCCCGAGTTGGTACTGAGTACCAGTCGGGGACGCAGTAGACTCCATCACGTGACTGATGTGCCGCAAAGGCCCCAGATCCGACCCGGTCCCGGCTCACTGCGCGAGCGGACCCGGCAGGCGATGCGCGCCGAAGTGAGCGGCATCGCGACCCGGCTGTTCGCCGAGCAGGGCTGCACCAACACCACGGTGGAGCAGATCGCCGCCGAAGCGGGGCTGTCCCGCACCACGTTCTTCCGCTACTTCGGCACCAAGGAAGACGTGGTCCTGATCTGGATCGAGGAGCTGGGCCCCGAGCTGGCCGAGGCCCTCGCCGCGCGACCCGGCACCGAATCCCCCTGGCAGGCCCTGCGCCGCACGTTCGACATCCTCCTGGAGCTCAACGGCGCCACGCTGGAGCAGGCCATGGAGTTCGAGCGGATGCTCGAGGCGAATCCCACGATGCGCGCGCGACGGCGGGAGAAGCAGCACCGCTGGGAAGAACTCCTGCGCCCCCTGATCGCCGCTCGGCTGCCCCAGGACGGGCCGGCCGAGCAGGACCCCCGCCCCCGCGCCCTGGCGGCCTCGGCGGTCGAGTGCTGGAACGCAGCCCTGGACACCTGGCGCGTCTGCGGCGGGGCGGTGCCCCGGGAAGTGCTGCTCGACCGGGCCATGGACGCGGTCGGCCAGTAACCCCTCAGCCGACGGGCAGGCCGACCTGGTCGTCTTCGAGCCTGCGGCGCAGGACGGAGACGGCAGCGGCCACCACGGCCAACTGCTCGGCGTCGAGGTCCAGCAGCTGAGCGAGCCGCTCCTCGACCGTGCCGCGGGCCGTCTCCAGGACGTCGCGCCCGGCCTCGGTCAGCTCCAGCAGCGAGGAACGCCGGTCGGCGGGGTTGGGCACCCTCTGCACCCAGCCCAGGTTCTGCAGCCGGTCGATGCCCTTGCTGGTGGCCCCGATCCCGATGGCGAAGCTGACGGCGAGGTCCCCGACCCGCGAGCCGGGATGCTCGTTCAGGTGGCTGAGGAACTCGAACTGGCCCATCGAGATGCCGTGCCGGGCGCGGACCTCCTCGGCCAGGGCGTTGTAGAGCCGGGTCTCCAGGCGCACCAGATCGTCGAAGAAGCCCCAACTAGATGCCATGGCATGTACATTACTCGAGGCAAGTAGATGCCTGGGCATATAGTTCCTGGGCATGTTTCTCGAGGGAGTTCACGATGAGCGAGCAGCAACGCCGGGCCGCGGACAGCGAACTGCGACGGCCGGCACCCTCTGCACCCGCTGAGCCGGCCTCGATCCAGGAACAGCGGGCCGGATTCGCGGCCCTGATGGCGAACCTCGGGCAGGTACCGAAGGGCTGGCGGCGCGGAACCGGCACGCTCGGCGGCCGACCGGTGGTGACGGTCGAGACGGAGGGCGAGGCGCGGCCCGGCACGATCCTGTACTTCCACGGTGGGTCGTGGAGCCTGGGCTCACCCGAGACCGCGATCGCCCTGACCGCGAATCTGGTTGTGCGCAGCGGGGTCCGGGCAATCTCGGTGGACTACCGACTGGCCCCCGAACACCCGTTCCCGGCCGCCGTCGAGGACGGGGTCGCCGCCTATCGGGAACTGCTGAGCCAGGGCACCGATCCGGCATCGGTGGTGTTCGCCGGAGACTCGGCCGGCGGCGGCCTCTCGGTCACCACCTGCCTGGCCGCCCGAGCAGCGGGCCTACCTGTACCGGCCGGGATCGTCGCCTTCTCACCCGGCCTGGACGCCACCCGCACCGGCGCCAGCATGGACAGCAAGGCCGGGATCGACCCCATCTTCACCCGCGAGGGCCTGGCCCCGGCCCTGGATCTGTACCAGGGCGACGCGGACGCGGCGCACGAACTGCTCAGCCCCGCCGTTCACGCCGACCTGACCGGACTTCCGCCCCTGCTGCTGCAGGTCGGCACCAACGAGGTGCTGCTGGACGACTCGACCCGGCTGGCCGAACGGGCCCGGCAGTTCGAGGTGGACGTGATCCTCGACGTGGTGGCCGGGGTGCCGCACGTGTTCCAGATCTTCGCGGGCCGGCTGGACGAGGCCGACGACGCCCTGGACCGTGCGGCCCTCTTCGTCACCCAGCGTCTGCGCCGGAGGTGACCTCGGCGCTCGCGTCGGGATGGAACCGCCACCGCCCTTCGGAGACCACGTCCGTGGTGCCGTCGACGACCCGGACGGCCGACTCGTCGTCGATGAAGTAGATGGGGAAGTCCGCCTGCCCGGCGATGCGATCGGCCCAGGCGTCGTCGCGTTCCGGGAAGTCGGGCGAGTACAGGTGCGGCTTGAGGTACCAGTCGAAGAGCCCGAAGGGTGACTCCACGGTGGTCGCACCGAGAAGGTGCAGATCGGCGCTGTCGCCGATGACGCGGGCCGAGTGCTCGGTGAGGTTACGGCTGAAGATCATCGACCCGGCGCTGAGCCCCACGTAGACGCGGCTCTCCAGGGCCTCCAGGAAGCCGTCGGCCAGATCGTTGCCGGTGATGCTGCGGGCCAGGTGGTAGTGGTTGCCACCGCTGCCGTAGACGACGTCGGCGTGCCGCAGTCGCTCGAGCACCACCTGCGGAGGCAGGCCGTTCAGGTCCAGGACGTCGAACTCGCGCCAGCCCAGGCCGTGCAGGCGGTTCATGTCCTCCAGGAGCCAGCCGTGGTCTCCCGGCTGGGCGACCGAGGCCGTGGGGATGTACACCACGTTGGCGGCCGCGAACGGCCTGCCCAGCATGTCCCGCAGCGCACCGAGCATTGAGCCGTTGCGCAGACCGCCCGACGTCAGCAGAAGATTCACCGCCCGAGCCAACCACAGCCGCCGAGAGGCCACAAAGCACTGCCCGGCAAGACCGCAGGACGAGGAGGAGAGCTTCCGCGCCTTCATGCAGAAGGAGTGGGACTCGCTGACCCGCACGGCCTATCTGCTGACCGGTGACCGGGACCACTCCGAAGATCTGGTCCAGACCGCGCTGGAGAAGACCCACCGCAGGTGACGCTCGGTCTCGGCGATGGACTCGCCCAAGGCCTACGTGCACCGCACGATGATCAACACGGTCACCTCGTGGCGGCGCAAGCGCAGCTTCGGCGAGGTGCCCCAGGAGCCCACCGACACCACCTACCAGCCGGGTGGATTCGAGCAGGTCGAACAGCACCACCAGTTGTTCGCCGGGCTGCAGGCGCTTCCGCCGCAGATGCGGGCGGTGCTGGTGCTGCGCTACTTCGAGGACCTCCCGGATCCCGAGATCGCCCGGATCCTGGGGTGTTCCGTGGGCAGCGTGAAGAGCCAGGGGTTTCTGGCCTTCGCCTACCGGGCGACAGATCAGGGCGAGATCGCGGACTACCAGGTGCTGATGCCGGCCGAGGGTGCCGCCGCCCGGCCCATCGCCTACCGCCTGTACGCCAAGAACGGCCGGGGCAAGACGAACAACGTCAACGTCGTTGCGCCACCCCAGCACCGAACGCCTCGAACTCACCGTGCAGGGCGAACAGCCGCAGTTGCTGGAACTGGACAGTTCCAGGAGTGCGCAGACCACCGTCGATCCCGGCGACCAGGCCACGGTGACGGCCTACGACAGTGCCGGCGACGAGATCGGTTCCACTCCCCTGCTCCCGTTCCGGGAGGCGGGCCCGCTCGGCGAGGCCAAGGGAACGCGTCTGGTGCCGTAAGCCCGGGGGGAACCGGAGGGGACGAGGGGGTGGGGGTGGCGTGCATGCGCCGCCCCCACCCACACGAGTTCTCGACGCATGTGTGCTCAGCCCGTACGCGCCCTCGCTGGACCGCACTGACCACGGTGCCCACCGGCGTCCATTGTTCGAGAGGATTGCCGATGCGCAGCGAGGCGACAGGAGACAATCGCCTGACACTTGAGCACACCAGGGAGCACCGAATGGCACGAACGACCGGGTCGGCGGCCCGTGGACGACAGAACAGCACCGGCTCACCGGAGTCCGAGGCGCCTCCGTCGACGCGTCCCGGCCCTGGAGCACGCGGCCAGCGGATGAGCGAGATGATCGACAGCGAGTACCGCGTGCTCGGCGCTCAGTTGCGCGCCGGCCGGCTGCCGGAGGCCGTGAGGACGTCGCGGCGACTCACCGAACTGGTGGAGTCGCTGCGCAACATCCAGCCCCCGGCCGGAGATCGGGGCAAGGCGGCACCCGCGGCACCCAAGGTTGCGCGGCCCCGCAAGGAGGGCCCGCGCAAGTAGGACGGCCTTCGGCCCTGGGTGCGCGTCGGCAAGCACACCCAGGGCCTGCACCTACGGCACCAGCCGCGTTCCCCGGGTCTCACCGATCATGGTTTCCCGGCCCTCGAACGGCAGCACCGGCGAGCGGCTCAACTCCGACCCGTCCGCGCGATGCGCCACCACCGAGGCCTCCTGGTCGGGCTCCACCGTCGCCTCCCCCTTCCCGGTCTCGTCCAGGACGACGTCGACCGGCGCCTGCCCAGTGATCTCCAACGACACGGACGCCGCCTTCTCCGGAGCGATCACGGTCACCCGGTCGGTCTCGATGTCCCCGTGCTCCTCGCCCCGCATACGCCAGGCGATCGGCCGGTCCTCGACACCGGCTGCCGGCATGAGCATCTCCAGATCCGCGCTGAAGGACTCGGTGGTTCCGTGGAAGGCGAAGGCCACCACGCCGTGGCCGGGTTCCTGAACGGTGAACAGCGCCGCCGGGGAACCGTTCACGACGCCGGTCCAGCGCAGGTCGATCAGCAGTCCCTCGAGCGGGACCCCGGCCCGCCACAGGGCCGAATCGACGAAGGTGTGCAGCAGTTCGTAGTCGAAGTCGTTGTCGCCCCGAACCTTCTTCACCAACGACTCCAGGATCTCGCCGGTAGGGTCGGGGCCGTTGAACGAGCCGCCGAAGCCGACCTCGTCGACGTTCCCCTCGTACTCGACGACCCCCAGGGGCTCCAGAGAATAGGTCGGCTCCAGGACTGCTTCGGCAACTCCCGTGTTCCCGATCCCGCCCATCGGCTCGTCCATCTTCAGCCGCCCCTCAGCGGTGAACTCGAAGCCCGGCCGAATCGCCGCCCGGCTGCCTGCCGGCCCCACCACGACGAAGACGTTCGTCCCGTCCGGGGCCATGCCCAGGTTCGCGGTCACTCTCTCGCCGGCATCACCGTAGGACGACCAGTCCATCGCCTCCGGCGCCGCCCCCGCCGGGCCCTGGTACCAGACCAGCTGCGGCTGAGCCAGGACCCCCATCTGCAGGGGCACGTAGGCCAGCACCATCCGGAAGGCGCCGACATCGCTGGCGTAGAGGAACCTGATCTTGTCCCGACGCACCTTCCAGTATCCGGATCCCTCTTCGTCCGGGAGGTCGGGGATCGCTGCCCGCATCCCGTCGAGCCAGGCCGTGTCGCCGGCCAGCGAGCCCCGCAGCGGACTGTTGATCAGTTCGTCGTTCATCGACGCGACAGCCAGACCCGGCGCCCAGCCAGGCATTGGTACCAGCCCGGACTGCAGCCCGATCGCCCCGGCCAGGACGAGGCTCGCTGCGGCGATGCGCGTGCGCTTCACGCGGCGGTGGCGCACCTCGCGGCGGGCGAAGGAGGGCCACGGGTCGTCCGCGACGGGAACTCGCTGGACGTCCTCGGCGAGCCCCTCGCGGAGCATGGATTCGATGTTCATCATCAGCTCCTCTGGAAGGCCGCAGCAAGCCCCGGATCGGTGATCTCGAATTGCTCCCGAAGCCGCTGAATGCCCCGGGAAGCCTGACTTTTGACAGTCCCGGTCGAGCAGCCCAGGGTCTGGGCGATCTCGAGGTCGGGAAGGTCCTCGAAGTAGCGCAGCACCAGCACCGCCCGCATCTTGGGCGGAAGCCTGCGCAGGGCCTTGACCAGCTGGTGCCGCTGGTCGATCTGGTCGAAGTCGTCGCCCGGGGACGCGGTGTCCTGCGGCTCGTGCGGGATCTCGCCGTAACTGCGCCGCCGGCGCCAGGAGATGGCTGTGTTGACCATGACCCGCCGCGTGTAGGCGCCGGGATTCTCGAGCGTGCCCCACTGCCGGTGGATCTTCTCCAGCGCCGTCTGCGCCAGATCCTCGGCGTGATTCCGGTCGCCGGTCAGCAGATAGGCCGTGTGGACCAGATGTCTCCATTCCTGCCGCACGAAGGCCCGGAAGGCCTCCTCACCCTGAGCGCGCATGCTTCCCCCCAACTGCTACGCGATTCCTCATCATGCCCAAACTGACGCGATGAGGACACGAACGGTTGAGAGCAGTTGGACCGGCTGCGCGAATTACACTGGCTCCCGTCACACACTGCACCGAGCCTGCGAGGGAGCAGGCCAGCGCCACCTCCCTCGCGGGCTCCATCCCTGAGGAGCAGAAATGGCGCCACAGCAAGGAAGCACACCGAAGCCGTTCCGCCTGAGGAAGGCTCTGGGAGTGGCCGTAGCCGCCCTGGTGGCGGCGCTGTCGATCGGCCTGCTGATGACCGGGCCGGCCCAGGCCGCCCCTCCCCCACCGATCGCCGACCCCAGCGTCATCCGGGTCGGCGGCACGTACTACTCGGTCGAGTCGGCCGGCGGGCACCTCTACACCCGCTCGGCTTCCAGCCCAGCCGCCCTGGCCGGCAGCGAGCGGGTGCGGATCTGGGCCAACAACGGCCTGCAGGAGGTCTGGGCCCCCGAACTGGTCCGGATCGGCGGCCGTTACTACGTGTACTTCGCGGCCGGCGCCGGCGCGGCCCACCGCATGTACGTGATCAGCTCGAACTCGCCCACCAGCGGCTACGGTCAACCCACGAGAATGAGCCTGCCCGATGACAAGTGGGCGATCGACGGCACCGCGTTCACGTTCGAGAACCAGCTGTGGTTCGTCTGGTCCGGATGGGCGGGCGACACCAACGTCGAGCAGAACCTCTACATCGCCAGGATGTCCAGCCCCACCACCACGACCGGCGCCCGCTCGGTCGTCTCGCAGCCGCGGGAGAGCTGGGAGCGCGTGGTCGGCAACCCCTACATCAACGAGGGGCCCGAGGCGATCAAGGACCCGAACGGCCAGCTGCACATCGTGTACTCGGCCAACGGTTCCTGGAGCGACCAGTACTGCCTGGCCGACCTACGGCTGAAGAAGGGCGGGAACCCGGCGTACGTCTGGGACTGGTACAAGTCCAACGGCTGCCTGTTCGGCTCCAACCCGGCCACCCTGACGAGGGGCTGGGACCCGACCCTGCACGTGAACGGTCCCGGCCACCACACCTTCGTGCTGCTGGACGGGGACATCAACACCAGCCCACCGGCCGGCCCCCGGTTCCCGTTGATGTTCCACGCCGTACCCAAGGGCACCGGGTACACCTGGGACAACCGGCGCTGGTTCACCGGCAGTTTCACCTGGTGGGGCGATGTCACGTACACCCGCTCCAACGTTCCGGGTGAAACCTCCGACCGTGGTTGGAGTCTGAAGTTCTTCGAATAGAAGACGTCGTGGGGTTCTGTTGGGCTGTTCGGCTCAGCAGAGCCCCACGAGGGACGACTGTCTCGTGAAAGTGAGATGGGTGACGCCACTTGGCGCCGAGACCGCCTCCACGCTGTAGTCGCCCTCCATGCCTTCCAAGCCGTCCCACAGACGGACGCCCCGGCCCAGCACGATCGGCACCTGCACCAGATGAATGTGGTCCACCAGCCCGGCGGCGATGAAGTCCCGGGCCATCGTGGCACCGCCGCCGATGCGTACGTCCCGCCCGCCGGCCGCCTCACGCGCCAGGTCCAGGGCTTTGACGGGCGAGACGTCGAGGAAGTGAAAGGTTGTCCCACCAGCCATTTCGATCGAAGTGCGGGGCCGGTGGGTGAGCACGAACGTAGGCGTGTGGAACGGCGGGTTCTCACCCCACCAGCCCTTCCACTCCGGATCGTCCTGCCAGCCCGGAGGGCCGAACTTGTTCGAGCCCATGATCTCGGCCCCGATGCCGGGCTCGTGCTGCTGCGCAAAAGCATCGTCCAGCCCGGCGGTTCCGCCTGAAAGCCCCATGATCGGGGCTCCGAAACGAGTAGCGATCATCCACTCGTGCAACCGGTGCCCGGCGTGGCCCATCGGCGCCTCGGCGCTCTGGCCCTCACCACAGGCGAAACCGTCCAGCGAGATGGACAAGTTGTGAATCCGTGTCCGCGTCACTTACTGAGCCTCACAATCGTCCTCAAGAAATTCGGTTGGCCTTCTTCAGCAATAGATCTCGTTCGCGTTCGTTCTTGCACAGCCCGGCCGCAAGCTCGAACTCGCGGCCCGCCTCCACCGTGCGTCCGAGGCGGAACAGCAACTCGCCCCGGACACTCGGCAGCAGGTGAGAGCCGGCCAACCGCCCATCCACCGCGAGATCGTCCACAATGGCCAGCGCATTCTGCGGGCCATCAGCCATGGAAACCGCCACCGCGCGGTTCAGTTCGACAACCGGGGAGGGCGCGATCCGGCCCAGCGCCTCATAAAGCACCACGATGCTCCCCCAGTCGGTGCCTTCCACCGATGGAGCGGCCGCATGGCAGGAAGCGATCGCTGCCTGCAGACCGTACGCCCCCAGACCTCGACCGATCGAAGCGGCCTGCGAAAGAGCGCCTTTCCCGCGTGCGACCGCCGCGCGGTCCCACCGGCGCCGGTCCTGGTCCTCCAGCAGGATCACGGCGCCGTCGGGGCCGACCCGGGCCGGGAACCGGGCCGCGGTCAGCTCCATCAGCGCCAGCAGGCCGAACACCTCTGGCTCGTCGGGCAGCAACTGGGCCAGTACCCGCACCAGCCGCCGGGCCTCGTCGGCCAGGTCGGTGCGCAGCAGGTCCCGGCCCGAGGTGGCCGTCGATCCTTCGGTGAAGATCAGGTAGAGCACATTGAGGACGTTTGCGAGCCTGGCCTTTCGTTCGTCTGCCGGTGGTACCTCGAAGGGCACGCGCGCGGCCGCGAGCGTCTTCTTGGCCCGGGTGATCCGGGCCTGGACGGTGGGCACCGGCACCAGGAAGGCACGGGCGATCTCCTCGCTGGTCAGGCCGCCCACCACACGCAGGGTCAGGCTCACCCGGGCTTCTGCGGACAGCACCGGGTGACAGGCGATGAAGAGCAGGGCGAGGACGTCGTCGTCGATCGCATCCGGATCCCACAGGACGTCCGTGCTTTGTTCTTCCAGCCCCTGGGCCAGAACGGCGTACCGCTCATCCAGCCCCGAGCGCCGCCGGAACGCATCGACAGCCCGGCGGCGGCCGACCGTGTACAGCCACCCCGCCGGGTTCGGCGGTACCCCGTCTTTCGGCCACCCCTGCAGCGCCTCGGCCAGTGCTTCCTGGGCGACGTCCTCGGCCAGCGCGAAGTCGTTGGTGTAGCGAGCCAGCGCGCCCACTATGCGCGCCGACTCGATCCGCCACACCGCCTCGACCGTGCGCCGGGCGTCCTGCTCCCCGTGGGCGCTCAGAGCTGGCCGTTCTGCTGACGCCAGGCCTTCTCCCGGTAGACGTACTCGTTCTCGGCCGGGAACTCGTCGATGCTGGGGATCCGGCGGACCTCCGTCTTGGCTCCCGGACCGGCCGGCATGCGCCGGGCCCACTCCACCGCTTCCTCCAGCGTGGGTACGTCGATCAGGTAGAAGCCACCGAACAGCTCCTTGGTTTCTCCGTAGGGCCCGTCGGTGACCAGGGGCGGGGTGCTGGAGTAGTCCACGACCACGCTCACCTCAGGGTCGAGCCCCTCGGCGGCGAGCAGGACCCCGGCCTTCATCAACTCGTCGTTGTAGCGGCCCATCGTCTCCAGGATCTCGTCGAAGGAGACGTTCTCCATCGCCTTGTGCGCCTCGTCCGAGGCCCGCATGATCAGCATGTACTTCGCCATGTCGCTGTCTCCCTGTTCGTGAGGTCCGACCGGTCCGCCGGGGCGCTGCTCGGCCCCGCTCACCAGTGATTCGAACGGGAGCGCGACGGATCGACATCGTCGCAAGAATTCCTTGGCGGCGGGACGGAACGGCGATGCAGGGGCCGGACCGCCCGCACCGGGGTTGCCAGGTCCGGCCTAACGCCAGCCCAGTTCGGGGGCCAGTTCCCGGACCACGGTTCCCAGCAGGTGGGCGTTGTAGTCGACGCCGAGCTGGTTGGGGATGGTCAGGAGCAGGGTGTCGGCCGCCGCGATCGCCTCGTCGTCGGCCAGCTCCTTGATCAGCTGCTCCGGCTCCCCCGCGTAGGTCTTGCCGAAGCGTGCCTTGCCGCCGTCGATCATGCCCACCTGGTCCTCGCCGCCGCGGGCCGAGCCGAAGTAGGCACGGTCCAGGTCGTTGACGATCGGGAAGATGCTGCGGCTGACCGAGACGCGCGGCTCGCGCTCGTGGCCGGCCGCCTTCCAGGCGTCGCGGAAGCGCTGGATCTGCTCGGCCTGCAGCTGGTGGAACGGTACGCCGGTGTCCTCGGTGAGCAGCGTCGAGCTCATCAGGTTCATGCCCTGCTGGGCCGTCCACTCGGCCGTGGCCCGGCTGCCCGCACCCCACCAGATCCGCTCGGACAGGCCGGGCGAGTGCGGCTCGATCCGGAGCAGTCCGGGCGGGTTGGGGAACATCGGCCGGGGGTTGGGCTTGGCGAAGCCCTTGCCCTTGATCACCTCACGGAAGCGCTGGGTGTGCTCGCGGGCCAGCTTGGAGCCGTCCGGGTCGCCCTCGGGCTCGTACCCGAAGTAGCGGTAGCCGTCGATGACCTGCTCGGGTGATCCCCGGCTGATGCCCAGCTGCAGGCGCCCACCGGAGATCAGGTCGGCCGCGCCCGCGTCCTCGGCCATGTACAGCGGGTTCTCGTAGCGCATGTCGATGACGCCGGTCCCCAGCTCGATCCGGCTCGTCCTGGCCCCGGCCGCGGCCAGCAGCGGGAACGGCGAACCGAGCTGGCTGGCGAAGTGGTGCACGCGGAAGTAGGCGCCGTCCGCCCCGGCCTCTTCGGCCGCGACGGCGAGCTCGATCGACTGAAGAAGGGTGTCGGCAGCAGTGCGGGCCTGCGAGTACCGGGTGTCCGACCAGTGGCCGAAGGACAGGAATCCGATCTTCTTCATGACCCCAGTAACACCTGCGCGCGCCAAAACTTCCCACCCCGGACCGGCACCTCGTCGACCGAGGTGCCGGTCGCTAGGCTCCCGGGCATGACCACCTCTGCGGCCGAGATCATCACTGCCCTGCGCAGTGAGCACGACGCCCTCGCGAGCGTCGTCGCCACACTTTCACCCGAGCAGCTCACCACTCCCTCCGGGGCCTCCGAGTGGACCGTCGCCGACGTCCTGTCCCATCTGGGCAGTGGCGCGGAGATCACGCTGGCCAGTCTGCGCGCGGGGCTGGGTGAGGCCGAGGCGCCCGGCGCGGACTTCAACCAGGGCGTCTGGGACCGCTGGAACGCGCTGAGCCCGCAGGACCAGGCCGCCGGCTGGGCGCATTCCGACGAGGCCCTGGTCGCCGCCCTCGAGGCCGTTCCGCAGGAGCGGCACGAGGAGATCAAGGTGGACATGGGCTTCCTGCCCGAACCCCTGCCGCTCGCGACGTTCGCGGCCATGCGGCTGAGCGAGGTGGTTCCGCACACCTGGGACGTGCGCGCCGGCCTCGACGCGGGCGCGACGCTGCCCGACGGTTCCGCCGAGCTCCTGGCCCAGCACCTCAGCACCGACCTGGCCTTCCTGCTCGGGTTCATCGGAAAGCCCACGGCAACTGCGGAACCCGCTGTCATCGAGGTCGCGAAGACCTCGTACCACATCGTCCTCGACGAGAAGGCCCAGTTCACCACCGAGGCCCCGGCCGCGACGGCGAAGTTCACCGGGTCGCTCGAGGCGGCGCTGCGTCTGCTCTACGGTCGGCTGACCCCGGCCCACACCCCGAACGGCACCTCGGTCGACGGGAACATCACCCTGAACGAACTGCGGGCCGTCTTCCCCGGCTTCTGACGGAAAGGTCTGCCCCGCACCGGGGCAGACCTTTCACACATCAGTTGGTGATGGTGTTGCTGCCCGTTCCGCCGGAGATGGTGTCGGTCCCCGGCCCTCCGGAGATGGTGTCGTTCCCGGAGTTCCCGAAGATCGTGTCGTCACCGCTGTTGCCGTAGATCTCGTCGTGCTCACGGCCGCCGTACAGGAAGTCGTTGCCCTGGTCGCCGTAGATGAGGTCGTCGCCGTCGTTGCCGTAGATCACGTCGTCGTCGGCCCCGCCGTGCAGGCTGTCGCCACCGACGCCACCCTGGATCTCGTCCTCGCCGTCGCCGCCGCTGGCCATGGCCCGCCCGGCGACCAGGGTGATGAGGTCGTTGCCCTCGTCGCCGTGACCTTCCCCGCCACCTCCGATGTTGAGGGTGTCGGTGCCTTCGTTCCCGGAAACGACGGCATCGCGGAGGGGAGAACCGGTGTACGTGTCGTTGCCGGCGTCCAGAGAGATCGCGTTGAAGTAAGTCGTGGTGCGGTTGGTGAATTCCACCGTGTCGTTGCCCGCCCCGAAGGAGATCTGACCGCTCGGCCAGTCCGAAGTGGTGCCGCCCACCACGTTCTCGATCTCGCAGACGACCTTTGTGAGGTCGGCGCTGTCGGGGTGCGCGCAGTTGGTCCCCGCCTTGATGTCCACCACGTCGTCGACCTCGTAGGTGTACACGCTGCGGTCTTCCGACAGCGACAGCACCACCTCGGCCTGGTTGCGCAGGTCGCCGCCCTCGTAGGTGAACAGGTTCAGCCGTCCGTCCCGTCCGGAGAGCTCTGCCGTGGCCGTGTCCCCGGCCGCGTGGGCGGGCGTGGCGAACAGACCGGCAGCGGCCAGGGAAGTGCTCCCGGCCAGGATGAACAGGCGGTTGCGGCGCAGGGTCATGCAGATACCTCCGACTTGGTACTCGTCATGTGTCGGTAACACCGTGCCAGGAAAGTACCCGGAAAACTGCCAAAAGCCCCGAAAGTGACACGTACGACATCGGCGTCGCTCTTGGGAAGCACCGACGTCATCGAATTGGGGGCCACTCACCGAGCGCGGGGGATGCGTTGCCGGACAGAAATTTTGGACGCCTGTACTGGGCACACACGGTCAGCTCACTGGGTACGGCGCTGGGTTCCGGGGCGCTCCCGCTGATCGCCGTCACGGTGCTCGGCGTGGCTGCCTGGCAGGTTTCCGCGCTGGCGGCCCTGTCCGGGATCGCCGGCGCAGTCCTCGCGTTGCCGTTGGGCCACGTGATCGAGTACCGCCGCAAGCGACCGGTCATGGTGGCCGCGGACCTGTTCCGCTTCCTGGTCATCGCGACTGTGCCGGTCGCGATCTGGGCCCAGTGGCTGACGTTCGCCCAGCTGTGCCTGGTCGCGGTGCTCACCAGCGCGGCCACGATCGCGTTCGGCGCCGCTGGTGGCGCGCATCTGAAGGCTCTCGTCGCTCCCGGGCAGCTGCACATCGCCAACAGCAGGTTCGAGTCGGCTTCCTGGACCACTACGACCGTCGGTTCCTCGGCCGGTGGCTTCCTGATCAGTACCCTCGGCTCCGGGACGACTCTGGCGCTGGACGCCCTGTCCTACCTGGTCTCGGCCTGCTGCATCCTTCGCATACGTCGACCGGAACCAGTTCCGCCGCCCAGCCCTTCGCGCATGAGCGGCCGGGATCTGGTCGCTGGGTGGGCGTATGTGCGGAGCCGGCCCGATCTTCGCGCCCTGCTGGCCAATGCGCTGCTGTTCGGGGCCGGGATCATGGCGGCCGCCCCTCTGACCGCCGTGCTCATGCTGCAGGACCTGGGGCTTTCGGCCTGGCAGTACGGTCTGGCGCTCGGTCTCCCCTGCCTGGGCGGCATTCTCGGTTCGGCGCTGACTCCCCGCCTGGTCGCACGCTTCGGATTCGGAAGTCTCTTGCTGGGCGCCGGAGCCCTGCGGACGGTGTGGCTGCTGCCCTTGCCCTTCGTCCCACCGGGGACAGCCGGCCTGGTTCTGCTGATCGGCGCCGACTTCGGCCTGCTGGTGTGCGCAGGCGTGTTCAACCCCCTGTTCGCGACATACCGTGCCCAGGCAGTTGACGACCAGTATCTGGCCCGGGTGATCACGGCCTGGGCCATCAGCTCCCGCATCGCCCAGCCCACGGCCATCGCCGCCGGTGGGGTGCTGGCCGCGCTCGTCGGCCTGCGTCCCACGCTGCTGGTGGCCGCCGTGGTCACCCTGCTCAGCGCGGTCGTCCTGCCCTGGCGATCGGCGAGCACGTGAACGGCGTGAGCCAGTAACCGTTCGGAGGCCCCGGAACCGACGATCGTGACCGGGTCCGCCGACCCGGCCACGATCGTCCTCAGATCAGTCCCGGTCGCCACACCCGAGCGCCGTGGTGGACTCCGAGACCCCTTCCCGGGCCGCGACGCTGTTGGCCGCCTGGGTCACCTGGAGGGCGATGTCCGGTGCCTGGTCGTCGATCTCCTGCAGCAGTGCCCACTCCCGGTTGCCGTCGAGTGCCCGGTCGACGCCGGCCATGGTCTTCTCGTCGTCCTGGGCCCGGGCCTGCTCGTAGCGGTCCAGCCAGGCGCAGCTCACCGTGACCAGGACGTTGCTGCCGAACTGGTGGCGGTCCTGGGTGAGGCCGGACGTGAGCGATGCGAGGTCGAACCCGGGGGGAAGGGTGATGTCGGCGAGCATTTCCCGGGCCGTGGCCGCGGAACGGTCGGCGTTCACGAAGCGGTCGCCCAGGGCGGCCTCCCACTGGTCGGGGGGCAGCACCTGAAGTTGGCTCAGCACCGAGAGGAAGTCCTTGCGTTCCCGGATGCCGTGAACCTTCACGGTGACGAGCATGTCGCCGGCCGGGATGAACGCCTCCTGGTTGAGCGCGTCCTCCAGCACGGTCGCCTCCTGCCCGAACACGGTCAGCGGCTGTGCCGGACGCATCTCGCTCGTGCGTGCGGCCAGCACCTGGTCCCGGACCCTGATCGGCACCCACGAGATAGTGGTCGTCCGATCGCCCTGGACGAAAGTCTGGCTGCCGTCGGTCACCGCACCCTGGTAGAGCGAGGTCGGTTGCCACTGGGGGTCTTTCAGGAAGAGATGAGGATTGCCGTCGACCTCGAGCCTCTCCTGCGGCAGAGGGGCGGCCGGGGCGGCCGGGTCCTGCTTCTGGAAGAGCAGGATCGGCACGGCGGCCGCCACGGCCACGACGGCGGCCGCGGCCACCAGCCACCGGGTGCGGTGAGTCGGGTTACGGCGCAGCGGTATCGGCGTGACGTCGGTCTCGAGGGTTTCCTCGGCGGGGCTGGACATGATCTCCTCAAGGAGTCGTTGCCCGGCGTCGTGGAACCGCGAGGGCGACGACACGGGCCGGGCCCGGCGCATCAGGTCCTCGACCTGGCGATCGTTCATGCCTTGGGGTCCCTTCTGGACGCGAGCGTTCGGTGGACACCCGTTACGTGTCCGGGGCCGGCCCGATCGTTCTTCTCCGCAGCGACATTCACCGCAGACAGGTCGGTCCGGCCGCGCATCCGGGCCCGGGCCCGGAACAGTCGCGAGCGCACCACCCGGGCCGGAAGATCCAGCAGCGCACCGATCTCGCGCGGGGTGAGCTGGTCCCACACGGTCAGCTCCAGCACCTCGCGATCGGTGTCGTCGAGCGCGGCCAGCGCGCTGTCCACCGCCATCACCTCGACCAGGTCCGCGGCCGGGTCGCCGGGCTCGTCGCGCAGCTCCAGCCGCAGCCGGGCGCCGAGCTGCACCCGGCGCTGCTCGCCCCGGGTGTGGTTGGCCAGGACCAGCCGAGCCACCCCGAAGAGCCAGAGCCGGGCCTGCGGGCCCGGCGGCAGCTCCTCACGCCGGCGCCAGGCCACCAGGAACGTCTCGGCGACCAGGTCGGCGGCGTCGTCCGGCCCCCCGACCCGGCGCTGCGCGTAGTTCAGGATCGCCGGGAAGTTGGCCGTGTACAGGCGCCGGAACGCGTCGTCGGCTGCAGGGTCCCTCACGCCGTACTCATGTCCGGCCCGGGCCCGAACGTTCGCGACGGGCCGGCCGGGAGCGCCGAACACAGCCGAGTTGTCCGCGAAGTACCAGATCCCGGTGGTGTCCCCCGGGTCGTGACCGGCGGTCCTGAGCAGTTCATGGCTCAACCCTGCCCTGATCGAGCCGATGCACTCATCAGCGAGGGACGGGCGGGGAGATGAGATCGCGGCGGACGCTGTTCCGGAGGGTGAGCACCGGCGTCCTTCTGTCATGCCTGCTGCTCACCGGCGCAGCCGCGTGCGAGAAGGACGACACGGTCACGTCCGGGGCCACGGCCGACTCCCGGACGTACTCGCTGTGGGATCCGTACACCCAGTTCACCAGCAGCTCCGAGTGGCCCCGCCTGGTGCAGCGGTGCGGGAAAGAGTCCGGGGTGAAGATCCGCCGCACCGGGTTCGAGACCACCCAGCTCACCGACAAGGCGCTCCTGGCGGCCCAGCAGGGCCACCCGCCGGACGTGCTGGTGGTGGACAACCCGGACGTCTCCAGCCTGGCCGAGGCCGGTGCCCTGGTCGACGCCGACGAGTTCGGGATGTCCACCACCGGCATGTCGGCCAACCTGCTCAGGGCCGGCCGGTACCAGGGCAAGATGTACGGGATCCCGGTCGGGGCCAACACCCTGGCCCTCTACTACAACAAGGCGATCCTGGAGGAGGCCGGCGTCGATCCGGCGTCGGTGCGCGACTGGGAGAGCCTGAACACGGCCCTGAAGAAGGTCGCCCGGACCGGGCGGATGGGGATCACCTTCTCCGCGACCAGCACCGAGGAGGGGACCTTCCAGTTCCTGCCCTGGTTCTGGGGAGCGGGCGCCGAACTGGGTCGGCTGGACTCCCCCGCGGCGGTGCGGGCGCTGTCGCTGTGGTCCTCCTGGCTGACCAAGGGCTACGCCCCGGTCGCGGTGATCAACAACTCGCAGTCCACCGCCTGGGAGGACTTCCTGACCGGGGACTACGCCTTCGTCGAGAACGGCACCTGGCAGATGGAGAACGCGCGCGCCTCCGGCCTGAGCTGGGGCGTGATCGTGCTGCCGGGCGAGCGGGGCGGCATCGCCCCCTCGCCGATCGGCGGTGAGTTCATCACCGCCCCCCGCCAGGGGGACCCCGGCCGCTACGAGGTCAGCCGCTCGATCATCTCCTGCCTGACTCAGGGGAAGAACGCCCTGGCCGCCGACACCGCGCTCACCTACATCGCGGCCCACCCCGAGGTGCAGGACCAGCAGGTGGCCGCGCGTCCCTGGCTCGAGCCCTGGGTGAAGGCGGTGCGCTCGGCGCAGGGCCGCACCCAGGAGGACCTGGTCGGTTCCCGGTACCGGGAGGTCTCGGCGGCCCTCTGGACGGCGATGCAGGCCGTGCTGACCGAGGGCCGGGGTCCGGTGACGGCGCTGGCCGCGGCCCAGGCGCGGCTCCAGTGACGAGCACCGGTCCCGAGAACGGGACCTCCGGCCCGCCGCTGTGGCTGTACCTGGCGGCGCTGCTGTGCGTCTCGGCCCTGTGCGTGGCGCCCTTCGCCGCCATCACCGTGGCCTCGGCCACCGATCGGGCCGCCACCGCCCGGCGGATGCAGGAGGCGGTGCGCTCGGTGGTGGCCCTGGAGGCGACCAACGACGCCCTGAACTCCGAGTTGATGCCCTCGGTGCTGCTCGGCCTGTTCCGGACCGGAGTGCTCAGACCTGACTCCAGCCCGCGCTCGGGGGCGACCTTCGCCTCGCTGAGCCGGATCGCGACGAGCATGAAGCGGCAGGTCCGGGACGCCACGAACGACACCCTGGAACCGCTGCGGGCCAGCCAGCCCGACCTGGTCGAGCACACCGCCGCCACCCTGAGGGGGCTGCGGGCCCGGGTCGACGCCAGTTCGATGACCGCGACCGACCTGCAGGAGGTCTACCGCGCCTACGGTGCCCTGGCCGAGCGGCTCAACGACGCGCAGAGCCGGGCCGCCGCCACCGCCGTGGAACGCGGCGTCGACCTGGCCAGTATCCGCACGGTGCAGAACATCACCGACATCGCGGCGGCCAACCTGGCCGCCAGCCGGGAACTTCCGGCCTACCTGATGAGCGCGGTCGACCCCGAACACCTGATCGACCTGCCCAAGCTCGGGCCGACCTGGTCGCAGATGTCCCGGGCGCTGGGCACCCTGACCGAGCCGGAACTGGCCCGGGCCTGGCGCACGCTGACCGAGACCGGCACCCTGGAGACGCTCGACGTCGCGCTCACCCGGCTGCCGAGCACCGCCAGCACCAACCGGGGTGACATCAACCGGCTGCTGGCGCTGGAGGCCACCCGGGCCGGGGCCCTGTCCAGCCTGCTGTACGAGGCGCTCCTGGTCGCCGACCGCTCGGCGGTGGCCTACCAGGACCGCACGAACGAACAGATGTACCGCGCCCTGGTGGTGGTCGCCCTGCTGGTCCTGACCGCCCTGGCCGCCGTGATGTGGGTGAGCCGGGCCATCGCCCGGCCCCTGGGGCGGCTGTCCGCGCAGGCCCGCGACATCAGCCGCGGGCACCTGGTCGAAGTGGGCGTGGGCGGCCCCCGGGAGGTGCAGGCGGCCTCCCAGGCCCTGCAGTCGATGGTGCACAACCTGCGCCGGATCGAGGGCCAGTCGGCTGCGGTCGCCTCCGGGGACCTGGTCAACCCGCTGCTGCAGGAACCCCTGCCCGGCCCCCTCGGCGAGGTGGTGCACTCGTCGGTGGCGCGCATCGTCACCGCGGTGCGCGAGCGGGAGGAGCTGCAGGCCGAACTCACCCACGCGGCCACCCACGACGCCCTGACCGGCCTGGCCAACCGGCCCCGGCTGCTCGAGGCCACCCGGGCCGCGCTGGCCCGGCGCCCGGTGGGCGGCACCGCGAACGGCACCGGACCAGCCCTGCTGTTCGTCGACCTGGACGGGTTCAAGGCGGTGAACGACACCCACGGCCACGCCGCCGGCGACCAGCTGCTGACCGCGGTGGCCCAGCGCCTGGACAGCTGCGCCCGGGCCGAGGACCTGACCGCCCGGCTCGGTGGGGACGAGTTCGTCGTGCTGATCGAGAAGGTCACCGACGCCGCGGACGCGGTGGCGATCGCGGAGCGGCTGATCGAGGAGGTGAGCCGGCCGGTCACCCTGGTGCAGAACGAGCGGCAGATCCAGGTCCGGGTCGGCGCCAGCGTGGGGGTCGCGCTGGCGGTGGACCCGCTGATCTCGGCCGAGACCCTGTTCTCCGAGGCCGACGCCGCCGTCTACGAGGCGAAGGCCCGGGGACGCGGCTGCTGTCAGCTCTTCGACGAGGTGCTGCAGGTACGCCTGCGCCGGCGCCAGGAGCTGCAGGCGGCGCTGAACCAGGCCGTCACCTCGGGGCAGTTCGAGCTGGACTACGTGCCGGTGGTGGACCTGGCCTCGATGGCGCTGCGGGGGTGGGACGCCCGGGTGTGGTGGGCCCGGCCCGGTCACGACAAGCTGTCGGCGGCCCAGTTCCGGCCGGTGGCCGAGGAGACCCGCAGGCAGGGCGACATCGACCGCTGGGCCCTGTCCGAGGCGGTGCGCCAGATGCAGGTGTGGGACCAGGCCGGTGAGAGTCCCAGCCACATCATCGCGGTCTCCGTCTCGCTGGCCCGGCTGCTGGAACCGGGCCTGGCGCAGAGCATCATCGAGACCCTCGAAGCCGGCGGCCTCTCCCCCCGGCGCCTGGTGCTGCACGTTCCCGAAGCGGTGCTGACCAGTACCTCGGCCCTGCACGACACCCTCGGTGCGCTGCGCCGCACCGGCGTGCTGATCGTGGTCGACGAGTTCGGCCGCGACCAGGTGCCGGTCGGTCTGCTGGACGGGGCGCCGATCGACGGGCTGCGGCTGTACGAGGACCTGGTCCGCTCACCCCACCGGGCTGCCCTGCTGCAGGCCGTGCTGGACGTCGCCCGTGCGGCCGGTCTGGCGGTCTCCGCGCAGAACGTGAACGACGAGCACACCCTGCGGCGCCTTCAGGAGGCCGGCTGCGACCTGGTCCAGGGAGCCCTGATGGGCCCCCTGAGGACCCCGTCGGCGACGAGCCCGTCGCAGTCCCTGGTCCGGTAGCCTCACAACTTCACCGCCGCGTTGCCGCCGTCGGCGAAGAGCGCCGATCCGGCCACGAAGCTCGACATCGGGCCGGCCAGGAACAGGGCGGCCTGGGCGATCTCCTCCGGCCGGGCGAGACGCTTCACGGCGTGCAGGCCGGCCGCCCAGTCCTGCTGGTCCTGGTCTCCGGCCAGGTCGGTGACGGTTCCTCCGGGCAGCAGCGCGTTCGCCCGGACGCCCAGCGCCGCGTAGTCCGCGGTGATGCCCTTGACCAGACCCATGAGTCCTGCCTTGGCGGCGCCGTAGGCCGCCATACCGGGCAGGCCGACGCTGGTCCCGACGAAGCTGGACGTGAAAACCACCGATCCGCCACCACGTTCGAGCATGGCGGGGATCTGGCTGCGGGCCCCCAGGAAGGCCGACGTCAGATTGGTCTGCACAATCGCGTGCCACTGCTCGACGGGGAGCTCGGCCAGCGGCGCGAGGGTGCCCGTGATGCCGGCATTGTTGACGGCGACGTCGAGGCCGCCGAAGTCGTTCTGGGCGGTCTTCACTGCCGCATCGTGGGTTTCCGGGTGACCGACGTCCCCGGCGACGAACGATGCGCGGCCGCCGTCGCGCCGGATCTCGTCGGCGAGCTCGGCGAGCCGGTCCTCGCGGCGGGCCACCAGCACGACGGCGGCGCCGTGGGCGGCGAACAGCTTCGCGGTCGCTCTGCCGATACCGGCCGATGCACCGGCTACGACGGCGACCTTGTGCGCGAGGGTGTGCACGATCTGACTCCTGGTGGTCGTGGGCTGTTGTGCTGCCCACCGTAGGAAGAGCGGTCCGCCACCGGCACTCCGCTTGCGGCCAGGGAATCCGGACCTGCCACTGCATCCACCGTCGCCTACCCCGAGGTAGAGGCCGAGAGTGGGCCGGTGGAGACGGAGCCGGAACCCCGCCTGTTCGACCAGGCCAGCCAAAACGTTGTGGGGCCAGTGCTTCCCGAGCTGAGAGACGCCTGGTGGGAGACCGGGACCCGGCGCCGGGCGGAGACCGCCGTGAGCGGGATCCTGGCCGAGTTGCCGCACCTGGCCAAGTACGCGGTGGTGACCAGCTGGAGGGCCGACCGGCCCCGGACGCTCGTGGTCGCCCTGGCCACCCTCGCCGCCGGGACGCTGTCCACCTTCGGGCTGCTGTCCACCCAGCGCGTGCTGGTGGAACTGTTCGGAGCCGGACCGACTTCCGGCCGGGTGCTGGCCGCCCTGCCGGCCATCGCCGTCCTTGCCGGTGTGGCCCTGTTGCGGGGAACCCTGGCCATCAGCATCGGCTACGCCGAGAGCGGACTGGCTCCCCGCGTGAAACATGCTGCCGAGCGGCGTTTCTTCGAGACCACCACCGGGGTGCGCCTGGAGGCGTTCGACGCCGACACCTTCGCCGACGACATGGAGCGGGCCAAGCTGGTCGGTAACTCCATGTCCGAACTGGTGGACGCGACCGCCAGCGCCCTGGCCGGACTGGTCAATCTCGTGGCCGTCGCGGTTGCCCTGCTCATCATCAATCCGGTGCTGCTGCTGGCGCTGCTGGTCGCCTCCGTCCCCCGGGGCTACGCCGCACTGAGGTCCGGTCACCTCCGGTATGCCAGCTACGTGGCCGGTTCGGTTCGCCGGCGGCGCATGTACACGCTGGAGCGACAGATGGCCGACCGTCAGTCCGCCCCCGAACTGCGCTCGTACGGCCTGCGCGACTTCCTGCTGAACCAGCACGACATGGTCATGCGCGCCCAGGCCGCCGTGGAACTTCGCCTGGCCCGGCGGGTGGCCACCACCACCGCCCTCGGCTCCGCCGTCAGCGGCGTGGGCCTGGCCCTGGTCTGGGTCCTTCTGGGGTGGCTGCTGGCCGGCGGCCGACTTCCCCTGTCGGCCGCCGTGACCTGCGTCGTGGCCGTACAGGCGGCGCAGCTGGCCTTGTCGAACCTGACTTTTCAGCTCGACCACATGTACACCAGTGGTCAGTACGTGCGGGAGTACCTGACATTTCTGGAGCGCGCCGGCGAGCACCTGCTTCCCCCTTCCGAGAAGGCCGTTCCGGGCCCGCTGGGAACGCTTGAGCTGAAAAGCGTGCATCTGCAGTACCCCGGCCGCTCCGCTCCGGCGGTGAGGGAGGTTTCCTTCACCATCACGGCCGGGCAGACGATCGCCCTGGTCGGGGAGAACGGCTCGGGCAAGTCCACACTGGCCGCCATGATCGCCGGGCTGCGCGAGCCCTCGAACGGTGAGCTGCTGTGGAACGGGCAGAGTTACCGTGCCTGGGACCGCGACGCCCTGGCCGCCCGGGTCTGCGTCGTGCTGCAGGAACACCACAAGTGGCCCTATTCGGCCGCGGCCAACATCGCGATGGGTGCGATCACCACGGTGCCCGAGCAGGCGCAGATCGAGCGAGCAGCGCAGCGGGCTCTGGCCCACGAGATGATTCTCGACCTGCCGCACGGTTATCTGACCCTGCTCGACCGCACCTTCAAGGACGGGCAGGACCTCTCGGGCGGTCAGTGGCAGCGCATCACCGCCGCGCGCGGCTTCTACCGTGATGCCGACCTGCTCATCATGGACGAGCCCTCCTCCGCCCTCGACCCCCGCGCCGAAGACGCCCTCTTCCAGGACCTTCGGGCCCGGCAGGGCGAACGCACCACGATCCTGATCACCCACCGCCTGGCCAACGTCGTGCACGCGGACGTCATCCACGTCATGCACGAAGGGGCCGTGGTGGAGACCGGCACCCACGCTGAACTCCTGCGCCGGAAGGGGCGTTACGCCGAACTGTTCACCCTTCAGGCGGCTGGTTACACAGGCCCGGGCCGGGTGTAGGCCAGGGCCCGAAAATACACCCGATCAGGTCGGGATCGGCCGCGAGGGTCCGGCGGCCTCAAGTACGGGCCGGACGTTCTCGATACACCGGTGAGCAGCCGGAGGCCGACTCGACCTTCGCAGGCCGCGCACGTTCCGACGCGGGTCGCGGCCTCGCAGACGTCAGGCAGCCCGCGAGAGGCGAACAGAAACCGTGAGCACACTTTCTCAGGACGAACCCGACACCGATCTGCCTCTGCCCGCCGAGGCCGAGAAGCAACGCGAGAAGCACTTCTGGGAGCGGGCGGTCGTGGTGGCCCTGCTGGGGCTGGGCGTCCTGGTCGCGCTCGGCTCGGCCCTGCTCAGCATCTCGCACGCGCCCACGCCGCACGAGGTGCCGCTGGCCTACGTCGGTCCCGCGGAGACCGCGGCCGCGCTCTCCCAGCAGGCCGGTGAGGCCCTGGACATCCGCACGTACGACAGTCGCGACGCCGCGGTCACCGGTATCGGGCGCATGGAGGTGTACGGGGCGCTCGTCGTCGGCCCGGACGGGGTCGAACTGCTCAAGTCCACCGCCTCGGCGCCACAGGTCGCCAGTACCCTGACCACCCTGGTGTCCCAGCAGTCGACGGCCGGCACCCCGACGATCACCGAGATCACGCCCCTGCCCGCGGGCGACTCGGGCGGCGGGAGCCTGGCGGTCATGATCCAGGTCACCGTCCTGGTGGGCACGATCGGCTCGGTGGGCCTGGGCCGGCTGGTGCCGCGCTACCGGGCCAACTGGACCCGCGGCGAACTGCCGGTGCTCTTCCTGGCGCTCTACGCGCTGTGCGTCGGCGCCTCGATGGCCGGGCTGTCGCACGCCTTCGGGGCCGGGGACCACGTGCACTACTGGAAGCTGGCCCTGAGCCTGGCCCTGGTCAACCTGGCCGTGACCGCGTCGGTCAGCGGGCTGGTCTGCCTGATCGGCAGCGCCGGTGCAGCCGTGGGCGGCATCCTGTACTTCCTTCTGGGACTACCGATCAGCGGCGCGGCGACCGCCCTGCCGCTGTTGCCGGCCTTCTGGCGTGATTTCGGGCAGGCCCTGCCGCCCGGTGCGGCCGCCACCTTGCTACGCCGGGTCCTCTACTTCCCGGATGCGCCCATCGGTGGGCCGTTGCTCGTGCTCGGCCTCTACGCGGGCATCGGCGTGCTGGTGGTCGGCGTGGTCAACCTCCTCGCGGGAGCCCATCACCGCAACAGCCTGGCCGATCTGCCCTGAGCAGGCGGCCCTGACCGGTCAGCAGTCACCGGCGCACAGTCCGAGCAGTGCCTCGGCCGTTTCTCCCGCGCGCACCGGGAAGGAGATCGCAGATCCGCCCGTGATGACGGTGATCACCTCGATGTGACGGTACTTTTCGTGAGGCTGGACATGCACGTCGGTGATCCGGTGACGAGGCAGGAACGTGCAGGCCACGGAGTGCGCATCGGCCTTGCCCCGACCTGTGCGGTCCCGGCGGTGCAGCAGGGCGATCTCCCGCTCGTCGGCGAGAACGATCGATGCGTGCAGCACCGAGGGCCGCAGGCGATGAACGATCCTTCTCGCCCAGCCACCGACGGGCACGGTCCGCTGCTGCTGGGCGGCGGTGACCAGCCGCATCTGCGGTGCACTGCGCAGCACCTTCTGGCAGGCCCCCACCAGGTTCAGGTCCCGGCCGCCGAGATCGACCGGCGCGAGAGAACCGGCCCTGCCGGGCGGATGGGCCGCAGCCGGCAGGTACATCCGGCGCAGGAGCCGCACCAGTCTCTGCATCGGGAGCGGGTCGGTGGCGTTGTAGCCGATGGTCGTCGAGCCGCCGTAGGTGTGGATCTCGAGCTGCCCGTCGAGCAGGTTGACGCTGTCGGACAGGGCGGTGATCTGCTGGGACGGGATACGGACCCGGGTGTAGGTGTCGCCGCCGAGAGCTTCCTGGCGCTGTAGCACCGTGAGACCGTCGTGCTCCACCGCAAGCAGGAAGTCGTACAGGTTCATGTCCGGAGTGGCGTTGCGGCGCTCGATGTCCCGCGGGACTTTCAGCACCAGGCGGTACTCGGCCGGATCGATCCCGGCCTGCCCGTACAGCCGCGGCAGCTCCTCACAGGTCCGGACCACGTCCGTCCAGGGACCGAAGGCGTCGTACTCGCCGGAGCGTCGCATCCGGCCATTGTCACCCGGCGCCCAGCCGTCCGGCCAGGTGATGCCATACCGCTGCCCACACCTGGTCAGGGCTTGGTGAGCGATCGGAACTCCGTGGGCGTCATACCGGTGCGCTGACGGAAGAAGGCGCTGAAGGCAGTCGGATACGCGAAACCCACGCGTTCGCCGACGGTGGCCGGCGGCAGGGCGCTGTGAACCAGCAGACGCTTGGCCTCCAGCAGCACCCGGTCGTCGATGTACCGCTTGGCTCCGCAGCCGAGGGCCGCCCGGGTGGCGCGGGTGAGCGTGCGGGAGCTGTAGCCGAGCCGGGCCGCGTAGTCCTCCACGCGGTGGGTCCGGGCGAAGTCCTCCTCGACGGCCTGGCGGAACCGGTGGAACGGCTCGCCGCTGCCCGGACTCGTCCGTTGCCGCGGGTCGATCAGGTGCACGAGCCGGATGAGGATCACCGAGAGCAGGTCCCGCAACGTCTCGACGTACGCCTCCAGCCCCAGGCCGGACAGATCGGCGTGCTCCTCCAGCAGGGCGTCCAGGACCCGCAGCAGAGCGGTCTGGCGTACGGCGTCCGGGGTGATCAGGCGGTTCAGGGTGTGCTCGGCGTCCCGGATCAGGTCGTTGGTCGCGGACCGGGGGAAGCCGGCCGGGAAGACCAGCACCGTCGCGTCGCCGGCCCCGGGCCCGTCCGGAAAGTGCAGCACCTGCCCGGGCCACACCCACAGCCAGTCCCCAGCTTCCAGCTCGTACGAGGTGAAGTCGACGGAGCACGCCAGTCGCCCGCTGCGCAGCGCGACGATCAGGTGGAAGGCCGGGCGCACCGGCACGGTCAGCGGCAGTTCGTGCTCGGTGGCCCGGGCTGCGAGCCCGGGCAGATCGAGCACGTCCAGGCCCGGCGGCCGGCCCGCCATCGGGTGGTAGGACGCCGTCGGGACGCCGGTCTCCCGGCGCCCGGCCGCGAGCTGTCCGTTTTTCTTCATGGTGTGCCCGAGTGTACGACGACCGTCCGGCCCGCCCGTCCTACTTTGGGGTGAGCGACCGCGCCGAGCGCTGTTCTCGAACCAGGAAGGCCGACGATGACCATCGAGTTCGCCACCCGCTACCGCGAGCGTTCCCAGATTCCGCCGGAGCCGGGCAGGCCGTACTTCATCGAGAAGGACATGGGCGACCGGGCGCACCTTTTCACCGACATGTTCACGATCTACGCCGGTGGCGAGCAGACCGAGAACACGTTCAACTTCTTCACCTGTGAGGGCCCGAAGGGCGACACCATTCCCGCGCACTCGCACCCGGACACGTACGAGGTCTTCTACATCACCGACGGTGCTGTGCGTCTCTTCGTCGAGGACCGGGAGGGTGAGCAGTACGAGAAGCTGCTCACGGCGGGAGACTTCGGCTTCGTTCCGAAGAACTGCCCGCACGCCTACCGCATCGAGCGCCACCACAGCCGGATCGTGGGCGTGGCCGCCGGGCCGGGCGGCACGTTCGAGCGGTTCTTCGAGAACCTGGGTGCCCCCACCGACGAACAGGGCCTGCCCCGAACGCCTTACATCCCCGACCGGCAGAAGTTCGTCACCGTGCCCCAGGAGCACGACGTGATCTTCCTGCCGGACCACCAGTGGCGCACCGGAAGCTGAGAGCTGGCGTCGCGCAACCCAACACGCACTGACTCACGAAGGACGCCACCGTGGCCAACAGCGTCTCCAAGCCTTTTCCCCGGCATCTCCTGGCCCCGCCCGACCCGGCCGAACTGCCCCTTCCACCTCCGGCTCGACCTGCGGAGGGAGTACGGCTGCTGCGCGGGGCCGTCTACGGGGTACTGGACGCCAGTCGTCCTCTGGTTGTTGACCTTTGGTTGCCTGAAGACGTCGGTGGGCCAGTTCCGCTGGTCGTCTTCGTCCACGGGGGTGGCTGGCGTACGGGCACGCGGGATGCCGTTGGCCCGCGCTTCCAGAACTGGCGGCCGGGCCCTTTCGCCCGGCTGGCTCAGGCCGGGTTCGCCGTGGCCTCCCCCGACTACCGCCTCAGCGGCGAGGCCACCCACCCCGCCCAGGCGGAAGACCTGGCCGCCTGCCTGGACTGGCTGCACACCCGCGCCGCCGACCTGAACATCGACACGACCAGAACGGTGCTGTGGGGTGAGTCGGCCGGCGGGCACCTCGCCGCCCTCACCGCGCTGACCCAGCACCGCCGGCGCGGAAGTGCCACCGTGACCGGCTGCGTCACCTGGTACGCGCCGACCGATCTGGCCGGGCTCGCCGAAGACCATCCCGGGGGCGCCTTCGACCCCCGCAACCCGAGCACTCGGGAGTCGTTGCTGCTCGGCGGCGCCGTGGCCGACCGGCCCAAGCAGGCGCGGGACGCCAGCCCGGTCACCCACGTCGGCCCGGACGCGCCGCCGTTCCTCATCCTGCACGGCACCGACGACGTCCTGGTGCCCGCCCAGCAGTCCGTGCGTCTGGCCGAGGCGTTGCGGGCCGCCGGACATGACCCCGAACTGCGCCTTCTGCCCGGCGGAAACCATCTGTGGGTCGGTCTTTCCGACGAGGACGTGGAGAACTGCTACGCCCTCACCGCGGACTTCGCCCGCCGGTGCACGAGCGCCTGAACCCGCGCGAGTACCGCCTCAGAGCACGTAGGAGGCGATCATCTGGCTGATCTGGCGGATGTCGGAACCGCCCCGGAACTCGAACCGCACCTTGCCCACGGCGCTGAACCACAGCTCGAGCTCGGCGTCCAGATCGAAGGTCCCGGCGGTCTCGATCGAGAAGACCTGCACCTTGGAGTAGGGCAGGCTGGTGAAGTCCTTCTTCTTGCCGGTCATGCCCTGCACGTCGACTGCGATGATCCGCTTGTTGGTGAAGACCACCAGGTCACGCACGGACTTGAAGGCGTACACCAGCTCCTCGCCGTGGATCAGCAGCGGTTCGACGGGCCGCGCGTCCCGGGTCGAGGCCGCAGTGAGCTTGAACGTGGAGTCGGTCGCGAAATCGATCACCCAGGCAGTCTAGGCAATCCGGCCAAAGAGGGCAGCTTGCCGAACCGGTCAGGATTCGAGAAGCCTCCACCCACCGCGCGGCCGTAGCGTTCCGGCCAGACACCACGACGACGAGTCAGCGCGAGAGGACGTCCAGCATGCCGGCGAAGAAGACCACCACGCAGACGAGCGGACCGGCAGACGGGTTCAGTCCCGAGGAACGCGCGGCCATGAAGGCCCGGGCCGCCGAACTGCGGGCCGAGGGCAAGAAGGGCACCAAGAAGGCCGACGGGCTCCAGCAGGTGCTCGACGCCATCGCGGCCATGACACCGGCCGACCGTGAGCTGGCCGAGCGGGTCCACGTGGTGGTCACCGGGACCGCCCCCGACCTGCAGCCCAAGACCTGGTACGGCATGCCGGCCTACGCCGACGCGGCGGGCAAGGTGGTGGTGTTCTTCCAGGAGGCCGGCAAGTTCAAGGCCCGGTATTCCACGCTCGGCTTCCAGGACGCGGCGAACCTCGACGAGGCCGGGATGTGGCCGACCGCCTTCGCCCTGGTGGAGTGGAACCCGGACGTGGAGGCCAGGGTGCGCGCCCTCGTCAAGGCGGCCGTCTCCTGACCGTGCGCCTTCAGATCTGTTCGAACAGTTGACGTTTGCGGGTCTCGAACTCGGTGTCACCGATCTCGCCGGCCTGGTGCCGGGCCCGCAGTTCAGCCAGTTCGGTCAGCGGGTCGGCCGAGGGCACAGCCTCGGCCGGGGGCCGCATCGTGTTCTCGGCGAAGGTGACGGCCTGGTTGCCCAGGACCTGATCCACCTCCATCTCGCTGGAACGGGTCAGGAGCGCCAGGGTGCTGAGCCCGCGGTGTTCCTGACCCGAGGCGCCCAGGACGTCGGCGCGGTCGATGATCAGCGCGCTCTGCGGCGCGGCCCCCTCGGCCACGAACAGGATCCGCCGGGTGGTCAGGGCCAGCACCCCGGCCACCTTGCCGTGGCGTCCCTCCATGACCTGCTGGACGACCTCCTCCGGCGTCAGCAGCGTGGCCAGGGCGGCCACCTCGGCCTCGCACGGGCGCCCGAAGGCGGCCCGGTCGGCCGCCTCGACCAGGTCGTCGCGCACGTGGGCGGCGCGAAGCCGTTCACCCGCGGTCGGCCGGCGCAGCCAGGAGAAGAGTCCGCCATCCATGCCCGCATTGTCGCAGGCCGGAGTGCCCGGGCAGGGCGCCGGGCCGGGCCCGGCGCCCTACCGGGGATCAGCGAGCCGGTTTCACCTTGACGTAGTCGCTGCCCGAGGTGGAGGCGGCGGTGGCCTCGGTGGCGGGGTGGTGGGCCCGCCAGTCCCCCGAACGCTTGGCGACCACGCTGGTGTCCACCTTCCCGCCGGTGGCCGTGACCGTCTCCACGGTGCGGTACTTCTTCTCCCCGACGGCCCGGAACTGGATCTGCACGGTGGCGTCGACACCTTCCCAGGTGCCGGTGTTCCAGTCCGCGGTCTCCAGGTCGGCCGTCAGGTTGATCTTCTTGCCCTTGCGGACCGGTTCGGGAGAGGCGTCGAGGCTGTCACCGAAGCGGGTCTGCCGCAGCAGGGTGATGGTCTCGGACAGCTCGAAATGGCCACCCCCGTCGTCGTCCTTGGCGTTGTGGTCGGCGTCGACGAAGGCACCGGCGTAGATCGGGTTCGGGCCGGTGAGGTCGTTGCCGGGCACGAAGTCGTAGCCCCGGTACGTGCCCCCGATCGGGTTGATCACGCCGGAACCCCCGTGGGTGCAGTCGAAATTGGTCGGGCCCTGCAGCATGTCGTAGTTGCAGGCCGCGAACCAGAACGCGTGTGCGCTGGTGCCGATACCGGCACCCCGGACGGCGAACTTGACGTCCTGGTCGTCGCAGGTGGTCCGGACCCCGAACTGCACCCGCTCGGCGCTGGTGCCGATGACCACCCGGTCGGGCAGGATGTCGGTGATGCTGCAGGACTCGACGTTCTTGGCCGCCTGAGCCGGCCCGGCGAGCAGGAGTGAGGTGGAGGCCAGGGCCGTGGTGGCCAGCCCGACCATGACGGTGCGCTTGATCATCGGGGATCTCCCGTCGACTACGTTGGTGACAGCGAACACTGAAAGACCAGCTCGAGAGCCGGTTCCTACGCTTGCGGACCTGCTGCTGAACAGGGCCCGGCCCAAGCCACGAAGAGGCATGACACGTCCCCCCTGGACGATGGCGTCTCCCCCGAGACCTCACCCAAGGTAAGCCGTGTCGGCCACCTTTTGGGCGGTTTTGCGCAAGAGTGCAGCAACCTTCTCACAGCCTCACGTAGGCCGATCCACCCCTGCACGGTGCACGCCTGCCCCGTCATTCGTTCCGTTCACCAGGCTCACCCCGGGCCACCCCTGGACATCCCGTCAGCGACGTGAAAGGAAGCCAGGCATGGATGACAACCAGTGGCTGAAGACGGTCCGGGACCTGGCCGAGGGCTTCGCCCAGAACGCGGCCCGGCACGACGCCGAGGCCACCCTGCCGGTGGAGAACCTCCAGGCCCTGAACGCCTGCGGCCTGGACACCGCGCTGTTGCCGGCCCCCTACGGCCAGGGCGTCTCCTACCGGACCGTCGGGCAGATCCTCACCGTCCTGGCCGAGGCCTGCCCGTCCACCGCCACGGTCTGGCTCATGCACGTCGGGGCCGCCCAGGCGCTGGTCGGGATGTCCGCCCCCGGGCAGGCCGCCCACTACGCCGCCGAACTGGCTGCCGGAAAACGTTTCGCCAACGCCCTGTCCGAGCCCAGCAGCGGCAACATGTTCCTGATGCCGCAGCAGAGCGCCTCCCCCACCGAGGGCGGCTGGACGCTCAAGGGCGCCAAGCGGTTCGTCTCCGGCTGCGAGATCGCCGACTACTTCCTGGTCAACGCCCTGATCGACGGTGTCCCGGGCTTCTTCGGGCTCAGCAAGGACGAGACGATCTCGTTCGTGCCGATCTGGGACACGATGGGGATGCGGGGCACCCGTAGCCAGCTGATCTCGTTCGAGGACACCCTGCTGCCGGCCGAACGGCGCTGCGGCATGCCCGATCCCACGGTGGCCAGCTTCATCGCGGTGGGCCTGCCGTTCCTTTCCGTCGGCATCGCGCAGGCGGCTCTGCAGGCTCTCGCCGAGCACGCGCGCTCCCGCTTCCTGCCGGGCGCCGGCACCACCCTTTCGAACATGCAGTGGCTCAAGTTCGACACCGCGGCCCTGTACGTGAAACTGCGCGGCGCAACGCTGCTGGCGGGTGAGGCCATGAGCCTGGCCGATGCCGGTGATCCCCGGGCGACCCTGGTCGGCATGGAGGCCAAGCTGGCCGCCAACGAGATCGCCAAGGAGATGGCCGCCCTGGGGGTGAAGGCCGGTGGAGGGTCGGGCTACCTGAACACCTCGCCGATCCAGCGGCACTTCCGCGACGCTCAGGCGGGCGCGCTCATGGCGTACTCGGTGGAGGTCTGCTCCGACGAGATCGGCGGGCAGGTCCTCAACCCCAGCAGCTGAGAGCTGCGGCGACACACCGTCCCGAGAACCCGGTGGGCCCCTGCCCCACCGGGTTCTCGCTTTTTTCTTGAGGACGCCGGTGGGCACCTCACCAGGTCGGGGCACCTGCGCTCGACACCAGTAGACCAGTCGTCTAGTGTTCTTTCCGGCGGCCTGCCAGGCCGTCCGGAAGCAGCCGACCCCCGGAACCAGCGAGGCGCATCACCATGAAGGTCCTGATCGTCCTGACCTCTCACGACCAGCTCGGCGACACCGGCCGCAAGACCGGTTTCTGGCTGGAGGAGCTGGCCGCGCCGTACTACCGGCTGAAGGCGGCCGGCGCCGAACTGACGCTCGCCTCCCCCAAGGGCGGCCGGCCCCCGCTCGACCCCAAGAGCAACGAGCCCAGCTCACAGACCGACCAGACCCGTCAGTTCGAGGCGGACCCCGAGGCCATGGCCGCTCTCGCCTCCACCGCGGTGCTGTCCACCGTCGACGCGACCGACTTCGACGCCGTCTTCTACCCCGGCGGCCACGGACCCCTGTGGGACCTGGCCGAGGACCGGGACTCGATCGACCTGATCCAGACGTTCGTCCGCTCCGGCAAGCCGGCCGCGCTGGTCTGCCACGCCCCCGGCGTTCTGCGGCACGTGGTGAACGAGGACGGCACGCCCCTGGTGGCCGGCCGGAAGGTCACCGGCTTCACCAACACCGAGGAGGAGGGTGTCGGCCTCACCGACGTCGTTCCCTTCCTGGTCGAGGACATGCTCGTCGAACAGGGCGGCGTCTACTCCAAGGGTGAGGACTGGGCGTCCTACGTGCTGCAGGACGGCCTGCTGATCACCGGGCAGAACCCCGGCTCCTCCGCCGCGGCCGCCGACCTCCTGGTCGAGGCGCTGCGCGGGCAGTGAGCCGGAGACGACCGGTCTAATGAGGGGATATCCTGCCCTCATGCCCCCCAGAAGCGCCGGCCCGGACACCCGCGTGGCCCTGCTCGACTCGGCCGAGAAGATCTTCTCCCGCAAGGGCTACGCGGGTGTCGGGATCAACGAGGTGCTCTCCAGCATCGGCGTGCCGAAAGGCTCCTTCTACCACTACTTCGCCTCGAAGGACGCGTTCGGCGAAGCCGTGATCACCTTCTACTTCGAGCACTACCTGCTCGAGATGGACCAGATCATGGGTGACAGCGGCCGCACCTGGGCCGATCGCCTGATGGCCTACTGGCAGAACTGGCGCGAGACCCAGAGCCTGGACGAGTGCCAGGGCCGCTGTCTGGCCGTGAAGCTGGGGGCCGAGGTGGCCGACATGTCCGAGCCCATGCGCCTGGCCCTGAAGACCGGGACCACCGGGGTGATCGACCGGCTGGCCCGGGCTCTCGAGGGCGGGGCCGAGGACGGGTCGCTGACCCTGGACGGCGAGGCCCACGCGATGGCCCAGTCCCTCTACGAACTGTGGCTCGGGGCCAGCGTCATGGCCAAGGTCAACCGCAGCCTGCAGCCGATGGACAACGCCGCCACGGTGACCCGCCGGCTCCTGGGGATCTGAACGTCCCGGTCAGATCGACGGGTCGAGGACGCCCTTGGTCAGGACCGGGGCACCGGCCAGGTGGGGCCCCAGGGCCGTGGGGGCGCCGGGCCCGGCGCGGAACTCCCGGTAGGCCTCGTCGGCCTCCATCGACTCCCAGTGCTCGACGACCACCAGGTGCGCAGGGTCGGCCTGGTCGACCATCACCTCCACGCTCCGGCAGCCGGCGAAAGTCCTGGTCTCCTGCAGGACCTCGTGCAGCACGGGCAGGCCCTCGGAGAGGGTCTCGGGCCTGAGCCGGAACTCGAGCACCGCGATCACGCTCATGACTGGTCGCCTTCCCTCGTGCGTTCGCCACCTGTGCCACAGACGTTAACCCCTGCCGGGCGGGGCTGCGCGACCGGGCCTGATCGGGCCCGACGGGCACCGCCCCGCCGGGCAGGGTTGAATCCAGCCATGAAACCCGTGACCCCGCATCCGATCGGCCCCGGACAGGAGTCGGTCTGGGACTACCCTCGCCCACCGGCCCTGGTCCGCAGCACGAAGCGAGTGCTCGTCCGGGTCGGCGGCACGCTGATCGCCGACACCGACCGGGCCTGGCGGGTGCTGGAGACCTCGCACCCGCCGACCTGGTACGTGCCTGCCGACAGCATCACTCCCGGGGTGCTGCGACGTTCGGAGAAAGCATCCACGCTGTGCGAGTGGAAGGGCGCAGCCACCTACTGGGACGTGGTCACACCGGCCGGGGTGTTGCCGGCCGCGATGTGGTCGTACGAGACCCCGACCGCTCGCTTCGCCGACCTCGCCGGTGCGCTGACCGGATATCCGGCCCAGCTGGAGTGCACGGTCGACGGTGAGCGGGTGCGCCCGCAGGAGGGCGGCTTCTACGGCGGCTGGATCACCGACGACGTGGTCGGCCCGTTCAAGGGTGGTCCGGGTACCTGGGGCTGGTGACCCGGCGGAAAATGGCTTTTTCGGCGGCGAGGACGTGTACACCCGGCACCTGGCCCAGGTGTTCCGCGACCACTTCGGTGACCACGTGCGTCCGTACGCGGCCCTGAACAAGACCGGCGCCAACGTCCTCGCCCTTCAGGCCGCCACCGACCGCTGGGGCGCGGTGATCTGTGCCGAATCCGCCCACGTGCACGGGGACGAGGGCGGGGCACCGGAGAAGGTGGCCGGGATCAAGCTGCTGCCGGTGCCCACCGGCGACGGCAAGCTGCGGGTGGACGACCTGCTCCGGCAGGCCTGGGGCTTCGACGACCCGCACCGGGCCCGGCCCCAGGTGGTCACCCTGGCCCAGGCCACCGAGACGGGCGCCGTGTACACGCCCGAGGAGATCGCAGCGATCACCGAGTTCGCCCACGGGCAGGGGATGCGGGTGCACCTGGACGGCGCCCGGCTGGCCAATGCCGCTGCCCACCTGGGCGTTCCGCTGCGGGCGCTGACCAGTGACGTCGGGGGGGACGTGGTCAGCTTCGGCGGCACCAAGAACGGTGGCTGCGCAACGCCACCCACGCCAACGCCATGGCGACACTCCTCGCCGAAGGGCTGAAAGACCTGCCGGACGTGCGGATCAGCTATCCGGTGCAGGCCAATGCCGTGTTCGTGGAACTGCCCGCCGCCGCGGTGCGGCGCCTTCACGAGCAGTTCCACTTCTACGACTGGGACATCGGGCGGGGTCAGGTGCGCTGGATGACGTCTTTCGACACCACCGCCGAGGACGTGATCCGGCTGATCGAGGCGACGCGGACGGCCGTGGCCTGATCGCCGGTCACCGAGGGACGCGCCCGTGGCCTCGAGCGGGGACGGGAGCCGAGAACGGTACTATGAGCCATGGTCTCAGGGAGGCGGTCGACTGCAACAGCCGCAAGCGACAGCCCCGCCGAGACGCTGCGGGAGCGCCGGCGCCGTCAAACCACCCACGAGATCGGGACAGTCGCCCTGCGGCTGTTCGGCGAGCAGGGCTTCGCCCGGACCACGGTGGACGACATCGCCTGCACCGCAGGCATTTCCCGGGCCACCTTCTTCCGCTACTTCAGGTCGAAGGAGGAGGCCGCCCTGCACGACCTGGTCGATCTGGTCGGTGAGATGGACCGGCGCGGCCGGACGTCGTCACCGGTCGAGCCGACCCTGCCGGCCCTGGTCGAGCTCACCGCCGACCTGCTCGGCCGGGTGACGCCACCGCAGCGGGCGCGGTACGTGAGCCTGCGCAGGCTCATTCAGCGCGAGCAGGCGTTGCGGCAGGCCGCCGACGCGCACACTCACGCCCTGGCCGGGCGCATCCGTTCGCGACTGGTCGCAACGGCCGGCGCGGTCGACGGTTTCGAGGCACGAGTGGTGGCCGAGACCGCGGTCGCTCTGCTGCAGGCCACCCTGGACGAGTGGGTGGAGACGCCGGATGCGGATCTGGCGGTGATGTACCGGCAAGCCGTGGAGAAGCTGCGCCGGTGCACCACGCACACGTCAGAAAAACCTACGAGCTAAGCATTTTTGGATGATCGGGCCCCCGGCCGACGTGGTACGCCGACCGGGGGCCGACCTCGGCTCACATGTACGGTCGCGCGTTCCCGTTGGCGGCGCGCCGGATCTGCGGGGAAAGGTGCTCGCCGACCCGGTCGACCAGCACCGTCATCTCGTAGCCGACCAGACCGATGTCGGCGGTCGGCGCGGCCAGGACCCCCAGCCACGACCCGTCCGAGACGGCCATCAGCAGCAGGAAACCGCCCTGCATCTCGACCACCGTCTGGATCACCGAGCCGGCCGCGAAGAGCGAGGAAGCGCCGTTGGTGAGGCTGCCCAGACCGGACGCGACCGCGGACAACTGGTCGGCGCGGTCGCGGGGCAGCCCGGCGGAGGCGGCCAGCAGAAGACCGTCGGCCGAGACCACGGCCGCGTGCGCCACGCCCGGAACCTGCTGTGCGAAACCGTCGACCAGCCAGGTGACGTCGGTGCCGGTGCCCGTGCTCACAGGTCGCCTCCTTGCCTCGAGGAGGAGCCGCTACCGGCCCCGCCGTCGTTGTCGGTGATGAAAAGACTTGTCCCGGCCGGATGGAAGGCCGATGCCGAGTGCGACCTGCGCAGCGTCTTGCGGGCGCTGGTCAGGGCCCGCTGGTAGCTGCCCAGCCGGGCCCGCACGATCACCGCGTCGGTACCGCGGTCCTGCTCGTCGGGCAGCCGGGGCCACTGCACCTTCGCACGCCGCCCCCTGCCCCTCAGGCCTGAGGTCGCCGGCCCACGGTGCTCCTCGGGCGCTGCCGGACCGAGCTTGTACAGATAACCGCGCAGGTCGATCATGCGCCGGTCACGGCTTCCGGCGACCGCGACGGTGCGGGCGGCCCGTGCTCGTCGACGAAGGTGCGGCGTCTGTCATGGCCCATCCTGTTCAGCCTGAGTCACAACATGCGACTAAGTCTCAGGAGAGTACTACGGGCCCATCACCGGCGTCACACGTTCGGGTAAAGATCGCTCAGGGCTGATCCTCGCCCGGCGCCGCCAGACAGTGCAAGGTCATGCAAGTGGCGCAAGGTAGTGCCAGGTCTACCCCGGCAGTCGTACTGGTGCGCTGTCGAGGGCGCTGCCAAGCCCCCTAGCTTGGGCGCATGACCGACGCAGCACTCCGGTGGACGACCGGGTGGCAGTTCCCGGCCCCGGCCCGGCCGTGGCGAGGATCTGCCTACGCCGCCACGACAGCGGTGACCTCCAGCGTGCTCTGGCTGCTCCTGGCGGTCCCGCTGACCCCGGTGATCTCGGCCGTCGTGGTGCTCAGCACCCGGCCGACGGGGGCCTACCTGATCGTGTCGGCCGGACTGCTCCTGATCGGACTCGGCCTGCTGGCCTCGCTCGGGCCCCGGCTCGCGCTCACCGTCGCTCGCGCCGAACAGTGGCGGCTGCGCCTGCTCGACGGAGCCCCGCTCCCGCACCGGGGGCACAGCACCCACCTCTGGCGAGCGGTCGCCCATCTGGTGCTGGTGGGTTTCCTGGCTCCCATCTGGCTGGGGGCGCTGGCCGTCCTCGCCCTGATCGTCGTGACGACGCCGCTGTCGGTCGAGCACTGGATCTCCGACGTCGGCTCGCTGACCGGTGTGCTGGTGCGCACCACCGGCGGCCTGCTCCTGATCCCGGTCCTGCTCTACCTGACCCCGTTGTTCGGCTCCGGGCACGCCGCACTGACGCGCAAGCTGCTGGAGCCCGAGCCGTCCGAGGACCTGGTCGAGGTGGCCCGGTCACGGGCCCGTCTCGCGCACGCGTTCGACGCCGAGCGCCAGCGCATCGAACGCGATCTGCACGACATCGCCCAGCAGCGCCTGGTCGCCCTGACCATGCAGATCGGCCTGGCCCGCCTCGACCTGCCCGAGTCCTCACCGGCCGCGGCGGCCATGAGCGCCGCCCACGAGCAGGCCAGGACGCTGATGACCGAGCTCCGGGACCTGATCCGCGGCATCAGTCCCCGAACTCTGCGCGAACTCGGGCTCCTGGCCGCGGTGGAGGAACTCGCCGCCGCCAGTTCCCTGGACGTGCACGTCCACGTCACACCCGGCCGTTACTGCGCCGAGGTGGAGACGGCGGCCTTCGCGGCGATCTCCGAGGCCCTGGCCAACGCCACGAAACACACCGACAGCACGCAGATCTCGATCACCGCCCGGCCAGAGGCCGGCCAGTTGCTGATCGAGGTCCGCGACAGCGGCCAGGGCGGCGCCGATCCCACCCGCGGATCCGGGATCACCGGGCTGGCCGACCGGGCCGCCGCGGCCGGAGGGCGACTGCTCATGTCGAGCCCGGCCGGCGGCCCCACCGTTGTACGGGTGGAGCTGCCGTGCGCGTCGTGATCGCCGAGGACTCGGTCCTCCTGAGGGAGGGACTGACCGCCATGCTCGGCCGCTTCCGGATCGAGGTCGTCGCCGCGGTCGGGGACGCCCCGGCCCTGCTGAGCGCCGTCCCCGTCCACCGGCCCGACCTGGTGATCACCGACGTCCGCATGCCACCGGACTTCACCGACGAGGGTCTGCGGGCCGCCGTCGCCCTGCGCACGGCCCAGCCCGACCTGCCCGTCGTCGCCCTCAGCCAGTACGTCCAGCACAGCTACGCCGGGGACCTGCTCGCCTCCGGCTCCGGCCGCTCCATCGGCTACCTGCTCAAGGACCGCATCGGCGACGTGGCCGAGTTCGCCGACCAGCTACGCCGGGTGACCGACGGCGGCACCGTCGT
Source organism: Kineosporia sp. NBRC 101677 (assembly GCF_030269265.1). Lineage (NCBI taxonomy): Bacteria > Bacillati > Actinomycetota > Actinomycetes > Kineosporiales > Kineosporiaceae > Kineosporia > Kineosporia sp. NBRC 101677. The sequence continues at coordinate 51,660 of NZ_BSTA01000003.1, forward strand.
CGACCCCGAGGTGGTCCGCCAGCTGATGCAACGCCGCCGCGATCCCCTGGCCCACCTCACGCCCCGCGAACGCGAGGTCCTCTCCCTGATGGCGCAGGGGCACTCGAACGCGGCCACCGCCCGGCTCCTTTCCCTGACCGAGGCCGGTGTGGCCAAGCACGTCGGCAACGTCCTGACCAAGCTCGACCTGCCGGTCAGCGACGACACCAACCGGCGCGTCCTGGCCGTACTCGCGTACCTGCGCAGCCGAACCGACTAGGAGCTCCTCCCCGTGATCACCATCGCCGCCCGGCGTTCCGACGCCGGGCTCCTCGCCATGGCCGGATTCCTGGCCATCGCATACTTTCTTGCCCCCGCGCTCCTGGGCCCAAGCCGTGTCGAAGACTTCCCAGACGCGTTCATCCTCTACTGGACCAGCGGCGGACCCGACTTCCCACCCGAGCTCCAGCCCATCGTCGACCATCAGTTCCGCTACCACCTGCTGCGCCTGACGATCACCCTTCTCCTGCTCGGGGTGCTCCTGGCGCTGGCCGCCCGGCTCCCCCGCCGCCGCCTGCCGCTCGGGGCACTCGCCCTCGTGGCAGCAGTGCTGCTGATCGCCAACGTCCAGGGCGCCGCGTCCCCCTTCGGCACCCTGCTGCCCAACCTTGCCTCCGACCCCCGAATGCCCGCAGTACTGGACGAGATCCGGGAACAGCTCACGAACGGCCCGGCATCTCCGGCCCTCGATGTGATGCTCGGCGAGTACACCCGCTGGCACGTCCTCAAAGCCCTTCTGATCGGGCTACTTTCGATCGTGCTCATCGGCCTTTCCGTGACCGCGTGGCCCCGGCGCCGCTGGGCGAGCCTGCTCACGGCCGCCGTGGCCGTTGCTGCGCTCGTGGTCGTCGCAGCCAACGTGAGCACCGTGGCCAGCCCCGACGCACCATTTCTGATGCTGATCGACGGCGGCTGAGCCGTGGGAGAACCGGGGCGGGAGCCTGTACACCCAATTGACCTGAAGGTACCTTTTGCGCGACGGGCTCGCAGGGGTGTCCGGGGGGAGTGAAGGGTCATCCGATGCGAGCTTCTGAGCGCTACCCGGTCCGGCCAGGCAGAGCGGCTGACCTGCCCGAGCTCGCCCGGCTCCAGGCAGAGGTGCAACTGCAGCCCCTGACCGGCGGAGAGCCGCACCCCGGCATCAGCGCCTGGGTCGAGGACCTCATGGCCGGGCACCCCTCGGTCGCCCCGGACGACTTCCTGGTGGCCGAGGATCCGGCAACGGGCCGCCCGGTGGCCAGTCTGGTCATGCTCCGCCAAGAATGGAGCCTGACCGGAGTCCGGCTGCCCGTGGTCCAGGTCGAACTGGTCGGCGTTGCACCGGATCACCGCGGGAACCAGCTGACCGAAAAGCTTTTCCACGTTCTGCATCAGCGCTGCGTGGCGGAAAACATCCCGGTCCAGATGATCGAGGGCGTGCCCTACTTCTACCGGCGACTCGGGTACGACTACGCACTGGCTCATGGCGGAGCTCCGATGCTGCCCGCGCCCAGCGAACCCGCCCACAGCCAACTGCCGGTCCGCCCGGCCGTCCCGACCGATGCGGCAGCCCTGGCCGCCATCGACCGGGAAACGGCAGCCGGCCAGACCCTGACCTGCCCCAGGGACGAGGAGACGTGGCGCTATGAGATCAGCGGGCGGCAGCAGAAGGACATTGCTCGCCGCTGTATCGCCGTCCTGGTTCAGGGCGACGACGTTCGCGGCTATCTCGCCCACAGCGCCCGTCTCTCACCCACCGGAGAGCTCACCACCGTCGCGGCCGCCTGCCGGCAACCGATCGACTGGCCGCAGGCAGCCCCCGCCCTGCATGAGTACCTGGTCCACGTCGGCCGCTCGTACGCGCAGGCCGCTGGGCGCTCGTTCACCGGGGTGCGCCCACTCCTGCATCCCAACCATCCGCTGATCCGGTTCGGTCCCCCGGGAGTGCCCAGGCGGGCCAACGGCTGGTACGTGCGCGCCGCGGATCAGGTCGACCTGCTCAGCCGGCTGCAACCAGTGCTGCGCTCGCGCCTGCAGGCCGCCGGTCTGCGTTGGCCGGAGCCGACTCTCGTCATCGACACCTACCATCGCGCAGCCCAGCTGGAGTTCGACGGCGGCGAGCTGACGGCCATCAGCGAAAGGCCCGGCGTGATCAGCCCCAGCACCGACCCGGGTACCCACGCCGCCCTTCCGCCGGCTGCCCTGCTGCACCTCGTCCTGGGCCATCGCACACTGGCCGAGATCCTCCACGCCTGGCCCGACTGCACGGTGAGGGACCGCATCAGCGAGCGCTTCCTGGCCGCCCTCTTTCCCCGGGTGCCCGTCCACGTCTGGCCCCTCGGCTGACGCCACGCACAGCTGGGGCGTGCTTTCCGCCGTAGCGAGGTCAACAATGCCCGCCTACCCTCGAGACATGCCAGGACGTGCCGAGCGGGACACCTTCGCCGACACCCTGCGCAATTTGCCGCGGGCCGCCGACACCTCCGACGGCGAAGAGATCGTCCCGTGCGATCCGGACGGCCGCCCCCTGCCGGAGCCCCGGAGAATGCCGATCAATCAGGCCCGCCCCTGGATCAAGCGGGAGCACGTGCCCCTCGGCGTCTGGCCCTGTGGCTTGCCGATCACGTGGGTGCCGGCGGCCGACCGGGCGGCCCTCGCCACCCGGCTGCGCCGAGCTGAGGGCAAGGACTGCAACGTCGCCGGCGACGCCCTGCTGTTCTCCCTGCCGCAGGACGGGCACGCGGTGGTCATCGACGAGAGCTGGCGGGCCTGACCGATTGACCGACCGATTCGGTGACGGTCGGCGCACTCGAAACTGGATGTCGGGCGTCGAGCCGGTGCTCGGCGCTGTCCGGTCCGATCTGACGGGCCGGGGTCAGTGATCGTTGGTAATCCGGAAGGACCCCCATGACCGCGTCGGTGATCGAGAAACCCGACTTCACCGCGCTGCGTGCGATGTACGTCAACTGCACCCTCAAGCGCTCCCCCGAACCCAGCCACACCCAGGGGGTGATCGACCGCAGCGCCGCCATCATGGAGGCCAACGGGGTGGTCGTGGAGCAGGTCCGCGCGGTCGACCACGAGATCGCCACCGGCGTACGCCCGGACATGACCGACCACGGGGCGGCCATCGACGAGTGGCCGGCGCTGCTGGAGCGGGTTCTGGCGGCCGACATCCTGGTGATCGGTGGGCCGGTCTGGCTGGGTGACAACAGCTCGGTGACCCGGCGGGTGATCGAGCGGCTCTACGGGTACTCCGGTGTTCTGAACGAACAAGGCCAGTACGCCTATTACGGACGGGTCGGTGGTTGCCTTCTCACCGGCAACGAGGACGGGCTGAAGCACTGCGCGATGAGCATCCTGTTCAGTCTGCAGCACATCGGGTTCAGCGTGCCGCCGCAGTCCGACGCGGGGTGGCTGGGTGAGGTCGGGCCCGGGCCCTCCTACCTGGACGAGGGTTCCGGCGGTCCGGACAACGACTTCACCAACCGCAACGTCTCTTTCATGACGTACAACCTGATGCACCTGGCCTCGTTGCTGCGGCGGGCCGGTGGGTTCCCGGCCTACGGGAACCAGCGCACCGCCTGGGACGCCGGTACGCACCCGGACCACGCCAATCCTGAGTACCGTTGACCAGAACGAGACCCGCAGACGTCCTCAAATACTCTGCCGCAAGCCCTCTGAGGAGACAGAACCGATGACCGGCCCGACGTCGACGAGCTGGCCGAGCCTCCGGGTCTCGGACTGGACCGACACCCGTGACACCCTGCACATGTGGACGCAGATCGTGGGCAAGATCCGGATGGCCCACACTCCCCTGCTGAATCACTGGTGGCAGGTGACCCTGTACGTCAGTCCACGCGGGCTGACCACGTCCAGCATCCCTCACCGCACGGGCGCTTTCGAGATCGAGTTCGACTTCGTCGACCACCAGCTTCGGGTGCGCAGCAGCAACGGCGGTGTGCAGACCCTGGCCCTACGGCCGATGGCCGTCGCCGAGTTCTACGCCCAGGTTCTCGGCCTGCTGGCCGGACTCGGCATCGAGGCGCCGATCCGGCCGCACCCCAACGAGGTGGACCCGGCGATCCCGTTCGCCGAGGACCACGTGCACAACTCCTACGACGGCGAGGCCGCCACCCTGTTCTGGCGCCAGCTCCTGCAGGCCAACCGGGTGATGGGCGAGTTCCGGTCGCACTTCGTGGGCAAGGTCAGCCCCGTGCACTTCTTCTGGGGCGGAATGGATCTGGCCTGCACCCGCTTCTCCGGGCGCTCGGCCCCGCCGCACCCGGGCGGGGTGCCCAACTGCGGCGACTGGGTGATGGTCGAGGGCTACTCACGCGAGCTGTCCAGCTGCGGATTCTGGCCCGGTGGCGGCGAGGAGGGCGCCTTCTACTCCTACGCCTACCCGGCCCCAGAGGGCTTTGCCGAGCAGCCGGCCGGGCCCGAGGGAGCTTTCTACAGCAACGACTTCCAGCAGTTCCTGTTCCCCTACGAGGCCGCCCGGGCCGCCCCGGACCCCGATCGCGCGGTCGCCGAGTTCCTGCGGACCACCTACGAGGCCGCGGCCGACCTCGCGAAGTGGGACCGGGCCGCGCTGGAGGACAACCCGTTCCGCTGGAAGTGAGCTGGTTCAGTCGCCGGCCGGGCCCAGCCGCAGGCCGTCCTCGAAGTTGATCCGGGCCAGCTCGCCCCGGGAGGTGATCCCCAGCTTGGGGTAGACGCTGGCCAGGTGGTGGCCGACCGTGCGGGGGCTGATCGGCAACTGGGCAGCGATCTCGCGGTTGGTCAGGCCGTCGGCGGCCAGGCGGGCCACCCGCAGTTCCTGAGCCGTCAGGCCGGCCGCCGAATCGGGGGCCCGCCGGGCGGCCGGGCCATCGGCCAGGTCCAGTTCACGCAGGGCCCGGACCCGCAGCGGCTGGGCGCCCAACCGCTCGAATATCTCCGCAGCGCCGCCCAGTTCGAGCCGGGCGTCGGCGCGGCGCCGCGCACGCCGCAGCCATTCGCCGTACAGCAGACGGGTGCGGCCGTACTCGAACGGGCTGCCTCCCAGGCCTTCTTCCAGGGCGGCCCGGAACAGTTCCTCGGCCTGCGGGCCGCCGTCCATGATGGCGCGCGAACGGTGATGGCCGGCCCGGGCCCAGGTGGCGCCCGAGCGCTGCGCCCACTCGGCCAGCAGGACGAGGTTGGCCTCGGCAATATGAGTGCTGCCGGTCTGTACGGCTGCCTCGATCGTGTCCACCGAGGCGGTCACCGCCGTGCTGGGATGCGCGGCCTCGTGGCCGGGCTTGGCCAGGCACTCCAGATCGACCAGCGCATCCTGAGCCCGTCCCGCGAACAGCGCCGCTCGCCCGCGGTGCCAGTAGGCCGCCGCGCTGAGGGCTCGTACCCCACGTTCCAGAGACACCCTCAGGATGTGATCGATGTGCTCGGCGGCGGCGCGTTCCTGGCCTCTGGGCGCGGCCAAGGCGGCCAGGGTGCCGTGGAACTGGGTGGCCACGTGATCGGCTCCGACCTCCTGGGCCAGCGGCAGCCCTTCGGACGCGGCGGCCTGCGCGGCGTCCCATCGGCCCGCCGCCGTGTCCAGGATCGCGGTCTGGGACAGCACCATCGCCAATCCGGCCAGCTCGTGCCGGCGCCGCAACTGCTCGGCCTGCACCCGCAGCACGTCCAGCAGGTCGCCCTCGACGCCCCAGGCCTGCACCAGCGGCACCGGGGGCAGCAGTTCCCAGGCCGCCCCGCTGAGCCGGGTCACGGTCTCGCCGGAGAAGTCCAGCCGGACCGGGCTCTCCCGACCGTCGGGGTCGTAGCAGGCCCACCAGTTGCGCAGCACCGGCAGCAGCGCCGCCAGGGCGGGCTCGTCGTCCAGGGGCAGGCCCCGCACCTGCTCCAGCGCCTCCTGCTGCAGGTCGGGACGTCCGGCCGACCAGGCCGCCCGCACCGCCACCGTGCCCAACTGCACGGCGCGGGTCGTCTCGGCCACCTCGCTCATGTCACCGACCAGGTAGCGGTGGGCCCGCTCCGGCCGACCGCTCGCGAACTCGAGAATGCCGCGTAGGCCGCCACTCGTCCGCACCACCGCGATCTCACCGCTGAGACCCTCGGCCTCTTCCAGCAACTCCCGGGCCAGCTCGGCGTCACCGCCCTGCCAGGCCGCGCGGGCGGCCGCAGCCAGCCGGCGGCCGGCCGCGTCCGGCTGGGGCGAGAGCTGCGCGGCCCGGCGCAGCGTGCGCGCCGCGATCGGCCCTGCGCTGAGGCGCAGGCACTGCTCGGCCGTCTGCTCCAGCAGCTTGGCCACGTCCTCGTCCGGCCCGTCCGCCGCGGTGGCCAGGTGCCAGGCCCGTTCCGCCTCGGCCTCCACCGGCAGAGCGGCGGCCAGCGCCCGGTGGGCGGCCTGCCTCTGCAGGAACGGCGTCGCCTCGTACACGGCCGCCCGGACCAGGGGGTGACGGAACTCCAGCCGGGTACCCGAGGCCCGGACCAGGCCTGAGCGCAGGACTTCGTCCCAGGCGGCCGGCCCCACGTGCCACTCGGCCCCGGCCCGGTGCACGAGGTCGCGATCCCCCCGGTCCTCGGCCGCGGCCAGCAGCAGCAGGGCCCGGGCCGGCGGTGTCATGGCCGCGGCCCGGCCGGTGAACGCCCGCTTCAGCCGCGGGCCGAGCGGCGGGTCGGCCGGCCTGCCCAGCGGGGTCAGGGCCTCGGATTCCGGCTTGATGGTGGGCAGTTCGTGCAGCGCCAGCGGATTGCCTCCCGCCGCCGCAACCGTGCGTTCCACAAGTTCCCGGTCGGCCCCGGGGATGACGTCGGCCACCAGTTCGCGGGCGTCGTCCTCGGCCAGACCCGCCACGTGCATCGCCGGCAGCCCTTCCCAGGGGCCGCCCGCCGGGTCCTGGTGTCCCGTGACCAGGAGCGCAACCGGTTCACCGGCCACCCTCCGGGCCACGAAGCCCAGGCAGTGCGCGCTGGCCTCATCGATCCACTGGGCGTCGTCGATCACCACGAGCACGGGCCGTACCTGGGCCAGCCGGCTGATCAGCGAAAGCACGGCGGCCCCGACCCGGAAGAGCTCGGTCTCGTCCCGGCCCAGCCCCAGCGCACCGCGCAACGCCGCCGCCTGCGCCGCGGGCAGGAGGTCCAGCTGGTCGGTCACCGGCCACAGCAGCTGGTGCACAGCCGCGAAGGCCAGCCCCGCCTCCATCTGGGTGCCCCGGCAGCGCAACACCACGGCCCCGGAGGCGGCTTCGGCCGCGTACTCCAGCAGGGCGGTCTTGCCGATGCCGGGTTCGCCCCACAGAACGAGCGCGGAGCCCGCACCATCGGCCGCCCGGTTCAGCAGTTCGTCCAGGGCCGCCGTCTCGGCCTGCCGTCCGAACAGCTTCATGGTGCCCCTCCCAGGTCGTGCTGCACCGCGATGGTGCGGCTCGGCCGTTCGAGGCTATAACGACCCGCACCGGGCCGGAGGTGACCGATTGACCAGCCGATCCGGGCGGAGGGCCGGCGGGCACTTCACCTGGGCTCAGGACACCGAGCTGCTGCGCAGGTAGGGCCAGCTCTTAGGGCCGACCTTGCCGTCTTCGGTCAGGTCGGCGTCGGGGTAGGCCGCGTTCTGGGAATTGGTGCCGGAGACACCGTCGATCGTGCCGGATCGTGCGAGCGGTACTTCAGCAGGCACTGGGCCTCGATACCGGCGGCAGACGACCGGGTCCAGGACGGCTGGAAGAGCGTTGCAGGCGTGGGCCGGGCTCGCCGGACCAACCAGAAGAGCACCACCGATCAGTGCGAAAGCTATTGCAGCGAAGCCAAATTACTTACGTAGACGCCTACCGGCTCCTTCGGTTCCGCAGCGTTTCGGGCCGCCGTGAGGGCGACCGGGCTCACCCTGGAACGGGACAGATCGGTGACAAAAACTCGTTTTTCGATCCAAAGCCAAAGCCCCCCGTTCGTCCGTGAATTGGACCTTTGCGGCTCGGGGGACCTCGCCTGCAGAAGGCCGGATCTGCGCGGTCACGCGCCCCCTTATCCATCCCGTAACAGTCCCGGCGAGCGAGCCCGCCCACCCCTCACCGATTTCCGAAAATTGTTCGAAGCCGAAAACTTTCAGGTCCGGACAGGTTGTCCGTTCGGCGCACTCGCGCGCCCCGCAGATTGACACTCGGGGTCCCGGTCACCGATGTTGAGAGCGATCTCCTCTGCCCTCTGCCATCCCTGACCGGAGGACACCACCATGGAAACGCCCCACAGTCCTGCCCACCCCCACCCTGCTGCCCAGCGGTGCCCGACCAGGCCACCGACCGGTAGATGAGGCAGTCCGCCTGACGTCCTTCCGGATGTCGTCACCCCTGTACCCAGGGCCTTTTCCCAGTTCCTGACGCCCTGTCATTCGTCACGCCCATTTTGAGGAGTCAAGGATGTCTCCCGTCCCACGTGCGCACCTCCGCCGCAGTCGCCGGTACCCGGCGCTCCTGATCGGCTCTGTCCTGGCCTTGATGGCCGGTTTCCTGACGTTCACGGTGCAGCCGGCCCGCGCCGCCGACACCCTGCTCTCGCAGGGCCGCCCGGCCACCGCCTCCTCCAGCGAGAACGCCGGGGCCCTGGGGGCCGGCCTGGCGGTCGACGGCGACACCGGCACCCGCTGGTCCAGTGCCTGGTCGGACCCGCAGTGGCTGCAGGTCGACCTGGGCAGCACCCAGACGATCAGCCAGATCCGGCTGAACTGGGAGGCCGCCTACGCCTCGGCGTTCACCATCCAGACCTCGGCCAACGGCACGAGCTGGACGAACATCACGCCCACCACCGCGGGCAAGGCCGGCCTGCAGACGATCGACGTGAGCGGCAGCGGCCGCTACGTGCGCCTGCACGGAACCGCCCGGGCCACCGGATACGGCTACTCGCTCTTCGAGTTCCAGGTCTACGGCGGCACCACGCCGACCGACCCGACGCTGCCGACCTCCGACACGCCCGACTTCGGCCCCAACGTCAAGGTCTTCGACCCGTCGACCCCGACGGCCACGATCCAGTCCGCCTTCGACTCGGCCTTCAACGCCCAGCTGGTCAGCCCCACCGCACAGTTCGGGCCGCAGCGGCACGCCTTCCTGTTCAAACCCGGTACTTACGGACGGGTCTGGGCCAACCTGGGTTTCTACACGGCGGTTGCCGGCCTGGGCCAGAACCCGGACGACGTCACCATCAACGGCGCGGTCAACGTGGACTCCGGCTGGAACTACGGTGACACGGCCAACGCCACCCAGAACTTCTGGCGCAGTGTCGAGAACATCTCCATCGCCCCCGAGGGCGGCACCAACCGCTGGGCCGTCTCGCAGGCCGCCCCGATGCGCCGCGTGCACATCAAGGGCAACCTGACCCTCGCCCCGTCGAACCAGGACAACGGGCAGGGCTACTCCAGCGGCGGTTACCTGGCCGACAGCAAGGTCGACGGCAAGGTCTCCTCCGGCTCGCAGCAGCAGTGGTACACCCGCGACAGCTCGATCGGCAGCTGGGAGGGCGGCGTCTGGAACATGGTCTACTCCGGCGTGCAGGGAGCACCGCCGAACGCCTTCCCCAACCCGCCGCACACCACCCTGGCCACCACCCCCGTCACCCGTGAGAAGCCCTACCTGTACGTGGACAGCGCCGGCAAGTACCGGGTCTTCGTGCCCTCGCTCAAGCGCAACTCCGCCGGCGCCACCTGGCCCAACACCGCCGGAAGCTCCATCCCCATGCGGGAGTTCTACGTGGCCAAGCCCAGTGACAGTGCCGCCCGGATCAACTCGGCCCTGGCCCAGGGCCTGAACCTGTTCTTCACCCCCGGCACCTACACCCTCAACGAGACCATCAAGGTCACCCGGGCCAACACCGTCGTGACGGGCATCGGCTTCCCCACCCTGATCCCCTCCGGCGGGGTCACCGCGCTCAGCGTCGCCGACGTCGACGGGGTCAAGGTCAGCGGCCTGACCTTCGACGCCGGCACCACCAACAGCCCGAACCTGATGACGGTCGGCAGCGCCGGTGCGCACACCGACCACGCCGCCAACCCGGTCAGCATCCAGGACGTCTTCTTCCGCATCGGCAGCAGCGTCCAGGGCAAGGCCACCACCACCCTGACCGTGCACAGCGACGACACGATCATCGACCACATCTGGGCCTGGCGGGCCGACCACGGCGGCGCCCCCACCGGCTGGAACGTCAACACCGGCGACACCGGCCTGATCGTCAACGGTGACGACGTGCTGGCCACCGGCCTGTTCGTCGAGCACTACCAGAAGTACGAGGTGATCTGGAACGGCAACCGCGGCAGGACCATCTTCTTCCAGAACGAGAAGCCCTACGACGTACCGAACCAGGCCGCCTGGATGAACGGCTCCCAGAACGGCTACGCCGCCTACAAGGTCGCCGACAACGTCACCGAACACGAGGTGTGGGGCGGCGGCTCGTACGCCTACTTCAACGTCAACCCGGCGGTGAAACTGGACCACAGCTTCGAGGTCCCCAACCGCGCCGGGGTGAAGCTGCGCAGCATCCTCACCGTCTCGCTGGGAGACGTGGGAACGATCAGCAACGTGGTCAACAACACCGGCGGAGCAGTGCCCAACCCGGCCGGGAACACGGTGCCGCGCAACGTGGTGTCCTACCCGTGAGGTAGCCACTCGTCGAGGGTCAGCCCCGCAAGGGCTGCGGAACCCGGCCCGACCAGGCCGGGTTTCGCGGTCCGGGACCTGGCGTCCCCGGAACCAGAGAGGTCCACGACGACAACAGCGCCACCGACCGGATCGACATCGAGTCCCTTCCGGCACCGAAGCGGGAAGCCGTCCAGAACTTCACCCTCGCGGTCGCCGCCGACCGGTGAACGCCTGACATGATCCCGGCCCGCCCCGCAGGGGCGGGCCGGGATCTCACCCAAGGCGATGGGGCCCGAAGTCCACCAGGACTCGTACTGGGGACGCCCGTCCTCTGGTCGGGTTCGACGGCACCTGGGTGGCTGGTGGCCACCGCACCGGTGGGAACGTGCCGTGATCATCGCCGCACCGGGCGCTGGACCCACCGTTCGCCGCTGCGAGGTGGGATATTCGCGTATGGCGATCCCGAGGCAGTCGCAGACCACCACCGTCCGCCACCCGTCGCTGGAGGACGTCGACCCGTTCATCGGGACGGCGGCCACCGACCTGCCCACCCCCGGTGGTCTGGCCGCGACCTGGTGGTTCCCCAAACCCCAGGTCGGCAACACGCACCCGGGCGCCACCTCACCGCTGGGCATGGTGTCGGCCTGCGCCTACTCCGGGGCCTACCCGACCGGTTACGGACGCTACGGCAAGAACACCCAGGGCGTGCCCGAGACCATCTTCGGCCGGCTGCAGGCCAGTGGCTTCACGCACTTCCAGCAGAGCGGCACCGGGATGATCCGTAAGTACTACAACTACGTCCGGGTCACCCCGATGATCCAGCCGCTGGACGACCTGGGCAGCTCGTGGGAGCTGAGCGACGAGGTCGCCCACCCCGGCTACTACGCGGCCACCCTCGACACCGGCATCCGCTGCGAGATCACGGTCGGCGAGAAGGTGGCCGTGCACCGTTACACCTTCCCCGAGAGCCGCAGCGCCCGGGCGGTGGTGGACCTGTCCTGCGGTGGGCTGGAGATCGAGCGCAGCCGGACGGTCCCGCTGCGCGCCCAGGTCGAGATCACCGGCCCGGGCCGGGCCCAGGGCACGGTGGTGGTGGAGGGGGTGCCGCTGTCGTTCTACCTCGAGGTGGACAGCCCGGGCTGGCGGCAGATGCTCTGGCACGACCGGCGTCTGATCGACGGCGGCACCCGGCTGGACTTCGACAGCATCCGGCAGAGCACGCTGCGCGCCTTCGGTCTGGTGTTCCTGGGCAAGGCCCGGGCCGGGCAGGAGGTGGAGCTGCGGATCGGCTTCTCGCTGCGCGGCCCGGAGCAGGCCCGGGCCAACCTGGAACGCGAGTGCGACCCCCGCCGCTCGTCCTTCGACCAGGTACGCGAGGGCACCGCCGCCCGCTGGGCCGCCTACCTGGGCAAGGTGCAGGTCGAGGGGGGCACGCCGGCGCGGCGCACCGTGTTCAGCACCGCGCTCTACCACTCGCTGATCAAACCCTGCATCGCCGACGACGAGAGCCCGTTCTGGCCCTACGGCGGGCCGTTCGCCTTCGACGTGTGCACCATGTGGGACATCTACAAGACCCAGCTGCCGCTGCTGGAGGCGATCGCCCCGCAGCGGGCGGTGGACCTGATGGAGTCGCTGATCCGGGTGTGCGAGGAGGAGGGCAACTTCCCCATCGGCTACCGGATGGCCCGCGGCGCCGACCGTTTCTCCCGTCAGGGCTCGGCGCTGGCGCACACCGCGCTGGCCGACATCCACGCCCTCGGGATCGGCGACCTGGACTGGGCCTGGGCCCTGGTGCACATGGACGACGACCTCCGCCGGCAGTACGGCGAGGAGTTCTTCGACCGGGGCGTGGTGCACCCGATCACCCACACCCTGGACCTGGCCTTCGCCCACCACTGCACCGCCCGGATCGCCCGGGCGCTGGCCGACGACCACCTCGGCCGTAGTCTGGCCGAGCCGAGTAACAACTGGGTTAACGCTTTTGAACCGGGCACCGGGCTGCTGCAGGACTCCACGTTCTACGAGGGCGGCAAGTGGAACTACTCGTTCCGCCTGATGCACGACATGGCCGCCCGGATCGGCCTGGCCGGTGGCGACGCCGCCTTCGTCGGCCTGCTCGACGCCTTCTTCGGCCGCGGCGCCGCCCCGGTGCGCCAGCCCGGCCTGTCCCCCTCCGTCGACGAGATGATCGCCGGCTACGCGCTGAACCGGTTCGAGGGCCTGAACAACGAACCCGACATGGAGGCCCCCTGGGCCTACTACTGGGCGGGCCGCCCCGACCGCACCGCGGACGTCGTCCACTCGGCTCTGACCTGGCAGTTCGGCACCGGGCCGGGTGGGCTGCCGGGCAACGACGACTCCGGCGGGCTGAGCTCCTGGTACGTGTGGGCCTCGCTCGGGCTGTTCCCGGTCGCCGGGCAGGACCTGTTCCTGATCCACCCGCCCGCGTTCGCCCAGGGTGCGGTGCAGTTCAGCCAGGGCGAGCTGAGCATCGAGTGCAGCGGGCACGTGGAGCACCCGATCAGCAGCGACGGTATCGACGGCGAGCCCCCGGTGCAGTACGTTCAGTCCGCCACCCTCGACGGGAAAACCCTGGACAGTCCCCACGTCCCGGCTCACGTCCTGCACCGGGGCGGGCGTCTGCACCTCCGGCTCGGTCCGGAACCCTCTGCCTGGGGCGGGACGATCCGCCCTCCTTCGCTGTCCGACCGGTCCTGAAACGAATTGGGTACCCGATGAGTCTTCCCCGCCGCCGCCTGGTCATCATCGTCCGGGCCGACCCGGTGATCTGTGGTCACTCCGGTGAGGCGCGCAACCTCGCCGAGGTCGCCCTGACCCGCGGTTTCGACGACGTGCGCCTGCTCACCTGGCCGATGCCGGCGCTGGAGGCGGCCGGCCTGCCGCTGAAACCCCTGGACGGGCTGCTGCCCTACAGCCCCGGCATCACGGTCGAGCGCCCGGAGCCGGTCGGCGACTACCGGGTGCCCGACGGCCGCTACCTGGCCGGGCTGACCGGGCGGCTGGTCGAGCTGCTGAGCGAGCCGGTGCCCACCGTCTGCCTGTCGATGTACCTGGTGCCGCACATGAACGTGGTGATCGACGCGGTCACCGCCGCCCGCGCCGCCGGGCTGCGGCCGCAGGTGCGCACCATGGCCAAGGCGGTCGGCTCGGACGTGACCAACGTCATCCGCAACACCCTGCGGGACAACCACTTCGGCGCCGCCATCGCCCTGTTCACCACCTTCCTGGCCAACGACGAGCTGATCGCGGTCTCGGAGTACACCCGCGACGAGATCGTGGCCTGCGCCGAGGAGGTGGACCGGGTCGTCGGCACCTCCTTCGCCGGGCCGTGCCGCAGCCGGGTGGTGATCGGCTATCCCCCGATCGACACCTCGGCCTACCTCGACCCGGCCCCCGAGGCGGTCGAGGCCGCCCTGGCCCGCCGCGGCCTGGAGCGCGACGGCTACGTCCTGTTCCTGTCCCGGGTGGCCCGCGCCAAGGGCGTCTACGACCTGGTCACCGCCTTCGGCCAGGCCCGCTGCCGGGAGCAGGTGAAGCTGGTGATCGCCGGCACCGGGCCCGCTCTGGAGCACATCCAGGCAATGGCCCTGGAGGACGAGCGGATCGTCTTCCTGACCGACGTGGACGACGAGGAGAAGCCGCTGCTGATGAACGGCTGCGCGGCCTACACCCTGCCCACCAAGCCCGAGCCCGACTTCGTCGAGACCTTCGGCATCGCTCTGGTGGAGAAGATGCTCTCCGGCGGCGGGCCGGTGATCACCACCCTGACCGGAGGCACCGGCGAGGCGGTCGGCGACACCGCGATCGTGGTCGAGGCCGGCTCGGTCACCGCCCTGGCCGAGGCGATGGACCACGCCGTGCTCGAACTGAGCACCGACGAGCGGCGCCGGATGGCCCAGCGGGCCCGCGAGTACGCCCTGGCCTTCGACCGGGAGCCGGTGTTCGACGCCCACTTCGGCCCGCAGGACAGCCCGGTGGCCCAGATGCAGAACGCCCAGTGAACCGGGCCCGGGTGGCGCTTGCCGAAGCGCCACCCGGGCCGGATCGCTACCGCAGGGCGCTGGTCAGCCCGGCCACGTCCGAGTACGTGCCGGAGGGGGCCTTCTTGCCGAACATCGCACACACAGCGGTGGTCTGGGCCTCCCCGTAGGCCTGGGCGTAGGTGACCAGGGCCGGGTCGTTCTCGTCGGCGACCGCGATCAGCGCGGTGTTGACGTCACCGGAGACCGAGCGTTTGCCGTCGGCGCTGACCAGGGTGGTGGTGCCGTGCCCGAGGGTGCCGCCGTCGTGGCCCCAGGCCGTGCCGCAGGCCGTGTCCGTCGCGAAGAGCCCCAGCCCGTAACGGAAGGCGCCCTCCTCGTCGACGTCGACGGTCTTCTTCATCTCGGCCAGCTGGGCGGCCGGCAGCACCTTCCCGGACAGCAGGGCGCTGTAGAAGGTGCTCAGGTCGCGCGAGGTCGAGACCACCGCACCGGCGGCGCCGGCCCAGCTGAGCGTGTACCCGGAGGTGTCGGTGTAGCTGAACTTGCTGTCGGCGATCTCGGCCGCGTAGCCGTGGGCGAAGCCCGGGCCGGTGTCCTTGACGAACGGGTCGGCCAGGTAGGTGTCGCGCAGCTTCAGCGGCTTGGCGATGCGTTCCTGGACGAGGTGTTTCACCGGGTGCCCGGTGACCTTGCGCAGCAGCTCGCCGAGCACGATGTAGTTGGTGTTGGAGTAGTACCAGCCCTGGCCCGGCTGGAAGTAGGGCTTGTGGGTGAAGGCGCCCTTCAGGATCTCCTGCGGGGTGACCACGCGGGTCGGATCGGTCAGGGCGCCGGAGATGAAGTCCTCGTCCTCGGTGTAGTTGAACAGGCCGCTGGTGTGCTGCAGCAGCATCCGCACGGTGATGTTCTTCCCGTCGGGCACCACCCCGGGCAGGTACTGCTCCACCGGCGCGTCGAGTTTCACCTTGCCCTGGGCCACCAGCTGCAGGGTCAGGACGGAGACGAAGGTCTTGGTCTGGCTGCCCGCCTCGTACTGGTCCTTGTTCCGGATGCGCCGCTGGGTGTTCAGGTCGGCCAGGCCCGCGGTGGCGGTGCGCACCTGCTGCCCGTCGTTCACCCGGACCAGGTAGCCGACCGCCCCGGCCTCGACCATCGCGTCGGCGGTGCGCTGCAGATCGTTCTTGGGCCGGTCAGCGCCTGCGGCCTGTGCGGTCGTGCCGGCCAGAGCTGTGGTGGCCAGCACCGCCGCGACGCCGAACGCCGTGGCTGCGCTGCGGCTGAGATGCCGAGTACTCGTCATGGTCCCCCCTCGTTGTTACGCCTTTGTGACCCCTCGTCTGTTTCAGACGAACCGCAACGCCGATCAGTGCCCGGAGCACCTACAACCGGTGCAGGCGCAACTGCAGCATCAGGGCGAACCGCTGTTCGGCGTCAGCCAGGTCGATCTCACCGACCTCACCGGCCCGCCGCAGCCGGTACCGAAAGGTGTTCGCATGCACGTACATCGCCCCGGCGGCCGCGTTGACGTCACCGAAGGCGTCCAGCCAGGCCCGCAACGTCCCGACCAGGTCGCTGCCGTGCGCCCGGTCGTAGTCGATCAGCCGGGCCAGCGCACCGCCGGGCTCCTCGCCGCGCGCGGCCACCTGATCCCGCAGCTCCAGCAGCAGGGCCTCGGCCCGGACGTCGTCCAGGTGGGCCACCCGGCGTCCGCGCGGGCTCTCCCGCAACACCCGCAGAATGCGGTCGGTGCCCGAACGGGCCCGGACCAGGCCGGTCACGTCGTGAGCCACCGGACCGATCGCGACCACCGGCCGCAGGCGCTCCCCCACCCGGTCCAGGAAGTCCCGCGCGATCCGGCCGCCGGGCTCGAGCGCCGATCCTGGCGGCGAAGGCACCAACCCGTAGACCACACCACTGATCAGGGCCGCGGCCGAACCCGGGTGCAGCGCGCCCAGGTGCATCGCGAACGCATCGGCCAGGCGTTGCTGCTCCTGGGCCGAGACACTGGCACTCACAGCCGGGTTCGTCATCGCCACGCCGAACACCATCAGTGAGCCCCCGGACAACCCGAGCCGGTCCAGCGCCTCCCCCGCCCCGGCACCTCCGGCCAGGGCGGTGCTCAGCAGGTCGGCCCGCACCCGGCGCTGCACATCGGCCCCGGCCCGCACCCGCAGCAGGTGCAGGGCGACCAGTTTCGCGGCCTCGCCGAAGGCCTCGGCCCGGGCCTCGCTGAGCCGGTGCGGCGTGGCCGCCCAGATCGAGCCCAGCACCTCGTCGCCGGCCCGCACCGCGATCGCCACCCGGGGCACCGGCACGGAGTCGCCGAACTGCACCGTGTCCACGTAGACCGGCCGGTCCGAGCGGTAGAGCTCGCGGAAGACGCCGCGCTCGCTCAGCACGGCCACCACGTCGTCGGGGACATGGCGTCCGAGGATGGTCTCCACCCGGGAGGCGTCGGCCTCGTTCTGCCGGCCGGAGAAGGCCAGGACGCGGGAGCGGCGGTCCTCGATCGTGATCGGGGCGTCCATCAGGGCCGCGACGGCGTTGGCGACCGCGAACAGGTCACCGGCGGGCAGGCCTCCGAGCGAGTCCGGTTCCACCGGGCCGACGTCGCCCTCGGCCAGCAGTGACCGCAGCAGCGCGGCCAGGTGCGCCCAGGGCACGCCCCGGCTGAGCCCCAGCAGGCACACCCCGGCCTGGTCGGCGGCGGCCCGGACCGACGCCGGGGCCGGGACCGGCGCCCGCACCACCAGGGCGAGCGCCTGGTCCCGGCCCAGCCGTTCCAGCAGGCCGATCACCTCCTGCGCGGTCTGCAACCCCACCCCCAGCACCACCGCGTGCGGAGGCAGCGGCGGCTCGTCGACCGGGTCGTGGATCACGACGGCGCTGATCTCTTCCGGCCGCTGCGCCTGCCCGTGCACCACGTCGAGCAAGGTCACGCCCAGGTCTTCCAGCACCCGGCCCAGACTTGGGCGGTACCGGTCCGGGGTGGCGGGCATCAGGCCAGGCTAGCGACCCATTCGGTGCTGGTGGTGACCTCGGCCAGCCGGTCGGGCAGGGGCAGCAGCCCCAGTCCCGGCCCCTGCGGCACCGGCAGATGGCCGTCCTGCAGCACGAACGGCTCGGTGATGTCGGCGGCGTAGTAGCGGCCGGAGGACGAGGTGTCTCCGGGCAGGGTGAATCCGGGCAGGGCGGCCAGGGCCACGTTGGCGGCGCGGCCGATCCCGGTCTCCAGCATTCCGCCGCACCAGACCGGCACACCGGCCGCCACGCACACGTCGTGGATGCGGCGGGCCTCCAGGTATCCCCCGACCCGGCCGGGCTTGATGTTGACGATCTGGCAGGCGCCCAGCCGGATCGCGGCGGCCGCCGAGTGCGCCGAGACGATCGACTCGTCCAGGCAGACCGGTGTGCGGATGCGCTGCTGCAGGTCGGCGTGCCCGAGCACGTCCTCCTCCGGCAGCGGCTGCTCGATCAGCAGCAGATCGAAGGGGTCCAGCTCCGCCAGCCGGCGCCAGTCCGCCAGCCGGTACGCGGCGTTCGCGTCCACCTGCAGCAGCACGTCGTCACCGAACCGCTCACGCACCGCCCGCACCGGCGCCGTGTCCCACCCCGGCTCGATCTTCAGCTTGATCCGGACGTAGCCCTCGTCCAGATATCCCTGCACCGCATCCAGCAGCGCCGGCACCGAATCCATGATCCCGACCGAGACGCCGCACGGCACCCGATCCCGCACCGCCCCCAGCTCCCGTGCGAAAGACCGCCCCTCAGCTCGCAGCTCGGCATCCAGAACGGCCGCCTCCAGCGCCGCGATCGCCATCCGGTGGCCGTAGAAGCGCGAAAGCACCTCGGCCACCTGATGTGCCCCGGCCAGCTCGACCCCCGCCAGCGCCGGGATCAGGAAGCGGCGCAGAACATCAGCCGCTCCTTCGACGTACTCCGAGGAGTACACCGGCTCCGACAGGGCCACGCACTCGCTCCAGCCCTCGCCCACGTCCGTGACCGCCCGCAGCAGCAGGATGTCCCGGCTGGTCTGGGTCCCGAACGAGGTCCGGAACGGCGACACCAGTGGCATCTCGACCCGGCGCAGTTCGACTCCGGTCAGCTTCACGCATTGTTCCCTTCCAGCCGGGCGCTCTCCCGCGCCACCACGTACCCGCCGTCCTTGTCGAACCCTGTCACCCGCGCGCCCTGAGAAAGCAGCTCCTGCAGTGTCTCCCGCACTCGTACCCGCCATTCGCGGGCCAGGGCGGGGTTGTTCAACCGCAAATTAGTGACGTTTGTGGGCACCGCAACCAGACTCAGCTCACCATTCGTGCGTCCCGGTTCGGGTCGCCCGGCACCGTCCCGCCCGAGCGCCACCACCGCCCCCGCGGTGCTCACCGCCACCGGGGCACCGGCAGCCGCCTGCACCGCCCGGGGCCCGCGCAGACGCCAGTGCACCAGGAGCCGGTCGGAGTCCTCGTCGCCGTTGATCTGGTCTTTCATCGGGCCGTAGAAGTCGGGCAGGTACTCGACCGCCGCAGCCCCCAGCTTGGCCAGGTTGAAGTAGGCGTTCCGGCCGATCAGCGGGTCGAACGTCCAGGAGATCGCCCCCACGCCACGCTCCAGCACCCAGGCCCGCTGATCCTGCTTCAGAGCGAAACCCACGTTGCGTCCCACGGATCCGGAACTCACCCCGGCGACGTGACTGTGCAGGGCGTCTTCGGCCGGGGCATGGAAGAAGCCGACGCACGCGCCGACCAGTTCGCCGTCGCGGTAGGCCCCGCTGACGTAGCTACCCGCCTTGCTCAGCGCCCGGAGCAACTCCACCGAGACCGGGGGCCGACTGTCGCCCCAGATGGAGTTGAACAAGGTGACGACGCCGGCCATCTCCGGCAGGCTGCGCACCTCACGCACACTCACTCCGGCGGCCCGTGCGGCGGTCTCGGCCGCCTGCCGGGCCAGGACCAGATCCGGGTCGACCCCGGTCCCCACTGTCATCGCGTTGCGGCTCCTCGGTAAGGCGTTCCTCGTCCCTCACCACGCTGCCACGGGCGGCGCTCGAGCCATTCGTCTGTTCGAACCAAAAGACCGGCCTTCGCCTGTACTGACGAACAACCACTTGAGCGATCGCTCAAATCCCACTACGGTCCTTGTTGAGCGATCGCTCAAACTCGAGGAGGTCAGGATGGGCGCCGACCGGCAACCAGCAACGGTCAGGGCGCCGGACGAACAGCACGCGTGCTACCGGCCGAGCGGGCAGCTGAGCGAAGTGCGCTGGATGCACCTGAGCGTCGCCGCTCTGGGAGCCGGGCTGCTGGGCGGCGTGCTGACCGCCCTGCTGACCGTCGCGGCGTCGAGTTCGACGGAGTGGTTCCCGGCCAGCTGGGTCACCGGGGTGCTGGTTCCGCTGGGGGTGCTGGCCTGGGTCGCTCGTCGGCTCAACCGGGCGGGAAAGACCCCGACGCAGAAGACCCCCGCCTACCTCCCCGCGGGTGCGATGGCGGTGGCTTTCGGCGCGGCAGCCCTCACTGCTCTGCTGGAGAGCCAGAGGGAAGTGGACTGGGCCGACCTCGACCTGGCGTCGATGGTGCCGACGGGCACTTTCGCCGGTGTTACGGGTGGAACGGTCGGCCTGGTGACATCGGTTCTTGCCGCGGCAATCTCAGTGAGTCTGCTGATGGAACAGCGCGGGCGGATCAGCCTGGCCGGTGCTCACATGCTGGTGGCCTGGGTGGCCGGCCTGCTCACGTTCGCAGCCGCAGGCTGGATCGCCTTCGTCTTCGGGCAGCCCCTGGTCGTGTTCCCGGCCGTGGCCATGGCGGTCACCACAGCCCTGCGGGCCGCCCGGCACAGCCTGAGCTGACGGGGATCTGGTACCACAGTGAAGGTGACCCCCACCCAGTCCCCCGAACCGGCGAAGGCGAGCCCGTCGTCCTCAATCAGTGAAAGCCGGCCCCGCACCCCCGGCAAGAAGAGCCCCCGCAAGACCGAGACCGTCGACCGGCTGATCGAGGCGGCGTTCACCACCCTGCGCACGCACGGGATCGCCGGCACCTCGGCGCGCACGGTCGCGGCCACCGCGCAGACGAACCAGGGCCTGATCTTCTACCACTTCGGCAGCATGGAAGGCCTTCTGGCCGAGGCCTGCCGTCGTTCCACCGAGCGCCGGGTCATGCTCTACCGCGATCGTTTCGCCGAGGTCTCCTCGCTCCGGCAGCTTCTGTCGGTGGGCCGGGAGATCCACGCCTCCGAGCAGGCCAAGGGGAATGTGGCGGTGCTGGCCCAGTTGCTCGCCGCTGGGCAGACGGATCCGGTGCTGGGCGAGGTCACGGCGCAGGCGCTGAACCAGTGGGTCGCACAGATCGAGACGGTGCTGGAAAGGTTGCTGAGCGAGTCACCTTTGGGCGAAATGGTCGACGCAGCGGGCCTGAGTCGCGCGGTAGCCGCGTCTTTCGTCGGGCTGGAGTTGTTCGAAGGGGTCGCTCCGGCCGAAGGTGCCCTGGCGATCGACGCCCTGGACCAGCTGGGGGCGCTGGTCGAGGTGGTGGAAGGACTGGGTCCGGTGGGGCGTCAGGCCATGCGGATGCAGGTGAAGCGCTCGCAACGGCGTTCGTCCTGAACCCCGCCGCCCGTGCTCATCCCGGCCCGGGCCGGTCCAGCAGCACCACGGCCGGGCCCGGGGCCTCGTTGACCACCTCGGTCAGCCGGGCCTCGTCGGCCGAGCCGGGCGCCGCGGTCAGCATCAGGGCGGCCAGGTCGTCACCGGGGATGGCGAGCAGGTTCCCGACCAGCGTGACCGGGTCGCCCTCGGGGTGGATGAACGCGGCGCTGCTCTCGTAGGCCAGGACCGGCCGCGGTTCCCGCCACAGGGTGTCGAACAGCCGGCTGCGGGTGCGGATGTCGTCGACCAGCTCGGCCAGCAGGGCGTCGTTGGGGTAGCGCAGGAAGGCGCTCTTCAGCTGCGCCGCCAGGATCGACTCGTGGTCGGTCGCGTCCGTGTCGGACTGCTTGAAGCCGTCGACCGGAAGGCAGAACGAGCGCCAGGCCACGTTCCAGTCCCAGCGGCCCCCGGGCAGGTCCCAGTGATCCAGGGCCAGGAAGGCGCTGTTGACGGCGATCAGGTTCATCGCCGCGTCGGACACGAACATCGGTGTGTCCGAGAACCGCTCCAGCAGCCGCGTCGCCCCCGGGCCCAGCTCGGACGGCACCTGCCCGTCCGCGGCGGCGTACCCGGCCAGGGCGCACAACCGCTCGTAGTCCGCCCGCCCGGCCCGCAGCGCCCGGGCGATCGCGTTGACCACACCGGCCGAGGGGTGACTGCGCCCCTGCTCGAGGCGGCGCACATAGTCCGCCGACATCCCGGCCAGTTCCCCGAGCTCCTCGCGCCGCAACCCGCGCACCCGCCGGTTGCCGCCTTGCAGCCCGACGGTCTCGGGAGCCGTGCTCTCCCGCAGGTGACGCACTGCCGCGCCGAACTCGTAGCGTTCCACGCCGCCCAGTCTGCCCCCGCATCCGCTCCGATGGTGAGCCCCGCAGGCGTTCCGCCGGATAAGTCACAGAACCGCGGTACGAGCAACCCGCCGCCAGGGTGGGCCGGTCCGGCCCAGGATGAACGCCCCGGAACCTGCGACGTTGGGTGGAGCCACCCCGGCAGCACCTTCCACGAGAGCAGGTTCAGTGATGAAAGCCGTACGTTTTCACCAGTTCGGCGGTCCCGAGGTCCTGAGGTACGAGGACGTCGAGCAGCCCGTTCCCGGGCCGGGCGAGGTACGGATCAAGGTGGCCGCCACCTCGTTCAACGGTGTCGACGCCAACATCCGGGCCGGCTACATGCAGGGCCCGATCCCGGTGCAACTGCCGCACACTCCCGGCATCGACGTCTCCGGCACCGTCGAGGCGCTGGGCCCGGACGTCAGCGCCTTCGCCCTCGGTGACCAGGTCGTCGCGTTCCTGCCCATGACAGCCGCCGGGGCCGCCGCCGAATACGTGATCGCCCCGGCCGACGTCCTGACCGGGGTGCCGAAGAACGTCCCCCTCACCGACCTGGCGGCCCTGCCCACGGTCGGCCTGACCGCCTGGCAGGCACTGTTCGACCACGGCAGACTGACTGCCGGGCAACGGGTTCTGATCAACGGCGCCGACGGGGCGGTCGGCGGGTACGCGGTGCAGCTGGCCAAGGAGTTCCGTGCGCAGGTGATCGCGACGGCCAGTCCGCTCACGGCAGTTCGGGTCAAGGCCGCCGGCGCCGACGAGATCGTCGACTACACCCTCACCGACGTGGTGACGGCCGTGACCGAGCCCGTGGACCTCGTCCTCAATCTGGCCCCGGTCACCCCCGAACAGCTGGCCGCCCTGGTACCGCTGATCCGCGACGGCGGCACGCTGGTCAGCACCACCGTCTGGATGCCCGCCCCCTCCGACCACGAACGCGGCGTGCGCGGCATCGACCTGTTCGTGCGCAGCGACACCGACCAGCTCGCCGACCTGGTCGCCCGGGTCAGCACCGGCGAACTCGTCGTCGATGTCGCCCAGCGCATCGCCCTGGCCGAGCTTCCCGCCCTGCACGCGCAGGCCGCTACCGCGCCGCTGCCGGGCAAGGTCGTCGTCCTCGCCCCTTCCGCCTGATCCTTCATCCGCGCGAAGCAGCCGGACTGTCTGCGTGGGCCGGCGTGACCCGTCTGAGCAGGACCGAGATCCCGCCCACCCCAACGCAGACGGCGGTCAGCCCGATCAGGTAGCCGACACCGAGTCCCGCGCCGAGGGCGAACCCGGCCAGGGAGGGCGCCAGGACCGGGCCGATCTGGTTGGAGAGGGTGAAGACCGCGTTGTAGCGCCCGCGCAGCCGTTCCGGTGCCAGATCGTTGATCAGGGCCGGAAGGGTGGGTGAGAGGGTGGCCTCGCCGAGAGCGAAGACGCCCAGCGAGGCCACCATCAGCGCATCCCGGGCCGGTCCGCCCAGGTCCAGCAGCGCCGGGGATGCCAGCACCAGCCAGGAGGCGGCGAAGAACAGGGCCGCCACCGCCGCCACCTGCAGCCGGGAACGGCCCCGGGCGAAGCGGATGGCCGGTAGCTGGGCCAGCAGCAGCACGGCGATGTTGAGGGCGAAGGCCAGGCCGACGACCCGGCCGGAGCCTTCGCCCGGGCCGGTCACCCAGGCGCTGAAGCCGGAGTTGGTCTGGGAGATCGCGAACACCATGAGCAGGCTGTTCACCAGGAGAGCCCCGAGCAGCGCCCGGTCCCGCAGCACCGGCCCGTAGCCGACCCGGCCCTTCGCCTCGGCGACGGGGGTTGCGGGCTCGTTCCCCAAGCGACCGGCCAGGAAGAGCATGGTCAGGGCGAACAGCAGGTAAGACGCGGCGTCGGCCAGCAGGATGGCCACATAAGGCCCGGCCTCCTGCCCGACGGTGACGAACCCGGTGATCAGCGCGCCGAGACCGAACGCCACATTGGCGCTGGTGTAGCGCAGGGCCAGCACCGAGCCACGCTCACCGGCCGGAGCGAGCTGAACCAGGAACGTGACGAAACCGCTCCACATCAGCCCGCTGCCGACCCCGTGCACGGCCGAGGCCGCGTAAGCCATCGGCAGCGCCGTGGCCAGGGCGAACAGGCCGATACCGAGACCGCCGACCACGAGCCCGGCCACGAACACCGCCAGCGGTCCGAACCGGTCGATCAATGGGCCGGTGAGCGGTGTCGTGGCCAGGCCGACCACCCCGATGGCGGCCAGCACCAGCCCGGCCTGCGGCAGGCCGATCCCCCGCACGGTGTGCAGGTAGACGATGAGGAACGGCATCGTCAGGCCGCTGCCCAGGCAGGACAGCATGTTGATGCCCAGCAGCAGCCAGGTGCGGCGGCCGATCGCGGGCAGCCAGGTAGAACGCGTGCTTTCAGCCGTCGGGTTCATCCGCTCCCCACCGAATCGCCTACGGGTTGGCCGCGATCACCCGATCCAGCCACTCGACCAGCAGACTGCGTTCGGCCGCGCTCAGCACCTCCAGCTGCGGCGCCGCTGCCCGCAGCGTGACGGCGACCCAGGCGTCGTCCTTCAATTCGGTTGTCTCAGTGAGGATCTGCGCGAGCACCGACTCGAGCATCGCGTCGGCGAGGCCGGGGTCGCGATCGGCGGGAGGCGTGGTGAGCAGGGCGGTGACGGTACCCACCCCCGCGGCGTGGATCAGCTCGGCGGCCCGCTCCTCGCTCACCCTCAGCCGGCCGGTCTCGGCCAGGCGGCGCACCCGCGCCCGCAGCACCTCCCGGCCCGCCTTCAGCGCCGGAGACTGCGCGGCCCGGGCCGGATCGCTCATCAGGTGGAACAGTGCCGGATTGGACAGCCCGAACCCGATCTGCCCGGCCCAGCCGTCGCGCAGGTCTTCCAGCGGGTCGACGTCACCGCTCGAGGCCGCGGCGACCACGGCCGCCTTGGCGCTGACGTGCGTGGCCATCGTGCGCTCGGCCACCGCCTCGAGCAGGCCGTCCTTGTCGCCGAAGAGCCGGTAGATCGCCGGGGCCTGCACCCCTGCGGCCTCGGCGACCGCGCGGGTGGTCACCGCGGCCGGGCCCCGTTCCTGGAGCAACCGGGCGGCCGTCTCGACGATCCGGGTACGGGTGTCGGTGCGGCGACTGCTCGTCTCGGTCACGTTCCAACGATAACGCAGTCTTGTTATCGCAGTGATTCCATGGTTAACATCAAAACGCTTCCACCGTTACCAAGGAGAGTTTCTGATGATCGTCGTGACCGGAGCGACGGGTGCCCTCAACGGCGTCACCGTCGAGCACCTGCTCCACCGCATCCCCGCCGGCCAGATCGCCGTGGTCGCCCGCGACGTGGCCAAGGCGCAGCGCTTCGCCGACCTCGGCATCCAGGTGCGCCACGGCGACTACGCCGATGCGGCCGGCCTGCCCGCCGCGTTCGAGGGGGCCGACCAGCTGCTGCTGGTCTCCGCGAGCGACCCGGCCGCCGACGCGGTCGCCCTGCACCGCACCGCCATCGAGGCCGCGGTCAAGGTCGGCGTCGGCCGCGTTCTGTACACCAGCCACCAGGGCGCAGCGCCGGACACCCCGTTCGGGCCCGGCCGCGACCACCACGCCACCGAACAACTGCTCGCCGAGTCCGGCCTGCCCTGGACCTCTCTGCGCAACGGCTTCTACGCCCACAGCCTTCACTGGCTCGCCGGCCCGTGGCGTGAGACCGGGCGCATCACCGTCCCTGCAGACGGCCCGGTCTCCTGGACGGCACGCGAGGACGCGGGCGAGGCCGCAGCCGTGATCATGACCGCCGACCAGGCGTTCGAGGGCCCGGTGACGCTCACCGCCGAGTCCGCCCCCACCTTCGCCGAGGTCGCGGTCATCGCCTCCGAACTCACCGGCCGGGACGTCCAGGTCGAGGTCGTCGACCCCGACCAGTGGGTCGCGGCCCAGGTCGCCGCCGGGCAGCCGGAGTTCGTCGCCCGCTTCCTCCGGGGCATGTTCCAGGCCGCCGACCAGGGCTTCTTCGCCGGCACCGACCCGCTCCTGGGCACCCTGCTGGGCCGCGCCCCACGCACGGTCCGCTCGATCCTCGACGCCGGCTGATCAGACCGGCGGTGGCCTGATCAGGCCGGCGGCGGTGGCCCGGGTTGGCAGTGCGGGCACCACCACGTGCGACGGCGCTCCGGATCGCCACTGACCTCGGCAACCACCTGGATCCGGGTGCGGCAGCGCAGACACGGCTGCCCCGCCCGCCCGGCCACCCAGTGCTGCTGGCCGGGGCGGGTGTTGCCGGTGGTCACCTGAGCGGCGCCCGGGGTGTTCACCGAGAAGCGCAACAAACGCACGGCCAGCGTCACCAGCGCGGGAATGTCCACCTCACGCACGGGTGTCCAGGGTGAATGACCCCGCAGGAAACACAACTCGTTCACCCACAGATTGCCCAGGCCCGCCATCCGCGTCTGGTCCAGCAAGGTCGCCGCCAATGGACGCTCGTGGTCGCCGACGAGGCGACGCACCGCCTCGTCGGCGTCCCAGTCGGCCCGCAACGGATCCGGGCCCAGGTGACCCACGACGTCCTTCTCCCGATCCGTCGGGATCAATTCCACCACCGGCAGTTTCAGCCCCACGGCACTGAGGCCGTTCTGGAAGTCCAGCAGGACCCGGATGTCCGGCGCGAGCCTGCGCGGCAGCTGCTTCCCCGGGTTCAGGACCGTCCACGACCCGTCCATCCGCAGGTGCGTGTGCAGCGTGATGCCCGGCTGATCCGGCACCGTGAACCGGGTCAGCAGGTGCTTGCCGTGGGTGTCGGTCTTCACCAGCGTGGCCCCGGACAGGTCCGCCGTCGCGTGCTGCGGCACCCGCAGGTCCGAGCGCCGCACCACCTGGCCGCGCAGGCGGGCGTTCAGACGGCGGGCGAGCAGATACACGGTGTCGCCTTCGGGCACCGGCCCATCCTGCCCCCGACCACCGGGTTCGGCCTGCTCAGGCAGCCGGTCCAGGGAGCCCGCCGATACGCTCGGCCACCCGCTGACGCAGCAGCAGGTATTCCGGCCCGCGTCGGGGCAACGGTCCGGCGGGCCGGGTGACCACTCGCGCGGCGGAGACGACCTGCCCCTCCCGGAACTGTTCGCGCGTCAGATCGATCTCCGCACCGGAGGCCAACCGGTTCCACCAGGATGCTTCCGCGCGCGTTTCCCGACCCTACCCATCGACCAGGAGCCGTTGCCGCAGAAGCCGAACCGTCTCGTCCTTCAGTTCGACCTTGTCTTTCAGATAGCCGGCCACGGAACCGTAGGTGGCCTCGAGGTCGGCGAACACCAGTTCCATGATGATCGCCGGAGCACGGCCGTAGGAGGGCCAGGACAGGGTGCGCCCCGGATTGGCCGTTCGCCAGTCGGCGGCCAGCCGGTCCGTGGCCAGCTCGGTCAGGGCGAAGTCGGCCAGCACGTCCGGCCGGGGCACGTCCAGAAGGGTGAGCACCAGGGCGGCGACGAGACCGGTCCGGTCCTTGCCCGAGGTGCAGTGGAAGACCAGGGGCCCGGGATCCTCGGCCAGGTGCTCGATCACCTGGCGGATCTCCTGTGCACCGTCTTCGGCCACCTCCGCGAACCGGTCGGCGAGGTAACGCCAGGGGTCCAGGTCCGGATCGATGGTGGCCTGATCGTAGGGCCGGTGCTCGATGCTCAGATTGACGTAGGTGAAGCGCTCCGCCTCGGGAACGCGTCCCTTGGTCTCGATCTCCCACGGATAGCGCAGGTCGATCACCGTCCGGATACCCAGCTGCAGGAACGTTTCCCAGTCCGGCCCCTGGAGTTTGCCCAGCGAGTCGGCCCGGTAGACGGTTCCGGTGACGACCTGACGGTTGTCGACGGTGCGGTACCCGCCCAGATCCCGGAAGTTGTGCAGGCGCTCGAGGGTGACATGACGGTCCATGCAGCTGATCATCAGACGACGCGTACGGCCTCGGCAAGGTTCGGGCAGGCCGTAGGGTCGGGCTGTGTCCCGAGACCGGTTCCTGCGCATCCACAGCCCCGAGTTCCGGGCCATGTCCGAGCGGGTGCTGCGGGTCACCGCACTCACCTCGCGCCTGAACGTCCTGCCCTTCGACGACGAGGCCGGCCGCGCCGAGCTGCTCGAGCAGATCCTGGGCCGGCCCCTGCCCGCCCGGGTCACGATCTACCCGCCCTTCTTCACCGACCACGGGCTCAACCTCGACCTGGCCGAGCGGGTGTTCATCAACCAGAACTGCACGTTCCTCGACTACGCCGGCATCCGCCTGGCCGAACGCGTCATGGTCGGGCCCAAGGTCACCTTCATCACGGGCGGGCACCCGGTCGACCCCACGGAACGCCGGGAATGGCTCACCGGCGCCCCGATCGACGTGGCGGAGAACGTCTGGATCGGGGCGGGGGCCACCATCCTGCCCGGCGTCAGCATCGGCGCCGACGCCGTGATCGCCGCCGGAGCGGTCGTGGCCGAGGACGTGCCCCCAGCCACCCTGGTCGCCGGGCCCAAGGCCACGCAACGCAGGCAGTGGTGAGGGCACCGGCCTCGCTGCCTCTTACGGGTTGATGATGCCGTCCCGGTGCATCCCGGTCGCCTTCAGGTAGTCGGGTTCCTTCTCGTAGGGCCCACCGGAAGAGGGCTGCGGCCGGGTCTCCCCCAGCACCGAACCGTCCGCCCCCAAGGCCTTGGCCACGGCCTGGTCGTCAGCCTTCCCGAGAGGCACGTCCACCTGCGCCAGCCGGTCATCCACCTCGACCGTGACACCGGAAACCGTGACCTGATCGGTGTTCTCGGGCACGACGAGAAGGTAGCGCCGCACGTCCTCGTGGTCGACGTACATTCCGGCCATGACCCGCCCGGTGGCCACATCGGCAGCGGACACGTCGCCGCCCTGCCACACCCGGTAGGCCTTCGACGTCACCTCCTGCTCGGCCAGGGCCACCACGTGGGCGCCCTCCGGCGTGCGCAGCAGCAGAGCGGCCATCTGGCCGTCGCGGCCGACCGGGGCAGTGGCGGCGTAGACCGGAACCTCGTCGACGGTCGGCGCGAGGCCGGCCTTGGTCAGGCTCCCGCTGAGCTGGTCCAGGTCCTCGACCTTGGTGCCAGGCGCGCTCACGTCGGCCAGGTTCTTGTACCCGGGCTGAAGAGTGAAGGGAGAGCGGGTGTCGATGATGTGGCCGTCTTTCCTGATCGACACCTCGGACAAGAAGTACTCGCCCTCGCTGATCGGCCCGGCCCAGATGCCCGGGGCGATCTGCGGCAGCGCCCGGTCGGTCGTCGTGCTCGAAGGCCCCGGCCCGGTGCCGGTGAACTTACGGCCGGTGGTGATCCGGACCTCGTCCGCCAGCGGAGCACTGACCACGGCCACAGCGTTGTTCAGCCCTTCCTTCAGGTAGGCCTTCCCCGGGCCTCCGTCGATGGCCGACTGCAGCACCGGAACGCTCTCCGGGGTGATCAGCCCGGGTTCAGGCTCCAGATCGGTCACGGTGGAGAACATTTCGTCGCCACCGGCTCCGGGCGGGCCGAGGTAGAACTCGCGGGACCATTCCTTCTGCCCGTCGACCTCACGGCTGATCAGGACAATTCCGTACCGCCCGTTCTCTCCGGCGTCGCCGGCCGCCACCACCCGCACGTTCTCGACGTCGATCGGCGGCAGGTCTGTGGTGTTCTGCGAGGCCCGGACCCTCTCCCTGAACTCCGCCAGCCACGCCTCGTCGCCCGCCAGCGAACCGACCGTCTCGGCCGGGTACCCGGCCTCCTCGGGGGTTTCGAAACCCTTGGTCGCCACCGGCGAGGGCGTAGCCTCCGGCGCGGGCGTCGAAGCCGCCGGCACACTCTGGCCGGTAGCGGACGGCCCGCCTCCGGTCAGCGCCTCTACTCCCACCACCGTCACAGCCACCGCCGCAGCCAGTGCCACCCCACCGAACTGGGTGGTGCGCACCCGGCGCTTACGCTGGATGGCCGTCCGAACTCCTGGAAAGGGCCGGCTCTCCCGGGTCTGGATCGTGGCCAGCCGCTGCAGGCCGTCGGCCAGCTCGACGGGCAGGCTGTCCTCGTGCTTCATCGCTTCACCCCTTCTACCGACGTATCGAGCATGGCGGCGCGCAATTTGGCGACACCGCGGCTGGAAGCGCTCTTCACCGTGCCGGGTGAGCAGCCCAGCAGGTGGGCGGTCTCGCCCTCCGAGCGGTCTTCCAGGTAACGCAGCACCACCGCCGCCCGCATCAGCGGCGGGAGCGAGCGCAGGGCGTTCATCAGCCGGTGGTCGAAGTCGCCCAGCTGCTCGGACCGGAACTCGACCACCGGCACCGGAGCGGCGTCCAGCGGTACCTCGCGGATGCGCCGCCGTACCCGCCACGAGAGCGCCGCGTTGATCACGGCTTTTCGCACGTAGGGCTCCGGGTTGTCCTGCTCGATCCGGCCCCAGCGGCGGTGGACCCGGGCCAGGGCCTCCTGCACGCAGTCCTCGGCGATGCCGCGGTCCACGGTGATCAGGTAGGCGCTCTGTACCAGCGCCGGCCATCGCGCGGTGACGAACCGCACGAAGGCGGCCTCGTCGTCATCCATGAACGGGTTTCCTTCCCCATCTGCCTGTGTGGCCTGTCAGGAAGTAAGACCCAGGAGCGAACGGACGTGGTTGCTCGAGTCACGAACAGATCGTTTGAGGACGCCGGTGCTCACCGCTCCTGGGCCGGTGTCACCGGCGCACGAGGAGACTCCACAGAACCAGGACCGCTCCCGGTCAGCACCACGAGGCCGAGCATCACCAGCGCCGACGCGACGGCCAGGGCCATCCCGCTGTAGTAGCTGTACCGGGCCTGGCCGCGACGGATCGCCTTCTCCAGGGCAGGAAAGGGCCGGCTCCCGGCAGTGGCACCGGCGGCGAGCCGGCGCAGCCCGGGAACCATCCGTCCCGACGGGTCCAGCTCGTCGTGCCCCACGGGGGTTCCTCCCAGCAACCGCGCCTCAGCACTTCCACCAGTGATACGTCCTCGGGGCCTTGAGGGGTTGCCTCTACTTCAGCCCTTTGGCGATGGCCTTGGTCAGCGAGGCCTTGGCCGTGTCCCCGGAGAAGTCCCAGTAGAAGGCCCCGCCCAGCTTCTGGTTCTTGGCGTATTTCATCTTCCCGGCAATGGTTTTCGGGGTGTCGTAGCTCCACCAGTTGCGGCCGCACTTGGCGTAGGCGGTGCCGCCCACCACGCCGGTGGGCGGGCAGGTCTTCGCCAGCACGTTGTAGCTCTCGATGCCGGCCTCGAAGGTGCCCTTGGCCGGGCCGGTGGCCGCGCCGCCGGGTTTCTTCTGGGTGACTCCGGTCCAGCCCCGGCCGTAGAAGGGCACGCCCAGCAACAGCTTTCTCGAGGGCACGCCCTGGGCCCTCAGGTTGGCGATCACGGTCTTGGAGTCGTAGCCGCCGACGGTGGCACTGGGGTAGTCGCCCAGCGGTGAGTGCGGCGCCGTCGGGCCCTTGGGCTCCCAGGTGCCGTGGTAGTCGTACGTCATCGGCATGATCCAGTTCAGGTACTTCGCGCCGAGGGCGTAGTTCGCCTTCGACAGCGTGCCGCCGGGCTGCCCGTCGCCGGTGATCGCCGAGGTCACCAGGTCGGTGCCGAAGGCCTTGCGCACCGCCTTCAGCAGGACCGGGTAGGCGTTGTAGCCGCTCGCGTCGCAGGTGACGTTGCAGGCGTTGGGGTACTCCCAGTCGATGTCGATGCCGTCGAAGACGTCGGCCCAGCGCTGGTCCTCGACCAGGGCCCGGCACGAGCGGGCGAAGGCGGTGGGGTCGAGCGCGGCCTGGGTGAAGCCGGCCGAGCCGGAGCCGCCGCCGAACGACCAGAGCACCTTCAGCTTCGGGTGCTTCTTCTTCAGCTGGCGCAGCTGGTTGAAGTTGCCCGCGACCTTCTGCAAGGCCTGGTCGGCGCGGCCGCTGACCGACTGGGCGGCAGTGAATCTCTTCTGGTAGTCGGCGTATTCGTCGCTGAGCCCGCACCGGCCGTTCTCCACCGAGCCGAACGCGTAGACGATGTGCGTGAGCTTGGCCGCCGCACCACTGGTGTGCAGCTGTTTCACCTGCCCGACGGCGCCGCGGTAGGTGGCCCAGTTCGTGTAGTAGCCCACGACCTTCGGCTTCTTCGTGGCCGCCACCGTCAGGTCGGCCGAGGGGGTCACCGCACTCGCACCGAACGGGTTGAGCAAGGCGATCACCGCCGCCAGCACGACCGCCGCGGCCACTCCCCCGACGACGAACCCAGAACGCTTCACCGAAGATCCCCTCCCACCGGACAACCCCGAACGACGCTAGCAGCCGCGAGCGCGGAATCTTCGCCTGTGGGCAGGGTTTAGGGATGATTTGAGGGGTTCTGCAGCCTGGCCGGGGCTGACCTAGGGGCGCAGCAGTTCCAGGTAGGCCAGCAGGTGGCTCTCCATGTCGATGTCGGGGTTGTACAGCCACTGCGTCTGCAGGCCGACCACCGAGGCGGTGAGCAACCGCGCCAGGACCGGGACGTCCAGCCCCTCGCGCAGGCGCCCGGCGGCCTGCTCGCGCTGCAGGGCCTGGGCGACCTCGGCGACGAACGCCTCCAGGTGGTCACCGATGAACGCGTGGGCGGGGTGGTCCGGTGCCACCGCCTCGGCCGTGAGGGTGGTGTCGAGCTGGATGATCGCCCGGTTCGCGGCATTGCGGCGCATCATCAGCGCCACGATCTCGGCCACCGTGGCCCGCTCGGTCAGCCGCTCGCGCTCGGCCCGGTCCTGCTCGGCCCGCCGTTCCAGCACCTCGGCGAACAGCGCCTCCTTCGAGGCGAAGTGGTGGCCCAGCGTCTGGTGGTTGGTGCCGGCCCGCTCGGCGATGGTGCGCAGCGACGTCCGCTCGTAGCCCTGCTCGGCGAAGATCTCGGTGGCCGCGTCGATGATCTCGCCGCGGCGCCGCTCACCGTTCGCGTACCGGGCCCGCGACCGGGCGGGGGTCTTCACGTGTTCGTCCATGCGTCCTTCACCTCGTCGAACCGGACAAGTTTCTCACGGGAAATTCCCACCTCCCGAATGTTTGCCACGGTGGTAAATCAGACCTACAGTTCTGCAACTACCAGCTGGAACACCCGACTCACCGTCTTCCCAGCAACCGCAGCAAAGGTGCTCGCCATGACAACGACGTCCCCCCTCGGACCGTCGGACGCCCTCCGGGCGCCCGCAGCCGGCCCGAAGCTTCACCTCGCTCCACCCCGCGGATTCGTGCTCTTTCTGTTCCTGGCCGTGATCGGCAGCGGCTGCGCGCAGATGTCCTCCGCCCTGCTGACCCTCTCGCTCAAGGCCACCCGCATCGACGAGGCCGGCGCGGCCGGTGTCATCTCCCTGGCCACCGGCGTCGCCGGGGTGTTCACCGTGGTCGCCCTGCCCCTGGTGGGGCGCCTCAGCGACCTGTCCCGCTCCCGCTACGGGCGCCGTCGCCCCTGGCTGCTCGTGGGCGCCGCCTCCTACGTGGTGGGCTCCCTGGTCATGCTGGCCGCCGCCAATGCGTGGATGCTGACCGCCGGCAATCTCTTCCTCACCCTGGGCGCCGTCTGCACCCAGGTGGTCGCCACCGCCCTGATCGCCGACCAGCTGCCGCCCGACCGGCGCGGCCCGGCCGCCGCCCTGGTCAGCCTGGGCACCCCGCTCGGCGCCCTGATCGGCACCGGCATCGGCCAGGTCTTCAACACCTCGCTCACCGCCCAGATGCTGATCCCCGCCGTCTTCGCCCTGTTCGCCATCGGCACCCTGGCCGTCGTCCTGCGTGACCCGCAGTTCCTGCAGGAACGCCCCCAGCTGAACCTGCGCGAGTTCCTCGGCACCTTCTGGGTCGACCCGGTCCGGCACCCCGGGTTCGCCCTGGTCTTCACCAGCCGCATGCTGGTCTTCTCCGGCGTCGCCGCGATCAACGCCTACCAGGTCATCTACCTGCTCTCCGAGCTGCACGTCGACCCGGCCCGGATCAGCGGCGCCGTCCTGCTCACCGTGGTGATCAACGCCGGCCTGACCATCCTGGTGGCCCCCGCCCTCGGCCGCGTCTCCGACCGCCTCGGCGTGCGCAAGCCCTTCATCCTGGTCGCCGCCGTCGTCCTGGGCATCGGCCTCTACCTCGCCAGCCTGGCCGACAGCCTGCCCACCTACCTGATGGCCTGCGCCGTGGTCGCTCTCGGGCAGGGCGTCTACTTCAGCGTCGAGCTCGCCCTGGCCACCCAGCTGCTGCCCGACCCGGACAACCCGGCCAAGGACCTGGCGATCATCAAACTGGCCGACAACCTGCCGGTCTCGATCGTCGCCGCGGTGGCCCCGGCCCTGCTCACCGTCGGTGCCGCCGACGGCGCCCAGAACTACGCGGCCGTCTTCATCACCGGCGGCATCTCCGCGGTCCTGGGTGGCCTGGTCATCCTGTTCATCCGCGCGGCCCGCTGAAACCGGCCTCCCCAAGCAAGGAATCCCACCATGACCGCAGTCTTCATCTCTCCCCTCGACGACTTCGGCGGCGCCCCCCTGCTGCGCCGGACGTTCACCCTCGACGAGGCGCGCACCGTCACCGCGGCGATCCTGCGGGTCAGCGCGCTCGGGGTGGTCGAGCCGTACCTGAACGGCTCCCGGGCCGGTGACCACCTGCTCACCCCCGGATGGTCGAGCTACGAGTGGCGGCTGCGGTACGACGAGCTCGACGTGACGTCCCTGGTCCGGCCCGGCCGCAACGCCCTCGGCCTGGCCCTCGGAAACGGCTGGTACCGGGGACGTCTGGGCTGGAAGGGCACCTCGGCCGTGTACGGCTCGCAGCTGGCCGGCTACGCGGCCCTGGAGATCGAGTACGAGAACGGCGAACGGACGTCGGTGGTCACCACCGACGACGGCACCTGGCGGGCCGCCCCCAGCGGCACCACCGCCAACGACCTCTACGACGGCCAGTCCATCGACGCCCGCGCCGTCCCGGCCGGCTGGTCCTCGCCGGCTTTCGACGACTCGTCCTGGCACTCGTCCTTCACCGAGATCCCGCTCCGTGAAGGTCAGGCACTCGAGCCGTACATCGCCCCACCCGTACGGGCCCAGCTCGAACGTAAGGCCGAGAAGATCTGGACCAGCCCGTCCGGCGCGACCCTGGTCGACTTCGGGCAGAACCTCGTCGGCTGGATCCGGCTCACCGCACGGGGCCGGGCCGGCCAGGTGATCACTCTGCGCCACTCCGAGGTCCTGGAGAACGACGAACTCGGTGTGCGCCCCCTGCGCACCGCAAAAGCCACCGACCGGTTCACCCTTTCCGGCGGTGACGACGTCTTCGAGCCCACCCTGACCTTCCACGGCTTCCGCTATGCCGAGGTGTCCGGCTTCACCGGCACCCACGGCGACCTCGCGCAGGCCCTCACCGCCGTCGTCATCAGTTCCGACCTGCCCCGCACGGGCCACTTCGCCTGCTCCGAACCCGATCTCAACCGGCTGCACGAGAACGTGGTCTGGGGCATGCGCGGCAACTTCGTCGACGTGCCCACCGACTGCCCGCAGCGCGACGAGCGCCTGGGCTGGACCGGCGACCTGTCCGCATTCGCCCCCACCGCAACCTTTCTCGCCGACAGCGAGACCTTCCTGCGCGACTGGCTCCGAGACCTCGCCCTCGAACAGGCACACGGGGACTACGGCGTTCCCACCGTCGCCCCCGACCCGCTCAAGTACATCCCGATGCCCGATCTGCCCAAGCTCGACGTCACGGCGATCTGGAGCGATGCCGCGGTCTGGGTGCCCTGGGCGGTCTACGAGGCCTACGGCGACGCGACCGTGCTGCGCGAGGCCTGGCCCTCCATGCTGCAGCACACCGAAAAGGTCGAGGGACGCCTGTCCGAGGCCGATGTGTGGGACACCGACATGCAGTTCGGCGACTGGCTCGACCCCGACGCGCCACCCGAACAGCCGTGGGCGGCCAAGGCCGAATCCGGTGTGGTGGCCACCGCCTGCTTCTTCCGCACCGCATCGCTGATGGCGCAGGCCGCCGAGGTTCTCGAACTTGAGGGCGAGGCGGCCCGCTTCCGGGCGCTGGCGGACCGGGTGCGTGCGGGCTTCCAGACCGAGTACGTCAGTGGCGAGCGCATTCACAGCGACGCCACCACCGTCTACACCCTGGCCATCGTCTTCGGGCTTTTGGACGCCGACCAGCACGTCTGGGCGGGCCGGCGGCTTGCGGAGCTGGTTGCCGAGAGCGGACATCACATCTCCACCGGGTTCGCCGGCACGCCGTTCATCCTGCACGCCCTCAGCGAGACCGGGCACATCGACACGGCCGCGAAACTGCTGCTGCAGAGGGAGTGCCCGTCGTGGCTGTACCCGGTGACCATGGGTGCCACGACGATCTGGGAACGCTGGGACTCGATGCTGCCCGACGGCTCGATCAACCCCGGCGAGATGACCAGCTTCAACCACTACGCCCTGGGCGCCGTGGCCGACTGGCTGCACCGCTCGGTCGCCGGAATCGCCCCGCTGGAACCCGGGTACGCGAAGGTCTTGGTGCAGCCGGAGCTCACCATGCCGCTGGAATGGGCCGAGGGGTCGCTGGAATCGCGACACGGCCTGATCCGGGTCCGCTGGGACCGCACCAGCGACTCGGTGAAACTGCGCCTCAGCGTCCCGGTTCCCGCGGTCGTCCGGCTCCCCGATGAGACCGAGACCGAACTGGCGCCGGGCGAGCACGAACTCACCTGGCTCGCCCCGCAACGAGTGTCTGACTGACGAGGAGTACCACCATGAGCACCGCTTTCCCGCCCGGCTTCCTCTGGGGCGTGGCCACCGCCGGCCACCAGAACGAGGGCGACAACCGCCACAGCGACATCTGGTTCCTGGAACAGGTCGAGCCCACCGTGTTCCGCGAGCCCTCCGGCCAGGCCTGCCGCTCGTACGACCTCTGGCCCACCGACCTCGACCTGGCCCAGGACATGGGCCTGAACGCGTTCCGCTTCTCGGTGGAGTGGGCCCGGATCGAGCCGCAGCCGGGGGTGATCAGCCAGGAGGCCCTGGCCCACTACGAGGCGGTCGTCGACGGCTGCCTGGAGCGCGGCCTGGCCCCGGTGGTGACGTTCTCACACTTCGCCGCCCCGCACTGGTTCTCGGCCAACGGCTCCTGGACCGCCCCCGACGCCGCCCAGCGCTTCGCCGACTTCTGCGCCCTGGTCACCCGGCGCTTCGGCGACCGCATCGCGGTCGCCGTGACCCTGAACGAGCCGAACCTGGTGCCGCTGCTGCAGTGGGAGGGCCTGCCCCAGCCGGTGAAGGACCTTCAGGCTGCCACCCTGCGCGCCGCCTCCGAGAAGGCGGGCGTGACCCGGTACCTCGCCGGGAACGTGATGACCGACGACGACTTCCCGGACATGCGCGACGGCCTGACCCGGGCCCACCTCGCCGCCCGCGACGCGGTCAAGGCCGTGCGCCCCGACCTGCCGGTGGGCCTGTCCATCGCAATCATCGACGACGTGGCCCGGCCCGGCGGTGAAGAGATCGTCGCCCGCAAACGCGCCGACGTCTACGACCACTGGCTCGAACTGGCGCGCGGCGACGACTTCATCGGTGTGCAGAACTACGAGCGCGTCGAGTACGACGCCGACGGCCGCGTCGCCCTGCCCGAGGGCACCACCCTGAACGAGATGGGCAGCGCCATCCGCCCCGAGTCCCTCGGCGGGGCCGTACGTTACGCCCACCAGGTGGCCGGCGTGCCGGTGCTGGTGACCGAACACGGCATGGGCACCCAGAACGACTCCGAACGCGCCGCCTTCATCGAGCCCGCCCTGGCCGGCCTGCAGAAGGCCGTCGCCGACGGTGTCCCGGTCCTCGGCTACTGCCACTGGACCCTGCTCGACAACTTCGAGTGGATCTTCGGCTACGGCATGAAGTTCGGCCTGCACGAGGTCGACCGCGAGACCTTCGAGCGCACCCCCAAGCCCAGCGCCAAGGCCTACGCCGCAGTGGTCGCGGCAGCGCGGTAAGCGTAGACCGGTAGACGACGGCCGGGACATTCTTGGCCCGGGACTTCCGGGGCCCGAGGACGTGGTGAACGCCTGGCGGCCGTGACCGGCGCAGGGGCCGTCCCGGCCGGTGACCTCACCGGCCGGGACGGCGGACGGTTACTGGGAGACGACTTCCTCGGGCAGTTCCGGCATCTCGGCCGGGGTACGGATCGAGTCGCGTCCGCGGCGGGCCGCGAGCTTGGCCGTGCTGTGCTCCAGCGACCTGGTCAGCTTGCCGAGGGCGCCGCGGAAGGCGTCGCCCACGTTGCCGGCCGAGTCGGTCACGACCAGCGACTTCACGCCGGCCAGGCGGGCGTCGAGGCTGCACTTGATGTCGTCGTTGCCGGGCTTGTCGCCGTTCTCGTCGCTCAGGTGGACATCGACCCGGACGAGCTGGTCGGCGTAGCGGGTGAGCGCCGACTCGAGCTCATCCTCGATCCAGTCCGTCTCGGTCTTGACGTGCTTGTCGGTCTGGACCTGAATCTGCACGAGCTAACCTCCATCGCGTTCTGATGTTGCCCGGCAGGCTTGCACATCCGCCCGGCCCTCGCCTCTTCACATTCGCGGCCGCGGTGCCATGCTGATGTCGTGGACGATCTCGGTGTCACCGTGAGCGCAGGCTCCTACCGCAGCACCGACCCGGAGGCGGTGCACTTCCCGCACCGCTGGAGCGACGAGGGGGTGGCGGTGCAGGCAGCGTTCACCGGCGCCCACCTGCTTCATCTGTCGGCTGCGGGCTGTGTCCTGAACGACGTGTACCGCGAGGCGCAGCGGCTGGGCGTCGCGGTCGCCGGGGTGCGGGTCTCGGCGACCGGCGACTTCGACACCGATACCTGGGTCTCACGGGGCATCACGTACAGCGTCGAAGTCGACAGTCCCGCCGGCGCGGACGATGTGGCCGGTGTTCTGGAGGCAGTTGATCAGGTGGCGGAGATCCCCCGCGCCATCCGGGCCGGGGCCACGGTGCGGCGAGTGCCCGCCGCCGGTCAGGAGTAGCTCGAAGTCAGTGGCTGCTGGCGGCGAGCTTGATGCCGAAGCCCGCGATGACGGTTCCGGTGACGCGGTCCATCACCCGCCGGGCCGCGGGGCGCTGCAGCACGTTGCGCAGGCGGCGGGCGACGAGCACCAGAATCGTCGACCAGACCACGCCCAGTGCGATGTGCACGCAGGCCAGCAGCACACCGAAGGTCAGGGGTGAGGCCCCGGCGGGGATGAACTGCGGCAGCAACGCCACGTAGAACGCGCCCATCTTGGGGTTGAGCAGGTTGGTCACCGTGCCCTGACGCCAGCCCGACCGGAAACCGCCGCCCTCCCCCGTCGCCGGCCCCGACTCGTCCATCGTTGGTTCCCCGGCGGCCGGACGTCGGGTGCTCCAGAGCATGCTCAGGCCCATCCAGAGCAGGTAGGCCGCGCCCGCCCAGCGCAGTACCTCGTAAGCCAGCGCCGAGGCCGTCAGCACCGCGGTGATGCCCAGGGAGGTCAGAATGCCCCAGGTCAGCGTGCCGGTCTGGATGCCTGCGACCACGCCCCAGGCGCGTCGCGAGTGCCCGATGGCCGCGGTCCGCACGATCAGGGCGGTGTCCAGGCCGGGGGTCAGGGTGAGCAGGCCCACCACGAGCGCGAAAGACCACAAAGCGTTCAGCGTCGTCACGGACCCTGACCGTAGCGCAGCGACCCGCCCGGACGTTCGGCGTACCCCGGCCGGAGCGTTCGTTCAGAAGTGCCGCGTTCCCCCTCGCACGCGCAGACCCCCGTGCCAGCATCCGCTCGTCCTGGCTGACAAAAGTCAGCATCTACTTGGGGGAAGAAGAAGGATGACGCTTTCACGGCCGGCCATGACCCGCCTGAAGACCACCACGCGCACCGTTTTCGCGGCGGCGGCCACCATCGCCCTGGTCACCGCTCCGGCCACGGCGTTCGCCGCCGACCCGGCCAAGCCCCGCCCGCCCAAGATCAAGGTGCTCGACACCTCGGTCAAGGCACCGTTCCAGATCACCTACGGCCGCAAGACGCTCCTGGTCTCCGACGGCGCCGCGTCGACCGTGTCGAAGCTGTCCAGCAAGAAGCTGTACGAGCTGTTCAAGACGCCGGAGGGCCTCAGCGCGCTGGCGATGAACTCCCGCGGCGACGTCGCCTACGGCATCCAGCAGGGCGATGCCGAGAACGGCGGCCCGACCACCCGCGCCGAACTGGTGATCAAGGGCAAGAAGCAGACGCACACCGCGGACCTGCTGGCCTACGACAAGACCAGCAACCCCGACCAGGCCGTCTCGTACGGCATCGACAACCCCACGCCGTGCCAGGAGGCAGCGTTCGCAGCCTGGGGCGGCGCCAAGTACAACGGCGGCGTCGACTCCCACCCCTACGCCGTGGCCGCGCTGGACAAGACCTCGTGGGTGGTGGCCGACGCCGGCGGCAACGACCTGCTCAAGGTGGACGAGAAGGGCAAGGTCAGCACCCTGGCCGTGCTGCCGCGCCAGGCGAGCACGATCACCCAGGAAGGGGCCGACGCGCTGGGCCTGCCCGCCTGCGTGGTCGGCGCGGTCTACCACTTCGAGTCGGTGCCCACCGACGTCGAGGTGACCAAGACCGGCCTGCTGGTCAGCCTCCTGCCCGGCGGCCCGGAAGACCCGAGCCTGGGCGCCCGCGGCTCAGTCGTCCACGTGGACTGGCAGGGCAAGGTCACCACGGTCGCGGGTGGTTTCCTGGGCGCCACCAACCTCGCGGTCGACCCCAAGGGCAGCATCTACGTGGCCGAGATGTTCGCCGGACGCATCTCCAAGGTGGAGAACGGCAAGGTCTCCAAGTACGTCGACCTGCCCAACGCCCTGTCGCTGCAGTTCGCCCACGGCAACCTCTACGCCGGGACGCTCGCCTCGCCGAGCGGGCCGGGGAGCATCGTCTCGATCAGGTAGCGCGGCCCGTGGTGGGGCGGTCGCAACGACGCCCCACCACGCCGACCGGCTCCTCACCGCAACGGCAGCACGTAGTCGAAGGCTCGCGACTCCACGTGGAAGCCGAGGCTGGTGTACAGGTTCTCCGGCCGGGACGGGTTGCCGAGAGCCACTGCGAGCCCGGCCACCTCGAAACCGGCTCGGGCGCAGGCACTCAGGAAGTGGCTCAGGAGGGCACCCGCAACGCCACGCTGACGGTACTCG
This sequence comes from Kineosporia sp. NBRC 101677, assembly GCF_030269265.1. NCBI lineage: Bacteria > Bacillati > Actinomycetota > Actinomycetes > Kineosporiales > Kineosporiaceae > Kineosporia > Kineosporia sp. NBRC 101677. The sequence goes on from NZ_BSTA01000003.1 coordinate 92,909, forward strand.
CGGCGGGTCCCGACCCGGGCGATCCAGACCTCACGGCGCTCGCCGGGCCACTCCTCGGCGTGCAGGTACCCGACCGGCCTATCGCCGTGGCTGATCGTGAAGGACAGGTCCGGCCGCAGCTGCGGCTTGGCCAGCATCTGCTCCTGCCAGTCGGCGGCCGACCAGTGGTGAGCGCCCGGCACGTCGGCGAACACCTCGTTGTGCAGGGCCAGCATCACCTGCGGCTGATGGGCAGGATCCAGCGGCGCGATCGAGAACCCTTCCGGCGGCGGCATCGAGGGCAGGCCGCGCAGGGTGTGCTCCATCGTGATGGCTCCGCCGTCGGCCGCGAAGCCCCGGGCCAGGACCGCGTCTGTCCACATCCGGTCCGCCGGATCGGCCGAGACCCGGATCCGGGTGGCGCCACCGGCTGTGCGCCGGGCCTGCTCGAGCATCGCCGTCATCAGCAGCGAACCGGTCGCCCGCCCGGGGTGATCCGGATGGACGCCGCCCGCACCGAGCAGTTCCGATCGCCGGCCGGGCCGGAGCCGGAAGTAGCCCACCAACGTGCCGCTCTCGCTGAACGTCCCCATCAGCTGGGTTCCGCTGCAGTCCACCGAGCCGTGGAACGCGTCGAGACTGGCCTGGGGAGAGAACGGGGCGCTGTGTGCGTGGGCGTCATGGATGGCTTGGGCCAGCTGCTGCCAGGCCGCACAGTCGGCCTGGGTCAGACTTCTGAGCATGCTGTGCTTCAGAGCTGACGAGACGCGGCGGCGCTGAGCGAAAGCACCTGCTGCACAGCCGCCTCCACGTCGTCGGCACTGGCCGCCTCGTGCAGGGCGACGACCGGGACGCTCAGCTCCCGGATCACCCGCCAGCTCACCTCCGGGTGCAGGCTGCCGCACAGGATGATCGATCCTGCCCCGGCCTCCCGCATCGACGCCGCCCGCTCCCCGAGCAGCCCGGCGGCCCCGTCCCAGTCGACGGTGACCTGGAGGTACTCGAGCTCGTGATCGTCCACCCAGTCGAGCAGGAGGCGGGTTCCCCGCGCATCGTCCCGCTGCCGCAGCACCTCCTTGGCCAGACGGTAGTAGCGCGCCGTCTCGGACCAGTTGGTCCCGCCGAGCAATCCGATCGTTCTCACTGCGGATCGTCCTTCTCTCGTCCTGGCCGCCGCGTCCTTCACCGCGGCTGCGGTGGAACCAGTAACGGGCCGGACGGGACGAGCGAGAAAGACCTTGACCGAACTCTGACGGCGCGCATCCCCTTCCTGACAAGAATCTGACGCCGACCCGAACCGAACTGGGGACGCGGGTGGGCACCGATCGCGCATCGGTGCCCACCCGCGTCCTCAGGTCGGCTTCCCGGGCCTTCCCGGCCCGGCCTCGTGATCCGGGATCAGGTGGTGCCGCTCATCGCGGCCACCTGGGCGTTGAGCTGCTGTTCGAGGCGGACCTGGTCGGTGATGTCGTAGGCGTACTTGATCACCCGCACCGGGTGGCCGGACAGGTCGAGGATTGGGTTGTAGCTGGACTGGATCCACACGTCCCGGCCCCCCTTGCCGACCCGGTGGAAGCGGCCGGAGCGGAACTCGCCGCTGCGCAGCCGGGCCCAGAACTCCAGGTACTCGTCGGAGGTGGCGTAGTCGCCGGTGCAGAACATCCGGTGGTGCTGGCCGACGATCTCGGTCAGCGAGTAGCCCATGGTGCGCAGGAAGTTCTCGTTCGCGGTGAGGATCCGCCCGTCGAGGCTGAACTCGACCACCGCCTGCGAGCGGTCGATCGCCGCGACCCGGCTCTCGAAGTCGGCGTTGCGCAGCTTCTCGGCGGTGACGTCGTGGGCGAACTTGACCACCTTGACCGGCCTGCCGTCGGCGTCGAGGATCGGGTTGTAGGTGGCCCGGATCCACACCTCGCGGCCGTCCTTGGCGATCCGGCGGTACTCGGCGGAGTGGAAGTCGCCGCGGGCCAGCTTGTCCCAGAACGCCGCGTACTCGGGGGTGCCGGTCTCGTTGGGGGCCACGAACAGCCGGTGGTGCTGGCCCCGGACCTCCTCCAGGGTGTAGCCCATCAGCTCGAGGAAGGCGTCGTTGGCGTCCAGAACGACACCCTCGAGGTCGAACTCGATCACCGCCTGGGAGCGCCGGATCGCGGTGATCTTGCCCTCGAAGTCGGCGTTGCGGGCCTTGGCCAGGGTGATGTCGCTGGCGAACTTGACCACCTTCCAGGGCTTGCCGTTCAGCCCGAAGATCGGGTTGTAGGTGGCCTGGAGCCAGACGTCGCGGTTGTCCTTGCCGTAGCGGTGGAACTCGCCGGAGACGAACTCGCCCTCGGCGAGACTGCGCCAGAAGTCGGCGTACTCGTGCGACTGCGCGGTCTCGGGCGCGACGAACATCCGGTGGTGCCGGCCGACGACGTCGTCGCGGGTGTAGCCGACGGCGTTCAGGAAGTTGTCGTTGACGTCGAGAATGTGCCCGTCCAGGTCGAACTCGATCACCGCCTGCGAGCGGTTGATCGCTGCTACCTTGCCCTCGAACTCGGCGTTGGCCAGCTTGGCGGCGGTCACGTCGACCGCGAACTTGACCACCTTCCAGGGCTTTCCGTCGATGCCCAGGATCGGGTTGTAGACGGCCTGCAGCCAGACCTCACGGCCGTCCTTGCCCAGCCGGTGGAACTCGCCGGAGACGAACTCGCCGGCCCCCAGGTGCCGCCAGAACTCCTGGTAGGCAGCGGACTTGGCATCCTCCGGGGTGACGAACATGCGGTGGTGCTGGCCCACGACCTCGGAGCGGGAGTAGCCGACCAGGGCCAGGAAGTTGTCGTTGGCGTCGAGGATGTGACCTTCCAGGTCGAACTCGATCACCGCCTGGGAACGGTTGATCGCCTGGATCTTGCCCTGCGCGTCGGCGGTGGCCCGCTTGCCGGGGGTGACGTCGAGCGCGTACTCGACCACCTTCACCACCTGGTCGGTGGCGTTGCGCACGGGCAGGAAGGTGGAGCGGATCCAGAGATCCTGGTGCACGTCCTGCCAGACCAGCCGGAACTCCCCGGTCGGGTTGCTGCCGGTGCGCAGCTGCTCCCACAGGCCGGTGTACTCGGCCGACGCGGCGACGTCGGACGACACGAACGCCCGGTGCTCCTGGCCGACGATGCCGTCCGCAGCGTGGCCCACCAGGTCGGCGAACTGCCGGTTGGCCCGCAGCAGCTTGCCGTCGGGGCTGTACTCGGCCGTGGCCGAGCCGCGTTCGTAGGCCTCGACCAGGCTGGTGAGCTCGGCCAGCCGCTCGAGCTGGTCCTGGGTGAGGGCCGTCTGATCCGACAAAAGGATTCCTCCCGCTCGCAGCACAGCTGCCCGACGTAGCAGGAGCGTCGTCGGCGGCGGGCGCCGGGGGCCTGAGCACCCCGGACGGCCCTCACCCGATCAGCTCAGCGCGGCGGCCGGGCCCGGCGTGGGCCCGGCCGGGGCGACCTCTCAGCCGGCCCTGCGCAGCGAGACGGTCGGGAAGTCGACCGGCACGTCCAGGGCGATGTTCACGTAGTTGGTGAACAGGTTCAGCGCGACCTGGGCGATGGTCTCGACGATCTGCTCGTCGTCCCAGCCGTGCTCCCGCAGCTTCCCGACGTCGGCGGCCGAGACCTGGCCGCGCTCGTTCACCAGCTTCAGGGCGAAGTCGAGCAGGGCCGCGACCTTCGGGTCCTCGGACCGGCCGTCCTGCGCGGCGCTGAGCGCGTCCTTGCTCAGGCCGGCCTTGCGCCCGAGCGCGGTGTGGGCGGCCAGGCAGTACTCGCAGGCGTTGCGGTTGGCCACCGCCACGGCGATCTGCTCACCGAGGGCGGGCCCGAGCGTGCCCCCGCCGAAGGCGCCGAACGCGCCCCACAGGCTCTGCAGGGCGGCCGGGGAGTTGGCCACCGCCTTGAACATCGCCGGCACGGTTCCGAACGCGGCGTTGATCTGGTCCAGCTGCTCCTTGACCGGGCCGGTGGCGGACTCGCGGTCGACGAGCGGGACGTTGGCCATGACAGGCTCCTTGTTCTTGTTCCTCGTCCCACCTGATCGGTGGGCCGTGAGACAAGACTGCAGCCAGCGGCCGGACGATACGTGCCAGAAAGTCTTCACTTCTTAGCCGATCGTCCTAGACTGGCCCGGTGAGCGACTTCGACCGCATCTCGCCGCTGCTGCAGATGTTCCGGGTCAGCACCAGCCTGTTCCACACCGGGCCCCTGTGCGGCGTGACCACCTTCGCCGCCCAGCCCGGCCGCGGGTTCCTGCACGTGCTGCGCCAGGGCGAGATGGCGGTGACCCACCAGGAGCCCGGAGGTGGGCTGCAGCGCCTGGAGATCGACCGCCCCACCCTGCTGTTCTACCCACGCCCACTGGAGCACGCCTTCCACAACGCCCCCACCGAAGACTCGGACTTCGCCTGCGCCGCCCTCGACTTCGACGGCGGGCCGACCCACCCGATCGTGCGCGCCCTGCCCCCGGTGATCGTGCTCCCGCTCGCCGACGTCGCCGGGCTCGACCCGGCCCTGCAGCTGCTCTTCGACGAGGTCGACCAGGTGCGCTGCGGCCGCCGCCTGGTCGCCGACCGCCTCTTCGAGGTGGTCCTCATCCAGCTCCTGCGCTGGATCCTCGACCACGTGAACGAACTCGGCCTGCCCTCCGGCCTGTTCACCGGGCTGGCCGACCCCCGCCTGGCCCCGTTGCTCCTGGCCCTGCACGAATCCCCTTCGCAGAACTGGGATCTGGAGACCATGGCCCGGGAGGCCAAGATGTCCCGCAGCGCGTTCGCCGCGCACTTCAAGAAGCAGATCGGCCTGGCCCCCGGCGAGTACCTCACCCAGTGGCGCCTCACACTGGCCCAGCAGCAGTTGCGCGCCGGCGCCCCGGTGGCCTCCGTGGCCGCACACCTCGGTTACGCCAACGCCTCGTCCTTCTCCCGGGTCTTCACCCAGCACCTGGGCAGCTCCCCTCGTGCCTGGGTGGGTTCCGGTGGCGCTACGCATGAACAAACTGCTCTCTGACGACACTTTGTTCATGCGCAGAGCCGGGACGTGATCGGGGGATCATGAACGGATGGCGGAGGAACTGGACGAGAGCCTGGTGCGGTCGGCGCAGGCCGGCGACATGGCCGCGTTCGCGGTGCTGGTCGAGCGGCACCGGGCCGCTCTGCGGGCCACCGCGATCGCCCTGCTCGGATACACCGACGACGCCGAGGACGCGGTGCAGGACGCTCTGCTCACCGCCCTGCAACGGTTACCCGAGCTACGCGAGCCCAGCGCCGTCGTCCCCTGGTTGAAAGCTGTGGTGCGCAACAACTGCCGCCAGCAACTGCGTGCACGCAAGGCGGTGCCGGTGGCCGACCCCGGACTGCTGCTGCCGCCGGTGACTTCGCCTGGCGAAGAGAGGCTTGAGCAGGCCGCCACCGCAGACTGGATCCGCCGCGGCCTGGACGGGCTGTCGGCGCCGATCCGCGAGGTCATGATGCTGCGCTACTTCAGCGGGGTCACGCAGTACCGGCAGATCGCGGCGTTGTGCGGCATCTCCCCCGACACGGTGGCGAGCCGGCTCCGGGACGGGCGGAGGGCCCTGGCCCAGCAGCTCCGGCAGACCGCGGAGGCCTCGTTCGACGAGGCCGGGGCCCGGGCCGAGGCCTGGCACCGGGAGTCGGCCCAGATCGTCGGGTCGATGCTCGACGGCAGCTTCGGCACGGTCGTCGAGGACTGGTACCACCCGCACGCCCTGGTCGATGTCATGGGCCTCATTCACGGCGACCGTTCGCTGCTGCTGGACATGCTGGACTGGACGTTCAGTGCAGACGTCGGGGTGCGGCTGCATCACACGATGTCCAGCAAGGACGTGCTGCTGTGGGAGGCGGACTTCGTCAATCCGCCGTCGGACCCGGAGCACTGCCCGCCCACCATGGTTGCGCTGTTCAGCCTGGAACAGGGCCGGGTGGCGCGGATGGGTATCTCCTACGGCACGCACCATCCGGGCTGAGACCCGGATCACAGCAGATTCGGCGCAGTTTCCGGCGACCTGCGGCATCCAGTCCCGTCCGCCCGAGAAGACGAGCGCATTGGAGACTGAACCATGTCCGAGCAGCAGCCGCCGCTGATCGAGGCCCTGGGGGCCCGCGGCGTGATCCGCGAGTGGGCGAAGGGCGCGCAGACGCTGGCCATCCTGGAAGCCGTGCACCGGCTGGGCTGGCTGGACACGCTGCGTGAACCCACCCCGCTCCCCGACCTGACCACACCGTCCTGGGCGCCCGAGCGCACCCAAGGCGTGACAGACGTCCTCAAGCAGGTCGGTGTGGTGACCGAGACCGCGGGCGCCTACCAACTGACGCCCGCGTTCGCCGCCTTGGTCAACGGGGCCTCGGGGGTAGATCTGGAGAGTGTGCTGGCCTCGGTGCGCCTCGACCTGGCCGCCCTGGAGAAGCTGGACGGCACGGTCCCTGACCTGACCGGCACCGAGGCGTTGATCGTGGCCAAAGATTCGGGGGTTGTGGCCGATCCGGTGACGCAGATGCTCTACCGGTCTGTGTACGCGGCAATTCCCGAGGTCGAGGCCGAATTGGCCGGTGGCGGGCCGATGCTCGATCTGGGCTGCGGTATCGGCGGAGCGCTGCTGACCACGGCGCAGCTGTATCCGCACCTGAAGCTCCTCGGCGTGGACATCGTGCCCGAGGTTGTGGCCGAGGCCGAGCGCCGCCGCGACGAACTGGGCCTGACCGAGCAGGTGCAGTTGCGGTGCGCTGATGCCCAGACGCTCGACGAGCGGGCCGTTTTCAAGGTGGCCTACTGGGCGCAGGCGTTCTTCCCCGACAACAGCCGGCCCGGCACGCTGAGCGCGCTGCGCCGGGCGCTGACCGCCGACGGGCTGCTGGTGTTGCAGGAGCAGCCCGCCGGCCCGACCGATGTGGTGCAGCAGGGGCTGCGCGGGATCGCGGCGGGGCGTACGGCCGAAGAACTGGCGGCGGAGGCCCGGGCGGCCGGGTTCGTGCTGGTGCGTCAGGTGACCACCAACCTCGGCAATCTCGCGGTGATGCGCAACCAGCAGCAGTAGTTCGGGCGGGCCGCGACGGTATCTGGTCGTCGCGGCCCTTTCGCTCCCCTTTCGACTGGCCTTCCGCAGGCTTTCGGGGGCGCATGCTGAGGTTTACGTCATGCCGGATTCTCGCCCTCAGGCCCGGGCCTGCGCCCGATGACCTTCCTCTCCCCGTGGTTCCTCCTGCTCCTGGTCCCCCTGGCCGGGTTCTTGGTCGCCGCGCTCTTCGTCAGCCGCCGGCGCCAGCACTTCGCCGCCCGCTTCGCCTCCCCGGACATGCTGCAACGACTCGTTCCCGAACGACCGGGCTGGCGCCGCTCGCTGACCGGCGGCCTGGGCCTGGTGTCGCTGGTACTGCTCGTGACCGCGGCGGCCCGGCCGGAGGCGGACGTGCGGGTGCAGCGCGAGCAGGCCACCGTCATGATCGCGATCGACGTGTCCGGCTCCATGCGCGCCACCGACGTGGAGCCCAACCGGCTCGAGGCGGCCAAGGCGGCGGGCATCCAGTTCGTGGACCAGCTTCCGGACGAGTACCGCATCGGCCTGGTCTCTTTCGAGGGCTTCGCCACGGTGCTGGCTTCTCCGACGACCGATCACGCGGCCGTCCGCCGCGCCCTCACCGGCCTCTCGCTCGGGACCTCCACCGCCATCGGCGAAGGACTCTTCACCTCACTCGAGCAGGTGCGCGACCTGCAGACCCGGCTCACGCCCACCGATCCTGCCCAGACGGAGGAGATCCCGGCGCGGATCGTCCTGCTCTCCGACGGAACCAGTATCAATGGACGTCCTCCCGAGGCTGCCGCCGCAGCGGCGGCGAAGGCCGGGGTCCCGGTGTCGACGATCGCCTACGGCACCCCCGAAGGCGTGATCGACGAGGGCACCGAGCGCGAGCGGCGCGTACCGGCCGACGCCGAAACCCTGGCCCGGGTGGCGGATCTGACCGGCGGAACGGCCTACCAGGCCGAGAGCGTGGAACAGCTGCGGCAGGTGTACGACGACATCGGTTCGTCGATCGCCTGGACCACCGAAGCCCGCGAACTGGCCCCCTATTTCGCTGCCGGCGCGTTCCTGTTCGCCCTGGTGGCCGCCGCCTTCTCGCTGCGGTGGTTCGCCCGGCTGATCTGACCGGCTACAGCTCGGCGGCGGTTCCGGTCACCCGGACTCGTCCGTCGTCGGGGATCTCGACGCTGATCAGTGAGGGGCGGCCGGCTTCGGCGCCCTGCCGGACCTCGATCGTGGCCGGGGTGGGCAGGTGGCCGCCGGCGCGCAGGTAGTAGCCCAGGCTGGCGGCGGCCGAGCCGGTGGCCGGGTCCTCGCGGATGCCGCCGCGCGGGAAGGGGTTGCGTGAGTGGAACTTGTCCTCGGCGAGGCGGTGGACCACCGGCACGGTGCCGTCCCAGCCGTTCTGGTTCTGCAGATTGAGGACGGCCTGGTCGTCGTGGTCGAGTCGGTCCAGTACGCCGGTGCGCACGAAGAGCAGGGGGTGCGGGTTGCCGCCCTGTACGAAGGCCGGCGGGAGTTCGGGGTCCAGGTCAGCGGGGGTCAGTCGCAGCGCAGCCAGTAGCGGGGTGAGCTGGTCGTCGTTCAGGGGGTGAACGGCGCTGTCGACCGCGGTGAGGGTGGCGGTCTCGGGAGTGACGGCGACGGGTACGTCTCCGCGCAGGGCGGTGGTCAAGGTGACCGTCGGGGCGGATCCGCGGCGGGCCAGGGCCACGCCGGAGGCGATGGTGGCGTGGCCGCAGAAGGCGATCTCGGCGCGGGGCGTGAAGTAACGCACGTGCGCCGCGTCGGCACTGATCCGGGACAGGAACGCGGTCTCGCTGAACCCCAGATCGGCCGCGATCTGCGCCATCTGCGTCTCGGTGAGGTCGTCCGCACCGGTCACCACCCCGGCCGGGTTGCCCGAGAGCGGATCCGTCCCGGGGGTGGTGAAGGCGCGGAACCTGAGGATCTCCATGGTCGGCGACCGTAGCCCGGCGCAAGATCGTTCTCGCGGGCCAATCGGGCAGTACTGGCCTGGAGGTGAGCTGCTGTAATGAGCGGCGTGACGATCAGACTGCGCGCGCTGGAACCGGACGACCTCGACTTCGTGCACACGCTCAACAACGACTCGAAGATCATGACGTACTGGTTCGAGGAGCCCTACGAGTCGCTGCAGGAACTGCGGGAGATCTACGCCCAGCACATCCACGACAACCGCGAGCGGCGCTTCGTCATCGAGGCCCCCGAGGGCGTGCGGGCCGGGATCGTCGAACTGGTGGAGATCGACTACATCCACCGCACCGCCGAGTTCCAGATCATCGTGGCGCCGGGCTTCCAGGGCCGGGGCTACGCCCGCGAGGCCACCACGCGGGCCCTCGACTACGCCTTCGCCGTGCTCAACCTGCACAAGGTCTACCTGATCGTCAGTGTGGAGAACCCCAAGGCGATCCACATCTACCAGCAGGCCGGCTTCGTCACCGAGGGCGAGCTGCGCGAGGAGTACTTCGCCGACGGCCGCTACCGCAACGCCCTGCGGATGGGGATCCTGCAGCACGAGCACCTGGGCAGGACCGACCGCGAGAGCTGACGCCCGCAGCTCGCCAGGAGCCGGTGCGAGCGCCGCTCAGCCAACGACCTCACGGGGACAGATCCAGCACCCGGACGGGGCGACCGGCCCACTCTTCCGGCCGGGTGGTGGCAACCACCGCCCCTTCCGGTAACTCCGGGGAAGGCCGGGCAGCGTGAAGCGTGTGCGAGGCCGCCCACTCCTGCGAGTCCGCCACCGGCAGTGCAGCAGCCAGATCCAGAGGAAGGACCTCGAGGTTCGGCAAGGCCGCGATGTGCGCTCCGGTACCGGGACGCGTTCGCTCAGCCTCGACCAGGGCACAGGCAGCCACGTAGATCCGGGCGATCGGAGCCTCCTCGTCCGGATCTGCATCGTCCTGGCCCCGGGCGGGCATCGGATGCGCCTGAGCGATGAGCGCAGAAGCGAGTGCGTTGCCTCGGCCCGCGGCCACGAGCGCGGAGTCGTCGAAGATGATGTGTAGCATCTGCACCCAGTGCCCTGATGCCGGGCTCACCGCTGCACGGACGGCAGCGCACGCAGCCGGCGGTTGAGCTCCGCGCGGGCGTCGGCAGCGCTCTGCGCAGACGGGTCGTAGCCGTTCCACTCCTGGAGAACCGCCCGAGCCCGCTCGGCGCGCTCGGCCAGCTCCGCAGGGGTTGCGACTTCTGCGGCCAGGCGGGACAAGTAGGCCCTCAACGAGAGGCCCTGAGCCGCAGCGACTGCGGCCAGACGGTCTCTCGCCTCTTCAGGTAGCCGGATATTCGCATCGGCCATGCCGGACCTCCCTGGATCGTCCGCGCCAGGGTACGGGTACGCATGCGCACCCACAAGAGCTTGTCTTGACCGAACCATCTGGGAAGCAGATACCGATCTTGGAACGGAATTTCCGCTCCATTAGCGAAAATGCCTTTCATAGGTTCACCCGAATGCTCAGCGCGCAAAACTTGCACGACGTGCAATACTTGCAGGTATGGAAGCGAAGCAGGGTGATCTGCGGCAGCGGCGCCGGAAGGCGACGGAGCGGGAGATCCACGAGGCCACCCTCCGGCTGGTCGGCGAGCACGGGTTCGAGCACGTCACCGTCGACATGATCAGCAGCGCGGCCGGCATCTCGCGGCGCACCTTCTTCAACTACTTCCCATCGAAGGAGGCGGCCGTCATCGCCGGGCCGACGGTCCTGCCCGACGACGCGCTGGCCGAGTTCCTGGCCCAGCCCGGGCAGGAGCCGGTGCAGGTGCTGCGCGACCTGACCCGGCTGCTGCTGCGCGAGTTGTCGGAGAACCAGCCCCAGCGCGAGGAGCTGAGCCAGGTCATGGAACTGGCTCAGCAGCATCCGGCGCTGATGGCGGCCATGCTGACCAACTTCGAGCGGTTCGAGCGGAGCGTGGGCGAGGTCGCCGCCCAGCGCCTGGGCCTGGACCCGCTCGACGTGACGCCGGTACTGATCACCTCGCTCGCCTTCTCGGCGATCCGGACCGGTCTGCAGAGCTGGTCGCGCAGCCCGCACTCCTCACCGGACCTGCTGCCCCAGGTCGAGCAGACCGTGGCCCTGTTCCACAGCTTCCTCGCCCCCTGAGGCGAGATCCCCGCGCGAAGGCGCGCACCCCCGTCCTCAATCTTCTTTTCCGGAGAGTTCCACCATGGCCGAATCACTGCCGGCCGCGCGAGCACCGCAGAACAGCGGGCCTTCCGAGGTTCCCGCCAACTTCTGGGTGATCTTCAGCGGTCTCATGCTCACCATGCTGCTGTCCGCGCTGGACCAGACCATCGTCAGCACCGCCCTGCCCACCATCGTGGGTGAACTGCACGGCGTGCAGCACATGGCCTGGGTGACCACCGCGTACATCCTGGCCGCCACCATCGCGATGCCGGTCTACGGCCGCATCGGCGACCTGATCGGCCGTAAGACGCTGTTCCTGTCGGGCATCGGGATCTTCCTGGTCGGTTCCACCATCGCTGCACTGGCGCAGGACATGACCTGGCTGATCATCGGCCGGGGTATCCAGGGTCTGGGCGGCGGTGGCCTGATGATCACCTCGCAGGCGATCATCGCCGACCTGGTGCCGGCCCGTCAGCGGGCCAAGTACATGGCGCCCATCGGCGCCGTCTTCGGTCTCTCCTCCGTGGCCGGCCCGCTGCTGGGCGGCTGGTTCACCGACAGCATCGGCTGGCGCTGGGCGTTCTGGATCAACCTGCCCCTGGGCATCCTGGCCCTGGTGGTCTGCGCCGTGGTGCTCAAGCTGCCCAAGCGCCAGGTCCAGGCCCGCCTGGACGTGGTCGGCTTCGTGCTGATGGCCGCGGCCGTGACCAGCACCGTGCTGGTGGCCGACTGGGGCGGCACGGAGTACGACTGGACCGACCCGATCGTGCTGGGCACCGGCGCCGGCGGCATCCTGGCCTGGGTCCTGTTCTTCGTCTGGGAGTCGCGCGTCGAGGAACCGCTGATCCCGCTGCACCTGTTCCGCAGCCGCATCTTCAACCTGGCCACGCTGATCGGCATGATCGTGATCGGCGTCGGGATGTTCGCGATCATCGGCTACCTGCCCACCTACCTGCAGATGGTCTACGGCGTCAGCGCCACCGAGTCCGGGCTGCTGCTGATCCCGATGGTGGTCGGCATCATGTCGGCGGCGATCCCCTCGGGCAACGCGATCAGCCGCACCGGCCGCTACCGCTGGTACCCGATCGCCGGCGTCGCCCTGGTCATGGTCGCCGCCCTGGCCATGAGCACCCTCACGGTGGACACCGTGCTCGCCCTGATCTGCGTGTACGTCTTCATCCTGGGCGCCGGCCTGGGCCTGATGATGCAGACCCTGGTGCTGGCCGTGCAGAACGACTTCCCCGCCTCGGACGTCGGCACCGCCACCTCGGCGAACAACTTCTTCCGGGAGATCGGCGCCACCCTGGGCATCGCGGCGGTGGGAGCGGTGTTCACCAGCCGCCTGACCGACCAGCTCGCCCAGCGTCTGGACGCGTCCTCGGCCCAGGCCGTGGGCAACGCCGACTCGCTGACCCCGGCCCTGGTGCACGCCCTGCCCCAGGCCGCCCAGGACGCGGTGATCGCCTCCTACCAGCACGCCCTGACGCCGGTGTTCCTGTACCTGATCCCGATCTTCGCGGTCGGCCTGGTCCTGGCCTTCCTGCTGCCGGAGAAGGAACTGTCCGACGGGCACGTGGCCGAGCCGGACGCCGATCCCGTGGTCGAGGACGCCCGGGTGTGAGCGACGGGGACCGGGGACGACGCGCTCGCGTCGTCCCCGGTTCCTGCTTTGCCCCTGGTCGGTAGGGTCGTGGCCGTGGACCTTGAACTGGGTGGGCGCGTCGTTCTGGTGGTGGGCGGTACCGGGCTGATCGGGCGGGCGGTGGTGGGCCGGCTGCGGCAGGAGGGCGCCACGGCGCTGGTCGCCTCGCGGCATGCCGAGGAGGGGCTGGTGATCGATGCGCAGGATCAGCAGTCGGTGCAGGCCGGGTTCGCGGCGGTGCTGGAGCAGCACGGCCGGCTGGACGGGCTGGTGGTGACGGCGGCGCCGAGCGCGCAGACGCTCGATCCGGCGCGTAACTCCGATCCGGAGCAGGTGCTGGAGGCGGTCGATGCGAAGGCGTTGTCGTTCCTGCGGCTGGTGAATGCGGCGCTGCCGGTCATGACCGCCGCCGGTTACGGCCGGATCGTCGGGATCAGTGGGCAGAACGCCTTCCTGACCGGCAATGTGACCGGGGCGGTGCGCAATGCGGCGCTGATCGTGGCGGCGAAGAACCTGGCCGACGGGGCCGCCGGGTCGGGAGTCACGGTGAACGTGGTCAATCCGGGGCCGGTGACCGAGGATCCGGCGGCCGAGGTGCAGCCGGGGCGTCCGGGCGAGTCCAGTCCTGAGCAGATCGCGGACCTGGTCACGTTCCTGATTTCTCCGCGCGCGGGCGCGATCTCGGGTGAGTCGATCGCCACCGGGCATCGGGTGCGGGGCACGACCTCACTGTGATCCGCCGGTCATCTGCTCCACGCTGCGCAGGGCGGTGGCGAAGATGGTCAGCACCGGGTTCACCCCGCCGTTCGTGACGTGCACCGAACCGTCCATGATGCGCAGGTTCTCGTGCCCCCACACCCGGCCGTACTCGTCCACCACCGAGTTCGACGGGTCCGAGCCCATGCGCAGGGTTCCGGCCTGGTGCTGACCCCCGGAAGGACCTTTCCGCGCTCCGCCGAACTCGGCAACGTTCACCGCTCCGGCCGCTCGCAGCCAGGCGCCGCTCGTCCGGCTCGTGGAGTCCCGCGCGCGTAGGTCTTCGGGGTGGATGCTGCCGCTGAAGCGCGCCACCGGCACACCGAAGGGGTCGCGCACGTTCTCGTCCACCCGCACCCGTGATTCGGCCGAGGTCATCTCCTGCACCGGGCCCATGAGGCGCAGGCTGCGGCGTACGTAGCGGCGCATGCCCTCCTTACTCGCCGGGCCGGTGCGAGGGATGAAGCCGGCGCTGACCAGGTACCAGTAGGTGTTGGCCGGTGTGGCCACGAACTCGTCGGCGATGATGCCGCCACCGACGATGTCGCCGTTGTGATGGCGGTAGTCGGTGGTGGCGATCGACGGGCCCGGACCGATCAGGTCTTCGACCACATCCTGAAAAAGCCCGAGGGCACCGCCGTAGACGTGCCCCTGCAGGTGGCGCCCGACGAGGTCGTTGTTGTTGCCGATGCCGTCGGGTTCGCGATCGCTGCGGCTGTTGAGCAGCAGTCGTGCCGACTCCACCGCCCCGGCCGACACCACGATCTCGGCGGCGTGGATGTCGCGTCGCCACACCACCCCGTCCACCTCGCCGACGAGAGTGGCCCCGACAACGCGCCCATGGACGTCCGTAAGCAGTTGAGAAGCTCTTGTGCCCAGGACGATCTGCGCCCGGCCGGTGGCGAAAGCCCGCGTGAGCATGGTGTTCTGCGAACCGTTCTTGGCATCGTCGGGGCAGGAGAACCCGATACACAGGTTGCACCGTGAGCAGGCACGACGGCCCAGGTAGGGCCGTGAATTGATCAGTAGGGGCACAGGCACGGTGCCGAAGCCCAGAGACTCGGCGGCCTGGGCCAGGCGCTCCCGCCGAGATCCGCTGGACAGCGCTGGCATTGGAAGCTCGCGAGCGCGGGGACCGGCCCAGCGACCGTCGTGCGGGCCTCCACTGACTCCGATCTCCCACTCGGCGCGTTCGTAGTAGGGCTCGAGGTCCTCGTAGGAGATCGGCCAGTCTCTGAGCGCACTGCCCTCCGGCACCCCGTAGGTGGAGGCCATGCGGAAGTCGAGCGGGCTGAAACGCCAGGCCTGGGCGCCGTAGACGCGGGTGCCACCACCGGCGGTGAAGGCGTTGTTGTTCCAGGACCCGTCCAACGGCGTTACTATTTGGCCGTTTTCGAGAACCCGTACATGTTCAGCATCCGTTGGACCACTCAGCGGTGCGAGACCCCAGTCCGAACGAGGGTTCCGCAGATGATCGCGATGCAGTTCGTCGATCGAGGGCCACTGGCCCGCCTCCACCACCAGCACCCGCCGACCGGCCTCGGCCAGACCGCAGGCGGCCGCCCCGCCACCGGCACCCGAGCCGATCACGATCGCGTCGTAACGACTTTCGAGATCCCGCGGATGGACGATCGTGCGCGCGGCTTCGGCGGCGGGTACCGGATCGGGCCAGCCGCCCAGCGGTTCGGCCTGCCAGCCCACCATGCGCCACGAGGCCGCCCCGGCGTTACCGCCGTTCGCCGGATCGGCGTAGTAGCCGCCCGCGACCATCTCGGCGAACCAGTCCCAGTGTTCGCTCGCAGTCGCCTCCCGGGCCACTGCCTGCAGGCGCTCGATCCAGTCGGGGCGCTCGGCCAGCAGTGAGGCCAGGAACCCGGCGCCCCCGGCCTGGGAGGCCGAGGGGTACTCGTCGGGCGGGATCACCTGGTCCATCAGTGTGCCCAGGCGTTCCCAGGTGGCCTCGTCGAGCGGATTGGCCGGGGACACGGGCGGCTCCTTCGTGGCAGGACCTGGGGTGCCCCCAGCCTAGGCTCGAGACCGGCCCTAGGCTTCAGGCCGGCGCGGCCAGGGGATCGGGAGCCTGGCGGGTACGGCCGGTCTCGGTGGCGACGGCCAGTCCCTCCCGGACCCAGTACTCGAATCCGCCGATGAGTTCCTTGACCGCGGTGTAGCCCCGGGTGGCGAGATCCAGACCGGCCTTGGTGCTGCCGTTGCAGCCGGGCCCCCAGCAGTACACGACGATCGCGGTACCGAGGTCGGGTGCCACCTCGCCGATGCGTTCGAGCAACTGCGGGCCGGGGATGTGCACTGCCCCCGGGATGCGTCCGGCCCGCCATCCCTCCTCGGAGCGCACGTCGATGACCAGGGGCGCGGCACCGGCGGCCCGGGCTGCGGCGAGGTCGGCCGGGTCGGTCTGGAAGGCGAGTTTCGCGGCGAAGAAGGCGGCGGCTGTGAGCGGGGTTTCCATGCCTCCAGACAACCTGAGGACGCCGGTGGGCACCATGGGCATCCCACGGCACCTACGGCTTGTGGCCGTGGATTCGCTGGTAGCTTGCGCAGCATGTCGACGAATCCACGGCCGTCACTGGATGCGACCGATCATCGCATTCTGGAGGAGCTGCAGGAGGACGGCCGGATCTCGGTCGCCGACCTGGGCCGGGCCATCAGCCTGTCGGCCAGCGCGACCACCGAGCGCCTGCGCCGGCTGACCGACAGCGGCGTGATCGTGGGCTACAGCGCCGTTCTTGATCCGGAGGCCCTGGGCTACAGCGTGACCGCGTTCGTCCGGCTGGCCTACCCCAGTGGCAACTACAAGCCGCTGCACGACCTGCTCGACGTGACCCCCGAGGTGATCGAGGCGCACCACGTCACCGGCGACGACTGCTTCGTGCTCAAGGTGCTGGCCCGTTCCATGCGTGACCTCGAGCGGATCACCGGCAGGCTGGCCACGCTGGGCGGGATCACCACCAACGTCGTCTACTCCAGCCCGCTGCCCCGGCGGAACCTCGCCCCCGCCTGACCCTTACCACTCGAGTGCCCTCGCCGGGCAGTCGGTCCGGCAGCCCTTTCCTCTCAGAAGCCGGGCACCTTGCCGCCAGAGCGCACGAACACCGGCATGGTGTCGAGCGTGCTCGTGATCTCGGCCGTGGTACCGCCTCGGTACTTCTTGCCGGTGAAGCCATCGGTCCAGGTGCTGCCGGGTGGGAACCAGACCGACGTGGTGGCGCTGGTCCCCGGGGAGGTCACCGGGGCGACCAGGAGGTCAGGCCCGTACAGGTACTGCGTTCCCGCGGTGGCATACGCCTCCTGCTCCTTGGGGTAGGCCAGGTACAGCGGGCGTGTGATCGGGGTGCCGGTGCGGGTGGCCTCCTGAGCCGCCCTGTAGGTGTAGGGCAGCAGGGTGCGGCGCAGCTTCAGGAACTTCTTGGCCGATGCCTCCGCAGCCGGCCCGTACTGCCAGGGCAGCCGGTCGCTGTGGTTGGAGTGCAGCCGGTCGATCGGCTGGAACGTGCCCAGCTGCACCCAGCGGGCGTACAGGTCGTCCGGCAGCTTGGTGCTCCCCGGCTCCGAACCCGGCTCCTGCAGTCCGCCGGTGTGACCACCGATGTCATGGCTGACCGCCGCCAGCCCGGTCGCTACTCCCTCCCCCGGCGTGTAACCCACCTGCGCCTGCAACGACGCCCAGCTCGAGGTGGTGTCCCCGGTGAAGTGCAGCGTGGTCCGCTTGTCCGCCCATGGACCGGTGGGCAGCGGCGCCGGGTTCCCGTACCCGCCGGCCTGCAGCGAACCGTACGCCCGGCTGAACGCGAACCCGTTGCGATCGGCGTACTGCTGGTTGATCCAGGCGTCCGGGGTGACCCCGGGCAGCGTGGACTGGGAGGCATCGCAGCACCAGTCCAGCCACCAGAAGTCCACGCCGTAGCTCTCCATCTCGTCGTGCAGCTCGAGGTAGGAGGCCAGCTGGTCGGAATCACCCCAGTCGAAGGTGTAGCAGTCGGGCCCGCCGTTGCATCCGGTGCGGGCCAGCTTGCCCTTGGCCCTGTCCTGCGCGGCCGCGAACTGGGGGTCGTTGCCCATGATGCTCGGATGGATGTTCAGGGTCGTGTGCAGCCCCTCCTTACGGGCCCAGTCGAAGAAGCCCTTGGGGTCGGGGAACTTGGTCTTGTCGATCGACCAGCCGTTCCACAGGTCGGGGGTCTTGTAGTCGGTGTCGACCACGAGCACGTCCAGCGGCACCCCCTCGGCCTTGAAGCGGGGCACGATGACGTCCTGGAAGTCGGCGGCCGTACGGTCGTAGTACTCCGCGTACCAGACGCCGTAGGCCCACTTCGGCAGCAGAAGGGTGGGCCCGGTGAGCCTGCCCAGGTCGGCGAGCGCGGCGTCGTAGTCCTGCCCGTAACCGAAGACGTAGCCGTCCTGGTAGCCGCCCGGGACCGCGGGTCGCTGGGTGACCTTCTTCGACTTAGGCTGCCACAGGGCCGAAGCCGTGTCGTCGAGCAGTGACCAGCCGTCGTGGAACAGCAGGCCCGGCACGGTCCGGGCCACTCCGTCGACGCCGTCCAGGCCCCGCCGGTAGCCCCCCAGCGGTGCGTGCGGCGCCAGCAGCGGGGAGTCGGCCTGGGTGAACGCGACGGTGTCGAGGTTGATGTGGCAGCTCGCCTCGGTCGGGCAGCCGATCTTCACCTGGTTCGTTCCGGCCGCGAGCTGGACCGGCGCGGCGACCGTACGCCAGTAGTCCCAGCCGCTGGTCGGTTTCAAGTCGATGAGGGACGCTGGTGAACCCTCGGTCTGGGCACTCACCGAACGCGTCTGGACGGGTTGAGAACCCGCCTTGCCGTTGGCGTACCGCAGTTGGATCCGGTAGGAACCGGTTCTGGGCACATCGGTCACGGTCAGCGTGTCCGAGGCCGTCACACCTTCCAGCCCGGCGACGAAACTGCCCTGGGAGGCGCCGTTGTGATCATCCGCCTTCTTCGCGCCGCCGGCGAGCTCGCCGCCGTCGGCCTCACAGACGTCCCCAAATGCGCAGGGCTCCGGTTCTGGCGGTCCCGGTGCCGGGTACGCGGCCCCGGGCTCCTGGACGGCGACGCTGTCGACGTTCAGGTTTCCCGATTCGGCCGGGCCGCGAACGATCTTCACCTCGTGACGGCCCGCGCTCAGTTCCAGGGGCACGGTGACCACCGACCAGGCGTTCCAGGCGGCAGTAGGCGGCAACGTGAACTGACGGCCCGCGTCGCCGTCCACCACCGCACGCAGGGTGCGCTCGGTGATCTGGCCGTCGCCACCCTGTGCGTTCGCGTAGCGCACGGCCAGCTGGAACGTCCCCGCCGAGGGCGCCTCGACCGAGAAGCGCAGGAAGTTGCCGGACCCCTCGTAGCCGGCCACGAAACCGTTCCCGGTGTAGCCGGAATGGTTGACGGCCGAGGCAAGTCCGTTCAGCGAGAGTGCCTCCGCCTCACAGAGCCGTCCGAACACACAGTTCACCGCCCCCTGACCGGCCCACGGCGAGGCCTCCACCTGCTGCCGGCCGGCTTTCAGGCTGATCTGCAGGTTCTCCCCGGTGAACTGGCCCGAGCCGACCTTGTAGCGCAGGAGCAGCTCTCCGGTGTCGATGTTCAGCCAGCCCTTGGACGTGCGGGTGGTGAAGCGCGGGGTCCGGAAGGTGTCGCGGCCGACCACGTTGAAGGTCCCGGCATCGACGAACGCCTGGTTGCCCGCGTACTCGGTGCGGATCAGGGTCGGCGAGAGCACCTGGAAGCGTGCCTGACCGGAGATCACCGCCTGGGCTCCGGCGACGGCGTGGGCGTTCGGTACGAACGCGACTGCGGGGAGCAGCACCGCCAACGCGATGCCGAGCAGCATCCACATCGGGCGCCTTCGTGAACCGGGCATCCTTGCCCCACCTCTCGGCGCTCGCCGTCGAGCGCGGAATAGCTACACGCGTTGGTGCCAGCATTCTTATCGCGACAGGGCAACGATGTCCATAGTCGGGCAAATCGGTGAATAATGGGGCGGGGCCTGGCTGTGGTGGCAGGGCCAACTGCCAGACGTAGGCTCGGAGGCATGAGCGTCACGTTCCGACTGGACAACCGCTTCGCCCGGGAACTGCCCGAGATGGCGATTCCCTTCACCGGCGATGCTGCCCCCGCGCCTCGGGTGCTGGTGCTCAACGAACCCCTTGCTACGGAGCTGGGTCTCGACCCGGCCTGGCTGCGCAGCGACGAAGGGGTGCAACTGCTGCTGGGCAGGAGCGTTCCCGAGGGCGCCACCCCGGTGGCTCAGGCCTACTCCGGGCACCAGTTCGGCGGGTTCTCGCCCCGGCTGGGCGACGGGCGGGCGCTGCTGCTGGGCGAACTGACCGCCGCTGACGGCAGCCTTCGCGACCTGCACCTGAAGGGCTCCGGGCGTACGCCTTTCTCCCGCGGGGGCGACGGGCTGGCGGCGGTCGGCCCGATGCTGCGCGAATACGTGATCAGCCAGGCCATGCACGCCCTCGGCATCCCCACCACCCGTTCGCTGGCGGTGGTGGCCACCGGGCGTCAGGTACAGCGCGAGACCCTTCTGCCCGGTGCGGTGCTGGCCCGGGTGGCGAGCAGCCACCTACGGGTCGGCAGTTTCCAGTACGCGCGAGCCACCGGAGATGTGGAGCTGCTCCGCCGCCTGGCCGACCACGCCATCAACCGGCACCACACCAGCGCCGCCCAGGCCGAGCGTCCTTACTTGGCTCTGTTCGAGGCGGTGGCCGCTGCGCAGGCCACCCTGCTGGCCCGCTGGATGCTGGTCGGGTTCGTGCACGGCGTGATGAACACCGACAACATGACGATCTCGGGCGAGACCATCGACTACGGCCCCTGCGCCTTCGTCGACGCGTACGACCCGGCCACGGTGTACAGCTCGATCGACCACGGCGGCCGTTACGCCTTCGGCAACCAACCGGGTATCGCGGAGTGGAACCTGGCCCGCCTGGCCGAGACCCTGCTGCCCCTGATCGACGACGACCAGGACAAGGCGGTCGAGCTGGCGGTGGAAAGCCTGAAGGGCTTCGCCGGGCAGTACCAGAACGCCTGGATCGTCGGTATGCAGGCCAAGCTGGGGCTGTCCGAAGGCCTGGACGACGTGCTGGTTGCCGAGCTGATCGCCGAGCTGCTGGGCCTGCTCCAGACCCACCGGGTCGACTACACCGCGTTCTTCCGCTCCCTGTCCGGTGCAGCCCGTGGTGACGCCGAGCCGGTCCAGCGGCTGTTCCCGGAGCCGGCGCTGTCGGACGAGTGGCTGTCCCGGTGGAGGGCTCTGAACCCGCAGGCCTCGCTGATGGACACGGTGAACCCGGTCTACATCCCGCGGAATCACCTGGTCGAGGAGGCTCTGAGCGCGGCCACCAGCGGGGACCTGGCCCCGTTCGCACAGCTGCTCGAGGCAGTTGCAGCTCCTTACGACGAGCGGGCCGGGCTGGAACGGTACGCGGAGGCCGCGCCGGCCGACTTCGGGGCGTACACCACGTTCTGCGGTACCTGAGCATCGGCCGGCTGCTCAGCTCAGGTCGCCGACCAGGCGACAACGGCGGCCACGTCAGGAAAACTCGGTCAGAAGGCCTCGTCGTACAGGGAGCGCAGCTCAGTCGACGCCACGCCGCTGTACCCGCACCCCCGCACCTGGCCGTCCACGGCGGCCACCAAATACGTCTCCCCTTCCGTAAAACTCGTGCCTCCGAGCAGAGACTCGCTGGCCCCGCTGGTCTGCTCGACCTCCAGCACATCGAACTGGGGACCGGCCCAGACGTGCGAAACCGCCAAGGCGACCACCCCGTCACTGATGGTGCGGACAGTTGCCTCCACCGCGACGTCCACTGTGCGTAGTTCGGCCGCCTCCGGGGCGGGGCATTTGCTATCTGCCCCGGAACCGTCGAGCACGACCCGCTCGGTCACGGGTGACTCGGCCTGCACACCGGGCTCGGATTCACCGCTCAGATTGACCACCACACCCGCCACGACGGCCGCCGCGAGACCGGCTGCAGCGGCGGACCACCCGACCCGACGACCCCGCGAAGGTGGCCTGAACCGCGAAGGAGACGGAACCTCGTCCATGATCCGGTCGGCCAACGCCGAGACACTCTCGGCCGGTAGAGGTGGCAGTGACCGCGCGGGATCGGCTCCGCGCAGTTGCTCGCGCAGTTCGTCGTCGGACGTCATCGCTGCCTCCTCTCCTTCGCCGGGGTGTCGTGGCCGCCCGTATCGCCGGACGACTCCAACTGGGCCCGCAGCCGTTCTCGCGCCCGGTGCAGCCGGATCGTGGCCGCGTTGACCGAGATGCCCAGCACCTGGGCGATCTCCGGGGCCGTCAGGTCCTCCCAGGCCCACAGCCGCAGCAGTTCCGCGTCCTGCGGCCGCAGCAGTTCCAGAGCAGCACTCAGATCAGGGGACGTGTGGTCACCGGTCGGGCGCGGAGGGTCAAGGACGGCGATGCGGGCCACCAGGCGATCCTGGCGACGCCGGCTCCGCTCGGCGTTGGCCAGGCAGTTCCGGGCCACCCCGTAGGCCCAGGGCAGGGGCTGCTCGGGCACCTCGTCCAGACGCCGCCAGCACACCAACAGCGTCTCGGAGAGCGCGTCCTCGGCGGTCGCCGGGTCAGTGCGCCGCGCCAGGAACCGCCGTAACGGCTCCATCAGCGCGGCTATCAGGCCCTCGAACTGTGCCCGCCGCTCGTCGCGACCCACTGAATCCACGCCTCCGTATGTCC
Source organism: Kineosporia sp. NBRC 101677 (assembly GCF_030269265.1). NCBI lineage: Bacteria > Bacillati > Actinomycetota > Actinomycetes > Kineosporiales > Kineosporiaceae > Kineosporia > Kineosporia sp. NBRC 101677. The sequence continues at coordinate 115,217 of NZ_BSTA01000003.1, forward strand.
AACCGGACGGGGATCCTTTCACCTGTGCATACGGAGGCCGAACCTAGCTTCCCGCGGACGGGAACGCCGCGTCGTAGCTCTCCTGCAGCGATGGGTCATCAGCCACGCCGCTCAGGCAGTCGGCCACGTCCCCGTCAGAAACCGTGAGCAGGTAGGTACGTCCCACCTCGAAGTCACCGCCGCCGCTCAGAGCCTCGGAGAAGTCGCCCCGCTGCCGCAACCGCACCTCGCTCCCGGGCTCGCCCTTGAAGGTGCGGGTGACCTGCAGGCCGGCCAGACCGTCGGCCAGGCCGGTGACCTCCCCGGCGAAGACCAGATCGGCTTCTTGCAGATGGCTGGGCTCAACCGGGCGGACGCACTTGGCCGCCACTCCTCCCACCTCGAACGTCGGGATCTCCGAGGCCGGGGAAGCGGCGACCGTGGCCACAGTTGTGGTGGCCTCGGCCGGACCGGGGCGGGTGAGCAGGTAGCCACCCACGGCGACGGCCATGACGGTGGCCAGGGCGATCGCAATGAACCAGGGCTGAGGAGTGGGGCGGCGGGTCATGACTTCCTCCTGAGGTTTCGCTCTCTACGTCCCCCTCATGTCCGCCGTCGCACCCCTTCTTTCACTCACCGGCCGTCATTCTGCGGGCGCTGGGCTCTCGTTCCCGTCCTTGTCCAGGACGTGCTCCTGCCAGTACGAGTACCACTGGTCGTCGACCTTCTCGGGAACCTTGCCCTCGGGGTATCTGACATATCCCTCGCTCGGCTCCTGCCCGTTCGGTTCGCAGGCCGACCCGGTGCTACCGATCGCCGCGACCGGGTACTCGTCGTCCGTGCAGACACTTTCCCCAGACCCACAGGCGGTGAGGGAGAACAGCGCAACCAGCGCTCCGCCGACTGCCACCCTCGTTCCGGACCGCTTGCTCATGATGTTCTCCTCTGGTTCGTCGTTGGCCAGGACAACACTGCCGCCCGGAGCGCCCTCGCCGCGTCCGTCCACCGGCCCATCGACCCGATGGCTCCCTCAGCCTTAAGTCGGAAGCGCTCTCCGGACCGGCCACTCCTGACCGTTCGGTGGATATTCCTCGTTTTGTCTACGTGTATCCGTTCACCTGCCTCACGATCATCAGGCGCAGTGATCCCTGACCGTGCTGCCAGACGCCCCGACCGGCATCGACAGAAGTGGGACCTGCGTGATGGATTCGCCATGGGTGTTTCCCCCTGGAAGCTTCCTGGCCCGGCTGCAGCCGGAGACCCGCGAGCACCTGCTGCAGCTGGGGCGTCGAAGGCAGTTCGCAGCCGACGGAGTGCTGATGCGCGAGGGCGAGGACGCCCATGAGGTGGTGCTCGTGCTGGACGGCTACGTGAAGATCACCGCCACCACCGACGGCGGCCGGGGGCGCTCCGCCTTCCTGGCCATCCGTGGCACCGGAGACGTGATCGGCGAGCTCGGGGCGATCGAGGGCGACGTGCGTACAGCCACCGCGATCACCGCCGGCGCGGTGATCGCGGTGGTGATCCGGGCGCGCACGTTCGTCGAGTTCCTGACCAGGTACCCCGACGCCCAAGCGGCCGTCAGCGCGGTGACCGCCGGGCGACTGCGGGCGGCCGTGCGCCAGCGACTGGGCCACGTCGACGGTTCGGTCCGCGGGAGGCTGGCCCGGGTCCTGCTGGAGCTGGTGAGCCACTGGGGAATGCGCAGCGGCGACCGCGTCGGCATCGCGGTGGCGCTGAACCAGTCCGAACTGGCAGCCCTGGTCGCAGCCGACGAGCGTTCGGTGAACAAGGTGCTCGCCCAGTTGCGGGACGCGCAGATCATCGGGACCGGCTACCGGCAGATCTTCGTGCTCGACGAGGCGGAACTGCGGCGGATCGCCTCGGATCTGTGAAACCCGCAGAAAGTCGGTGTCGGGCCGGGCCGGCGGGCCCAGGCTGACGGCGTCCCCTCTCTGGCCCTCGGAAAGGACCGGCGCGCCATGAACGATGCCGCAGTGGGAGTCCGCCGCCTGTGTGTCCTGGTGCGCGGGGCCCCGGGAGACCAGGAGGATCTCGTCGGCCTCCTGGGCCGGGCCGCGCTCCAGATCCGGATGGAACGGCTCTACTGGCAACCGGATCCGGCAGGACCGGTGCTCGGGGCGTTCCCACCCGGGGTCGACGAGCCCGACGTTCTGGCCGCTCTGGTCCAGGCCGTACGGCGGCTGGTCGACGAGGACGACCGATGGCGACTGACGATGGTGGTGAACGAGGGCCTGACCTATCTGGACGCCGCCGGGATCTCCGGCCCCACCGTGGATTTCATGCAGAACCTGCTCACTCCGGTGACAGACGCAGCTCCTCTCACGATCGTCACCCCTCGCCACCTGTACGACGAACTGGCTCGCGCAACCGGCGTCATCGCGGCGCCGGCGCGGACCACGTCCCTGTACGTCTCCGGCCAGCCGGTTGCGGTCCGGATCGAGACCCCCTGAGCGCCCCATTGCGGCATTCGCACGAACGCCGCAAAAGGTCGGTGTTCGCCCCGCGGCGGGCGGGTAGACCTTTCATCGTCACAGCACCAGCTGACCGAATCCGAGGAGGAGCGGTGCGACTGGCTTTTCTGGGCAAGTGCGGGGCGGGGAAGACCTCCCTGATCAACGGCCTGACCGGGCTCTCGCTGCCGACCGGGAACTTCCGGGCGACGACACTCGACGTCCAGCAGGTCCGGGCGAAACTGATTCGTCCCTCGTGGGACCCACCGCTGGAGGTGGAGATCCTCGACACCCCGGGCTTCGGTGAGAGCCTGCAGACCGAATCCACCTACCGGCAGCAGTACCGCGACCTGCTGCCCACCGCCGACCACGTGGTCTGGGTGGTCGCGGCGCACCCTCGGGTGTTCCGGCCGGACCAGCTCGCCCTCGCCGACCTGGACCACGAGATGCGGGCCGGCACGAGCATCACCCTGGCCATGACCCACGCCGACGAGATCGGCCCGAACGACTGGGACGCCGGGACCGACCGGCCCTCCCCCGGACAGGAGCAGGCCCTCGCCGACCAGGCGGCGAACCTGCTGCAGAAGTTCTCGCCCTACACCTCCCGACTCTCGGCCCAGGACGTCATCGCCTGTTCCAGCGCCCGGCAGTGGGGGCTCGACCGGGTCGGCCAGAGGATACGCCGGGCGCTCGACCAGCTGGCCGGAACATCCGCAGAACACGGAGGAATCGACTGATGGAGAAGCGATCGTCCCTTCTGAAGGGCTTTTTCGAGCTCACTCGATCAGGAAAGGTGAACAGCGAACTGCACGGCATACTGGGCGCCGAGGCCGCCCAGAAACTCGGTGACGTCATCAGTCGCGAACGTGCGACCAACCCGCCCCGGATCGCCGTGATCGGCAAGGCCGGAGTGGGCAAGACCACGACGATCAACAATCTGTTCTCGGCCCGGCTGAAGGTGAGTCACGCTCTGAGGGGCACCTCCGAGGCCGGCCACAAGGAGTTCGAACTGCGCGGCGGGGGCATCCTGCACGTCGTCGACATGCCCGGGCTCGGCGAGGGCCTCGCCGAGGACGCGGTCTTCGAGGAGATCTACCGGGAGGAACTGCCGAAGGTCGACGTCGTGCTCTACGTGATGCAGGCCAGCGAGCGGATCCTCGGCGAGGACCAGCGGATCTTCTCCGAGCTGGTGGTCCCCGCCCTGCAGGCCGGGCGCGGCGGAGGGAAGGTCAAGCAGCTCGTGGTCGGCCTGAACAAGGTCGACCTGATGAAGCCGGTGCAGTGGGACGAGCGGCTCAACTATCCGGAACCGGTCATGGAGAAGAGTATTCAGGGCCGCTGCCAGGACATCGCCCGGCACCTGCGGGACCAGGTCCCCGAACTGGGGGCCGACTCGGTCAACTACTACTCGGCGGAGAAGCGCTACCGGCTCGACGACCTGATGCTGACCCTGGTCGAGGCGGCCGGCAAGGTGGCCTGGAAGCTCCCGAAGGAGACCGCCGACCCCTTCGAACTGGCCGATCCCGACGTGCAGGAGTTCGTCGCCCGGTGGCGGGCCGAACACGGGGAGAACTGAGCGGTGTTCCCTCTCCCGAACTTCGACAGGCATCAGGAGGTGCTCGGATGGCACTGAGTGCGAGTGAGGAAGCCCGGGTGATCAGCATGCTCGGGGAACTCAAGAAGAAGAAGCGCAGAAGGATTCTGGACGACGTCGAGGCCCTGCTGGACTGGCTGACCGACAACGCCCCGGCGATCCTGCGGATGATCGCCGACATCCACAAGCTGTGGAAGATCGTCCGCGACGCCTTCACCTGAGACCCGTCCCGCCCGGGACAGACTGGAGCGAACATGTCCGGTGGCCGGCTGGTCGAGGGAGCCAGCAGCCTGTGCGCCTGCGTCGACATCGTCAGCTGGAGCCGCCGGGGCAGCGCCGCCGATCGCGAGGCACTGGCCCGCGACCTGGCCGAGGCGCTGCACCGGGCTGCTGTCACCGCTGTCCCGGCGGCAGGCCCACTGCCCGCCGAGTACAGCGGTGACGGCGCCCTTCTGGTGTTCCCGCCGGACATCGTCGAGGGCAGGACGATCGGCATCCTCGTTCTGTCGCTGATCCTGTCCCTGCGCCGGCGCAACCAGGGCTCACCTCCGGGAGGGCGCCTGCGGGTCCGGGTCGGCCTGACCCGAGGCACGATCCGTACCGGTGCCCTGGGGTGGTCCAGCGACGCGGTGATCAGTGCGAGCCGACTGGTCGACAGTGACGAACTACGACAGTCACTGGACCGCTACCCCGCCGCGGACCTGGCGCTCATCGTGTCCGGCCAGCTCTACCAGGACGTCGTGCGCCAAGGCGTCACCGCGCTGGACCGAAACTGGTTCTGGCCGGCCTACGTCCGTCGCAAGAGCTTCGAGGCCCAGGCCTTCATCTACGTGTCTGACCGGTCGGTCACGGCCCAGCCGGCCGGTCCCCCGGCTCTCCCCGGTGCTCCGGAAACGTTCCGGGTGGGCACGCCGCTGCCGGTCTTCGTCCCGGGCTGGGCGGCGAACCTCAGCGGCCCCGCACCCGACGAGGCCGTCACGGGGGCCGAGGTGCAGGCCACGATCGATGCCTGGCGGGCCGGGCGCCGGGCGCCCCTGACCCCGGAGCAGGTCCGGGTCGGCTTCCAGGAGATCCAGGCCATGATCACCGAGGCGGCCCGGCTGACCGCCGACGGCCGGCCCGGTGCCGCGCTCGCGCACCTGAACCTGGCCATGGCGACCGTACCCGGCACCTTCGCGATCGGGGTCGCCGTGGCCCGCGTCCTGCTCGCGACAGGCGGTTTCGGGGCGGCCTGCCGTGAGATGGTCGACGAACTGCTCGGCCACGGCAGCCAGCCGGTCCAGAGCGTGGTGGAACCGCTGATGCTGCGGGCCGAGGCCTGGTACCAGGACGGTGAGTTCGCCCGGGCCGCCGGCGATCTGCAGCAGGCCCTGGCCGCCACCCCACCGGGCGGCGACGCGTGGGCCGTGGCTCTGCTGCGGCTGGGCGACTGCCAGGAGATCCTGGCCGGCGCCGGGCCTGCCGAGGCTCTCTGGCGCGAGGTGGCGCGGGTGCGCCCGCTGAATCCCGACGCCGGGCTGAGACTGGGCCACCTCGAGGTCGCGCGCGGGCAGTCGATGAGCGCCCGGGACCATCTGGACCGGGCCCTGACGGTGGTGCGACGCGATCCTTCCTCGGCAATGGCGCTGAACTCCGCGGCCCTGGAACATGCCCTGCTGATGGGCCTGTACACGGCTCACCGCGACCTCGGGGCCCTCGACGAGGCCCGCTCCTGTCTGCAGCAGGCCTACCAGGTGAACCCGGAGAACGCCTTCACGCTGACCGAGATGGCGATCGACGCCCACGTGCGGGGCGAGGCCCGCGGTCCGCTCTATGCCGGCTGGGCGGTCCTGCGGGCTGTGCGGGACGCGAACGGGAACCTGGCGCTGGACCGACTGCGGGAGAACGGTCTGCTGCCGGAGAAGCGCTACCGGCTGGCGCTGTCCGACTGGGAGCGGACCCGGACGTGAGGCGTTCCCGACAAAGTTCTCCGTGCGGCTGATCCGACCGGGCCCGGCCCGGTGACGTCCTCAGCGTCCCGGGAGGCCGCCCAGCGCCTGGGAGCGGCGTTCCAGCAGTTCGGCGTAGGTGCCGTCACGTTCGGCCCAGCGCAGGTACTGGGCCTTTTCGACGACGATCTCCTGTGGCTGCGGCTCCTGGGTGAGCAGGCCCACGACCTCGTCCAGGTAGCCCTCCAGCGGCAGGGCGGCCGGGTTGACCTTCTCCTGCCCGGCCGTGGCCACCGCCGGAGGGACGAGTTCGGTCACCTGGACGCCGGTTCCGGCCAGTTGGGCGCGCAGGGCCACGGTGTAGGCGTGCACGCCGGCCTTGGACGCGCCGTAGCCGGGCATCAGCGGGAAGGGCATGAAGGCGATGCCGGAGCTGACGGTCATGATGTCGCCGCGGCCCCGGGCCAGCAGGTGCGGGGTGAAGGCGTCGACGACGCGGATGGTGCCCAGCAGATTGACCGCGATGCTGGTCTCGCTCTGGGCGAAGTGGGCGGGGTCACGCAGGTCCTCGCTCATCAGGACGCCCGCCATGGTCACCACCAGGTCGAGGTCGGGGTGCGCGGCCAGGACCTCGTCGCGGGCCCGCAGCACCGACTGCGGGTCGGTCACGTCGATCTGCACCGTGGGCAGGCCCTCGACCTTGCCGGTGTCGCGGCCGCCGACCACCACGGTGCTGCCGGCCTGCACGAGTCGCTGGGCCAGGCCCAGGCCGATGCCCGAGGTTCCGCCGACGATGAGGGCGGTACGTCCGCTGATGTTCATGTCTGTTCCTGCCTGCTCGGATGTGCTGACCAGCCCAAGCTTTCGCCGCGCGGGACCATCGCGGAAGGACCCCGCCGATCCGGGGAGTGACAGGGCCCCTCAGCCTGGGCCGGCCCTGGTTAGGGTCGAGGTGTGGACACCGACGAGGAGAACCGGCTGGGCGAGTACCTGCGGGCCCGGCGGGCCCTGGTCACCCCCGAGCAGCTCGGCCTGCCGGGCGGTTCCGGGCGACGGGTGCCCGGGCTACGCCGCGAGGAGGTGGCCCTGCTGGCCGGGATCAGCGCTGACTACTACCTGCGTCTGGAAAGAGGCCGGGACAAGAACCCGTCGCTGCAGGTGCTGCAGGCCCTGGCCCGGGTGCTGCAACTGGACGAGGTGGAGGCCGAGTACCTGCTGGGGCTGGGCACACCCCGGCCTCGCCCGAGAAGGGCGGCGCGCGCCGAGAAGGTACCCGCCCGGGCCCACCATCTGCTCGCCGCGCTGCAGGTTCCCGCCTTCGTCGAGGGCCGCTACTTCGACGTGCTGGCCGCCAACCGGCTCGCCCTCGCCTTCTCACCGCGCCTGGCGCCCGGGCACAACCGGCTGCGCTCACTCCTGCTCGACCCGCAGGAGCGGGAGTTCCACGACGACTGGGAGGGCGCCGTGGAGGGTTTCGTCGCCGCCTTCCGCGGCTCGCTCGGTGACCGGACCGACGATCCGCGGGTGATCGAGCTGGTCGGCGAACTCTCCTTGGCCAGCAACCGTTTCCGGACGCTGTGGGCCCGCCACGACGTGAGCCGGCTCATGGGCGGCACGGTCGCCGTGCAGCACCCCGGCCTGGGCCGTCTGCAGCTGCACCGCGACAAGCTGCCGCTCGACGGCCTGACCCTGGTGGTCTACTACGCCGACCAGGGCAGTGAGTCCGCCGGGAAACTCGGCCTGCTCGGACCTCTCGCCGCCGAGCTCGACTAGCTTTCCATCACCACGGTCTCACCCCGCACCGCGACCAGCCGGCCCGCGCTCGCGGCGGCGAGCGACGCGTCGAGCGCGACCAGGTGGGCGGGCGGCACGAGCAGGGTGAGCGTGGCGCTCGAGGCGTAGGACACGTCCTCGATCTGGGCCTCGTGGTGGTCGGCCCACTCGCGCAGGACCGACTGGAGGCGACCGGCGTCCGTGTGCGGGACCTCGACCGCGATCCGCACCGCCGGGGTGCGCCGCACGGTCCGCGCCGCGTCGAGCGCCTCGGAAACGGCCAACGAATACGCCCGGACCAGGCCGCCGGCGCCCAGTTTCACCCCGCCGAAGTAGCGCGCCACCACGGCCACCAGATCGGTGAGCTCACGGCGGCGCAGCACCTCGAGCATGGGCACGCCCGCAGTGCCGGACGGTTCGCCGCCGTCGGAGGACCGCTGCTGGTCGGCGTGCGTACCGATGACCAGGGCGACGCAGTGGTGCCGGGCGTCCCAGTACTGCCTGCGCACCGCCGCGATCACGGCCTCGGCCTCTTCCGTGGTCCGCGCCGGGGCCACCTGGGCGATGAAGCGGGACTTCTTGATCACCAGCTCGTGTTCCAGCGGTGCGGCGATGGTGGACGGGTAGCGCGCCGGGGCCGGGTCGGGAACGTCCACGCCGTTACTGTACGAGGCTTTCGCCCGGGCTCAGGAACCGTGCCTCGTACGCCGCCCGGCGGATGAGCTCGATCTGGTCCTCGCTCAGCCCGACCTGGTGCCGGGCGGCCTCGTACTCACCCGAGAGGGTGATCGCCGATGCCCGCGGGTCGTCCGTGGCCAGCGCCACGGGAACCCCGGCGGCGAGCAGGGCGTGCACAGGGTGCTCGCGGTAGCCCGGCACGACCGACGTGTGCAGGTTGCTGGTCAGCGCCACCTCCAGCGTGATCCCGCGGGCAGCAAGGTGTTCCAGCAGCTGCGGATCCTCCACCGACCGCACCCCGTGCCCGATCCGCTCGGCCCCCAGGTACGTCACAGCGTCCCAGACACTCTGCGGCCCGGCCGCTTCGCCGGCGTGGACGGTGACGTGCAGGCCGGCGTCGCGGGCCCGGGCGAAGGCCGGGGCGAACTCCGCGGCCGGCACTCCGGCCTCGTTGCCGGCCAGGTCGACCGCGCAGAACACGTCGCGGCGCGAGAGCAGGGTCTCGACCTGCGCCACCCCCTGCTCGGGGCCGAGATCCCGCAGCAGGATCCCGATCAACCCGACCGGAAGCCCGCTTTCGCGCGAGGCCGCCGACACCCCGTCCACAATTGCATCGATCACCCCTTCGGGCGCCAGGCCGCTCTCCTGCCGGACGAACCACGGACTGAAGCGCAGTTCCAGGTAGCTGAGGCCGTCGGCCGCCGCATCCGAAACCACCTCGTGCGCGGCGCGTTCCCAGTCTTCCAGGCGGGAGAAGGCCGAGGGGGCGGCATCCACCTTGGTCAGGAACGGCACCAGACCGCCGAGCGGGCCCGAGGCCACCAGCAGGTCCTCCGGGTCGGCGGCACCGGCCAGCGGGTGGCCGTCGCGGGCGGCCAGTTCGAGAATGGTCGGGACCCGCAGCGCGCCCTCGAGATGACGGTGCAGATCGATCAGGGTGGGTGCAGACAGCACGAAGAGAACCTTCCGGCAGGGAGCGAACAGCGACAACTGAGGACGGGTCGGCTCGCCTACTGGTAGAAGTCCTGGCGGAACGAGTGGTCACCGAAGACGACAGCGGGGCGCACCACGCGCAGGGCCGTCGGGGGGATCACGCCGGAATCGTAGCCCACGCCGACCGCGGCCCCGGTTCCCGCGAACCGGCCCCCACCCGACCGGAGGCATCGGCCGGAACCCGGGCATCCCGTCCGTAAAGGCTCTTTGCCCTTGTCCGGCGGCTGAGAACGCGCTGAGCAGTTAAGCAGGTCTTATGAGATGGCCGGGTAGTTTGACGCGCCGGAGCACCGTACGGAGCCCGGAGCCCGATCGAACCGCCTGCCGACGTGCTGGTCGATCGTCCGGCGGAGCCACCCGGCCCGCCGACCGCGATGCGAAGGAGTACGCCCATGTCAGGTCCCGCCACCGGTGACCGACGGCTGTGACCGAGGAGTCGGGCCGGGAGTCGGGCAAGAGCCGGATCGTCTGGACCTTCGGCGACCAGGCCCTGGCCAGCCTGTCCAACTTCGCGCTGTCGATCGTGATGGCCCGCTCGCTCAGCGACGACGACTACGGCTCGTTCGGGCTGATGCTGGTCACCTTCACCTTCCTGATCGGCCTGGGCCGGGCCGGCATCGGCGACCCGTACGTCGTCCGCTTCACCGACGCCGACCCGCAGGTGCGCCGGCAGGCCTCCCGGCAGGCGGCCGGCTCGGCGATCACGTTCGGTGTCCTCACCGGGCTGGTCTGTGTCGCCGCAGCCGCGGTGATGCACGGGATCGGCAGTGACCGGCAGGCGGTGCTGGCGATCCTCGGCCTGGGCATCGCCATGCCCGGCCTGATGCTGCAGGAGACCTGGCGCAGCCTGTTCTTCGCCTCCGGCCGGCCCCGCACCGCCACCGCCAACGACGCCGTGCGCACCGTGATCCAGTTCGCCCTGCTCGGCCTCCTGATCAGCCAGGACCAGCGCTCGCTCTTCCTGATCACCCTCGCCTGGGGTGTGGGCGCGCTGGTCGGCGCCGTGATGGGCGTCGGGCAGACCCGGGTCCTGCCGAACCCGGGCGAGACGATGGCCTGGTTCCGCGAGACCCGCGACCTGAACCTGAAGATGGCCGCCGACTTCTCCTTCAACCAGGGTGCGACCACGCTGGTCTCCTACGTGGTGGCGGTGATCGTGGGCAACCGCGCGATCGGCGCCATCCGGGCCGCCCAGACCCTGTTCAGCCCGCTGAACCTGCTGTTCTCGGGGGTCTCCTCGGCGGCCCTGCCCACGCTCACCCGGATCGCCATGTCGGGCCGTTCGCTGGTCCGCCCGGCGCTGCTGATGAGCTTCCTGATCGGCGGGATGACCGGGGCCTGGCTGCTGATCCTGCTGTTCGTCCCGTCCTCGATCGGGGTGGAGATCCTCGGGGAGAGCTGGGACGGCGCCCGCTCGGTGATGCTGCCGATGGGCATCATCACGGTCACCGTCGGCTTCGTGCTGGGCGCCAGCCTGGGCCTGAAGGCCCTGCGGCGGGCCGACCAGATGCTGCGGGTGACCTTCGTGCAGGCCCCGCTGATGCTCGGGCTCGGCTCGGTCGGCGGCTGGCTGGGCAGCGCCGAGGGCGCGGCCTGGGGCATGGCCGCCGCACAGGTCACCGGGTTCGTGGCCTGCTGGGTGATCTTCCTGCAGGCCGACGCCATGCCGCGGGACTGGGTGGCCCAGGAGGCCGGGCCGGACCCGGACCCGGACCCGGACGAGCAGGGGCACGAGGAGCAGGAGCGCTGGGCCCGGGAGGAACCGGAGCAGCAGCTCTTCGCCGGTCAGGTGACCGAGGAGACGTGGGAGCAGCACCGCCGGCCCTGACCCGTCGATGAGGGAGGATCAGCCCGTGGTGGACATGACCCGTGAAGCGTTCGAGCGGCTGGTGTCGCTGGCCCTCGACGAGATCCCGGCGGCGCTGACCCGTCAGATGCGTAACGTGGTGGTGCTGGTGGAGGACGAGGCCCCGGCCGACGAGCCGGACCTGCTGGGCCTGTACGAGGGCACGCCGCTGACCGAGCGGGGTGACTGGTGGGCGGCCGGCAGTCTGCCCGACCGGATCCTGATCTTCCGCAATCCCACGCTGCGGATCTGCCAGACCGAGCAGGACGTGGCCGAGGAGGTCCGGATCACCGTGCGCCACGAGGTGGCCCACCACTTCGGGATCGACGACGCGCGGCTGCACGAGCTCGGGTGGAGCTGAACCGGCGGTTGTGAAGGGGGCAGACCCCCTTCACAACCGGTGGAGATCCGGATTCTCCGGGCCGAAGCCGTGAAACAGGCTGGTCCGCATGATTCCTGCACTCAGCACCGATGAAGAGCTGCGGCGCCAGGGCGTGCGTGCCTTCCTGCTCATCACCTTCGCCGCCACCTGGGGGATCGGCTTCGTCGAGAGAGTCGTGTTCGGCTGGTCGCTGCAGAACCCCCTGGTCCAGCTGGGCCCGGCGATCGTGCCGGCCGTCGCCGCGGTGATCGTGCGGAAATGGGTCACCAAGGAAGGCTTCGCCGACGCCGGTCTGCCGCTGCGCCTGCGCCGGGCCTGGAAGCAGTACCTGCTGGCACTGGTCGGGCCCCTGCTGCTCAGCGGCGGGATCGTCGGCACCGCAGTGCTGTTCGGCTGGTACGAGTGGGACGACTCCAAGCTCCAGGAGGGTCTGGGCGGAATGCCGCTCCCGGTCACCGTCGGGGCCCTGATGCTGCTCAGCGTGGTCTGCATGCCACTGTTCTGGGGCGAGGAGTTCGGCTGGACCGGCTACCTGCGGCCCCGTCTGCTGCCCGGCAACCAGCTGATGTCGCTGCTGGCCACCTCGTTCGTCTGGGCGGCCTGGCACTACCCGCTGGCCTGGACCGACTACGCCGAGTTCGACAACGTGCTGGTCGGCCTGCTCTGCTGGACCGCGATCTTCTTCCCGTTGCAGGCCGTCTTCACCGCTCTCTACGACCGCAGCGGCAGCATCTGGGTACCGAGCCTGGCCCACGCCGGGAACAACTTCGTGCTCTGGTCGTTCCCCGGGCTGCTGATGACCGAGACCGGGCAGCTCAGCTCCTCGCAGGTCAACCTGATCGGCTGCATCCCGCTCACCCTGGTCGCGGTCTGGGCCTGGCGGTCCCGGCCCCGGCCCGTTCAGCCCGTCCAGCCGGTTCAGCCGGCGAGGTAGGCGGCCAGGTTGTCCAGCGACGACGCGAGCCCGGCGGCGTGATCGGCCGCCGAGATGCCGTCGGGCACGTCGTCGGCCCGGATCCGGACCAGCGCCCCGCCCTCCGGTGCGGGCGAGACCTGCCAGGTCATCAGCATGGTGCCGGCGAACTCCGGGTCTTCGGAGTCGAAGTCGACGGCCTGCACCAGCCGCTCCCCCGCCACCAGCTCGACGATGCGCACCAGCACCACGTCCGAGTCGGCGGTGGTCTTGCCCGCGGCGCCCTCGAAGGTCAGCCGCAGCCGGTAGGAGCCGCCGGGCCGCAGGTCGAAGTGCTCGAACCGGCCGGTGGCCCCCTCGGGCGGCAGCCACTGAAGCAGCGCGTCCTTGGAGACGAACGCCTCGAAGACCTGTTCCGGGGTGGCGGCCACGGTACGGGCGGCCTCATCGGTACGGGGCATGCGGTCACCCTAGACCGGTTGACCTCAACCGGGGTTGAGCATCCAGGCTGGGGCGCATGACCGGATACGCACAGCAGCTGGCCGAGCAGGTGGGTGACGCGGCCGTCGTCGGACTCGGCACCTCCACCCGGTCCGGCGCCGAGACGTTCGCCTTCGTCGAAGAAGTCACCGGATTGCTGCTGCAGCGCGGCTTCCGGGCGATCGCGATCCGGGACAACCAGCGCGTCGGCGCTCTGTACGACCAGTTCGTCACCGGGGGCATCGACTCCCTGGAACACGTGCTGCCCCAGGCGTGGGGGCCTTGGCAGACCGTCGAGTTCCGGGACGCCCTCATCCGGCTCAGGACGCTCAACCAGGCCCAGGACGATCCCGTGCGCGTGGTCGGGGTGGGCGGCTCACGCGTACTGGTCGCGGACTACGACCGGGTGCTCGAGCTGTCGGGCAACCCCGAGCGGGTCCGCGCACTGTTCGACGTGATCCGGGTGGCCCACGCCAACGGCGAGCATGTGCAGCGCGCCATGGGGGTGCACCCCGGTACGCCGTTCGTCGAACTGGCCCGCGAGGCAGAGGAACTCGTGCAGGGCGCGGGACCGGAGGCCGAGGAACTGGCCGCCGCGATCGTCGACCATCATGCCCGGGCCGTCGGAGCCGGCTACGACGCGGTGAAGGACGACACCGAGACCGCGGACCGGTTGCTGACCTGGCACCAGGAGAGCGGGCGGCGGACCGTCTTCTGGGAGGGCAGCGCCCACGTCGCGGCCGGCTACCCGCTCGGCGCCCGGTTGAGAAGCCGGATCGAGGACGATTACCGCGCCGTTCATGTGACGTTCGGTTCGGGGGTGGTGGCCGGAGCGAGAGTGCCCGCGCCACAACCCGGTTCACTCGAGCACGACCTGCTGACCTCGGGCACCGAGTACCTGGTCACCGAGGCTTCCGGCACACCCACCCGGATGCGCCTGATCTCCGGCCTCTACGACCCGGCACGCGACGCGGAGCACTACTACGAACTGGCCTCGCTGAAGCTAAACTTCGACGCCGTCCGGTTCTTCCCGGTGGTCAGCCCCACGACTGCGCTTCGGCCTGCCGGGTGACCAGGTCGCCGTCGGTGATCGGGCGCAGTACCCGGGCCGGGGTGCCGACCGCCACCACCATCGGCGGAACGTCCCGGCTGACCACGCTTCCGGCCCCGATCACCGAGCCGTAGCCGATCCGCACCCCGGGCAGGACCACGGCGTTGCTGCCGATCCAGACCTTGTCCTCGATCACGATCGGCTCGGAGAAGCGGGCGAAGTCGACCCGGCGCTGCGGGTGCACCGGGTGCCCGGTGGTGGTCAGGGTGACGCTGGGGGCGATCATCACGCCGTGGCCGATACGGATCTCCACGTCGTCGACGAACGTGAGGTTGACGTTGCCGAAGAAGTCGTCGCCGAGGTGGACGTTGCTGCCGAAGCCGGCGTGGAACGGCGGCAGCAGCACGGTGCGCTCACCGACCGAGCCGAAGATCTCCTGCAGTAGTTCCCGGCGGCGGCCGGCCTCGCCCGGCGGGGTGTGGTTGTACTCGAAGACCGCTTCGGGACGGCGGCGGTGGTTCTGGAAGGACGCCTCGCCCTCGGAGTAGATCAGCCCGCGGCGGATGCGCTCCAGAACTTCCTGTTCCCGGTCCTCGGCCACGGGTACCAACCTACTCAGCCGGGACAGTCACTAGGGTGGGCAGGATGAAGGTCTTGTCCATCCAGTCGGCGGTCGCCCACGGGCACGTCGGTAACTCCGCGGCCGTCTTCCCACTGCAGCGCATCGGGGTCGAGGTCGTCCCCGTGCACACGGTGAACTTCTCCAACCACACCGGGTACGGGGCGTGGCGCGGTCCGCTCATCCCGCCCTCGGACGTGGCCGAGGTCCTGCTGGGGGTCGAGGAGCGCGGGGTGTTCCCGCAGATCGACGCCGTACTCTCGGGCTACCAGGGCGGGGCCGGCATCGCCGACGTGATCATCGACGCGGTGCGCCGGGTCAAGGCCGCGAACCCCGCGGCGGTGTACGCCTGCGACCCGGTGATGGGCAACGCCCGCTCGGGGTGCTTCGTCGCCCCCGAGATCCCCGACCTGCTGCGCGACCGGGTGGTCCCGGTGGCCGACATCATCACCCCGAACCAGTTCGAGCTGGGGTTCCTGACCGGCACCGAGCCCTCGACCCTGGAGTCGACGCTGGCCTCGGCCGACCTGGCCCGGGCGATGGGCCCCTCGACCGTGCTGGTGACCAGCGTGGAGCGGCCCGACCGCCCCGAGGGGACCATCGAGATGCTGGTGGTCGACGACAGCGGCGCGTGGATCGTGCGTACCCCGCACCTGCCGTTCAAGGCCAACGGCTCCGGTGACGTCACCGCGGCCCTGTTCACCGCTCACCTGGGGCAGACCGGCAAGGCGTCGGTGGCCCTGGAGCGCACCGCCTCCAGCGTGTTCGACCTGATCGACCTGACCTACAAGTCCGGGCAGCGCGAGCTGCAGCTGGTGCAGGCACAGGAGTTCTACGCCTCGCCGCGCCTGCAGTTCGGGGCCGAGCAGGTCCGCTAGTGCACCCTGGGTGAGCACGGTTAGTCCGACCGGGTGATGCCGGGCTGGTCCACACCATCCCGGCGCCACCCGGTTCGATCTGCGAGGGTGCCCAACCTCAAGCGAACCATCGCTCTCGCCGCCGCCCTCAGCCTGATCGTCCTGACTTCGCTGGGAGCACTGAGCGCCTCGGCGCATCAGCAGCATTCCCCGAACGAGGTCATCCCCATGGCCGGCAAGAAGGCGACCCAGATCGTCCGGATCTCGCCCTTCACCTCCTCCGGCGCCCTCAAGAAGGCCTGGAAGGCCGACGTGGAGCCCCGTGACGAGGACGCCGACCCCGACGACGGCATCGACTGCAGCGAGTCCATGAGCCCCAGCTTCGCCCTGAACGACGGCACCTACGAGTGCCCGCCCACCGTTCTCGGTGCCTACGCCTGCTGGTCCTCGCCCAAGTACGCCGGACAGCTGCTGTGCCTGAACGCGCCCGGGTCCAAGACCCTGCGCAGCATGGCGGTCCGGAACCTCCCCGCCACCACCCGCGCCCCCAGAACACCGCGTCCGCTGGCCCTGGAACTGGCCGACGGCAGCCGCTGGAACCTCAAGACCGGCGGCACCTATCCGGCCCACAAGGACGGCCTGCAGGGTATCTACCTGTGTGCCAACAAGGTCTGCTCGAAGAAGCGCACGGGCAAGGACCTGGCCGTGCTCTCCTCCGGCGGGCACGGTGTGAACCGCTCCAAGCCGGTCTGGACCGTGCGTGTGGGTGAGGTGGGCAGCTACGACGAGAGCTTCCCGGCCCCGAAGCGGCAGAAGGTGAAGAAGGCCTACTTCATCCACAACGGGGTCGGGTAGCTCCAGACCCGGATCAGACGCTGGTGGCGACCAGCTTCTGCAGCTCCAGACCGGGGTTGTCGCGCTCGATGCCACGCACCCGCCACTCGTCGGTGAACAGCGCGAACATCGTGCCGTCGGCGTCTTCCAGCACCTCGACGTCGCGCTTGGCCCGCAGCAGCGGGGCGTCGGCCGCGGCCACGATCCGGGCCACCGTGTAGGGCAGTTCGTTGAAGGTGACCGGCGAGCGGAACTCGTTGCTCATCCGGTACTGCACCACGTCGAACTGCAGGCTGCCGACCGCGCTGAGCACCGGCTCCCCGTGGCCGCGCGAGTCCGAGGTCAGCACCCGCACCACCCCCTCGGCGTCGAGCTCGCGCAGGCCCTGCCGGAACTGCTTGCCCGAGCCCAGATCCTTCGGGCGCACGGTGCGGAAGTGCTCGGGGGCGAAGACCGGCAGCGGCGGGTAGGCGATGCGGCCGCTCTCGGAGAGGGTGTCGCCCACGTTGATGTGCCGGGCGTTGACTAGGCCGATCACGTCGCCGGGGTAGGCCACGTCCACGGTGGAGCGGTCGGCGCCGAAGACGGTCTGCACGTGCTTGAGCACCATCGGCCGGCCGCTGCGGTTGTCCCGCACCGTCATGCCGCGGTGGAACACGCCCGAGTGGATCCGGGCGAAGGCCAGGCGGTCGCGGTGGGCCGGGTTCATGCCGGTCTGGGTCTTGAACACCTGGGCGCTGAAGCGGCCCTGCACGGTCTGGGTGCCGCCGGCCACGTCGAGCTGGTCGTGAGGGAAGGGCGCCACGTCGACCAGCGAGTCGAGCACCTGGCCGACGCCGGTGTTGGCCACCGCGGCGGTGAAGTAGACCGGCGTGGTGTGGAAGGCGAGGAACGACTCCTCGTCGTGGTCGGCGCCGGTCTCGGTGAGCAGGTCGTGCTCCTCCAGGGCCTGCTGCCAGGCCGAGCCCTCCCGGGCGGCCGCCTCGTCGGCGCTCATCCGCTCCTCCAGGGCCAGCGTGGCCCCGCCCGGGGCCCGGGTGTACTTCACGTAGGCGCCGGTGCCCCGCTCGAGCAGCCCGCGGAAGTCCCCGGCGATGCCGACCGGCCAGGTCATCGGGGTGGCCTTCAGGCCGGTCACCGACTCGATCTCGTCGAGCAGCTCCAGGGCCTCGCGACCCGGGCGGTCCCACTTGTTCACCACCGTGATCACCGGCAGGCCGCGCTGCTTGCACACCCCGAACAGCTTGCGGGTCTGCACCTCCATGCCGCGGGCCGCGTCGACCAGCATGATCACCGCGTCGACGGCGGTGAGGGCGCGGTAGGTGTCCTCGGAGAAGTCGGCGTGCCCGGGGGTGTCGACCACGTTGATCACCTGCCCGCGGTGGTCCAGCTGCACCACCGCCGAGCTGATCGAGATGCCGCGCTGCTTCTCCATGTCCTGCCAGTCGGTGACCACCCCGGCCCGGCCGCCGCGACCGTGCACGGCCCCGGCCTCGCGCAGGGCCTTGGCGTGCAGGGCCAGCGCCTCGGTCAGCGTGGACTTACCGGCGTCGGGGTGACTGATGACGGCGATGGTGCGGCGCCGGGCCGCCTCGGCCAGGATCTGGGCGGGACTTACGTCGCTGGTCTGTCCGGGGGTCTGGGTATCGGCGCTCACCCGGCCATTCTCCCGGCTTTGCGGGGGTGCTGACGACACCGGGCCGCCCGCACCCGTCCCGGGCCACCGCGACCCGAACCCCGTTTTACCGAAATCCGCTCTTAGCAGGAGGTTTCCAGGTGGCGGTCGGACCGGCCGCTGCTAGGTTCGGTCCGTGGCTTTTGAGTGGTTACACGACTCCCTGCGCCAGCTGAGCGGAATCGAACCGCAGGAGGTGCACCAGGCCTTGGCCGCCGAACGCCGCTGGCCCCGGCTGGCCGCCGACCGCGAGCTGGGTCTGCGGGTGCTGACCATCTGGGCCCGCACGGCCGACGACCGGCCGCTGGTGATCGCCACGCGTAAGCGCTCGGCCTGGGCCTGGCAGTGCCTGGGGGCCCGCGAGATGAGCGCGCCGGAGCTGGCCGAGTTCGAGGCCTGGGAGGCGGCCCGGTGACGTTCTCGGTGCCCGAGGGCCTGATGTCCCGGCTGGTCTTCACCGACGAGCCGGTCCCGGACGACGAGGTGGTGCCCCGGATCCCGGCCGACCTGCCCCTGATCTTCACCCCCGAAGAGCCGGACGACCCGGAAGAGCCGGACGAGCCGGACGAGCCGGACGAGCCGGACCACGGCAGGCCCTAGCCTGACCGGGTGAAACCGTTCGAGTTCCGCCCCGCCCAGGGCCCCTGGTCCACCGGCGAGACCTGGCTCTTCTTCTGCGCCGTACCGGATCTGGCCCGCGACACCGCCCTGGCCGAGCTGTTCCAGGGCTGCCGGGAAGCGATGGCCGGGTTCCCGATCGCCCCGGTTCCCGACGAGACCCTGCGGGTGACGCTGGCCCAGGTCGGCGACGCCCCCGCGGCGCAGATCGACCAGGAGCAGCGGGCCGCCCTGCTGGAGGCCGTGCGCTCGCGGCTGAGCACCGTCGAGCCGTTCAGCATCACCGCCGGCAGCCCCCTGGCCTACGCCACCGGGGCCCTGTGCGACCTGGAGGACGAGCCGCTGCAGCACCTGATCGGCCTGATCCGCTCGGCCGTGCGGGAGCTGCGCGGGGCCGAGGCGGACACGTTCCACCCTGGCGTCACCCATCTCACCCTCGGCTACGCCCACGCCGAGGCCTCCACCGACGACCTGGCCCGGCGGCTGCGCCGGGTGCGGCCCAGCCACGCCCGGATGCAGATCGACGCGGTGCACCTGCTCGAGGTCGGCACCGACCCGCAGGCCCGGGCCTTCCGCCTGAAGCCGGTCGGTGTGGTCCCGCTCAGCGGCGCCTGAGGCGCAGGAAGCGCTCAGCCACGATCAGGTTCGGCACCCAGCACAGGAACGGCACCAGCAGGTAGGCGCGGTCGAAGGCGACCTGGTCGGCCACCCCGGCCGCGCTCTGCGCCGTGATCAGCACCAGCAGCCAGAGCCGGAGCATGACCGCGGCGTAGGTGAGCGCGAACGTGCGGATCGCCCAGCGCCGGTGCGCGGCGAAGTCGCGGCGAAGCACGCTGCGCAGGGCCAGCCCCGCGCAGCCGAGCCAGGACAGGCCCAGCAGCCCGAACCCGGCCACGCCGATCGGGCCGGCGTCGTTGCTGGGGGCGATCACCAGCGCCGAGGTGCCGCCCAGGAGGATCGCCAGCAGCACGATGCGGCCGGTGACCCGGTGCAGGCGCGGCACCCGGGCCCGGACCCGGGCCGAGAGCTGGATCGGCGAGAGCACCAGGGCCAGCGCCGAGCCGAAGATGTGCACGTACAGCGCCACCTGGAACCAGGCGGGCTGGGTGACGTAGTTGGCGGCCAGCGCGTCGGGGTCGCGGCCGAGCCCCTCCAGCGACGTGGTCATGTACGGCAATGGTGCGAAGACCGCGATGGCGGCCGAGGTCAGCACGATCCACCAGTGGGCGCCGCGGGCGGAGCGTGAAGGGCGGCGGGGGGCGGTGATCAGGTCCGCGGTCATGAGCACGATGCTGGATCTCGAGCCCGCCCCTCCACGAGCCCCCGGCGGGGGAAGTGGATCTCCCTCGCAAGAGGGGTGTGCAGAACGCCACGAATCGGCAGGATGAGTCGGTGTTCATCGTTCTGACCGTCGGGCTCACCCTGCTGTGCGTGATCACCACGGCCGTGGTGCCGGAGCAGACGCCCTACCGTCCGGCCGATGTGGTGGCTCTGCTGCTGGCTGCCGCCGGTCCGCTGGCCCTGCTGCTGGCCCGGTACCCCACCCGCAGAACCTGGGGCGCCCCCTTGGCGCTGGCCGGCGCCGGCTCGGTGATCACGGTGAACGCGGTCCTCGGCTACACCATCGGGCTGCTCCAGTGGCCCCCCTGGATCGCGGTCTTCCTGTGCTTTTCCACCAATGGACGATGGTTGCGCCTCGCGTCCTCGGCGCTCGCGGGGTTGTCGATCGCGGGTTTCCTGCTCCTGGACCGCGGCGGAGTGGATATGTCCACTGTGTCCGGCATAGCCATGTGCTGCCTGATCGCGGCGATCGGGGGTGAGGCGGCCCGGGCCCGCCGCGCCCACGCGGTGAGCCTGCACGAGCAGGAACTGGGGCGCCGCCGCGAAGAGGCCCTGGTCGCCGAGGGAGTGCTGCTGACCGAGCGCAACCGCCTGGCCCGGGAACTGCACGACGCCCTCGGGCACTCGGTGAACGTGATGGTGCTGCAGGCCGGGGTCGGGCGGCGGGTGTTCGGCGAGAATCCGGAGTTCGCCCAGGAAGCCCTGTCCAGCGTGGAGACGGTGGGCCGCCGGGCCCTGGTCGAGCTGGACCGGATGCTGCGCGTCCTGCAGCCCTCCGGCCCGGGCGAGAACGTCGAGGAACCGGCGGCTCCCGGTCTGCCCGACCTGACCGCCCTGGTCGGGCAGGTGCGGGCCACCGGTCAGGAGGTGCACCTGACCACCGGCCCGGAACCGGAGTTGCCGTTGTCCGCCGGATCGGCCCAGGCGCTGTACCGGATCGTGCAGGAGGCCCTGACCAATGCGGTCCGCCACGGTTCGGGCGCCCCGATCCAGGTGTCGGTGCGTCACGTCGGCCCCGACGTGACGGCCGAGGTGCACAACCGCCGGTCCGACGAGGGAGCCGGCCGAGCCGACCGGGCCGACCGCACGCCGGGCGCCGAGACCGGCTGGAGGGCCGGCCGGGGGCTGACCAACATGCGCGAGCGGGCCCGGATGGAGGGTGGCCGGTTCGAGGCCGGGCCGGTGCCGGGTGGATTCCGGGTCCAGGTGCATCTGCCGGTGGCCGGTCTCGGCGCATGATCCGGGTGCTGCTGGTGGACGACGACCGGCTGGTGCGGACCGGCCTGAGCATGCTGCTGCGCAGTGATCCGGGCACCGAGGTGGTGGGTGAGGCGGCCGACGGCCGCGAGGCGATCGCCCTGGCCCGCGAACTGCAGCCGGACGTCGTCCTCATCGATGTCCGGATGCCGGTGCTCAGCGGGGTGGAGGCGACCCGCGAGATCGTGTCGTGGGGGCCCGGCCGCCCCCGGGTGCTGGTGCTCACCACGTTCGACCTGGACGAGGTGGTGGACGAGGCGATCGACGCCGGGGCCGATGGCTTCCTGCTCAAACGCGCCACCCCGGAGCAACTCCTGGAAGGCGTAAGGACGATCGCGGCGGGTGACGCCCTCGTCTCCCCCGAGGTCACGCGTCGGCTGCTGAAGGCCTACGCCGCCCGCCGCGCACCTCTGACCGCACCTCCTGCGGAGGCGACCCGGCTGACCGGCCGGGAGGCCGACGTCCTGCGGGCCCTGGCCGATGGACTCTCCAACGCCGAGATCGCCGAACAGATCTGGGTCACTCCGGAGACCGTGAAGACGCACATCAAGAGCATCCTGGCCAAACTCGAGGTCCGGGACCGCACCCAGGCCGTGGTCTGGGCCTACCGCACGGGTTTCGCCGGGCGGGCCTGACTGCGCAGAGTCACCGCCGGGCGGCTCGATCATCCGTCCGCGGTCCCCGGCCCGCCCGAGGTGACCGCACCCGTCCTCTGACAATCCCTGCGAACCGCCCACTCCGGGCCTCAGCCCCGGGCCGATGCGTCCCGAACGGCGTACCGGCTTGCATCCCCCGTGTGGCGGCCGGGCCGATCCGGGCGTCACCGGTTCACCGGCGGTCCTGGAGAGACGACGCCTTCCCCAGTGCGGCGAGACCGTTTCCGGCTGGGGGACTTTGCAATGTGGCACGTGTCGAGATGGAGTGCGGCCTTCGTGGCGGCGGCGGTGGCGGCGCTGTCCGTCCTGGTCGCCGTGGCCGGACCGGCCACCGGAGCGATGAACAAGGCGTTCTCCAGCCGGTTCGACGCCACTGACCGCGGCGACATCCTGCTGCGCGGCAACAGCCTGGTCTCCTGCCCGGTGGCCGAGACCAACTGCCCGGCCGCGAAGGACCGGTCGGCCACCGGCGGGGCGCTGAACAACAACTCCTACACGATGCAGTTCCTCGACGTGGACGGCACCGGCAACGCCACGAACTCCAGCTCATCGGCGGAGGTCACGTTGCCCGCGGGCGCCTCGGTGCGGTTCGCCGGGCTGTACTGGTCGGCCTACGCGGACGGCAACGGCCGGACCGCCGCCCCGGCCGGGACCGCCAAGAACCGGCTGCTGCTGAAGGTGCCCAACGAGTCCAGCTACCGCGAGATCACCGCGGCTGCGAGCGACGTGGTAGACGGCAATCCCAGCGACGGCACCTCGTACGTCTCCTTCGCCGACGTCACCAGCATCGTCGCCGCCGGCGGGTCGGGCACCTACACCGGCGCCGACATCCATGCTGCGACCGGCCAGAACTCCTACGCCGCCTGGACTCTGGTGGTGGTGGTCCGCGACCCGGCCAAGCCGCTGCGCAAGCTCAAGGTCTTCGACGGTTTCGGCACCGTGCAGAACACCCCGAGCACCGACCGGTCGGTGTCGATCCCGCTCACCGGCCTGACCACGGCCGACAACGGCACCGCCTTCACCCGTCTGGGCGCGGTCGTGTTCGAGGGTGACGCGGGCCTGACCGGCGAGGGCTTCCAGATCACTCCGCAGGGCGGGTCGGCGATCGCCCTGTCCGACGGGGCGAACCCGGCGAACAACGTGTTCAACTCGACCAACACCGATGCCGGCACCCCGGTGGCCGGCCGGGTGCCCAACGAGGCCAACCTGTTCGGGTTCGACGCCGACGTCTTCGAGGACACCTCGATCCCCCTGGGCAACAACGTCACTCAGGCCACCCTGGACCTGACCACCGGCGGCGAGACCTTCTTCCCGGCCGTGGCCACCTTCGTCTCCAACGTCTACCTGCCGGTGCTCGACGTCGTCCGGGATGCAACCGTGGTCGACGTGGCCCCGGCCGACGGGCGGACCCGGCCCGGCGACCAGATCACCTACACGGTCGACGTCACCAACACCGGTACGGCGGCCTCCGCCAACACCCGGCTCGCCGACCTGATCCCGCCCGGCACCGCCTATGTGCCCAATTCCCTGCGGGTGGACGGCAATCCGGTGCCCACCACCGGTGAGGTCACCGGCGACAACGTCACCGTGCGACTGGGCACCGGGGCCACCGCGAGCGCCGGTGGGGCGCTGGCGATCGGCGCCACCACCCGGATCACCTACACCGTGCAGATCACCGCCCCGTTCACGGCCGGCGGCACGGTGGGCGGCACCAGCCAGGCCACCTACGAGGACGCCCAGAGCACCCCCCGCACCGCCACCTCGGCGGCCGACCCGATCACCGTCACCCAGGCCCAGGCCAACCTGACCGTCACCCAGACCTTCAGCCCCTCGGTGGTGCAGAAGTCGGGTAGCCGCGAGGTCACCATGACCACCACGGTGAACAACATCGGCCCCGAGACCGAAACCGCCGCAGTGCTGGTCGAGACCTTCCCGGCCGGCACAACCGCGATCACCGCCACCGGCGCCACCTGCACCACCAGCAACGGCGGGCTCACCCTGACCTGCCCGATCGCGGCCTCCCTGGCCGCCGGTGGCTCGGCCACGGTGACGTTCAAGGCGACCCTGCCCGCGAACGCCCCCGATCCGACCGCCATCGGCGCAGCCGTCTCCGGAGCGGCCACCGACGCCACTCAGGGCAACAACTCGGTGACCACCAACGTCCCGGTGAACACCCTGCCGACCGCGGTCGACGACATGGCGCCACTGAACACCCCGGCCACCACCGTCGACGTCGACGTCCTGGCCAACGACACCGACCCGGACCCGACCGACCTCCCGGCCGCCCGGACCATCACCTCCACCACCACTCCGGCGCACGGAACCACCTCTGTGGTGGGCGGAAAGGTGCGTTACACCCTCACCGACCCCTCGTTCGTGGGCACCGACACGTTCCAGTACACGATGTGCGACGGACGCGGCGGCTGCGACACCGGCAGCGTGGACGTCGCGGTGAACGACCACCGGCGGGCCGATCTCAAGGTCACCCAGACCGCCAGCCCGACCACGGTGCAGCGGGACGGCACCCGTCTGGTCACCTGGTCCGCGGTGGTCAGCAACACCGGCCCGCAGAACGAACCCGCCGCCCAGCTCGTGCAGGTGCTCCCGGCCGGCGTGACCGCGGTGACGGTGGTGGGCGCCACCTGCAACGCGCCCACCGGCACTACGTACACCTGCCCGCTCGGCACACTGAACAGCGGCATCTCCCGCACCGTGCAGTTCACCGCCACCCTGCCGGCCACCGCCCCGGACCCCTCGACCGGCACCGCGACGCTCTCCGGGCAGGTACCGGACCCGGACCTGTCGAACAACACCGCCACCACCCCGGTGGCCGTGAACCGGGCCCCCCAGGTGGCCGCCGACACCCCGAAGCTGGCGGCCGACGTCCTCAGTTCGGATCTTGACGTGACCGCCAACGACCAGGACCCGGACGGCGACCCGCTGACCATCACCACGGTGTCCACCCCGGCGCACGGCACCGCCACCATCGTCGGCGGCAAGATCCGCTACACCCTGACCGACCACTCCTTCGTCGGGCCGGAGACCCTCACCTACCGGGTCTGCGACGGCCGGGGCGGGTGCAGCGACGCCACGGTCACCCTGGACGTGGCCGACCACGAGATCTCCGACCTGGTCGTGACCCAGACCGCCGACCCGAAGGTGCTCCAGCGCAACGGGACCCGCAAGGCCACCTGGACCGTGAACGTCCGCAACGACGGACCGGAGGCGAACGCCAAACCGGTGGTCGTGCAGACGCTCCCGGCCGGGGTGACCGAGGTGACCTCGTCGCTGGCCGCCTGCACAGTGGCCGACACGGTGAAGGTGACCTGCCCGATGGCGGCCCTCAAGAACGGCGAGTCCGCCCAGATTACCTTCACCGCAACACTTCCCGCCGACGCCAAGGACCCCTCCACCGCGAGCGCGGTGGTGTCCAGCAGCTCGGCCGACCCGGTGCTGACCAACAACGCGGCCTCGGCCTCCGTCGTGGTGAACACCCCTCCGACCGCCGACGACGAGTCGGTGCCCCTGCCCGCGAGCACACTGAAGGCCACGATCGACGTGCTGGAGGGCGACCAGGACGCCGACAGCGACCCGCTGACCCTCGACACCGTGGGCAAGCCCGCCCACGGCACCGCGGCCATCGTCGACGGCAAGATCGTGTACACGCTCACCGACCCCGCTTTCGCCGGTGACGACACCTTCACCTACCGGGTCTGCGACGACCGCTCCGGCTGCACCACCGCCGAGGTCACCGTGGCCGTGGCGGCCCACCAGCGCGGCCCGGTCGCCGCCGCCGACTCGGCCGGGGTGGTCACCGGCAACCCGGTGACGGTCGACGTGACCGCCAACGACCGCGACCCGGACGGAGATCCGCTGACCCTGGCCCGGATCGTCACCAGACCCACCGACGGAACCGCGAGAATTGTGGACGGGAAACTCGTCTACACCCCGGCCGCCGGCTTCATCGGCAAGGACACCGTGCGCTACGAGGTCTGCGACCCGACCGGTCTGTGCGACCAGGCCGTGGCCACGATCCGGGTCACCGCCGCGCCCCCCACCCTCAAGCCGGATGCGGGCACCGTCCGGCCCGGCGGTACCACCGTGGTGGACGTGCTGGACAACGACCTGGACCCGAACGGCTACCCGATCGGCAGCCTCAGCATCACCCAGCAGCCGGCCGTGGGCACCGCCACCGTGGGCCCGGACGGCACCATCCGCTACAAGGCACCCGCCTCCGTGGCCCCCGGGACTGTGGTGGCCATCCGCTACCGGGCCTGCAACCGCACCGGCGCCTGCTCCGAGGGGGTTGTGCGGCTCAAGGTGGGCGGGGCCCCGGTCTCCGACGGGGACGACGGGGACGACGGCTCGGTGGATCCGGACGACAGCCCCGACGGTGGTTCGGCCGGCAGTCCGGCCGGCGGCGACGATGACGACGGGGAGCTCGCTTTCACCGGCAGCCGGGTGCTCGTGCCGTTGACCGTGACGGCGCTGGTGCTGATCGGCGGCGGCGTGATCGTGCTCCTGCGCACCCGCGGCGGCGCCCCGGTCGCGGTGCGGGTGCACAGCACACCCGTGGTGCGACGGGCTCAGCCCCGGGGACGGCACAAGGCATGAGCGCCACACTCGTCGAGCCGGTGGCGCCCGACAGCCGGGCGCTGACCGTGCTGCCGCCGCCACCGGGCCCGAACATCGCCGCCGCACTGGCCAAACTGGCCATCCTGGCCGGGGTCCTGCTGCTGGTCGGTGTGGCCGGATTCCTGTCCTGGACCCGGCACAGCGGCAGCGAGCGGGCCGCCGACACCGTCCAGGCCCTGCAGGAGCAGTGGCGCGAGAGCCCCCAGGCCCCGGTCGTGGGCGAGCAGCCCGGCTCCGGCCCGGCGCCCTCGGCCGCCGCGACCGTCCCCGGCAAGGCCTTCGCCATCATGACCGTGCCGCGCTTCGGCTCGGACTGGAAGATGCCGGTGTTCGAGGGAACCGGGGCCCCGGCCCTGCGGGCCGGGGTCGGGCACTACGCCGGCACCGCCCGGCCCGGTGAGATCGGCAACTTCGCGGTCGCCGGGCACCGCACCACCTGGGCCCGCCCCTTCCAGGACGTGGACCGCCTGCGGGCCGGCGACAAGGTGGTCGTGCAGACCCGGGAGGCCCGTTTCACCTACCGGGTCACCGACCACGAACTGGTCCGGCCCGACCAGACCGCCGTGCTCGACGCGGTACCCGGTCAGGCCCGGCTGACCATGACCACCTGTCATCCCGAGTACTCCGACTCGCAGCGCTGGATCGTGCACGCCGAACTGGTGGAGCCTGCGCCGATCGGGGGATGAGACCGCCGATCGCTCAGGCCGTCGCCGGGCGGCTCGACGGGTTCCGAGCTATTTGCCGAATGCACGGCTGGACGGACAAGGGGACGTGGTGGAGGCCTGGACGGGTCGATGGCGGGCGGAATCGGGCTTCTCGGCGCCCCTGCCACCCTGGGACGGGCCGGCCACGCTGGTGGTGGTCTTCGGTTCCGGAGCCGTGATGGACGCCGCCGCCGAGCCCCCTGGGGCGGACGGACCGCACGGGCCGCTGGCCGAGGTGGTCGCCGCCTACCCGCGGTCGGTGCTGATCGGCTGCTCGACGGCCGGCGAGATCCTCGGTGAGACGATCGAGGACGGCACCCTGACGATCGCCGTCACCCGGTTCCGCAGCACCCGGCTGACCCTGCTCGAACGCGACATGGGCGGGACCGGTGACTCGTACCTGACCGGGCGCGACCTGGCCGAGGAGATGCTGGCCGCCGACGGCGATCTCAAGGGTGTCCTGGTGCTCTCGGACGGCCTGCTGGCCAACGGGGCCGAACTGGCCCGGGGCCTGAGCGAGGCCTGCCGGGGCCGGGCCCTGGTCATCGGTGGGCTGGCCGGCGACGGGATCCGGTTCGAGCAGACCCGGGTGCTGTCCGGCGGGCGGCCGCGCAGCGGCGTGGTCACGCTGCTGGGCCTGAGCGGACCCGACGTGCGGATCGGGCACGGGGCCGGCGGCGGCTGGAGCATCCTGGGCCCCGAGCGCCGGGTCACCCGCTCGGAGGGCAACGTCCTGCACGAGCTCGACGGCCGGCCCGCCCTCGGCCTCTACCGCAACTACCTGGGCGACCGGATGGGCCCCAACCCCGAGTCGACCCTGCTGTTCCCGCTGTCGGTGCGCACCACCGACGACCCTCGCAGTGCCGTGGTGCGCACCGTGCAGGCCTTCGGCGAGGACGAGCGCAGCATGGTGTTCACCGGGGACATCCCGCAGAACTCGATGGCCCGGTTGATGCGCGCGAACATGGACGAGCTGATCGACGGGGCCGGCGACGCGGTCGAGACCGCCGAACTGGTCGACGGGCTGCCGGTTCTCGCCCTGGTGATCAGCTGCATCGGCCGCCGGGCGGTGCTGGGCCAGCGCACCGAGGACGAACTGGAGACGGTGCTCGCCCGGCTGCCCGGGCACGCGCAGGTCACCGGCTTCTACTCCTACGGGGAGATCTCCCCCACCGGCCCGGGCACCTCCGCCCTGCAGAACCAGACCCTCACCGTCACCACCATCCAGGAACTCACGTCGTGAGCGAGGAGCCCGGCCTGCACCGCCTGCTCACCCGTCAGCTGCGGCGCCTGGAGCTGGACCGCGACCAGTCGCCGCCCCAGCCGGCCTGGGCCCGTCTGCTGTCGGTCGTCTCGGCCACCTACGAGCAGGCCGACAACGACCGGTACCTGCTGGAACGCTCGCTCGAGGTGTCCTCGGCGGAGATGCTGGGGCTGCACAACAGCCTCAGCCGCAAGGCGATGTCGGACGAGCTGACCGGCCTGCCCAACCGGCGGGCCCTGCTGGAGCGCCTGCAGTACCTGGTCGGTTCCCAGGACCCGGACGGGCCCGCGGTGGCCGTGCTGTTCATCGACCTGGACGGGTTCAAGCTGGTGAACGACAGCCTGGGCCACGACGCCGGGGACGAACTGCTGGTGCTGACCGCCGACCGGCTGCAGGCGGTGTGCCGCGACGGCGACGTGGTCGCCCGCCTGGGCGGTGACGAGTTCATCGTGGCCGGCCGCTTCGACGGCGTCGGCCAGGCCCAGGCCTTGGCCGAGCGGATCGCCGCCGAGCTCCAGAGACCGCTGCTGGTGCGCAATCACGAGGTCACCGTCGGCGCCAGCATCGGTGTGGCGCTGGCCGACGACGACGGTTCCGGCCCGGCCACCGAGGCCGTGCTGCAGCGGGCCGACCTGGCCATGTACGCGGCCAAGCAGGGCGGCCGCTCGCGGATGAGCGTGTTCGACCCCAAGATGCAGCTGGAGGCCGACCGCAGCCTGCAGCTGCTCGCCCAGCTGCGCACCGCCGTGGCGGAGGGCGACCTGGACCTGCGCTACCGGCCCGTGGTGGACCTGGGTCAGGCCGACCCGCAGCGGCTGCTGGGTGCCCAGGCGGTGCTGAGCTGGCGGCCGCCGGAGTCGACCGCGCCGATCACCGGCGGGGAGATCCGGCCGATCGCCGAGAAGTACCGGCTGATGGCCGATCTGGACACCTGGATGCTGCGCGAGGCCTGCCGGCAGGGCGCCCGCGGCCCCGAGGGCGCGGTCTGGGTGAACGTGTCGCTGCAGACCTTCACCTCGCTGGACGTCGTCGGGGTGGTGCGGGACTGCCTGCAGCACAACGGTCTTGCTCCCGGCCGGCTGTGGATCCAGCTCGCCGAGGAGGTCTTCATGAGCACCAGCACCCCGGTCACCGCGAACCTGGCCGGGCTGCGCGAGCTCGGGGTCGGCCTGGGCATGGACGGTCTGGGTTCCGGCCTGTGCGCCCTGACCCGGCTGCGCGGCGTGCCGCAGATGGTACTCAAGCTCGATCCGGCGCTCGTGGCCGACCTGGACCGCCACGAGGCCGGGGCCGCGATCGCCGGTGCAGCGATCTCGATGGGGCACGCGCTGGGGCACCTGGTCGTGGCCGACGGAGTGGAACGCCGTTCCCAGGCGGACCTTCTGCGGGCAGTGGGCTGCGACGCCGGGCAGGGTGCGTGGTTCGGCCCGGCGACGGCGGCCGAGGCCCTGGCGACTGCCCGGAGCCAGGTCGTGTCCTAGTCGGAGGTGTCCCGCCGCAGCCGCTTGACGTTGCCCCGCCGCTTCTTCTGGGCGATGCGCCGTTCCTGCGAGCCCCGGGTGGCCCGGGTCGCCCGCCGGGCCCGGGGCGGCGGGGCGATCGCGGCCGCGACGATCTCGGCCAGGCGACGCTCTGCGGTCTCCCGGTTCTGCAGCTGCGAGCGCTGCTCCGAGGCAGTCACCTGCAGCACCCCGTCGACCAGGCGAGGGCCCAGGCGCTCGAGCAGCCGCTCGCGCTGCGGCCCGGTGAGGGCCTCGCTGGCCGCCGCGTGCCAGCTCAGCTGCACCCGGCTGTCGGCCGTGTTCACGCCCTGACCACCCGGCCCCGAGGAACGGGAGAAACGCCACCGCAGCTCCGCCTCGGGGATGCTGACGGCGGCGTTCACCCGCACCGGACCGGCCATCGGACGGATCAGAGCGCAGACGACGAGGGGGCGGAGCGCCGCAGCTCGTCGAGCAGCAGCGCGACCAGCGCCTCGAGCTGGACGTTGACCGCCCCCTCGTCGTCGGCGTCGGAGCCGTCGAGGGCCCGGGCGGCCAGCCCGGCCTTGCTGTCGATCAGGGCGGCGATGCGGGCGTCGATGGTCTGCGCCGCGATCACCCGCCAGGCGGTGACCGGCTCGGTCTGCCCGATCCGGTGGCTGCGGTCGATCGCCTGGGTCTGCTCGGCGTCGGTCCAGGACAGCTCGGCCAGCACGATGTTGGAGGCCACCTGCAGGTTCAGCCCGACCCCGGCGGCGGTGAGCGAGCAGATCGCCACCGCCACGTCCGGGTCCTTCACGAAGGCGTCGATGTTCCGCTGCCGCACCGTGGGGGTCTGGTCTCCGCGGATCGAGGCGGTCTGCACGCCCTGGCGGGCCAGGGCCTCCTCGGCCGCGTCCATCACGTCGACGTGCTTGGCGAAGAACACCACCTTGCCCGCGCTGCGGGCCAGCTGGGCGGCGTAGTCGGCGGCCAGGCCGGCCTTGGCCTGCCCGATCCGCCGCATCATGCTGAACACGTTCTCGCCGGTCCGGGTGGTGGCGTCCTTCAGCTCGGCCCGGGCGACCCGGCGCACCAGGTCGTGGTCGATGCCGTCGCTGCCCTCCTCGAAGGTGACCATCTCGCGGGCGGCCAGCGCGGACCGGTAGCCGGACACCATCCGCAGGGCCAGGTCGCGCTCGGCCGCGCGGACCGAGCGGCCGGCCGCGCCCTCCAGCTCGACCGGCAGGTCGGCGATGCGGCGGGCCGGGATGTCGGCGGCCACGTCGACCTTGCGGCGGCGCACGATGCCGCGCTCGATCACGCACTGCCGGGCCGCCGGGTAGAAGCCCGGGTCGGACGGGTCGAACCCGGTCTCCTCGAGCGCGTCCATCAGCTCACCGAGCGGCTTCTTGTCGTCGATCCAGCCCAGGAACTGCCAGATCGCCCGGAAGTCGTCGATGTCGTTGATCAGCGGGGTACCGGTGAGGGCCATCAGCAGCGGCCGGGTGCGGCCCGCGCGCAGCCGCTCGGACAGGTGCAGCACGTGCTGCGAGCGCTGGGAGGTCTTGTTCTTGATGAAGTGGGCCTCGTCGACCACCATCGCGCCGAAGCCGAAGTCGGCCAGCCAGCCCACGTGCCGGTCGAGGATCTCGTAGTTGACGATCACGATGTCGGCGAAGCCGTTGACCGACTTGCCGTCGCCGTGCACCACGGTGGCGAGGCGGTTCGGCGTCCAGCGGGCGGCCTCGCGGGCCCAGTTGGTCTTGACCACGTTGGGCACCACGACCAGCAGCGGGAACGCCCCGGCGGCCTCGGCGGCCAGCAGGGCCTGCGCGGTCTTGCCCAGGCCGGGCTCGTCGGCCAGCAGGAACGTGCGGTGCCCGGCCGCGGCGGCGGCGACCAGCCGGCGCTGGTGCGGCATCAGCTCGGCGCCCATCGGCAGCCCGGTGCCCATCGGCAGCGACATGCAGGCCGGGGCTCCCCCGCCGGCCCGCTCGAACGAGCTGAACAGCGGGCCGAGCAGCTCCCAGCCGGCCAGGCGGTGGGCCGGGGCGGCGGTGGGCTGGGCGGCGGAGAAGTCGGGGGCCAGGAACGGGTTGGCCAGCTTGCGGGTGACCACCGAGCGGGGCACGACACCGGCCGGCGGTCCGGCCGGGGCGGCCGGGGTGGAGGGGGCCGCGGTGGGGGCGGCCCGTTCGGCCTTGACCTCGAGACCGGCGGCCTTGAGCAGGTCGCGCCGGATCGCCCGGGCCCCCTCGGAGAGCGCCACGTCCTCGGCCAGCAGGGGCAGGAACCCGGAGTCCTGCACGGCGGTGGTGGCCAGGACGGTGGCCAGGCCGTCGAGGCGTTTGAGCCGCTCGGCCGAGCGGGCGCCGTCGGCCGCGGCCCGGACCCGGGCCCGTTCCTCGCGCAGCAGCGCCGCGACGGCCTGGAACTTGCTGCGCACGGCCGGGGTGACCTGGCCGCGCTGGACGGCCTGCTCGATCTCCCGGGCGGCCACGGCCAGCACGGCGAGCACGTCGCCGCGCTGGCGGGGCCGCGCCGGGGCGGACCGGCCCTGGTTGCGCGGGGCCGGCTGACGCCGCCCGGTTCCCCGGCGACCAGTTCCGCGCTGGCCTGGTGGGACCACTGACTCCTCCTACAACACCCTGCTCGATCACGGGCCGGTTCGCGGCCGGACGGCCGCACCTGACCCGCCACCTGACTCGCCACCTGACTCGCCGCACGAACGGCGATGCCCGATGACCACTGACTTCCACCGGGTCCCGGTACCGACCGGGACGACCGTGCGGAACACACGCCGGGCCCCGGTGGGCACGACGTGATCGGCGCCGACCGGGCTCGCCCCTCACGAGCCCTTCGAACCTCGGCGGCGACACCGGAGTGACGCCGCAGTGAAACTGGCAGTGACCCCGCGGTGACAGCGCGGTGACTCTGCGACAACGCCGCGACCACATCTGCGGTGACGGCCGGCGCCCGGGCCGACCGCGACCGGCTCCGGTCTCGCGGCAGGCGCCCCGACCATAGTAGTCGCGGAGTAGAGCATGTCATTCCCACCCGTCTCCGGGCGAGTCAGAAACCCCAGTGATCGGCTGGCGGCAGCGAAGATCCTCGCCCTCGAACGGCCGGCCTCAGACCTGGCCCACGCCCACCTCGGGCTCGGCCCCGGCCACGTCCACCCGAGAGCGCAGCTGCGGCAACCAGTTCCGCAGCCTGCCCCGCATCGCCCGGAAACCGGGCACCCGGGGAGGCTGGAGATTCCAGGCCGGCGCGTCCTCAGGGCCCTGCTCCGGTACCACGACCAGTTCTGGGGTCAGGTCCAGAACCAGGTCCGGCGGCGATGCCGAGGCCTCCACCGCCGGGAGCTCGGGCCAGGCCAGCCGGGAGCGCCAGACCGTGCTGTGCACACACTCCTCGGCGGTGGCCCGGACCAGGAACAGGTAGGCCGGCTCGGGCACCTGCCCCGGGCCCAGCCCGTCGACGAAGGAGGTGAACGACTTGGCCAGCGCCATGAACGCGGCCACCTGGGCCGCCCCGTCCAGCACCGGCACCCGGCCCTGGACCAGCTCCACGGCTCGCGGCAGGTGCTCGGCGGCGCCTTCGAGGATCCGGTTGACCAGGGCCTGCTCCAGACCGGGAACGGACTCGCGGCGCATCACGTCGCCCAGCGCACCGGCGATCCGCAGCAGGGCCTCGCTGTGCTGCTCCTTGACCGAGGGCAGGGGCAGCTCGCCCTGCACCATCTGGTCGTGCTGAGCACGCCGCTGCGGATCGTGCAGAGTCTCGTAGGCCTGGCTGACCCGGGTCATGGCCGCGACCGCGCGGGCCTTGGCCGCCGCCCCGGAACGCCGGTCCGGGTGCAACGCCCGGGCCAGGCGACGGTACTGGCGGCGGATCGCGCCGCGGTCGGCCGAGGGGGTCACCCCCAGCACGTCGTAGTAGTTCTCCATGTCACCGACGACTCCAGTCGAATGCCGCCGGTCCCCGCCGATCAGAGAAGCAGGAGAGCGGCCTGCCGAACACTCACGGTTGTACTGTCGCCGCCGATCCGGGTTTCGTCATAGCGCGAACGGGTGTTCCGGTGACCCTCGGGCTACCACGCGCCCCCGAGGTGTCCGCCCTCATGGAGGAGATTTACCCATTCGCAACACCCACGCCTCGCCGTGGCAAGCGCCACGCAGTTTCTTTTCCGGAAACAACGTTCAGGCGCAGGAGAACGCGGAGAATCCCATGGACACTGGAACAACAGCTCTCATGCTGTGCTGCATCATCGGGCTCACCCTGATGATCCCCGGCCTGGCCCTCTTCTACGGCGGCATGGTCAGCGTCAAGAGCTCGGTGAACATGATGATGATGACCTACGGGGCGGTCGCCGTCGTCGGCATCCTCTGGTTCGTCTTCGGTTTCTCGCTGGTCTTCGGCGACTCGATCGGCGGCCTGCTGGGCAACCCGGGCGACTTCTTCGGCAGCGGTGGCCTCTACAGCGGCGACGGCTCCACCCAGCAGACCTCGGTCAACGGTCTGTCCATCCTGCTCTTCTCGCTCTTCCAGGCCCTTTTCGCCTGCATCACGGTGGCCCTGATCTCCGGGGCGGCGGCCGACCGGATGAAGTTCGGCGCCTGGATGGTCTTCGCCGCGGTCTGGGCCGTGGTGGTCTACTTCCCGGTGGCGCACTGGGTGTTCTCGTTCGACGGCACGGTCTCCGAGAGCGGCGGCTGGATCGCCAACAGCCTCAAGGCGCTGGACTTCGCCGGCGGTACCGCGGTGCACATCAACGCCGGTGCGGCCGCCCTCGCCCTGGCCATCGTGCTGGGCAAGTCGCGCAGCTTCGGCCAGGGCCCCAAGCCGCACAGCGTCCCCCTGACCCTGCTGGGCGCCGGCCTGCTCTGGGCCGGCTGGTACGCCTTCAACGGTGGTTCCTGGCTGTCCGCCTCCGACGGCGCCGGCTTCGCCATGGTCACCTCGTTCCTGGCCACCTGCGCGGCGGTGCTGGCCTGGCTGGCGGTGGAGAAGCTGCGCAGCGGTCACGTCAGCGGCATCGGCGCGGCCTCCGGGGCGATCGCCGGCCTGGTCGCGATCACCCCGGCCTGCGGTGACGTCACCCCGATGGGCGCGATCCTGGTCGGCCTGGTCGCCGGGGCGGTGTGCCCGCTGGCGGTCGGCCTGAAAGAGCGCTTCGGCTACGACGACACGCTCGACGTGGTGGGTGTGCACCTGGTCGGCGGCCTGATCGGCACCCTGATGATCGGCCTGGTCGGCTCGGCCGACTCGGTGCAGGGCGTGGACGGCCTGCTCTACGGGGGCGGGGTGGACCAGCTCTGGCGCCAGTTCGTCGCGGCCGCCGCGGTTCTGCTGTACTCGTTCGCCGTCTCGCTGGCCATCGCCCTGGTGCTGAAGGCGACCATGGGCCTGCGGATCCCGCCGGAGGCCGAGGAGCAGGGCATCGACGCCACCCTGCACCGCGACCCGGCCTACGAACTGGTCTGAACCGCACCGGGATCCGGCGCCTCC
The DNA here is from genome assembly GCF_030269265.1 of Kineosporia sp. NBRC 101677. Taxonomy (NCBI): domain Bacteria; kingdom Bacillati; phylum Actinomycetota; class Actinomycetes; order Kineosporiales; family Kineosporiaceae; genus Kineosporia; species Kineosporia sp. NBRC 101677. The sequence goes on from NZ_BSTA01000003.1 coordinate 150,742, forward strand.
CCCCTCGGGCGGGAGGCGCCGGATCAGGCTGCGCCGGGCGCGCTCAGCAACGTGGTGACCGACCGCGCGGCCAGCATCGCCACCTCGACCGGGTTGCGGGAGTCCAGTTCGTCGGAGAGCACCTCGACGGCGAGCGGGAGGTCGACCCCGATCTGACCGAGAACGCCCAGGAACCCGGGCAGGTCGACCACCCCGGCCCCGGGCAGGAGACGGTGGTGGCGCCCTTCCTGCCGCAGGTCGGCGTGCGGGGTGGCGTCCGCGTCGCACAGCTGCACGGCCAGCACCTCGGAGGCCGAGAGCGTACGCAGCTCCTCCAGAGTGCCGCCGGAGCGGTGCCAGTGCCAGGCGTCCAGCATCAGCCCGGCGTTTCCGGATCCGGCCTGTGCCAGCAGTTCTCGCGCCTTCTCGAGGCTGGGCAGGGCGCTGTACGGCATGAACTCCAGCGCGATCCGCACGCCGTGGTCGGCCGCGCGGGTGCACAACCGCCGGAACTGCCGCTGCTGCACCTCGAACGGGACGTCGGCGAACAGGCCCACGTTGATCTGCGGTACGTGCAGCAGGTCGGCCAGGTAGAAGAGCAGGTCCTCCTCCAGCCGCACGCCCCGCACGTCGGCGTCCCGCCACCAGTCGGTCAGGAACTCCAGCTCGACCACCCGTAGGTCGTGCCGCTCGACGTAGTCGGCCAGCTGTTCCTCGGAGAACTCCGAGCGCCGGGCGTCCAGGTAGTCCACCGCGCCCAGGCCGATCCCGCTGAACCCGGCCGCGGCCGCCGCCACGACCCGGTCCGAGAACGACGCGTAGCGCAGAGTCATCGCCGACAGGTGCAGATCCACGGCGGCGGGGCGGACCGGGACACGACGACGGGTGGGCCACGGGCCGGGGGTGTCGATCATTCCCCCACCCTACGAACCCGTCCGGGTCAGCGAGTCAGGCCCGGGGCAGGCCCCACAACCGGGCGTACTGCGCCCCGGCCTTCGGATTGGCCTCGAAGTCGCTGCGCAGGTAGGGCTCGCGATCGTGGAAGTAGGTGTCCAGCAACACTTCTCCGCCCCGCTCGACGTGCGAGCGGAGGAACTTGTGCATCTCGGTGATGTAGCGCGGGTTGTCCCCGCCGCGGTGGCCTTCCCACTGTGTGCCGTTGGCCACACCCCACTCCGGCAGGGCCAGCGGGACCCGGCGCTCCAGGGCGAAGTCGGACCACCAGCGCAGCCCGTGCCGGCCGTTCCAGTGCGCGGCCACCCAGGCGTCGGTGGTGTACGGCTCGTAGCAGTCGTAGGCGTCCACGCCGACCCAGGCCATGTGCTCCGCCATCCAGACCCGCTCGGCCCAGTCCGGCCGCATCCCGGTCTGCGAGCCCCCGATGTTCGCGTTCAGCCCGACCACGGCCCGCTCGCCCATCTCGGCCCGGAACACGCCCGCGTACTCGGCGAAGCGCTCACGCCACTGCGGCAGCGTCTGCTCGGACAGGAACCACGGCCAGTCGTCGAGATTGAACTCCCAGCCGAGCCGGATCACGCAGACCCGGCCGTCGGCGTTCAGCGCCTTGGCCATCTGCTGCAGCGGCCCGGCCAGCTCGTCGGCCAGCGAACCGCCGTCGTACGTCATCGGCACCCCGACGCTGATCGTGTCGCCGAGGTCGGACGGCGGCAGCCACCACATGTCGGCCAGCCCGGCCGGCCCGCCGTCGCGGGTCGGGAAGGCGGCGAAGTGCCCGACCGGGCGCCCCCGCTGCTCGCCGAACGCGCGGGCCTCCTCGACCGAGTGGCCGGTGGTGTGCACCCCGGAGGACCAGGTGATCAGATCCGGCGCCACGGGTTCCTCCTCGGGTACGGGTGCCGGGCGCACCGGCCGGGCCCCGCCCAGTCTGCTGACCAGCGTCTTCCACCAGCGCACGAGCAGCCGCCAGATCATCGTCCCCAACCCCTCGGGCTCGCCTCGGACCGCCGGCACCGCCCGACGATCGTGACAGAAGGGATCATCGGCATCAACCACCCACGACCGGGGGCTACCCATGGTGACCACGGACGTCTTCAGGCAAGGACTCCTTGATCGACTGACAGGACGATCTTGAGGTTCAGAGACAGCAGGTTTCGCCGAAGTCCGTCGTTGTCACCGAGGATCGCCCCGGTATCACGCTGCGTCAGGGCAGTACGACGAAAGTCGTACTCCTTCTCATCCTTTAGTTGACACCGCGCTATCCCTATCCGGCCTAGGGTCCTGCGCATGCTCGAAACCCCACCCCCTCACGACTGCAAGGGGCTCGAGATCCTGGCTCTGGGTGAGATCACCATTGCCGTTCTCGTGACCGGTGCGCTCTTCGCCGGGGCACCTCTGCTGCTGGTCGTGCTCACCTTCTTCGCCGCCCACGCACTCTGGATCGGCGCCGTACAGCTCCGGCGCGCCGCACTGCGGCCGGCCCAGAAGCAGACCCCGACGATCTCGTGAACCACACGGCCTGATCAACGAATAACCCGTTGCCCGGTTCCCCACCGTCGGCAACAGTGACGGGCACAACTCACCGCTCCCCGTCGAGGAAGTCCCGTGCCCGTCTCCATCCCAGACCAGGCCACCGTCACCGTCTTTGCCTCACCCCGCAGCTGGATCGAGACCCCGGCCCTCGACCAGTGCCACCAGGTCGCCGGGCTGCCCGGCATGCTCCACGTCGCCGGCATGCCCGACCTGCACCCCGGCAAGGGCGCGCCGATCGGCGCCGCCATGTCGTCCACCGTGCTCTACCCCCACCTGGTGGGCGGCGACATCGGCTGCGGCATCGCGGTCTTTCCGGTCCACGTGCGCAAGCTCGCCCCCGAACGGCTGGCCCGGCGCTTCCCCGATCTCGACCAGAGCGTCGAACCGCCGCCCGAGGCACTCGAAGAGATCCGGACCATGGACGCTCTTGGTCACCTCGATCGGCTGGAAGGCTTCGGAACGGTCGGCCGGGGGAACCATTTCGTCGAGCTCGCCCGGGTGGACCGGATCCAGGCCCCCGACCACGCCGCCCGGCTCGGCCTCGAGCCGCGCGACCTGGTGCTCATCGTGCACAGCGGGTCCCGCGGCCTCGGCGAGCGGATCCTGCGCTCGCACACCGACGAACACGGCGCCGGCCCGGCCGCTTCCCCCGAGCAGTACCTGGCCGCCCACGACGCAGCCGTGCGCTGGGCCGTACTGAACCGGCGGACCATCGCCACCCGCGTGGCCGACGCGATCGGCGCCCGCCTCGACGAACCCGTCGTCGACGTCTGCCACAACCTGGTCGAACTGCGTGACGGCAGCTACCTGCACCGCAAGGGCGCCGCCCCCGGCGACGGCGGCGACGTGCTGGTCGCCGGTACCCGGGGCACGCCTTCCGCCCTGGTCGCCACCCACTCCCCGGCCGAGGCCAACTTCTCGGTGGCGCACGGCGCCGGCCGCAAGATGTCCCGCTCCGACGCCCTGCGCCGCAACCAGGCCAAGCACACCGTGGCCGAGTTGCGCCGCACCGCAGTGGGTTCGATCGTGGTCTGCGGCGACCGCCAGCTCCTGTTCGAGGAGGCCCCGGCCGCCTACAAGCGCATCGAGCAGGTGATCGACGACCTCACCACCCACCACCTGGCCACCCCGGTCGCCACCACCGTCCCGGTGATCACCTACAAGACCCAGGACCCCGCGCAGCGCCCCCGCCGCTGAACCCTCAGCCGGCCGCTCAACCGTCGTAGTGCCGACACCGGCCGGTGAAGACGGTTCCGATCACGGGTTCCAGCACCTCGTCGTAGGCCGGTGTCCCGCGGCCGGAGAGCAGCCCCACCTGGTCGGCCAGCCCGTAGGTGGTGGCCAGGATCCGGGTGACCGCCACATCGGCGGCCGCCTGTTCCGGGACCTCGCCGCACAGCTTCCCGTTCTCCACGGCCGTGCGCAGCCGGGCCGACAGCCGCTCGTCGTTCTCCAGGGCCAGCTGGTGCAGCACCGGCTCCCGCCAGGCCTCGGCCCGCAGCTGCTGGCCCACGCTGTGCTCCTGGCGGCGGGCCTCGTCGACCGGGAGCAGTTCGTGCAGCGCGGTGAGCACCATCGCGCGGATCGGCAGCCGGCTCACCTCACCCGCCGCGACGATCGCCGCCACCCGCTCGTCGCGCTCGGTCAGGAGCGCCTCGAAGGAGAAACGCACCAGCTCGGAGCGGTCGGCGAAGTAGTGCTGGATGGTCCCGACCGACACCCCGGCAGCGGCTGCGGTGCGGGCGTAGGTGGTGGCCCCGAAGCCGTGCTCGGCCACCTGGGCCCGGTGCGCGCGGGCGATCTGCCGGCGCCGTTCCTCATGATCCACAATCCTCGGCACTGGATAATCATACATCCATATGGTTATGGTTTTCATATGGTCATATGGTCAAGAGCTCTTCTGAGCGCCCTGCTCCTCCTGTCCCCGGCAGCCGGCCCACCCCCCACGTCCACCGCCCCAGCCGCGCTGGACACCTACGTCCAAAAGCAGTTGGAAGCCACCGGCGTGCCCGGAGCCGCCTATGCCGTGATCGGGGCCGAGGGACCGCAGCACACAGCCGTTTTCGGCGACGACGGCGACGGCGAGCCGATCACCGCACAGACCCCCTTCCTCTGGGGCTCGGTGTCGAAGCCCGTCACCGCCACACTCGTCGTGCTGCTGGCCCGGGACGGCCTGCTCGACCTCGAAGATCCTGTTGTACAACACGTCCCGAGCTTCCCTGACCCGAGCACCACGATCCGGCAGCTGCTCGACCACACCAGCGGCCTGCCCCGCGGACTGGAACTGACCGACCACTACGGCCCCGGCCGTTCGGCCACCCAGATCGTCGGAGCCCTCGATCAGCAGAGCTTCGGCGAGCGAAAACACTCGTATTCCAGCTTGAACTACGTCGTGCTGGCCGCCGTGGCCGAGTCGGTCACCGGGCAGAGCTTCGGGCGGGCCCTGCAGCAACGACTCCTGGCGCCGGCCGGAATGCACTCGGTACCGGCCGATCCCGAGCAGGCCGAACGCGCGCTGCCACCTGGGCACCGCTACGTTCTCGGTTCGGTCCGGCCCTTCGACAGCCGGGTGGACGCGGCCACCCAGGCGGCCGGCTACCTGACCGGATCCCTCGGTGACCTGGCCGCTTTCGCGAGCACCCAGCTACCCGGCGGCCCCGTCCTGACCGACTCCGAACGAGACCTGCTGCACGCCGAGCAGGTCGACGACTACGCCCTGGGCTGGCGCACCACCACGGTCCCGGGCACCGACGAACCAATGGTCTGGCACGGCGGCGCCGCCCCCGGATTCCAGGCCGGAGTCCTGCTGCTCCCCCAGCGCAATCAGGCAGTGGTGCTGCTGCAGAACGCCTACAGCCCCTTCCGCGACGCCCAGCTCATGGACACCTCGATGGGCATCGCATCACTGCTGGCCGGGGCCGAGCCGCAGGTTCACGGCCCCGACCCGCTCTACCGGGTGCTCCTGGCCGTGCTCTCAGTACTGGCCCTGGTGCTCGGAGCCGTCATCGTCCGACTCCTGTTGCGTCGTAACCATCCTCGTTCGAGGTCGATGATCTGGTCCGGCGCTGCCGTCACCACCCTGGCCGTCGGTCTCCTGGCCCTGCCCGGTCAGCTGGGCGTGACCCGCAGCCAGGTCTTCCTCTGGGCCCCCGACGTCAGCGTCCTGCTGCACCTCTGCCTCGGGCTGCTGGCCGTGGTGGCGGTCCTGAGCATCACACTACGGTGGCGGACATGGCGAACGACCGTGAGGCGACCTACCTGAGCACCGGCCCCGACGATGGCCCGGAGGCGCTGCTGGTGCATGGGATCGGCGTCTCCGGCCGCTACTTCGCCCCGCTCACCGGGAACCTGGCCCGCACCCACCGCGTCGTGGTCCCCGACCTGCCCGGCTTCGGCGCCGGCGGCCGCCCCCGCCCGGCCCTGAGCATCACCGAGCAGGCCGAGGCCCTGGAAACGGTCCTGCACCGGACCGGCCTGCAGAACCCGGTGCTGGTCGGGCATTCCATGGGCTGCCAGGTGGTCACCGAGCTCGCGGTGCGCAATCCGGGCCTGGCTGCCGCGGTGGTCCTGATCGGCCCGGTCACCGATCCCGACGCCCCCACCGCCCTCAGGCAGGCCTGGCGCCTGGGCCGCGACACCCTGGGCGAGCCGATGCATCTGAACGCCCTGGTGCTGCGCGACTACCTGCGCGGCGGGCCCCGGTCCTTCTTCGGAACCCTGCCCCACATGCTCGGCTACCCCCTGCCCGAGCGCCTGGCCAAGGTGCTCGTGCCGGTCGTCCTGATCCGGGGCGAGCACGACCCGATCGCCCCCGCCAGATTCCTGCACCGCCTGGCCGAGCAGGTACCCGACGCCGAGGTGCTCGAGATCCCCCACGCCCGTCACCTGGCCATGGCCGCGCATCCGGAGCCGGTGGCCGCCGTCTGCCGCCGCCTCACCTGAGTCGGCACCCGGCGGAATGCCGACGGGGGCTGCCGAGTTCCCCCGTCGTGCGCTTCACCGGGACGCGACCTGAGCAGATCATTCAAAAGGGTGACAAATGGGCCTGATCCACTGGGTGTTCGACGCCCAGCTGTCCATCGGCAACCAGACCATTCTCTGGCGTGAGGTCATCGGCAACCTCTTCGGTCTGCTCAGCGCGCTCGGCGGGATGCGCCGCCGGGTCTGGGCCTGGCCGGTCGGCATCGTCGGCAACGTGCTGCTGCTGACCGTCTTCCTCGGCGTCGCCTTCGGCACCCCGAACCCGGTGAACCTGCTCGGCCAGGCCGGGCGGCAGATCATGTTCATCGCGGTCTCGGCCTACGGCTGGTGGCGCTGGACCCACCGCCCCAGCGCACAGAGCGAGGTGGTCGAGCCGAGCTGGGCCTCCGGGCGCACCCGGCTCCTGCTGGTCGCCGCGATGATCGGCGGCACGCTGGCACTGACCCCGGTGTTCCGGGCGCTCGGCTCGTACGAGCCGGTCTGGAGCGACGCCTGGATCTTCGTCGGCTCGATCCTGGCCACCTACGGCATGGCCAAGGGCTGGACCGAGTTCTGGCTGATCTGGGTGGCCGTCGACATCGTCGGGGTGCCGCTGCTGTTCTCGGCCGGCTACTACGCCTCCGGCCTGATGTACGCCTTCTACGGGGTGTTCACCCTGGCCGGCTTCTTCGTCTGGAAGCGGCGCAACGCGGTCCTGCGGCCCACCCTGGAGACCGTGGGCGCCTGACGGTTCTTGACCAGGACATACCCCTGACGCAGCACCCGGATAACACCCGGCCGGGCAGCATCGCGTGGTTCGCTGCCCGTTTCTTCAGGCGCGAAGGGAGTGTCAGGGTCACAACAGGAACCGGGAATGGCGACGCAGACGATCGGGAACGGTCCGGCCACGCTGGACGAGGAGCACGAGGACGAGCAGGACCGCGGCAGGCGCATCCCCTGGCTCAGGAACCGGCTCCGGGCCCGGCTCCGGCCGGGGCCCACGGCCCGGGCCGTGAGCCTGTGGGCCGCGGTGGCCTGGATCGTGCTCACCCTGGCCCTGCTGCCGGTCACCCGCCCCGCCGTCACCTCGTTCGGGCAGGTCTACCTGCTGTTCGTTCTCGGGTTCCTGGTCATGGTCACCCGCACCCTGCGCTGGGCCCACCTGTCCGGCCTGTTCGCGGCTTGCCTGGTCTGGGCCTTCGCGGCCGCCGGGCTCGGCGCAGCCCTGCTGCCCCACGCCGGCACGGTGGCCACCGAACTCACCGGTGCGGCGCTCGGCCAGTCGGTGCTCACGCTGGCGCCGGTGCTCGTCATCGCCCTGAGCCGCCCCGAACGTCTGCGCGCCTTCGCCGTCAGTGACTGGCTCCTCGTCGGTCTCGCCGGCGGCCTGGCCTTCCTGGCCGCCCAACGCACCGTGCTGGGACTCTGGTTCTCCCCCGCAGTCGCCCACCCCGTCCAGGTGTGGACGCCCTTGGTCACCACCGCGGTCGGCCTCGCCATTGCGGGGTGGCGGCGCGCGGCGCGCCTCGACGGCGCGAGCGCCGTCCTGCTGCGCGCAGTTTCGCTGGTGTCACCGGTTCTGTTGTGGTGGCCCACGGTTCTGGCACCAACAAAGGACGTCGGTGCCGCCTCACCGGCGCTGGTGCCGGAATGGCTCCGGCTGGGTTCGGGGACGCTGGAGTCGTTGCCCCTGGTGCCGATCCTGGTGGTCGCCAGCGGGCTGGCCGCACTGGCCGCACTGCTGACCGACGCCCGGCACCTGCTCGCCGTCGACGAGCAGCGCAACGACCTGACCATCCTGCCCACGCCCTGGTCGGCCGCCCGATGGACGAAGAACTGGGCCGCGCGCGTGTCCACGGAGCCGGTCCGGGTGCGCCCGCCGGCCACCCAGCCCGCCGCCGAAGGCGGACACCCCGGCACCAATGACACCGCTGACACCGCTGACACCGTCGGCACCGCTGGCACCGTCGGCCGGATGACTCCAGACGCATTGACCTCGCCGACTCCCTCAACCGCCTGGCCCACCGTCACTCCCCCCAGTGCCTGGCCCGCCGCCTCGTCCCCGAAAGACCCGGCGCCCCCTACCTCGCAGCCGACTGATGCCTCAAAACTCACCCCTCCCGGCCAGCCGACGTCGCCCGCCGGTCTGCCCGAACCACCGGAAGCGAAAGACAGCGAGGAAGACGACGACCGCGACCGGGCGCGGCATCGCGCCGCAGGGGGCTCCGGTTCGCGCGGCTCAGGTGTGAAGGCCGTGGCCCGCGAAAGCCTGGCCGTGAGCAAGTGGCTGCTGGCCCGGCTCTGGCGCGCCCTGACGGTCGACGTGTGCGCCCTGGCGGCCTACGCGGCACGCGACAAGATGGTCATCCTGGCGGCGCACGCCGGAGTGAGCGGGGAATCGCGCCTGACCCGGCTGGTGCGCGGGCGGGCGGCGATGGAGATGGCCCGGCACGCGCGGCTGGAGGCCCACGCCCGGCGAAGCGGCCCGGCCCGCCGGTCCCAGCTCATCGTCTGGCGGGTCAGCTCCGGGCTCCTGCTCGTCCTGCTGGCCGCTGCGCTCTGGCTGGCCTACTCAGCGGTGCCCGCCGATGTCCGGGCCACCACGTCGCTGTGGCTCACCGGTCTCCTGGCCGAGCTGGGCGGTTGGTGGGCCGGGATGACGGTGCTCGAGCAGGTGCTCCTGGTCGGCACAGGCGTGGCGCTGATGCTGCTGTCGACCGGCTACCTGGGCCAGGGGTACGCGGTCTCCGGAGCCGCATCCTTCCTCTCCTGGCACGGCTACGGGGCCGGAACTTTCGTGCGTGATCCCCGCGCGGCCCTGGGCACCTACCTGCGCTCGGCCCCTCCCGCAGCCTTGCTGGCCGACGCGGCCGAGCTGAGCCTGACCTTCACCCCGGTGACCTTCGCCGGTGCCGTCGAGGGCCGGGCCCTGCGGCGCACCTGCGAGAACTACCTGCACACCTTCCAGCTGGGCGGAGCCGGGGTGCCCACCAAGGCCGAGGTGTTCGCCGAGTTCACCGCGCGCGCCATCCCGCCCGCCGGTTTCCACGACGTGGTGCTCCAGACCGACCTGAGCAGCAGTGGCAACGGATTCAACCCCCGCACGGTGGCCAAGCTGATCCTGAACGACACCGACTACGCCGGCGGCCCGATCCGGCTGGTTCCGGGGGCCGTGGGCGGGACGGCGGCCCACGCCGCCCAGGCCCTGGCCGACAAGCTCGGGGTGCCGGTGATGGCCCCCGACGACACGGTCCACGCCTTCGACTCCGGCCGCCTCGTCGTGGGCCCCTCCCCGCTGGTGCCGACCGGGCAGTGGGCCGTCTACCAGCCCCAGGGGCAGCAATGATCATCAGTGAGGCCGGGTTCTTCCGGGAACTGCCCCACGGCCGCCCCGACGGGCCGAGCCTGCACGAGGCCCTGGCCACGGGCCGGCGCGAGCCGGTGGGCGCGAAGAAGGAGATGCTGCTCGACTACCTGTGGGGCAACACCGTGCTGGCGGCCACCGCGGCGATGTTCGACGACGTACTCGACCCGTCGGTCACCGCCGTGGCGCCGATGGCCGTGGTCACCGACGGCGCCTGGGTCTGGCCCCGCGACCTGGCCCACTACGTGGACAAGTACGACGCCGCCGTGCCGCTGCCGTTCATCCTGCACATCGAGCTGCGCGGCTGGGAGCAGCCGGCCCTGAGCCCGAACGAACTGCTGCAGATCGAGCAGGCCCTGCTGGAGCCGTGAACACAGAACCGCTGCCCCCACAACACCTCGGGTGCAGCGTTCGTGCGTGGGACTGAACCGGCCCTGCCCCCGGCCTGACCCGAGTCTTGGCCACCGGCCGGTACTTCACCACCATGGCTGGAGTCGTCCCCACCCCGATGTGAGGTGCTCCGTGGAAATCCTGATCATCCTGCTCGTGCTCTGGGCCGTGTCCCAGTACTTCAAGTAGGCCGAAACCCACCCCGCCAACGATCTTTACGGGCCGCGGCAGGTTCAGCGCAGCACCTCGCCGCCGGCGTCCGGTCACGGAACCGTGAAGATCGTGTCCAGAGCATCGTCCAGAACTGCTTCCCACGAGGCGTTCTCGGGGGCCGAGGCCGACAGCAGCCAGCCGCCCACCACGAAGCCGGTGAGGGCGGCGTCGGCGGGCAGCATCTCGGCGGCCGGATCGCGCTCCTCGGCCAGCGCGGTCATGAAGGTCTCGACCGTGGGCTGGTCCATCCCGGCCCAGGCCTCCATCCGCACCGCACTGCGGGCCAGGGTCGCGATCCGGTCCCGCTGGGGCGGCCCCTCGTGCAGGTCGCAGAGAACCTGGTTGCCCACCGCGAAGCAGAGGTCGACCGCCTCGCCGTAGGCCTCGTCGCCCTGGTCGACCAGGGCCTGGATGGCACCGGTGGAGCGTTCCGGGCTACGGGCCACCACCGCGGCCAGGGTCTGACGGACCAGGGGTTCCACCTGGCTGTCGATCCTCATCGGTGCGCTCCTCCGCCTGCCTCGACATCCTCCTGGACATACCTGACCTGCACGTTATCGACCCACGGGGGCGACGGCATGTCAGACATCTCACGGAGGTAACGCCCGAAACCCGCGAAATCCGGCTAGAAGGTCACTCCACCCAGGTGTTCCCGGGCAGTTCCGGGAGGCTGGTGATGTCCAGGTCGGAGCGGATCCCCGACTCCGGGGCCAGCCCGAAGTGCTCGATCGAGCGCCGCACCCACTCCGCCGCGTCGATGTTCAGCGGCCCGGAGACCCACAGGGCGTAGGGCAGGTTGACGAAGCGCTCCTCCTTCACCGCGGTCAGGTCGCGGGAGGCCGGGTTGGCCTTCAGCACGGCCACCTTCTCCTCGTACGACTGGCCCGGGTAGTCGACGAAGAAGATCACGTCCGGGTCGGAGGCGGACAGACGCTCCCAGCCGACCTCGGTCCAGGTGTCCTCCACGTCGGCGGTGGCGTTGGTGACCCCGGCGGTGTCGAAGATGGCCTGCGGCGCCCCGAACGAGCCGGAGGTGAAGATGGCGTCGGTGCCGGAGTCGAAGAGGAAGGCGGTCGGCTTCTCCTCGCCCTTCGGAGCGGATTCCAGCGCGCTCCGGCGCTTCTCGATGTCGGCCACCACCGCCTCGGCGCTCTCGCCGTGCCCGGTCAGTTCGCCCAGGTTACGCAGGTCGGTGGTCAGCGCCGTCCACGCCTCCATCGTTCCCCGGGCCCCGTCGTCCTGCCGGCAGGTCTCGCTGAGCAGGTAGGTCTTGATGTCGCGTTCGTGGAGCATCTCCGGCATGAGGTTGCGCGACTCGCTGAAACCGTAGCCGTAGCCGGCGAACATCATCTCGGGGTCGACCGCGAGCACGTTCTCCAGCGTGGGGAACTCGTCGCCGACCACCTTGAGCTGGTCCACCCGGGCGTCCGGGTAGGCCAGCTCGAGCACGTCCTGGTCGCGGGCCATGCCGGTGACGGCGACCAGCTCGTCGCGGGCGCCCACCGCCAGGGCGATCGAGATGATGCCACCGTCGTAGGCGTAGAGCTCGGTGACCGGCGCGTCCACGCTCACCTTCTCCCCGCAGTTCTCCACGGTGATGGCGCCCGCGCCGGAGGCTGCCTCCGGCGAGTCGGAAGAACTGCAGGCGGTCAGGACGGTGCAGCCCAGGGCGAGCACTGCGAGTCTCGTGGCGGGGCGGTTCATCTGGTCCGGGTTTCCTCTCGGGGGTGGATGAGCAGGTGGGGCTGGTCGAGCTGGGGATGGGGCACCTGCACCGAGCCGACGCCGAAATGGGCGTCGACGTGGGCGGCGCTGAGAACGTCGGCGGGTGGACCGATCGCGACGATGCGGGCGGGTCTGGCGCTGATGCCTTCCGGCCGGCCGACCACCGCCAGGGTGTCGAAGAAGCGCAGCGCCAGGTCGAGGTCGTGAACGGTGGCGACCAGGGTCTGCGACTGGGTGGCGAACACCTCGAGAAGCCGGAGCTGCCAGGCGACGTCGAGCTGGTTCGTGGGCTCGTCGAGCAGCAGCACGGGGCACTGCTGGGCCAGACCGCGGGCCAGCACCGCCCGCCGCCGTTCGCCTCCGGAGAGCTGGTCGCACGGCGAACTGATCCGGTCGGCCAGGCCCACCGCGTCCAGAGCCGCCTCGACCACGGCTCTTTCGTCCTGGCCGCCGCGTGACCAGGGGCGGGTCCGGGGCACTCGCCCGAGGGCCACCAGTTCACCCACGAGCAGTTCCGCGGCCACGACTTCTTCCTGCGGCACGAAGGCCAGCCGGCGCGCCCGCTCCCGGGACGCAAGGTGACGGGCGTCCTCGAGGTGCCCTGAGGCGTCTGCAATCTGAACTTCTCCGGCGCTGGGGCGCAGCACTCCGGCCAGAACGCGCAGCAGGGTGGATTTTCCCGCGCCGTTCACCCCTACGATGCCCAGGCGTTGCCCGGCCGGAACGTCCAGGTCGATGTCGCTCAGGATCTCGCGGCCACCGAGCTGGGCCGACACGCCCTTCACGCGCAGGGCCACGGTCATCGTTCGCCGCCGAACCGGTACTGGCCCCGGCCCATCAGGAGCAGGAACAACGGGGCCCCGATCACCCCGGTGACCACGCCCAGCGGAATCTCCTGCGGGCGAACCGCCAGTCGGGCGAGAACGTCTACCCAGAGCAGGAATACACCACCACCGAGGGCTGCGACGGGCAGCAGGACCCGATGCTGAGCGCCGACCACCAGCCGGGCCGCATGCGGCACGATCAGCCCGACGAAGCCGATCCCCCCACTCACCGCCACCAGCACCCCGACCAGCACCGCCAGGCCGACGAACAGGGTGGTCCGCAGGGCGACGACGTTCACTCCCAGGGCTGCGGCCGTGTCCGAGCCGACGGCCAGGGCGTCCAGCCAGCGGTGCAGGGCGAGCATGCCCAGCGCCAGCACGGCCACGAGAAGTGCCGGGATCCAGAGCTTTTCCCAGGTGGCGCCGCCCACGCTGCCGAGCATCCAGAACATCACCGAGTCCGCGGCCCGGGGGTCGTCGCTGAGGAAGACCAGGAACGAGGCAATCGACGAGAGTCCGGACGAGAGAACGACTCCGGACAGCACCAGCCGCAACGGGGTCAGCCCGCCCTGGGTCATCGCCACCAGGTAGACCAGCAGGGCCGAGCCGATCGCCCCGAGCAGGGCGCCGCCCGAGACCGCGTAGATGCCGAACCCGGCCAGGGAACCGGTGGTGATCGCCGCGGTCGCCCCGACCGACGCGCCCGAGCTGATGCCCAGCAGGAACGGGTCGGCCAGGGGATTGCGCACCAGTGTCTGCATTCCGGCGCCGGCCACCGCAAGTCCGGCACCGACGACCACCGCCATCAGGGCACGCGGTAGCCGCAGCTCCCAGACGATGACGTCCCAGCGGCCCGGTCCGCTGCCGTCGAGACGGTCGGTGACGGCGGAGACCACTTCACCCAGCGGGATGTGCTCAGAGCCGAACGCCAGCGAGATAACGACGCTGACCAGGCACGCCACGGTCAGCGCGGCGGCCAGGGGCCAGAACTTCAGGCGGCGCCGGGCAGGGGTGGGCGACGGGTCCACGCATGACCTCTCCAGTCCCGGGCCCTGGTCGCGAGAGCCCGTCGACGAACACGTGAACCGACAGGTCTTCGGACTCGGGGTCAACCGGTGGCACGGCCTTCCCAGGGAGAGGCTCCCCAGTGGCGAGTCGTGCCGCCGTCGCCCTTACCGCTGCGCGCCAGTCCCGGAATTGCACCGGAGTTCCCTGGCATCCACCCGGATGCGATCGGTTCGTGCCGGAGGCTAGCACGCGGGACTACTGCTGCATCACCCAGGTGGGCACCGGCTCGTCGATCTCGGCGACGACCTTCCAGCCGGACCGCTCGTACAGGGCCACGTTACGGCGGGTGGCCGTCTCCAGGTAGGCGGGCAGCCCGGCCTCGGCCGCGCGCTGCAGCCCGGCCTGCATGACCGCCCGCCCCAGACCCTGGCCGGTGTGGTCGGGGTGGGTGCCGAGAACCCCGAGATACCAGTACGAGGACTCGGGGAAGGCGGCGTGCACGACCTCGTCGTAGGCGCGCAGCCGGGACGCGGCGGGCTCCGGCAGTTCCAGAGGGCTGCTGGCCGGGGGCGTGCCCGGCGGTTCCCAGATCGCCACCGAGACACCGCCCTCGACGGTCCAGATCGCCCCCATGCCGACCCTCTTGTCGAACACGTGACCGAAGAAGGCGGCGGCGCCGTGCTCGTACTCCTCCTGGTCGGGGAAGATGTGGCGCAGCACCGGATCGGACGAGAACGCGGCGACCAGGGTGCGGACGATCGGGGTCCGGTCGGCGGGAGTGGCTACAGAGATCACGGGGTCAGCTTCTCATCCCGACACTCCCGCCCCGGGCATACGGTTCAGGTGCGTTGCCGGGCCATCCACTGCCAGACGTGGGTGCCCTTGATGCTGGGATCGTTGCGGCCCACGTAGATCCACGACCAGTGGCCGGGGAACCTGTAGCCGTTCCAGACCACCTCGTCGTAGAGCGTCACCCGCGAGCGCGGGATCAGTTCGCTCGCGTGCACGGTGTTGGCCTGCGGGTCGACGGTGGCGTCGTCGAGCGAGGTGACGAGCCAGGTGGGGGTACGGATGGCCCGGAGCTCGGCGTCCGGGATGAGCGGCGGGTTACCGGCCACCACGCCGCAGATCGGCACCGAGGAGGCGAACAGGTCCGGGTAGGTGGTGGTCATCTTCAGACTCATGTAGCCGCCGTTGCTGCACCCGACCACGTGCACCCGGTCGCGATCGATCGGGTGCCGCGCCGACACGTCCTCAATCACCTTCCTGATCATCGGGGCGAACCGCGGGCCGTCCTCCATCCAGTACGAGGTGCTCTGCGGGGCAACCACATACGCGCCGCCGAAGATCTTCTGCCCCTCCCGGGTGGCGAAGCCGAGCGCACCCCGGTTCGCGCGCAGCGTGGTCTCGTTGTCGTAGTAGCCGTCCGGCAGCGAGGCGCCCTCGCCGCCGCCGTGCAGCCAGACCACCAGAGGACGCTTGCCCCGCCCGGAAGGCGTGTAGAGCCGGTACTTCAGGCCGTTGCTGATCTCGTGGTGACCGAACGCGTCCACCTCGGGGTTGACCAGCCTGCCCTGCTCGAAACGCTCGATCAGCAGGGGCTTGCCGAACCGCCGGGGCACGGGTTGGTTCTGGGTGATCGTGTATTCCAGGTTCAGTCGCACGTTCCGGCTGCGGGTCACCACGTAGCCGAGCGTCGCCGCACCGGGTTTCCCCTCGCCGTGCTCCAGTTCGAGCACGATGTTGCCGCGGTGATCCAGCCGCGCCCGGGTGACCACCCGGTCCAGGTCGTACCCACTGGCGCCCGGGATCGGGCTGGTGGCCTTCGCGTGCACGGTGAACGTGCTGGTGGTGAGGCCTTCGGCGGTGATCGGGCCGAGCCGGTCGGTGTCCAGGGTGACGGCGGTGACCTGCTCACCCCCGTCGAGGGTCTCGGCCTCGAGCCGGAACCGGGTGGGCCTCTCGTCGGCTCCGGCGCCGGCGGCGTTCGTGATGCTCAGGGCACCGGGCAGAACCAGGCCGGCGGCTAGGACGCTGCGGCGACCGATGGGCTGGGGCATGCGAACTCCTGTCCTCGTCTTCCTTGACTGGCGGACAGGACCAGGCTCGCATGCTCAGATTCCGGAGAAAACCCTCGGTTCGAAGAGTAGATGGATGCCGCCCTTGTGCTCGATCCGTTCCACGCCGATGCCGTAGACCCGCTCGATCAGGCCGGCGTCGATCACCTCGGCGGCGGGCCCGGCCCCGGCCACCCGGCCGTTCTCGAGCAGCACCAGGTCGTCGCAGTAGCGGGCGGCGAGGTTCAGGTCGTGCAGCACCACCACCACGCTGGTGTCCAGATCCCTGACCAGGCTGAGGATCTCGTGCTGGTAGCGGATGTCCAGGTGGTTGGTCGGCTCGTCGAGCAGCAGGTGGCTGGCCTGCTGGGTGAGCGCACGGGCGATCAGCACCCGCTGCTTCTCGCCGCCGGAGAGCCCGGCGAAGCTGCGCGGGGCCAGGTGCAGGGCGCCCACCCGTTGCAGGGCGGTCCAGGCGATCTCCTCGTCCTGGGTGCTGGTGCGGGCGAACGTGCCCAGGTGCGGGCCGCGGCCCAGCAGCACCATCTCGGCCACCGTCATGGTGGTCTCGGTGCCGTTCTCCTGCACCACCACGGCCAGGTGCTGGGCCACCTCGCGGGCGCCCAGCTCCCCCAGCGGCCGGCCGTCCACGCTGACCGTTCCCGAGGCCGGCCGCAGCGAGCCGTACAGCAGCCGCAGCAGCGTGGTCTTGCCGCTGCCGTTGGGCCCGATCAGGCCCAGCACCCGCCCGGTGCGGGCGGTGACGGTGACGTCGTCGACCACCGGGCTCTTGCCGTAGGCGAACCGCAGCCCCTCGGCCTGGATCACGGCTGGGAGCCGAATCGCTCCATGATCGCCTCGAGACCGTCGATCGCCAGGGGGCTCGGCGGCTCGGTGAAGTTGAACAGCTGGGGCATCACGTCGCCGTTGGCCACCGCGGTGAGCTTCTCGGCCCCCGGAAGGTCGGTGATCGACTTGGTGACCGCCTCGGGGTCGCCGTCGGAGTACAGCAGGATCAGCACGTCGGGGTTCAGCCCGATCAGCTTCTCCAGGGTCACCTCGAACACCCGCTCGTCCACGTCACCGAAGACGTTGGTGAAACCGGCGGCCTCGAGCTGCGGCTGGGCCATGCTGCGGGTGCCGTAGGCGTAGGTGACGCCGCCGCCGACGGTCGGGTAGAGCACTGCGGCGGTGCGGGGTTCGGTGCCGGCCGCGCTCTTCTCGACCGAGGCCAGGCGTTCCTTCAACGCGGCGACGGCCTGGTCGGCCTCGCTCTGACGGTCGAAGACCTTGCCGTAGGTCTCCATCTGGGAGTAGATGTCGTCGAAACCGGGGTCGGTCAGGCCTTCTCCGCACAGGCCCGGCTCCTCCATCAGCGGGATCGAGACCGCGTCGAGGGTCTCGCGGTTCAGGTTGTCGGTCTCGCCCAGCACCAGGTCCGGCTCCTGGCTGATCACGATCTCCTTGGAGATCTGCAGGTGACCGCTGGTGTCGGTCTTGTCGGTGAGCAGCGGGATCTTGGCCAGGGCGGCGTTGGTGGCGTCGTCGTAGTAGGCCTCCGGGTACTGCCCGGCCCGGGCGGTCACGTCACCGAGCACGCCGAGGGCCTGCAGGTAGGGCACCGAGGCGCTCTTCAGCAGCACCACCCGCTCCGGCTCGGTGCTGAAGGTGACGTCGGCGCCGCAGTTCTCGACCGTGACGGGGTAGTTGCTGCTGCCCCCGGCGGCGACGTCGCTGGTGTCCGCCTCGGACGAACCCCCGCAGGCGCTCAGGAGGAGCAGCGCCCCGGCTGCCGTGGCGGCGATGGCGGGGCGGGTGATGACTGGCATGAACGTGCTCCTCGACTGAGTGTTCAAAGGTTCTAGGCGCTGGTGGCGTGCAGGCGGCGGATCAGGACCAGCAGGAAGGGCGCCCCGACCAGGGAGGTGATGATCCCGATCGGCAGTTCCTGGGGTTGCAGCAGGGTGCGGGACAGGGCGTCGGCCCAGACCAGGAAGATGGCGCCGAGCAGGGCGGCGACCGGTACGGCGCGCGCGTGCGGGGCCCCCACCAGGCGCCGGGCGACGTGCGGGATCACCAGGCCGACGAAGCCGATGCTGCCGGAGGCGGCCACCAGCACGCCGATGCACAGCGACACCAGCACCAGCAGGCGGGTGCGGAACCGGTCGGGCGAGATGCCCAGGGTGTGCGCGGTCTCGTCGCCGATGGCCAGCGCGTCCAGACGGCGGCCCCACAGGGTGAGCAGGCCCACGGTGAGCAGCACCACGGCCACCACGATGCCCAGCGAGACCCCCCAGCGGGCCAGGCCCAGCGAGCCGAGCAGCCAGAACATCACCGAGCGGGAGCCCTCGGCCGAGTCCGAGGCGAAGATCAGGAAGCTGGTCAGGGCGTAGAGGGCGTAGCCGACGGCCACCCCGGCCAGCAGCAGGCGCACCGAGGTCACCCGCCCGCCGCTGCGGGCGATCAGGAACACCAGGAATGAGGCGGCCAACGCCCCCAGGAAGGCGGTGAAGGGCAGCGCGTTCTCGCCGAAGCCGACGCCGACCCCGAACAGGATCGCCGCGGCCGCCCCGCTGGAGGCGCCCGAGTTGATGCCCAGCAGGTAGGGGTCGGCCAGCATGTTGCGCACCATCGCCTGCAGGGCCATGCCGCAGACGGCCAGGCCGGCCCCGACGCACACGCCCAGCAGCACCCGGGGCAGGCGGACCTGCCAGACGATCGCGTCCTGCGGCAGGCTCCAGGTCGGGGTGCCGGGCAGGCCGAAGAGGTGGTGGCCGATGATCCGGGCCACCGAGGCCGGGCCGATCGCCACGGCGCCGACGCCGACCCCGAGCAGGACGCTGACCACCAGCAGCCCGGACAGGCCGATCAGCCAGGCCGAGCCGCGGCGGCGCTGCCCGGACAGGCCGAGGTCGGAGACCTGGGGCTGCAGGGACCGCCTCTCGCCGACGAGTTCCCCCGCCATGTCACCCACCTTCGGTTCACGGCCCGCAGTGCACCGGCCGTTGTTGCGAAGCCTATGCAATAGAGCTCGGAGGCATGACGCCGGACTGCGAGATCTTTGCAACAGTCGGTGGCAAGTGCGGATCTGGAGCCTACGCTGACCTGGTCCACCCGTCCGGAGGCCGTGAGGAACGTCCGTGCTCAGCGCCTACCGCGGCCTGCCCGCAGCCAGCCGGCTGCTGATGATCAACATGTTCGGCATCAACCTCGGCTTCTTCCTGGTGCTGCCCTTCCTGGCCGGGTACATGAACGGCCTGGGCTACGCCGCGGGCACCATCGGCCTGGTCCTGGCCCTGCGCATGCTCGCCCAGCAGGGCCTGACCCTGTTCACCGGGGCCGCCGCCGACCGCCTGGGCGCCCGCCCGATGATCATCCTCGGCTGTGCCCTGCGGGTGCTCGCCTTCGGCCTGTTCACCCTGGTCGGCTCGCTGCCCGGGCTGATCGCGGCGGCCATGCTCACCGGTCTGGCCGGGGCGGTGTTCGGCCCGGCGGTGCGCGCCTACCTGATGCAGGACGCGGGCGAGCGCCGCGCCGAGGCCTTCGCCCTGCTCAACACCGTGGGCCACGCCGGTGCCCTGATCGGCCCACTGCTCGGCGCCCTGCTGATCGCCGTGGACTTCCGCCTGGTCGCCGGGGTGGCCTGCGCCGTGTTCGCCGTGCTGACCCTCGGCCAGGTGCTGGTCCTGCCCGCCCGGCCGGTACCCCGGCTGGAGACCAGCTTGCTCCAGGGCTGGCACGAGGTCCTGACCAACCGCCGGTTCCTGCTCTTCGCGCTCGGCGGCTCGGCCTACTTCGCCCTCTTCGGGCAGCTCTACCTGGCCCTGCCGGTGGAGGCCCAGCGGGTCTCCGGGGTGGAGGCCGCGGTCAGCGCCGTGTTCATCGCCTCGACCCTGATCGGCATCTTTGGCTCGGTGCCCCTGACCTCGTGGTTCAAGGCCCGCTACAGCGAGGGCGCCTCGATGGCCGCCGGTCTGGCCCTGATGGGCGCCGGGTTCGGGCCGCTGGCGCTGGCCGGCCCGGCCCTGGCCGACGCCCCGGCCGGGCGGTGGAGCACCGGCGGTCTGCTCGCCGTGCTGCCGGTGCTGCTCGGCACGGCCCTGTTCACCGTGGGCACGGCCGTGGCCAACCCGTTCTCGATGACCCTGCTGCCCCAGGTCGGCAGCGAGCGCCTCGGGGGCACCTACTACGGCTTCTACTACCTGGTGCAGGCCCTGGCCGCGACCGTGGTGAACGTGGCCGTGGGCCAGTTGCTCGACCGCTTCGGGCAGGGCCCCGGCCGGGCCCTGCCCTTCCTGTTCCTGCTGCTGGTGGGGCTGGCCGGAGCGGGACTGATCAGCTGGATGTCCGGCACCGGCCGCCTGGCTCCCCGAAGCCCTAGCGGCCGTCGCTCGACCAGTGGTTCCGGTCGACCGCAGCCGGGCTGAAGTGGTGCACGCCGTAGCTCGCCCCCACCGCCATCAGCCGGGCGTTGGTGCCGTCCTGCGGGCCGGAGGTGATCCGCACCGACTTGCCCTCGGCGTTCTTGATCTTCACGCTCGGGCCGGACCAGGACACGGCCATGTCGATCGCGTCGCCGGTGTTGTGCCGGCTGCGCAGGGCCGGCGGGGTGGCCAGGGCGGAGTCCACGCCGAGCGCGCCGAGCAGCTGGCGGGCCGCCGCGACCGAGGCCTGGGTGTCCGTCTTGCCGGTCTTCGTGCGGTGCTGCCAGCACACCTTGGGCGCCGGCTCCGAACCCACCGGCACGTAGGCGGGCACCTCGGCCGGGGAGATCTGGCCCTTGGCGATGCGGTAGCTGAAGTGCATCAGGTACGAGCGCTGGGGTGAGCGCAGCGAGGAGGTGGGACGCACGGTGATCCCGGCGTTCGTCATCGCGGCGACGAACTTCTCCACCCGGGGGCGGAAGCTGTCGTTCAGCAGTTCGACCGCGCTCTGGCCGCCCGGGAAGCGGGTGTTCCAGGCCGGGCCGCTGAGCTGCTGCGGGGTGCACATCAGGGTCAGCGCGGTGGCCGCCGACTCGATGCTGCAGCCGCGCTTGTCCTTGTCCTGCAGCACACTCGCCTTGGCGGTGATCCGGTAGGCCTGCCGCGCCGCCACCCCACCGGGGTAGTTGCGGCCGACCTTCCACACCTTGGCGTCCTTGGAGCCGCCGAGCTCGGCGGTCTGGGCCGCCCGGCCGTCACCCCAGTCGATCACCACGCGGAAGCGGCAACCGGCGGTGCTGACCGCGCTGGACCAGACTCACCTTCGGGTCGCTGCTGACGCAGCTGTCCCCGCCGCTGAGGCAGGCGTGGTCGGGCCTGTCCGAAGAGGTGGAGAGACCGCCGGCCCCGAAGGAGACCGGAGCCTTGGACGCCTTGGGTGCCTTGGACGCCTGGGGCGCCGCCGAGGCGGCCGAGGCCGAGCCCACGAGAAGACCGAACGTCGCGATCGTGCTGATCAGGGCGTACCGAACCGTGCGCGTGGACATTCGCCTCATTCCGTTGAGCTGCCGTGGGTGCCACTTGCGTGCCACGGTCTCTCTCGGCCAGGCCTGTCCCCTGTTTACGCCTCTCCGGAGCGTCCCTCCCCCGGCCTAACGGCTCAGCACTCCACCACGTTGAGCGCCAGCCCGCCCCGGGCGGTCTCCTTGTACTTCACCGACATGTCGGCCCCGGTCTCGCGCATCGTCTTGATCGCCTTGTCCAGCGAGACGTGGTGGATGCCGTCGCCGCCCAGCGCCATCCGGGCCGCGGTGATCGCCTTCACCGAGGCCACCGCGTTGCGCTCGATGCACGGGATCTGCACCAGCCCGCCGACCGGGTCGCAGGTCAGCCCCAGGTTGTGCTCGATCCCGATCTCGGCCGCGTTCTCCACCTGTTCCGGTGTGCCGCCGAGGATCTCGGCCAGCCCGGCGGCGGCCATCGCGCAGGCCGAGCCCACCTCACCCTGACAGCCCACCTCCGCCCCCGAGATCGACGCGTTCTCCTTGAACAGCAGACCCACCGCGGTGGCCGCGAGCAGGAACCGCACCACCGAGTCGTCGTCGAAGCCGGGCAGGAACTTCGCGCCGTAGTGCAGCACCGCCGGCACGATGCCGGCCGCTCCGTTCGTGGGCGCCGTGACCACCCGCCCGCCGGCCGCGTTCTCCTCGTTCACCGCCAGGGCGTACAGGGTGACCCATTCCATGGCGTGCAGGGCATCGGGTTCGCTCAGGTCGTTCTCCAACTGCTCACGCAGCCGGGCCGCCCGGCGGCGCACCTTCAGCCCTCCCGGCAGCACCCCGCCGGTGTGGGTGCCTTTCTCCACGCACTCGCGCATCACCTGCCAGATCTCCAGCAGCCCCTGCCGCACCTCCGCCTCGGAACGCCAGGCCAGCTCGTTGGCCAGCATGATGTCGCTGATCCGCAGGCCGGTGCTGCGGGTGAGCGCCAGCAGTTCGTCGCCGGTACTGAACGGATAGGCCACCGGCGTGGCGTCGGCCCGCAGCACCGGCCGCCCGGCCTCGTCCTCGTCCAGCACGAAACCGCCGCCCACGGAGTAGTACTCGCGCTCCTCGAGAACCTGACCCAACTCGTCCATGGCCCTGAAAATCATGCCGTTCGTGTGGAAGTCGAGCTTGCGGCGCCGGTGCAGCACCACGTCCTCAGCCACCGAGAAACCGATCTCGTGCTCCCCGGCCAGCACCAGTCGTCCATTGTCCTGGACCTTCTGCACGATCGGGTCGGCCGCCACCGGATCGACCAGATGCGGTTGCTCCCCGGCCAGCCCCAGCACGACCGCCTTGACCGAGCCGTGGCCGTGCCCGGTCGCGCCGAGGGAGCCGAACAGCTCGCAGCGCACCGCACTCGTGCGCCCGAGCAGCCCGGCCGCACGCAAACGGGTGACGAACAGGTAGGCCGCGCGCATCGGCCCCACCGTGTGCGAGCTGGACGGCCCGATGCCGACTTTGAAGAGATCGAACACGGAAATGGTCACGGGCGAGGATAGGACGCCGCACGGAGCCCCACCAAACAATCGGCGCCCGCCGGTCGATCCGGCCCGAAATTATTCGCCCGCCCGCCCCTCCGGTAGCAAGATCTGGTGCCGTACGAGCCCGACGCCACCCAAGCCCTAGGGTGACCGGGTGCCCACCATCGACCTCCCCCACGGCCCCACCCACTACGAGGTGAACGGCTCCGGCGCACCCCTCGTCCTCCTGCACGGCGGTTTCTGCTCGGCAGAGGCGATGCGCGAGATCGGCGAGGCCCTCGCCCCCAGCTACGAGGTGCACGCCCCCGAGCGCCCCGGCCACGGCCGCACGGCCGACGTCGAGGGCCCCTTCGCCTACAGCGCCATGGTCGAGCACACCCTGGCCTACCTCGACGCTCTGAACCTGCCCAAGGCCCACCTGGTCGGTTTCAGCGACGGCGCGATCACCGGCCTGCTGCTGGCCCGCGACCACGCCGACCGGGTCGCTTCACTGGTGGCGATCGCGGCGAATCTCGACCCGTCGGGCTTCGTGTCCGACGAGGAGGCGGCCGGGACCATGAGTGCCGAGCAACATCAACAGCTTACGGACGAGTATGCGCGCCTTTCGCCCGACGGCGGCGGTCACGAGGACGTGGTGGTGGGCAAACTCGTCGAGCTGTGGAAGCAGGAGCCCCAGATCGCCCCCGAGTCCCTGGCCGGGGTCACCGCCCCCACCCTGGTGATGGCGGCCGACCGCGACATGATCTCGTTGGAACACACCGCCCTGATCGCCCGCAGCATCCCCCGGGCCCAGCTGTGCATCGTGCCCGGCGCCGGCCACCTGCTGATCCGCGAGCGCCCCCAGCTCATCGCGACCATCGTGCGGGAGTTCCTGGCCCAGTAGGTCCGGGTCCCGCAGATCCGTCGCTTTGCCCCGGGTCGCCCGGAGGCCGGCCTGGACGCACCCAACGCCCAGGCCGGCCTCCGGTGAAGCGGATCAGTCGGCGGTGGCGAGAGCGGCGGGTTCGGTGGCGAAGCGGTCGGCGGTGCGCAGTTCCGGCTCCTCGTCGGCGTGGGCGCGGGTGGCCAGGGAGACGCCCACGAACACGGCGAGACTGACGATCGCGGTGAGCATGGTTGCCCAGCCGTCGAAGTCGGCCGTCACCAGGCTGTTGTCCACGTAGATGAGATCGTTCGGCACGCCGTAGAGGGTCGGCGTGAGGGCGAGCAGGGTCAGGCGCAGCACCAGGCCCACGCCGGCCGCGGCCAGGGCGGCGGTGGAGGTGGAGCGCTTCCAGAACAGCCCGAGCAGGAACGGGGCGATCAGGCAGGCCAGCATCAGGTCGAACGCCAGGGTCAGCAGGATGCCGGTCTGGCTCACCCGCAGCGCCAGCAGGATGCCGACCAGGACGATCGGGATCATCACCACGCGGGTCCAGCGCAGCAGCGGGTCGTGGTGGCCGGGGGCGACCTCGCGGCGCACGCCGGCGATGTTGCGCACGGCCACCGCCGAGGTGGCCAGGATGGCGCCGGAGGCGGTGGAGAAGGAGGCCGCGACGATGCCGGAAAGGGCCAGGATGGCGAGCAGCACCGGCGCGTGGTTGTCGAGCAACTGGTACACGATCGGTCCGGAGGCGGAGGTCAGGCCCAGCTCGACCACCGAGGTCAGAGCGATCAGCGACCACAGCACACCCACGGTGGCGGTCGCCCCGGCGCCGATGAAGCAGGCCTTCTGCGCCGCCTCGGGGGTCTTAGCGGCGAAGATGCGCTGCATGAAGTCGATCGCCACCAGGTCGCCGATGCCCAGCGAGATCAGGGTGGCCCAGTTGATCGCGGCTCCCTGGCCCGGGTCGGTGAGCTGGCCCAGGTCGAACGGGCCCATGCCCTCGGGCGAGGAGATGCCGTAGTTGACGGCCACCCAGACGAACAGCGAAACGGTGCCGACGCCGGTGATCACTGCCTGGATGATCGAGGTGTAGGCGTCGGAGTACATCCCGCCGCCGATCGTGTAGGCCAGGATCAGGCCGACCGCCAGCACCACGCCGGCCTCGTAGGGCAGGCCGGTGAAGGTCTCCAGAAGGAAGCCCATCGCCACCAGGTTCCCGGCCAGCAGGATGGTGAAGGCGAAGATCATCAGGATCGACGCGACCACCTCGACCGGGCGGTTGTAGCGGCGGGCGAAGAAGTCGCCCAGGGTGAACAGGCCCATCCGGTTCATCGGCTTGGCCAGGAAGAGCCCGGCCAGCAGCAGGCAGATGGCCAGGCCCAGGGCCAGGGAGGCACCGGCCCAGAAGCCGGCGGCCGCACTCAGGTCGGTGTTGCCGACGGTGGCGTTGCTGTCGACGGCGGCCGTGGTGAGGCAGACGGCGACCAGGGGGACACCGAGCTGGCGCCCGGCCACGAGGTAGTTGGCGCTGTCGCCGTCGACCTTGCGGGCGACGGCCAGACCGACGACGAGCACGGCCAGCACCGAGATCGCGACACCGATGGTGATCATGAAGGCTCCTGACCGGAGGACACGAGGAGATTTCTGTCGATCGACAGATATGGAGCCCGATTCAGCCCCCCTCGTGTTACGTCCGTGCTACCCGGCGGCACACAATCGTGTTAACCGGCTCCCGAAGCCGTGTTTCATCGGGAGTTAACACACCGGAGACGCCCGTGACACGCGTCCCCCGTTGACTTTCGATCAAGCGACAGAAAGTCAGGACGGGCCGATGACACAGCAGACACCCGAAGCAGCGGGCACCGCGACCACCGCGGGAGCCCGCGCCCACGCCCGGGCTCAGGAAGGCATGGCGGTCCACACCGTCCCGACGCCCCCCGAGGGCGTGCCGAGCGACGCAATGGTCTGGGCCGAGCGGGTTTCCGGCGGTGGCTACGCCCATCGCAGCCTGGCCCGCGGCACCAGCGTGCGGCTGACCGACCTCGAGGGCGACGCCTGCGCCCACGTGCTGCTGTTCAACGCCGACCTCACGGCCGAGCGCCTCAACGTGGCGGACACGGTGAAGGTGCAGTGGCAGGTCTACACCTCGGCCGGGCAGCTGCTGCTGTCCGACCAGGGGCGGGTGCTGGCCTCGGTGACGCAGGACACCTCCGGCCGTCACGACACGATCTACGGCACCTCCACCCAGGACCGTAACGAAAGGCGCTACGGCGACGGCGCTCCCGAGGGCCCGTCGCCCGCCGGCCGGGAGTTGTTCGTGCTCGGCGCCACCAAGCACGGTCTGGGCCGGCGCGACATCCCGCCCTCGGTCTCGTTCTTCCAGGGCGTACGCATCGACGACGCCGGAGCCCCGGTGTTCGAGGGTTCGGCCGGACCCGGCCGGTCGCTGACCATCCGCACCGAGATGCCCGTGATCATGCTTGTCGCCAACGCGCCGCACCCGCTCGACCCAAGGCCCGAATACACCTGCACTCCGTTGGAAATCACGGCCTGGCGGGACAGCGCGACCGAAAAGTCCGACGAGCTGTGGTCGGCGACCCCGGAAGGCCGGCGCGCCTTCGAGAACACCCACGACTACCTGAAGGGCCGGGGCCAGGCATGAGCAGCAGCACCGAGATCCACCGGGAGACCGTCCCGCCCCGCGCTCCGTGGTCCCGGGTCCTCGAGGCCGGTCAGACCCTGACCATCGTGGACCTGGACGGCAACCAGGCGGTCGACTTCCTGGCCTACGACGCGCACGAGACCAGCCGGGCCTACAGCGCCCAGGCCACCCTTCAGGAACAGGGGAGCATCTTCCTGACCACCGGAAGTGTGCTGCGCGACAACGAGTCCGACCCGCTGCTGACCGTGCTGAGCGACGACGTCGGCCGGCACGACACGCTCGGCGGGGCCTGCTCCAAGGAGTCGAACACCCTGCGCTACGGCCACCACACCTGGAACCAGCACGCCTGCGCGGAGAACTTCCTGCGTGAACTGTCCCGCTACGGCCTGGGCAAGCGTGACCACGTGCCCAACGTGAACTGGTTCATGAACGTCCCGGTCGACCCGGACGGTGCCCTGGGCATCGTCGACGGCATCTCGGCGCCGGGCCTCTCGCTCACCCTGCTGGCCGAGAAGGACACGCTGGTGCTGGTGTCCAACTGCCCGCAGATCAACAACCCCTGCAACGGCTTCGACCCGAGCCGGGCCGAGATGGTGGTGCACGCCGGTGTCTGAGATCTCCAAGCTCCTGGTCGCCAACCGCGGTGAGATCGCCTGCCGGATCATCCGCAGCGCCAAGGAACTCGGCCTGCGCACGGTCGCGGTGTTCTCCGAGGCCGACCGCGGCGCCGCCCACGTGCACCTGGCCGACGAGGCCGTGCTGCTCGGCCCCACTCCCCCGGCCGAGAGCTACCTGAACGTCGAGGCCATCCTCCGGGCCGCCCGGACCACCGGCGCCGACGCGATCCACCCCGGCTACGGGTTCCTCTCCGAGGACGCCACCTTCGCCGAGCGCGCCGAGGCCGCCGGGCTGGTGTTCGTCGGCCCCACTCCGGAACAGCTGCGGGTGTTCGGCGCCAAGCACACCGCCCGCGCAGCCGCCCAGGCCGCCGGTGTCCCGATCTTCCCCGGCACCGGTCTGCTGGCCGACGCCGACGCGGCGGTGCTGGCCGTCGAGCCGATCGGCTACCCGGTGATGCTCAAGGCCACCGGCGGAGGCGGCGGTATCGGCATGGTCGTCTGCCGCGATGCCGACGAACTGCGGGCCGGCTTCGAGCGGGTCACCCGGATGGCCACGCAGAACTTCGGCTCGGCCGGAGTGTTCGCCGAGCGCTACGTCGAGCGGGCCCGGCACGTCGAGGTCCAGGTCTTCGGCAACGGCGCCGGCTCGGTGGTCTCGCTCGGCGACCGCGACTGCACCCTGCAGCGCCGCAACCAGAAGGTGCTCGAGGAGGCCCCCGCCCCGGCCCTGCCCGACCAGGTGCGTGAGCAGCTGCACGAGGCCGCCCGCCGGCTCGCCGCCTCGCTCGACTACCGCTCCGCGGGCACGGTCGAGTTCGTCTACGACGCCGAGCGCCAGGAGGCCTCGTTCCTCGAGGTCAACGCCCGCCTGCAGGTCGAGCACCCGGTCACCGAGCAGATCACCGGTGTGGACCTGGTGGCCTGGATGCTGCGGCTGGCCGGGGGCGAGAAGGAACTCCTCGACGATCTGGTCGACACGGAGACCGGCCTGGGTGCCGTGCCCACGCACGGGCACGCGGTGGAGGCCCGGATCTACGCCGAGGACCCGGCCAACGACTTCCGCCCTAGCGCGGGTCCGCTGACCGGCGTGCAGCTGCCCACCGACGTGCGGGTGGACGGCTGGGTGAGCACCGGCACCGAGATCACCCCGGCCTACGACCCGCTGCTGGCCAAGGTGATCGTCACCGCCGACGACCGTGACGGTGCCCTCGACCGGCTGGCCACTGCGCTGAGGTCCACCCGGATCGACGGCATCGAGGTCAACCTGGGCCTGCTGCGGGCCGTGCCCGCCCTGGCCGAGGTGCGCGAGGTCAGCCACACCACCCGAACGCTCGATCGGGTGGGCGATCCGGAGCCCCGGATCACCGTCGAGCGGGCCGGGCTGATGACCACGGTGCAGGATGCCGACGGACGTCTGGGGCACTGGCAGGTGGGTGTCCCGCCGAGCGGCGCGATGGACGACCGGTCGCTGCGGCTGGCCAACCTTGCTCTGGGCAACGAGGCGAACACGGCCGGGCTGGAGTGCACGGCCACCGGTCCGGCGCTGAAGTTCAGCCACGAGACGCTGATCTGCGTCAGCGGTGCGCCGACGGTCCTGACCGTCGACGGCGCCGAAGTTCCGATGTGGGAGCCGGTTACGGTGCCTGCCGGGGCAGTCCTCGAAATTGGGGACGCGGTGGCCGGCCTGCGTACGTATGTCGCCTTCGCCGGTGGTCTCGATGTTCCGGGCTATCTTGGCAGCGCCTCCACCTTCACCCTGGGCAAGTTCGGCGGGCATGGTGGGCGCGCGTTGCGTCTGGGCGACGTCCTGCGCACAAGCCCGCCACAGACCGACCCGACCGGACCGGTCGAGGCCCACCAGCGTCCTCAGTTCGAAAACCACTGGGAAATGGCGGTGACCGAGGGACCGCACGGCGCCCCGGAGTTCTTCACCCGCGAAGACATCGACACCCTCTACGCCACCCGGTACGGCGTGCACTTCAACTCGGCCCGTACCGGCGTGCGTCTGGTCGGGCCCAAGCCGGCCTGGGCCCGCCAGGACGGCGGCGAGGCCGGGCTGCACCCCTCCAACATCCACGACAACGCCTATTCGGTGGGCTCTCTCGACTTCACCGGCGACACCCCTATCCTGCTCGGGCCGGACGGACCCAGCCTGGGCGGGTTCGTCTGCCCGGTCACCGTTGTCAGCTCCGATCGCTGGAAGCTCGGCCAACTGCGCCCGGGCGACACGGTCTCGTTCGTCCCGGTCCGGGCCGAGGCGACCACCCGCTCGATGAATCTGACCCGGCCGGTCGCCTCTGGTGACGGCGACGACGGCGTCCTGGCCCGCCGCGACGGCGACCCGCACGTCACCTACCGGCGTTCCGGCGACGACAACGTGCTGGTCGAATACGGCGACCTGGTACTGGATCTGAACCTGCGCGCCCGGGTCCACGCCCTGCACACCGCCCTGGCCGAGCTCGCCAACCCGGGCGTCATCGACCTCACCCCGGGCATCCGTTCGCTGCAGATCCACGTCGACCCCGACGTCCTGAGCATTCCGAAACTGCTGGCCCTGCTGGCCGAACTCGAGGAAACCCTGCCCGCGGCCACCGATCTGGTGGTGCCCAGCCGCCGCGTGCGCCTGCCGCTCAGCTGGGACGACCCGGCCACCCGGCTGGCGATCGAGCGGTACATGGCCGGCGTGCGCGACGACGCCCCCTGGTGCCCCTGGAACATCGAGTTCATCCGCCGGATCAACGGTCTCGACACCACCGACGACGTGTACCGCACCGTCTTCGACGCCGACTACCTGGTGCTCGGGCTGGGTGACGTGTACCTGGGCGCCCCGGTGGCCACCCCGCTCGACCCGCGTCACCGCCTGGTCACCACCAAGTACAACCCGGCCCGCACCTGGACGGCCGAGAACTCGGTCGGCATCGGCGGCGCCTACCTGTGCATCTACGGCATGGAGGGCCCGGGCGGCTACCAGTTCGTCGGCCGCACCACCCAGGTCTGGCGCACCCACCCGAAGTCCGGCGAGAACCCCTGGATGCTGGACTTCTTCGACCGGATCAGCTGGTACCCGGTCTCCCCGGAGGAGCTTCTCGACCTGCGCGCCGACCTGGCCGCGGGCCGGGGCGGCCTGGACATCACCGAGGACACCTTCTCGCTGGCCGAGCACCAGCGCTTCCTCGACGAGAACGCCGTCGAGATCGAGGCTTTCCGCACCCGGCAGCAGGCCGCCTTCGCCCAGGAGCGGGCCGACTGGGAGGCCGCAGGCGAGTTCGACCGGGCCGAGCAGGCGGCCGCGTCGGTCGTGCCCGAACTCCTCGACGTGGTGGTGCCCGAAGGCGGTACCCGGGTCGACGCGCCGTTCGTGGCCAACGTCTGGAAGGTCGAGGTCGAGGTGGGCGATCTGGTCGAGAAGGGCCAGACCCTGATGGCCCTGGAGGCGATGAAGATGGAGACGTCGGTGCTCGCCCCCTGCGCGGGCCGGGTATCCCTGGTCACGGCGAGCCCGGGCGCCCAGGTCGCCCCCGGGGACGCCCTGGTAGTTCTGGAACCGGCGGGAGAAACGGCGTGAACGAGCGGATCAGCGCGGCCTTCCGGGCCATCGCCGAAGTCGGGCGGCCCGAGGTCTGGATCGGGTTGCACGAACCTGAAGACGTCGGTGGCGGCGATCCGGGTCCGCTCAGTGGGCTGGTGCTCGCAGTCAAGAACAATGTCGGGGTGGCCGGGTTCGCCACCACGGCCGGCTGCCCGTCGTACTCGGAAACCCCGGCCGCGCAAGACTCTCAGGCGGTCGGCCGGCTGCGGGCCGACGGGGCGGCGGTGATCGGGGTGACCAACCTCGACCAGTTCGCCACCGGACTGGTCGGGCAGCGCAGCCCGCACGGCGGGGTGCGCGACGCCCGCCGGCCCAGTCACATCTCCGGCGGCTCCAGCTCCGGCTCCGCCGTCGCGGTCGCCCTCGGCCTGGCCGACCTGGCCATCGGCACCGACACCGCCGGTTCCGGCCGGATCCCGGCCGCCCTCCAGGGCATCGTCGGAATCAAGCCCACCCTCGGTGTGGTCTCGACCGACGGCGTGGTGCCGGCCTGCCGTTCCTGGGACGCCGTGACCATCTTCGCCCGCGACCTCGGCACCGCCTCCCTGGCCATGGCCTCCATGGCCGGCGGCCCGAACACCCGCACCTGGCCCGCCGACATCCCCCTCGCCGCCCCGCCGAACGCCAGAGTGGCCGTCCCGGATCAGCTTCCCGGCCTGGCCCCCGGCTACGCGGAGGCGTTCGAGGCGGCCGTCGAGCGCCTGCGGGCCGGCGGGTGCACCGTCGAAACGATCCCCTTCGAGACCTTCCTCACCGCCGCCACCCTGCTCTACGACGGCGCACTGGTTGCCGAACGTCACGCTGCAGTCGGCGAATTCGTCGAGTCCGGGGCTCCCGACCTGGACCCCACCGTCGCGGCCATCATCAGCAAGGCAGGGCGGCACACCGCGAGTGCGATGGTCCGCGACCTGGCTCGGCTGGAGGAACTACGTCAGACCTCGATGAGCACCCTGGCCGGGTTCCACGCACTGCTCGTACCCACGGCGCCCGGACACCCGTCCATTGCCGAAGTCGCCGCCGACCCGGTCGGCGTGAACTCGTGGATGGGCACCTATACGAACTTCTGCAACCTGTTCGACCTGTGCGCCGTGGCCGTACCCTCGGGCACGGCGGGCGAGGACCAGTTCGGGGTGACCGTCCTGGCCCGCCCCTTCCACGACGCGGTCGCCCTCGACCTGGCCGAACGGGTGCAGCTGCTCACCGACTCCGTAGCCGCGGCGGGCGCCGCACCCGCCCGGGAAACAGTCGTTCCCTGGCCGCCGGTGAACACCGAGCAGCTCCTGGTGGTCGGTGCCCACCTCAAGGGCCAGCCGCTGGCCCGCGAACTGGAGGCTCTGGGCGCCCGCTGGGCCGGCCCGGCCCGCACCGCCCCGGCCTACACGCTCAGCGCGCTCGACACCGTGCCACCCAAGCCCGGTCTGGAGCGGGTGGGCCCGGGTGGCTCCTCGATCGTGGGCGAACTGTGGGAGCTCTCCACCGGTGCCCTCGGCGCGTTCCTGGCCGGGCTCCCGGCACCGATGAACCTGGGCCGGGTGGAGCTGGACAACGGGTCGTGGGTGGCCGGGTTCGGCTGCACGGTGGAGGCGGCGCGGGCCGGCAAGGACATCACCGAGCACGGCGGGTGGCTGGCCTACCTGGGGTTCACTCGTTCTTCGGGTGCACCGACGAGGGCATGAACCGCAGCAGCGACATCTTGCGGGCCATGAACCAGCGGTGTTCCACCGGCTCGGAGTACAGGTCGGCCAGGGCCGCGTCGCCCA
The DNA here is from genome assembly GCF_030269265.1 of Kineosporia sp. NBRC 101677. Lineage (NCBI taxonomy): Bacteria > Bacillati > Actinomycetota > Actinomycetes > Kineosporiales > Kineosporiaceae > Kineosporia > Kineosporia sp. NBRC 101677. The sequence continues at coordinate 183,199 of NZ_BSTA01000003.1, forward strand.
GGCTGTGCGGTCCGACGATGCGGTAGGCCGAGGGGTTGAAGCTGCCGAACCAGACCTGGACGAACAGTTTGGGGTTGGTGATCAGCGAGCGCATCGGCAGCAGGCAGCCGAGCTCGCGGGCCAGGGCGTCGAGGTAGAGGACCTGGGAGGGGTGGGACTCGGTGTGCCGCGGGCTGAGCGCGGTCCAGTACTCCTCCCAGTCCTTCTCCTCGGCGATCACCTTGGCCAGATCCTTCGGCGGCTGCAGGTTGCCGCTGAGCACCCGGGCGAAGTAGCGGGCCTGCATCTCGGCGCAGATCGGGATGCCGCCCGAGAACGGGCGCACGAAGCCGATGAAGGCGACCTTGCCGTCGTGGTCGGGGTGCAGGAAGTGCTTGTACAGGTTGCGGACGTTGCCGTCCTCGACGTCGAGGTCGCCGACCCGCAGGTCGCGGTGGTAGCCGGTGCACAGCACGACCGCGTCGTACTCGGCCGAGGCGCCGTCGCGGAAGTGCACGGTGGAGCCTTCGGACCGGGCCAGGCCGGCGTCGTTCACCACCACCTTGCCGCTGGCGATGCTGGGCAGGAAGCTGACGTTCTTGCAGAAGATCCGGCGCGGGCTCCAGCTGCCGTCGGGGTGGGACTTCTCGTTCCACTCGGTCATCAGGATCCAGTTGGTGTCGTCCTCGACCGTGCCCAGGTCCATCTTCTCCGGCTCGATCGACTCGCCCATCGGGTTCAGCGGCTGCAGCTTGCGCCGCCCCGGCCGGAAGCGGTTGCGCACGTTGTCAACGTCCTCGCCGAGCGCCGAGACCAGGCCCAGGACGACCGAGACCAGCCCGAAGAAGGCTTTGGCGAAGCGGTTACGGCCCCAGAAGGTCTGGTAGACCAGAGGACGCCGGGTGGCCCGGTCGTACATCTCGTAGTGGTGTGAGCGGGTGGTCAGGTTGTCGGTGGTGCGGTGGTCGTCCACGATGCGGGGCAGCAGGTAGCTGTACGAGCGGATCGCCAGCGTGGTCGCCGCGGCGCTGTCACCCACCTCACGCACGATGTCGGCGCCGGACTCGGCCAGGCCGACCACCAGCACCCGCTTGCCCCGGAATCGTTCCGCGTTGCGGTATTCCGCGGAGTGCACGATCTCGCCGGTGAAACCGGCCAGCTCGGGGATGTCGCGGTTGGGGGTCTTGAACGGGCCCGAGCAGATCGCGACGGCGTCGAACCTCTCGGTGCTCTCGACCCCCTCCCGGCGGGTGGTGACCAGGTAACCGCCTGCCTCGCGCCGGATGTCGCGGACCTCGGACCCGAACCGGATCAGTTCGTGCAGGCCGAAGTACTGGGCGTAGTCGACCAGGTAGTCGAGGTACTGCTGGCGCGTGAAGAACTTGCGGCCACCCTTGAACGGGAGGTCCGAATAGGCCATCAGCCGCATGGAGATGGTCAGCCGCAGATGGTCGAAGGCCTTGGTCTTCGTGCCGTCGTCGCCCTCCCGCAGCCAGATCCCGCCCAGGTCGGCGTTCTGGTCGAAACAGACCACCTCGTGCCCCTCGTCGCGCAGTTGCTTGACCGTGGTCAGACCGCACGGGCCCGCCCCTACGACGCACACCCTCATTGACCGTCCCTCTCGTCGTTCACCGGTAAGGGAGGTAAGGCTTACCTTACTTGGACGAATCCACACAAGAGGTTCGAACGGGCAACTTTCGGGCTTGCTGGCAGCTTGTGCCATCCGCAAAGATAGGTGAGCCTAACCTCACCTGCGGGCTCCTGGTCAATGATCCGCTCTTGGGTAAGCTGAGCCTGTCCTAACCTGCCGAATGTCCTTGTGAATGTCCTGTCAATGTCTGGGGAGAGCCATGTCTGACGCCGTGACGCGCGCTGCGTCGCGCCCAGTCGCCGCACTCCCCGACCAGACGGTCTCTCGGGCAGCCCTGCAGCGCCGGCGCGCGGCCGGGTTCGTGGTTCTGCTCGCCGCCCTGGTGCTGGTCTGCCTGCTGAGCCTGGCCGTCGGCTCCAATCCCCTCTCGTTCCCGCAGGTCTGGGCCGGGCTACGGGCGCACGACAACTCCGAGCCGGCGCTGATCGTCTGGACGCTGCGGATGCCGCGCACCCTGCTGGGCATCCTGACCGGCGCCGCCTTCGGCGTGGCCGGAGCCCTGATCCAGGCCCTCACCCGCAACCCGCTGGCCGATCCCGGCATCCTCGGCGTCAACGCCGGCGCGGGGTTCGCGGTCACCCTGGGCGTAGGCCTGTTGGGGCTCAACGACATCTCCGGCTACGTCTGGTTCGCCTTCGCCGGCGCGGCCGCGGCCACCGTGCTGGTCTACCTGATCGGCTCGGCCGGGCGCGGTTCGGTGGCGCCCGAGACCCTGGTGCTGGCCGGGGTGGCCCTGAACGCAGTGCTGGGCGGCGTGACCAACTTCCTCACCCTGATCGACGAACAGACCTTCGAAGCGCTGCGCAACTGGGGGCTCGGCTCGATCGCGGCCACCAACAGCGAAGACGCCGTGCAGGTGGCGCCGTTCATCGGGGCCGGCCTGCTGATCGCGATCGCCCTGTCCGGTTCGCTGAACTCCATCGCCCTGGGCGACGACCTGGCCGCCTCCCTCGGCACCCGGGTCCAGCGCACCCGCGTGCTCGGGGTCGTCGCGGTCACCCTGCTGGCCGGCGGGGCCACCGCCCTGACCGGCGGCATCGCCTTCGTCGGGCTGATGGTGCCGCACGTGGTGCGCTGGTTCACCGGGCCCGACCAGCGCTGGATCATCCTGTACTCCGCACTGGCCGCACCGGTCCTGGTGCTGGCGGCCGACGTGCTCGGGCGGGTGCTCGACCGTCCCGGTGAGGTGCAGGTCGGGATCGTCACCGCAGTGATCGGCGCGCCGGTGCTGATCGCCCTGGTGCGCCGGCGGAATGCGAGTGGGCTGTGAGCGTCGACTTCGGCTACGCCGGAACAACTCTGCGCGGCCGGTGGTTCTCGGTGCGCTTCGGGCTGCGCCTGATCACCGTCTCGCTGGTGCTGTTCACGGCCGCCGTCCTGATCTCGGTGCTGGCCATCACCATCGGCGACTTCCCCCTCACCGTCGAACAGGTGCTCACCGCCCTGACCGGCGGCGGCGAGTCGTTCCCGCGCACCGTGGTGCTGGAGTGGCGCCTGCCCATCGCGATCTCGGCCGTGCTGTTCGGTGCGCTGCTCGGTTTCAGCGGGGCGGTCTTCCAGTCCCTGACCCGCAATCCGCTCGGCTCGCCCGACGTGATCGGGTTCGACGCCGGCGCCTACACCGCGGTCGTGATCACCATGCTGGTGCTCGGCTCGCGCAGCTACTGGTCGATGGCCGCCGCCTCCACCGTGGGCGGGCTGGTCACCGCGGCGGTGGTCTACTTCCTGGCCTACCGGCGCGGCATCCAGGGCTTCCGGCTGATCATCGTCGGCATCGGCGTCTCGGCCATGCTGGGCTCGGTCAACGCCTACCTGATCTCACGGGCCAGCATCGACGACGCGATGGCGGTCGGGTTCTGGAGCGCCGGCTCGATCGCCCGGGTCACCTGGGACAGCCTGCTGCCCTCGCTGGTCCTGACCGTGCCGATCGTCGGTGCGGCACTGGTTCTGGCCCCGGCGCTGCAGCGCCTGGAACTGGGCGACGACGCCGCGGTCACGCTCGGCACCCGGCCCACCCCGGCCCGGCTCGGCCTGATGATCACCGCGGTCGCCGCCGTGGCCGCGGTGACCGCCGCGGCCGGGCCGATCGGCTTCATCGCCCTCACCGCGCCGCAGCTGGCCCGGCGGCTGACCCGCTCGGCCGGGGTGAGCCTGCTGGCCGCCTCCGGCATGGGGGCCGCCCTGCTGGCCTGCGCGCACCTGGCCTCCCTGCTGATCGCCCAGGTGTACCGGCCGATCCCGGTCGGGTTGCTCACCGTCTGCCTGGGCGGGCTGTACCTGATCTGGCTGCTGATCCGAGAGACCCGCCGACAGTACGGAACCGTGCGATGACCACCACCGACTCACCCACCCAGGCCACCGCCCGCACTCGTCTGCAGGTAGACCAGGCAACCATCGGCTACGACCGGCGGGTCATCTCCCAGCAGCTCTCGGTCGTGGTCCCCGACCAGTCGTTCACCGCCATCATCGGGCCCAACGGCTGCGGAAAGTCCACCCTGCTGCGCACTCTGGCCCGGGTTCTCACACCCAGCCAGGGGCAGGTGCTGCTCGACGGGCGCACGATCAGTGCGTACAAGTCCAAGGAGGTGGCGCGCCGGCTGGGGCTGCTGCCGCAGACCTCCCTGGCCCCGGAGGGCATCCGGGTGGCCGACCTGGTCGCCCGCGGCCGGGCCCCCTACCAGAGCCTGATCCAGCAGTGGCGGGCCAGCGACGAGGAGGCGGTCGCCGGGGCCCTGGCCGCCACGCACCTCAGCGACCTGTCCGGCCGGCTGGTCGACGAGCTGTCCGGCGGCCAGCGTCAGCGGGTCTGGGTGGCCATGCTGCTGGCTCAGGACACCCCGATCCTGCTGCTCGACGAGCCGACCACCTTCCTCGACATCGCCCACCAGTACGAGCTGATGGAGCTGTTCCGGACCCTGCACGACGAGGGCAAGACGATCGTCACCGTGCTGCACGACCTGAACCAGGCCGCCCGCTACGCCGACCACCTGATCGTGATGCGCGACGGGCGGGTGGTCACCACCGGGGTGCCGGCCGACGTGATCACCCCCGACCTGGTCGAGGAGGTCTTCGGCCTGCGTGCCCTGGTCGTCCCCGACCCGGTCACCGGCACCCCCTCGGTCGTCCCGCTGGACCCGCGCCGCGCCGCGGTCCGGCCGGTCGAGCCCGACCAGCCCGAAAATCCCACCCCAGAGACGAAGGACGTGCGATGACCGCCCGTGAGTTCGGAGCCTTCACCGGACAGAACCTGACCGGCAAGCTGCAGTTCAGCTGGATGGAGAGGATCGACAGCCGCGACGTGCAGGTGGTCCGGTTCGAGGACGTCACCCCCCGCTACCGCCGCGTGGTGGTGGGCGGCGAGTCCCTGGCCGACTTCCCCTGGGCCCACTTCTCCGCGCCCGATCACGTCAAGGTCTTCTTCCCCCACCCGGAATCGGGCGAGCTGGTCTCGTCCCGGCAGGGCGAGGACGAGTGGTACGTCACCGGCGGCAGCACCGACCCGATCCACCGCGACTACACCGTGCGCGCCTTCGACGCCGAGAAGCAGGAGCTGACGCTCGACTTCGTCGTGCACGACCACGGGGTCGCCGGGCGCTGGGTGGCCGACGTCAAGGTCGGTGACCCGCTGGTGCTGAACGGGCCGAGCGCCAACTGGCTGCTGCCCGAGAACTACCCGCACTTCCTGGCCCTGGGCGACGAGCCCGCGCTGCCGGCGATCGCCCGGATCATCGAGGAGGCCCCGGCCGGCTCCCGGGTCACCGCCCTGATCGAGGTGCAGGACGCCTCCGACGAGCAGCCGCTGTCCGGGAAGGCCGACCTCGACCTGCGCTGGATCCACCGCAGCACCGCCCCGGTGGGCGAGGGCGACCTCAGCCCGCTCGAGACCGCGCTGCGGGCGCTCGACCTGCCCGAGGACCGGAGCACGGTGTTCGTGTTCGCGGCCGGGGAGACCAACCGGATCAAGCCGATCCGCCGCTACCTGCGCCGTGACCTGGGCCTGCCCAAGGAGCAGCTGATCGTCGACGGGTACTGGAAGCAGGGCGTGGTCAACTTCGACCACCACGACAACGAACTCGACGAAGACTGAGCGTGCCGGCCGAAACCCGCTTCGGACTCTTCGAGGCCCCCGAGAGACCCGACGCCGAGCCGAGTCTGCAGGTCGATCCGACCTGGTCGCCGACCCGGCTGCAGATCGCGATCATCGCGTCGGTGTGGAAGTACGCACTGACCGGCTTCGGGCTGCTGACCGTGTTCAACGTGGCCAACGTGCTGCTGCCGGTCGCGGTGGGTCGGCTGATCGACGCGGTGGTCGCCCCCCTGGCCGGGGGCGCCCGCTTCGATCAGGTCTCCGGTGCGCTGACCACCTGGGCCGCGGCCATCGTGGGCACGTACGTCCTGATCAACGTGGGTTACCGGCTCGGCGGCCGGGCCGGGTGGTACGGGGTTCAGCGGGCCCAGTTCGAACTTTCCCAGCTGACCCTGTCCCGCCTGCTCGACGAACGTGACCTGGGTGCCTCGTCCCAGCCGCCCGGGCGTCTGCTGTCCCTGGCCACCTCCGACGCCCGGCGCGCCTGTCAGTCCGTCTACGTCTCGGTCTATCCCCCGGCCGAGGTGGTCGGGCTGGTCACGGCCGCCGCCGTCCTGGTCACCATCCACCCCCTGCTCGGCCTCGGCGTGATCGTCGCCATGCCCGTGGCCCTGGTCGCCATGCACTTCGTGGCCGCCCCGCTGCGGCGGCGCAGCGAGGCCGAACAGGCCGAACTCGCCGACGCGGCCGCCGCCGCGGCCGATCTCGTGGCCGGCTACCGGGTGATCCGGGGCCTGCACGCCCAGGACACCGCCACCCAGCGATACCGCAAGGTCAGCCGCGGGGCGCTGCGCGCCACGATCGCCGCCCGCTACGCGGAGGCCGGTTTCCACGGTGCGTCGGTCATCGTCGGGTACCTGTTCGCCGCAGGGGTGACCACCGCCGCCGGGCTGCTCGCTCTCGACGGGCAGCTGACGGTCGGGCAGTTCGTCAGCGTCTCCTCCGTCGCCGTCACCCTGATCGATCCGCTGCACTCGCTGATCGGCACCCTGGGAAGTCTTCTGGCCATGTCCCAGGCCTCGGCCAAGCGACTGCTGGACCTGCTGTCCACCACCCTGCCGCCCGCCGCCCGCCCGGCCGCGAAGGCCGAGTCCGGGCCGGGAGTGCGCGCTCTCGTCGTGGACCAGGTGCCGCTGGGCGAGAACGTGAAGCTGACCGAGTGCGTCAAACCGGGCGAGTTCGTGGTCCTGGACCTGCCTCCCTCGGCCCGCACCGCGCTCAGCGACGCCCTGGCCCTGCGATCGGCACCCGGCTCCGGCAGCATCACCTTCGCCGGCTCCCCCCTGGCCGACCTCGACCCCGCCGTGCGCGCCGAGATGCTCGTGGCCCCCCACACTCCGGCCCTTCTGCCTGGTTCGGTGCTGGACAACGTGCGCGCCACCGGCGACGACCCGGTCGGGCAAGACGTGGCGCTGGCCGCCCTCGGCGTGGCCGCGCTGAAGGAGGAGGAGCTTCCCGAGGGGTACCACACGGCAGCCGGTTACGGCGGCTGGCAGTTGTCCGGCGGCCAGCGCCAGCGCATCGCCCTGGCCCGCGCGGTCGCCGCCGAACCGGAACTGCTGGTTCTGGACGATCCCACGTCCTCGGTCGACGCGGTCACCGAGCAGGCCGTCGCCGCGGCCCTGCGCGCGCACCGCGACGGGCGGGCGACCGTCGTGCTGACCTCGGCACCCGCCTTCCGTACGGTGGCCGACCGGGTCATCACCCTCGAGCAGGAGCAGACCGTCGATGCCTGAACCACTTCCGGTCGCCCCCGGCCGGGTCGTCGCCGCGCATCTGTGGGGCGTGCTGGCCGGCCGGCGCCTGCGGCTGGCCGGCATCCTGGCGCTGATCGTCGCCGAGGCGGCCACCGGCCTGGTGTTCCCGCTGGTGGTGGGCCGACTCGTCGACACCGTCGGCGACTGGGCCGGCCGGGGCGTCCCGGCGGCGTTCTGGTGGCAGGTCTCGCTCCTGGCCGCCTCCGCCGTCGCCACCGCGGCCCTGTCGCTGGTGGCGGCGATGGCCCTGGCCCGGGTCGCCGAGACGGTGATCGCCGAACTGCGCGAGCAGTACGTGAGCGCTGCCCTGGCTCTGCCCCGCGCAACGGTGGAGGAGGCCGGGGTCGGCGACGTGGTCACCCGGGCCTCCGACGACGTCGGCCAGGTCTCCGAGTCCCTGCCCGACGTCGTGCCCCAGGTGTGCCTGTCGGTGTTCACCCTGGCCCTGGCCGGGGCCGGACTCACCGCGCTGAACGCCTGGTACCTGGCCGGTTTCGTGCTGACCATCCCGTTCTACGTGGTCGCGGTGCGCTGGTACCTGCGCCTGGCCCCCGGCGTCTACCTGGCCGAGCGCACCGCCCAGTCGGACCGTGGGGAAGAGGTCCTCGGCACCCTCACCCAGGTTCCGACCGTCACCGCGCACCGGCTGCAGCGCCGGCAGCTGGCCCGGATCGAGAACGGCAGCTGGCAGGTGGTGCGCTGGGCGATGCGCACCCGGATCGTGCAGAACCGGCTGTTCGGCCGGCTCAACGTGACCGAGGCGATCGGCCTGCTGGCGGTGCTGGGCATCGGCATCTGGCTGGCCGCCCGCGGCGAGAGCACCACCGGTCAGGTCACCGCGGCCACGCTGCTGTTCCTGCGCGCCGCCGCCCCGATCGAGAGCCTGCTGTTCGTCATCGACGAGCTCCAGTCCGGCGTCGCGGCCCTGGGCCGCATCATCGGCGTGATCCGCACCCACACCCCCGCCGCCGAGGAGCGCCACACCGCCGACGGTCCGGGCCCGGTCGTGGCCCTGCAGGACGTGAGCTTCGCCTACCGGCCCGGGCGCCCGGTGCTCGAGGGCGTCCGGGCCGACATCGAGGCCGGAAAAGTGCTGGCCGTGGTCGGTTCCACCGGTTCCGGCAAGTCCACCCTGGCCTCCCTGGTCGCCGGGGTGCACCAGCCGGGCGCCGGCTCGATCACCCACCGGCTGCCGAACGAGCAGGTCGTCACCGTCACCCAGGAGACCCACGTCTTCTCCGGCACCCTGCGCGACAACCTCACCCTGGCCGTCCCCGGGGCCGACGACGAGCAGGTCCTGGCCGCCCTCGAGAAGGTCGGCGCCGGGCCCGTCCTGGCCATGCTGCCGGAGGGGCTGGACACCGAGGTGGGCGACGGCGGGCACGACCTGAGCGCCGCGCACGCCCAGCACCTGGCCCTGGCCCGGCTCGTCCTGGCCGATCCGGCCCTGGTGATCCTGGACGAGGCCACCGCCGAGGCGGACAGCGCCGAGGGCGACCGGCTGGACCGGGCCGCGAGCGCGGTCGTCGAGGGCCGGGCCGCGCTGGTCATCGCCCACCGGCTGTCGCAGGCGCGCCAGGCCGACCGGATCCTGGTGCTCGAGGCCGGGCAGCTGGTGGAGTCCGGGGCGCACGACGAGCTGGTGGCGGCCGGCGGCCGCTACGCGAAGCTGTGGAGCGCGTGGGAAAACGGAAGGGCGGCGGCACCTTCGGCGCCGCCGCCCTGACCCGCACCCGGTTACGCCTGGGCGCGCTGCAGACGTTTACTGACCTTGCCGATCGCGGTCTGCGGGAACTCGGTGACGATCTCCAGCGCGTCCGGCAGCTTGTAGGCAGCCAGGCCGCGCTCGCGCAGGTAGCCGCGGATCACGCCCAGGTTCACCTTGCCGGCGTCCTGACGCAGGATCACGTAGGCCTTCACCCGCTCGCCGAGCAACCGGTCCTCGACCCCGACCACCGAGGCGTCGTACACGGCCGGGTGGCCCAGGATGAAGTTCTCCACCTCTTCCGGGGCGACCTTCTCACCGCCCCGGTTGATCTGGTCCTTCGAGCGGCCGACGACGCTCAGGTAGCCGAGCTCGTCCTGCTGGACGATGTCACCGGTGCGGTAGAAGCCGTCCTCGGTGAAGCTGCGGGCGTTCTGCTCGGGCGCCCGGAAGTAGCCCCGGATCGTCGTCGGGCCGCGGGTCAGCAGGTGGCCCGGCGTTCCCCGGGGCACCTCGTTGCCCTCGTCGTCCAGCACCAGCAGCTCGTCGCCGGGTGAGATCGGCCGGCCCTGACAGGTCAGGCTCCGCTCCTCGTCGACGTCGAGCGGGTTGTAGTTGACCAGGCCCTCGGCCATCCCGAAGCCCTGCTGCAGCACGACGTCCAGCTCGGGCCGCACCCGGCGGGCCGCCTCGGCGCTCAGCCGGGCCCCGCCCACGTGCAGGCTCTCCAGGCTGGAGAGGTCGTAGCGTTCCTTCAGCGAGGAGTTCAGCCAGGCCAGCACGATCGGCGGGACCACCGAGGACTGGGTGATCCGGTGCTCCTCGATCAGCGGGAACACGCTGTCCGGGCTGCCGTTGGGGGCCAGGACCACGGTGCCGCCGACCGCCAGCACGCCCAGGAAGCCGGGCGAGCGGGCCGACATGCTGTGGCAGACCGGCACCGCGATCAGCTGCACCGTGCTCTCGCTGATGCCGCACAGCGGGATGCTCTGGCGCACCGAGTGCAGGTACGTCTCGTGCGTGTGCGGGATCAGCTTGGGCTGGCCGGTGGTGCCCCCGGACAGCTGCAGCAGCGCGACGTCCGAGGCGACCGCCCGGCGTTCGTGCGGCAGCGGCTCGGAGGCCAGCAGCCGCTCCAGCGCCTCTCCCCCACCCTGGGGGTCCAGCACGATGGTGTGCCGCAGGACCGGCCAGGCCTCCTTGAGCTCGGCGGCCAGGGCAGCCAGGTCGGCGCCGTCGTGCCGGGAGACCGTGACGTAGGCACTGGCCTCGGCCACCCGGACGAAGTGCTCGATCTCGGTGCGCCGGTGGGCGGCCGGGGCGAACACCGGCACCGCCCCGATCTCCCAGCATGCGTAGACGAACTCGACGAACTCGGGGATGTTCGGCAGGTGCACCACCACCCGGTCGCCCCGGCGCACGCCCAGGTCGCTCAGCCCGGCCGCGATCCGCAGGATGCGCCCGGTGAGTTCACCGTAGGTGCGCCGGGTCTCCCCGGCCACGATCGCGGTCTTGTCGGGCAGCCGGGCGGCCGACTCGAACAGCGGCTCGGCCATGGTCTGGTCGGTCCAGTACCCGGCGTTGCGGTAGTGCGCGGCCAGGTCTTCCGGGTAGGGCACGAAACCCTCGAGCACCAGCGGGTCCCGAGGGCCCAGCGGGGCCAGGCTCATCGCGGTTACCGCGTGGCGAGCTGGTCGACCGCACCCGGGACCGGCTGCGCGGGGTCGCTGCCCAGCTCGACGATCCGGTTGGCCGCGTCCACGTGCACCACCCGGGGCCGGTGGGTGAGCAGCTCGGCGTCGTCCACCTGGACGTACGAGATGATGATGACCAGGTCGTCCGGCTTCACCAGGTGCGCGGCGGCGCCGTTGATGCAGATCTGGCCGGAGCCGGAGGCCCCGGTGATCACGTACGTCTCGATCCGGGCGCCGTTGGTGATGTCGACGATCTGCACCTTCTCGCCCTCGACCAGGCCGGCCGCCTCGAGCAGGTCGGAGTCGATCGTGACCGAGCCGACGTAGTGCAGGTCGGCCTGGGTGACGGTGGCGCGGTGGATCTTCCCACCGAGGACCGTGCGCAGCATGTGAACTCTCTCTTCCGCTGGATGTTTCGGCTGAACTCGGGTACCGCCGGACGAGCTACGCGCCGGCCTTCTCGTGCTCGGCCACGAAGTCGCGCAGCGACTTGGGCCGCAGGTCCTTCCAGGTCGCGTCGATCCAGTCGATGACCTCCTGACGGCCGGCCCCCGCGGGAGCGCCGTAGGCGATGCTCCAGCCGCCCGGCACCGGCCGGAAGGTCGGCCAGAGCGAGTACTGCTCCTCGTGGTTGACCAGCGCGAAGAAGGTTCCGCTGTCGTCGTCGAAGGGGTTCGTGGCCATCTGCGCCTCCATGTTTCGGTCGATGGGTCTCGTCGATCGGATGCCTAGAACTTAGGACAGCCTAACCTCATTTGAGAAGGCTTCGTGCAGTGCCGTCTCGATCACTTCCTGCGCCCGGGCGGAGAATCCGAGCAGCGACACCAGGCCGGCCTCGGCCCAACCGTGCACGCGGACCACGGCGCGGTACTGGTGCTCGAGACCCTCGCGCAACTGGGGGCCGTCGCCGTGGAGCCGGGTGACCAGCACCGGCGGCAGCGGCATCTTGCGCAGGGCCCGACGTCCGGCGCGGTTGTGGAAGCGCAGCAGCGGGTACTGCTCCGGCCGCAACGCATCGTCCGTCGTCGCGACGCCCGCCGGGCTGGTGGCGGTGAAGGGGCCCACCAGAGCCGGTACCGCGCCCGTCAGGCGCACTTCCGTGTCGTACGTGAGCTCCGGTGCGTATTTCCGCCCGTACTCGGCCAGGGCGGCATACACCCGCTCCAGCACCTGATCGACCGGGCGCGGGGCTGCGAGTTCGATCTGCGCGAACCCGGCGGCGTCCCAGGTGTCCGGGAACTCACTGCCGGCCGGCTTGAGTCGCTGGACCCATGCGGCCGTGGCGCCCGCATCCTCCTGCTCCCCGGCCGCGTCGATCTCGTGAAGCGCGGTCGCCAGCGAGATCTCCGGACTCCCGCTGCCAAGAGCCTGTCCCAGCTGCGTGATCAGGGTGTGGACGCCGAGGCGGTCCGCCGCCGCGGCATGGACGGCCAGGACCAGGGTGGTCGCGTCCTGGCCGGGTACGGCGACCAGCGCCACGGGTAGCCCTTGTTCGACGTGGATCTGCTGCAGGGCCAGCGAGCGGGCCTCGGCCTCGGACTCGCCCGCCACGAACTGAGCGGCAGGATCGGCGAAACCAACGGGCATGATCTCGGACAGCCACAGCCGCTTGTTCATGGTCGAGACCCGCAGCCGCAGGGCATCGACGGCCGCCACCAACTCGACGAAGGCCGACCGGATCTGCGCGGACGGTACCGCCGGAACCGTCAGGCACTCGGTGTAGACCCACGCGTCCGGCGCCTCCCCCGACTCGCGCAGTCTTTCCAGCACGGTCGAGGGCGGAAGCGTCACCGGTTCCTGCACCACCGCAGCGGCCTGCTCCTGCAGCACCTCGTCGTGCAGCCGGGCCAGGTGCTCGATCGTGCGCAGTTCGAACATGTTCCGCACCGAGACGGACAGGTCCCGCCGGATGGCCTGAGCCACTACCCGGGCCGCGAGGATGCTGTCACCGCCCAGCCGGAAGAAGTCGTCCTCGACCGAGACCGCGGTGCCCTCCGGCAACCGCAGGACGTCGGAGAAGATGCCGGCCAGAGCGAGTTCGGTCTCGGACGCCGGGGCCCGGCCCGCACCGCCGGCCGCGGCCAGGTCCGGCACCGGCAGGGCCCGACGGTCGAGCTTGCCGTTCACCGTGACCGGGAACGCGTCCAGGGGCAGGAACACGGCCGGGACCATGTAGTCCGGCAACATCCCGGTGGCGTGCGTCCGCACCGCCTCGAGGTCGGAGACAGCGCCGGTGAGGTACGCCGCCAGGTACTTCCCGCCCGCCGGATGATCGAAAGCCAGCACAGCGGCCGCGCTCACGTCCGGGTGCGACTCCAGCACGTTGCGGATCTCGTCCAGCTCGATCCGGAAACCGCGCACCTTCACCTGGTCGTCGGCCCGGCCCAGGTACTCGAGCTGGCCGTCGTCGCTCCAGCGCACCAGGTCGCCCGTGCGGTACAGGCGCCCGCCGTCGGCGCTGAACGGGTCGGCCACGAACCGCTGGGCGCTCAGACCGGCCCGGCCGACATAGCCGTCCGCAATCTGCGCCCCGCCCAGGTAGAGCTCTCCGACCACACCAGGACCGACCGGCCGCAGCCACGAGTCCAGCACCATGACGGACGTGTTCCACACCGGGCGGCCGATCGGCACCGTCTCGGCATCCGGTTTCAGGCCGGTCAACGCGAAACCGACCGTCTCCACCGCAGCTTCGGTGGGTCCGTAGGTGTTCCAGACGTTGACGCCCGAACCGTCCAGGCTGCGGGCCAGGCCGGTGGGCAGGACATCGGCTCCCAGTGAGAGATGCCGCAGCCGTGAGGCCGCCGGGTCGAACCCGGCTGCGGTGATCGCCTGGAACACCACCGGGACGAACTCCGCGAAGCCGATCGGCTCCGAACCCAGGATGCCGGCCAGGTACTCGACGTCCTTGTCACCGCCGGCGCGGATCAGCCTCACGCTCGCGCCGACCGTCAACGGCCAGAAGAACTCCGGCACCGACACGTCGAAACCGGCAGAGCTCTTCTGCAGCAAACAGTCCCCCGCCTGCAGCGGGAACACGCCCTGGCGCCAGGCGATCAGGTTCACGATCGCCCGATGGCTGACCGCCACCCCCTTGGGCCGGCCCGTCGTGCCGGACGTGAAGATCACGTAGGCGGTGTCCAGCTCCGACACCACACGTGACAACACCGGGACCTCAGCGGTCCCCGAAACGACCTGGACGACGTCCTCAATCAAAAGGACCGGGGTGGCATCCTCGACAATGGCCGCAACCCGCTCGGCCGGGTACTCCGGGTCGATGGGCACATAGGCGGCACCCGCTCGCAGCACCGCCGCGAGCGTCACCACCAGATCGACCGAGCGGGGCAACCTGACCGCCACCCGGTCGCCCACCTGGACGCCGCGATCCATCAGCACCCGGGCCACCGCGTTCACCCGGGCGTCGAACTCCGCGTAGGTCAGCTCGTTGCCCTGGTCGTCGACCACCGCAGTGCCGGCCGGAGTCGCCTCAACCTGCCTGCGCACCAACGCATCCAGCGTCAGGGCGGGCACAGCCACCTCAGGCCCGGACTGCCACCCGAGCACATCGGCCCGGTCGCGCTCGGGCAGGAGCACCAGGTCCGAGACGCGCTGCCCCGGATCCGCCGCGATCCCCTGCAGCACAGCCGTGAACACGTCGACGAACCGGTCCAGCGTGGCCCGGCCGAACACGTCCGGGCGGTACTCCAGAGCGAGGTCGAGTCCGGCCGCCTCCGGGCCGGGGTTGACCGCGAGAGTGAGCGGGTAGTGCGTGGAGTCGCGCCCCGACAGCTCGCCGATGCGCAGCCCGGCCCGCTCCTGCGCCTGCTCCAGCTGCTCCTCGTCGTAGGGGTAGTTCTCGTACACCACCAGGGTGTCGAACAGCTGGTCGTGGCCGGTGAGCCGGTGCAGCTCGGTCAGCGGCGTGTGGTGCTGCTCCAGCAGCCGCGTCTGGCGGTCCTGGACCTGACGCAGCAGCTCACCCAGCGTCGGATTGCCGGCCAGGCCGACCGGCACCGGGATGGTGTTGATGAACAGGCCCACGGTGTCTTCCACACCGGGCACGTCGGCCGGCCGGCCGGACACGGTGACGCCGAAGACCACGGTGTCCTGGCCGGTGAACGCGTTCAGGAAGACCGCCCAGGCGGCCTGGACGAGAGAGCTCACGGTGGCCCCGGCGTCCTTTGCGGTCGCACTCAATGCCGCCGTGGTGGCCGGGTCGAGGGCGAAGGACACCTCCTCGGGGAAGACCGAGACGTCCTGAGGTGCGTCCGGGGCCAAGAACGTGGGTTCTTCCACGTCCGCCAGCTCCTGGGCCCAGACTCGAGCCGACGCCTGCCGGTCTCGCGAGCCCAGCCAGGCCAGGAACCGCGCGTAGGCGGGATCGGGCTCCACCCGGGCCCCGGGGTCCTGGTAGGAGTCGACCAGGACCTCCACCAGCCGCGGGATCGACCACCCGTCCACCAGGGCGTGGTGGATCGTCCAGATCAGCGCCTGCCGCCCGGGAGCCGTGGTGACCAGGCTGACCCGCATCAACGGCGCTGCCGCCAGGTCGACCGGCCGGGCCCGGTCACGGTCGGCGACACTCTCGACGCCTTCGCCGGGTGCGCTCACGACGTCGAGTTCGAGGTGCACGGCGGCCGGGACGACGGCCACGAACTCACCCGAGCCGGCTGCGACCATGGCGGCCCTCAGGTTCGGGAACCGCACCAGCACCCGGTCCAGAGCCTGCTGCAGGCGGGCCGGGTCGACCTCACCATCGATCTGCAGCACGGTCTGGGTGACGTACACGTCGACCGCATCACCGCCGAGCAGGGACTCGAACACCAGGCCCTGCTGCAGCGGGGTCAGCGGCTGAACGTCGGTCAGCTCCCCGTAACGGGCCTCCCACTCATCGATATCCCCCTGGCTGAGGCCGGTCAGCGTGAGGTCAGAGGGCGAGCGTCGCACCCGGGTACTGCTGAGCGCGTGGTCACGCAGCCCGGCCAGCGCCTGAGACCAGAGCTCGGCCAGTTCCTGCACGTCCGCCTCGTCCACGATGCCGGTCGCGAACTCGAAGGACCCGTCCAGAACCAGGCCGTCGGCACCGGGGACCGCCGCGACGTTGATGTCGATGACGGCGGGCAGTGGCAGTTCCGGCGCGGTGTAGCCGCCGAATCCGACGTCTTCCCAGTCCTTCTCCTCGGCAGATCCGCTCCCGAACTGGCCGAGGTAGTTGAAGGCGATCTGCGGAACATTGCCGTGTACCTCGGGCAGCAGACCGTAGCCGATGCCTCGGTCGGGCACCTGGCGCAGCTGCTCCTTGACCCGTAGCACCGCATCTGCAACCCGTGTCGGATCAACGTCTTCCAGATCCAGGGCGACCGGGTACCAAGACGTGAACCAGCCCACGGAGCGCGAAAGATCGCTGCCCGGGACCAGTGCCTGCTCGCGCCCGTGGCCTTCCAGTCCGATCAGGGCCCGGCGGTGCTCGACGCCTCGTCGGGCTCGCCACGCCGCGACCGCGATCGCCAGGGCCCCGAGCAGCACATCGTTGACCTCGGCCGACAGCACATGCGGAACCTGGGTCAGAACGGCCTGTGTCACATCGTCCGGCACCGAGACCCGCACGGTCCCAGCCGTGGCCACGGTGTCCTGCGGGCTGATCGGCCGGGACCCGATCAGCGGTTCCTCCCCCGAGACGACGGCCGTCCAGAACTCGGCCTGTCCGGCGACGTCCCGGGCGAGCGTTCTCAACGCATGCGACCAGGTGGCCAGGCCCGTTCCGGCTGGCCACATGGGCTCGTTCGTGCG
The DNA here is from genome assembly GCF_030269265.1 of Kineosporia sp. NBRC 101677. Lineage (NCBI taxonomy): Bacteria > Bacillati > Actinomycetota > Actinomycetes > Kineosporiales > Kineosporiaceae > Kineosporia > Kineosporia sp. NBRC 101677. Next base: position 199,859 of record NZ_BSTA01000003.1, read on the forward strand.
GCCCGTCTCGAGTTCCCAAGCGTGGCGCAAGTCTTCACCGAGCACCCGTCCGGAGACCCCGTCCGCGACCAGGTGGTGCACCACCAGCAGCAGCCGATCGCCGAACCAAGCCACCCGCCAGAGCACGCCGGCCTGAACGTCCAGTTGCTCGGCCAGTTCCCGGGTCACCGAGTCGATTGAGGACGTCTGCCCGCGGGTAAGGCGCTCAGCAACACCTTCGGGGTTGCTGGGTTGCGTCTCGAACCGCCACTGCCCGTCCACCTTGACCAGTCGCCCGCCCAGTGCCGGATGGTTGGCCACCACCCGCTGGAGCACCCGGACGAGCACGTCCTCGCTCAGCCCGACCGGCGTCACCCAGGTGAACGACTGCGAGAACGACCCGAAGCCGGGCTGGTCCACCCAGCGCTCCGCGATCGGCAACAGCTGCGCCCCGGACACCTCCGCGAGCGCCGCCTGAGGCTCGGCGTCGGTATTCCGCTGCTCGACCAGCCGGGCCAGCGCTCCGATGGTTCGGGCGGTGAACACCTCCGCCGGCGTCAGCGAAAGCCCCTGTCGCCTGGCCGCGGACACCACCTGAATGGACAGGATGCTGTCCCCGCCCAGCCGGAAGAAGTCGTCGTCCACCGACAGCGTGGTGCCTTCGGGCAGTCGCAGGACGTCGGCGAAGACCTGGGCCAGAACGCTTTCGGTAGCAGTGGACGCCACTCGGCCGGTCCCGCCGGAGGTGCCCAACTGGGGTGCGGGCAGGGCACGACGGTCGAGCTTTCCGTTGACCGTGGTCGGCAGCGTGTCCAGCACCGTGAACGCGGTCGGGACCATGTAGTCCGGCAACCGTTGAGCCGAATACTCCCTGACCTCGTCGACCGAGCCGCTCGTGGTCAGGTACGCGGCCAGGAACTTCCCGCCCGCGGGGTGCTCGAGCGCCACGACGGCTGCGGCCTTCACCTGGGGGTGGGATTCGAGGACGTTGCGGATCTCGTCGAGCTCGATGCGGAAGCCGCGGATCTTGACCTGATCGTCCGCCCGGCCGAGGTATTCGAGCTCTCCTCGCCCGTTCCAGCGCACAAGGTCACCTGTGCGATACAGCCGAGTTCCGTCCTCAGCCGCCACAAAACGAGACGCGGTCAGAGCAGGCTGGCCCAGATAGCCGTGGGCAAGCTGGACACCACCGAGATAGAGCTCCCCCACCACACCAGGCCCGACCGGGCGCAGCCACGAATCCAGAACCACCGTGGTGGTGTTCAGCACCGGACGGCCAATCGGCACCACGGCCGTGTCACATGAACCAACCGGCTGCGCCGTGACGTCAACAGCGGCTTCGGTGGGCCCGTACAGGTTGTGCAGACTGGCGTTACTGAACAAGGCATCCGCCTGAAGTGCCGCCGCAGCCGGCAGGGCTTCACCCGAGAAGAACACCTGCCGCAGCGAGGTCAGCCTGGAAGGATCAGGGTCGGAGGCCAGGAACGCGGCCAGCATGGAGGGCACGAAGTGCGCCACGCTCACCCGCTGAGCCTCGATCACCTCCGCCAGGTAGACCGGGTCCTTGTGCCCACCATCACGCGCCACCACCACGGTGGCGCCGGTGATCAGGGGCAGGAAGAACTCCCACACCGAAACATCGAACCCGTCCGGGGTCTTTTGCAGGATCCGGTCAGAGGCGGTGATCTGGTAGTTGTCCCGCATCCACAGCAGCCGGTTCACGATGGCTTCGTGGCTGACCGCGACGCCCTTGGGCCGGCCCGTGGTGCCCGAGGTGAAGATGACGTAGGCGGTGTCAGAGCCAATTAAAGGACGATTGACAACACCGGTTTCGGTGTCGGGAAGCTCTGCGTCCACCCGCAGCACGGGCACTTCAGCGTCGTACGCCCGGTCCGTGACCAGCAGGCTCGGTGTGGCATCGACCAGGATCGCCGCCACTCGCTCGGCTGGGTACTCCGGGTCGATCGGCACATAGGCAGCCCCTGCCCGCAGAACCGCCGCCAAAGTGACCACCAGATCGCCCGAGCGCGGCAACAACACCGCAACCCGGTCCCCAGTCCGAACACCACCGGCAATCATGACCACGGCCAAAGCATTCACCCGACCGTCGAACTCGGCGTACGAGAGCTCGACACCCAGGTCGTCCACCAGAGCCGTGCCAGCCGGCGTAGCCGCCACCTGAGCCCGCAGCAGGTCGTCCAGAGTCACCCCGGGAACGTCCGCGGTCCTACCCGCCTGCCAGCCCACGACATGCGCCTGATCCTCGGCGGGCAGCAGGTCCAGGTCGGCGAGCCGCTGGTCCGGGGTCTCGGCGATGGCGGTGAGGACGGTGGTGAGGACCTGGGTGAAACGGTGGGCGGTGCTGTGGTCGAGGACGTCGGTGGCGTAGCTGACCAGGCCCTGGAGCTGAACGGTGTCGTCCTCCAGGTACAGGTCGAGGTCGGTCTTGACCGCTGCCAGGGTCTCCTCGGCCGGCACCACGGTGACGCCGGGCAGGTCGAGGCCCTGGCCCGGTTCCTCGACGTAGTGGGTGAGCATGATCTGGAACAGGGGGTTGCGGTTGGCCGCCCGCTCCGCCGCGGCGGCCTTGGCGATCTCCTCGAACGGCGCGCCCTGATGAGCCAGCCCGTCCAGAACCGTCTGCCGGGTGAGGCGCAGCAGGTCGCTCATCGTGTGCGCCGGATCCAGGTGGTGGCGGAAGGGCAGGGTGTTGACGAAGTACCCGACCATCTCCTCCAGCCCGTCCTGGGTACGTCCGCCGACCGGAGAGCCGATCACCACGTCGTCCCCGGCCCCCAGGACCGAGGCGGTGACGGCGGTGGCCGCCTGGGCGATTACGAACATGGAGACGCCCTGGTCGGCCGCCACCCGACGCAGGCCGGCGACCGTGTCGGCGTTCACGGTGAAGGCCAGGTCCACGCCGTGGTGGCTCGGGGTCGTCGGGCGGGCCCGGTCCAGGGTGATCGTGGACTCCGCCGGGGCATCGGCCAGGACCTCCCGCCAGTAGCCCAGATCGCCGGCCAGCAACGACTGCGGGTCGTCCGGGTTGCCGAGGACGGTCCGCTGCCAGAGCGCGTAGTCGGCGTACTGCACGGACAACGGCTCCCAGCCCGGCGCCTGCCCAGCCACGCGCGAGCGGTAGGCGCTGGCCAGGTCACCGAGCAGAGACGGGAACGACCACTCGTCCACCGCGTGGTGATGCGCCGCCAGCACGAAAACCCACTCAGCGATGTCCACCCGCAGCAATGAAGCCCGCACCGGCAGGTCCACGGCGAGGTCGAACCGGCGCTGCACGACCTCGGCCACCCGCGTGGGCACGGCCTCGGCCGGAACGTCCGCTTCGATCACGAAGGGCAGGTCTGCGACGGCCCGCTCGGCGGGGACGACGATCTGGTGCAGTTCGCCCTCGTCCTCGACGATGAGCGTCCTCAGCGATTCGTGACGCACCACCACGTCCGCGACCGCATTTCGCAGAGCGTCCTGGTCCAGCTCGCCGGTCAGCCGGAGCACGGTCGGCACCACGTAACGGCCGCCGGGCCCGCCCAGCTGCTCGATCAGCCACAGCGACTGCTGCCCGTAGGAGACCGGGATCCGTTCGGGCCGGGTCAGCTCGCCCACTCGCGGCCCGTCCGGCCTCTGGACGGCCTGACGCTCATCCACGATGGCCGCCAGAGCGGCGACGGTGGGGGCCTCGAACACTTCGCGCAGGGTCAGCGCGCTACCGAGCAGGGAGTTGGCCCGGGCCACGACCCGGGTGGCCAGGAGCGAGTGACCACCTAGGCGGAAGAAGTCGTCCTCCACCGAGAACTCGGCCTCGGCCGGCAACTGCAGGACGTCAGTGAAGACTTCCGCGAGCGCACTCTCGGTCGGTGTGGCGGCGGCGCGGCCCGGACCTGAGGTCAGCTCCGGCAGCGGCAGGGCCCGGCGGTCGAGTTTGCCGTTCACGGTGACCGGGAAGGCGTCCAGGGCGATGAAGGCCGTGGGCACCATGTACTCCGGCAGGATGCTCACGGCGTGGGCACGCAGGGCATCGACGTCGGGGGCAGCACTGGTGGGGCCGGTGACGTAAGCAGCCAGATACTTGCCACCCGCCGGGTGGTCGAACGCCAACACCGCAGCCGCGCTCACGTCCGGGTGCGACTCCAGCACGTTGCGGATCTCGTCCAGCTCGATCCGGAAACCGCGCACCTTCACCTGGTCGTCGGCCCGGCCCAGGTACTCCAGCTGGCCGTCCTCGCTCCAGCGCACCACGTCACCCGTGCGATAGAGGCGGGAGCCGTTCTCCCCAGCGACGAAACGAGCCGCGGTCAGGGCAGGTTGACCCACATACCCGTCCGCGACCTGCACGCCACCGAGGTAGAGCTCCCCCACCACACCCGGTCCCACCGGACGCAGCCAGGAATCCAGCACCACCACATTCGTGTTCCACACCGGACGACCGATCGGAACCGTGTCCGCATCCGGACCCAGACCCTCCAGCGCGAAACCGACGGTCTCCACAGCTGCTTCGGTGGGACCGTACGTGTTCCACACGTTGATGCCCGAACCGTCCAGGTCCTTCGCCAGACCGGTCGGCAGAACATCGGCACCCAACGAAAGATGCCGCAACCGCGACACCTTCGGATCAAAGCCGGTCGCAGTAATGGCCTGGAACACCACCGGCACGAACTCAGCGAACCCGATCGGCTCCGAGGCCAGGATACCGGCCAGATACTCGACGTCCTTGTCCCCTCCGGAACGGATCAGCCTCACACTCGCGCCGACCGTCAACGGCCAGAAGAACTCCGGCACCGACACATCGAAACCGGCAGAGCTCTTCTGCAGCAACCGGTCGCCGGGTTCGAGCGGGAACACCCCTTGACGCCAAGCGATCAGATTAACGATCGCGCGGTGGCTGACCGCCACACCCTTTGGCCGCCCCGTCGTACCCGACGTGAAAATGACGTACGCCGTGTCGTGTTCCGAGACCGGGCGCGACAGCACCGGCGCTTCAGCCGTCCCCACGGCGTCGATCACTTCGTCGACGAACAGGGCCGGGGCAGCGTCCGCCAGGATCGCGGCCACCCGCTCGGCCGGGTACTCGGGGTCGATGGGCACGTAGGCGGCGCCGGCCCGCAGCACGGCCGCCAGCGTGATCACCAGGTCGACCGAGCGCGGCAACTTGACCGCTACCCGGTCCCCCACCCGAACACCCTGGTCCACGAGTACCTGGGCGACCGCGTTCACCCGGGAATCGAAGTCCGTGTACGACAGCTGGTGGCCGGCGTCGTCAATCAAAGCAGGGACGAACGGGGTCGCCTCGGTCTGTCGGCGCACCAGCGCATCCAGCGTCAGGGAGGAGACGTTCCCGGCCTGGCCGACCTGCCATCTGCTCACCCTGGTCCGGTCGAGCTCAGGAACGAGGGACAGACCCGACACCACCTGCTGCGGGTCGGTCGCGATGGCTTCGAGGACGGCGGTGAACACCTGGATGAAGCGGTCCACCTTGGCCCGGTCGAGGATCTCGGTGGCGTAGGTGAGGAACCCGGCCAGGCCGTCGGGAGTGTCGGCCAGGCTGAGGTCGAGGTCGGTCTTGGCCGCGGCCAAGGTGTCGGGCAGCGGCGTCGCGGAGACGCCGGGCAGCGAGAGCGTCTGCCCAGGCTCGTCGACGTAGTGGGTGAGCATGATCTGGAACAGCGGGTTACGGTTCGCCGCCCGCTCGACCCCGGCCACCCGGGCGATCTCCTCGAACGGCGCGCCCTGGTGGGCGAACCCGTCCAGCACGGTCTGCCGGGTGGCCTGTAGCAGCTCCGCCAACGTGTCCGCGGGGTTCAGGCGGTGGCGGAAGGGCAACGTGTTGACGAAGTATCCGACCAGGTCCTCGAGGCCGTCCTCAGTGCGTCCACCGAGCGGCGAGCCGATCACCACGTCGTCTCCGGCCCCCAGCACCGAAGCCGCGAGCGCGGTCGCGGCCTGGGCGACCATGAACATGGACACACCGTGGTGGTCAGCCACCCGTCGCAGACCGGCAACCGTGTCCGCGGGCACGGTGAAGTTCAGATCCACGCCGTGATGGGTCGGGTCACCCGGACGGGCTCGGTCCAGGGTGATCGTCGATTCCTGGGGTGCGTCGGCCAGAACCTCTCGCCAGTAGGCGAGGTCCTGTCCCAGCATGCTGTGGGCGTCGTCGCCGGACCCGAGAACTTCGCGCTGCCAGAGCGCGTAGTCGGCGTACTGCACCGGCAGCGGGGCCCAGTGCGGCCGCTCGCCGTCCACCCGAGCCCGGTAGGCGGTGGCGAGATCCCCCAGCAGCGACGGGAACGACCACTCGTCCACGGCATGGTGATGCGCGGCCAGCACGAAGATCCACTCGGCTGGAGCCACCCGCAGCAGGCCTGCGCGGATGGGCAGGTCCCGGCCGAGGTCGAACCCACGCTGCACGAGGTCGTCCACGGTTGCGGGCTTGTGCTCCGCAGCCGTAGAGACCTCTAGTGCGGCCAGGGCCTGGTCGACGGGCAGCACAACCTGGTGCAGTCCCTGGTGGTCCTCGACGAGGAGCGTGCGCAGCGCCTCGTGCCGGGCCACCACATCGCCGACCGCGTCCACCAGAGCGTCCTGGTTCAGGTCACCGGTCAGGCGCAGCACAGTCGGCACGATGTACCGCCCACCCGGCCCGCCCATCTGCTCGATCAGCCAGAGCGACTGCTGGCCGTACGACAGCGGAAGCACCTCAGGACGAGCCAGGTCTCCCACCCGGGGAAGCTGGACCTCCTGAGGACGCCCGGCGACCGAGGCGGCCAGCCCGGCAACGGTCGGGACCTCGAACACCTCACGCAGGGTCAAGGCCGAGCCGAGCTGAGCGTTGGTGCGGGCCATCAGGCGGGTGGCCAGCAGCGAGTGCCCGCCCAACCGGAAGAAGTCGTCGTCGGCAGAGACCGGGCCGTCGAGGTTCAGAACCTCGGTGAAGATCTCGGCCACGGCAACCTCGGCCGGCGTGGCTGGGGCGCGACCTGCTTCGGACGCCGAGGCCAGGTCCGGAACCGGCAGGGCGCGACGGTCCAGCTTGCCGTTCACCGTGAGGGGGAACGCGTCGAGCACGATGAACGTGGTCGGCACCATGTACTCGGGCAGCCGTTCGCCCGCGTACTCCCGCAACTGCGGCACCGGCGCACTGGCCGTGAGGTAGGCGGCCAGGTACTTGCCGCCCGCCGGATGGTCGAACGCCAGCACCGCGGCCGCGGTCACGTCCGGGTGCGACTCCAGCACGTTGCGGATCTCGTCCAGCTCGATCCGGAAGCCCCGGACCTTGACCTGGTCGTCGGCCCGGCCCAGGTACTCCAGCTGCCCGTCCTCGCTCCACCGCACCAGGTCCCCCGTGCGATAGAGGCGAGCACCATCGTCCGCAAACGGGTTGGCCACGAAGCGCTGAGCCGTCAGGGCCGCCTGCCCCAGATAACCGTCCGCGACCTGGACACCACCGAGGTAGAGCTCCCCCACCACACCCGGTCCCACCGGACGCAGCCAGGAATCCAGCACCACCACGTCCGTGTTCCACAACGGACGACCGATCGGGACCGTGTCCGCATCCGGTCCCAGGTTTTTCAGTTCGAAGCCCACCGTTTCCACGGCGGCTTCGGTCGGGCCGTAGGTGTTCCAGACGTTGATGCCCGAGCCTTCGAGGTCCTTCGCCAGACCCGTCGGCAGAACATCGGCACCCAGCGAAAGATGCCTTAGTTGCGACACCTTCGGATCAAAGCCGGTCGCAGTGATGGCCTGGAAGACCACCGGAACGAACTCAGCAAACCCGATGGGCTCCGAGGCCAGGATGCCGGCCAGATACTCGACGTCCTTGTCCCCTCCGGAACGGATCAGCCGGGTAGCGGCGCCCACGGTCAGCGGCCAGAAGAATTCCGGCACCGACACATCGAAACCGGCAGAGCTCTTCTGCAGCAACCGGTCACCCGCCTCAAGCGGGAACACCCCCTGACGCCAAGCAATCAGGTTAACGATCGCCCGATGACTGACCGCCACACCCTTCGGCCGCCCCGTCGTCCCCGACGTAAAAATGACGTACGCCGTGTCGTTTTCCGAGACCGGGCGCGACAAGAGCGGCTTATCAGCCGGTGCCAGCTCACCGTCCAGCCGCAGCACACTCGTTGCCCCGGTGACCACAGACTCAGGCGTCGTGATCAACAGACTGGGTGAAGCGTCCTCAATGATCGCCGTGATGCGTTCAGCCGGATAGTCCGGATCGATCGGGACGTATGCCGCCCCCGCCCGCAACACAGCGGCCAAAGACACCACCAGGTCAGACGACCGAGGCAACAGCACCGCGACCCGGTCGCCCACCTGCACACCACGCTCGACCAGAACGCCGGCCAGAGAATTCACCCGAGCGTCGAACTGCACGTACGTCAGCTCCGCGCCCTCAGCATCCACCAACGCCGTCGCGTCCGGCGTCTGCTCGGCCTGCGCCCGTACCAGAGCATCCAGTGTCATGGCCGGGAGCGGGACCTCTGATCCCGCCTGCCATTGCGCCACGGCTGCCTGGTCGGGCTCCGGAAGCGCCTGCAGCGCAGAGACCTGCTGCTGCGGGTCCGTCGCGATCCCGTCCAGGACGGCTGTGAGCACAGCGACGAACCGGTCCACCATCGTCCGGTCGAGGATCTCGGTGGCGTAGGTCAGGAAGCCCTCGATGCCTTCCTCGGTGTCCACCAGGCTCAGGTCGAGGTCGGTCTTGGCTGCGGCCAGTTCGCCGTCCACCGGGGTGACGTCGACCCCGGGCAGGGCCAGCCCCTGCCCGGGCTTGCCGGTGTAGTGGGTGAGCATGATCTGGAACAGCGGGTTGCGGTTGGCTGCCCGCTCGACCCCGGCCACCCGGGCGATCTCCTCGAACGGCGCGCTCTGATGGGCAAACCCTTCCAGCACCGTTTGTTTGGTGGACTCCAGCAGCTCGGCCCAGGTCTGCGCCGGATCCAGCAGGTGGCGGAAGGGCAGGGTGTTGACGAAGTACCCGACCACGTCTTCCAGCCCGTCCTGCGTGCGTCCACCGATCGGCGAACCGATGACGACGTCGTCGCCCGCTCCCAGGACGGAGGCGGCCACCGCGGTCGCGGCCTGGGCGATCACGAACATGGTCACGCCCTGCTCGGCCGCCACCCGGCGCAGCCCGCGGGCGGTTTCGGGGTCGACGTCGAACGTCAGGTCCAGGCCGTGATGGCTCGGTTCGGCCGGACGGGCCCGGCCCAGGGAAATGGTGGACTCGGCCGGAGCGTTGGCCAGGACGTCACGCCAGTAGCCCAGGTCAACGCCGAGCGCACTATTGGCGTCCTCAGGGTCACCCAGGGCCGCACGCTGCCAGACCGCGTAGTCGGCGTACTGCACGGGAAGAGGTGCCCAATGCGGGCGTTCGCCCTCCACCCGGGCGGTGTAAGCGGTGGCCAGATCACCGAGCAGCGCCGGGAACGACCACTCGTCCACGGCGTGGTGATGCACCGCCAGCACGAAGACCCACTCAGCCGGGGCCACCCGGAACAGGCCGGCCCGGACCGGCAGGTGTGCGGCCAGGTCGAACCGGCGCTGCAGCAGCTCCGCCACCGCCTGATCGCCGTAAGCCCCCGTGACCACGTTCAGAACGGCTTGCTCCGGGGCGAGCACAACCTGACTCAACCGGCCCTCTTGCTCGACCAGAAGCGTCCTCAAAGCTTCGTGCCGCCCGACCACGTCCTGGACGGCGTCGATGAGCGCCTTCTCGTCCAGGGCGCCGGACAGGCGCAGCACGGTCGGCACCACATAACGACCGCCGGGACCGCCGAGTTGCTCGATCAGCCAAAGGGACTGCTGGCCGTACGAAACCGGTAGCACTTCCGGGCGAGGCAGGTCTCCAAGCTTGGGCGTCGCCGGCTGTGCAGCAGCATCGCCGAGAGCCGCGAGCGCGGCAATGGTGGGCGCCTCGAACACGTCCCGCAGGGTCAGCGCCGCGCCCAGCACGGCGTTCGCCCGAGCCACCACGCGGGTGGCCAGCAGGGAATGACCGCCGAGGCGGAAGAAGTCGTCGTCGACCGACGGAGCCTCGGGCAACTGCAGGACGTCGGTGAAGATCTCGGCCAGCGCCGTCTCGCTCGCCGTGGCCGGGGCTCGCCCTTCGCCCGCACCGGCGGCCAGTTCGGGCAGTGGCAGCGCGCGGCGGTCCAGCTTGCCGTTCACGGTGACCGGGAACGCGTCCAGCACCATGAAGGCGCTCGGAACCATGTACTCGGGCAGCCTGGTGGCCGCGAACTCCCTCAGCTGCTCCACGGGAGAGCTGGTGGTGACGTAGGCGGCCAGGTACTTGCCGCCCGCGGGGTGGTCGAACGCCAGCACCGCGGCCGCGGTCACGTCCGGGTGCGACTCCAGCACGTTGCGGATCTCGTCCAGCTCGATCCGGAAACCGCGCACCTTCACCTGGTCGTCGGCCCGGCCCAGGTACTCGAGCTGACCGTCGTGACTCCAGCGCACCACGTCGCCGGTGCGGTAGAGGCGGGTGCCGTTCTCGCCAGCGATGAAACGAGCCGCGGTCAGGGCAGGCTGGCCGACGTAGCCGTCGGCGATCTGAACCCCGCCGAGGTACAGCTCACCGATCACGCCGGGCCCGACCGGGCGCAGCCAGGAGTCCAGGACGAGCACGTCGGTGTTCCACACCGGGCGACCGATCGGGACCGTGTCGGCGTCGGGACCCAGGTCCTTCAGCGCGAAAGCTACGGTTTCGACCGCGGCTTCGGTAGGTCCGTAGGTGTTCCAGACGTTGATGTCCGAGCCTTCGAGGTCCTTCGCCAGACCCGTCGGCAGAACATCGGCACCCAGCGAAAGATGCCTTAGTTGCGACACCTTAGGGTCGAAGCCGGTGGCGGTGATGGCCTGGAACACCACCGGCACGAACTCCACGAATCCGATCGGCTCCGAGGCCAGGATGCCGGCCAGGTACTCGACGTCCTTGTCCCCACCCGGACGGATCAGACGGGTAGCGACACCCACGGTCAGCGGCCAGAAGAACTCCGGCACCGACACGTCAAACCCGGCAGAGCTCTTCTGCAACAAACGATCGCCGGGTTCGAGCGGGAACACCCCCTGACGCCAAGCGATCAAGTTCACGATCGCCCGATGACTGACCGCCACACCCTTCGGACGGCCCGTCGTCCCCGAGGTGAAGATGACGTACGCCGTGTCGCTTTCCGAGACCGGGCGCGACAAGACCGGCGCATCAGCCGACTCCAGCTCACCATCCAGCCGCAACACACTCGTCGCACCCGTGACCACAGACTCAGGCGTCGTGATCAACAGACTGGGTGAGGCGTCCTCAATGATTGCCATGATGCGTCCACCCGGATAGTCCGGATCGATCGGGACGTATGCCGCCCCCGCCCGCAACACAGCAGCCAAAGACACCACCAGATCGGACGACCGAGGCAACAGCACCGCGACCCGGTCGCCCACACTGACGCCCCGCCGGACGAGCACGGCGGCCAGAGAATTCACGCGAGCGTCGAACTGCGCGTACGTCAGCTCCGCGCCGTCAGCATCCACCAACGCCGTCGCGTCCGGCGTCTGCTCGGTCTGGCGCTGCACCAGTGCATCCAGCGTCGCCGCCGGGACCGGGATCACCGGCCCAGCCTGCCATTGCGCCACCGCCTTCCGGTCTTGCGCCGAGAGCAGCAGCGATTCAGAGATCTGCTGCTGCGCGTCGGTGGCGATGGCCTGCAGAACGGCGGTGAAGACCTCGACGAACCGGTCAACCATCACCCGGTCGAGGACCTCGGTGGAGTACGTCAGGAACCCGTCGAGGCCCTGCGTGGCGTCGGCCAGGTTCAGATCGATGTCGCACTTCGCGGCCGAGACGTTCCCATCCACAGGGATCGCCGTGATCCCGGGAAGCGACAGACCTCTGGCCTGCTCCCCCACGTAGTGAGTGAGCATGATCTGGAACAGCGGGTTACGGTTGGCCGCCCGCTCGACCCCGGCCGCCTTCGTGATCTCCTCGAACGGCGCGCTCTGGTGGGCGAACCCGTCCAGCACCGCCTGCCGGGTGACCTGCAGCAGATCAGCGAAGGTGTGGGCGGGGTCGAGGTGATGCCGGAAGGGCAGGGTGTTGACGAAGTACCCGACCAGATCTTCCAGACCGTCCTGCGTACGCCCACCGATCGGCGAGCCGATCACCACGTCGTCACCGGCCCCCAGTACCGACGCCGCCACCGCCGTCGCGGCCTGGGCGATCATGAACATCGAGACGCCCTGCTCGGCCGCCACCTTGCGCAGCCCTCGGGCGACCTCCGCGTCCACGCCGAACGCCAGCGCAGCGCCGTGATGCGTCGGGTTGCTGGGACGCGGCCGGTCCAGCGTAATCGTTGACTCCGGTGGTGCCTCCGCCAAAACGCGGCGCCAGTAGTCCAGATCGCGGGCCAGAAGGGAATCCGGGTCCCCCGCAACGCCCAGTACGTCACGCTGCCAGATCGCGTAGTCCGCGTACTGCACCGGCAGCGGCGTCCACTCCGGAGCCTGCCCGGCAATCCGGGCCCGGTAGGCCGTGGACAGATCACCCAGCAACGACGGGAAGGACCACTCGTCCACCGCATGGTGATGTACGGCCAACACGAAAAGCCGTTCACCCGATGGCATACGGAACAGACCGGCACGCACCGGCGTTTCGGTGGCCAGGTCGAACCGGCACTGCAGCAGGTCCGTCACGGCCTGATCGCTGTGTTCGGCGACCTCGGGCTCCAGCACTGCCTGACCAGGCGCCAGGACCACCTGGCGCAGCTCCCCGCCTTCCTCCACCAGAAGCGTCCGTAGGGCTTCGTGGCGGTCGATCACGTCCTGCAGGGCGTGAAAAAGCGCCGTATCATTGAGCTCACCGCTCAGACGCAGCAGCATCGGCACCACATACCGGCCCCCCGGCCCGCCGAGCTGCTCGATCAGCCACAGCGACTGCTGACCGTACGACGCAGGCACCCGATCCGGCCGGGCCCGGCCTCCCAGCCTCACCGTGCCGGTGGGCGTGTGCTGACCGACAACTCGGGCCAGCGCGGCCACCGTCGGCGCCTCGAAGAGCTCCCGCAGGGTCAGCGTGGTGCCCAGTGCAGCGTTGACGCGCGCCACGACCCGAGTGGCCAGGAGGGAGTGGCCGCCAAGGTGGAAGAAGTCGTCGTCGATCGAGATGTTGCTGTCGAGTTTGAGGACGTCGGTGAAGATCTGGGCGAGGGCGGTTTCAGTTGCTGTGGTCGGGGTCCGACTGTTCCCGGTGCTGGCGGTGAGATCGGGAGCGGGGAGGGCGCGGCGGTCGAGTTTGCCGTTGGGGGTGATGGGCAGGGTGTCGAGGGTGACGAACGCGGTGGGGACCATGTAGTCGGGTAGGCGTTCGGCGGTGTATTGGCGGATGTTGTCGGTGGTGAGGTTTACGGTGGTTGTCAGGTAGGCGGTGAGGTAGTGGCCGCCGGCGGGGTGTTCGTGGGCGAGGACTGCTGCTGCGTGGATCTGGGGGTGGGTTTGGAGGGTGGTGCGGATGTCGTCGAGTTCGATGCGGAAGCCGCGGATTTTGATTTGGTCGTCGGTGCGGCCGTGGTATTCGAGTTGGCCGTGGTGGTTGTAGCGGGCTAGGTCGCCGGTGCGGTAGAGGCGGGTGCCGTTGTTGGTGGCGATGAAGCGGGTGGCGGTGAGGGCGGGCTGGTGGTGGTAGCCGTTGGCGGTTTGGGTTCCGCCGAGGTAGAGCTCGCCGATGATGCCGGGGGGTACGGGGCGTAGCCAGGTGTCGAGGATGGTGGCGGTGGTGTTGGCGACGGGGCGGCCGATCACGCTGGCAGCGGGGTTCGCGGTGTGGCTGGCAGCGGTGCCAGCTGCGAGGTTGTCGCCCGGGCCGTCGGTGGCGAGGTTGGCGGTGGGGTTGTTGCCCGGGCTGTTGGTGGCGAGGTCGGCAACGGGGTTGCGGCCTTGGCTGTTGGCGAGTGCGTCCGTGTGTGTGCCGACGTGCGTGCCGACGTGCGTGCCGACGTGCGTGCCGGTGGGGCTGCCTGCCGAATTGCCGGCCGAATTGCTGGCGGGTCCGTGGGTGCTGGTGGTGGCGTCGCCGGTGATTTCGGTGCTGCCGTAGTAGTTGTGGATGTGCGCCTGGGGGGCCAGGTGGCGCATGGTGGCGGCGAGGTGGGGGGTGAGGGTTTCGCCGGAAGAGGTCCAGTGCTTCAGGCTGCCCAGATTGCCTGCACCGTCAAGGTCCTGGCCGTTGGTTCCGTCCTCGAGGGTCTGCTTCTCGAGGGTCTGCTCGTTGAGGGTCTGCTCGTTGAGGGTTTGGGCGAGGCTGGGCACGGTGAGCAGGTGGGTGACCTGGTGCTCGCGGATGGTGCGGGCGAGGGCATGGGCATCGCGGGCTTGGGGGTCGGGGACCACGACGACGGTCGCACCTGCGGCCAGGGGTGCGAGGAGTTCGGTGGTGGCGTCGACGAAGCCGGTGCCGCTCTTGGCGATGGTGGTGGCGGTGTGGTCGAGGTGCTGGTGCTGGATGTGCCAGTGCAGGCGGTTGATCAGGGCTTGGTGGTTGACGGCGACGCCCTTGGGGCGGCCGGTGGTTCCGGAGGTGTAGATCAGGTAGGCGATGTCCTGGCCCGTTACCGGGCGTGCGAGTACCGGGAGGCCGGAGTCGGCGCTGGTATCCGGGCCAGTCCCCGATACCGCCCCGGTCGAGCCAGCACCGGCGTCCGAACCAGCACCAAGCCCCAAGCCAGCACCGGCCTCCGAACCAGCCACATCACCGGCGTCCAGCAACAGAACCGGCTGGCTGGGCAGGGATGCCGCGGTCTCGGCCAGTTCGGTGTTGGTGATGAGCAGGGCCGGCTGGGCGTCCTGGAGGGTGGTGGTGATGCGCTGCTGGGGGTACGCGGGGTCGAGCGGGACGTACGCTGCGCCTGCTCGCAGCACGGCGGCCAGGCTGACCGCCAGGTCCGGGGTACGCGGCAGGAGGACGGCTACTCGATCCCCCACGTTCACGCCGCGCTCGACCAGAAGGCCGGCCAGAGCGTTGGCCCGGGCGTCGAACTCCGCGTACGTCAGGCGTTCGCCAGCTTCGCTCCCGGCCTCGCTCCCGGCCTGGATCAGAGCGGTCTGGGCGGGGTGGGCGACGGCCTGGGCGTGGAGCCATGCATTGAGGGTGGTGTGGGGCAGTTCGGCGTGGGGGCCGGTGGACCAGGTGCGGAGGTGGTCCAGGTCGGCGTCCGACAGCAGCCGGAGGTCGGCCAGGGGCAGCTCCAGGCCGGTCGCGATGGCGTCGAAGGCTGCGGTCAGGGTCTGGGCGAAGCGGCGGGCGGTGTCGTCGTCCAGGACGTCCGTGGCGTAGGTCAGGAAGCCCTGGAGCTGGACAGAGTCGTCCTCCAGATAGAGGTCGATGTCTGTCTTGGCCGCGGCGATGCTTCCTTCCTCCGTCACCACCGTGACGCCGGGAAGGGTCAGTCCCTTCGCCTGCTCCACGTAGTGAGTGAGCATGATCTGGAACAGCGGGTTACGGTTCGCTGCCCGCTCGACCCCGGCGGCCTTGGCGATCTCCTCGAACGGCGCCGCCTGGTGGGCGAACCCGTCGAGCACGGTCTGCCGGGTGGTCTGCAGCAGGTCCGCCAGCGTGTCCGCGGGGTTGAGGCGGTGGCGGAAGGGCAGCGTGTTGACGAAGTACCCGACCAGGTCTTCCAGGCCGTCCTCGGTCCGCCCACCGATGGGCGAGCCGATCACCACGTCGTCACCAGCCCCCAGCACCGAGGCCGCGAGCGCCGTGGCCGCCTGGGCGATCATGAACATCGACACGCCCTGAGCGGCAGCGACCCGCCGCAGGCCGTCGACCGTGACGGCGTCCACGGTGAAACTGAGGTCGACGCCGTGATGCGTCGGGTGGTTCGGGCGGGCCCGGTCCAGGGTGATCGTCGATTCCTGCGGGGCGTCAGCCAGAACCTCTCGCCAGTAGGCAAGGTCCTGCCCCAGCAACGAATCGGCGTCATCACCGGAACCCAGCACCTCACGCTGCCACAGCGCGTAATCCGCGTACTGCACCGGCAGCGGAACCCAGTGCGGCCTCTCACCCTCCACCCGAGCCCGGTAGGCCGTGGTGAGATCCCCCAGCAACGACGGGAACGACCACTCGTCCACCGCGTGGTGATGCGCCGCCAGCACGTAAACCCACTCGGCTGAGTCCACCCGCAGCAGGCCGGCCCGGATCGGAAGATCCTTCGCCAGATCGAAGGTGCGCCGAAGGATCCCGGCGACCCAGGCGTCCATTGTTCTGGTTCTGTGGTCTTCGTTCTCGATGTTCAGGTCGGCATTGAGCGGGTTCAGGGCACGGGCCGCCTGTTCCGGCGACAGGACGACCTGACGCAGGCTGCCCTCGTCCTCGACCAGAAGCGTGCGCAGGGCCTCGTGCCGCGCAACCACGTCCTGCACAGCGTCGAGCAGGGCGGCCTGGTCGAGATCCCCCGACAGACGCAGGACCAGCGGGACGACGTACCGGCCCCCGGGCCCGCCCAGCTGTTCGATCAGCCAAAGCGACTGCTGCCCATAGGACGCCGGCAGCACTTCCGGGCGCGGCAGTTCCCCCAGCCGCAATGTCGCTTCGCCCGAAACACTTCGGCGCTTCTCGACGACCCGGGCCAGGGCGGCCACGGTGGAGGCCTCGAACACCTCTCGCAGCGTCAGATCGACGCCCAGCCGGGCATTTACCCGAGCAACCACGCGGGTGGCGAGCAGCGAGTGCCCACCGAGGGCGAAGAAGTCGTCGTCGACCGAAAGCGACAACTCCTGGTCACTCGAGCCTTCGTGCAGGTGAAGGACATCCGTGAAGATCTCCGCCAGGGCCGTCTCGACCGGGGTCTCCGGCGCCCGCCCGGCCCCCGTCGCTGTTCCCAGGTCGGGGGTCGGGAGAGCGCGGCGGTCAAGCTTTCCGTTGACCGTGGTCGGCAGCGAGTCCAGCACCGTGAACACCGTCGGGACCATGTAGTCCGGCAACCGCCGAGCCGAATACTCCCTTACCTCGTCGACCGACCCACTCGTGGTCAGGTACGCAGCCAGGAACTTCCCGCCCGCCGGATGATCGAAAGCCACCACCGCAGCGGCCTTCACCTGCGGATGCGACTCCAGAACATTACGGATCTCGTCCAACTCGATGCGGAAGCCGCGAATCTTGACCTGATCGTCCGCCCGGCCCAGGTATTCGAGCTCACCTTCGGCATTCCACCGCACAAGGTCACCCGTGCGGTACAGCCGCGTTCCGCCCTCAGCCGCCACAAAACGAGACGCGGTCAGAGCAGGCTGACCCAGATAGCCGTGGGCAAGCTGGACACCACCGAGATAGAGCTCCCCCACCACACCAGGCCCGACGGGACGCAGCCACGAATCCAACACCACCGTCGTGGTATTCAGCACCGGACGACCGATCGGGACCACGGCCGTGTCACCCGAACCAACCGGCTGGGCGGTGACGTCGACAGCGGCTTCGGTCGGCCCGTACAGGTTATGCAGACTGGCGTTAGCGAACAGGCGGTCAGCCTCCAGCGCGGCCACAGCCGGCAAGGCCTCACCCGAGAAGAACACCCGCCGCAACGAAGTCAGCCTGGAAGGATCAGGATTCGAGGCCAGGAACGCAGTCAGCATCGACGGCACAAAGTGCGCCACACTCACCCGCTGAGCCTCGATCACCTCCGCCAGGTACACCGGGTCCTTGTGCCCACCATCCCGCGCCACCACTACCGTGGCGCCGGTGATCAAGGGCAGGAAGAACTCCCACACCGAGACGTCGAACCCGTCGGGAGTTTTCTGCAGGATCCGGTCAGCCGCCGTGATCTGGTAGTCGTCCCGCATCCACACCAACCGGTTCACGATCGCTTCGTGGCTGACCGCGACACCCTTGGGCCGGCCCGTGGTGCCCGAGGTGAAGATGACGTAGGCGGTGTCAGAACCAATCAAAGGACGATTGACAGCACCGGTTTCGGTGTCGGGAAGCTCTGCGTCCAGCCGCAGGACCGGCACTTCAGCGTCGTACGTCCGGTCGGTGACCAGCAGGCTCGGTGTGGCATCGGCCAGGATCGCCGCCACACGCTCAGTCGGGTACTCCGGATCGATCGGCACATAGGCAGCCCCCGCCCGCAACACCGCCGCCAGAGCGACCACCAGATCGCCCGACCGCGGCAACAACACCGCAACCCGGTCCCCAGTCCGAACACCACCGGCGACCATGACCGCGGCCAAAGCATTCACCCGGCCGTCGAACTCAGCATACGAGAGCTCGACACCCAGATCGTCCACCAGAGCCGTGCCCGCCGGCGTCGCCGCCACCTGAGCCCGCACCAGATCGTCCAGCGTGACATCGGGAAGGTCGGCCGTCGGACCACCCTGCCAGCCGGCCACAGCCGCCCGGTCGCGCTCGGACAGCACGTCCAGGTGAGCCACCGGCTGTGCCGAGTCCTGACTGACCAACTGGGTCAGGAACTCAGTGAAGTCAGCGAGGTAGCTGCGAACCGACTCACGCGAGAAGGCCGGGTCGCTCGAGGCGAGGTCCAGGCGGAAGCCGTGCACCGCATCCCGGTAGACCATCAGGTCCAACCGCCCCACCGGACCGTTGGCGATCGTCTCCTGCCGGCCCATCACCGCACCGAACTGGTACTGGTAGTCGAACGCCTTGAAGTTCAGCTGCGGCAGCGCATAGAAGTCCTCCACACCACCGGGCCACAGCCGCGCCAACTCCTCCTCCGCCGCCACCCAATGACGTACGACCTCGCGAGAGGCCTCGCGCACACTGGTCACGAATTTGGCCACAGATTGCGACAGTTCGGGCTGCAGCACCGTCGGCGCCGACCCGACCAACATGGCCGGGGTGGTCAGGGCCAACCTGCCCTGCCGGTTCATCTGGGGCAGGCGCACCGCGAACGCTTCTCGTCCGTCGCGCGCCGAGGTGAACAGCCCCCATCCGGCCAGCACCACGTCCGACCAGGACACCTTGGCCGACCGGGCCAACACGTCGATCCGCCCTGCGACCTCGTCTTCCAGCACTACCCCGGCGCGGGCCTGCGTCAGCCGGAATCGCGCAGCCGAGCCCTCGGCACTCTCCGACTGCGCCCCACCGGCATCCACGGCCTGCTCGAACCGGTTGCGCCAGAACTCCGACCGCGCGGGATCGCCAGCCGGCTGGTCCGCGAGTCCGGCGTACTCGCCGAACCACCGCTCGGGAACCGGGCGCTGCTCGACCAGGGCTGAGTACACCTCAGCCACCCGCCGGGTGAACAACCCCAGCCCGTAGGCGTCGAAGAACAGGTGATGAACCACGAACTCCCAGGCCCAGCCGCCCTCTGTTCGCGGATGGAGCACAGACCCGGCAGTGAACCGCGCTTCCTGGCCACCCAGCGAACGGCAACGATCCACCGCAGCGGCGCGTACAGCGTCATCAATCAGCGGGGTTCCCGACACCTGGACCCACGGCGCCTCGCCCACCGCCTGGAGCACCGGTTGGCCGTCGGCATCGTGGCGCACCCGCATCCGAAGGACGTCGGCCTCCGCGCCGGCCGTGGTCAGCGCCTGCTCGAGCAGTTCGAGGTCGATCTCACCGTCGAACCACACGATCTGCGAGATCAGGAAGGCGTCGGCCTGCGGAGCCATCTCCTCCGCCGCCCACACTCCTAACTGAGCAGGAACAAGATGCACAGAACCAGTGGCCACCATCACTCCAGGTAAGTAAGCTTCGCCTAACCTAACTAGGAAGATCGGGTGTCGACAAGCCCACCCCGGGTCGAGGGCGCCACCTGCCCCGAACCGGCCCTGCCCGCGATCGAAGGAGACGCGTTTGACCTGCAGCGATACGCCGATGCGACGGTCGCGGCCCGCCCGGCGCTAGCGGAACCAGCCAGCCGACAGCAAATTTGGCCGCAAGTTCAGGTTCCGTACGGTTCCGGCTCTTGACAGGGAGTCCACCGGGAGCCTCTTCCGGCGGTCATGCCCGCAAGGGCGCAACCACGATCGAGACCTCGGGACGGGCGGTCTGACCTCCGGTCTTGTCCATTCCGGATCTTCCTAGTTAGGTTAGGCGAAGCTAACTTACCTGGAGTGATGGTGGCGACTGGTTCTGTGCATCTTGTTCCTGCTCAGTTGGGTGTTTGGGCGGCTGAGGAGGTCTCCCCGCAGGCCGACGCTTTCCTGATCTCGCAGGTGGTGTGGCTCGGCGGCGAGATCGACCTCGAGCTGTTGGAGCGGGCCCTGGCGACTGCGGGCGCGGACGCGGACGTCTTGCGGCTGCGGTTGTCCGACAGCGGGGGCGAGCCGGTGCTCACCCCTGTCGAAGACTTGCCCTGGGTGACGGTGTCGCAGATCCCACTGACTGAAGACGGGGTGCGCGCCGCCGCGGTTCAACGTTGCCGTGAGTTGGGTGGCCGGGAAGCGCGGTTCACTGCCGGGTCCGTCCTTCATCCGCGCACTGCCGGTGGCTGGGCCTGGGAGTTCGTGGTTCATCACCTGTTCTTCGACGCCTACGGGCTGGGCCTGTTCACGCGGCGGGTGGCCGAGGTGTACTCCGCGCTGGTCGAGCAGCGCCCGGTCCCTGAGCGCTGGTTCGGGCAGTACGCCGAACTCATCGAGTCCATGCCCGCGCAACCGGTCGGGGCGGCCTCCGAGTTCTGGCGGGACCGGCTCGCGCTGGGTGAAGACGCAGGCGTAGTCCGGTTCCAGGCAGCGGAAGACGGCGCCGGGCGGTTCTTCCTCACCGATGCCCGGGCCGGCATGGTGCTCGCCGACGATCTGACCGCCGAGGTGGACCATCTCGCCCGGTCGGCCCGAGTGTCCTGGTCGGACGTTGTGCTGGCCGCCTGGGGCCTGTTCACCTCCGCGCAGGATGGGCGCGACCTCCTGGCCGTCCGTCTGCCCCAAATGAACCGGCAGGGCAGGCTGGCCCTGACCACCCCGGCCATGCTGGTCGGCTCCGCTCCCGCGGTCTTCCGGCCTGATCTCGCGCAGACCGTGCCTCAGTTCGTGAACAGCGTGCGTGCTGAAGCCCGCGAGGTCGCCCGTCGTGGAGTGGCGGCGGAGGAGGAGCTGGCGCGGCTGTGGCCTGGAGGGGTGGAGGACTTCTATGCGCTGCCGCAGCTGAACTTCAAGGCGTTCGACTACCAGTACCAGTTCGGTGCGGTGATGGGCCGTCAGGAGACGATTGCCAACGGTCCGGTGGGCCGGTTGGACCTGATGGTCTACCGGGATGCGGTGCACGGCTTCCGGCTGGACCTCGCCTCCAGCGACCCGGCGCAGAGCATCGAGTCGATCGGGGACGTGCTCGCCGACTTCACCGGCTTCCTGACCCGCCTGATCACCGCCGACCCCGAACTGCCGGTGTCCCGGCTCAGCGTGCTGTCCGACACCGCGCAGGCCCGGATCGCCCAGTGGCAGGAAGGGCCCCCGGTTCCGATTCCGGCTCACACTCTGGATGACCTGCTGAGGGCACAGGCCCAGTCGACGCCCTCCGGCACGGCCCTGATCGACGAGCACGGTCACGAACTGTCGTATGCCGAATTCGACGCTCGCGTGCAGGGACTGGCGCGTGCCCTGAACGGGCGCGGTGTCCGGACCGGCGACCGGGTCGCGGTGTTGCTGCCGCGCTCGGCTGATCTGGTGGTCACTCTGGCGGCGGTGCTGCGGGCAGGGGCTGCCTATGTGCCGATCGACCCGGAGTACCCAGCCGAGCGGGTCGCGGCAATCCTGGCCGATGCCACACCGAGCCTGCTGGTCACCGACCGGGCTTACGACGCTGAAGTGCCGGTCCTGCGGCTGGACGCAGAGCTTCCCGACACCAAAACCGTTGCTGTCAATCGTCCTTCAATTGGCTCTGACACCGCCTATGTCATCTTCACCTCGGGCACCACGGGCCGGCCCAAGGGTGTCGCGGTCAGCCACGAAGCCATGGTGAACCGACTGCTGTGGATGCGCGACGACTACCAGATCACCGCCTCTGACCGAATCCTGCAGAAAACCCCCGACGGTTTCGACGTCTCGGTGTGGGAGTTCTTCCTGCCCCTGATCACCGGCGCCACCGTCGTCGTAGCGCGTGACGGTGGACACAAGGACCCGGTCTACCTGGCCGAGATCATCGAGACCCAGCAGGTGAGCGTGGCGCACTTCGTGCCCTCCATGCTGACCGCGTTCCTCGCCTCCAATCCCGATCCCTCGAAGCTGACCTCGCTGCGCCAAGTCTTCTTCTCCGGCGAAGCCCTGCCGACCGCGGCCGCACTCGAAGCCGATCGACTGTTTGCCAACGCCAGCCTGCACAACCTGTACGGGCCGACCGAAGCCGCTGTCGACGTCACCGCCCAGCCGGTTGGTTCGGGTGACACCGCCGTGGTCCCCATCGGCGTTCCGGTACGCAACACCACCACCGTCGTCCTGGACTCCTGGCTGCGCCCCGTCGGACCCGGCGTGGTGGGAGAGCTCTACCTCGGCGGCATCCAGATCGCCCACGGCTACCTCGGCCAAACCGCGCTCACGGCCTCCCGGTTCATCGCCGGAGAGAACGGCACCCGCCTCTACCGCACCGGCGACCTCGTGCACTGGAACGGGCGAGGCGAGCTCGAATACCTCGGCCGGGCGGACGATCAGGTCAAGATCCGCGGCTTCCGTATCGAGCTCGACGAGATCCGCAACGTCCTCGAATCCCACCCCCAGGTGAATTCCGCAGCCGTAGTGGCGTTCGACCACCCCGCCGGCGGCAAGTTCCTCGCTGCCTACGTCACCACCAGGGCAGCGGTAGACGAACTTCGCGCCCACACGGCCGCCACGCTGCCCGACTACATGGTCCCGGCCGTCTTCACCGTGCTGGACGTCCTCCCCACCACGGTCAACGGCAAGCTCGACCGCCGCGCCCTGCCCACCCCACAACTCGGCGCCACCGGCGAGACGGGACGAGCACCGTCCACCCCTCATGAGCTCGCCTTGGCGCAGATTTTCACCGAGGCCCTCGGTCTTCAGCCAGATGCAGCGCTCTCCGCAGACGACGACTTCTTCCTCCTCGGAGGACACTCGTTGCTGGCCACCCGGGTGGTCGCCCGCACCAACGCGGACCTCGGCGCGGCCATCACCCTGCGCGACGTGTTCGAGGCTCCCACCGTGGCCGGTCTGGCCCAGCTCCTGCAGAACGACGCGATCGCTGTCCTGCCCCGGATCGGCGAGGTGCCGCGTCCGGACGTCCTGCCGGTTTCCTATGGGCAGCAGTCGCTTTGGCTCATCGAACAGTTGGGCGGACCCGGCGGCCGGTACGTCGTGCCGCTGGTTCTGCGCCTGCGCGGTGAACTGGACCAGGACGCCCTGCTGGCCGCTCTCCAGGACGTGGTGGCCCGCCACGAAGCGCTGCGGACGCTCATCGTCGAGCACGAGGGCGAACTGCAGCAGAAGATCCTGGCCCCGGATCAGGCGGCCTCCCTCTTGTCAGTGGTCACGGATGACGCCGGCGAATCGGTGGACGCCTGGGCCGCCGGGGTGATCCAGCGCGGTTTCAACCTCTCCGCCGATCTCCCGATCCGCGCCGGTCTGCTGCGGGTGAACGCCGACGAGTGGGCTCTCACCCTTGCGGTACACCACCAAGCAATGGACGAGTGGTCGTTCCCCTCTCTCTTGGGAGACTTGTCCACCGCCTACCGAGCCCGCACGAACGGCGCTCGGCCGGACTGGGCGCCGCTGCCCGTCCAGTACGCCGACTACGCCGTGTGGCAGCGTCACGTGCTGGAGCGGCCGGACTCCCCGCTCCAGGACGATCTGCACTACTGGCGCGAGGTGCTGGCCGAAGCGCCGCAGGAATCCACCATCACCCTCGACCGCCCCCGTCCTACCGCCCCCACGCACCACGGCCTCGACCTGACCTTCAGCCTCCGCCCGGACACCGTCGAGGGCCTGCGCAAGGTCGCCGCCGAGCAGGGCGTGACCATGTTCATGCTCGCCCACGCGGCCACCGCGCTGGCCGCCTCGGCGCTGGGCGCGGGCGACGACGTGGTGATCGGCTCACCCGTCGGCGGCCGCACCCAGGACGGCCTTCAGGACCTGGTCGGCTACTTCGTCAACACCCTGCCGCTGCGTCACCGCCTCGACCCCGCCCACACCCTGCCGGACCTGCTGCAGGCCACCCGCCAGACGGTGCTGGACGGCTTTGCCCACCAGGGCGCACCTTTCGAAGAGATCGCCAAGGCCGCCGGGGTGGAGCGCGCAGCCAACCGCAACCCCCTGTTCCAGATCATGCTCACGCACTACGTGGGCACCCCGGGCCAAGGCCTCGACCTGCCCAAGGTCAGCGTGACCCCCGGCGACCAGACCCTGAACGCCGTCAAGACCGACCTCGATCTGTACCTCGAGGACGACTCCCGCGAGCTCCGAGGCTTCCTCACCTACGCCACGGACCTCCTGGACGAGCCCGGCGCGCTTCGCTTCGTCGAGACCCTCACCGCCGCCTTCGACGCGCTCGCCACCCGCACCAGCCCTCTCGCTGCCAACCCGACCATCAGCGACCTGAACCTGCTGAGCAACACCGACCAGGAACGCCTGACCGCTTGGTCAAAGGGTCCGGACGCCGACCTGCCCCACACCGACCTCAGCACCTGGCTACACACCCGGGCCACCGCCCACTCCGCCGGCACCGCGCTGATCGACTCCACCACCGGCGAACACCTGAGCTACGGCGACCTCGAGGCCCGCGCCAACGCCCGGGCCCAGCTTCTGCTCAGTCAGGGCGTCCAAGTGGGCGACCGCGTCGCCATCCTGCTCCCTCGCTCCATCGAGCAGATCATCACCGTTGTCGCCGCCCTGCGCGTGGGCGCCGCCTACGTCCCGCTCGACCCCGCTTACCCCCAGCAGCGCATTACCACCACCCTCCAGGACGCCCAGCCGGCCCTGCTCATCACCAACTCCGAGTTGGCTGAGACTGCGGCATCCTTGGCTGGCCAGGCGCTCTTGTTGCTGGATGCCGGTGATGTGGCTGGTTCGGACGCCGGTGCTGGCTCGACTGGGGCTGTATCGGGGACTGGCCCGGATACCAGTGCCGACTCCGGCCTGCCGGTACTCGCACGCCCGGTAACGGGCCAGGACATCGCCTACCTGATCTACACCTCCGGCACCACCGGCCGCCCCAAGGGCGTCGCCGTCAACCACGAAGCCCTGATCAACCGCCTGCACTGGCACATCCAGCACCAGCACCTCGACCACACCGCCACCACGATCGCCAAGAGCGGCACCGGCTTCGTCGACGCCACCACCGAACTCCTCGCACCCCTGGCCGCAGGCGCCACCGTCGTCGTGGTCCCCGACCCCCAAGCCCGCGACGCCCATGCCCTCGCCCGTACCATCCGCGAGCACCAGGTCACCCACCTGCTCACCGTGCCCAGCCTCGCCCAGACTCTCGAGGACGCCGAAGACCTGGGCAGCCTGAAGCACTGGACCTCCTCCGGCGAAACCCTCACCCCCCACCTCGCCGCGACCATGCAACACCTGGCCCCCCAGGCACACATCCACAACTACTACGGCAGCACCGAAATCACCGGCGACGCCACCACCAGCACCAACACCGCTGCCAGCTCCGATGCCAGCGTGATCGGCCGGCCCGTCGCCAACACCACCGCCGCCATCTTCGACACCTGGCTACGCCCCGTCCCACCCGGCGTCATCGGCGAGCTCTACCTCGGCGGAACCCAAACCTCCAACGGCTACCACGCACAGCCCGCCCTCACCGCCACCCGCTTCATCGCCACCAACGACGGCGCCCGCCTCTACCGCACCGGCGACCTCGCCCGCTACAACCACCACGGCGAACTCGAATACCACGGCCGTAGCGACGATCAGGTCAAGATCCGCGGCTTCCGCATCGAACTCGACGAAATCCGCAACACCCTCCAAACTCACCCCCAGGTGAGCGCAGTAGCTGTCCTGGCCCACGAGCACCCCGCCGGCGGCCACTACCTCGCCGCATACCTCGTGGCCACGGCGAACAAGGAAGAGCTTCGCCAGCACACCGCCGAGCGCCTGCCCGACTACATGGTCCCCACCGCGTTCGTCACCCTCGACGCCCTCCCCATCAGCCCCAACGGCAAGCTCGACCGACGCGCCCTCCCCGCCCCTGATCTCACAAGCGGCACCGGGAACAGCCAAAACCCACCCACTGCAACCGAAACCACCCTCACCCAGATCTTCACCGACGTCCTCAAACTCGACGGCAACATCTCGATCGACGACGACTTCTTCCACCTCGGCGGCCACTCCCTCCTGGCCAGCAGGCTCGCAGCGCGGGCGAGCACCGTGCTCGGTGTCGAACTGACTCTGCGCGACGTGTTCGAGGCCCCGACGGTGAAGGCGCTGGCTGCCAGGGCGCAGAATCTTGGCACCTCGAACCTGGCCGTCCCGTCCGTCAGCGAAGTAGTGCGTCCCGAGCAGCTTTCGGCCTCGTACGGACAGCAGGCGCTCTGGCTGAGCGAGCAGATCGACTCCTCCGGCTTCTATCGGACCGGCGAGATCCTTGAGTTCCAGCAGCCGGCTGACGTCCCGGCCCTCTGGCGGGCGGTGCGGCGGCTGCAGGAGAGGCACGAGTCGCTGCGCACCACCTTCTCGATGGACGAGACGGGAACGCTGCGACAGATCCTGCACACAGAGATCCCCGAGTCGGCGGCCCTGCGCATCGTCAACGCGTCCGACAGTTCACCGGCGACCCTGGTGGCGCAGTTGTTCGCCGAACCGCTGGACCTGTCCACCGAGTTCGGCCTGCGTTTCACCCTGGTCCGGACCAAGGACCACGAGTTGCTGGTCGCGCACGGCCATCACATGGTCACGGACGAGCAGTCCGGCCGGCCCCTGATTCGCGACCTCGATGTGCTGTACCGGCAGGAACTCGGCCTGCCCACCTCCACGTTGCCCGAACTCCCCGTCCAGTACGGAGATTTTGCTACCTGGCACCGCCTCGTTCTGGGCGAGCGTGAAGACCCGCAATCGCGCTTCGCAGCGGATCTGGCCTACTGGCGGGATGTTCTCGGTGGTCTTCCCGCCGAAACCCCCCTCCCCTTGGACCAACCGCGTGATTCCGCCTCGGCGCGCACCCTTACCTCAGCGCGGGCCGACCTGTCCGCCCAGGAGTCGGACGAGCTGGGCGCCCTGTTGGCCGACCTCGCCGTAACTCCCCTCCAGGCCCTGATCTCGGCCTTCGCGCTGGCTCTGTGGAACGACGGGGCCGGTCACGTCGTCCCGGTCGGGACCCCGGTGAACCTGCGTGACGACCCGGCTCTGACCGAGCTGATCGGCTACTTCGTCAACACCGTGGTGATCCGGGCCGAGGTGGACGAGAGCCGTTCCTGGACCGAGCTTCTGCGTTCCTCCCGAGACCGGACGATCGCCGCCCTGGAACACAAGCTGGTGCCCTTCGAGAGCGTGGTGGAGCACCTTTCCCCGCCGCGTCGCCCGGGGGTGACACCGCTCTTCCAGACCATGGCCGTGTTCTTCGACGCTCCCCCGCAGTCCACCGACGAAGGACGTTTGCTCCAGCCCTTCCAGCCGGAGGGCGAGCCGGACGAGGACACCGCCGAGGCGCTGTTCGACCTGGTGATCGGGATCGACCGGGCCGCCGACGGCCACTTCGAACTGGTGCTCGAAGGCGTCCGTGAACTGTTCGCCGAGGCCTCGATCACCCGGATCGTCGAGACCACCCGGGCCTTCCTGCAGTGGGGTACCCGCCACCCGCAACTGCCGATCGAACATCTCGTGCAGTTGGTCCGCTCCGGTCGCACACCGCACACCCCGGCTCTTCCCGAAATCGCCGCGACGGTGCCCCTGCCTGGTTTCGTCCCGGACGAGGGCCACCTCTGGCAGGCCGCGGCCGACCAGTTGTCGCTGGATCGGCAGGTCGAACTGCAGGTGGACGACGCCGGTCGCGGCCGGCTGGCCACTGGCGTCCAGAACGATCCCGAGTTCCTCGACACCCTGGCCGAACTCGCCCAGGGCCTGGTGGCCGGCTACCGAAACGGCACCGTTCTCCAGGTCGCCACACCGACCCGGGAACCGCTGAAGGACCTGCCCGGTCTGCTGAACGATCCCTATTGGAACGACTGGGTCGACGAGGTCGCCGACGCCGAACCACTGACGCTGGCACCGGGCGAAGCTTCGCAGGCAACAGCGAGCGCTGCCGTACTGGAGGCCGTTTCATCTGCCAGGACCCGAGCGCTCGCCGTTGCCGCCGTAAGTCGGGCGCTTTCGGTGGACGACGAGGGCGACCTGGTGATCGAGTTCGAGGAGCCCGGTGACCGGCGCTTCATCGCGGTCGTCGACGAGCAGTCCCTGGCCCAGGTCCGTGCCGCCACTTCGTCCGAGGACGCGGTGGCCGCTCTGGAACCGTTGCTGGACTGGGACCCGGCGCGGGCCGACCAGTACGCAGCTCTGCTCGCGGATCCGGCTCTGGCCCGCTTCTTCGACGACGTGCCAGCCGCCACCGTCCGTGTTGGCGTCTTCGAGACCAACGCCGTTTTCCTGCAGCCGGAATCGACCGAGCCCTCCGTACGTATCCTGATTGCCCACAACGGCGAGCGGGAGCGACAGGTCACCGTTCACGTCAGCGGCACGGGCGATCTGGACCCGAAGGAGATCGCTGACCGCCTGGCCGAAAGTGGCCTCGCGCTGCCGGTGAGAACGGCGACCGTACGGCCGAGCCTGCAGCGCGTCAGCCGTCTTCCCCTGTCGGGTAACGAGATTGCTCGCATCCGGGAACGCTACGGCGCCGACGCCGAGATCCTGCCCCTCTCGCCGTTGCAGAGCGGGCTGCTCTACCACATCCTCCGCGCCCGTGAGACCGGCGACCACAACGCCTACATCTCCCAGATCTGCTACGACCTGAAGGGTTCCGTCGACGAGGACCGGATGGGCGAGGCGATCCGCGCCGCGCTGCACCGGCACCCGAACGTCCGCGCTGCCTTCGTCTCCGGCGCCGAGGGCGAGGTGCAGGTCATCCCGGCGTTGCGGCAGCTGCCCCTACGGGTGGTGCGACGTGCTGACTACGACGACTTCGCCGCCTGCCTGGACTCCGAGCGCGAGCAGCCGTTCGAGCACGAGGAACCGCCGCTGCTGCGCTTCGCCCTGATCGAACGGGGAGCTCAGGCCTGGAGCCTGGCCATGACGGCCGAGCACATCCTGATGGACGGCTGGTCGCTGTACGCCTTCCTGGGTGAGGTGCTCGACCTCTACACCGATCCGGCCTACGCCGAGCGGGTCGCCCCGGCCTCGTTCCGTAGCTATCTCGACTGGGTCGCCGACCGTGACCCACAGGCCGCCGACCAGGCCTGGAGCACCTATCTGGCCGACCTGGCGAGCCCGTCGATCCTGTGGCCGGCCGGCGGGGACCTGACCGCCACCCAGGCGGACACCGGCGACCTGTTCCGTGACCTCGACCCGTCCTCGGCGGCAGTCGTCTTCGAGGCTGCCCGCTCGGCCGGGACCACGGTGGGAACGGTGCTGCAGGTGGCCTGGGCGATCACCCTGGGCCGGCTGACCGGCAGCGGCGACGTGGTCTTCGGCAACAACGTCTCGGGCCGGCCGCCGGAGTTGCCCGACGCTGAGCGGATCATCGGTCTGCTGTTCAACACGCTGCCCTTCCGGGTACGGCTGAACCCCTTCGAAACCGTGGACGCGTTGCTCCGGCGGGTGCAGCAGGAACAGTCGGCGGTGGTCGAGTATTCGTACACGGCTCTGACCGACATCCAGAAGGCCGCGGGCCTGGGCACCCTGTTCGACACCCTGTTCGTGGTGCAGAACCTGGGCTTCGACGGTGAGGACGAGGGGGCGGACTCGGAGTTCGGCGTCACCGGGGACTCCTCGAACGATGCCACCCACTACCCCGTTACTTTCGCGGTCAACCCCTGGGAGGGGGACTCCTCCAGCGGGGTGGGCGTGCGCCTGTCCTACCGGCGCGACGCCTTCGACGACGAGGCGGCCGGGCGCCTGGTGGAGCGATTCGTCCAGGTGCTGACCTTCGTGGCCGGAAACCTCGACGTACCCGTGGCCCAGGTGCCGGCCCTGCTGCCGGACGAGCCGGAACGGGCGCTGGGGCACACCGAGGACGCGTACCGGCCGGTCGAGGAGGTGACCGTGGGGGAACTGCTCAACCGCCAGGTCGCGCGCTCGGCCGCAGAGATTGCGCTGGTCGCCGGGGAGCGCCGCTACACCTTCAGCGAGTTCGCCGTCGAGGTGAACCGGTACGCGCGACTGCTGCTCGAAGAAGGAGTCCGCCCCGAACACCGGGTGGCTCTCCTGCTGCCACGCGACGAGCGCATGATCATCGCGATGTTCGCAGTCTTCGCGGTGGGCGCCGCCTACGTGCCGATCGACGCCGAACACCCCGACGAGCGCATCCAGTACATGCTGGACGACACCCGTCCCACAGTCACTTTCGTCACCGACCGGGACGCCTCGCGGCTGGGGGCGGCCGGGTGCGTGCTCAATCTCGACGACCCCCGGGTCACCGGCCGTCTGGCCGGCCTGGACGCCGGGGCGATCACCGCGGCCGAGCGTGGGGGCGAGGTGTCGCTCGACCACCTGGCCTACGTCATCTTCACCTCCGGCTCGACCGGCCGGCCCAAGGGTGTGGCGGTGGGCTACCGCGGTCTGACGAACATGTACGTCAACCACGTGGAGAAGATCTTCGACCGGGTTACCCAGCATCAGGGCGGGCGGCGGATGCGGATCGCCCACACCACCTCGTTCTCCTTCGACGCCTCCTGGGAGCAGCTGTTCTGGCTCCTGAACGGCGACGAGGTGCACGTCATCGACGAGGAACTGCGCCGCGAGCCGCGCCGCCTGCTGGAGCACTACGACCGTGAGCGGATCGACGGTTTCGACGTGACCCCCTCCTACGGGCAGTTGCTCGTGGACGAGGGCCTGCTGGAACGGGACCGGCCCTCAGGACGATCGGTGTCGGCCGAGGCGGCCGGGGTGGTGTTCGTGTCGCTCGGCGGCGAGGCCGTGCCGGAGCGGCTGTGGCAGCAACTGCGCGAGGCCCCCGGGGTGGAGTCGTACAACCTGTACGGCCCGACCGAGTACACGATCAACGCCCTGGGCGCCGACCTGGCCGACAGCCCGACCTCCAGCGTGGGCCGGCCGATCTTCAACACCCGGGCGTACATCCTCGACGAGAACCTGCAGCTGGCTCTGCCGGGAGTGCCGGGTGAGCTGTACCTGGCGGGAGCTGGTACGGCCCGGGGCTACTGGGACCGTCCGGGTCTGAGCGCTGAACGCTTCGTGGCCTGCCCGTGGGAGCCCGGTGAGCGGATGTACCGCACCGGCGACCTGGCCCGCTGGACCCCCGAGGGCAACATCGACTACCTGGGCCGCACCGATGACCAGGTGAAGATCCGGGGCTACCGGATCGAGCCGGGCGAGGTGGCCGACGTGCTCAGCGCCGACCCCGCGGTGGCCCGGGCCGCCGTGGTGGTGCGCCGGGACGAGTCCGGCTCGCCGCAGCTGTTCGGCTACCTGGTGCCGGCCGGTGAGTCGCTCGACATCGACCGGGTGCGGGCCCGGGCCCGGGAGTCGCTGCCCGACTACATGGTTCCGGCCGGCCTGGCCGCGGTGCCCGACATTCCCCTGACCGTCAACGGCAAGGTCGACGCGCGGGCCCTGCCGGTGATCGAGATCAGCGGCACCGACTTCGTCGAGCCCGAGACCCCGCAGGAGAAGGTGGTCGCCGAGGCCGTGGCCGACCTGGTCGGGGCCGGGCGGGTGTCTGCCACCGCGAACTTCTTCGAGGTGGGCGGCAACTCGCTGCTGGCGATGCGGCTGATCGCCCGGCTGCACCGCGACACCGGCCGGGACCTGATGGTCAAGGACGTCTTCGCCCGCCAGACCGTGAAGGAGCTGGCCGGTCTGCTCTCGGCCGACACCGAGGCCGGAACCAGCGTGTCCTCGGCCATTCTCGTGCCGCTGCGGGAGCCCACCCAGAACCGGGTCCTGTTCTGCATCCACGAGTACAACGGCTTCGCCAGCATCTACTCGCGCCTGCTGCCCGGAGTGCCGGCCGAATGGGGCGTCTACGGTCTGCAGGACCCGGTGCACGGTGGCAGCGACGTGGTCATCGACGACTTCGAGCACCTGACCGCGCTCTACGTCGATGCCGTCCAGTCGGTGCAGCCCAGCGGGCCCTACGACATCCTCGGCTGGTCGTACGGCGGGCACATCGCCTTCGGCGTGGTTCAGGAGCTCATCCGGCGGGGCGAGGAGGTCGCCACCCTGACCGTGGTCGACGCCATCCCCACCGCGGACGGGCCCCTGCGCGACGACGAGAACATCCTGCCCGCCGACGCCTCCCCCGAACGGATCGTCAACGACCCGACCCTGCACGCCCGCTTCCTGGAGCTGTTCCTGGCCCGCGAGGCGCGGCTGCTGCAGCTGGAGGACGACGAACTGGACGACCTCGGGGCCCAGCAGAAGCGGGCCTGGGCGGTCTCCGGCATGCGCTCGGAGATGATGACGACGCGGCCCACCACCGGTGTCTTCGAGGGGCCGGCGCTGCTGGTGGCGGCCACCGAAGGCCGGCCGGAGCTGGCCTACGGCAAGCAGCTCGAGGCGATGTGGCGGCCCTTCCTGCCCCAGGTCCGGCGGGTCGAGGTGGATGCCACGCACCGCGCCCTGCTGGACGAGGGGTCACTCGGAGGCTGGCTCCCCGCCGCCCGGAACTTCCTGCTGGAAAACCGAACCCGGAACCAAGGAGAACGACAGTGAGTGTCACCAACGACCAGGCCCTGGCCGACATCGCGGAACTGCTGAACATCGCCCCCGCCGAACTGGACGCCGAACTGGACCTGCGCGACCAGGGCGTGGACTCGATCCGGATCATGGAGCTGGTCGAGCGGTGGCGCCAGGCCGGCGTGGAGAAGGTCGACTTCATCGCCCTGGCCGAAGACCAGCGGGTCTCCCGCTGGCTCGAGGTGCTCGGCGACCTGCAGAAACCGTAACCAGAAAGTTTGCTTAGCCTTACCTAACTTCCATAGGGTGGGGCCGTTCATGCCACGCATCGCCAGGGGACCGTTCCCTGACGTACCAGGAGGACCTCGATGATCAAGACCCTCACCCGCAGACGGGTGGCCACCCCGGTCGCCGTGCTGGTGTCCCTGCTCGCCCTCGTCGCCTGCGGATCCGACGACGACGGCGGGCCGGAGTCGGGTGAGGCCGCCGCGGCCACGGCCGGGGCTCCGGCCACCGACCTGATGCCGGCCGGGGAGGGCACCACCCAGTACCCGCTGACCCTCGAGTCCCCCTGGGGCGAGACGGTTCTGGAGAAGCGACCGGAACGGGTCGCGATCGTCACCGGCGCCAACGACCTGGACAACACCCTGGCCCTGGGAGTCACCCCGGTCTTCGCCGACAAGTACATGGCCGAGTACGAGTGGGCGGTCGACGCCGGCGCGAACGACGTCGAGAACCTCGGTGAGATCACCGACGTCATCCCGTTCGAGGACGTCGCCGCCAGCGAGCCGGACCTGCTGATCGCGATCCAGACCGACGAGGCGTTCGTGGCCGACAGCTACGACAAGCTCTCGCAGATCGCCCCGGTGCTGGTCGCCGAGAAGACCAGCTGGGACGTCACCTGGCAGGAGTCGGTCAAGCTGATCGGCCAGACCCTCGACCTGTCCGCCGCGGCCGACAAGGTGGTCACCGAGGTCGAGGGCAAGGTCGCCGAGCAGAAGGCCGCCCACCCCGAGTTCGCGGGCAAGTCCATCTCGTTCGTCGAGTGGCACGCCGGCATGGAGTCGCTGACCTTCCGCTCGTTCGAGGGCTCGGCCACCGCCGACGTCTTCGGCGACCTGGGCTTCGTCCCCTCGGCCGCGGCCTCCAAGTTCTCCCGCGACAGCATCATGGTCAGCAAGGAGAACTACGGTGAGCTGGACGCCGACGTGCTGATGCTCGCGGCCTCCAAGGAACTCAGCGAGGACATCCAGACCGAACCCGTGTTCAAGGCGATCCCGGCCGTCGCCGAGGGGCACTTCACCCTTCTCGACACCGAGAAGGAGCCTTCCGCCGGCTGGGCGATGAGCTGGCCGTCGGCCCTGAGCCTGCCCTGGATCACCGAGCTGGTCACCCCGCAGCTGGCGGAAGTCGCCAAGTAACGCAGTAACCCAACCACCCCCGACGGGGGACGTCCGTACACGCGTGGTCACGGACGTCCCCCGTTTTGTCTTTTTACAGTCGCGCCAAGGAGTCTTCATGAGCGCCCCCCTGCCTCCCCTCGGCCCTCACGTGCTGATGCTCTTCCTCCTGCAGATCAGCCTGCTGCTGACGGTCGCCATCGTGCTGGGCCGCCTGGCCGTGCGTTTCGGCCTGCCCGCGCTGGTCGGCGAGCTGATGACCGGCGTGCTGCTCGGCCCGTCCCTGCTCGGGGCCACCGTGCCCGGCCTGTGGGACGAGGTGCTGCCGGCCGGGGCCGACCAGTTGCATCTGGTGGACGCCGTCGGGCAGATCGGTCTGCTGCTGCTGGTCGGCGTCACCGGGGTTCAGGTGGACGTGGCGATGCTGCGTCGCCGGGGTGTCACCGGCCTGAAGGTGAGCCTGGCCGGGCTGCTGCTGCCACTGGCCCTCGGTATCGGCGCCGGGTTCGCCGTGCCCGCGTCCTTCCTGACCGACGGCACCGAGCGCAGCACCTTCGCCCTGTTCCTGGGCGTCGCCATGTGCGTCACCGCGATCCCGGTGATCGCCAAGACCCTGGCCGACCTGGGCCTGCTGCACCGCAACATCGGGCAGCTGACGCTGGCCGCGGGCACCGTCGACGACGCCGTGGGCTGGTTCCTGCTCTCGGTGGTCTCGGCCGCCGCGACCACCGGCGTGCGCCTCGGGACCGTCACCTGGTCGGTCGTCTACCTGCTCGGTTTCCTGTTCGTGGCGTTGCTTCTCGGACGGCCGCTGGTGGCCTGGGCGCTGCGGCTGGCCGGGCGGTCCCAGGACGCCGGGCCCCGGATCACCGTGAGTGTGGTGGTCATCCTGATCGGGGCCACCGCCACCCAGTCGATGGGGATGGAGGCGATGTTCGGCGCCTTCGTCGCCGGCATCCTGATCAGCCTGGCCCGCAACAACGAACCTGAGGACGAGCGTCCCGGACGATCGCTGTGGCGTGACCTCACGCCGTTGCGCACGGTCACCCTGTCGGTGCTCGCACCGATCTTCCTGGCCACCGCCGGGCTGCGGGTCGACCTCACCGCCCTGACCGACCCGGCCGTGGCCCTCACCGCCGTTCTCCTGCTGGGCCTGGCCATCATCGGCAAGTTCGCAGGCGCCTATCTCGGCGCGCGCAGCAGTCGGATGTCGCACTGGGAAGGCATCGCCCTGGGGGCGGGGATGAACAGCCGGGGCGTGGTCGAGGTGGTGATCGCCACCACCGGCCTGCGTCTGGGCGTCCTGTCCAGCGCGACCTACACCGTCATCGTTCTGATCGCCGTGGTCACCTCGGTGATCAGTCCACCGATCCTGCGTCTGGCGATGTCCCGGGTGGATGTCACCTCCGAAGAACGTGAGCGCCAGGAGGCCATGGCGACGGGACCGGCCTGACCTCGCGGGGCTGTTCGGTCGGCCTCGACGTTCGCGGGGCGGGGGTATCTCTCCTTCCCGACCTGCACGGGCTGACCACGCCGCGATCCCAGCAGTCTCACCAGTCTGGCCTCGCTGGACGCGGCGCCCTCTTCGCAACTGTGACTCCATCTAGAAGGTTGGCTCTCCGTATTCGGGGTACACGCCGGTCGGCTCACCCCAGGGGGCGTGCTTGGGCCGAGCCAGAGGCGGGCGCAGCGCGGCGGCGACCTTGGCTGCTTGCTTGGCTGCTTGCTTGAGTGCGGCTCGGCGTTGGCGGTCTTGCTGGTCGGCCTGCCATTGCAAGGCTCGGGCCCAGCGGCGGGTGCGGCGGGTGGTGCGTTCACCGGAGGGCATGAGGTCGATGCGCGTCAGGCTCTCGGGTTGTGCGGGGTAGTCCGGGGTGCGGGTGGGCAGGGTCCAGCCCGGCATGCCGGGCAGTAGGGGTGGTGGGCTGGGGTGATCGGTGCCGTCGGGCGTGGTCCAGATGATGGTGCCGGGCGGGTAGGGCTCGTCGGGGCGGGCTGGCCGGGCGTGCCAGTGGGCGAAGGTCTTGAGGCGATGGTGGCCCCGGCACGCTGGGTGCATGTTGCAGGCGCAGGAGAGCCCACCCTGCTGAAAAGGCCTGAGATGGTCCAGATCACAGCGACTGGCGGGCGTGGTGCAGCCAGGGAAGGTGCACACCAGATAGCGGGCAGCGACCTGATTGGTGAGGGTGCGGCCAGGCCGGTAGCGACTGGTCTGGGGCTGGTCGTGGTCCAGGCCGATCGGGCACGGCGACGTCCCCGTGGGGCTGGTAGGTCTACCGGGACTGCCGCCGCTTGTCGGGTGGGCTCGACGCGCGGTGCTGCTCACGTCGTCGGCGCTGTCGGCGCTGTCGGCGCTGTCGGCGCTGTCGGCGCTGTCGGCGCTGTCGGCGCTGTCGGCGCTGGAAGTATCTGCTTGGGCTTGGCTGGCTGAGCTGTACTTCTTACCACCAGGTGCGCCTGCCGGCGGGTCGTCTTTACCGTTGTCTTGCTGGTGATTACAGGCTCCGGGCAGCACCATGAGGGTGACCTGACCCGGCGCCACAGCCAGACGACGGGCCTGCTCGGCACTGATCACCCCATGCCCCTGCAGCAGGCCGGGGACCTGATCCAGGCCCAGCAACGTGGCATCGGTAATCGTGACGACCAGGTGTACGCCGCGGCCCTTGACCCGGGGCAGGTCGGGGACTCGCCACCAGGCCGGCATCAAGCCCTCCGGCACCGGCGAGAATCCCAAAGCCTTGATGGCACGATGGCGCTCGGCAGCAATCGCCTGCACGTCCTCTTCCAGACGGCGCCGGAAAGCCTCCGGAACCGCTTCAGACGGCCGGCTCTCGGCATCGGAGCAGGTAGCTTTTCCGGTTCGACGATCCTGTTCGCGCTCGTCGGCCGGGTCTGAAGCGGCTTCCTGGCCGGACTCCTGTTCCCGCCCCTGGCTCTGCTCCTGGTCGTGGGTTTGCCCCTTATCACTCTCCGGACCGGGCTCGTGGTTGGCGTCGTGACTGGGCTCGTGACTGGGCTGACGGGCGAACGGGCTGCCGGTCTCATCGGTGGGTTCCTCGTCGCAAGCTTCGTTACGCGGATCTGGCACCAGTGGAATGTGAACCCCCTCTGACAAGGCCTGGATCAGCATCGCCAGCACATCCGCACGCCGCTGATCATGAGTACGGCCGTCCGGCTCCCCGTCCTGTTCCGCCCGGTCCCGAGCCGCATCGGCTGCGGCGTCCAGGAAACCGTCGAGCAACTGCCCGGTCTCGGCCGAGACCATCGCGGTGACCAGAGCCATGCCATCGGGCTGGGCCTGCACCTGCACACCTCGGCCCCGCAGGGCCTGGGCATGACGGGCAGCACCACCGTCCGGATCCAGCTGCAACAGCAACTGCCTGATCAGGCGCTCCAGTTCCCCGTACGTCAGATCCGGCGCCTGAGCCGCCACCATGACCTCCAGCAGCAGCCACGCCTCATTCCCGGGCCTCAACTGCGGGTATCTCTCTTGCCCCCCGTGCAGCAGACGGGTCACCAGACGGGCCCGGTCTACGTCGATACGGCCCTGTTCCAGTTGGGCGAAGATCCGGGGCAGGTCATGCACCAGGCCGACGGCTACCTCTACATCTGCGGCTGCCGTGCGTGGATGACGGTTCAGCTCCGGCGCCAACCGGGAGGACACCAGCTTGCGCGAAGAGATCACGCACGCTGAACTCTTGATCGGGCTTCCACTTCCAGACCCCGGGCACCCTCCTGCTTCACCGTGCCGCTCAGCCCGGCAACAATCTTCAGCCCCGCAACAATCCTCAGCCCGGCAGCGATGCTCAGCATCATCATGCCCCTCAGCCTCAGGCAAGTGCTGTCCTTCCCCGTCCTCCAAGCCTTCCCCGCTCGATTCACCTTCCTCGCACTTCTGATTCGCGCTGCCAGACCGCATATTTCGCCTGCGCCTGCCTTCTGGCTCCTGCCCGCCCTGAGCACCACGCCGACGGGCCACCGGCATTGCCTCGGCTGCCGCGACCAGCGAACGCATTTGGGACGCTTGCAGACGCCGAATCAGCAGTTCGCTCGCCATCAGACCGGCTACCCACGCATCGCAACCGGCCACGGAACGAGGAGCAGCGACCGACGGAGGCGTTCCAGCAGTACCAGCAGCCGCGACTGAGTCGGGCGATTCCTCGGGTCTGCCGAGCGCGTCCAACTCCTCCATCAGCCACTCGAAAACACCGATGGCCGGCCCCGGAACACGCTCCTCAAAACAACCTTCCGCCAGCGCCCCCACCCCGGACACCCCCCGTCAGGACCAGTTCTGCGCGGCCCCCACCGCGACAAAACGAGACTAAACGGCACCACCGACAAGATGGGATCGAAGCAGCTCAGAGCGGGCGGGCGAGGCTTTCACATCAGCCAGGCGACGCTGGCCCGATCGGTGGCCGGATGGCGTCATGTCCTCGCCGTGGCAACGGCCTCACGGAGCCGTCAGATTCAAAAAGCCTTACAGCCCGAACGGCGCGAACACGAAACCACTCACAGCAGAATCCATGTCCGTCAGCCGCAGGTGACCTCCTCCCAGAGCTCGCGGATCGACCGCTCCTGGGGCGAGACACCGGCCGCCTCAGCCATGAGTAGCAGCGCGGTGGAGGTGAGGTGCTCGGTCATGGCCACGGCGGCCTGCTCCGGATCGTGGGCCTGGACGGCGACGACGATGGGCCGGTGCTCGGCGCAGATCGCGGTATGGGTGCGGTGGGTCGGTTCGCCGAGCAGGCTGGTGGTGTCGCGAAGCCCGGCGACGATCTGCGCCGACCGCCGGTTGCCCCCGCCCAGCAGGATCAGCTCGTGCAACCGCCGGTCCTGCGCCCAGAACTCCTCGTCGCCGTCGGCCCGCTCCATGGCGCTCATGCACTCCAGCAGCGCATCGGGTGAATCAGGGGCAGCGGCGCAGCGGCGGGCGGCGGGCACCTCGAGGGCCAGGCGGACAGCGAAGATCTCGGCCAGATCGCGCGGCTGGGGCAGGAGCACCCGGAAGCCGCGATTGCGGCTGATCTCGACCAGACCGGCCTCGGCGAGGCGCAGCATGGCCTCGCGCACCGGGCTGCGGGAGAAGCCCAGAGCCTCCGACAACTGGTACACCGAGTAGACCTCACCGGGAACGTAGCGACGGGCCCGGATGCCACGCCGTACCTCTGCGACAACTTGGTCGGCCAGTGATGCCATGCGTAACATGTTACTCATGGCCAGCATCGCCCCCGCCCCGATCACCACCGACGTCGCTTCGGCCCTGCGCAAAGCGGGTCTGGAAGTACGCGACGACGCGGGCACCAAGGCGATGTACGCCACCGACGCCTCGCTGTACCGCATCCCCCCGCTGGCCGTGGTGCGCCCCCGGCACACCGACGAGGTGGCCACCACCCTCGAGATCGCCCGCTCGCTGGGCGTGCCGCTGACCTCACGCGGCGGGGGCACCTCGATCGCCGGCAACGCGATCGGCCGCGGCATCGTGATCGACTTCAGCCGCCACCTGAACCGGGTTCTCGAGGTCGATCCGGCCACCCGCACCGCGCGGGTCGAGCCCGGCACCGTGCACGCCGTGCTGCAGAAGGCCGTGCTCCCGCACGGCATCCGGTTCGGCCCCGATCCGTCCAGCCACCCGCGCTGCACGATCGGCGGCATGATCGGCAACAACGCGTGCGGCAACCGGGCCCTGGGTTACGGCCGCACCTCCGACAACGTGCTGGCGATGACCCACCTGCTGGCCTCGGGCCAGACGCTGCGCACCGGCTACTCCCCCGACGGCACTCCGTTCGCCGAGGGTCCCGAGACCCTGCTGCAGGAACTGCATGCGGCGGCGGGCCGCCACCTCAAGGCCGCCCGCACCGAGTTCGACCAGTTCGGCCGCCAACTGTCCGGCTATGCCGTGCAGCACCTCCTGCCCGAGCGCTTCGACCTCGGCCAGGCCCTGGTCGGCTCCGAGGGCACGCTCGGCATCCTCACCGAGGCCACGGTGCGGCTGGTGAAGGACCCGGCGCACCGGGTGGTGGTGGCGATCGGTTTCACCGACATCGTCGCCGCCGGCGAGGCCGCACCCACCGTGGTCACGTTCCGGCCGACCGCCTGCGAGGGCATGGACGAGCGTCTGGTCGAGGTGCTGCGGGCCCGCCGCGGCGACAGTGCCATCCCGCCGATGCCCAAGGGCGGCGCCTGGCTGCTGGTCGAGATCGCCGGTGACGACCAGGCCGAGGTGCTGGAGCGGGCGCACGCCCTGGCCGGTGCCGGGCTCGGGCTGCAGTCACTGGTGGTGCAGGACGCGGTCACCCAGGCCCGGCTCTGGCGCATCCGCGAAGACGGCGCGGGCCTGGCCGGCCGTGCCCCCTCGGGCAAGCCGGCCTGGCCCGGCCTGGAAGACGCTGCCGTGCCCCCCGCCAAACTCGGCGCCTACCTGGCCCGTTTCGACGAACTGGTGGCCGGGTACGGCATGACCAGCGCGCCCTACGGGCACTTCGGCGACGGCTGCATGCACGTGCGCCTCGACTACCCGCTCGACCACCCCGACGGCCTGGTCGTGCTGCGCGAGTTCCTCACCGCCGCAGCCGGTCTGGTGGCCGAGTTCGGCGGCTCGATCTCCGGCGAGCACGGCGACGGCCGGGCCCGCGGCGAGCTGCTGTCGCTGATGTACTCCTCCGACGCGATCTCGTTGTTCGGTGCGGTGAAGCAGGCCTTCGACCCGCAGAACGTGCTCAACCCGGGCGTTCTCGTCGATCCTGATCCGTTCGACGCCGACGTGCGCGCGGCCGGCGTCAGCTACCGCAAGGACCTGGCGTTCAGCTACGCCCACGACGACGGCGACCTTTCCCAGGCTCTGCACCGGTGCACGGGCGTGGGCAAGTGCCGCGCCGACAACTCCGCCGCCGGCGGCGTGATGTGTCCGTCCTACCTAGCCACCCGCGAAGAGAAGGACTCCACCCGCGGCCGGGCCCGGGTGCTGCAGGACGTGGTGCGCGGCGACCTGTCCTGGAACCACCCCTCGGTCGCCGACTCGCTCGACCTGTGCCTGTCGTGCAAGGGCTGCGCCTCCGACTGCCCCACCGGCATCGACATGGCCACCTACAAGTCAGAGGCGTTGCACCAGAAGTACAAAGGACGTTTGCGGCCTCGATCGCACTACACGCTGGGTTGGTTGCCCCGATGGGCCCGTCTGGCCGGTCGTGTCCCCCGGCTGGCCAATCTGGGCATGACCCTGCCCGGCCTGAACAAGCTGGCCCTGTTCGGCGCCGGAGTCGACTCCCGGCGTTCGGTGCCGGAATTCGCCCGCACTCCGTTCCGCCGCTGGTGGTCCCGACAGGACACCAAGACCGGTGGCACCCCGGTCATGCTCTTCGTGGACTCGTTCTCGGACGCCTTCTCCCCCGCCGTGGCCGAGGCCACCGTGCAGGTCCTGCGGGAGGCAGGCTACGAACCCCGGCTGCCTTCGGCCGGAACCTGCTGCGGGCTCACCTGGATCACCACCGGCCAGCTCGACGCCGCTCGTAAGATCCTCGGCTCCACCGTCACCGAACTGGCGGCGGCCGCCCGGGCAGGCATCCCGATCGTGGGCATCGAGCCCTCGTGCACCGCCGTGCTGCGCACCGACGCCGTGGAACTGCTGGACACCGAAGACGCCCACCTGGTGGCCGATTCCACCAAGACCCTGGCCGAACTGCTCACCGCCACCGAGGGTTGGAACCCGCCCGATCTGACCGGCACCACCATCATCGCCCAGCCGCACTGCCACCACCACGCCGTGCTGGGCTGGAACACCGACAAGGCCCTGCTGGCCCGCACCAACGCCGACATCCAGACGCTGGCCGGCTGCTGCGGCCTGGCCGGCAACTTCGGCGTGGAGATCGGGCACTACGAGGTCTCGCTGGCGGTGGCCGACCAGCACCTGATGCCCGCGCTGAAGGCCAAGCCCGACGCGGTGGTACTGGCCGACGGCTTCTCCTGCCGCACGCAGGTCTCCGACCTGGCCGACCGCCCCTCGGTGCACCTGGCCCAACTACTCACCCGCCGCAAGGACTGAATCTGAGCCGGCCGGCAGGACCACTGACAGCGGCCTGACGACCACTCACGCGTACAACGTTCCCTTGCGGTCCGTGCCCTTCCTAGCGTCGAGACAAACGACCTCAGGAGGGGCACATGCGCAAGGGTGTGAGAATCGCTGTCTGGATCGGGGCAGCAGTGGTGGCGGTTCTGGTCGCCGGGGCAGGGGCACTGGCCTACACGTACCGGCCGATCTCTCAGGCCGAGGCGGACGCCGCCATCCAGGAGCGCCTGCGGAAATCGGTCGCTGAGAACGAGTCGGTGTCCGCAGCGCTCTTCACGACGTATTCCGGCAAGGACGAGCGGCTCCGTCAGTACGTGGCGGGGACCCTGGCCGCCGATTCTTCCGAACCGGCCCGGGTGGACAGCCAGTTCCACTCGGCCAGCGTGGGCAAGACGATGCTGGCCACGGTCTTCGGTCAGCTCGTCGACGAGGACGGGGGCAGTTCGGCGACCCGGTCTCGAAGTTCGTCCAGGCGTCCGTGCTCGAGGGCCTTTTCGTGGTCGACGGGGTGGACCACTCCGGCGAGGTCACGATCGGTCAGCTGCTCAGCCACACCTCCGGTGCGGCGGACTACTTCGAGGGTCCCGTCCTCACCGGGCCGTCCATGATCGACATCATCACCCAGGACCCGGACCGGCTGTTCAGCCCGCAGGACCTGCTGGCGTTCTCACGCGAGCATCAGGCCCCGGTCGCCGCGCCGGGTGAGAAGTTCGCCTACTCGGACACCGGGTACGTGCTGGCCGGGCTGGCGCTGGAGGCGATCGAGCAGACCCCCTACGAGCAGATCCTGCAGGAGCGGATCTTCTCGCCCCTGGGCATGCGTGACAGCTTCGTCCTCACCGAGTACGGCACCGAGAACGGGACGCTCGCGGTGACCGCACGCGGGGTGGATCTGAGCGATCGCAACGCCCTGTCGGTCGAC
Organism: Kineosporia sp. NBRC 101677; assembly: GCF_030269265.1. NCBI lineage: Bacteria > Bacillati > Actinomycetota > Actinomycetes > Kineosporiales > Kineosporiaceae > Kineosporia > Kineosporia sp. NBRC 101677. Next base: position 242,913 of record NZ_BSTA01000003.1, read on the forward strand.
TGGGCCGGCGGTGGTGTCGTGACCACCACGGCAGATCTGGTGACCTTCCTGCGCGCACTCACCTCAGAGGGACTCTGCTCGGGCGAGACGCTGGCCCGCCTGACCTCTTTCGAGCACCAGTACGACACCGGGATCCACTACGGGATGGGCGTGATGCAGTTCCGCTTCAGCGAGCTGTCCCCGCTGCTCTTCTCGATGAGCGACGCGCACGGGGCGGTGGGCGCGACCGGCACCTACGCCCTGTACGACCCCGACTCCGACACCATCTACGTCGCGAACTACGGCTCTCTAGAATTCGGCCAGAAGGCCATCGAGGAGCTCATGCAGTTGCGCCTGATTGTCGAGCGCGTGTCGAAGTGAGCAGGCAACCGGGGCACGGAGGGGCGGACGGATGGTGAACCTGGTGTGTTCGGACGACGTCCGGCAACGCCTGGAACGCGAACTCGCCGCCCTCGGCCTCTCCCTGGGCCCGGAAGACCGCTGGGTCCTGGTCGAGCGCGGACACCCAATCCCCGAAGGCGTGCCGGCCATCGTCTTCGATCCGCTCGACTACATGGACGTGGTGCGTGTACTCGCCGCCGGGGTGCGGGCGGGCGGCACTTTCGCCCGCACCCTGATCGGGCAGCGCAACGATGCCTTCGTCGTCCTCACCGCCCGGGAGGTGCTCGTGGTGGAGGCCTCGGCCGACGGAATCTTCGCCGTCACCGCCGCCGGGCGGCTGCGGGTCCGCGCCACCCTGCAACAGGTCGAGTCGGACTGGGCCGCCCTCGGTTTCGTCCGCGCCAACCGTTCCCAACTCATCAACCTGGCCCACGTCAAAGAGATCGTGCCCTGGTTCAACTCACGCTACGTGCTGCGGATCGCCGGTGGTAGCGAGGTGGAGGTCTCCAAGGTGTACGCCCGGCATCTCCGCAGCACGCTCGGGCTCTAGGAAGGAGAGGCTCGTGGATTTTCGCGCGATCGGCAGGTCCGGGGCTCTCGGCCTGGTCATCGGGGCGGTGCTCGTCCTGATCGGGGAGGCTGACGCGACCCTTCCCGAACGCCTGCTGACCCTCCTGCTGGCCGGGACGGCCGGGCTGGCCATCGGCGCCGTGACCGAGTGGCTGACCTCTCTGCTGCCGGTCCGGATCGCTCGCACCGGAACCTATTTCCTGATCAGCGCGGGCATCGCGGTCACCATCTCGGCGCTCGTCACCGTAGCCCTGGTCCTGCTCAGCCCGGAGCCGATGGGAGACGGCGGATGGCCGGTCCCCCTGGTCGTCGTCGCCATCGTGAGCGCCGGCAACGTGGCCGACTTCGTCCTGCACCGACGAGCACAGCGCCGGCTGCGGGCCTTCCAGTCCGGCCTCGAGGATCCGCCGCCACCCGGCTGAGCTGCCACTCCGGCCCATCCAGCCGGTCCGGCCCATCCGGCCCGTCCAGCCGGTCCAGCCGGTCCAGCCGGTCCAGCCGGTCCAGCCGGTCCAGCCGGTTCACTGCGGCTCAGCGCCGGCCCACCCACAGCAGGTACTCGCGCACGTGCAGCTCGATGAACTCCTCGTCGAGCGGGCGGTGGCTGACCAGGTAGCGGTAGTAGATCGGCGAGCCCAGCATCTCGGCGGCGTGGGCCAGCGGCAGGTCGTGCCGGGCCTCGCCGCGGGCCACGGCGGTGGCCAGGGCCTGCTCCACGATCGCCCGGCGGCGGATCAGCCACTCGGTGGCCACCTCGCTGACCTCGGGGGCGTTGCGGTCGGCGTTGACCAGGTAGCGGAAGGCCGGGCCGACCGGGGTGTCACGCAGCACCAGCACCAGGTTGCGGGCCAGGTGCTCGACGTCGGCGCGCAGCGAGACGTGCTGCGGGGCCGGAGCCAGCTGGTCCATCTGCACCGCGATGGTGGCCAGGATCAGCGCCTCCTTGCTGGGCCAGCGCCGGTATACGGTGGCCGAGCTGACTCCGCAGCGGGCCACCACCGCACGGATGGTGAACTGCTCGACGCCCTCTTCCGAGAGCACCTCGATGGCCGCCCGCAGGATCGCCTCGGTGGTCTCCGGGCTGATCGGGCGCCCGCCCGCCCCACCGCCCGACCGCCCGAGCGTCGGCGCGCTGGGCAGATCAGGCAGCGGGGCCTCGTCGAGGATCGGCTGTTCAGGACTGGGCAACGGAATCCTCGTTCTGCTCGACATTCGGCGTTGCTGAGTGGTGCACGGTTGCCGAGCGGTGCCCGGCGAAGTCTCCGGCGGCCTGCCGCAGGGCGGCCAGGGTCGCCTCGACCGCCTGCGAGGAGGCCGCCCGCGGCGACCTGATCGCACTGATCGTACGGGTTGCCACCGGTTCGATCGGGACCCCGACCACCTCGTCGCCGGTGATGATCGGCAGCACCACCTCCGGTACCAGGGCCACCCCGATCCGGGCCGCGACGCTGCGGGCGATCACCAGATGATCGTCGGTCTGGACTGTGATGTCGGGCACGAAACCGGTGCTTTCACACAGCCGCAACAGATGCGAGCGGCACTGTGGGCATCCCGCGATCCAGTACTCCCCGGCGAGGTCGGACAACTGCACCGAGCTCGCGCCGGCCAGCCGGTGCCCGGCCGGAACGGCCGCGTGCAGCCGTTCCTCCATCAGCACCACCCGTTCGCCGGGCGCCGACGCGGGCCCGGCCGGGTCGTCCGGGTAGTCGAACACCACGGCCAGGTCGCATTCCTCGTCGGCCAGCCGGGTCAGCGCTGCCGGCGGCTCCAGGTCGACCACCGAGAAGGTCAGCCCCGGCTGGCTCTCGCGCAGACTGCGCAGCGCCGCCGGCAGGATCGTGGCCGCTGCGCTGGGGAAGCAGGCGATCCGCACCGACCCGCGGGCCAGGCCGACCACCGTGGTGACCTCCACCTCCGCGCGCCGGATCGACTCCAGCACAGGACGGATGTGGCCGGCTGCGGCGCGGCCGGCCTCGGTCAGGCGCACGCCCGAGGAGGTGCGCACCAGCAGCGGGGCACCGACCCGTCGCTCCAGGGCGGCGAAGGCCTGGGAGACGGCGGGCTGGCTCATCCCCAGGGCCCGGGCGGCACCGGAGAGGGAACCGGTGCTGAGGACTTCCTCCAGCACCCGGAAGTCACGGACGTCGAACATGCCGTTCAGCGTGTCAGCCATAAGCGTTGCTTAGAAGCTCCTTCGCTCCGTTACACAGAACTGTTACACAAAGAAACAGAACCGCTGTTTTCGTTTCTTAGGCTCTTGCCCTGACGATCTAGCATGTCAGAAGCTTTCGGGGTACATAGTTGAACCTAGAACAAGCCGGAGATACGAAAGGGACGTTGTGCTAACTGTCGGAACCACCGCGCCGGACCCGGTCCGCCACGCATCGTCCCTGGTTATGGGCCGTCCGGGATCGGGAGGCCGACGGTGAGCGGTTCGTCGCTGCGTGTCGGCGTCGACGTGGGCGGCACTTTCACCGACGTGGTGCTGCGCGACGACGCGACCGGCCAGTGGTGGGTGCACAAGCTCCCCACCAGCACCCACGACCCGGCCGAGGCGATCCTGCGCGGTGTGCTCTCGGTCACCGCCGCCGCCGGCCGGGAGGCGAGCGGGCTGGGCACCCTGCTGCACGGCACCACCGTGGCCACCAACATGCTGATCGAGCGCGACGGCTCGCGGGTCGGGGTGGTGACCACCGAAGGCTTCGGCGACGTTCTCCACATCGCCCGCAAGAAGCGTCCTCTGAACTTCTCCAGCTACCTCGACGTGCCCTGGCAGTCCGACCCGATCGCCCGCCGCGGTCTGCGCGAGGAGGTCCGCGAGCGCATCGACACCCGCACCGGCTCCGTGCTCGAAGCGCTGGACGAAGACGGTGTGCGCGCCGCCGGGCGGCGCCTGCGCGAGCAGGGCGTGCAGGCCGTGGCGGTCTGCTTCCTGGCCTCGTTCGCCAACCCTGAGCACGAGCGGCGGGCCCGGGAACTGCTGGAGGACGAACTGCCCGGCGCGTTCGTGACCACCAGCACCGAGTGCACCCCGCTCTACCGGGAGTACGAACGCTTCAACACCGCCGTGGTGAACGCCTACGTCGGACCCCGCACCGGCACCTACCTGGACAAGCTGACGGAAGCCGTTGCTGCGGAAGGTATTCGCGCGGGGGTGCGGCTGATGTCTTCCGGGGGCGGCACGATCTCGGCCGAGGTGGCCGCCCGGCAGCCCGTGCAGCTGCTGATGAGCGGGCCGGCCGCCGGAGTGATCGCCGGACGCCGCACCGGGCAGGACATAGGCCGGCCGAACGTGATCACCCTTGACGTGGGCGGCACTTCGACGGACATCGGTGTGGTCCCCGGCGGCGATCTGCGCTACAAGCACCTGCTCGACACCCGGATCTGCGGTGAGGCCCTGATGGTCTCGATGCTCGATGTGGAGACGATCGGGGCCGGCGGAGGCAGCATCGCCTCGGTGAAGCAGGCGGGTGGCTCGTCGGTGCTCTCGGTCGGTCCCCGCAGTGCGGGGGCCTACCCCGGTCCGGCCTGCTATGGACGCGGCGGCGCCGAGCCCACGGCTTCCGATGCGATGGCCGTGCTCGGCTGGCTGCGCCCGGAAACCTTTGCCGGGGGCGCAATGCAGCTGGACGTGGAGGCGGCTCGCCGGGCCGTGGCCACGCTGGGCTTCGACCAGGTGGAGACCGCAGCCGCGGGCATCGTCACCGTGCTGGTCAACGCCATGGCTTCGGCCACCCGGATCCTGTCCGAACGCAAGGGCCTGGACCCGCGCGACTACGCCCTGGTGGCCCAGGGTGGTGCCGGACCGGCCTTCGGCTGCGCGGTGGCCGAGGCGCTGGGCGCCGACTGCGTGCTGGTACCCGCGCACCCGGGCCTGGCCTCGGCCTTCGGTCTGCTCGGCAGCGACCTGCGCTACGAGGTGCAGGCGACGGTGTGGCAGCGCAGCGGGGACGCCGATCTGCCCGTGCTCGCGAGTGCCCTGGCGGAACTGGAGGCTCGGGCGAGCGCGTCGCTGGCGGCCGACCACGTGCCGGACGAACTGCGGGCGATCGAGCGCTCGGCCGATGTTCGGTACGCCGGACAGGGTTACGAGCTGCGGGTGCCGGCCCCGGACGGCGAGGTGGACGCGGCCTGGCTCGACGGGCTGGCCAAGGCCTTCCACCTGCGCCATCAGCAGACCTACGGGCGCAGCTTCCCCGAACAGGAAGTACAGGTGGTGAACGTGTGCGTGGTCGGCGTGGGCAAGGTGGCCGCAGGCCCGCAGCCGGTCTCAGCCGAAGCACACCGACCCGCCCGCCCACCCGGGGTAACACGACACGCCGGAGCCGAGGTTGAGCCGAGTGCAGCGCCAGACCAACCGGGTGCAGTGCCAGACCGACCCGCAGTGCCAGACCGACCCGCAGTGCCAGACCGACCCGCAGTGCCAGACCGACCGAATGCAGTGCCAGACCAACAGAGGACGCCCGCCCCGGCCACCACGACCGACGCCACTTGGTGGGTGGGCGGCTCCGCGGTCACCCTGCCCACCGCCGTCCACCATCGCGACGCCCTGCGCCCCGGCGACCTGATCACCGGCCCGGCCCTGGTCGAGCAGATGGATTCCACCGTCGTCGTCCCGCCCGGCTTCGCCGGTCCGGTGCACCCCGATGGCACACTCGAACTGCGGCTCTCCCCCGGCCGGACCGTCCAGAAGGGGGAGCGCGCGTGAACAAGAACCCGGTTCCGGCCGTTCCGACCGTTCCGACGCTGCCCGGCACCGACCTGTACTGCACCTCCCCGGGTGGCTACACCGAGCGCTACTGGAACCCGGTCGACCTGGACCCGATCACCCTGTCGGTGATCGGCGGGGCGCTCGACGCCACGGCCAAGGAGATGGCCCAGGTGCTGTACCGGATGTCGTACTCCACCCTGATCCGCGAGTCCGAGGACCTCGGCGCCGGGCTGTTCGACGTCGTCGGCCGCGAGTTCTGCGAGTCCGACTCCACGCCCATGCACATCGGCTCGCTGCCCGGCTACATCCGCGGCATCAACCGCAAGCTCGAGGGCACCTACCGGCCGGGCGACGTGATCCTGCACAACGATCCGTACCACGGTGCTGCGCACTCCCCCGACTACGGCGTGCTCATCCCGATCTTCCACGAGGGCCGGCACGTCGCCTTCGCGGCGGCGACCGGGCACCTCAGCGACGTCGGCGGCGCCTCCCCCGGCCTCAGCGTCGACGCGATCGACGTCTTCGCCGAGGGCAAGATCCTCGACGCGGTGCGGCTGGAGCGGGCCGGCGTGCGCAACGAGGACCTGTGGGAGCACGTGCTCGGTAACGTGCGCGCGCCCAGCCAGAACGCGGGGGACATCGAGGCGATGATCTCCTGCTGCCGGCTGGGGGTGCGGCGCTGGGAGGAGCTCGTCGGGCGCTACGGCTTCGACACGGTGATGAGCGCGGCCGAGGCCTGGATGGACCACTCCGAGTCCAAGCTGCGGGCCGCGATCAGCCGGGTGCCGGACGGGGTGTACCGGGCGCCCGAGGGCTTCCTCGACGACGACGGCAAGAACCGCGGCGTGCCGGTCCGGATCGCCACCACCGTCGAGGTGGCCGGCGACGAGATCATCGTCGACCTGACCGGCAGCAACGCCGCGGTCGACACCGCGATCAACGCCCCGCTGGAGGGCAGCGTGCTGCCGACGGTGAACTTCGCAGTGCGCACCCTGCTGCTGGACGAGGCGATCACCGGTGAGCCGGTGCCGCAGAACGACGGCATCTTCCGCGCGGTCAAGGTGCGGGTGCCGGTCGGCACGATCTACAACCCCTCGTTCCCGCACGCCTGCTCCAGCCGGTTCCCGGTGATCAACCGGATCCCCGACCAGGTCAACCTGGCCCTCGCCGAGGTGCTGCCGGACAACGTCACCGGCGGCAACTCCGCCTCGCTGCAGGCTCTCTCGTACAGCGGCTACGACCCGGCCACCGGCGAGTACTGGATCTACGTCGAGGTGGCCGAGGGCTCCTACGGCGGGCGCAGCGGCAAGGACGGGCTGGACTCGGTCGACAACCTGATGTCGAACACCCGCAACACCCCGATCGAGGAGGTCGAGCTGCGCCTGCCGATGCGCAGCCACGGCTACGGCCTGCGGTCCGAGCCCGCCGCCCGCGGGCAGTGGCGCGGTGGCCTTGGCACCCGCCGGGTCTGGCAGTTCCTGGCCCCGGTGATCGTCAGCGCCTCCGGGGACTTCCGTACCGACCCGCCACGTGGCATCTTCGGCGGTGAAGACGGCCGCCGCGGCCGCATCCTCCTCGACGCCGGCACTGCTGCCGAGCGCGAGCTGAACTCCAAGTTCGCCGGGCTCAGCCTGGCCGCCAACACCGTTCTCACCATCGAGGTGCCCAACGGCGCCGGCTACGGCGACCCGGCGCTGCGCTCGGAAACCGCCTGTCACAACGACGTCTTCGACGGTTTCGCAGCCCGCGAACCGGCGCCCACGGACGTCCTCAGAACGCCCTGACCAGCTCCCCTCTCACCATCCCCCGAAGGAAGAACATGAAGAGCTCCAGACTGCTGGCCGGCCTGAGCGCCGTCATCGCCGTGGGTGCACTCGCCGGCTGCGCGACCACCGACTCGGGCTCCGGCTCCGGGTCGGACTCCGGCTCGGGCGGGACCACCAGCCAGACGCTGACCACGATCATCGGCAACGACATCGACTCGCTCGACCCGCAGGCGCAGGGCACCACCAGCGTGATGCAGATCGTCGACATGATGGTCGAGGAGCTCACCGCGATCGACGCCACCGGCACCGCCCAGCCGGAACTGGCCGAGAGCTGGGAGACCTCGGAAGACGGGAAGACCTGGACATTCAAGCTGAAGAGCGGGGTGAAGTTCTCCGACGGCGCCGCTTTCGACGCCGAGGCAGCCAAGTTCAGCCTGGACCGCCTGCTCTCGCCGGACACCTACAAGGCCGCACCGAACGAGCTGGCCGTGATCGACAGCGTCGAGGCCACCGACGCCAGCACCCTGACGATCACCACCAAGACGCCGTTCCCGGCCCTGGCCCAGGCGCTGAGTCTGCCCATCGCCGGGGTGATCTCGCCGGACTCGGTCACCGCCGAGGGCAACACCGCCGAGCAGATCAAGGTTCCGGTCGGCACCGGCCCGTACGTGTACGACAGCTACACCGCGGGCGACCACATCACGATGACCCGTAACGATGCCTACTGGGGCGAAGAGCCCGCGTACCAGACGCAGACCTACCGGTTCGTGACCGACGCCTCGGCCCGGATGGCCGCCCTGCAGTCCGGCGACGCCCAGGTGATCGCCAGCCCGCCCGCGAGTTCGCTGTCGCAGCTGGAGAACTCGGCCGAACAGGACCTCCTGCTGTTCGACTCCTCCTACTCGGTGCAGATCGGCTTCAACACCCAGAACAGCAAGAACCCGAAGCTGAACGACCCGAAGGTGCGCCAGGCGCTCTCGCTGGCGATCGACCGCGACACCGTCATCGAGAAGGTCCTGTTCGGCACCGGCACCCAGCTCACCGGTCCGCTGCCGAAGTCGGTGGCCGGCAACGCCGACGCCGAGATGCCCGGCTACGACCCCGACCAGGCCCGGCAGCTGCTGGCCGAGGCCGGGGCGAGCGACCTGAAGCTCACCATGGTCTCCTCCGACGGCCGCTTCCTCAACGACTACAAGGTGGCCCAGGCCGTGGCCGGCTACCTGCGCGACGTCGGCGTCGAGGTCACCCTGGAGAACCCGACCGACTTCACCACCTACCTGGCCGGGGTGATGGTCGACCCGAAGGAGGCGACCAGCGACCTGCGGCTGATCGGCTGGGGTTCCATCTACCTGGACGCCAGTCAGGCGCTGCTGCAGTTCCGTAGCGACCAGGTCCCGCCGAACGGCTTCAACGGCACCTACTTCAGCGACGAGAAGTACGACGAGCTGGTGCTGAAGGGCAACGGCACGATCGACGCGGCCGAGCGCGAGGCGGCCTACGCCGAGGCCCAGGAGTACCTGGTCTCCCAGGCCCCGACGATGTGGCTGTACCAGGTGAAGAACGCGGTGGCCACGTCGTCCGGCGTGACCGGTGTCGAGGGCCTGGCCAACAACATGTTCGTGACCACCTGGGCCACCCCGGCGTCCTGAGACCGGTTCGGAGAGGAAGACCATGACCACCGACAACCAGAAACAGCTTGAGGACGTCCGTGAGCTGTACCGCTCCAAGGGCGTCGGGCACCGGCTCGGGTTCGGGACGAAGGCCGCGGTGGTCGTGGTCGACTTCCAGAAGCAGTACACCCGCACCTGGAGAGCGAAATCGCTCGTCCCGGTGCAGAACACGGCGACCCTGCTGGCCGCGGCGCGGTCGGCGGGGGCGCCCGTGGCCTACACCTACATCGGTTTCGAGAAGGACGACCGCAACGCCGGGGTGTTCGGCGAGAAGGCCTCCACCCTGCTGGAGAACGTGATCGGCACCGAACCGGCGGAGATCGACGAGCTGATCACCCCGCAGCCCGGCGACGCGGTGATCGCCAAGAAGGTGCCCTCCTCGTTCTTCGGCAACACTCTCGCCGAGGACCTGAAGGCCCAGGGCGTGGACACGGTGGTCGTGGTCGGCACCTCCACCAGCGGCTGTGTGCGGGCCACGGTGGTGGACAGCCTGAGCCACAACTTCCGCACGATGCTGGTGCGTGACTGCGTGATGGACAGCAACCAGCTGGCCCACGACATCACCCTCACCGACGTGGACATCAAGTACGGCGACGTGATCGGTCTGGACGAGGCCGTGGCCTACTTCGAAGGGAAAGCCCAGTGAGTACACCGGATCTGGTGATCCGGGGTGGCCGGGTGGTCACCTCCGGCTCGGACGCGCCGGCCGATGTCGCAATCAAGGACGGGGTGGTCATCTCGGTCGGGACCGGCATCCCCCGGGGACACGAGGAAGTGGACGCCAAGGGCAAACTCGTCCTGCCCGGCGGGATGGACCTGCACGTCCACCTCTCCCCGGTGAACCTGCCCGACCGCCAGCTGGCCTGGGCCGACGACTACACCAGCGGCACCCAGGCCGCCGCGGCCGGGGGCGTGACCACGATCGGTGACATCACCTTCCCGATCCCCGGAGAATCGCTGCCCGAGGCGTTCGACCGGGCGGTGTCCAGCGCCGGCGACCAGGCCGTGGTTGATTTCGCGCTGCACACCGTGCTTCTCGATCCGTCTGCCGACCGGCTTCCCGAGATCGCCCAGCTGCGCGAGCGCGGTGCCCGCAGCCTGAAGATCTTCATGCACCTGTTCGGGTTCGAGACCCGGGCCGCGGAGTACCTGCGGGTGCTGGCCCAGGCCGGGCGGGACGACATGCTGAGCCTGGTGCACTGCGAGGACTCCTGCGTGATCGGGCACGAGCTGGAGAAGCTGGTGGAGGCGGGCGAGACCGGGATCGAGAACTTCCCGAGAATGCGTCCGGTGTCATCGGAGTCCGCGGCGGTGGAGCGGGCCATCGCGTTCGCCGAATCGGCCGACGCCCCGATCTACATCGTGCACCTGTCCAGCGCCCGGGCCCTGGACGCGGCAACGGCGGCCCGGCGCCGGGGTCTGCCGGTCTACGTCGAGACCCGGCCGATCTACCTGCTGTTCGACGAGTCCCGCTACCAGTCGGACACACCCGGCCTGTACGTGGGCAACCCGCCGCTGCGCAGCCGCTCCGACGTGGACGCGCTCTGGGCCGGACTGGCTGCCGGTGACATCGCCACCTGCTGCACCGACCACGCCCCGTGGAAGCGCGAGCAGAAGCTGGCCCCCGAGGTCGACGTGACCATGACCCGCCCGGGCATGGCCGACCTGGAGACCCTGATGCCGGCGCTGTTCAGCGAGGGCGTGCTGAAGGGCCGGATCTCGCTGCAGCGCTTCGTCGAGGCCACCTCCACCAACGCCGCCCGGCTGTTCGGCCTGTACCCGCGCAAGGGCACCATCGCCCCGGGCGCGGACGCCGACATCACCGTCTTCGACCCGGAGCTGACCAAGCCGGTGCGCGGCGCCGAGCTCTACAGCCGGGCCAGGATGAGCCTGCTGGAGGGGGTGGAGCTCACCGGCTGGCCGGTGCGCACGATCAGCCGCGGTGAGACCGTGATGCTGGACGGAGAGGTGCTGGGCAGGCCCGGGCGAGGACGCCTGGCCCAGCCCGCCGACCTGCCCCGCCTGGCCACCCCCAGGGCACCGATTCTGTAGTAGGAGAATACCTTTGAGTGACGTTCTGATCATCGGCGGCGGTATCGTCGGGATGACCACCGCGCTGGCCCTGGCCGGGTCCGGCACCAGCGTGACCATCGTGGACAAGGGCCGTCTGGGCGAGGGGTCCAGTTCGCTGAACGCCGGCGGCATCCGCTCGCAGTTCTTCAAGGGCCCCAACATCGAGGCGGCCAACCGCACCAAGGCCTGGCTGCGCACCTTCGAGGCCGAGGAGGGCGTGGACCTGGAGTACGACCAGAACGGCTACCTGTTCCTGGTCACCTCCCAGGCTCAGCACGACCGGCTGGCCGAGGGCGTGGCCATCCAGAACGCCCACGGCGCCGACACCCGGATGATCAGCCGGGCCGAGACCGAGGCGCTGCTGCCGCACGTGAACCTGGACGGCGTGATCGGCGGCTGCTTCGGCCCGACCGACGGCCACCTGAACCCGCGCGTGCTGATGCCTGCCCTGGCCGCGAAGGTCCGGCGTTCGAGCATCACGGTGCTGGAAGACCGCCGGGTGCTGAAGCTGGTGCTCGACGGCGACAAGGTGACCGGGGTGGAGACCGACCGGGGTGTGCTGAGCGCCGGGGTCGTGGTCACCTGCGCGGGCGCCTGGTCGGTCGGCATCGGGCGCACCTACGGTCAGGAACTGCCGATCCTGCCGCGCCGCTCGCAGGTCTTCGTGATGGAGCAGACCCCGGAGATCCCCGAGAACGCGCCGCACACCTTCGACTTCGACGCCGGCATCTACGTGCGCCGGGCCGGGCAGGGCATCTGGTCGGGTGCCGCGTTCAAGCCGGTGCTGGACGAGGTGCCGGACGTGGTCGAGGCGGACTGGACCGAGGGCGAGGAACTGGCCCGCCGCCTGGCCGTGCGGGTACCGGCCCTCAAGGGCCGCCGGTTCGAGCGCAACTGGGCCGGGCCGATCGAGGTCACCCCGGACGACAACCCGCTGATCGGTTTCTCCACGTTCGAGAACTACTTCCTGGCCACCGGCTTCAGTGGCCACGGCATGTGCATCGGCCCGGGTCTGGCCCAGGACATCGCCGATGCCGTCCACGGCCGGGACCCGCAGACCGACCTGTCGATCTTCCGCCCCGAGCGCTTCACCGACGGCGGCGAGATCGCCAAGGAGGGCATGTGGCTGGCCGAGCGTCCGGCCAGCTTCTCGATCTGGGCCGCCCGCGAGTGGGACGACGAGGCCGTCCGCTGATGAGCGCCGTCGACGGGGAGTTCCCGCACAGCTCGCACTGGGGTGCGTTCACCGCCGTGGTCGAGAACGGCAAGCTGGTCCAGGCGCGGCCGCACGCCGGTGACACCGACCCGTCCGACCTGCTCACATCGATCCCGGACATCGTGGAATCGCCGCTGCGGGTGAACGCGCCGTCGGTGCGCCGGTCCTGGCTGGAGCACGGTCCGGGTGCGCGCACCGATCTGCGCGGGACCGAGGAGTTCGTCGAGGTCTCCTGGGAGCAGGCCCTCGACCTGGTCGCCGGGGAACTGGAGCGGGTGCGCACGCAGCACGGCAACGACGCGATCTTCGGCGGCTCGTACGGCTGGTCCAGCGCCGGCCGCTTCCACCACGCCAAGACCCAGGTGAACCGCTTCCTGAACCGGATCGGCGGCTTCACCGACCAGAAGCACAACTACTCCTTCGCCACCGGCCTGGCCGTGCTGCCGCACATCGTCGGCGATCCGGCGATGGTCAGCGGCGAGGTCACCACCTGGGCCCGGCTGCAGGGCGCGACCACGCTGTGGGTGGCCTTCGGCGGCCTGCCCCTGCGCACCGCCCAGGCCGAGGCCGGCGGCATCACCCGGCACGTGGGGCGCGACAACCTGGGCGAGATGGCCCGGACCGGGACGCACTTCGTGAACGTCAGCCCGCTGCGCGACGACATCCACGCCGAGATCGACCCGGAATGGGTGGCGCTGCGGGCCAACACCGACACCGCGCTGATGCTCGGCCTGGCCCACACGCTGGAGCGGGACGGGCTGGTGGACAAGAACTTCCTGAACCGCTGCACGCACGGCTACGAGACCTTCCGGCAGTACCTGCTCGGCGAGAGCGACGGCCGGCCGAAGACCGCCGCCTGGGCCGCCCACATCTGCGGCCTCGACGAGGAGTTCATCGTCGGCCTGGCCCACCGGATGGCGAACAACCGCACGTTCATCACCACCACCTGGTCGCTGCAGCGCGCCGAGTACGGCGAGCAGCCGTACTGGATGACGGTGACGCTGGCCGCCATGCTCGGCCAGATCGGCCTGGCCGGGGGCGGATTCTCGTTCGGCTACGGCAACTCCGCCGGGATGGGCTCGTCCAAGCTGCCGTTCGGCACGCCGGTGCTGCCGGCCGGCCCCCGGCAGGGCGACTCGTGGATCCCGGTCGCCCGGCACACCGAGATGCTCGAGAACCCCGGCGGCGAGTACGAGTTCGACGGCGAGAAGCGCACCTACCCGCACATCCGGCTGATCTACTGGGCCGGGGGCAACCCGTTCCACCACCACCAGGACCTGAACCGGCTGGCTGCCGCCTGGCGCCGGCCCGAGACCATCGTGGTGCACGAACCCTGGTGGACCCCGACCGCGCGCCGGGCCGACATCGTCCTTCCGGCCACCACCACGCTGGAACGCAACGACATCGGCGCCAGCTCGCGCGACCGGGTGCTGGTGGCGATGAAGCGCGCGGTCGAGCCGGTCGGGCAGGCCCGCGACGACTTCGCCATCTTCAGCGCGCTGGCCGAACGGCTCGGCGTCGCAGCGGAGTACACCGAGGGCCGCACCGAGATGGAGTGGCTGCGCTTCCTCTACGACGCCAGCCGGGACAAGGCCGCGGTCTTCGGTGTCCAGATGCCCGGCTTCGAGCAGTTCTGGGAAAAGGGCGAGGTCGCGATCGAGCACGACGGCGAACGCACGCTGATGGCCGAGTTCCGTCAGGATCCGGCGGCCAACCCCCTGCGCACACCGACCGGGAAGATCGAGATCACCAGCGACGTGGTGGCCGGTTTCGGCTACGACGACTGCCCGGGTCATCCGGTGTGGCTGGAGCCCCGGGAGTGGGCCGGCTCGCCGCTCGCCCAGCAGTACCCGCTGCACCTGATCAGCAATCAGCCCAGGCACCGTCTGCACGGGCAGCTCGACATGGGACGGGTCTCCCGCGCGGCGAAGGTGGCCGGCCGGGAACCGGTCCGGCTCAACCCCGAGGACGCCGCTGCCCGGGGCATCTGCGACGGCGACCTGGTCGAGGTGTTCAACGGCCGGGGCCGGGTGCTGGCCGGGGCGGTGCTCTCGGACGCGTTGCGCGCGGGCGTGATCCAGCTCTCCACCGGCGCCTGGCACGACCCGGTCGACCCGGCCGCTGCATCTCTCGACCGTCACGGCAACGCGAACGTCCTGACCCGGGACGTCGGCACCTCGCGCCTGGGGCAGGGACCGAGTGCGCACTCCACGCTGGTCGAGGTGCGCAAGGCGACCGAAGACCCGGGGCCGGTCGCCGTACATCACCCGCCCATGATCGTCCCCAATTTCGGCTCTGCGGAGACTCCGGCATGATCCGCTACACCCTGACCCGGATCGGGTCGGTCGTCCCCACCGTGCTGGGCGCCGCCACGGTGGCGTTCCTGCTGCTGCGGCTGATCCCGGGCGATCCGGCCCGGATCTCGGCCGGGCCCACCGCGACCCCCGAGCAGGTCGAGCACCTGCGCAGTCAGCTGGGCCTGGACCAGCCGTGGTGGTCGCAGTACCTGGAGTTCCTGCGCAACCTGTTCACCGGGAGCCTGGGAACCTCCACCCGCAGCGGCAACTCGGTGATGGCGGAGATCTCCACCCGGCTGCCGTTCACCATCCAGCTGGCGTTCTGGGCGATGCTGATCGCGATCGTGGTCGGCTGCGCCCTGGGCATCGTCGGGGCGCTCTACCGCGGCCGGTTCGTCGACTTCGTGTTCTCGGCGGTCTCGGTGGTCGGGGTCTCGGCCCCGGTGTTCTGGATCGGCCTGATGATGATCGTGCTGTTCTCGGTGAAGCTGGGCTGGTTCCCGGCCTCCGGTGCGGCCACCCCGGCCAGCGTGGTGCTGCCGGCCTGCGCGCTGTCGCTGTTCGCGATCGGTTTCATCTCCCGCCAGACCCGCTCGGCGATGATCGACGCGCTCTCGATGGACGCGATCCGCACCGCCCGGGCCAAGGGCATGAGCGGGTTCAACGTGGTCGGCAAGCAGGCCCTGCGCAATGCCCTGGTCCCGGTGATCACCGTGGTCGGCCTGCAGTTCGGGCAGATGCTCGGCGGCTCGATCCTGACCGAGTCGGTGTTCGGCTGGCCCGGGATCGGGCAGCTGCTGGTCAACTCGATCACCAACCGCGACTACCCGGTGGTGCAGGGCGTGGTCTTCGTGGTGGCCGTGATGCTGATCCTGGTGAACCTGGCCACCGACCTGCTCTACTCCGCGATCGACCCGAGGGTGCGTCATGGCCACTGAGACTCCCGCCGCCGTCCCGGTCACGACGGCCCTTCCGCGGCGCCGTTCGTTCCTGGGCGCCCTGTGGCGGCACCGCAGCTCGAGGGTCGGCCTGATCCTGGTCGGGTTCACCCTGGCGGTGGCCCTGATCGGGCCGTTCCTGGTGCTCGGCAGCGCCTCGTCCGACCCGAACCACCAGGACCTCTCGCAGAGCCTGCTGGGCAGTTCTTCCGGCCACTGGCTGGGCACCGACGACCTGGGCCGCGACGAGCTGGTCCGGATCGTGAACGGCGCCCGCTACACCCTGGTCATGGCGGTGGCCGCGGTGGCCATCGCCGCGGCGGCCGGGCTGGTCGTGGGGGCGGTCTCCGGCTACGCGGGCGGCTGGACCGACCTGGTCATCCAGCGCCTGGTCGACATCATCCTGTCGTTCCCCGGCTTCCTGATGGCGCTCTCGCTGGTGGCGATCCTCGGCACCGGGATGACCAACCTGATCATCGCGGTGGCGGTCTCGGCCTTTCCCCGGTTCGTCCGGGTCACCCGCAGCGGGGTGCTCACCGTGATGCGGCTGCCCTACGTGGAGGCCGCCCGCTCGCAGGGGCTTCCGCCGCTGCGGATCCTGCGCCGCCACGTGGTGCCCAACGCCCTGGGCGCGCTGATCGTGCAGACCCCGCTGGAGATCGGCTCGGCCGTGCTCACCGGCGCGGGTCTGGGCTTCCTCGGCCTGGGGGTGGCCGAGCCGACGCCGGAGTGGGGCGCGATGCTCGGCGACGGCCGCGACCTGCTGTTCACCGACCCCACGCTGGTGACCTACCCGGGTATCGCGATCTTCGTCGCCATCCTCGGTTTCAACCTCCTGGGCGACGGCATCCGCGATGTCCTCGACCCCCGGCACTCCACGAGCAGGTGAGCCCGTTGACCTCTTTGCTGAGCGTGCGCGACCTGCGCACCGCCTTCAACGGCCAGACCGTCGTCGACGGGGTGGACCTCGACCTGCAGCCCGGCCGGACCCTCGGCCTGGTCGGCGAGTCCGGCTCCGGCAAGAGCGTCACCGCGCTGTCGGTGATGGGCCTGCTCGACCGGGGCGGCCAGGTGCTGCCCGGATCGTCGATCCGGCTGGAGGGCCGCGAGCTGGCCGGCCTGGGCGAGCGCGGGCTGCGCGAGGTGCGCGGCCGGCGGATGGCGATGATCTTCCAGGAACCGATGTCGTCGCTGAACCCGGTGTACACCGTGGGCGACCAGGTGGCCGAGACCGTGCGCCGGCACCGGGGCCTCAGCCGGCGGGCGGCCCGGGAGCGTGCCGTGGAACTGCTGCGGCTGGTCGGCATCTCGGCCCCGGAGCGGCGGGTCACCGAGTACCCGCACCAGCTCTCGGGCGGGATGCGGCAGCGGGTGATGATCGCGATCGCCATCTCGGCCGACCCGGCCGTGCTGATCGCCGACGAGCCGACCACCGCGCTGGACGTGACCATCCAGGGACAGATCCTGACCCTGCTGAAAGAGCTGCAGGAACGGCTGAACATGGCGATCCTGATGATCACGCACGACCTGGGCGTGGTCTCGCAGATCGCCGACGACGTGGCGGTGATGTACGCGGGCCAGGTGATCGAGCGCACCGGGACGCAGCGCCTGGTGGGCAACCCGGCGCACCCGTACTCGCGTGGTCTGCTGGCCTCGGTGCCCCGCCTGGGCATGGACCGCAACGTGCCGTTGCCCTCGATCCCCGGTTCGGTGCCCAGCCCGGCCGACTGGCCGGCCGGGTGCCGCTTCGCCGACCGCTGCGAGTTCGTCACCCCCGGGTGCCGCGAGAAGCCTCCGCTGCTGCTGGAGCGCTGGCCCGGGCACGAGGTGGCGTGCGATCACCCGCTGGTCGACGGCGTACCCGTCCCGAACTCCTCCCGAGAGGTGGTGAGCTGATGACGATCACCGACCGCACCCCCAAGCCCCTGCTCAGCACCCGGGGCGCCAGCGTCGAGTTCACCGTGCGGGGCCGGCGCGGCAAGACGGTCGTGCCTGCCGTGCAGGACATCGACCTGGACATCGTCCCCGGCGAGACTCTCGGCCTGGTCGGTGAGTCCGGCTGCGGCAAGTCCACTCTCGGCCGGGCGCTGGTGCGTCTGGTCGACGTCACCCGTGGCAGCGTGGAGTTCGAGGGCCAAGACATCAGCGGCCTGAAGGGCAAGGAGCTGCGCGGCCTGCGCCGGCACCTGCAACTGGTGTTCCAGGACCCGATGAGCTCACTCAACCCGCGACTGAAGGTGCGGGACCTGATCGGCGAGGCCCCCCTCGTCCATGGTCTGGCCACCAAGGACAGCCTCGACGACCTGGTGACCACCGCTCTGGAGCGGGTCGGCCTGCCGCGATCGGCCGCCGACCGCTATCCGCACCAGTTCTCCGGCGGGCAGCGCCAGCGCATCGGCATCGCCCGCGCGCTGGCCCTGGAGCCGAGGTTCGTGGTGGCCGACGAACCGGTCTCCGCCCTCGACGTGTCGGTGCAGTCGCAGGTGGTCAACCTGCTCGTCGAACTGCAGCGCGACCTCGGCCTGACCTACCTCTTCGTGGCCCACGACCTGGCCGTGGTCGACTATGTGTCCGACCGGGTGGCGGTGATGTACCTGGGGCGGATCGTCGAGATCGGCACCGACGAGGACATCCGCGAGCGCCCCCGCCACCCCTACACCCGGGCCCTTCTGGCCGCGGCCCCGCAGATCGGCCGCCGGGAGGTCGCTCCCCCGCTGTCCGGTGACGTGCCCTCGGTGGTGAACCCGCCCTCCGGCTGCCCGTTCCGCACCCGTTGCCCGCTGGCCGAACCGCAGTGCGCCGAGACCCGGCCCGAACTGCGCCTGGTGGACCGCCACCAGGTCGCCTGCCATCTCGCCTGAACCCCCGCTAGGAAAGAGGAAAGTCGTGACCCAGACCGACACCCCCGAGAACGACCTGCAGATCACCGAGCGGATCCAGCCGATCTCGGTCAGCACGAAGTACGACCAGCGTTTCCACTCCGTCACGCAGATCCGTGACCTGGAGCCGCTGCACCACGACGAGCCGGTCGACCTGGGCGGGGGCAACACCGGCCCGACCGCGCTGGAGGCCACCCTGGCCGCGTTCAACGCCTGCAGCGCGATGATCATGTTCGTGCTCCGGCGTGAGCAGAAGTTCGACCTGGGCGGGGTGGAGTTCAGGACCGGTGGTTTCATCGACGTGCGCCGCGCCGAGATGCGCCGCACCAAGAAGAAGTACAGTGAGATCGAGCCGGTGGCGCGGCACTACCAGCGGGTCGAGCAGGAGGTCGTGATCACCACCTCCGAACCGCAGGAGCGCATCGACCACTTCAAGGCCGAGGTCGAGCGGCTGTGCCCGATGTACGCGCTGCTGTCCGACGCGGGTGTGCCGCTGACCATCACCTGGACCGTGGTGCGCCCGGATGCCTGAGGCTTCGGGAGTGCTGACTGCCGGCGCCGTCGTGGTCGGGGGCGGGATCAACGGCGCCGCCCTGGCCTACTATCTGGCCAGTTCCGGCGTGGAAAACGTGGTGCTGCTGGAGGCCACCGAGCTGGGCTCCGGGGCCACCGCCGGATCGATGGGCAACGTGCGCCAGCAGTACGGCACCGCCCTCGAGATCGAGTGCTCCCGGCGGGGTCTGGCGTTCTGGAAGTCGCTGGGCTCCTCCTTCGGCCTGACGGTGCCGTTCCACGAGGACGGCTACCTCATGCTGACCTCGAACGAGGCGTCGGCCGAGACCCTGCGCAAGCACGCGGCGGTGCAGATCGAGCAGGGCATGCCCGACGTGCACCTGCTCACCCCCGACCAGATCCCCGACGTGGCGCCCTATCTGGACACCACCGGGCTGGTGCTGGGCTCGTACACGCCGCTCGACGGGCACGTCATGCCCACCGACGGGGTGACTGCGCTGGTGGCCGCCGCCCGGTCGCTGGGTGTCGTGGTGAAGCGGCACTGGCCGGTCGAGGCCGTGGTGCGCGAAGGCAGCTCCTGGCGGGTGCAGGGCCCGCAGGGTGAGGTCGTGGCGCCGAAGGTGGCGCTGGTGGCCGGGATCGGCACCAAGAAGCTCGTCGAGCCGTTCGGCGTCCAGCTGGACATGTACGAGGGCCGGCACCTGGGCCTGATCACCGAGAACTACCTGCCGGGGCGGAAACTGCCCACCACGGTGGACATCGACACCGGCATGGTGATCGAGCGCGAGGGCGACCAGCTGATGGTCGCGATGCTCTCGCGCAACCCGGCGCCGCGCGACTACGACCACCTGGCCGAGCTGTTCTACGAGGCCGCGAGCGTGCGCGCCCCGCAGCTGACCGACCTGTCGATGGTCAGCCGGTACACCGCCTGGCCGGTGCTCGGCGGGGACGGCCACCCGTACGTCGGCCTGGTCGAAGAGGGCCTGTGGGCACTCACTTTCACCGGTCACGGGGCCATGCACGGGCCGCCGGTGGCGCAGGCCCTGGCCCGCGAGATGATCGGCGACCCCGACGGCACGCTGGACCTGTCCGAGTGGGACATCCGCCGCGAACCGGCCGAGCAGTCGGTGCTCTGGCGGCGTCAGGGCAAGGAATAGAGGACGTCGGTGGCCCCCTGGTCCCGCCGGTCGGCAGAACCAGGGGGCACGTTCGGGGCTCTACCCGGCCACCCGGGATTCCAGCACGGTCAGGTCGCGCTCGGCGTAACGCCGGTGCTCCCACTCCTCGTTCAGCACCGTCTGCAGGCACTCCGCCACCGGGTAGCGGTCGGCGGGCGGATAGCCCGGCCCCTCGACCGGTTCGGTGTGGGCGGCCAGGCTCTGCTCGGTCAGCCCGTCGATCACCCGGCGCACGGTGGCGCCGCGCTCGGCCCGCAGGGCCAGCACCTCGTCCAGGCCCGGCCGGGCCCCCTTGTCCCAGGGCACGCCCGGTTCCGGGTCCATCTCGTCGAACGGCAGGGCCAGGGGGTGCCAGGGGCGGGGCTCGCCCAGGACGGCCCGGCTGATCCAGATGTCGGTGGCGTAGACCAGGTGGCGCAGCGTCTCGATGAACGACCACTCCTCGTCGACCCGTTCGTGCAGCAGCTCCGGCGGCAGGGCCCGGGCCCGCTGAACGGTGGCCTGCCACCGGGCCTGCAGGATGTCCCAGGCCTCGCTGTAGCCGGCCACGTCGGTGGGCCGCATCTTGGCCCGGTCCGGTTCCCGGCGGTCCAGTTCGGCCTCGATCAGCGGGCCCACGTCGACCCCGTTGATCCGCAGCCCCTCGATCTGGCCGTCGATCTCCACCTCGCCGACCCAGACGCCCCGCATCCGGACCTTCCAGAAACTGCTCCGGCGCACCTGCACCTTCTGGAACCGGGAGTCGGTCAGGTCCACGTCCGAGAAGTCGGTCACGACGGTCAGTGTTCCAGGCTGGAGGCGATCCGATCGGCGTCTTCGAACAAGCGGGCGATGTACGTCGGGCACGCGGAGGCCGCTCACCCGGAAATAGGCCATGATCATCACATGGCCGACGGACCGGACAGCACGCCCAAGCCCCGACGACGGATCGTCCGGCGGACGGTGCGCAGCCTCGGCGCCCTGCTGGCCATGCTGCTTCTCGTGGTCAGCGCCGCCGTGGCCGCTTTCGCCGTGCACGGCTCCGGCACCGTCGACCGCTCGATCCGCAGCACCGGGCAGGACGCCTACTGGCTGGGGCACGCCTGGGTGGACGGCCGCAAGACCCAGACCGACGTGGACGCCCTGGCCGCCCAGCTCGAGGGCACCGGCATCCGTGACCTGTACGTGCACGCCGGCCCCTACGCCGACGACGGCACCCTCGATCCGGCCCTGCGCCCCCGCGCCTCCTGGCTGCTCGAGGCTCTGCACACCGCCCTGCCCCAGGTGCGGGTGCAGGCCTGGCTGGGCAACGTGCTCGCCGAGAACCGGATGAGCCTGGCCTCGGCCGCGACCCGGGCCCGGGTGCTCGAAGGGGCCGAGGCGATCCTGGCCGAGGGCTGGGACGGCGTGCACTACGACTTCGAGCCGGCCCGCAACGGCGACCAGGACTTCCTCGACCTGCTGGCCGCCACCCACTCCCGCACCCAGGCCGCCGGCGCCCTGCTGTCGGTGGCCACGCCCAAGCTCCAGCCGGTCACCGGGCTGCACCACCTGCAGTCGAGCCAGTGGACGAAGGCCTACATGCGGCGGGTGGCCGGGTCGGCCGACCAGATCGCGATCATGGCGTACGACACGTTCCTGCCCAGCGAGCGGGCCTTCCAGGGATACATCCGCCGCCAGACCACCCTGGCCCTGGACGCCGTGCCGGCCGACGTCGACCTGCTGATCGGCGCTCCGGCCTACCAGGACCAGAAGATCAACCGTTTCGACGCGGCCGAGACCGTGCCCGCCGCCATCGCGGGTGTGCAGCAGGCCCTGGCCGGGCGGGCCCGGGACCGGCCGGTCGGGCTGGCGCTCTACGTCGACTTCGACGCCACCGAAGAGGACTGGGCCAGCTACCGCGACGACTGGGGCCGGACCGCCCCGTAGCTCGCCCGAAAACTCAGGTGAAGACTGTAGAGATCAGCATGAGCACCGGCATGCAGCCGAGGGTGGTCAGCAGGGCCACGTCCCGGGCGATGTTCTCTCCCCGGCCGAACCAGATCGCATAGGTCTGCACGTTCTGGGCCGTGGGCAGGGCGGCCATCGCGATCACGGAGAACAGTTCCGGCCCTTCGAGGTTCAGCAGCAGGCCACCGACGGCCCAGGCCACCAGCGGCATGAACAGCACCTTGACCGCGGTGGCGGTGAGCACCGGCGGCAGGTCGGCCCCGGCCAGCGGCCGCCGGCCCCACAGGGTGATGCCGAAGGCCATCAGCATCAGTGGGACCGCGGCGCCGCCGAGGAGCTCCAGCGGCCCGCTGACCACCGCCGGCACACTCACGCCGGTCACCGACACGATCACTCCGGCCACCGTGCCGAGCACCAGCGGGTTGCGCACCGGCACGGTGAGGATGCCCCACACGTCCAGCCTGCCCCGCACTCCCAGCTCCAGCGCGGCGGTGACGGCCGGCGCCAGCACCACCAGCTGCAGCATGATCAGCGGCGCGGCGGCCGAGGTGTCGCCGACCACGTAGGTCGCCACCGGCAGCCCGATGTTGGCCGCGTTCGCGTAGGAGGATGCGGTGACGCCGATCGTGGTCTCGGCCAGCGGCCGGCGGAAGAACAGGAGCGACAGCACCACGAAGACGCTCGCACTGACCAGGGCCGACAGCAGGGCGACCAGCGCCGCCGTGGAGGCCAGCACCGAGGGATCGCCGTGGGCCATGGTCAGGAACAACAACGACGGGCTGGCCACCGCATAGGCGGTCTTGCTCAGGTAGCGGGCGCCCTCCCGTGGGATCACCCCGGTGGCGGCCAGCACGACCCCGGCCAGCACGACGGTCAGGATGATGGAGAAACCGGTGACGACACCCGTCACTGCGTGGAGGCCCTTCTGCTTACATCAGGTCGGTTCAGGTCAGGAACAGGACCACCGCGACGACGGTGGCGAACCCGACGATGGTCCAGCGCAGCACCTCGGAGGGCAGGCGCCGGGCCAGCCGGGCCCCAACGAAGCCGCCGATCACCGTGGCCGGGGCCAGGACCGCCACCGCCGGCCAGTCCACCGGCCCGAAAATGCTGTACACCAGCACCGTCGTGGTGCCCACCACGGCCGAGAACACGTTGCGCAGAGCGGTGATCCGGCGCAGCGGCTCGTCCAGCACCAGCGACAGCCCGGCGATCGCCAGGATGCCCATCGCCGCGTTGAAGTAGCCGCCGTACAACCCGCACAGGAAGAAGACCAGGTGCACGAGCAGCTGGGTGCGGCGCGGCGAACTGTCCTTGGGCGGCCCGGCCAGTGCCTTCAGACGCTTCTGGAAGGCCATCAGCGCGGCCGCGAGCAGCAGCAGGAACGGCACGACGATCTCGAACGCACCGCGCGGAGCGAGCAGCAGAATGGCGCTGCCGCACAGCGCCCCGGCCACGATCGTCGGGATCACGCCCAGGATGCGGCGGCCCTGGCCGGCCAGGTCGGGACGGGTGGCCACGGCGCTGGAGGCGTAGCCGGGCGCGACCGAGAGGGCGTTGCTGACGTTGGCCGCCACACTCGGCAGGCCGATCGCGACCAGCAGCGGGAAGGTGATCAGCGAGCCGCCGCCGGCGATCGCGTTCACCCCGCCCGCCAGCAGACCGCCGCCGAACAGCGCGAAGGCCTCCCACACCTGCATCCGAGGCCAAGCCCTTCTTCACGCCGTCTTCGGCTCACCGGTCCCCGGTATGGTCCCGGCGCCGCCGGGGTGCGGGCAAGGATCCGTGGCGAGCCCCACTCGCCCTCCTCACCGGCCCCGCCGGTCCTCCTAGCCGTCCGCGTCTGCCCCATCAGGCCAAATCATCCCGGATCCGACTTAGGGGTGACGTTCGGCCGGAGTCCGGAGCATTAACCTTCAGGCCATGCAGAAGCTCGGTCCGGCCCTCCTGCTGGCGGCGTTCTCGCTCGGTGGGCTCGCCGAGGTGGTGGTCGAGGGCACCGGTGCGGGCTTCCTGGTCCCCTCGTTCGCCGTCTGCGCGGTGGCCGGGTTGCTGATCTGGCGGCAGCCGCACGAGCGGGAGGTGTTGCTCGGCGGGGCCGCCTCGATCTGCCTGGCCTCGGCCCTGCTCACCCTGGCCGCCGTCGCCCACCTGGTGCCGGCCCGGTTCTCCCCCACCGAGGTGCTCGGCCTGCTCACGCTGGTGCTGCTGGTCTCGCGGCGGCGCTGCACCGGCACGCAGGAGAGCGTGGTGCTGCTGGCCCTGGTGCTGACCGCGGTGGCCGCCCCCTGGCGTGAACCCTCGGCCACCAGCGCCCTGGCGATGTCGGTCGTGGCCCTCGCGGCCTCGGTGTCGGTGGTGGCCGGCTGGAGTCTGCGCGAGGGCGGCCTCGCCGTCGACCGCAGGGTGGCCGGGGTGCTCGCCGAGCAGCGCCAGGGCCTGGCCCGCGACCTGCACGACGACCTGGCCCACCACGTCACCGGGATCATCGTGGCCGCCCAGGCCGCGGCCGTGGTCACCGGGCCGGAGTCGGCCGCCGCCCGGGCCGCCCTGCAGCGGATCGAGCAGGCCGCCGTGGACGCCCTGGAGTCGATGCGCAGCACCGTCGCCCTGCTCCGGGTGGACGACCAGGAGGCGGTGGCCCGGCTCAGCGGGCCCGAGTGGCCGTGGGACCTGATCTCGCTGGTGAAACGCTTCGGCCAGACCACCGGCATCCGCACCACCCTGACCATCCGGGCCGACCAGGTGCCCACGGAGCACTGCCAGACCGTGCACCGGGTCACCCAGGAGGCGCTGACCAACGTGAGCCGGCACGCCCGCCTGGTCTCCCGCGCCGACGTCGTGATCGACCGGGACGAGCGCGGGCTGCTGGTGCTGGTGACCGACGACGGCGCCGGGAGCCGGGAACCGTTCTCCAGCGGCGGATTCGGCCTGCTCGGCATCCGCGAGCGGGCCCGGGCCCTGGGCGGCGAGGTCCGGGCCGGGCGCCGCGAGAACGGCGGCTGGCAGGTCGAGGTGGTCCTGCCGATGACCGAAAACCCGGTCCGCGAGATAGAGTTCAGCCGGTGACGATCACCGTGCTCGTGGCCGACGACCAGGACATGGTGCGCACCGGTTTCGCGATGATCCTCGGCGCCCAGCCGGACATCGAGGTGGTGGCCGAGTGCGCCGACGGCGTCGCCACGGTCGAGGCGGCCCGGCGGCTGCGTCCCGACGTGGTCATGCTCGACATCCGGATGCCCGGCCTCGACGGCCTGGAGGTCACCCGGCTCCTGGCCGGGCCGGGGGCGGTCCAGCCGCTGCGGGTACTGGTGGTCACCACCTTCGGCGAGGACGCCCTGGTGGACACGGCTCTCGACAACGGCGCCCTGGGCTTCCTGCTGAAGGACGCGGGCCCGGCCCTGCTGGTCGAGGCGGTGCGGGCGGCCGCCGCCGGTGACGCGCTGATCAGTCCCTCGCTCACCCGGAACCTGCTGCACCGGCGCCAGGCCGCTCCGGCCAAGCCCACCCGGCCGGGCAGCGCGGCCCTGCTCAGCGAACGGGAACTGCAGATCGTGCGTCTGGTCGCCCGGGGCCGCACCAACGGCGAGATCAGCGAGGAACTGTTCCTGGCGCTCGGCACGGTCAAGTCGCACCTGGCCAAGGTGCAGACCAAGCTGGGCCTGACCAACCGTGTCCAGGTGGCGGCCTGGGCCTGGGAGAACGGCCAGATGCAGCGCTGATCCGAGGTGATCAGCGCTGCTACTCGCCGCCGAACACGTCCTCGTCGCCCGGCTCGCCGAGCGAGGCGCAGTACTGCGCCGGCCCCGGTGTCTCCACGTCGCCGGCCACCGGCGTCCATTGTTCTTCTACCACCGCCCCTTCGGCGAAAGTCAACCGCAGCAGAGCACCTCGGCGGTCCAGCGGCCCGAGACCGAAGGCGACGAAAGTGTCGTTCACCTGGGCCTGCCCCTGCACCGACTCGGCATGCGTGCCGACCACCACATCGGCCCCGGCCTCACTCAGCCGGGCAGCAAAGTCCCGCTGCGCCAGCGAGACACACGACGTGCGGCGGTTTCCCCAGTGCGGCATCACGATCACCACATCGCTGTCCACCCGGGCCTGCCGCACGGCCGTCAGAGCCATGGTCTGGTTACGGGCAGAAGCAATCCCCGGACGATCGGGGCGGGCGTCGTCGGCATCAGTCGCCTCCTCCACCTGGTTGAGACCGATCACCGCGATCCGCTGCCCGTTGATCTCAGTCCGCCAGGGTTGGTACGCCTGCGCCGAGTCGCGCCCGGCCCCGAAAGTCACCCCCGTGCCGAAACCTTCGGTTCCGTAGTCCATCACCTCGTCATTGGCCAGGCTGACCGCATCGATCCCTTTGCGCTGCAGCAGCTTCAGCGCTTCCGGGGTGGGAGCGGAGCTGAGCGTGGCCAACGTCAGGTCGGCGTGCCCGAGCGACTGGGCCACGGGCTCCAGCACAGCCCCGTCCGGCTTCCCGGCGAACCGGATGTCGCCGGCGAAGCTCAGGGTCAGGCTGCCCGCTGTCGCCGCTCTGACGCTACCGTTCGGCGGTGCCGCACAGCCCGCCATCAGCAGGAGCGGAACTGCCAGCAGAAGAGCCCTTCTCACACCGTGACCCGTTCCGGACCGGACGACCAGTTCTGCCAGACCGAGGCGTCGATATTGCCGCCGGAGACCACGCACAGCGCCTTCAGCGACCGGTCCCCCCGATGCAGCGCAGCCGCCAGAGCCGCAGCGCCCGCCCCCTCGGCCCGGATCCGCGCCTGGTTCCAGAGCCGGTGCATCGAGGCGCGCAGATCGGCGTCCGACACGGTGACCACCTCGAGGCCGTACTGCTGCGCGGCGTCGAAGGCGATCTGCCCGATCCGCCGCACCAGCAGCCCTTCCGGCATGCCGGCGGCGCTGTCCAGAGTGATCCGGCGTCCGGCCCGCAACGAAAGGGCCAGTGCCGGAGCCTGCTCGTACTCGACTCCGATCACCCGCACCCGGCCACCCCATTCCCGCAGCGCCGCAGTGACCAGACCACCGCCGCCCACCGGAACGAAAACCACGTCGGGCACACCGTTCTGCTCGGCGCACTCCCGGAACAGACTGCGGTGGCCCTCGATCACCTGGTCGTCGTCGAAGCTGTGCACGAACAACGCGCCGGTCTGCTCAGCAGCACGCCGGGCAGCCAGCTCACAATCGTCGAAACCGCCCTCGACCAGAACCGGGTGCGCCCCGGCCCCGGCGATCCGGGCCAACTTGGCCTGCGGAATGGTCTGCGGCACGTAAACGGTCAGATGCAAGCCACGCTCGGCCGAGGCCAGGGCCAAGCCGGAGGCATGGTTCCCGGTGGAGGCCGCCACGATGCGGGTGCCCGGGGCCAGGCCGGCCGTACGGTGGAAAGTGCCGCGATACTTGAACGCGCCCGACTTCTGCTGGGTCTCGTCCTTGACCGCCAGCTCACCCCACTCCTCGTCCGGCAACACCGTGACGGGCGTGCGAACCGGCCCACTCATACGGGCACCGCCTGAGTCAGAGCTGCAGCGGCCACATCCAGGCCCGCCGAACGACTTCCCTTGACCAGCACCACGTCCGAAGGCCGTAGCACCGGCTCCAGGGCTTCCGCCACATCGTGCGGCTGGTCCAGCACCAAAGCTTCGCGAAGGCCGGCCTGGCAAGCAGCGGCCACGGCACGGGCCGGATGCGTCCCGACCGCGACCATCACGTCCACGCCCAGCGAGGCCGCCAGTCGCCCGACCTCCTCGTGCGCGCTGACGGCCAGATCCGCGAGGTCGGCCATCTCTCCGAGCACCGCGATCACCCGCCCACCCTCCAGCCGGGCGGCCACCAGCGCTCGCAGGCCGGCCTCCACCGAGACCGGATTGGCGTTGTAGCTGTCGTCGATCACCCGCACGCCGTCCGGGCGCTCGGTGATCTGCATGCGGCCCGGCGAAAGGCTCGCCCGGGCCAGCCCTTCCGCGATCTCGGCAGCGGTGAGTCCCAGATGGGTGGCCACCGCGGCCGCCGCCAGAGCATTCACCACCATGTGCTCACCGGTGACCGGCAGCTGCACCGAGGCCTGTCCCTGCGGAGTCTCCAGAACGAAAGCCGCCCGTCCCTGTGAGTCCAGGCGGACGTCCATTGCTCTGATGTCTGCCGGATGGCGCACGCCGTAGGCGAGAACCCGGCTTCGCGCCTGCCTGCGCATAGCGGAAACCCGCCGGTCGTCGGCATTCAGTACAGCCAGGCCATCCGCCGGCAGGGCGCGCACCAGCGCCGCCTTCTCGGTGGCGATCGCGTCCTGCGAGTTGCCGAACTGCTCGAAGTGCGACATCCCGACGATGGTGACCACCCCGACGGAGGGAGAGGCGATGTCGCACAGCTCGGCGATCTGCCCGGCCCCGGCCGTACCCATCTCCAGGACAGCGACTTCGGTGTCGGGCTCGATCCGGGCCAGGGTCAGCGGAAGGCCGATCTCGTTGTTGAACGACTTCTCGTTCGCCACCGTGCGCCGGTGCGGTGAGAGCACCGCCGCCAGCATGTCTTTGGTACTGGTCTTGCCCGAGGAACCGGTGACCCCGACGATCGTGGCGCTCGAACGCAGCCGCGCCGCCCGGCCCACCTGCCCCAGTGCGGTCTGCACGTCGGGCACCTCGATCCGCGGTACCCGCTGCTCGGCCCAGCGCTGCGCGTCCGGGTGCCGTTCGGGCACGAGGGCGACGGAGGCGCCGAGCTCGTGCGCCGCCCCGACGAACCGGGTGCCGTCGGTCTGCTCCCCCGGCAACGCGGCGAAGATCGATCCCGGACGGGCCTGTCGGGAGTCGACCACCAGACTGTCCGCCCGGGCGTGCGGGTCGGCGTCGAGCAGAGGGCCGCCGGTGGCAGCGGCGACATCAGCGAGGCTGAGCGGTATCAACGGTTCTCTTCCGTGAGCTGGTACAGGTTTTCGAGCAGAGCCGGGAACGGCAGACCGGCCGTGCCCATCAGTTGGGCGAAGGCGCTCTGCGCGGTCATCCCGGGCACCGTGTTCACCTCGTTGACCAGCAGCGAGCCGTCACGCAGGTCGAGGAACAGGTCCACCCGGGCGAAGATGTCGCAGCCGAGCGCCCGGTAGGCCTGCCCGGCCAGCCGGCGGGCCTGCTCGATCACCTCGGGCCCGACCCCGGCCGGCGTCTCGAAGCGCAGCCGGCCCTTCAGGTACTTCTCCTCGTACCCGAGCACCATGCCTTCCTGGATGCACTCCAGCGGCTGCGAAACCGTCAGCTCGGGGCCGTGTCCCACCACCCCGACGAGGAACTCGCGGTGCGGGACGAACTCCTCGATCAGCGCGGTGTCGTCCCAGCGCAGGGCCTCGTCGATGGCCGCGGGCAGGCCGTCGGCGGCCGGGACCTCGGTGACCCCGAAGCTGGAGCCACTGCGCGCGGGCTTGACGAACCACGGCCCGGCGCCGAGGCCTTGGGCCGGCACCCGGGGGTCGGCCTTGCTCACCGCGAGACCGGCAGCGACCGGCAACCCCGCCGAGCGCAGCACCGCCTTGGTGAGCTGCTTGTCGAAGCAGACCGCCGAAGCCGCCACTCCGCAGCCGATCACCGCCAGCCCGTAGGCAGCCAGCAGGCCCTGCAGGGTGCCGTCCTCGCCCCACTGACCGTGGCAGAGCGGCAGCACCACGTCGTACCCGTCGAACACCCCGCGCGGCGGCGGGGCCGTGAACACCTCGGTCTCGGCCGGTCCGGAGACAGCGGCGGAACCGGCCCGCAACGGAAGCCGCTGCGGGTCGGCCCGGGCGATCAGTTCCCCGTGCGCACCGGGGCCGACGAACCAGCTACCGTCCTTGCTGATCCCGACGGCCAGCACGTCCCAGCCGAGCCCCTCCAGCTCGGCCAGCACCGACCCGGCACTGCCGAGACTGACTTCGTGCTCCGGTCCCGGCCCCCCGAAAAGAATCGCGATCTTGCCTACGAGCTTGGGCATGCAGCAACCCTGCTGCACCCCGGCAGGGCCGACATCGGCCACCCGACCGGTTCGATCGAGCCCGGATCAGCCAAAAGACCGATGACAGAGCGTGGACGGGCTATGACACCGGGTCAGAGGTCACGGTGAGCGTCGAAGCCAGCTCGACGAGTTTCGGCCGGCACCGCGCCGCCTCGACCAGGTCGAGATATCCGGTGGAGAGGTAGAACGCCAGGTCTCCCTGCGAGTCGGACACCCGCCAGACGAAAACCTCGTGCTCCTGGACCAGTTCGTACTCCGGGTTCACCGGCGCCCGGTAGCGCTGCACCAGGTGCACCGCGGGCCCGGCGGGAGTCTGGATCGTCTCCTGCACGGCCGGCTGCTCGAGCATCTCCTCCGGCAGCCGGAACTCCTCCAGCAGGCCGGCCGTCGGCAGCGACTCCGGGACCGCCTCCACCCGGACGACGACGCTGCAGATCACCGGCTCGGCCGCGACCGGCTGCAGGAAGAGCAGCATGACCGGCGGAATCTCTTCCTTGCGGGCCGCCTCGAGCGCCGGAACCATCACGTCGACCAGCAACCCGACCCGCTCGGCGCTCAGCTCCGCCCGTTCCCGGGCGGCCCGGCGCAGGATCGTGGTCTGCGCCCAGCGACGGGGATCGGCCTCCAGGTCGGCCTGGACCCACTCGTCCGTGTGATCGAGTACGACAGTCGTCATCTCAGCCCTCCCGGAAGCGCAGCGACCCGGCGATCGCCTCGAACAGCACCGACATGGGCTCGGCGATCTGCTCCATCGGCGTACGGAACGTCAGCAGCAGGATCTGTGAGCCGTCCGGGAACGGCACGTACACGTCCAGGCCGGTGAAGGTGACCTTGAACGGTTCGGCCCCCTCCTCCTGCGAGCGGAACCGTTTGGGTTCGCTGCGCCGCACGGCCGGGACCACGTCCTCACCCACGGTGACGGTGGTGGGTTCACTGCCCGGTGCGTTGGCCAGGACCCGGGCCAGGATCTCGGCGTCGACGCCCGGCGGCACCGGCTGCGGGACCACCGTGACCACGCAGGTGGCGGCCACCGGCAGTCCCCGGCGGATCTCCGTGAGGACGTAGAACTCCCGCCCGCCGCCGTTGAAGGCCTCGTCGGCCAGGGACAGCAGTTCCCGTTCGAGGGCCCGCCGCAGGGCCGGGCCCTGGTCCCGGGAGATGCTGCCGAAGGCCCGGCCCACCAGGGCCGAGACCTGTTCGCGGCGGTCGGTCCTCAGGCGGATGCGGGACCAGGTGCTGGGCATCAGCAGCGACCAGCCCGTGGCCGCCGGTTGTGTCTCGCTGGTGCTCATGGCGTGTCGGGTGCTCACTTCTCTGCGTACCGGCCGAAGGTGAGCGCTTCCTTGAACTTGTCCTCCACGCCCATCGCCCCCAGAGCCCTCTCGAAGTTGTCCGCGTAGGTCGTGACCCGGTCCGCGTTGGCGATCTTCTTCAGGTTCGCCTCGATCCCGGCCAGCGTGTTCTTGGCCATCTGGGAGTCGGGGGCGAGCTGGCCCAGGGCCTTGAGCTTGTCCGGGTCGAGCAGGACCTCGGAATCCATCCCGAGGATCTTGCCGGCCCTGGAGTCGGCGAACCTGCTCAGGCCCGGGCGCATCTTCTCGAGGAAGGCCGGAGCCTTCTCCTTGACGATGGCGTTGAAGGCGTCGTCGGCCTGCTGCCCGGCCTTGGCCAGCATCTTCTCGTTCAGCAGGGCTCGGGTCCGGTCGCTGACGGTGCCCCCGGCCGCCTTGATCCCGGCGACGGCCTCGTCGACGTTCTTGGCCCCGGCCTTGGCGAAGCCGTCGAGGGCGCCCTGCTTGCCGAGCACCTTGAGGAACTTCTGGCCCACCCGGGCCCCGCTGGTCGCCATCCGGCCGTAGCCGAAGGTGGCCAGCCCGACCACGTCCATGCCGACGTCCCACCAGGAACCGTCACCCGAGAGCGCGAGCATCAGGTTGAACACCAGGCTGACCCCGGTGGCCACGGCGGCGAGGGTGAGGAACGCCGGGGCGAGCACGTTCACCACCGGGATCACCGCCAGCACGGCACCGATCGCGCCCAGGACCATGCCGATGTTGCCGGCCCACTCGGAGATGGTGCTGAACAGCTCGGCGTTCTCGTGCACCCAGTTGGTGAAGGAGTCCCACTGCTTGCCGGACCAGTCCTTGACCTTGTCCCACCAGCTGTCTTTCAGGCCGTCGTTGTCGATCGCCCGGCGCACCGTGTCGGCGGCCCGTCGCCCGGCCGCGTCACGCTGCTCGACCGCCCGGTGCATCCGCTGCATCGGACCCTGCAGGGCGTCGGAGACCTCGGTACCCGACGGCGAGGGGGACGGCGTCGGCCCGGGGGCCGACGGGGCGGCCGAGGCGGCGGCCGCCGCCTTGGCCTTGGCCTCCGCCTCGGCCTGCTTCGCCTCGCGCAGCGCCTGGTCGGCCTCCTGCTGGGCGTGGGCCAGTTCGGTGGCGTAGGTGCTGAGCGCGTCGCCCACCGACTGGTAGCGGCCGCGCGCCTTGCTCAGCTGCCCGGCCACCTCGCTCGCGGTGGAGGAGAACGCGCGGGCGCCGTCACTGTCCCAGCCGTCGTCGTTCGCGAGCCGGTTCAGGGTGGCCGCCTGGGCCCCGAGCTCGGCCGCGAAGTCGCGGTAGCGCCGGGCCACCGCCTGGATCTCGGCCTGGTCGCCGGGAACCGGGTCGGAGGCGGCCAGCGGCGACCAGTCGGCCGGCCGGCTCACTTGCCGCCCTCGGGAATCGAGAGCGCCTCGGCCATGGAGTTGTCCAGCTGGCGGTAGGCGGTGGCCGCCCCGGCCACGAACTTCTGCGCGCCGGTCACCGCCTGGATCAGGTCTTCCCGCCGGATCCGCCAGTTGTCCGAGAAGTCGCCCAGCGCACCGGCCAGGTCGGAGTTCGCCACCACCTGGGCGTCGTGGTCGGCCGCCGACCGCGAGGCGGTCAGCTCGTTGGCCACCTGCCCGAGCCTCGTCGCCGTCGTCTCCAGCAGACCGACGTCGACCTTCACGTACTGCGCCACCGCACCCCCAGGTACTCCACACCGACAGACACCCCCGGCCCCGTGCACCGGAGCCGCTCAGCGGGCCACCCTACCGATTCCACCCGGGCCGACCAGAATTGGTCAACAGCAAGTAGTTACAGCCTTACCCACAGCGGCGAAGAGACGTCAGGTCTTGCGCGCCAGCCCGCTCAGCCCGGCTGCGAGGAGGGTGGTGCCGGCGTAGCCGAGGACGGTGGACAGGTACAGCCAGTCCCGCAGGGCCCGGTCGGCGAACGTGGTGGAGCGGGGTTGCCACTGGTCACGCTGGTGCAGGTTGAGGATGGGCACCACGCTCTCCAGCGAGTACGCCGGGGCGGACAGGCAGGGGTACTGCGGGCCGCAGTGCGACGAGGTGACCGCCGGTTGCGGGGCGGTCTCCCCGGTCTGGATGAACGCGTCGTTGCGGGCCCCCAGCCAGACCGCGGCCAGGGTGACCAGGTAGACCGCGACCAGGGCCCAGGCCGCGCGGGCGGGGCGGTAGCCGTGGCCCAGGCTGCGGCCGATGAACCAGTTCCAGGCCCGGGCGGCCAGGTTCAGGTCGCCACGCCGGCGCAGGTCGTCCTGCTGGGCCATGGCCACGGTGGTGGCCTCGTCGAGCTGGCCGTTGCGCCGGTAGACGTGCACCAGCTGCTGGTACGGCTCGGGCATGAAGCCGGGCTGGCGGCGGATCCAGGCCAGCCTCTCGGCCGGTGAGCTGGGTGCCCGGGAGCTGAGCCGGTCGTAGGTGAAACCGTCGATCAGCAGGCCGTCCCAGTCCGGCCAGCTGCTCTCGTCGTCGTCGATCTGCCCGACCTGGGCCCGCCGCAGGTCCATCCGGTGCGGCCGGCGGGGCGCCCGGGCCCAGCTGAAGTTGCCGGCCAGGGTCATGCCCCGGCCCGAGAACGTGCCCTCCAGGGTGCTGGCCCAGAAGCTGAAGTCCCCCTGGATCCGGCAGCGCACCAGACCCAGGGTGCCCGCCACGGTGGTGCCCCCGGTCATCCACACGTTGCCGCCGACCTCGGCGTCGGCCAGGTCGAGGGCGGAGCGCTCCGGGCTGCGGAACGAGCCGCCCACGCAGATCACCGAACCGCCGATCCGCGCACCGGCCAGGCACACGTCGCCCTCGGCGCCGAAGTGGTCGCCGGTGGCCTCGTCGTCGAACCGCACGTCGCCGCCGACCGCCAGGTTCATCGCCCGCAGGGCCTGACCCCCGGGGTTGACCAGGGTCGCGCCGTCGCAGTCGAGCATCCCGCTCACCCGGGCGTTGTCCAGGCCGATCCGGCCCGCCGAGCGGAACCCGCCGCGCAGCACCACGTCGCCCTCGACCAGGATGCCGGAGCCCTGGATCGAGTCCCCCGAGTGACCGTCGAACCGGCCGTTGGTGCAGTCGAGGTTGCCGCCGATCCGCGCCCCGGTCAGCCGCACCCGGCCGGTGGCACCGAACTGGCCACGCATCAGCAGGGCACCCCCGACGGTGATCCGCTCGGCGGTGAGCGCGTCGCCGGCCGGATCGGCGAACGAACCCCCGTCGCAGCTGAAGTTGCCCTCCACCTTGGTGCGGTTGAACGCGACCCGGCCCTGCGCCTGGAAGCCGTTGGTCAGATGGATGTTTCCGCGCACCTCGGCGTCGGAGACGATCAGCGCACTGCTGCCCGGGTTGGTGAAGTGCCCGCCCGAGCACTGGAGGCTGCCACCGATGCGCGCGCCGGCCAGGTTGACCGCCCCCTCGGCCCGGAACCGGTGCTCCAGGTTCAGTGAGCCGGTGGTGCGCAGGCGGTGGGCGTCGATCGCGTACCGGGTGCGCTGGTGGCGCTGCGAAGCCTCGACCGTGCTGCCCGACAGCACCAGCTCGCCGTCCACCGAGGCGTCCTTCAGCAGCACCGACCCGGTGAACACGCTCCGGCTCAGCCGCACGGTGCTGGCGCTGACCAGGTGCTCGGCGCTGAGGCCGGGGATCCGGCAGCGCACCAGGCTGAGCCCGGCCACGGTGGCGTGATCCAGGTGGACCGGTGCATCGAGGGTGCAGTCGACCAGGTCGAGGGGCACGAGCAGGCGCTGCCACTCCCAGTCGATCTCCCCGACGATACGGGCCCCCCGTACCCGCACCCCGCGCGGATGGACGCCCTCGGTGGCGGTCAGGATGCCGAGCAGCACCGAGGCCGGGACCTCCCGGTCGGCCGGCCACGACACCTCGGGTTTCCGGCCGTCGAACCGGCCGTCACCGGCCAGATCGAGTCTCTCCCCCCGCCGCGCGGCCGCGAGCACCCGTTCCGGCATCGAACCAGCTCCCCTGTCGCTCCCGGTACAGCGCGAAGATCCTCATCATAGGAACGAGGTGCGGACCTGGACGCCCGTCCGCCGAAATACCCGATCGGGCAGCCGAACGCCTCTGGCCGAGGACCGTTCTGCGTGGCAGGCTGCTAGGTGGCACCTGGGAAGTGAGACGGTGCCGGCTGCACCACCGGAAGATGTTCGATCGCCATCACGACTTGACGTGACGATTGAAGAGAGGAGTCAAGGCGATGGCTGCCAGTCAAACCGTGCGAACGAGCACCACGATGCTGCTCGCCCCGGTCTACGACCTCGTACCCGTGGCCCGTGCCGGCTCCCTGATCTTCGGGTCCGGCCGGCGCAGGTGCCGAACCACCGACGTCCAGCTTTCCGGAGAAGCCTTCAACCCGCGCTGACAAGGGTCGCGCGACCGACGGCGCCGCTTCCGGAAAGCCTCCGGTGACGGCGCTTTTTCGCGGGCCACCTTTCGCGAGTCGTCGCGAGGTGTCGCGAGGTCATGGGGTGGCGCTCGGGGTGGATCCTTCCGTACGGGCCCCGGCGCACCCCCTTCGGCGAACCAGGTCAGATCTTCACAGACCACTACCTAGCGGCACCGTGAAGGTGGTGTGTTCCAGTACCCGCGGATCGTGGGTGGAGGTGATCACCAGTGCGCCCTGCGCGACCGCGGCGAGCACCGCGTCGATCACCCGCCGGGCGTTCTCGTCGTCCTGATGGGCGGTCGGCTCGTCCAGTACCACCAGGGCCGAGCCGAGCGACAGCGCCCGGGCCACGGCAACCCGCTGCTGCTCACCGATCGAGCCCTGACCGACCGGCCGAGACGCCAGGGACTCGATCCCCAGTCGCCGGAGAACGGCTTCGGCCTGGGCACTTTCGAACGGGACCCCGGCTGTGAGGGCGGGCAGGACCAGGTTCTCCACGGCGGTGAGCTGTTCCAGCAGGGCCAGACGCTGGGGCACGACGGCGATGCGCCGCCAGTCGGTGATGTCGGCCGTGGCCACGCCGTCCAGGGTCACCGTGCCCTGCTCGGGCCGCTCGAACCCGGCCACCAGGTGGCACAGGGTGGACTTGCCGGAGCCGGAGTGACCGGTCAGGGCGACCAGCGTGCCCGGTTCCGCCTTCAGATCAACATCTTTGAGGACGCCGTGGGTCACCGCGGCGACAGTCAGCTGCCCGGTCATGAGTTCTCCTGTGGAGCGGACAGGACGACCTGGCCGTCGATCACCTGCACCCGGGTGCGTCGGCCGGGGAACAGCTTCAGGGCCTCCGGCGGCAGCTGCAGACGTCCGGCCGAGTCGATCACCGCGTCCGCCTCCCGCACCTGGTGCACCTCCGCCCCGGAGCGTTCGGCCGAGAGCACGCCGTGCCGTAGGTGCAGCACCCGCGGCAGTTGCCGCAGGGCGCGCGGGTCGTGGCTGGACAGCACGCAGGTGGTGCCCTGTCCCGCGACCTTGGCGAACGCGGCCAGGACCCGCTCGGCGTTCTCGTCGTCGAGCTCGGCGGTGGGTTCGTCGGCCACCACCAGGGCCGGGGCCCGGGTGAGGGCGGCGGCCACGGCCAGGCGCTGCTGCTCGCCGCCGGACAGCCGGCCGGGACGGGCGTCGGCCCGGTGCGAGAGGCCCAGCAGGTCGAGGGTGGCCGCGGGTTCCAGCCCGGACGAGCGGCCGCGGATGCGGGAGATCTGCTGCAGGTTCTCGGTCGCGGTCAGGTGCGGGAAGAGGCCGTGGGCCGGGCGTTGCGGTACCCAGGCGATGCTGTTGCGGCGCAGCGCCTTCAGGGCCGGTTCGCGGGCCTGGGTGACATCGGTGCCGAACAGGGTGACGGTGCCCGCGCTGGCTCGGTCGCGCAGGGCGAGGATGGACAGCAGGGTGCTCTTGCCGCCGCCGGAGGGGCCGGCGATGGCGGTGATCCCGCCGGGTGGGAAGTCCACGTCCACCCCGCGCAGGGCGTGCACCTCGCCGGAGGCGGCGCGGTAGATC
Source organism: Kineosporia sp. NBRC 101677 (assembly GCF_030269265.1). NCBI lineage: Bacteria > Bacillati > Actinomycetota > Actinomycetes > Kineosporiales > Kineosporiaceae > Kineosporia > Kineosporia sp. NBRC 101677. The sequence goes on from NZ_BSTA01000003.1 coordinate 280,291, forward strand.
CGCACCACGTTGTGCAGGCCGGCCGTGCTGGGTTCACTGGTCATCGCGCAGCACCTCCGCGGGTTCGAGGGTGGCCGAGCGGCGGGCCGCCACCACCACGGCCAGCAGGGTGACCAGGGCGGCGGCGAGCGCGCTGGTCAGCAGGGGAATCAGCGGAACCTGCACTCCCATGGCCGGGGACAGTTCAGGACCGGGTTCGACCAGGCGGGGCAGCAGAACCAGCACCAGGGCGAGCGGCGCGACCAGTACCGCCAGGGCGGCCAGGCAGGTCAGGGCCAGTTCGCTGGCCCGCAGCCGGACCAGTCGCGCGGGCCGGACCCCGAACCGGCGCAGCACCAGATCGACCGGCGCCGCCCGGGCCACCCGCCGGTCCACGGCCACCAGCAGCGACAGCCCGGCCAGGGCCAGAGCGGCCAGCCCGAGGACGATCTGGTAGGTGGCGGCCCACCCGCTGGAGGTCAGGACCGGGGTGGCGCGGGCCTGGTCCATCGACGTGACCGACCGGGCGGTCACGCCCAGCTCCTCCAGGTACTGCCCGAGCGAGTCGGCCGACCGGGTCGACCAGAGCCAGGTGGCGTAGCTGCCCTGGCCTTCGCTGATGCCCTTGACCGAGGGGTCGAGGTTGCGGTTGCGGGCGTCCAGCGAGGCGAAGAGCTGGGCTGCGTCGAAGACGACAGTGGGACGATCGGTGCCGGGGAAGGTGGTCAGCCCGGCCCGGGCGGTGAGCTGGATCTGGTCGGCCCCGACCTGAATCGTGCCGCCGGCACCGGAGTCCCAGTCGGGCAGGCCGACCAGGAGCGCCGGCAACGGATCGCCGACCTTGGCCTCACCGAAAAGACCGAGCGCGGAACGGGCCTCGGCCAGCTCGGGGCCCTGCCCCCAGGCCGCCACCGAGGGCAGCGTTCGGGCATTGACCACCAGCACGTCGACATCCACGTAGTCGGGCTGCAACTGGGCCCGGGCCCGCCAGACCAGCGAAAGCCCTTCCCCCAGGTCCGGGTCCGCCCCTTCCCCGGCGCCCAGGTCGTAGGAGTGCTGGATCTGCGCCGTGCTCTCGGCCCCGGCCAGCACCGAGGCCTTGTCCAGGGCCGAGGCGTGCACGCTGGTCGCCGACACCAGCCCGTAGGCCAGGACCCCGACCCCCAGCGCCAGGACGACCACCAGGTCGGCCACCGGAACACCGGTGTCGCGTAGCCCGCGCAGGACCAACGCGTTGGCGCTGGTGCGGCTGCGGCGCCCGGAGAACATCCCGAACAGCCAGGTGCCCACCCGCACCACCAGCAGGCTGCCGCAGGCCAGGACCAGGATGGGCAGCACCGCCGAGAGCGGGTCGGTGTACGAGGCCCCGCCGTCCCGGGCCACCGTGGCGATCACCGCGCACACGGTGGCCCCGGTCAGCAGCCCGAGCCAGGGTCCCTTGGACCGCCCAGAACCCCGAGGACCAGAATTGGAGGACGATTCGTGCCCGGCGAGCGCGCGATTGATAGAGCGGGCCTGCAGCAACCCCACCACGGCGTTGCCCAGCAGGGTGACCAGGGCGACCAGCCCGGCGGCGAGGGCGGTGGTGGTCACCGCTCCGGGCCCGAGGTCGCGCTGCGGACCGAAGGTCTCGAAGGCCAGCCAGGCCCCGGCTCCGCCGGCGGCCGCGCCCACCACGGCGGGCAACAGCAGTTCCAGCACCCCGGCCGCGACCACCAGGGGCAACGGCGTTCCCAGACCGGCCAGCAGTTCGTTCTCGCGGCGGCGACGCTGGGCCAGCGCCCGCAGGGCGGTGACCACGGCGGCCAGGCCGAGGGCGGCACCGGCGAAGGCGATGCCGCGGCCCTGCTGGGACGCCGTCAGCGCATCCTTCTCCGCCTGGGCCTGCAGGTCCGGCAGCCCGGTCTCCACCCTCGCGATCGCTCCCGCGCTGGTCAGCAGCCGGGTCAGTTCGCTGCCCGGGTCGGCACCGGCCACCTTCAGCTCCTGGGCCGCGGCGGCCGCCTGCTCCAGCCGCTCGGGCACCCGACCGGCCTCGGTCAGCGCAGCCGAACGGGTCCAGGTCGGGGTCTCCCGGGCGGCCTGCAGGGCCGCGTTCACGGTGTCCCGGTCGCCGATCATCAGCAGCGCCGGCGTGGGGCAGCCGAGCGGGTCGCTGGGCAGGCGCGCGGCGATCGACGAGAAGTACGAACCGGCCGGCAGACGCCCGTCCGGCCCGGTGCGGTAGGTGCCGGCCAGCCGCACCTTCGAGCGGCTGGTGACCGGTGTCCCGGCCGGCAGGTCGGCCTTGTCCACGTAGGCGCCGACCTGGTCACAGCCCTGGATGTCCGTGCCCTGGAAGGTCTTGCCGGACCAGAACTCGTCGCCCGGCCGTAGGCCGAGGTCCGACGCCACGCCCTCGGGCAGCCAGATGCCCTTCGCACCGCGCTCGCCCTGCACCACGTCCAGCGCCTCGACCGCGCCGGTGCGGTGATACAGCACCGCCTCGCGGCGCTTGCCGTCCACCGCCAGGAAGGGCGTGGGAGTGCCGAACTCGTACTGCCAGCCCGAGGCCCACACCGCGGTGACCGGACCGCCCAGCCAGGGCACCCCGTCCACCATCTGCGTGACCTTGGCCTCGGCTTCGGCCGGGAAGCCTCCCGCCACCACCACCCCGAGGGCCGGTTCCCGGACGAGCTGGGTGTTGGCCGGCACGGTCGCGAGCTTGCGCTCCAGCGAGCCCGACGCCGTGGCCCGGCCGAACAGCGGCCCGGCGGCCACCAGAGCAGCCAGCAACGCCACACTGACGGCGATCATCGCCGCCGTCGAGCCGCTGCGCAGCATGCGGCCCGGCGCACGCAGCAGTAACGGCCACGCGCTGAGCATCCCGCCTCCGACCTTCACCTGATTCCGTCCCCCGAACCGGGTCAGCGTAGTGGGGCGGCGTTCAACTGCGACCAGCACCTGCTTGGCACGTCCTGCCACACCTGCGAAAGTCCCGCCCGCACAGGGCGTAGCCACTGCTCGCGGCCGGAGATGAACTGATGGAACAGACCAGACAGAGCACCACGGACGGGTACTCGCGGCAGATCTGCTCAGCCGAGTGGATCTACGTCGGCATGGGCGTTCCCAACGTCGTCCAGCACGTCTTCGAGGGCGAGGGCGAACTGGCCGTCGCCGACCTCGAGCGGGCGGTCGCCACGGCGGCGGACTTCTCCCCCGGTGTACGACTGCGGCGCAAGCGCCGACGCTGGATCGACTCCGGCATCACGCCGCCCGTTCGGGTTCTGCCGCTCGAGCCGGGTGCCGACCTCCTGGCCGACCCGGCCCTGCAGACCCCGCTGAACTACCGCCGTAAGGGCCCGACCTGCGAGGTCCTGCTCGTGCCGGCCGTCGGGGACGCACCCACGCGCCTGGTGTTCCGCGGTTTCCACGGCATCACCGACGCCCGCGGCCTGCTGCTGTGGGCCGGTGACGTGTTCCGGGTGCTGCGCGGTGAGCAGCCGCTGGGCGCCACCTCCACCTGGAACGTGGACGAACTGATCGACCAGCTTCCGACGAACGGGCTGCCGCAGCTGCCCACCCCCAAGGACAAGCCGGAGTGGCCCAGCCTGATGGCGCCGCTGGCCGGCCGGCGCCCCGGCCTGATCTGGCGCCGGCGCAGCATCGACGGCCTGCACGCGGCGGCCACGGCCAAGGTGATCGCCGCCATCGCGGCCGCCCACGGCCACGCCGAGGGGCGCTTCCTGATCCCGGTCGACCTGCGCCGCCACCTGCCCGCCCTGCGCTCCACCGCCTGGCTGTCACAGGCGCTGGTGGTGCCCACCGCTCCCGGCGCCGGCTGGCAGGACGTTCACCAGGAACTGCTGCAGGGGCTGGCCGAGTTGCGCGACATCCGGGTGCGCACCAACCCGAAGCTGACCCGCGTACCCGTGTCGATCGTCCGTCTGCTCAGTGACGGGGTGGCTGCCGACGCTGCCCGTAAGCAGCGCTACTTCGGCACCGCGTTCGTCACCAATCTGGGGTTGGTCGACCTGGCCGAGTTCAGCAGCGAGGCCTTCCGGGCGACCAACCTCTACTCGCTGGGCGGCTCCGGCCCCTCCTCCCCGCCGACCGTCGATCTGGTCGAGACCGCGGGCCGTACCGAGGTGGTCATCACCTGGCGGGACGTGCCCGGCGCGGCCGAGGCGATGGACGCTCTGCTCGACGTGATCGAGGAGGCGCTCTCCCCTCGTCACCTGCGTGACCACCCCGCCAACCGGACGACGGTCCAGGAAAGTGGCTCACCGGCGTCCAAAAGCTCGTTGCTCCAGCTGTTCCGCGACCAGGTGGAGCAGACCCCCAACGCCATCGCCCTCAGCGGACCCGACGGTGAGGTCAGCTACCGCGAGCTCAGCGAGCGCGCTGACGCGATCGCGGCCACCTTGCGCGGGCGGGGTGTGGCTCCCGGCGAGGTCGTGGGGGTTCTGGCCGAGCGCACGCCGGCGGCCATCGCCGGGATCTGGGGCATCCTGCGGGCCGGCGCCGCCTACCTGCCGCTGGACATCCAGCATCCGGACGGGCGGGTCGCCGATCTGCTGACCGACGCCGAGGCCCGCTTCTGCCTGGTGCAGGCCCCGCACGACGCCCGCCCCTGCTTCCCCGAGCACTGCACCCCGGTCGATCTGGACGCCGAGCACCAGGCCGACGGCAAGCCGGATCCCGAGCCCGCCCCCGGTGACCTGGCCTACGTCATCTACACCTCGGGCTCGACCGGCCGGCCCAAGGGTGTGCAGATCGAGCACGGGCCGCTGCTGAACTACTTGTTCTGGGGCAACCAGGAATTCGGCATCGACGCCACCACCCGGCTGCCGCTGCTGACCTCGCTGTCGTTCGACGTCTCCGGCACCTCGATCTTCGGCCCGCTGATCACCGGCGGCACCGTGGTGCTGGTCCGCGACCAGCCCACCCACCTGACCCTGCAACGGCTCCTGATGGAGTCGGGGGCCACGATGCTGAACCTGACGCCTTCGCACCTGGAGCTGATCGGCCGGCTCGACGTCCGGCCCGGCGGTTTCCGCAGCATCGTGGTGGTCGGCGAGCAACTGCGGGTGGAGGTGGCGGCCCGGGCGCAGGAGATGTTCGGCCCGCAGTGCCGCATCATCAACGAGTACGGCCCGACCGAGGCCACCATCGGCATCACCGCCTACACGTTCGACCCGGTGGCCGACGCCGAGCGCAACGTGGTCCCGATCGGGGTGCCCGCGCACAACTCTCAGGTGCACCTGCTCGACGCGCACCGCCGATTCGTGCCGGACGGCGAAGTGGGTGAGCTTTACCTGGCCGGCGCCCAGCTGGCCCGGGGCTACCTCGGCCGGCCGGACCTGGACGAGGAGCGTTTTCCCACGCTGGTCGACGGAACCCGGGTGTACCGCACGGGAGACGTCGGGGTGCGGCGGCCGGACGGGATCCTGGAGTTCCACGGGCGGATCGACGACCAGGTCAAGATCCGCGGGCACCGGGTGGAGCCGGCCGAGGTGGCGGCCACGCTCGAGGAGCACCCCGGTGTCGACCGGGCCGTGGTGGTCGCCCGGGCCCGTAGTGCCGGCTCGGCCAAGGCCCTCTACGGCTACGTGCTGGTGAACTCGCCGGTGACCGTGGCCGAGCTGGAGGCGCTGGCGGCCGAGCAGCTGCCCTCGTACATGGTTCCGGCCGCAGTGTTCGTGGTGGACGAGATCCCCTACAGCATCAGCGGAAAGGTCGACGTCAAGGCCCTGCCTGATCCTTTCGAGGGTGGGCCCGCGCCGGAGGCCGGCACTGGTGCCGTGGACGCGACCGAGGCCCAGATCGTCGCGATCTGGAGTCAGGTGCTGGGCATTTCGCCCAGCGGGATCGACACCCACACGGACTTCCATGTCCTGGGCGGGGATTCGCTCTCGCTGCTGACCATGCTGGCGGCGGTCTGCCGCGACGTGCTGGGCTCACCCGAGCTGGAAGCGCCGTTCATGGCCCAGCTGGTGAACATCATCGTCCGCCCGACCGTGGCCAACGTGGCCCGGATCGCGCGCCAGACCATGGGCCTGCCGGAGGACCTGGCCATGAAGGCCGACTACCCAGGGTAGTCATCGTCCCTTCGATACACGACGAACACCCGGCAATGTCCAGATTTGTCACCGGGCTCGTCTTGACACTCCCACACCAACCCCTGAACTGTTCCGTTTAGCACTACCGATTGCGTAATGCGCAACGGAACAGTTCAGCGGTGTGCTCGATGAAGCTATCGGTGAGGGAGTCGCCGTCATGTCCGAAGCAGCAGAAGCAGGAAAACCCCGCGATACCACCGAAACGGAACCACCTTACGAACCACCTTCGCTCCACGAGCAGTCCAGGAACCAGCACCTGCCCACCGACCGGGTGGTCTTCGGGGTCTCGGCCGCGCTCGTGGTCGCCTTCATCGCCTGGGGCGTACTGGGCACCGACTCGTTGAGCGAGACCGCCTCCACCGTGCTCGAGGCGGTGATCGAGGGCGGCGGCTGGGCCTTCGTCCTGGCCGCCAGCGCCTTCGTGGTGTTCGCCCTCTGGCTGGCATTCAGCCGCTACGGCAAGATCCCGCTGGGCCGCGACGACGAGCAGCCCGAGTTCAAGGCGGTCTCCTGGATCGCCATGATGTTCAGCGCCGGCATGGGCATCGGCCTGATGTTCTACGGTGTGGGTGAACCACTTTCGCACTTCACCACGCCGCCTCCGGGAACCGCCGAGGCCGGTACGCCGGCGGCCCTCGAGGTCGCCATGTCCACCACGCTCTTCCACTGGACGCTGCACCCCTGGGCGATCTACGCGGTGGTCGGCCTGGCGATCGCCTACGGCACCTTCCGCAAGGGCCGGCCGCAGCTGATCAGCTCGGCCTTCATCCCGCTGTTCGGGCGGGCCCGGGCCGAGGGCGCGTTCGGCCGCGCGGTCGACATCCTGGCCATCTTCGCAACGCTTTTCGGCTCCGCGGCCTCGCTCGGCCTGGGCGCCCTGCAGATCGGGGCGGGCCTGACCGAGGGCGGCTTCATGGACTCGGTGAGCGAAACGCTGCTGGTGGTCATCATCGTGGTGCTGACCATCGCGTTCATCGCCTCCGCGGTGTCCGGCGTCTCCAAGGGCATCCAGGCCCTGTCGAACATCAACATGGTGCTGGCCGGGGTACTGGCGGTGGTGGTGTTCGTCGGCGGGCCGACGATCCTGATCCTCGACCTGCTGCCGACCATGATCGGCGACTACTTCGCCAACCTCTCGGAGATGGCCGCGCGCACCGCGGCCACCGGGGGCGACGCCACGGCCACCTGGCTGTCCGGCTGGACGATCTTCTACTGGGCGTGGTGGATCTCCTGGACCCCCTTCGTCGGCATGTTCATCGCCCGGATCAGCCGGGGCCGCACCATCCGCCAGTTCGTCGCCGGCGTCATGCTGATCCCCAGCTCGGTCAGCCTGCTGTGGTTCGCGATCTTCGGCGGTGCGGCCATCCAGGCCCAGCGCAACGGCCAGGACCTGGCCGACCGGGCGATCGAGGGCCAGCTCTTCGGGCTGCTGGACACCCTGCCGCTGGGCGCCGTGCTCGGCGTCATCGCGATGGTGCTGGTGGCGATCTTCTTCGTCTCCGGCGCCGACGCCGCCTCGATCGTGATGGGCACCCTGAGCCAGCGCGGCACCATCCACCCCACCCGCGGCGTGGTGGTCTTCTGGGGTGCGGTGATGGGGGCGATCGCGGCGATCATGCTGCTGGTCGGTGACGGCGGCGGTGACGCCCTGTCCGGCATCCAGAACATCACGATCATCATGGCGCTGCCGTTCATGCTGGTGATGGTGCTGATGTGCGTGGCCCTGGTGAAGGACCTGCGCAAGGACCCGCTGATCCGCCGGGACGTGCGGGCGGTCGAGGCGATCGAGGCCGCGATCGACTTCGGGCGGGAGAACTACGGCGACGACTTCTTCATGCCGGTCAAGCCGGTTCCCGCATCGGACGACGAGAGCAGGAAGACGAACAGCTGACCCGTCGAGAGGCTCCCGGCCGAGATCGGGAGCCTCTCAGCGCAGCACCACCGGATCCCCCACCGCAACGCGCCCCGGGGTGACCACCGATCCGTACACACCCAGACACATGTCCCGGTGACGGGCAACGGCTTTGAGGACCACCGGCGTCCTCAAACCGGTTCTGGGGTCGATATTGACGATGACACACCGCTTGTCACGCCGGTCGACCCGCATCACCAGCTCACCGATGCCGAGCTCGCGGCCCACCCAGCCGTCCTCCGGAAAGGGCTCGGTTCCGGCCGGCTCGATCAGTAGGTTGGGCCGGAAACGCAGCGGATCGGCGGGTTCTGAGCCCGCCAGGGCGCTGATGTCGGCCACCGTGCGGGTGGAGACCAGCGACAGGGGCATGCTGTCGAACGTTCCCCGGTCCAGCTTCATCACCTGCGCCCCGAGCTCCTCGGCCAGTTCCGGCGCGGTGACCTCGAACTCGGCACCGGCGGGCGTGCATACGAGCACCTTGGAACGGTCGGGATCCTCGGGTGACTCCAGCCGGGGGCGGTACTGGCTCAGCTGGTTGTTCTGACGCAACGTGAGCCAGGGGAAGCCGGCTCCCGGATGCCCCGGTCGCAGGAATCCCCACCGCCGGTCACCCGAGAGCCCGTGCCAGGAGACGTCAGCTGCCTCCAGCGCCTCCGCGGCCATCGATTTGACCGGGTACCGGTACAGCACCGCGACCCGGCCCAGAACGGTCGTCACCCACCGAACCCTACCGGCTGAGCGGGAGGGTGAACGAAGGCGAGCCGGTGAGGCGCTGCTTCAGGTCGACCGTGTAGGCGGTGCTGTACTCGGCCAGGAACGGGGCCGGCTCACCGCTGGTCCGGCGGTCGTCGGCGGGATCGTCGAGAGCCACCCGCAGGTGAGCGTCGGTGATCTTGACCGTCTTTCCGGTCGGGCTGGCCAGCCAGTCGCTCGCGGTCGGGATGCCCGGCTGGACGGTGCCGATCTCCACCGCCAGGGAGTGGCCCTTCTTCAGTACCCAGTCGGTGGAGCGCAGTTCGAAGGCGGTCCGGCCGTTGCTGAATCGCGAGACCTGCATGTCGAACATGACCGCCTTGCCTCCGGGAGCCACGTCGTACAGCTTCACCTGGACCTCGCTGTCGGTGTCGGCGCTGACGTCCATTTCGGGGGTACCGGTGATCCGGGTGGCCTTCTGCACCGGTTCCGAATGCGTCACATACGTGGACTCCCGGCCATCGTCCACGAATTCGCCTGTCTTGAGGCTCACTTCGGCCTCGGCGTCGGCGAGCGGCCAGGCGTCCTGACCGCGCCAGCGGCCGTTGCTGTCCTGGACCGCGAAGGTGGGGTAGGTAGTGTTCGGCTTCTTGCCCTTCAGATGCTCGTCGTAGAAGGCGAACACCTCCTTGAACCAGCCGCCCCGGCCCACCTGCAGGCGGCCGTCCGGACGCCGGTCGTTGGGCCGGTCGTGGGCCCACGGGCCGAGCCAGCCGCGCTCGGTGCCCTCGTGGTTGGCCAGGAACTCGCGCAGCCCCTCGGCCTCGGTGTTCCACTCGGTGAAGCCCTGGGTGAAGAACAGCGGGGTCTTCGTCCCGGCGGCCTGGGCCGGCAGGTCACGCGCCTCCCAGTAGGCCGAGTCCCGGTCGGCCGTGCGGTAGCCGTTCATGATCTCGGCCAGGCACAGCGGGTTCTTCGTCTCCCAGGCGGCGTTCTTGCGGTAGCGCTTGGAGTCGTCCGGCATCTGGGGCGAGGTGGCGATGGTGATGTACTGCTGGGCGACCTGGGCGATGGTGGCCCGGGGCACGCCGTCGGAGCGGAAGTTGCGGTAGGGCTCCCAGATCGGCTCCATCGCGACCGTGGCCTTCAGCGCCGGGTGGTCGGTGTTGTTGCCGACCAGTGCGGTGATCGCGTCGTAGGACTTGCCGTACATCGCCACCGCCCCGCTCGACCAGGGCTGCTTGGCGGCCCAGTCGATGGCGGCCTTCACATCGGCCTGCTCACCGGGACCGGCCAGGTCGTGGCAGCCGGTGGAGCCGCCGAAGCCCCGGGAGTCGACCATGACCAGGGCGTAGCCGCGCTCGAGGGCACCACCCTGCTCGATCAGGTCGTTGAACCGCGCCGAGGGGCCGGTCTTCTTGAACCCCTCGGGGCCCATCTGACCGGCGTGGCCGAAGTAGGGCCCCACCGAGAGGATGACCGGGAGCTTCTGCCCCTTCTTGCGTTTCTCCGGCAGCAGCACGTCGGCGTGCAGTTCGACCCCGCCGCTGGAGGGGAAGTAGTGCTGGCTCCAGACCGCTCCCTCGGGCACTCGCCCCTGGTCGGCGGCCTGCGCCGGCCCGGCGCACACGCCGAGCACGACCAGGGGTGACAGGGCGAGGGCGGCCTTGTGGATGCTTTTCACGGGCTCCTCCGGAACGCTCATTGCGGTGCTTCGGACTGACCCGGATCAGGCAACACCGTGCCGTCGGGGCACACTCCACCCGAGATCGACGTGATCCGGCTCACTCACGCGTGGGCGATTGTCCGGGATTTTCTTTCACGGTAAAAATAAGTAGCCGAACCGCCACCACCGCAAGCCATCGCCACCATCGCAACGGAGCACATCGTGTCGCACCCCGCCCCTGTCCATTTCCGCGCCGCGGGCGTCAGCCTGGTCATCAGCCTCGAAGGACCGGTCCCGGCCGTCCTGCACTGGGGCGCCGACCTGGGTGAACTCGACGAGAACGGCCTGCGCGCGCTGGCCCTGAGCACTCCTACCGAGACCCCCCACAACGCACCCGACCTCCCCCGGCGCCTCACCCTGCTCCCCACCGAGCGGGACCTGTGGGTAGGCACGCCAGGGCTGTCCGGCCACCTGGGCGGGCGGCGCACGTCGCCGCGTCCGGTAATTGAGGACGGGTCGACTCGCCTCAGTCACGACGCGGACCTGGGTAGCACGCTGGAAGTGCAACTGAGCGACGAGGTCACCGGGCTCGAGTTCGGCCTGCTGGTCCGGCTGACCCCGCAGGGGCTGGTGCAGGTGCGCCACCGGGTGCTGCGCCCCGCCGACGACCAGGACCCCGAGCTGCCCTACGAGCTCTCCGCCGTCACTGCTCTCATGCCGCTGCCCCCGCGTGCCAGCGAGATCCTCGACTTCACCGGGCGCTGGGCCCGTGAGCGCCAGCCGCAGCGCCTGCCCGTGGTCGACGGTTCGCACCACCGGCACATGCGCCGCGGCAAGCCCGGTCCGGACTCCCCCTACCTCACCCTGGCCGGCACCCCGTCGTTCGGGAACCGCACCGGCGAGGTCTGGGGCTTCCACCTGGCCTGGAGCGGCGAAAGCCACTGGCGGGTAGAGCGTCTGCCCGAGGGCGCCGGCGGTTCCACGTCGGTGATCGGTGGTGGCGAGGCGCTGCGACCCGGCGAGGTCCGGCTGGCCCCTGGCCAGGAGTACGTCTCCCCCGACGCGTTCTTCGCCTGGTCCGGCCGTGGCCTGGACGGCATCTCCGACCGCTTCCACCAGTACCTGCGGGCCCGCTCCAGCCACCCGGTCCGGCCCCGCCCGGTGATCGTGAACACCTGGGAGGCGGTGTACTTCGACCACAGCCTCGACCGGCTCAAGGCGCTCGTGGACAAGGCCGCCGAGGTCGGCGCCGAGCGTTTCGTGCTGGACGACGGCTGGTTCCTGGGCCGCCGCAACGACACCACCAGCCTGGGCGACTGGCAGGTCGACCCCAAGGTGTGGCCCGAGGGCCTGGCCCCGCTGGCCGACCACGTGCGCGAGCGCGGCCTGGAGTTCGGTCTCTGGTTCGAGCCGGAGATGATCAGCCTGGACTCCGAGGCCGCCCGCCGGCATCCGGACTGGATCCTCGCCCCCTCCCAGGGCCAGGGCGCCCCGATGCGCCAGCAGTACGTGCTGGACCTGACCAACCCCGAGGCGTTCGCCTACCTGGTCGACGCGATCAGCAACGCGGTCACCGCCTTCGGCGTGGCCTACATCAAGTGGGATCACAACCGGGAGCTGCACGAGGCGGTCTCCCGCGGCCACGGTGACGCCGTCGCCGTCTCGGCCCAGACCCGCGCCACCTACGCCCTGATGGACACGCTGCGCGAGCGTCACCCCGGCCTGGAGATCGAGTCCTGCGCCTCCGGCGGCGCCCGCGTCGACCTGGGCATCCTGGCCCGCACCGACCGGGTCTGGGCCTCCGACTGCATCGACCCGGTGGAGCGCGTCATGATCGACCGCTGGACCATGCAGCTGCTGCCGCCCGAACTGGTCGGCGTGCACGTCGGCTCCTCCCCCGCGCACACCACCAGCCGCGACACCGGCGCCACGCTGCGCTTCGCCGGGGCCCTGATCGGCCACGCCGGCGTGGAGTGGGACCTGACCAGCCGCAGCGCCGAGGAACTGGCGGCCCTGCAGCGCTTCATCGCCTTCCACAAGAGCGTGCGCCCGATGATCGCCCGCGGTCAGGTGGTCAACGCCGACGTGGCCGACCCGGCCACCACCCTGCGCGGCATGGTGGACACCGACGCCGCCCGGGCCGTCTACATCTGGGCCCGCACCACCACCTCGGCCTCGGTGTTCTCCGGCCAGGTGCAGTTCCCCGGCCTGGACCCGGCGCGCACCTACGCCGTGCGGGTGGTCGGTGACTTCGGTCTGCCCTCGTTCGCCGGGCGTTTCCACTCCGCCTGGGTGCAGCAGGCCGTCGACGGCGAACTGCTCCTGCCCGGCTCGGTCCTGACCACGGTGGGCCTGCCGATGCCCACCCTCTCCGCCCAGCAGGCCCTGGTGCTGGAGCTCAACGCCCGCTGACCGGTTACGGCCGGACGTCCCGCTGGAAATGCCAGTTGATCACCAGCGGGACGTCCCAGGCCGCCTTCCACGCCTCCGGAGCCAGGCCGCTCAGAGACCAGGGCCAGCCCGACCACGGCCCCGGGTCTTCTCCTTCGGGCTCGACCGGCCGGGAAGCCTTCGGCTCCTCACAGGCACGTACCTGCAGACCGTGGGCCAATGCGGCCCGCAGGAAGTCGCCGGGGCGGTGGCGATACGTCGGAACCAAGCCCGGACGTCCGTCGCTTCCGGTTGCATTCACGACCGATCCACGGAACACGCATTCGTGGTGCACATCGGAGATCACGAGATGCCCACCCGGGCGCAGCACCCGGCTGAACTCCCCCATCGCCGGCTCCAGCGCCGGCAGGTGCGAGAGGGCCAGAGCACACACCACGAGATCCACCGAGGCATCGGCCACCGGGAGCCGGTGCAGGTCACCGCGCACGAACTGGGCGGCCGGCAGTCGGCCCTGGGCCACCCGCAGCATCTCGGCATTGCCGTCAACCCCCAGCACGCGATGCCCCCGCCGAGCCAGATCCCTTGCGAAGCGGCCGGTACCGCACGCTGCATCCAGGGCTGTCCCGACGGGCAGACTTTCCACGACGCCGTGCACGAAGGGCTCGTCCAGATCGAACAGGCTGTTCGGGGTGTCGTAATGCGCCGCCCACCGCTGGTATCCGTCGTTGACCAGCCCGCGTCTCGCCTGAACACCGGGATGGGCTCTCAGCTGCGGGTCGTCGAGCAATCGCCGCACCTCGTCGAGGCGGCCGCGGGTGAACTCCTCGTCGAAGTCACCGGCCCAGCCCCGCAACAGGGCCAAGCCCTCCAGCCCGAGCAGGTAGGCAAGAGGGTGCTGGTAGATCGGCTCGCGCATCGGTGCTCCGTTCCTCGGGCCCGGCCGGTGATTTTCGGGTCCTACTGACCCGTGCGGCCGTCGAGGGCCTCACGCAGCAGATCGGCGTGCCCGACGTGCCGGGCGTACTCCTCGACCAGGTGGACCACGATGTCGCGAGCCTCGACCTCCTGCCCGTCGACCCGGATCAGCGCGTCGAGATCCAGGCCGGCGTAGACAGCCCGGGCATGGGCGACCTCCCCGCGCCAGGTGGCCCAGGCCTCGGCCACGACCTCGTCGGCGGCGATCGCCTGATTGAAGTCGAGATCCGGATCGTCCTCGGTGCGGTACAGCCGGGGCAGTTCGGGCTGTCCCTCGAAGACCCGGCGCGTCCAGGAGTGCTCGACCCGCGCGAGATGACGTATCAGCCCCAGTAGCGACATGGTCGACGGCGTCACCGAACGCGTCGCCAGTTGCGCAGCAGTCAGCCCCTCGCACTTGAGTTCGAAGGTCATCCGGTAACGGTCGAGGTATTCCGCCAGCACGGCCTTTTCGCCCCGCCCGGGGGGAATGGCCTCGCGAGGGTCGTCGCCGGGCCTCATCCACATGCCGTCGAAGCTCATCCGGTCAATCAATCAACTGAGCCGCACCCTCGACAAGTCAATTGTTGAGACGTCCGGGCGTCCCGTCGAGTGCACCCAGGCCCGGAAGAAGGTGTGCAGATCCTGGCCGGAGACCTGCTCGGCCAGGTGCTCGAAGTCGGCGGTGGTGACGTTCCCGCCGGCGTGGGTGCGGGCCCAGGCCCGGGTCAGTTCCCAGAAGGCGTCGTCGCCGATGGTGCGCCGCAGCGCGTGCAGGGTCAGGGCGCCCCGGTCGTAGACCGCGCGGTCGAACAGCTGGGCGCGAGTGGGGGCTGCCAGGTCGACTTTCCAGATCGGGTCGCTCTTGGGACGGGAGGCCACGTCGTCGGCCAGGGCGTCGACGGTTGCGCCGTACCGGGCACCGTACTCGCGGTCTGACCACAGCCATTCGGAATAGACGGCGAAGCCTTCGTTGAGCCAGATGTCTTGCCAGGTCGCGATGCTCACGGAGTCGCCGAACCACTGGTGGGCCAGTTCATGGACGATGGTGCTGTCGTCGAGGGTGGTTGCGTACACCGGGCGGGTCTGGGTCTCCAGGGCATAGCCCAGGTCGGCGTCGTTCACGATCGCACCGGCCGCCGAGAACGGGTAAGGGCCCCAGGTGTCGGCGAGGAACTTCAGGATCTCGGGCTGCAGGCCCAGCGCTTCCTGCGCGTCGCGGGTGGCCTGCCGGTCCAGGTCGCGGCTGACCGCGTTGAGCACCGGGATGCCCTGTGGACCCGTGGCAGCCTGCAGGTCGTAGTCGCCGATGTTCACCGTGGCCAGGTACGTGAGCATCGGGTCTTCGGCATGCCAGGACCAGGTGGTGCGCTTGCCCTCCTCCCGATGCCCACCCAGGATTCCGTTGGCCACGGCCGTCATTCCGCGGGGCACGGTGACGGTGAAGTCGTACGTGGCCTTGTCGGTGAGCACATCGTGCGCCGGGAACCAGGTGGGCGCCCCGTCGGGCTGGGCGAGCACCTGCGCCCCGGTGGAGGTAGCGATCCATCCGAAAGGTGTGCCGTTGGCGTCTACAGGGGTTCCCATCGCGCCCTCGTATTCGACCTCGACCTCCAGCTTCTGCCCCGGGTTCGGACCAGCGACCGGCTCGATGACCAGTTCGCCCTTGGTCTGACGGAACTGGGCATCCGCGCCATCGATGCGAACCGCCTTGGCTCGGGGCCCCCGCAGGTCCAGAACGATGTCGTCCAGCACGATGTCGTCCGGGCCGCCGCCGGCCAGGATGTCGAGCGTGGCCCTCCCGACGAGACGCCGCCTGGCCACGTCGTAGTCGAGATCCAGGTCGTAGTGCTGCACATCGAACTCGGTTGCGGCCACTGCTGAGGGCGGGTTGTCCCGTCCAGCCGAGTGCGACTGTGACTGCGGGTGTGACTGCGAGTGTGGCTGTGACTGCGAGTGGGCCTGTGAGTGTGACTGCGACAGGCAGGCGGTCAGACCGCTGGCGATCAGGGCGGCCACGGCGACGAGGCCCAGGCAGCGGGCTGAGGTGGCGGGTCGAGCGGGTCGAGCGGGGCGAGGCATGGAAAACTTTCTTGTCGGACGATGCATCAACCCTCGCCCGTGGAGGCATTACGTATCGTCCACCCACGGAGTGACCTGCTCTCCGCCCTCGGTATGACCCCCGCAGCCAGTACCAGCACGAATCCGGGCAATCACCGCCGGTCCTCGTCGGTCCTCGTCGGTCCTCGTCGGTCGTCGTCGGTCGCCGTCACTCGGAACGGTCCAGGTGGATCCCCAGATCGGTACGGCCGGGCAGGATGTCTGCGCGCAGGGCGCGGGTGCCGTCGTACTCACCGTCACGCAGACGCCGGAAAGGAAGTGCTGGCTCGGTGTCCAGGGTGCGCAGCCTTTCCCGTAGTCGCTTGACCTCCAGTTCACCCTCGGCCGGCGCCAGGGCGTCGGCGTCGTGAACCACGTGCAGGCCCAGCGTTTCGATACCGACGTACCAGAGCACGCCGTGAGTGATGGGGAACAGCAGAGATTCCAGATCGCCGCTGATGCCGCGCGGGCCTACCGAACGGGCGTCCTCGCCCGCGGTGACCACGACGAGAGCCTTGCGCCCGCTCAGACCGCCGTCGCCGTAGCGTCGGGGCATGCCACGTTCGGGATCGGCGTCCCCGTAGGCGAACTCGCTGGTGAGAACCCGGTCGAACCAGCCCTTCAGGATGGCCGGCGGGCCGTACCACCACAGCGGGAACTGGATGACGAGCAACTCGGCGGCGGCCAGCTTGGCCTGTTCGGCGCTGACGTCGGCGGGCGAGTGCCCCAGTGCGTAGGTCTGACCGATCTGTTCGGCGATGTTGCCGGGTTCTTCGGCGCGTGCTCCGAGGTCGCGGCGACCCAGAACGGGATCGAAACCCTGGGCGTACAGGTCGGAGGTCGCCACCTGGCGGTAGGCCGACAACTCCTGCACCCCTTCCTGGAAGAGCCGGTCGTTCAGGGAGGGGCGGCGGGGGTGCGCGTACACCCACAGCGCAGAACCAGGCGTCGGTCGGTGGGAAATGGTCATGACGTTGATTCAACGCCGCCTGAGTGGACGATTCCATGGGTCATCCGCCAGAAGACCCGGGCGATCGTCTAATCTGGGCCAGTGGATACGTTCAGCGACCTGATGCGTGGCGTGCGGGCCCACGGTTCCCTGTTCGGCAGCACGACGTTGAACCCGCCCTGGTCGCTGCACTTCGTTGACGGGGCGCCGCTGAGTCTGTGCGCCGTGCTGCAGGGTGGCGGCTGGATCGTGCCGGAGCAGGGTCCGGCTCAGCGCGTGGGGGCCTACGAGACGGTGCTGGTGCGGGGGCCGGGAACCTTCAGCTTCGTCGACGAGGTGGGCACGGCGGCTGTCCCGATCGAGTGCGGGGTCGAGTGCGCGACCCCTGAACAGGGCGGCACCCTGCACCGACTGGGCTGGCACGACCCCGGCGACGGCAGCCACGGTGTCTCGGGTCCGGGGCCGACGACTCTCATCGTCGGGGCCTATCCGGTGCACAGTGAGATCAACAACCGACTGCTGGAGTCGTTGCCCGTCATGCTCAGCGTGCATGCCGGCGGTGGGGTCGACCCCGTGCTGGATCACCTGGCCGCTGAGGTGGCCGTCGATGCTCCGGGTCAGCAGGTCGTGCTGGACCGTCTGCTGGACTGGATGCTGGTCTGCACGCTCCGGGCCTACTTCGACCGGCCCGGCGGCCGGCCACCGGCCTGGTGGGCGGCCCAGCGCGATCCCGTGGCCGGTAAGGCTCTGCAGATGCTGCACGCCGAACCGGCCGCGCCGTGGACGGTCGCCACGCTGGCCGAGCGGGCCGGGGTGTCCCGCGCGACGCTGGCCAAACGTTTCAGCGACCTGGTCGGTGAGCCTCCGCTCAGCTACCTGACGGCGTGGCGGATGACTCTGGCCGCGGACCTGCTGCGGGAAGAGCCGGCCGCCACCGTCGCCGACATTGCCCGCAGGGTCGGCTATTCCGACCCGTTCGCCTTCAGCGCCGCCTTCAAACGGGTGCGGGGCGTCAATCCCCGTGAGTACCGGCGCAGCAGCCAGGTCCCGGTGCCTTGATCTGCCGGTTGCCCGGGCTCCGGGTAGCGTCTGCCTCATGGAATACCGACGACTCGGACGGTCGGGACTGCGGGTCTCGACGCTGACCATGGGAACGATGACGTTCGGCGGGAAGGGAGGTTTCGCGGCTGTTGGCAAGACCGACGTGCAGCTCGCCCGGCGCCAGATCGACCTGGCCCTCGACGCCGGGGTCAACCTGATCGACACCGCCGACGTGTACTCCGACGGGCTCAGCGAGGAGATCACCGGCGAGGTGCTGCAGGGCCGGCGCGAGAACGTGCTGCTGGCCACCAAGGCGCGGATGGTGGTGGGTGAGGGCCCGAACGACGGTGGCGCCTCCCGCTACCACCTGGTGCGCTCGGTCGAACGCAGCCTGAAGCGGCTGCGCACCGACCACATCGACCTGTTCCAGATCCACGAGTGGGACGGCCAGACCCCGCTCGAGGAGACCCTCGAGGCCCTGGACTCGCTGATCCGGGCGGGCAAGATCCGCTACGTCGGCGCCTCCAACTACAGCGGCTGGCAGCTGATGAAGTCGCTGGCGGTGGCCGACGCGCGGGGCTACCAGCGGTACGTGTCCCAGCAGATCCACTACACCCTGCAGGCCCGCGAGGCCGAGCAGGAACTGGTGCCGCTCACCCTGGACCAGGAGCTCGGCATCCTGGTCTGGAGTCCGCTGGCCGGCGGCCTGCTGTCGGGCAAGTACCGGCGCGACGTCACCGCCCCGGAAGGCTCCCGGCACCTGAGCGACTGGAACGAGCCCCCGGTGCACGACGAGGGCAAGCTGTACGACATCGTCGACGCGCTGGTCGAGATCGGCTCGGCCCACGGGGTCTCGGCCGCCCAGGTCGCCCTGGCCTGGCTGCTGGGCCGGCCCGGAGTCACCTCACTGGTGATCGGGGCCCGCACCGAGGAGCAGCTGACCGACAACCTGGCCGCCGCCGACCTGAGCCTGACCGACGACGAGCGCGCCCGCCTGGACCAGGTCAGCGCCGTGCCGCTGCCGTACCCGCACTGGCACCAGGCAGCCACGGCGAGCGAGCGCCTGTCCCCCGCCGACCTGAGCCTGCTCAAGCCCTTCCTGTAGTGGGCACAGCCCGACGTCGCCGCCGTATGGGGTGGCGGCGCCGGGCTCAGCTCGGATCGTGCTCGGCCAGCAGCACTCCGAGCATGCGGACGAACTCCTGCCGCTGCGGGGCCGGGAGCGGGGCGAGCAGCTCCTCCTGCATCCGGTCCAGCACCACGTCCATGCGTTCCAGCTGTGCCGCACCGGCTTCCGTCAGCAGCACCCGATTACGTCGGCCGTGCTCCGGATCCGGTTGCCGCTCCACGAACCCCTGCTCGGCCAGCTGCGTGACCGCCGCCACCACGTCACTGCGGTCCATCCGGCCCCAGCGACCCAGCTGCGCCTGACTGGCCGGCCCGAACTCCTGCAGCGAGGCCAGGATCCGGTAGTGGTACCCGCGCGCGCCGGTCTCGGCGAAGCCGCGGAAGGCCATCCGGCCGACGTGCACCGCCAATTGCGAGATGAGCCAGCTCGGCTTGCCGGAGAGGCGGGCGGGGATCTCTTCCATGCACTTCACCCTAATGGTGTTGGCAAGACCAACACTCGTGCGTAATGTTGGTTGCACCAACACTCACCCGAGGGGGCCCGGATGTCCGAGACACTCACCGACCGGATCGAGATCGCCGACCTGTTCGCGAAACTGTCCCGTCTGCTGGACGAGCAGCGTTTCGACGACCTGCACACCGTGTACCACCACGACATCGAGGCACTCTCGCCACGGGCGAACTGCGCGGGCTCGAAGAGCTGACCAGCTCGATGAACGAGCACAAGGTCGACGGGGAGCTGCACCAGCACGTCCACGGGGACGTCCTGGTCCACCTGGACGGCGACCGGGCCGAGACGACCGCGAACCAGCTGGTCTTCTTCTACCGCGCCGGTGACCCACCGCACCGGGAGGCCGGACTGCGTTCGGCGGCCACCGCCGTCCGTACACCACAGGGCTGGCGGTTCAGCCGGATGCACATCCAGCTGCTCTGGCTGCGCAAACACTGATCGAGCACCGACCGCCCGAACGCGGGGCGGGCGATCCCTGCCAAGATGGACGATCGTGAGAGCGCGATACTTCGGCGGCACCGGCGCCTGGGACGACCCCCTGCGCCGGCTGAGCCGGTTCGACGGTGCCGTCTTCCACCCCGTCGAGCCCGGCAGCATCACCTCGCCCACCGTGCACGTGTTCATCCACGGCTGGCAACCCGGCCTGCGCCTGCTGGAACGCATGCACGCGATCGGCGACGTGGTGCCCTCGCTCCCGGCCTGGGACCCCCGGCTGGTCGACCCGCTCGGGCGCTCGCTGCACTCGTACCACGCTCATCTGCTGGAGGCCCTGACCGCGCTCGGTGACGACCACTGCGTCCTCTACTACTCCTGGATCGACGAGTCGGCCACGGATCTGGACGTCATGCTCGCCTACCGCTCCCGGCAGGCCACGCAGATCAACGGGCGGCGGCTGGCGATGGCCCTGCAGCAGTCGCTGGGCAGTGAGAACGTCCGCCTGCACCTGATCGGGCACAGTCACGGCAGTGCGGTGGCGGTCCACGCCTCGGCGGCGCTGGCGCGCCGGCCGGATCAGGTCACGCTTTTGGACGCGCCCGAGAACGGGGTCAGCCGGCTGAGCGGCGCGGCGAACCTGATCGACGTGGTGCTGCCGCGGATCAAACCCGGTCGTGACGACGAGCATCCGTTCGTCGACTCCTACGCCTCGGTCTTCGGCCGTCCGTACCGCCGCAAGCCGGGCCTGTCCGACGTGGTCGACGTGTCGCTCTACGGTGGGCTGGCCTTCAAACCGACGGTGGTCGAGGCGATTTCCGGCGCCCACCTGTACGCGGTGGACTGGTACGCGCTGTCGGTGCGCGAGGCCCACCGCGGCGTGGGCTTCGGCTGGTCTCCCCTGCAGGGGGCCGACGTGAAAGGCCTTTCCTCCTCGTACCATTCGCGCCGGCGCAAGCGTCCCCTTGTGCTACGCCGCCGCACCGACCTACCCCGGATGTTCGGCGCCCGCCGCAAGGTGCCGATGGTCACCCGCCCCAGCCGGATCACCGGCGCAGAGATGCACCTGAGCACCCGCCACACCGCCGCCGCCCAAGTGCTGCGGATCCTGCCCGGAGACGGCCTGATCGAGTTCGACGTGGAGATGACCGGCGGCGACGGCTCCGAGCAGGTGCACCTCGACCTCGACGCGGTGCCGGTCTACGTGGCCCAGGCGCGCTTCCCGGTACCCCGCTCGGGCCGCTACGTGGTGCTCGCCGACGGTGCCGCCGGCGACCACCTGTTCACCGCCCGCCTGGTCACCGACCCCAACGCCAAGTACGACGAGGACACCGACGACGCCCAGCCCCCTCGCGTCTCGGTCACCAACGTCAGCATCGTCTCCTGGCCTGACGCCGCCCTCGGCTTCACCTTCGAGCGCATCGCCATGACCACTTTCGTCACCGGCACGGTGGCCGGCGCCCTGGGCACCCTGTTCACCCAGGCCGGCCTACGCCTGGCCCGGCGCGGGGTGCGCATTCTGGTGGCGGTGGCCCGCTCTCAGCGCTGAGCTCCGGCGAATCGGACGGGCTTGGGTTGCCGAGCGCGCAGGTGAGCGGCCGGACCTCGGGATTCCCGCGCGGCGCACAGGTGGCCGCATTACACTTCGAGCGCGTGAACGTCCTCGGTCCTGAGCTGCTGCCACCGCCGTCGCGCGGCCCGGCTCAGACGGCTGCCGAGAGGTTCCCAGGCCCTGATCCGGTGCGGCCGGTCCTGCGCGATGGCTGATCCGCCCGGCCGGTCCGACCGGCCTGAGCAGATCTCCCGCCGCGAGCGGCGCCGACGTGAGGCGGCCGCGACACCCCAGACCCCGGCGTACGTCTGGCGAGGCCCGACCAGCAGGCCCGACGACGCACAGCCCGCCCGGCCCAGCGGCTCCGAGACTTACGGCCACCACGAAGGGCACGCGCCCGCTGCTGACCTTCCGTTCGACCTCGGCCCCGACGATCGCAGGTACGGCGACCCCCACCAGGGGTACCAGGACCACGGCCCTTCCGGCCGTAGCCTTCCCGACCGCGGCCTCTCTGACCGCAACTCTCCCAACGGCAGCCGTCCCACCCCCGGCTCTCCCGACCGCAGACTTTCCGACCACAGGCCCCCAGACCACACCTCCTCGAACTACCGCCCCGGCTCCTTCGGCCCATGGCACTCCGACCGCAACTCTTCAGACCGCGGCCCCTCCGCCCCCGGCTCTTCTGATCCCGGCCTCCATAGCCCGGTCTACGACGACCGTCCCTACCGGCCAGACCGTGCTGCCCGCACGACGAGGTCCACGTCTGTGCCAGCCGCCGGACCCTCACCTGGTGCGGCCAACGCCCCGCTGACCCGCCGCGCCCGGCGTGAGGCGGAAACGGCTCAGATGCGGCTGACCGAGGCCGCACGCCAAGCTCGGTACCCGGCCGAGGGGCAAGCTCAGTACCAGGCCGAGCAGCAGGCTCAGTCCCCGCTCCAGCAGCAGGCCCAGTACCGGGCCAAGCGACAGGCCCCGTATCCAGCCGATCAGGTGGCCCCAGATCCGGCTGACCCGTGGGCCCCAGATCCGGCCGGCCAGCAGGGCCCACATGCAGCCACGCAGCGGGCCCCGTATCCAGCCGACCCGTGGGCCCCAGATCCGGCTGAGCAACAAGCCCCGTATCCAGCCGATCAGCAGGCTCGGTATCCGCTCCAGCAGCAGGCCCCGTACCCGACCGACCAGTGGGCCGCAGATCCGGCTGAGCAGCACGCCCCACATGCAGCCAAGCAGCGGCCCCCGTATCCGGTCGAGCATCACGCCCCGTATCGGGCTGAGCAGCACGCCCCGTATCCGGCCGAACAGCGGCCCACGGCACGCACCGCCCGCCCGACGAACCCCCATGAGCGCGTACGCCCCGGGCGTGCAGCACCCTCGCGTGAACGCGCACGCCCCAGCCCTGCGCCATCACCCAGCGAGCACGCACGCACCGGCCAACGGGCTGACCCCCGCGAACACATCTCCCCCGCCGGGCCGGCCGGCCCACAAACCCAGCCACAGTCCTTCCGGCAGCCGAAGGTCGCGAAGGCGAGCAAACGTCCTTTGGTTGTTGTTGCCCTGATCGCCGTGCTGACCCTGGTCGGTGGGCTTACCTACGCGGTCGGCTTCCGCGGCGACGACCCGCCCAGCGTCACCACCAGCCCCAGCCTGGTCGACGAGAATCCGGCCGAGGATGGGCCGGGGCTGGCTCCTGGCCCGGACGAGAAGAAGCCTCAGCCCGTGCCGACCTCGGGCGCGGCGGAGAAGGTCAAGATCGGGGTGTTCCGTGGAACCCATCCTGATCAGGTAGGCGAGTTCGAGGACTGGCTGGGGCGCGACTTCCCCTATGCGGTCGACTACTCCAACCGCGACTACTGGGACGACGTGGCCGACCCCGGCTACATGCTCCGGGCCTGGCAGGACACCGGGTACCGGATGGTCTACGGCGTGGTCATGCTGCCGGCCCGTGACCGTACGGTCACGCTGGCCGCGGGCGCGGCGGGTGACTACGACCACCACTTCCGCCGGCTGGCCCGCAACCTGGTCGCGCACGGGCAGGGCGATGCCATCATCCGGCTCGCCTGGGAGTTCAACGTCAGCAAGATGCGCTGGGAACTGACCCCGGAGGACCAGACCGACTTCGTCACCTACTGGCGCCGGATCGTCACCACCATGCGTTCGGTGCCCGGCGCCGAGAAGCTGCGCTTCGACTGGAACGTGAACAACGGCGGGGAGACCTACGACTCGACCATCTTCTGGCCGGGCGACAAGTACGTGGACTACGTCGGGGTGGACGTCTACGACATCTCCTGGGCCGAAGACACCTACCCGTATCCGGCCGACTGCACCGGGTCCTGCCGTCGCGACCATCAGGTGGCTGCCTGGGCCAACATCGAGAATGCCACCTATGGGCTGAATTTCTGGTCCAGCTTCGCCCGGGAGAGAGGTAAGCCACTGTCCATGCCGGAATGGGGTCTGTGGGACCGCTCCGACGTCGACGGGCGGGGCGGCGCCGACAACCCTTACTTCGTCCAGCGGATGTACGAGTTCATCGACGATCCCCGCAACAACGTGGCCTATCAGGCGTACTTCGACGTGAACCCCGAGGACCGGGGCCGGCATCAGCTGTCCGGGATGCCTCGCAGCGAGAGCCGATTCCGGGAGCTGTTCGGCCGATAGGCTGCCGGGGTGCGGGTTCTGGTGGTGGACGACGAGGCGCGGTTCGCCGAGGGCATCAGCCGGGGGCTGGTGGCCGAGGGTTTTTCGGTGGACGTGGCCGACAACGGGATCGACGGGCTGTGGCGGGCCCGGGAGGTCCGTTACGACGCGATCCTCCTGGACGTGATGATGCCGGGGCTGAACGGGTACGCGGTCTGTCAGGCCCTGCGGGAAGAGGAGAACTGGACGCCGATCCTGATGCTCACGGCCAAGGACGGCGCCTGGGACCAGGTCGAGGGGCTGGACACCGGCGCCGACGACTACGTGGTGAAACCGGTGGAGTTCCCGGTGCTGCTGGCCCGGTTACGGGCGCTGGTGCGGCGGGGGCGGCCGGAGCGGCCCACCATCCTGACCATCGGCAGCCTGGTGGTCGACCCGGCCACCCGCGAGGTACGGCGCGGGGGTACGCCGATCCAGCTGACCAGCCGGGAGTTCGCCGTGCTGGCGTTCCTGGCCCGTAGCGCCGAGTCGGTGCGCTCGAAGTCCGACATCCTGAACGGCGTCTGGGACGACGACTTCGAGGGCGATCCGAACATCGTGGAGGTGTACATCGCGCATCTGCGGTCCAAGATCGACCGGCCGTTCGGGGTGGAGACCATCGTGACCGTGCGGGGGGCCGGTTACCGGTTGACCGCCGATGCCTGAGCAGCGGGCGGAACGCATCGGCTGGTGGTCGTTACGGGTCCGGATCACCTCGGCCACCACCGCGATCGTGCTGGTGGTGCTGGCGGCCGGGGCGGTCGGCCTGGTCGGGCTGCTGCGCTCCAGCGTGGTGCGGGCCGAGGCGACCACCGCCGAGCAACAGGCCGCCCAGATCGCGGCCGAGACGCAGGCGGTGGGCCGGCTGCCCCCGTTCGAGGCCGACGAGGTGATCATCCAGCTGCAGCGCGAGGGCCGGGTGGTGGCGGTCGCCGACGACGACTTCGCCGGTACCCCGGCGCTGCCGGTGCACCACGATTCCCGGATCGCCGAGCTGCAGGGGCGGCGCTGGGCGGTGGCGTCCAGTCCGGTGCAGCTCGAGCCGGGGGTCACCGGGCACGTCGTGGTCGGGCGTTCGCTCAAGGGGGCGGGCGAGGCTACCCGGTCGGCGAGCTGGCTTCTGGGCCTGGCGGTTCCGGCGGTCAGCCTGTTCGTGGCCGCGCTCACCTGGACGGTGGTGGGGCGTTCGTTGCGCCCGGTAGAACAGATTCGTTCCGACGTGGAGAACATCGGCAATGACGGGGCCGGCCGGATCATCGCGCCGCGCGGGCAGGACGAGGTGGCCCGGCTGGCCGTGACCATGAACCGGATGCTGGAGCGTCTGGAGAAGTCCCGCCGGGCCCAGCAGCGTTTCGTCTCGGACGCGTCGCACGAGTTACGTTCGCCGGTGGCCGCGATCCGTCAGCATGCGCAGGTGGCTCTGCTGCATCCGGAGACGGTGACGTTGCCGGGGCTGGCCGAGGTGGTCGACGCCGAGGCCGCGCGGCTGGAGGAACTGGTCAGCGGTCTGCTGTTGCTGGCCCGGGTGGACGAGCGCAGTTCCGGGGCGCTCCAGGAGATCGATCTGGACGATCTGGTGCTGGCCGAGGGAAAACGGCTGCGGGCCCTGGGGACGAAGGTGGATCTGACCCGGGTGGGACCGGCCCGGGTGCTGGCCGATCCGGCGCTGATGAGCCGGGCGGTGCGCAACGCGGCCGAGAACGCCCGGCGGCACGCCCGTTCCGCGGTGGCGTTCGAGCTGACCGACCATGGGACGACGGCGGTCCTGCGGGTGGACGACGACGGTCCGGGGGTGCCCGAGGAGGATCGGGAACGGGTGTTCCACCGGTTCGAGCGCCGCGACGACGCGCGGGACCGGGACAGCGGTGGTGCCGGTCTGGGTTTGGCCATCATCGCCGAGGCGGCGCGTCAGGCGGGTGGGTCGGCCCGGCTGGAGACGGCCCGGCTGGGCGGGGCGCGTCTGGAGATGCGGCTGCCTTCGGCCGCCGATCAGACCGGGCCGACCTGACCCGTGTTTCGGCCGGTCAGGGATACGGGTCCTTGGCGGAGTCGCCTCCGGACAGGGTCTCCCAGGAGCCGTTGGAGCACTCCGGGCAGGGCGGAAGGTGCTTGGTGGAGCCGACCTTCAGCTCGTAGCCGCACTCGGTGCACTTGTAGGTGCCGGACGTGACATCGCTTCCTGCGGGTACTGGATCAGCCATGTGGCCCATCGTGGCGCGAGGCCGGGAACCTCGCCACCACACTTGTCCCACTGGGTACCGACTAGGGTGCGGAGTCCTTCTTGTCCTTGGCCAGGGCGTAGGCCTCGGGCGGCGACATCGAGACACCGTTGTAGGTGACCGTGTTCGCCTCGCTCACCGGCACGCACTGAGACTTTTTGGCGCTGCGGGCGTTGGAGTCGGCCAGGGCCTCTTCGCGATCCTTCTTCGTGGACTTCGGGTAGGTGTCGCCACTGGTCCAGTCCTCCCCCAGTACGAGCGTGACGTCGTCGGCGCTCTTGTCGAGAGTCAGCAGCGACGAGGGCATCTTCAGGTCGGCGGCCAGCTGCTGGGCCTGCTCCAGCTGGGGCTTGCGGTAGTGGATGGCCGTGCGCTTCTCCAGATCGCCCGAGGAGGGGTCGGTTTCGGCGGCGTAGCCCTGCTCGCTCAGCACGTCGGTCAGTTCCCCGGCCCGGCCCTCCTGCCCGCCCCGGTTCTGCACCTGCACCGCGAAGTCGCGGCTCACGTCGGCCGCGGCCGTTGCCGTGGCGGTGGTGGTGGCCGCGCTGACCGTGTTCTTGTCCTTCGAGAGCGAGCGGTCCTCGACGATGGTGGAGAACAGCTTCTCGGCGGCCTCGGCCGGCACCACCCGGTTCGGGTCGGTGGGCGCGGCCGTGGTCTGCATGGTGGCGAAGGTGATCCGGTCGGTGTCCACCTTGTTCAGCTCGCCGGCCAGGTCGATCAGCTTGGGGATGCTGTTCAGGCCGCTGTCCACGGTGAGCGCCTTGGTGGCGGCGTCGGCCACACCGAAGAGCTTGGTCGGGTTCAGCAGCGTGCCATTGTCTTTCAGCGCCCGGATCGCCGCGGAAAGGAAAGCGTGCTGGCCGTAGGTTCGGCCCAGGTCGCTGCCGTCGCCGAAACCGTGCCGGGTACGCACGAACTGAAGCGCCGCCTCCCCCTTGAGGGTGTGCTTGCCCTTCGACAGCTTCAGGTGCGAATAGGTGTCGTAGACGTTGTTGTCCACGCACACCTCCACCCCGCCGGTGGCGTCCGACATCGCGATCACCCCGGCGAAGTCGACCAGCACGAAGTGGTCGATGGTGATCCCGGTGAGCTGGTGCACCGCCGCCACCGAGCAGCCCGGGCCGTACGCCAGGCTGCCGTTGATCTGGGCGTAGCGTTCGCCCACGCTGTTGCCCGACTCCGGGTCCTTGCACCCGGGCATCTGGGTCAGCGTGTCGCGCGGCACGCTCATCGCCGTGATGTTGGTGCGGTCGGCCGAAAGGTGCACCAGGATCTGCACGTCGGCGTTCGACGCGGTGTCGTCACAGGCCCCGCCCAGCTTGCAGTTGGCCTCCGACGAGCGCGAGTCGGTGCCGATCACCAGCACGTTGATCGGGAACCGGCCCTGGTCGTCGGCCTTCTGCACGCCCGCGTCGCCGGTGGTGCCGGTGAACAGGGCGGCCGACTCGATGTTGCCGTTCAGCCGCTGGTACACGTACGTGCCGCCGCCCAGGGTGCCGGCCGCCAGAACACCCACGGTTCCCAGGGCGATCTTGCCCCAGGGAGTGAGCCGGACCCGACCTCGGGCGTGCCGTACCGGAGCGTCCCGATGGGGGGTCACGATGCGGTTCTCGGACGGCTCAGGGTTTTCGGGCAGCACAGAGTTTTCGGGCAGCACGGAGCGAGGAGCACGCAGGCATGCTGGGCGAAGCTACCTGAACCGGACCTGAAGGGTGTCCGGGTGGTCACCCGGCCTGGGCCCGGTGCAGCGCCGCGTAGCGCCCGCCCCGGGCCAGCAGCTCGTCGTGCCCGCCGATCTCGGTGATCCGGCCGCCCTCCAGCACCACGATCCGGTCGGCCTGGCGGATGGTGGAGAGCCGGTGCGCCACCACCAGCGTGGTGCAGCCGCCCATCAGCTCGGACAGCGCCTGCTTGACCTGCACCTCCGACTCCGGATCGAGAGCACTGGTGGCCTCGTCCAGCAGCAGGATCCGGGGCCGGCGGATCAGTGCGCGGGCGATCGCGATGCGCTGTCGCTGGCCGCCGGAGAGCCGGGCGCCGCGCTCGCCCACCACGGTGTCCCAGCCGTCGGGCTGACTGGCGATGATGTCCAGGGCCTGGGCCTGCTGCAGGGCCTGGCGGATCCGCTCGTCACTCGCGTCGTCGAGTCCGTAGGCGACGTTGTCGCGGATGCTGCCCTCGAACAGCATCGGTTCCTGCGGCACCACCGAGACGAAGCGGCGCACCGTGCGCAGGTCCAGTTCCTGCATGTCCTGGCCGTCGAGAAGGATGCGGCCCTGGGTGGGCCGGACGAAGCCGAGCACCAGGTTGAGGACCGTGGACTTGCCGGCGCCCGAGGGGCCGACGAAAGCCACCGTCTCGCCCGGCCGGATCTCCAGGTCGACGTCGTGCAGGCTGTCCACCTGGGCGTCGGGGTGCCGGTGCCGGACCCGCTGCAGGCTCAGGGCGCCGGTCACCGCCCCGACCGGCCGCTTGCCCTCGTTGTGCTCCAGGTCGGGCTCGGCCAGCACCTCGGCCACCGAGCGCACCGACTCCACCCCGCGGGCCGCCACCGGCAGCAGGCCGAGGAGCTGGATCAGGCCCTGGGTGAGCAGGGTGAAGTAGGTGGACAGCAGCACCACGTCGCCCGGGCCGATCGGCAGGGCCCCGGTGAGGGAGAACACCGCGGCCAGGGCCAGGCACAGCACGCCCAGGAACTGCATGCTCACCCACGACATCGAGGCCGTGTGCCCGTTCAGCATGTCCAGCTTCAGCGCCTCGCGCCGCACCTTCTCCACGCCACCGGCCACCCGGTCCACCGCGGTCTGCTCCAGGCCGTGGGCCCGGGTGACCGGGATCAGCGAGGCCATCTCGCCCACCCGGGCGGCCAGGCCCTCCATCTCCAGCCGGAAGCGCTCGTTGCGGGTGCGCGAGCGTTTGGCCACGGTGTAGCGGATCAGCAGGGCGAGCGGCACGGTGAGCAGGTAGACCGGCAGGAACTGGGGCACCAGCACCGCGGTCATGGCCATCGCGCCGATCACCACCATCGTGGCCGACAGCAGCGGGTGGGTGACCTGCTGCAGCATCAGCTCGATGTTCTCGACGTCGCGCACCAGTTTGTTCTGCACCACCGCGGAGGTGGAGCGGGCGTGGAAGCCGATCGAGAGGGTCTGCAGCCGGCCGGCCAGCACGTTGCGCAGCTCGGCGCCGGTGTCGCGGACGACCATCATGAAGTTGCGGGTGTAGACGAGGTGGTTGGGGTAGTTCTGGGCCAGCAGCAGCACGGCCAGGCCGAGCCAGCCCAGCACGGTGCTGGTCCGGCCGCCCTCGGCCACCGTGTCGATGATCGCCGCGGTGATCACCGGGAGCATCCACATCGGGATCTCCTTGAGCACGAAGGCCCCGATCGCCAAGGCCATCCGCCCGGGGCGGCGGGCGAGCAGGCGGATCAGCGAACGGACGGGGTGGCCGGCGTCGATGATCTGCGCCGGGTCGGTGAGGTGGTCGGGGTTTCCGGAAAGCGCTTGCCCAGACATTGCCTCAGTCTAGGCGGGATCGGACCCGGGACCGACAGTTACGGCCGGCCTGATCTTTTGACTCGTGTCTACCCGAGCAGCAGCCGCGCGACCGCCACCAGACCGACCACGACGATGAACGCGCGCAACCCGGCAGGGGGCAGACGACGGGCCAGATGCCCACCCACCACACCACCCGCCGCACTGCCGGACGCGATCAGCCCGGCCACCAGCCAGTCCACCTCGCCGGCCGCCGTGATCACGAAGACCAGGGCCGCGATCGTCCCGGTACAGGTCGCCAGCACGTTCTTGACGCCGTTCGCATACTGCAGGTCGCTGGTCAGCAGCCAACCCAGCAGGCCCATCAGCAGAACCCCCTGAGCCGCACCGAAGTAGCCGCCGTAGATCGCGGTGAGGAACACGGCGATGACCAGAGCCCTCAACTGCGCACGACTCTTCGCGGCGGCGGCGCGGCGGCTCAGCCGGGGCTGCAGCACGATCAGCACCAGAGCAGCGACGATCAGTACGGGTACCACCGCCTCGAACGCCTTCGCCGGCAGGACGAGCAGCAGCACGGCCCCTACGATCCCGCCGGCCACCGAGGCCGGGAGCAGGCGAGCCAGGATCGCGCGGCGACCGGCCAGCTCCCGGCGGTAGACCCAGGTGCCGGCGAGACTGGCCGGCACCAGGCCGATGCTGTTCGAGATGTTGGCCGTGACCGGAGGAAACCCCAGGGCCAGCAACACCGGAAAGGTGATCAGGGTGCCGGAGCCCACGGCTGCGTTGATCGCCCCGGCCACCAGTCCGGCCAGCAGAACCAGGCCACATTGCCACCACTCCATGTTGGCGACCCTAGACCGAGGTCCGTCCGCTGATTCACCCTGCTTTCTCAGTGGGTGAGAATCTGCTCCCACGACGGCTCGAACGGCTTGGCCAGCAAGGGCATCCCGGCCTCGGCCGGCGTGCGGTCGCGCTTGCGGTGGTTGCACCGCCCGCACGCGGCCACCGTGTTCAGCCAGCTGTCCGCGCCGCCCCGGGATCGCGGCAGCACGTGGTCGACGGTGCTGGCCCGGGCGCCGCAGTAGGCGCAGGTGTGGCCGTCGCGGGTCAGCAGGGCCCGGCGGGACCAGGGCGGCCGGGCCCGGTGACGCCAGCGCATGGCCACGTACCTGAGCAGCCGCACCACCTTCGGGCGGGGCCAGGGGCCCATCGGCCGCCCGGCCGCCACTTCCTCCACCACCGCCACCTGCCGGACCAGCATGCGCACCGCATGCGGCAGGGAGACGTAATGCAGACGCTCGTAGGAAGCGTTCAGCACCAGAACTGTGGTCACCAAGACACCTCCTCACAAGGGTCTTCTCGTACTGGGAATCGAAAAAGGCGCCACCCCCGGAATGTCGGGAGCGGCGCCTGAGGGCTGATGTCAGCGGGTCAGGGCAGGCCGTTCCCGGGCCGGGCCTCGGCGCGGCTCCAGAGCGTGATCGAGGCACACCCGGACGGGCCAACCGGCAGGGGGTTACCCAGGAAGAGCATGTCCACCTCGATCACCTCCTTCCGGCCGTCGGCCGATCGGGTCACTCAGCACCGGCACGGACCGGGCTGCGCGAACAGGCTGGCAAGTCGGTGCAGGTCGGGGCCAGGCATTTACCGGTCTCGGGCCGAGGCGACCTGAGGGTGAGCCTGGTCTCGCCCGGGTGACCTAGCCGCTACGGAGTGTGGTCGCTCATCATTCGGGTGTGACTGTGTTCGCCACCCCCGAGCCCACCTGGTCCGCCATGACCGCCGCTCTCGACGAGGAGCCCGGCGACGAGGGCTGGGCCTTCAAGCTGGCCGTGCAGTGCCGCGACCACCTGCGCCGCGCCCTGCAGCAGGCCGACGGCGGCGCCCTGGTGCCCGGCCCGGCACCCACCGAGTGGGCGCGGGACCCGGGCCGGCGGGCGCCCCGCCGCGCCGAGCACGCCGTCAAGACGCGGCGCACGGGAAAGGACGTCCCGGGTGGCCCGAGCGGTCCGGGTGGCTACTTCACCCGCTGGCACATCCTGCTCGGGGTGCTCATCGCCCACGAGTACGAGCAGGCCCGGCAGGAGGCCCCGGCCTGGACCCGGCGGCTGCGGATGCACAAGGACTGGGTGCACCCCTTCCCGCAGATGTCCGACAGCCAGGTCCGCAGCGCCACCCCGGATTGGCTGGCCGCCCGCGGGATCTACATCCACAAGCAGGTCATCGCGCCCTGACCCGATGCCGGGCGCGGAAGCCGATTAAGTAATCGCTTAAGTCACCGTTGACAGCCCCGGCGGGACCGGCCCCAATGAGGGGGCCGGTCGACGAAGGGGTCACACGCATGCAGGTTCCCGGGCAGTTCGAGTACGAGCGCGCCACCAGCGTGGAGCACGCCATCGGCCTGCTCGACCGGCTGGGCGAGGGGGCGCGCCTGGTGGCCGGCGGGCACAGCCTGCTGCCGATGATGAAGCTGCGCCTGGCGAACTTCGACTACCTGATCGACATCAACGACCTGCACGCCGAGCTCGGCCACATCACCGTCGAGCCCGGGCAGATCCGGATCGGCGCCCTCACCCGGCATCGCGAGCTGCTCGAATCCAGCGCCCTGGCCGAGACTTTCCCGATCTTCGCGGACGCCGAGCGGGTGATCGCCGACCCGATCGTGCGCAACCGGGGCACCCTGGGCGGCTCCCTGTGCCAGGCCGACCCCTCCGAGGACCTCTCGGCGGTCTGCACCACGCTCGACGCCAGCTGCGTGATCCGCGGCCAGGACGGCGAGCGGGTGGTGTCGATGGAGGACTTCCACCGCGGCCCCTACGAGACCGCCGTCGGCGACTCGGAGATGCTGGTCGAGGTGCGCCTGCCGGTGCGGCCGGGTGGTTCCAGCGCCTACGAGAAGGTGGAGCGCCGGGCCGGTGACTGGGCCGTGGTGTCGGCCGGCGCGGCGGTCTGGCTCGAGAACGGGGTGATCGCGGACGCCCGGGTGGGCCTGGCCGCGGTCGGCCCCAACACCGCCGGTCTGCCGGAGATCTCGGCCGCACTGCGCGGGCGGCAGCCTTCGGAGGCGCTGTTCGAGGAGGCCGGTGAGATCGCGGCCCGCAGCTGCAGCCCAGCCACCGACACCCGCGGTTCCGAGAGCTACAAACGTCATCTGGCGAAGGAACTCACCCGGCGCACCCTGCGCCGCGCAGTCTCCCGTATCTCCGGCGACACCGAAGGGCGCTGATCCGATGAAGGTTTCGTTGACCGTCAACGGTGAGGAAGTCACCCGGGAGGTCGAGGGCCGGCTGCTGCTGGTGCACTTCCTGCGCGACCACCTCGGGCTGACCGGCACCCACTGGGGCTGCGACACCAGCAACTGCGGTACCTGCGTGGTCTGGCTGGACGAGGAGCCGGTGAAGTCGTGCACCGTGCTGGCCGCCATGGCCGGTGGCCACGAGGTGCGCACGGTGGAGGGCCTGGAGCGCGACGGTGAGCTCGACCCGGTACAGAAGGGCTTCATGGCCTGCCACGGCCTGCAGTGCGGCTTCTGCACCCCAGGGATGATGATGACCGCCCGGGCCCTGCTCGACCGCGACCCGGATCCCTCGGAAAGCACCATCCGGGAGGCCATCTCGGGGCAGATCTGCCGCTGCACCGGGTACGCCACCATCGTGCGCTCGGTGCAGTGGGCGGCCGCGCACGAGGCTGCCGAGCAGGCCACGGGGCAGGAGGCGTCGGCGTGACCACCCTCGAAGAAAGCACCGACAACGACCAGAAGCCGGTCGGGCACGGCCGGATGCTGCGCAAGGAGGACCCGCGGTTCGTGCGCGGGCGCGGGCGCTACTGCGACGACGTGCAACTGCCGGGCATGCTGCACCTGGCCATCCTGCGCTCGCCGGTGGCGCACGCGCGGATCGTCAGCATCGACACCACCGCCGCCGAGGCCATGCCCCGGGTCAAGGCCGTGGTCACCGGGGCCGCGCTGGCCGAGAAGGGCCTGGCCTGGATGCCGACCCTCTCCAGCGACGTGCAGGCGGTGCTGGCCACCGACAAGGTGCGCTTCCAGGGGCAGGAGGTGGCGTTCGTGGTGGCCGAGGACCACTACGCCGCCCGCGACGCCCTGGAACTGATCGACGTCGAGTACGACATCCTCGACCCGGTGGTGGACGTGCGCACCGCCCTGGCGCCCGACGCCCCGGTGATCCGCACCGACCTCGAGGGCAAGACGAACAACCACTGCTTCGACTGGGAGACCGGCGACCGACAGGCGACTGAGGACGCCTTCGAGCGCGCCGACGTGGTGGTCACCGAGGACATGGTCTACCCCCGGGTGCACCCGGCGCCGATGGAGACCTGCGGCGCGGTGGCCGACTACGACCGGATCGACGGCAAGCTCACGCTCTGGTCGACCACCCAGGCCCCGCACGCCCACCGCACGCTCTACGCCATCGTCGCGGGCCTGCCCGAGCACAAGATCCGGGTAATCTCCCCCGACATCGGCGGCGGCTTCGGCAACAAGGTGCCGATCTACCCCGGCTACGTCTGCGCGATCGTCGCCTCGATCGTCACCGGCAAGCCGGTGAAGTGGATGGAGGACCGCTCGGAGAACCTGATCAGCACCGGCTTCGCCCGCGACTACGTGATGCGCGGCGAGATCGCGGCCACCCGCGAGGGGAAGATCCTGGCGATCCGCACCCACGTGCTGGCCGACCACGGCGCCTTCAACGGCACCGCCGCCCCGGTGAAGTACCCGGCCGGCTTCTTCGGGGTGTTCACCGGCAGCTACGACATCGAGGCGGCCTACTGCTCGATGACCGCCGTGTACACCAACAAGGCACCGGGCGGGGTGGCCTACGCCTGCTCGTTCCGGATCACCGAGGCGGTGTACCTGGTCGAGCGGATGGTCGACTGCCTGGCCTACGACCTGAAGATCGACCCGGTGGAGCTACGGCTGCGGAACCTGTTGCGGCCCGAGCAGTTCCCCTACACGAGCAAGACCGGCTGGGTGTACGACTCGGGCAACTACGAGCCCACCCTGCGCGAGGCCCTGCGGATCGCCGGCTACGAGGAGCTGCGCCGCGAGCAGGCGGCCAAGCGCGAGCGCGGTGAGCTGATGGGCATCGGCGTGGCCTTCTTCACCGAGGCAGTGGGGGCCGGCCCGCGCAAGGACATGGACATCCTGGGCCTGGGCATGGCCGACGGGTGCGAACTGCGGGTGCACCCGACCGGCAAGGCGGTGGTGCGGCTCTCGGTGCAGTCCCAGGGCCAGGGCCACGAGACCACGTTCGCCCAGATCGTGGCCGAGGAGATCGGCATCCCGCCGGACGACATCGACGTGGTGCACGGCGACACCGACAACACCCCGTTCGGGCTGGGCACCTACGGCAGCCGCTCCACCCCGGTCTCCGGGGCGGCGGCCGCCCTGGTGGCCCGCAAGGTGCGGGACAAGGCCCGGATCATCGCCTCCGGCATGCTCGAGGTCTCGGTGGCCGACCTGGACTGGGTGAAGGGCTCGTTCCAGGTCAAGGGCGACCCGGGCAAGTCGGTCACGATCCAGGAGATCGCGATGCGCGCCCACGGGGCCGGTGACCTGCCCGACGGGCTGGAGGGTGGCCTGGAGGCGCAGATCTGCTACAACCCGTCCAATCTCACCTACCCGCACGGCGCCTACATCTGCGTGGTCGACATCGACCCGGGTACCGCCGTGGTCAAGGTGCGCCGGTTCGTGGCGGTGGACGACTGCGGCACCCGGATCAACCCGATGATCATCGAGGGGCAGGTGCACGGCGGCCTGACCGACGGCGTGGGCATGGCCCTGATGGAGATGATCAGCTTCGACGAGGACGGCAACTGCCTGGGCGGTTCGCTGATGGACTACCTGATCCCGACCGCGCTCGAGACCCCGGACTGGGAGACCGGTTTCACCGTGACCCCGTCGCCGCACCACCCGATCGGCGCCAAGGGGGTGGGTGAGTCGGCCACCGTCGGCTCGCCCCCGGCCATCGTCAACGCCGTGGTGGACGCGCTGAAGCCGTTCGGGGTGCGGCACGCCGACATGCCGCTGACGCCGTCCCGGGTGTGGGAGACCATGCAGGGCAACCACACCCCACCGATCTGATGTCGGTCACCGAGAGGGTCGAGGAGCTGACCCGGCAGCGCGTGCCGTTCGTGCGCGCCACCGTGGTGCGGGCCCAGGTGCCCTCCTCGGCCCGGGCCGGCGACGAGGCGATCGTGCTGCTGGACGGCTCGATCGAGGGTTTCGTGGGCGGCCAGTGCGCGGAGAGCTCGGTCCGGACGGCCGCTTTGGGGACGCTCGCGGCCGGGGAGACGTTGTTGCTGCGGGTCCTGCCCGAGGAGGTCGGGTTCCCGGAAACCCCTGGCGCGCAGGTGGTGGTGAACCCGTGTCTGTCCGGTGGGGCTCTGGAGATCTTCCTGCGGCCGGTGCTGCCGCCCCCGCTGGTCGAGGTGGTCGGCACCACGCCGGTGGCCGAGGCGGTGGTCCGGATCGGCGAGCTGCTCGGCTACAGCATGAGCGGGTCCGGCGCGGCCCGGCCCGACGCGGTGGTGATCGCCTCGCACGGCCGCGACGACGAGGCCGCAGTGATCCGCTCGGCCCTGGACACCGGGGTGGCTCATGTGGCGCTGGTCGCCAGCCGCCGGCGCGGTGAGGCGGTGCTGGACGAACTGGGGCTCGACCCGGAACAGCGCAAGCGGGTGAGCACACCGGCGGGCCTGTGGATCGGGGCCCGGACGGCGCCGGAGGTGGCCCTGTCGATCATGGCCGAGGTGGTGGCGGCCGTGCGCCTCACTCCGCAGGCGGCCGAGAACCCGACCACGGCGGTGGATCCGATCTGCGGCATGGAGGTGACGCCCGGACCGTCGGCCCTGTACCTGGATCTCGACGGGGTCCGGACCTGGTTCTGCGGCGAGGGTTGCCGGGTGCGTTTCCAGGCTGAGCACGCGGCCCGGGCCCAGACCGGATGAGCTCACCGTTCCGCGACGCCGAGCACGTCCGGCAGGCCCTCGACCAGCACGACCACCTGATCGACGAGGGCCTGGCCACCGCGCTGTACCTGGCGCTGGCCCTGGAACGGCCGATCCTGCTGGAAGGTGAGCCGGGGGTGGGCAAGACGGCCACCGCACAGGCTCTGGCCCGGGCCCTGGACACGGTGCTGATCCGGCTGCAGTGCTACGAGGGCCTGACCTCCGGTGAGGCCCTTTACGAGTGGAACTACCAGCGTCAGCTGCTGGCGGTCCGGCTGGCCGAGGCCTCGGGCCAGAAGATCGGCGAGGCCGACCTGTTCTCGGCCCAGTTCCTGCTGGAAAGGCCGGTGCTGCAGGCGGTGCGGCACTCCGGTCCCACTCCCCCGGTGCTGCTGATCGACGAGATCGACCGGGCCGACGACGAGTTCGAGGCCATGCTGTTCGAGTTCCTCGGCGAGGGCGCGGTCACCGTGCCGGAACTGGGCACGTTCACCGCCGCCCGCCGACCGGTGGTCGTGCTCACCTCCAATCGCAGCCGGGAACTGCACGACGCCCTGCGCCGGCGCTGCCTGTACCACTGGATCGCCTTCCCCACCCCGGAGCGCGCCGCTGAGATCCTGCGCCGCCGCGTGCCTTCCGCCACGCAGCCGCTGATCGGTTCGGTCAGCCGGTTCGTGGCCGGGGTGCGAGGGCTGGACCTGGACAAGGCCCCGGGCCTGGCCGAGTCGATCGACTGGCTCGCCGCCCTGAGCGCGCTGGGCGCGGCCGACCTGGTGCGCGAGGACGTGATCCGGACCCTGGGCGCGCTGGCCAAGACCCCGGACGACACCGCCGTCGTGATCGGCGCCCTGGACCCGCTGCTGGAGGTAACCCCGTGAGGATCGACAACGAGTTCACCGTCGCGACCACCGTGGACGAGGCCTGGCGGGTGCTCACCGACCTGGCCGGCATCGCCCCCTGCATGCCCGGGGCCCGGCTCACCGGGGTGGAGGGTGACGTCTACTCCGGCCGGGTCAAGGTCAAGGTGGGCCCGGTGATCAGCGAGTACGCCGGCACCGCACGGTTCGTGGAGAAGGACGACACGGCCTACCGGGCGGTGATCGACGCCAAGGGCCGCGACTCCCGGGGTGCGGGCAACGCCGCCGCCACCATCCACGCCGGTCTGCGCCCCGACCCCGAGGACGGCGGCCGCACCATCGTCACGGTCGGCACCGATCTGAGCATCAGCGGCAAGATCGCCCAGTTCGGCAGCGGCATGATCAAGGACGTCTCCACCCGGCTGCTCGGGCAGTTCGCCGAGAACCTGGAGGCCAAGCTGCGGGCGGAGGAGGAGACCCGGGCCGTCGTCCCCGAACCGAACCCGGCCGAGACACCGGCCGAGACCAGCTCGCCGCAACCGGTCGTCGCCGCGACCGAGGACGAGACGCTCGACCTGCTCAGCCTGGCCGGCACCTCGATCCGCCGCCGCGCCGTGGCCGCCGGGGCCGCAGCTGCGGCGGTCATCGCCATCATCGTCTACTTCGCGGTGAAGTGAATGCTGCGCGGCGTCGACACCGCCGCCTTCGTGGTCTCGCTGGCCACCCGGTTGCGTTCCGCGGGCGCCTCGGTCGGGATGACCGCAATTGAGGACGCGGGTCGCGCCCTGGTTCTCGCACCGCCCCTTTCGCGTTCACACCTGTACTGGACGACCCGGACCACCCTGATCCGCCGGCACGACGACCTGGCCGTGTTCGACCGGGTGTTCGCGGCCGTCTTCGACGACGCCGTCCTGCCCGTGACTCCCCCGGCCCGGCGCTCCGCCTCGGGCACCAACCAGGCCGTGCCGAGCTCGCCGGAGACCTCAGGTTCCGAGACCGACTCCGGGTTGCCCTGGGCCACCCTGCCTCCGGTGGTGGCCGAGGCCGAGGACTCCGAAAGCCCGCTCCAGATACCGCATCGGCTGCCCAGCCACCTCGCCGAGCGCGCCACCCAGCCGTTCGAACAACTCAGCGAGAACGACCTGCGCCAGCTCGGCGCCTGGCTGGAGAACACGATCGCCCAGTGGCCGACCCGCCGTTCCCGCCGCGTGTCCCCACGACCGGACGGACGGCAGATCACGCTGCGCCACACCATGATCCGGGCCCGCCGCACAGCCTGGGAACCGGTGGAACTGGTGCGCGTGAAGCCGCGGACCAAGCCCCGGCGGGTGGTGATGCTGTGCGATGTCAGCGGTTCCATGCAGGCCCCCTCGGTGGCCTATCTGCACCTGATGCGGGCCCTCGTTCTGCGAACCGACGCCGAAGCGTTCGCCTTCGCCACCTCACTCACCCGGCTCACGAACGTCCTCAAACAGGGGTCTGTCACCGACGCCTGGTCGCGGGCCGAGACCACCGTGACCGACCGCTTCGGCGGCACCCGGATCACAGCGAATCTGCAGGCTCTGCTCGGTTCTCATCACGGCGGGCTGCTGCGCGGGGCCGTGGTGCTCCTGGCCAGCGACGGCTGGGACAGCGATCCTGCGCAGCAGATGAGCGCCGTGATGGCCCGGCTGCGACGGCGTGCGCATCGGGTGATCTGGATCAATCCCCGCGCTGAGGCAACGGGTTTCGAGCCCAAGGTGGCCACCATGGCCGCTGCCCTGCCGCACTGCCATGCTCTGCTGCCGGCCGGTTCGTTCGCCTCGCTGGCCCGGGTGCTTACCGAGATCCCGCAGATCAGCTCCAGAGGGTCACATGGATCGAGGGCCGGAAGCGCCCGGCCGTGACCCCGGTCCCGCGCAGCATCGCCTGGGCCGCGCGCGGGGTGCTCACGAACCGGGTCAGCTCGGCCGCCTCCGGCACCGAACCCGCGCCGGTCAGCGACATCGCCGCCCAGGTGCCGTTGCCGGGGGTGACCGGCGGGCCGAGGCGCACCAGATCTCCCCGGGCGATGTCCTGGCCGACCGCGAAGGCCGGCGCCAGCGTCACGCCCTTGCCCCGCTTCACCTCTTCCAACGCGGCGGCGTGACTCTGGAAGATCTGCTGCTGCTGTTCCGGCACCCGTAAGCGCCGCAGCAGCCCCGGGACCACGCCGATGGCGCCGATCGCCGAAGGGCCGAGCAGCCAGGTCTGCTCGCGCAACCGGCCCGGGCCGGGCCGCAGTTCGCCGAGCGGGTGCTGCGCACCGACCACCACGGCGACCTGGAAGTTCAGGAACGGCTGACGGCAGATCGCCTCGTCCAGCGCCGGCGGCTGCGGGCCGATGGCCACGTCGGCGGCGCGGGTCAGCAGCATCTCGCCGAACTCGTGGGGGCTGCACACGCCGAGCTCGACGTCCAGGTCCTTGGCCCGCCCGGCGAAGAGTTCCAGCAGGCCCGGCGCCGCGTACTCGGCGAACAGGCTGGAGGCCGCCACCCGCAGGAACCGCCGCCCCCGGCCGGCCCGGCTGACCTCGAGCACGGTGCGGTCCTGCAGGCCGAGCAGTTCGGCCGAGCGACTGGCGAGACGGAGTCCGCCGGGAGTGAAGGCCAGACCGGCCGCGGTCGGGGTGAACAGCCGGTCACCCAGCTCCCGGCGCAGCTGGCCGACGTGCGCGGACACGGCGGCCTCACTCACCCCGAGATCGGCGGCCGCCTTCTTCACCGAGCCCAGCCGGACGATGGCGGTGAAGGCGCGCAGTTGCGTTGGCGTCACGACTGGGCATCTCCCCGGCGAGTCCCCCGTTTGGCTCAGTCACGGTATCCCTCAAGTGCCTGCGGCCAAAGCGACACCGACCGCTCGGCGCGCTTGGTCCAGCGCCGCATCGTCACCACCGGCATTCAGCACCACCAGAGTGCCCTCGTACACCAGATGCACGTGCCCGCCCACCGCCGGATCGCCGGTCAGGTCGTCGAAGAGGGCGCGCATCCACGCCTTCTCCGCCCGGATCACCGGCACCGCGGGATGCTCGTCGGCACCCAGCTCGGCGTAGGCGTTCACGAAGGCGCACCCCCGACGTTCGGTGCCCAGCCACGTCTCCAGTGCCTCGAACACCGCCAGCACCTGCTGCTCGCGCGGCGCCGAGCGGTCGAGGAAGGTCTGCAGGTGCTCGCGCCAGCGCTGGGCGCGTCGCCGCAGGTACAGCGCGACCAGGGCGTCTTTCGAGCCGAACCGGTTGTACAGCGTCTTCTTGGTG
Source organism: Kineosporia sp. NBRC 101677 (assembly GCF_030269265.1). Lineage (NCBI taxonomy): Bacteria > Bacillati > Actinomycetota > Actinomycetes > Kineosporiales > Kineosporiaceae > Kineosporia > Kineosporia sp. NBRC 101677. Next base: position 321,186 of record NZ_BSTA01000003.1, read on the forward strand.
GTGCCCGCGGTCTCGGCGATCAGATCGACACCGACCGCCCGCACCCCACGCTCGTAGAACAGCTGCGCCGCGGCCTCCAGCAGACGGGTTCCGGCACTGGTCAGAGGCGGTAGCGGCTGCAGCACGGCCCGCAGGGGCTCGGGAGTGCGCTCGTCGAGCTCGGTGATCATCGGTCTCCTCGCGGTCCGGGTGCACTGCGAGTATACCGACCGGTGTGGTTACCTGAGGGGATGCCGAACCGACAACGGACGATCGCGAGCCCCCAGGTTCGCGGGCTCGCCTTGGTCGTGGTGTGGAGTTCGGGATTCGTCGGGGCCGAGCTCGGCGCCCGCCACGCCGGCCCGGACACCCTCCTGGCCTGGCGCTTCCTGGCCACGGCGGTGCTTCTGCTGCCCTGGCTCCGGCCCGCCCTGGCGCATCTGGACCGGCGCGGCCGGATCCACCAGGGCGTGCTGGCCCTGCTCTCCCAGTGCCTCTATCTGGGCGGCACCTACTGGGCCGCGGCCGCCGGGGTTCCCGCGGGCACCTCGGCCCTGATCGCCTCGCTCCAGCCCGCGCTGGTGATCTTCCTGAGCTCGCGCCGCCTCAGGCCCCGCCACCTGGCCGGACTCGCCCTGGGCACCGGCGGAGTGATGCTGACGGCGGTCGGGGACCTGCGCGCCGGAGTCACCATCGCCGCACTCGTCCTGCCGCTCGCCGCCATGCTGTCGCTCACCGCCGGAACGATGCTGCAGGAGCGCCGCCCCTCCCCGCCACTGATGCAGACGCTGGCCGTGCAGGCCCTGATCTCCGCGGCCTTCTTCACCGTGTACACCGCCGCCGCAGGCAACCTGGCCCCGCCCATGACCGCCGGCTTCTGGGCCGCCGTGGCCTGGGGCACCGCGGCGGGGATCGGCAGCTACGGCCTGTACTACCTGATCACCTCGCGCGACGGCGCGAGCCGGGCCAGCACCCTGCTCTACCTGACCCCGGCCACCACCGCGCTGTGGGCGGCGCCGATGTTCGGTCAGCCGATCCGTGGGCTCACCGTGCTCGGGCTGCTGATCAGCGCCTCGGCGGTGTTCCTGCTGCGGGATGCCGCAGTTCGTCCCGGTAATCCCGGCGCGTCGTCCCCGGCCGGGCCCGGGGCAGCGGCCAAGATCCCGCTATGACTGCCATCGCCGGCCTGCTGGCCGCTCTGTCCTCGGGCGAGGTCGAGATCATCGACGTCACCGCGCCGCTGTCGCCGCAGACGCCGATCCTGCAGTTGCCGCCGCCGTTCGCGAACACCATCCCGCTGTCGCTGGAGAAGGTCAGCGACTTCGACGACGACGGGCCGTTCTGGGGCTGGAACAACATCCACACCGGTGAGCACACCGGCACCCACCTGGACGCCCCGGTGCACTGGGCCAGCGGCCGCGACGGCAAGTCGGTCGACCAGATCGCCCCGGCCCGGCTGATCGGCCCGGTGGTGGTCGTCGACTTCACCGCCGAGGCCGAGGCCGACGCGGACTTCCTGCTCGAACCCGCCCACCTCGACGCGTACGTGGCCGAGCACGGGCCGCTGCCCGAGGGCGCCTGGCTGCTGCTGCGCACCGGCTGGAGCAGCCGCGGCGGCGACCCGGCGGCCTTCGCCAACGCCGACGAGAGCGGCGCGCACTGGCCCGGGGTCTCGGTGGCCGGGGCCGAATGGCTGGCCCGCTCGAGCATCTCCGGCTTCGGGGTGGAGACGGTGGGCATCGACGCCGGCCAGGCGGGCGGCATGGAGCCCGCCTTCCCGGTGCACTACCACCTGCTCGGCGCCGACAAGTACGGCCTGACCCAGTTGCAGAACCTCGACCGCCTGCCCCGCACCGGCGCCCTGCTGGTGGTGGCACCCCTGCCGATCGTCGGTGGTACCGGTTCTCCGGCACGCGCTTTCGCCATCGTTCCGAAGTGATGGACTCAGTAGCTGAGCTGATCGCCGAGGTCCTCGCGGACCTCGGCGTCGGTCACGCCTTCGGGGTGGTCGGCAGCGGGAACTTCCAGATCACCAATGCTTTGAGGACGCGTGGGGTCGGGTTCGTGGCGGCCCGTCACGAGGGCGGGGCGGCGTCGATGGCGGACGGGTACGCGCGCCTTTCGGGGCGGCCGGCGGTTCTGTCGGTGCATCAGGGATGTGGGCTGACCAACGCGATCACCGGGATCGGCGAGGCGGCCAAGAGCCGTACGCCGCTGATCGTGCTGGCCGCCGACACCGCGGGATCGGCGGTGCGCTCGAACTTCCGCATCGATCAGGACGCCCTGGCCGTCAGCGTGGGAGCGGTCGCCGAGCGGGTGCATTCGGCGGCCAGCGCGGTCGCCGACGTCACCCGGGCCTACCGCACCGCCGTCGAGGGCCGCCGCACCGTGGTGCTCAGCCTGCCCCTCGACGTGCAGGCCCAGCCCGCTCCCCCGTACCAACGCCTCAGCGACCCAGCTCAGCCTGAGCCCTTTCCGTGGGTTCCGCCGTTCCCGGTACGCCCGGCCCAGGAAGCCGTCGCCGCGCTGGCCGCCCTGCTGGCCTCGGCCCAGCGTCCGGTCTTCGTCGCAGGCCGCGGCGCCCGCTCGGCCGGGCTCGAAATATCCTCCCTGGCCGCCCGTTCCGGCGCCCTGCTTGCCACCTCGGCCGTGGCCAACGGTCTGTTCCGCCACGACGAGTTCGACCTCGGCATCTCCGGCGGCTTCTCCACCCCGCTCACCGCCGACCTGATCGAGGGCGCCGACCTGATCGTGGGCTGGGGTTGCGCGCTGAACATGTGGACGATGCGTCACGGCTCCCTGATCGGCGAGGACGCCGTCGTGGTCCAGGTCGACGACGACCACTCCGCCCTGGGGGCGCACCGCCCGATCAGCCTGGGCGTGCTCGGCGACTGCGCCGCCACCGCGCGCGACGTGAGCGAGGCGCTCCCCAGCACCAAACCGGGCTATCGGACGTCCACAATCTCGCAAAAGCTGGCCCAGAGCCGGTGGTGGAACGACACCCCCACCCCCGACCTCTCCAGCGACACCCGGATCGACCCCCGGGTGCTCAGCGCCGCCCTGGACGACCTGCTGCCCACCGAGCGGATGGTCTCCATCGACTCGGGCAACTTCATGGGCTACCCCGCCGCCTACCTGAGAGTGCCCGACGAGAACGGCTTCTGCTTCACCCAGGCCTTCCAGTCGGTGGGCCTGGGGCTGGCCAGCGGCCTCGGTGCGGCCCTGGCCCAGCCGTCCCGCCTGGCCGTGGTCGCCACCGGGGACGGCGGCTTCCTGATGGGCATCTCCGAGCTGGAGACCGCCGTCCGCCTCGGGATTCCCCTCGTGGTGGTGATTTACGACGACGCCGCCTACGGCGCCGAGGTGCACCACTTCGGCCCGGACGCAGACCTCGGCGCCGTGACCTTCCCCGACACCGACCTGGCCGCGATGGCAACCGGATTCGGGGCCAAGGGGGTGACCGTGCGCAGCGTGGACGATCTCGCCGACGTGAAGGACTGGCTGGCCACCCCGCAGGGGGTGCTGGTGATCGACGCGAAGATCGCCGACGACGGCGGCGCCTGGTGGCTGGCCGAGGCCTTCCGCGGACACTGAGCCTTTCGACTGGAGTAATCGTCTTGACCGAGAACCCGACCATGCACCCGCTGATCGGTGAATGGCGCACCCGGGGCGAGATCTTCGCCGAGGACGGCCGCACCGTGGAGTCCGAGCTCGAGGGCAGCGACGTCTACGAGTGGCTCGGCCCCACTGTGGTGCACCACGTCGACGTGATGGTCGGCGGCACCCACACCCGCGCCCTGGAGGTCTTCGAGCCCTTCGACCCCGAACGCGGCGTCTTCCCCACCCGGGCCTACGACGACCAAGGTGGCGCCGAGGACGCCACCGCCACCGTGCGCGACGGGGTGTGGACGTTCGTGGCCGGTGACGCCGAAGCCACCCTGACCGTGGCCGGCGACGGCGCCTCGATGCAGGCCGAGTGGACCGCGCCGGGCCCGGACGACGAGCGCCGGCTCTGGATGCGACTGCACTTCACCCGGCGCGCCTGAAGCCGCCTGAAGCAGAGGCAGGCAGGCCCGGTCAGCGTGAGTACCGGGCCCGCATCATCTGCACCGCCTCCAGCACGACCTGGTCCATGGCCTGTTCTTCGGGGGCCCAGTGGCCGAGGAGGAGGCGCGGCCAGAACACGTAGTTGGAGATCATGCCCAGGAACTGGGTGGCGGCCAGCTCCGCGTCGTCCAGCAGCACCGTGCCGGCCTCCCGCTCGGCCTCCAGATAGGCGCGGACCGAGGTGAAGTAGGGCATCTTGCCCAGGCTGAACTGGGTCTCGCCGAGTTCGGGGAAGCGCGGCAGTTCCGCGATGACGATGCGGAACAGGTCGGCCATGCCCGGACGGGTCAGCAGCGCCACGTAGCGCCGCCCGATGAGGGTGAGGCCGGCGTCCAGGTCACCGGCCGGCGGCGGTGCGGGCTCGTCCCCGTCCGTGTCCCACGACGCGGCGACGATGGCCTCGAAAAGCGCCGCCTTGGTGGGGAACTGCTTGAACAACGTCGCCTTGGACACCCCGGCCGCCTCGGCGATCCGGGCCAGCGAGGTGCGGTCGTAGCCCGCCTGGAGGAAGAGCTGGGTGGCCGCCTGCAGGATGGCCTCGCGTTTCTGCCCGGCGACCCGCTGGTGGTAGGCGGAGGGTTCGGTGGTCACCGGCCCAGCCTAGCGAGGTGAGTCACTTGACTCACCTCTACCCGGCCCGTACCTTCTTCCCCGAGGCGAGTCACTCGACTCACCATCGTCAGGAGGACACCATGGGACGCTTCGACAACCACATCGTGCTGGTCACCGGTGGGACCGGCGGCCAGGGCAGCAACCACGTCCGGGCCTTCCACGCCGAGGGCGCCACCGTCGCGATCGGCGACATCGCCGGCGAACGGGGCGAGGCGCTGGCCGCCGAGCTGGGCGAGCGGGCCTTCGCGGTCCGGCTGGACGTGACCGACGAGCAGTCGTGGCAGGCCGCGATCGCCGAGACCGAACGGCGGGCCGGCCCGCTGAGCATCCTGGTGAACAACGCCGGCGTGCAGAACCCGGCCGCCCCGATCGAGGCCACCGACCGCGCCATCTGGGAGCGGATCCTGCAGATCAACCTGACCGGCACGTTCCTGGGCATCAAGGCGGCCGCGCCGTCGCTGCGCCGGGGCGGGGGCGGCGTGGTCGTGAACATCGCCTCCACCTCCGGGGTCGGCGGCACCGCCTTCTACGCGCCCTACGTGGCCAGCAAGTGGGCGGTGCGGGGGCTGACCAAGACGGCAGCTCTGGAGCTGGGGCGCGACAACATCCGGGTGAACGCCATCCACCCGGGCGTCATCGCCACCCCGTTCATCACCGAGCCGGCCGCGGGCGCCGACGCCCCGATCGCCGACTTCTACTCGCCCGAGCCCTACGCCGTGCCGCGTCTGGGCACCCCGCAGGACATCACCGGCCTGCTGCTCTTCCTGGCCTCGGACGAGGCGTCGTTCGTCACCGGCTCGGAGTTCGTGGCCGACGGCGGGCTGCTGCTCGGCCCGGCCCTCAAGCACGAAGCGGCCTGAGACATGGGCCCGGCCGTCCGGGCGGCGCTGGAGATCACCCCCGCCGCAGGCACTTACGAGCGAATCGTGGACATCACCACCGTCGGGCGCCGCACCGGGCGGCCGCGACGGATCGAGATCTTCTTCTACCGCTGCTCCGGCCGGGTCTACCTGTGCAGCGGGTCGTCGGGCCGGCCGGTCAGCTGGTACGCCAACCTGCTGGCCGATCCGCACTTCACCTTCCACCTGAAACACGGTGTGCGGGCCGACCTTCCGGCTACGGCGAGCCCGGTGACCGACCCCGTCGAACGACGGGCGGTCCTGGCCGAGATCGTCGCCGACCTCAACCAGCCGCACAACCCGGGCACGATCAGCCGGCCCACCCGGCTGGAGGACTGGCTGGACAGCCGGCTGATGCTGGTCACCTTCGGCTGAGTTCGTGGTCGAGGGCGCCCTCGGCCCAGGTGCGCAGGGCGGCCAGCGGCACGGCGGCCGAGTGGCCCAGGTCGGTCAGTGTGTACTCGACCCGGGGCGGTACCTCGGCGAACACCTCACGGTCGATCAGGGCGGCCTCTTCGAGCCGGCGCAGGGTGGCGGTGAGCACCTTCGAGCTCACCCCGTTCAGCCGGGAGCGCAGTTCGCCGAAGCGCATCGGGCCCGGCTCGAGCGCGCCGATCACCAGGGCCGACCACTTGTTGGCGATCAGGTCGAGCAGATCGCGGCAGGGGCAGTCGGGATTGAACACGTCATGCGGGCCGTGCAGGCCGGTGGAGCAGGCCGTGACCATCTGACCTCCATTGCTTCCCAAAGGTTACTTGTCTCCCTTGAGGGTAACCGCAGGTCCGGGGTTAGCGTCGCCGACGTCGGAACGAGACGGGAGCGAAGATCATGGGCATCAGGTCCTGGCAGGCAGTGGGCGGTACTGACAAGAGCTTCACCGAGGTCGAGCGGGAGGTTCCCGAGCTGCGGCCGCGGGACGTGCTGGTCCGGGTGAAGGCGGTGTCGGTCAACCCGGTGGACACGAAGGTGCACGCGGGTCTGGCCCCGGGCCGTACCCGGCAGCTGGGGTGGGACGCCGCCGGGGTGGTGGAGGCGGTGGGATCCCAGGCGCAGTCGTTCCGGGTCGGCGACGAGGTCTTCTACGCCGGGGACATCTCGCGCGACGGCACCAACGCCGAACTGCACGCGGTGGACGAGCGCATCGTCGGCCGGCGGCCCAGCACCCTGTCGTGGGAAGAGTCGGCGGCGCTGCCGCTGACCGCGATCACCGCCTGGGAGACGATGTTCGACCAGCTGAAGATGACACCCGAGGACAAGGGGCACTTCCTGGTGCTGGGGGCCGCGGGCGGGGTCGGCAGCATCCTGACCCAGCTGGTGAAGACGCTGACGCCGGGCGTGGAGGTGATCGCGGCCGCGGGACGGGGCGAGTCCCGTGACTGGGCCCGGCAGATGGGGGCCGACCACGTGATCGGCCGGGACAACCTGGTCGAGGACGTGCGGGCGTTCGTCCCCGAGGGCGTCGGCCGGGTGTTCTCCCCGTACACCCGGGGCAACATCCCGACCTACGCCGAGCTGGTGCGCACGTTCGGTCAGGTGGTGGCCATCGACGAGCCCGAGGGCCAGGACAGCCTGCCGCTGAAGGCGAAGGCGGCGTCGCTGCACTGGGAGCTGATGTTCGCGCGGGTGCTGAACCAGGCCTCCGACCTGGCCGAGCAGGGGCGTCTGCTCACGCAGGTGGCCGAGCTGGCCGACGCGGGGCGGATCCGTTCCACCCTCACCCAGAGCTTCGACGGCCCGGCGGAAGCGGCACTGCAGCGGGCCCACGCGGTGGTGGCCTCGGGCGGGGCGATCGGGAAGGTCGCCGTGCGGCTGCCCGAGTGATGCGCGGGACCCGAGGGATCTGAGGGGCCTGAGCCAGGCGCCCGGCGGCGTGGCTGGCGGCGAACCCAGCGGTAGGTGGGAGGGTTCCGGAAGCACCTGCCCAGCAATGACCTTCGCCGTCCGCACCGGGAGGACCATGTCTGTCACCCAGGATCTCTCCCGGCGCCGCGCCCTGGTGGGGATGGCCGGAGCAGCCGGGGCGGCCGGACTGGCTGGGATGGCGATCACCAACGCCACCCCAGCCACCGCCCGGCCGGCGCCGACGCGCCGGTGGCCCACCCCCGTCCGTTCGTGGGTGTTCACCGAATCCACCTACTACCAGGGCTTTCGCGCTGCCCAACTGCACCGGCTGGCCGGACGGGGTGGCCGTTTCTACACGATGAACGCCGGTGAAGCGGCCTATTCGCTGCGGTACAAGGACTATCGGGACGAGTCGGGCACCAGGCCGCTCTGGGTGATTCCGGTGACCGATCCGGAGCAGGCGCCGGACGGATCTGCCCAGCTGCTGCGGCTGTGGCATCCCCGGCGGCAGACCCAGATGCGCACCCACAGCGCCGAGGCGGCCGAGTACGCGGTGCAGCAGTTGGGTTACCGGCTGGAGGCGGAGTACCCGGCGCCGTACGTGTTCACCGCGAAGGTCGATCCCGAGGCCGTGCCCTACCAGTTCGAGCGCCTGTGGCGACCGGCGTGAGCGGGCGGGTCCCCCGCCGTGGTCTGCTGGGTCTGCCCGGCCTGCAGACGCGTGCCCGCGGCCGGGCCGACCACTTCTACACCACCAACCTCGCCGAGAAGCGGGCCGCGATGGCGCGCGGCTACCGGGACGAGACCGGGACCACCGCGCCGATGTACGTGTTCGACCGCGGGTTGCTGCACGCCGGCATCCGGGCCGTGCCACTGCACCGGCTGTACAGCGCCGAGCGCCAGGATCACCTGTACACCACCGACGAGGCCGAGGTGCGCCGCTCGATCCGGGGCCTGGGCTACACCGACGAACTGCGGCTGGACTCGCTGTGGGTGTTCCCGGGCGGTGACACCCCCGACAGCACCCGGCTGTTCCGGTTGTGGCACCCCCACCTGACCGACCACTTCTACACGACGAGCGAGGCAGAGGCTGATCACGCGGTGCAGCGGCTGGGCTACCGGCGGCGGCCCTTCCATCCCTTGCCGGAACCCGATGTACTGAAGATGCCGGCGCTGGCCGAGGGCATCACCGCGGTGCGGCTGCATCGCCTCTACCGTCCGTGACTTTGTAGGTTTCTTACAAAGGGTGGCTCAGGGTCCACCCTGTGGCGTACATGGCGCGCGGCCCTCGACCCGGCGAGAGTAGGACGCTGGATCTAGTGGTGTCTGGGAGGCTCAGCCGGTGTTCAAACGTGTCGCAGTCGTCAACCGCGGAGAGGCCGCGATGCGGCTCATCCATGCCGTCCGCGATCTGGCCGCCGAGAGCGGGGCGCGGATCGAGACGGTCGCGCTGTACACCGACGCCGACCGCAACGCCACGTTCGTGCGTGAGGCCGACATCGCGTACAACCTCGGCCCGGCCTCGGCCCGCCCCTACCTCGACCTGGCGGTCCTGGAGAAGGCCCTGACCGCCACCGGCGCCGACGCGGCCTGGGTCGGCTGGGGCTTCGTGGCCGAGGACCCGGCGTTCGCCGAGCTGTGCGAGAAGATCGGCGTGACCTTCGTCGGCCCGAGCGCCGAGGCGATGCGCCGGCTCGGCGACAAGATCGGCGCGAAGCTGATCGCCGAGGAGGTCGGCGTGCCGGTGGCCCCCTGGAGCGGGGGTGCGCTGGAGTCGCTGGAGCACGCGCTGGCCACCGGCGAGCAGCTGGGCTACCCGCTGATGCTGAAGGCGACCGCCGGTGGTGGCGGGCGCGGCATCCGCAAGGTGACCAACGGCGAGGAGCTGACCGAGGCCTACCAGCGCACCAGCGACGAGGCGCTGCGGGCCTTCGGCTCCGGCGTGCTGTTCCTGGAGAGCCTGGTCACCGGCGCCCGGCACGTCGAGGTGCAGGTCATCGCCGACGGGCAGGGCACCGCCTGGGCCTTGGGCGTGCGCGACTGCTCGGTGCAGCGGCGCAACCAGAAGGTGATCGAGGAGTCGGCCTCGGCCGTCCTCTCCGCCGCCCAGACGGCCGAGCTCAAGGCCAGCGCCGAGCGCCTGGCGGTCAAGGTCGGCTACCGCGGCGCCTGCACGGTCGAGTTCCTCTACCAGCCCGCCGAGAAGCTGTTCGCCTTCCTCGAGGTGAACACCCGGCTGCAGGTCGAGCACCCGATCACCGAGATCACCACCGGCACCGACCTGGTCCGCCTGCAGCTGCACGTGGCCGAGGGCGGCCGGCTGGAGGGTGAGCCGCCGGCCGAGATCGGTCACGCCGTGGAGGCCCGGCTCAACGCCGAGGACCCGGACCGCGACTTCGCCCCCTCCCCCGGCCGGATCGCCCGGCTGCTGCTGCCGGCCGGCCCGGGTATCCGGGTCGACACCGGGGTCAGCGAGGGTGACACCATCCCGGCCGACTTCGACTCGATGATCGCCAAGATCATCGCCCACGGCCGCGACCGCGAGCAGGCCCTGGCCCGGCTGCGCCGGGCGATGTCCGAGACGGTCGTGATCATCGAGGGCGGCGCCACCAACAAGAGTTTCGTGCTCGACCTGCTCGACCAGCCCGAGGTGATCGACGCCAGCGCCGACACCGGCTGGATCGACCGGGTCCGGGCCGAGGGCCGGCTGGTCGCCCAGCGGCACTCCTCGGTGGCCCTCGCCGCCGCCGCGATCGAGGCCTACCAGGACGAGGAGGAGGTCAGCCGGCAGCGTCTGCTCGAGACCGCGCACGGCGGCCGCCCGCAGGTGCAGCACGACTCCGGGCGCCCGCTGGACCTGAAGCTGCGCGGGGTCGGCTACCGGGTGAGCGTGGCCCGGGCCGGGGCCGACCGGTTCCGGGTGGGCATCAGCTCGGCCGGCACCGACGTGCACCCGGCCGAGGTCACGGTCGAGCGCTTCGACCGGCACAGCAGCCGGATGGTGGTCAACGGCCGGCGGTTCCGGCTGGTCACCGCCACCCACGGGCCGATCCACCTGGTCGAGGTCGACGGCGTCACCCACCGGATCAGCCTGGACGAGGGCGGCGTGGTCCGCTCCCCCGCCCCGGCCCTGGTGGTGGCCACCCCGGTCGCGGTCGGCGACGAGGTCGACTCCGGCGCCCCGATCCTGGTGCTCGAGAGCATGAAGATGGAGACGGTGCTGCGGGCGCCGTTCCGGGCCCGGGTGCGCGAGTGCCCGGTGTCGGTGGGCAGCCAGGTCGAGACGGGTGCGCCGCTGATGCGGCTGGAGCCGCTGTCCGACGGCGACGCCGAGGCGGCCGAGGCGCAGAGCGCGGTGGCCGAGATCGACCTGCCGTCCGAGCCCGACGGCGTCTCCGCCGCCGACCGGGCCGAGCGCGCCCTGCAGGACCTGCGCAGCCTGCTGCTGGGCTACGACGTCACCCCGGCCGAGGGCAGCGCCGCGCTGAAGCAGTACCTGGCCGCCCGCGGTGAGCTCACCGACCGGCCCCTGCCCGGTGAGGTCGGCCTGCTCACGGTGTTCGCCGACCTGTCCGAGCTGAGCCGCAACCGGCCGCAGACCGGGCTCGAGGTGGAACCGGGCAGCCAGGTCCACAGCCCGCGCGAGTACCTGCACACCTACCTGCAGAGCCTGGACGTGGAGCGGGCCGGGGTGAGCCCGGTGTTCCAGGCCCGGCTGACCCAGGTGCTGGGCTACTACGGGGTCTCCGACCTCGAGCGCACCCCCGAGCTCGAGGCCGCCGTCTTCCGGATCTTCCTGGCGCAGCAGCGCCTCTCGTCGGCCGGCGCGGTGATCACCGGGCTGCTGCGCGAGTGGCTGGCCGGCACGGCCCCGCACAACGGGCTGGGCGAGCGGGCCGGCACGGCCCTGCGCCACCTGGTCGAGGCCACCCAGGTACGCTTCCCGGCCATCTCCGACCTGGCCCGGGGCGTGGTGTTCCGCTGGTTCACCCAGCCCCTGTTCCGCCGCAACCGCGCCACCGTCTACGCGGCCGTCAGCGAGGACCTGCGTTACCTCGACCGGCTGCCCGACGCCCCCGACCGGCCCGAGCGCATCCAGGCCATGGTCGCCGGCCCGGAGCCGCTGGTGCGCCTGATCGGCCAGCGGATCGGCCGCGAGAGCGTCGACCACAGCGCCCTGCTCGAGGTGCTGACCCGGCGCTACTACGGCAACCGCGGCCTGGTCGGCGCGGTGCGCCCGCAGGAGGCGGGCGGCATCCGCTTCGTCACCGCCGAGCACACCGGCCCCGAGCGTCGTTCCCAGGTGGTCACCACCGTGGCCGACCTCGTCACCCTGCCCGACGCGCTGGCCGGGGTGAGTGCGCTGGCCGCCGACGTCAGCGAGCGCGGCCTGGTCGCCGACCTGTACGTGGCCTGGGACGACCTGCCCGAGACGGACGCCGTCGCCGAGCGTCTGAGCGGGCTGATCGCGGCCCGGGCGATGCCCGCCGCGGTGCGCCGGATCACCGTGACCATCGCCGGCACGGCCGGTGCGGTGATGCACCACCACTTCACCTTCCGGCCGGACGAGACCGGCACCCTGGTGGAAGACCGGCTGATCCGCGGCCTGCACCCGCAGATCGCTCAGCGCCTGCAGCTGCAGCGGCTGCGCGAGTTCCACCTCACCCGGCTGCCCTCGGCCGACGAGGAGATCTACCTGTACAAGGCGGTCGCCCGCAGCAACCCGGCCGACGAGCGGCTCTTCGTGATGGGCCAGGTCCGCGACCTGACTCCGCAGCGGGAGGCCGACGGCCGGCTGATCGCCCTGCCGAACGTGGAGACCGCGATCATCAACGCGGTCGACGCCATCCGGGCCGCGCAGGCCCAGTCGCCGGCCAACCGGCGCCTGGCCACCAACCGGATCATGATGTACGTCTGGCCGGTCACCGACCTGACCGACCCCGAGCTGGGCATGCTGGTCAAGCGGGTGCTGCCGGCCGTGGTCGGGGCGGGCCTGGAAGAGGTCCGCTTCATCGCCCGGCGCCGCAACGAGGCCGGTGAGCTGGCCGACATCGAGGTGCGCATCCTGCCCGCCCCGGGCGGCCGGGGCGCCGAACTGGAGGTCGGGGAGCCCTCGACCGAGCCGGTGCAGCCGCTGGACGACTACCGCCAGAAGGTGCTGCGCGCCGCCGCCCGCGGCAACGTCTACCCCTACGAGCTCACCGGCATGCTCGGTGACTTCACCGAGCACGACCTGGAAGAGGGCAGGCTCGTCCCGGTCGAGCGGGCGCCCGGCAACAACAGCGCCGGGATCGTCGCCGGCGTGGTCACCACGGTCACCGCCCGGCACCCGCAGGGCGTGACCCGGGTGGTGCTGCTCGGCGACCCGACCAAGGCGCTGGGCTCGCTGTCCGAGCCGGAGTGCGCCCGGGTGATCGCGGCGATCGACCTGGCCGAGTCGATGCGGGTGCCGCTGGAGTGGTACTCGCTCTCGGCCGGGGCCAAGATCTCGATGTCCTCGGGCAGCGAGAACCTGGACTGGGTGGCCGCCGCGCTCAAGCGGATCGTGCAGTTCACCCAGGCCGGCGGTGAGATCAACATCGTGGTGGCCGGGATCAACGTGGGCGCCCAGCCGTACTGGAACGCCGAGGCGACCATGCTGATGCACACCAAGGGCATCCTGGTGATGACGCCCGACTCGGCCATGGTGCTCACCGGCAAGCAGGCGCTGGACTTCTCCGGCGGTGTCTCGGCCGAGGACAACTTCGGCATCGGCGGCTACGACCGGGTGATGGGCCCCAACGGCCAGGCCCAGTACTGGGCGCCCGACCTGGCCGGCGCCCGGGACATCCTGATGGCGCACTACGACCACGCCTACATCGCCCCCGGCGAGACGTCGCCGCGGCCGGTGCCGACCACCGACCCGGCCGATCGCGACATCCGCTCCTACCCGCACCCGCTGGGCGAGGAGTTCACCACGGTCGGCGAGATCTTCTCGGCGGAGCACAACCCCGACCGCAAGAAGCCGTTCGACATCCGCACGGTGATGCGGGCCCTGTCCGACCAGGACCACCCGGTGCTGGAGCGCTGGGCGGGCATGGCCGACGCCGACACCTCGGTGGTGCAGGACGTGCACATCGGCGGGCGCCCGGTCTGCCTGGTCGGGATCGAGTCGCGCACCGTGGCCCGGCGCGGGTTCCCGCCCACCGACGGCCCCGACACCTACACTGCGGGAACGCTTTTCCCGCAGTCGTCGAAGAAGACGGCGCGGGCGATCAACGCCGCCTCGGGCAACCGCCCGCTGGTGGTGCTGGCCAACCTCTCCGGCTTCGACGGCTCCCCCGAGTCGATGCGCCGGCTGCAGCTGGAGTACGGCGCCGAGATCGGCCGGGCGATCGTCAACTTCGAGGGCCCGATCATCTTCACCGTGATCTCCCGTTACCACGGTGGCGCTTTCGTGGTCTTCTCCAAGCGGCTGAACCCGAACATGACGGTGCTGGCGCTGGAGGGCTCGTTCGCCTCGGTGCTCGGTGGTGCCCCGGCCGCCGCGGTGGTCTTCACCGGTGAGGTCAACAAGCGCACCACGAACGACCCGCGGGTCAGCGAACTGCAGGCGCAGTTGCTGGCGGCGGGAGCGGGCGACCGGGCGGCGGTGAACGCCCGCCTGGCCGAGGTGCAGGCCTCCGTGCGGGCCGAGAAGCTCGGTGAGGTGGCCGCCGAGTTCGACCGGGTGCACAGCATCCGGCGCGCGGTGGAGGTCGGCTCGGTCGACGCGATCATCAGTGCCGAACAGATGCGCCCGCGGATCATCGAGGCCATCGAGAACGGCCTGCGCACCCAGTAGATCCGGATCGGAACCGAGGACGCCGTGGGAGACCAGGTCTCGCACGGCGTCCTTTGGTTCTAGGTTGGCTTCTGTGAACGACGAGGAGATCCGGGAGATCGAGGAGCGGTGCGCCTCGGCCACCCCCGGCCCGTGGTTCGTGAACGAGCCCGGCCGGTGAGTTCGAGGACGGCGCTGACCCGGTACCTGATCGCGGCCACCCTGGCCCGCAGCGCCGACGCGGGCGCCCCGGTCGGGTTCGTGCTGCTGGCCGGGACGGTTCCCGGGCTGCACCGGCCCGAACTGGTGGGCGCACTGCTGGTCACCTGTCTGATGCTGCCGCACCTGCTGGGGCCGCTGGCCGGTCGTCGGCTGGACCGCTCACGTGACGGAAGACGGCTGATCGCGGCGGTCTGCGTCGGGTACGCGGTGCTGATCGGGGCAGCCACGCTCACCCTGGGGCATGCGCCGCTGGCGCTGGTGCTCGGACTGGCCGCCCTCGCCGGTGCCGGCGGGCCGTTGCTCACCGGCGGCCTGAGCAGTCGGCTGGCCGCACTCTCCCCACCCGACGAGCACGCTCAGCGCCGCGCCCAGGGTCTGGATTCACTCAGTTACGGCATTGGGGGAACTGGCGGCACCGCATTGGTGGCCTCGCTGGCCGCGCTGACCGGCCCTAGGGTGGCATTGCTGGCCTTGGCCTTCACCACGCTGGTCGCGGCGGCCCTGATCCGTGGTCTTCCACCGGGCGAGAAGGCGGTTCCGGCTGATCTGGTGCTGCCGTTGCGTAGTGCCCTGGGCCTGTTCACGGCGCCCGGGCCGCTGCGTCGGGTGATGGGCACCATGCTGGTCGTCGCCTTCCCCAACGGAGCGGTCGCGGTCATCGCGGTGGCCCTGGCCGACGACCTCGACGTCTCGGCCGGCACCGCGGGCCTGCTGACAGCCGTGTTCGGCCTGGGGTATCTGATCGGCTCGCTAATCCTGATCGCCTGGCCCCTGCCGGGCGAACCCGAGCGCAGTGTGGCGGTCACGGTGGCAGTGGTGAGCATCTTCTTCGCCTGCTGCGCCGTGGCTCCGAACTACGTCGTGGCGTCGGTCGCCTTCTTCCTGCTGGGGGCCTCGAACGCGCCTTACTTCACGGCCACCCTGGCTGCCCGGTCCCGCTACTCCCCACCCGGAGCGCGTGCCCAGGTGTTCGTGACCATGGCCGCACTCAAGGTCGGCTCCTCGGCGGCGGGCTCGGCGGCGGCGGGCGTGGCCATCGGCCTCGGGCCCCGCCCCCTCCTGGCCGCCGGAGCAGCGATGATCCTGGCCGCCGCGATCGGGATGACCCTGGAGCGTCGCTATCACCGACCGGTCGTGACCCCCGACAGCGGAGCGTGTTTCGACATGACGAAGAAGTAGTTGGGTCTGACAACCAGATAGGAGTGAGGCGTATGGTGCGGACGTTTCCCTGATTCGGAGAAAGAGCGGATATGTCTGTTCTCGCCTCGTCCCGTCGTTCCCTTCTCGTCTCCGGTGGTGCAGCCGCGCTGGGCCTGCTCGGCGCCGGCTCCGCGGCCGCCGCCACGAGCACCCCCACCGCCAACCCCGTCCCGGCCACCCCCGAGGCAGCGCTCCGGCGGCTGCTCAAGGGCAACCGCCGGTTCGTCACCGGGCACGCCCGGCACCCCGACCAGTCGCTGGCCCACCTGCACGAACTGGCCGCCGGGCAGCATCCTTTCGTCACCACCATCGGCTGCGCCGACTCCCGGGTCTCCCCCGAGATCCTGTTCGACGAAGGCCTGGGTGACGTCTTCGACAACCGGGTGGCCGGCAACATCGTCGACGACCTGCTGCTGGGCAGCACCGAGTTCGCGGTCGAGGAGTTCGGCACCCCGCTGATCCTGGTGCTCGGGCACGAGCGCTGCGGCGCGATCACCGCCACGGTCGACGCCCTGGAGTCGGGCGGCACCCCGGCCGGGCACATCGGCACCATCGTGGATGCGCTGCGCCCGGTGATCGAGCCGCTGCTGGGCTCCTCGGACGACAAGGCCAAGGTGGTCGAGGCCGGCGTGGTGGCCAACGTGCGGGCGCAGGTCCGGCAGCTCACCGAGCGCAGCCCGCTGATCGCCGAGCACGTGGCCAAGGGTGAGGTCAGGGTGCTCGGCGCCCGCTACGACCTGGACAACGGCCGGGTCACGCTCCTCGACTGACCTGCGGCACCGAAGGCACCGCACTGCGCGGATCGAAACCGCCTGCCACCAGGGCGAAGACGAGGCCCGCGGCCTCTTCCAGCTGCCGAGCCCGGCTCAGCGGCCCAAGGTTCGCGGGCACCCCGCCCGCGTCGCGGACCAAGGTGCCCACCACGTCCATTGTTTGATCTTTGTCGCCACACATCGCCACGGTGACGTGCCCCTCGCCGGGGTGCCACTGGGACGCGGGGAAGAAGGTGAACGCCTTCACCACGTGCGCCCCCGGCGCCAGGCGCGCGATCTCCTGCGCCGCGGAGTGCCCGTCGCCCACCAGCATCGTGCCGTCGCTGTACCTGACCGGGTTGACCGGATCGATCAGCACCTGGCCGGCCAGGCTGGCGCCCACCGTGGCGAGCACATCAGCCACCGCATCCCAGGGGACGGCCAGAAGCACTGCGTCCCGGCCCTTTGCGGCCTGCAGTAGATCACCACCACTGACCCGCGCACCCAACGAAGCGGCCAGGGCCGCAGCCTTTTCAGGTGAGCGGCCACCGAGCATCACATCGTGCCCGCTCTGCGCCCACACGTCGGCCAGAGCGCGCGCCAGAGTGCCCGTTCCCAGAATCCCGATTCTCATGTCCTCGACGCTAGAGAGCCGATACGTACCGATCGGTGCGTAGGCGAATGCCACGATGAGAGCATGCGCGAAGAGCACTGTGACCAGTTCGTCGCCGACTGCCGTCTGCGGGCCGCGACCGAGCTCTTCGCGCACACCTGGGACGTGGTGGTGATGGCAGCGCTGCGGGACGGGCCGTTGCGCCGCCGGGAGCTGCGCGCCCGCATCGGCGCGATCAGCGACAAGGTGCTCACCGAGACGTTACAGCGCCTCACCGGCCATGGACTGGTGGCCCGGGAGCCGGGGGCGGGCCTGCGGATCGACTACCGGCTCACCGCACTGGGGGCGAGTCTGCTGGAGGGGCCGCTGCGGGCGCTGGGCGTGTGGATGGCCGAGCACGGCGACGAACTGCTGCCCGCCCAGGAACTGGTGCGCGAGGAGAAGCCGTAGCCTGCCCCGTGGCAGGCGCGGAAAGCTGAGGCTCAGTCGTCACTGCAGCCACTGGTAACTCTCCGCTACCCGCCCTGCCCGTCTCTGAGGGCATTTCACCAGGACAAACGGAGGAGGGGGTCACTCCAACGGGCGGGTCCGGAGAACCGGCGATACGTTCCGTCGCGAAGGTAAGGTCCAGCGTGGGCCCGGCCAGAACGTGAGAGGCGTACCGGTGAGAGTTGCTCTGCTGGCCCACCTGCACCACCCGATCGCCTCGCCGTTCGTCGGCGGGCTGGAGATGCACACCTCGATGGTGGCCGACGAGCTGGTCGAACGCGGGCACGACGTGACGCTCTTCGCCCGCGAGAGCAGCTCGACCCGGGCCCGGCTGCAGCCCATCCTCGGTGAGGACGCGGCCCGCTCGCCGATGTGGGAGGGGCACACCCGCGACCTGGTGGTGGACGAGGCGATCGCCCGGGCGGTCACCGCCGTCCAGGCCGGCGACTTCGACGTGGTGCTGAACAACAGCCTCAACCCGCTGCCCTACACCGAGCTGACCGAGCAGCCCATGCTGACCGTGCTGCACACACCCCCGCTCGCGCGGATCAATGCCGTGATCGAGTCGCCCGCCTGGCGGCCGGGTCCCCGGCACGCGTTCGTCGCCGTGTCCCGCTTCACCGCCCGCGCCTGGCGTTCCCGGCTGCCCGAGGTCGACACCGTGCCCAACGGCATCTACCTCGACCACTGGCACACCGGCGCCCCGCGCAACCCGGACCTGGCGGTCTGGTCGGCCCGGATCACCCCCGAGAAGGGGCTGCACGAGGCCATCGACGCCGCCCGCCTGGCCGGGATGCGGATGGAGTTCAGCGGCGCCATCGGCGACCAGGCCTACTGGGAGAACGAGATCCGGCCCCGGCTGGGCCCGGACGTGCTCTACCGCGGCCACCTCGACCACCGTGACCTGGCCGGTCTGATCGGCCGGGCCTCGGTCTTCCTGGCCACCCCGCTCTGGGACGAGCCGTTCGGCCTGGCCATGGTCGAGGCGATGGCCTGTGGCACGCCGGTCGCGGCCTTCCCCAACGGCGCCTGCCGCGAGGTGGTTCTCCCGGGCGGCGGAGTGGTCGCCGCCAGCGCCTCACCGATCGCCCTGGCCTGGGCGATCGAGCGTGCCCGGCTGCTCGACAACGTCCAGGTGCACACGCACGCCCAGCGCTACGACACCAAGGTCATGATGAACCGCTACGAGAACCTGCTGGTGCATCTGGCCGGTCTGCCCGCATCACTTCCCGAAGTGCTTACAGCCTGAGGCGGTCTTGTGCGCCCGATCCTCTACTACGTCCATCACCAGGGCTCCGGCCACTGGCGTCGCGCCCTGGCGATGGCCGAGCAGCTGCCCCGGCCGGTCATTTTCGCGTCCTCGGCACAACCCCCGCGGGATCTGCCGCCGTCGTGCGAGCACGTGCCGCTGCCGTTGGACTTCGGGCCGGTGAACGAGGGCCCCGATGCTCACGGCGCACTGCACTGGGCGCCGACTCATCAGCCCGGGCTGCTGGCCCGCCATCGGCTGCTTCTGAGCGCCGCCGCCCACCATCAGCCGGTGCTGGCCGTGGTGGACGTCTCGGTCGAGATAGCGGTGCTGCTGCGCACCAGTGGCATTCCCGTTGTTGCAGTCCGGCTTCCGGGTCAGCGCACCGATCCGGCCCACAACCTCGGCTTCGCCCTGGCCGACCAGGTGGTCATGCCGGTTCCCGAGTCGTGGGGCCTGCACACCAACCTTCCCCGCACCCACGCCGTCGGTCTGGTCACGGCTGCGCGCAGGGTTCTCAAGAGCAACAACAATGGACGCCCGCGAGCAGTTGTGGTGGTCGGCACGGGTGGGTCTCGGCTGGACGCCCGTCGGTGCGCCGAGATCGCCGTCGATCTGCCCGATCACGAGGTGACGGTGCTGGGCCTCGACGCCCCGGCCGAAGCCGGGCCCGCGAACCTGTCCTTCCAGGGCCGCGTGGCCGACGCCGGGCCGGCCATTGCCGAGGCCTCGGTGGTCATCGGCAATACCGGCCTGGGCACGGTCGGCGAGGTCACCACCGCCGGCAAGCCGTTCGTGACCCTGCCTGAGCAGCGAGCTTTCGACGAGCAGGAGGCAACCGCCAAGGCCCTGGACGGGGTCGGGGCGGCCGTCGCCCTCTGGCAACTGCCCGAGCCCGGCGGCTGGGCCGATGCGGTGCGCAGGGCCATGCTGCTGCCGGAACAGGACGAGCCCGAGGTGGGCGCAGCTCGTTTCGCCCAACTGGTCGAGGCGCAGGCCGTCGAGGTGGAAACCGTATGAGCCTGGCCGTTGTCACCATCGTCGCGGGACGCCGCGCCCACCTGGCCCGTCAGCTGGAAGGCCTTCAGCGTCAGTCCCGGGCGGTCGAGCACTTGGTCATCGTGCGCATGGACGATGCCGAGATCACCGTGCCGCCGCGGGTGGCCGAACAGGTCGTCATCGTCGATATGCCTTCCCAGGGTGGCGAACTACCACTTGCGGCCGCCCGGAACCTGGGAGCACGGGCCACTGACGCCGAGCACATCGTCTTCCTGGACGTGGACTGCATTCCTGGCGAGCAGCTCGTCGAGACGTATGCCGATGCCCTCAAGCAGGTCGACGGTCTGGTCAGTGGCCCGCTGCGCTACCTGGAACCGGCTGCGGTGCAGGACGGCTGGAATGAGCGCGACCTGATCGCCCGTTCCCGCCAGCACGCGTCCCGGCCCGCACCCGAGCCGGGACGGCTGGTGCGCGACGATCGTCACGAACTGGCCTGGACCACGTCCTTAGGTATCAATCGCCGGGACTTCGACCGGATCAGCGGATTCGACGAGCGCTTCGTCGGATACGGCGGCGAAGACACCGATTTCGGCGTGCGGGCCGGGCAGGCCGGCCTGGGCGTGTGGTGGAGCGGCGACGCGGTCGCCTACCACCAGCACCACGAGACCGAGACCCCACCGACCCGGCACCTGGCCGCAATCGTCCGTAATGCCGCCCTGTTCGCCGAGATTCACGGCTGGTACCCGATGCAGGGCTGGCTGGAGGAGTTCCGGCGCCGAGGTCTGGTCGAGTTCGACCCCGGCGCCGGGATCCTTGCCCTGAGTTCGCGGCAGGCTCAGACCGGGTCGACGAAGAAGGCCGTGGCCGCCGCCACCAGGTAGGCCGGGTCCTGAGCCCCGCACAGCTCGCGGGCCGAGTGCATCGAGAGCACCGGGATGCCGATGTCGACCGTGCGAATCCCCAGGCGGGTGGCGGTGATCGGGCCCACCGTGGAACCACAGGGCACGTTGTTGTGGGAGACGAACACCTGGCTCGGCACCCCGGCCTCGGCGCAGGCGCGGTGCCAGGCGGCCGCCCCGGGTGCGTCGGTGGCGTAGCGCTGGTTGGCGTTGGTCTTCAGCACCGGGCCGGCGTTCATGTGGGCCAGGTGGTCGGTGTCGTGGCGGTCGAGGTAGTTGGGGTGTGCGGCGTGGGCCACGTCGGCCGAAAGGCAGCGCGAGGCGGCGAACGAGCGGTAGCGCTCTTCCGCGCCACCGGCCAGCCGGGTCAGCACCATCTCCAGCAGCGGCCCGGCGGCGCCGGTGGCCGAACTGCTGCCCACCTCCTCGTGGTCGAAACCGACGAACACCGGCACGGTTTCCGGCTGCGACTCGGCCGCGGCGAGCAGCGCGGTCAGGCCGGCGTGAACCGAGGAGAGGTTGTCCAGGCGGGGTGAGGCCAGCAGTTCCCCGTCGGCGCCGAGCCGGGCCGGCGGCGTGAGCTCGTGGACGACCAGGTCGTGCGCCACGATCTCGTCCGCCTCGAGCCCGGCCCGGTCGGCCACGTACTGCAGCAGGTCGCCGTCCGCGGTGGGGCCCAGACCCCAGATCGGCACCAGATGACGCTGCGGGTCGAGCTTCAGGCCCTGGTTCACCTGCCGGTCCAGGTGGATGGCCAACTGCGGCACCCGCAGCAGCGGCCGGTCGATCCGCACCGGCACGACCGTGCCGTCGAGCCGGGCCAGCCGCCCGGCCAGGCCCAGGTCCCGGTCGAGCCAGGAGTTCCACAGCGCCCCGCCGTAGACCTCGACCCCGGCCTGCCGCCAGCCCGCCGTGCCGGTGTCGGGGTTGGGCTTGATCTTCAGCGTGGGCGAGTCGGTGTGCGCCGCGAAGATCCGGAAAGCCTTCGCCGGGCTCGCGTTCGGCGGCGTGTACCAGGCCAGGACCGTGCCGTCGCGCACCAGGTAGCGCCCGCCCGGGGTGTGGTCCCACTCACCGCTCTCGGGCTGTTCGGTGAAACCGGCCTCGCTCAGGCGCCGCACCGCCTCCGCCACCGCGTGGTACGGGGTGGGCGCGGCGGACACGAACGCGGCGAGGTCTTCGACGGTGGTCTCAGGGCTGGAACTGGGCACGGCAAGAACGTCCTTCGGCTCGGCCTACGAGGCCGTACGACCCTACTCCCGGGCATCGCCCCATGCCGGATCGGCATCGGGTGATGCTCAAGCAATGTTGGACGGGCATCGCGGGAGCGGCTTAGCGTCGAAGGAGCCCCCGATCGAAGGAGATCCTGCGATGACGCTCGAGAGCAGCACCGTCGTCCCCGACCTGAGCGGCCTGCACCTGGGCGCCGACGTGGCCACCTCCGACCGGATCACCGGCGTCCGGGTCAGCCTGTGCCACCTGCCGCTGGGCAACCCGATCAGCGACGCCAAGGTCTTCACCGGCCGGCAGAAGCCGCTCACCGAGATCGCGTTCGTCTTCGCCGAGATCACCTGCGAGTCCGGGCTGAGCGGCCTGGGCTGGGCCTACTCCAAGCGCGCGGGCGGCCCCGGGATGTACGCGCACGCCCGCGAGATCGCCCCGAACCTGATCGGTGAGGACCCCAGCGACATCTCCCGGCTGTGGACCAAGCTGGTCTGGGCCGGCGCCTCGGTCGGCCGCAGCGGCCTGTCCACCCAGGCGATCGCCGCGTTCGACGTGGCCCTGTGGGACCTGAAGGGCAAGCGGGCGGGGCTGCCGCTGGCCAAGCTGATCGGGGCCCACCGTGACACCGTGGCCGCCTACAACACCTCCGGCGGCTTCCTGTCCATGCCGATCGAGGCCGTGGTGGAGAACGCGCAGCGCTCGGTGGCCGCGGGCATCGGCGGGATCAAGCTGAAGGTCGGGCAGCCGGACAAGAAGGCCGACCTGGCCCGGGTGGCCGCCGTGCGCGCGGCCGTGGGCGACGACTTCACCCTGATGGTCGACGCCAACCAGCAGTGGAACCGCCAGGACGGACTGCGGATGGGCCGGGCGCTGGAGCAGTTCGGGCTGGAGTGGATCGAGGAGCCGCTGGACGCCTACGACGCCGAGGGCCACGCCCAGCTGGCCGCCGCCCTGGACACCCCGATCGCCACCGGCGAGATGCTGACCAGCGTGGCCGAGCACGCCGAGCTGCTGCGTCTGCGCTCGGTCGACTACCTGCAGCCGGACGCGCCCCGGGTCGGCGGGATCACGCCCTTCTTGAAGCTGCTGGCTCTGGCCGAGCACGCCGGGGTGAGCCTGGCGCCGCACTTCGCCATGGAGATCCACGTGCACCTGTCGGCGGCCTACCCGCACACCTCGTGGGTGGAGCACTTCGAGTGGCTGGAACCGCTCTGGAACGAGCGCCTGGAGCTGCGCGCCGGCCGGATGGTGGTGCCGCCGCGGCCCGGCCTGGGCCTTTCCCTCAGCGAGCAGGCCCACGCCTGGACCACCGGGACCAGCACCTTCGGCCGCGCCTGACTCAGGCCGACTCAGGCAGGATCCGGCTCGGCCATCCGGTCGCGGATCTCGCGCAGCCGGGCCACCCGGCTGCGCGGGTCCTCGGACAGCACCGGAATGCTGCCGGTGTGCGCCTTCACCACGTCGCTCGGCTCCCAGGTGACGGCCGAGGACCCGGTCTCACTGCTGCGGAAGCGGCGGGCCAGGTGCCGGCCCCGAGGACGCGAGTTGATCTCCATCCGGTCACGATAAGGGCTCGAAACGGGTCGAAGGCAACTTCTAGGACGTCCTTGATCGTGATTTAGACCGGACGTATATGACGGTAGCTGTCAGGTATCCCCGGCATCGTCTGCGTCATGGAAAAAGCATGGCTGGGAGTTGTGTCGGCCGATCACGCCGCCCGGGCCGCCGGGCAGAACTGGATCCAGCTCAACCACGGCAAGCGCAACAATCTGACCCGGCTGCGCCGCGGTGACGGGTTCGTCTTCTACTCCCCCACCCAGCGCCTGGGCGAGAAGAAGCCGCTGCGCGCCGTGACCCAGCTCGGGATCGTCGCCGACGACGTGCCCTTCCAGGCCGAGGAGCTGGTGCAGATGCGGGCCGCAGAGCCGGTGCGGCCGTGGCGGCGCTGCGTGGAGTTCGTCCCGGCCCGGCCCGTGCCGATCGGTGACCTGGCCGGGCAGCTCGACCTGACCCGGGAGCCGGGCTGGGGGCACTCGCTGCGCTTCGGCCTGGTCGCCCTCTCCCGGAACGACTTCGAGGTGCTGCGCCGGGTGATGACCGTCTGAGGCGCCACGGACCGGTCAGCGCCGCAGGTGGTCGCGCAGCCGACGGGCCACCGTGGCCATCAGCGCCTCGGCTCCGGGCTGGACGGTGGCTGCCACCCGAGACTCGGTGAGCACGCACACCGCGAAGGCCTGGCCGTCGGCGTGCTCCACCACACCGACCTCGTGGCGCAGGTTGAGCAGCGTGCCGGTCTTGGACGACCAGCGCGAGGCGTCGGAGGCGAAGTCCGGGGCCAGCCGCTGGCGCAGCACGTTGTCGGCGAGCAGCTCGCGCATCCGCCCGGCCACCCACGGGTCGATCGTGGAGGGCCGCCAGAGCGCCTGGAGCAGGTCGGCGAAGGCCCGGGCGCTGCCCGAGTTCGCCCGGCTGACATCGAGTTGGGGCACCGGGTGGCCGCGCCCGGCGGTGCCCGCACCGATCGCCAGCGAGTGCGCCAGATGGCCCTCGCCGGCCGGGAAGCGTTCGGCCGGGGTGTCGGCCAGGTCGCCCAGACGATGGCGCACGGTGAGCCCGGTGTGGCCGTGCTCGCGCAGGCAGGCGGCGACCGCGGTGGGCGGGGTGAGGTCGAGAAGCACGTCGGCGGCGGTCGTGTCGCTCAGGCAGACGCTCAGGTAGAGCAGGTCCTCCAGGGCGATCGAGGCCGGGTGACGGAACTTGGTCAGGCCGGTCGGGCCGGGCACCCTCAGCGCGCCCGGTTGCACCTCGATCCGGGCGGCGGCGTCGAGCTCGCCGGTGCGCACCCGCTCCAGGGTGGCCAGCGCGAGCGGCACCTTGACCAGTGAAGCGGCGGCGAACTCGAGGTCGGGCTCGATCCCGATCTCCTCGCCGCTGTCCAGGTCGCGCACCAGGAACGACCCGTGCAGGCCGCCCTCCCCGAGTGCCTGCCGCAGCTGTTCGAGCAGTCTCATCGCTGCGCCCCCAGGCACTGGGCGACCAACGGTTCCAGACGGGTGTGCACCCGCTCGCGGTCGGCCTGGGCCATGGCCGCCACGTCGTAGCCCCGGGCCAGCCGGATCTCCCCCACCGGCCGCCAGGCCAGCCCGAGCTCGATCGCCTGAGCCGGCGAGCACAGCAGCAGGTCGGACGAGCCCAGCACCTCGGCGACCGCGGTGGTGAGGGTCGGCGCCACCGCGACCTGGGCGGGCCGCAGGCCGACCGCGTCCCGCAGCCGGGTGAGCCGGTCGCGGACGTGCGGCACGTCGTCCTCGGGTTGCACCCGCACCACCCGCGCCCGCTCGCCGGCCTGAGAACGGCCGGGGCGCAACGACTCCAGATGAATCACCGGGCCCTCGGGCTCGCCGGTGCCGGCCAGGCCGAGCGGGACCGCCCAGATGCCCTGGTCCGGGGGGACGGCGACCAGGGCCGCCCGCACGGCCAGCGACCGGGCCATCTCGGCCCGTTCCTCGGGCCCACCGGTGACCAGGTCGAGGTAGACCTCCTCGGGCCGGGCCCCGGCCTCCAGCCGGGCCAGGGCGGCAGTACCGCAGGTGCCGGGCACGGCCAGACGGAAGGGCCGGCGCCGGGCCCGTTCGGCGTCGTGCCGCAGGTCGTCGGCCAGCCGCACCAGTCGCCGGGCGGAGGGCAGCAGGTCGGAACCGAACCGGGTCAGCGCCACCCGCCGCGAGGTGCGCTCGAACAGAGCCTCGCCCAGATGTCTCTCCAGCGCGGCCACCCGGCGGCTGACCACCGACTGCGGGAGGTTCACGGCCGCGGCGGCCTGGGTGAAGCCACCGTGCTCGCTCACGCTCACGAAGGCCTGACAGCCGGAGACCACGTCCACGAACTCAGCCTATGCCGGATCAGCATCGATTCGGCCATCCGGGCATTGGACCGCATCGATCCGGCGCCGCCAGGCTGGCTGCACCAGCTCGAACCACATCGGAAGGTGGTCCATGAAGCTCTCTGTCCCAGGTCGTCTCGGCGCGACCGTCGCCTGCGCCGCCCTGCTCCTCGGCTGCGCCGCCCAGAACGCCTCCGCCACCTTGAACGCTTCGGCCGCGCTGGGCCCTTCGGTCACGCAGACACCTTCCAGCCCAGCAGCTGAGCTGCGGGCCCTGGAGGAGAGGTACGACGCCACCCTGGGTGTCTACGCCCTGGACACCGGCACCGGTCGGACCGTGCGGTTCCGGGCCGACCGCCGTTTCGCCTACGCCTCCACGTTCAAGGCCCTCCAGGCCGGCGTCCTGTTCCAGAGGCGCACCGACCGGCAGCTGGAAAGGCTGGTCCGCTACGACGAGTCCGACCTGCTCGAGTACGCCCCGATCACCCGCCAGAACCTGGCCACCGGCATGACCCTGCGTGAACTGGCCGACGCCTCGGTGCGCTACAGCGACAACACGGCCGCCAACCTGCTGTTCGAAGAGCTCGGCGGCCCCGCGGAGGTGGACGCCGCCCTGGAGCGGATCGGCGATCGCACCACGCAGATGAACCGGATCGAACCCGACCTCAACGAGGCCACCCCGGGCGACCGCCGCGACACCAGCACCCCCCGGGCCCTGGCCACCGACCTGCGCGAGTTCGTCCTCGGCGATGTCCTGGACGACCAGGACAAGGCCGCCCTGACCGACCTGCTGAAGCGGAACACCACCGGCGACAAGGTGATCCGGGCCGGCGTTCCCGAGGGCTGGGTGGTCGGCGACAAGACCGGCTCGGGCGGCTACGGCACCCGCAACGACATCGCCGTGATCTGGCCGCCCAGGTCCGCCCCGATCGTCCTTGCGGTGCTCTCCACCCGCGGCGAGCCGGACGCGAGCACCGACGACCAGCTCATCGCCGACGCCACCGAGGTGATCGTCGACCAGCTCCGCTGATCGAGGTGCGGGCACCGCGGACGCCGATAGCGTGCCTCGGTGCCCGCTTCCGAACCCCGCCGCATCACCGAGTCCGGTCTCGGCGCCTGGCTGATCAAGGGCAACGCCGACAACAGCCCCCTGGCCGAGCGGTTCGCCGCCGACCCACACGTCGGCCGGTGGTGCGTGCAGCGCAACTACCGCTCCGACCTGATGCGGACCGGTCAGGCGGTGGTGTTCTGGGCCAGCGGCAGCCGCTCACGAACGGTGCCCTACGGCGTCTGGGGCGTGGGGCAGGTCATCGGTGAGGCCGGCACCGACGAGGGCGGCAGCTGGTCGGTGCCGCTGAGCCTGGACATCCTGCCCGAGGCCGAGCGGCTGACCCGCGAGCAGTTCCGCGCCCACCCGGTGCTGGCCGGGGCCGAGGTGCTGCGCCAGCCCCAGGCCGGGAATCCCTCGTTCCTGACCGTGGAGGAGTTCCGCGCCCTACGTGAGCTGCTCGCCTAGTACTGCGTCGAACTCCTTCAGGTACACGGCCTTGCGGTCTTCGGGAAGCAGCGAGTTCTCGAAGCCGGCCCGGGCGGCCCGCAGCAGCTTCTCGGTCCCCAGCAGGTCGCGGGCGATCCGGTACTCGGCCGAGATGTCGGTGTTGAACATCGGCGGGTCGTCGCTGTTGACGGTCACGTTCACCCCGGCCTCGGCCATCCGCGGCAGCGGGTGGGCGGCCAGGCTGGGCGCCGCCTTGGTGCACAGGTTCGAGGTGACGCTCACGTCGACCGGCACCTGCTCCCGCACCAGGTACTCGACCAGCGCCGGATCCTCCAGCAGGCTGGTGCCGTGGCCGATCCGCTCGGCATGCAGGTACTCCAGCGCGTCCCAGACGGTGCGCGGTCCGGTGGTCTCACCGGCGTGCGGGATGCTGTGGTAGCCCTCGGCGATCGCGGCCTCGAAGAACGGGGCGAACTGCGGTCGGGGCGTGCCGATCTCCGGGCCGCCCAGGCCCAGTGCCACGAAGCCGGGCGGGCGGTTGTCGAGCAGTTCCTGCAGGGTCTGCTCGGCGCCGGCGATGCCGCGCTCACCGGGGATGTCGGCCATGAACACCATCTCCACGCCGAACTCGGCCCGGGCCCGCTGCCGGCCCTCCTCCAGGCCACCGAAGATCTCCGAGGCCGGGATGCCCCGGTCGGTGTGCAGCGGCGAGGTGAAGAAGATCTCGGCGTAGCGCACGTTGTGCCGGGCCAGCTCGGCCCCCTTGCCGTAGGCCAGCGCGGCGAAGTCGGCGCCCTCCTGCAGCACCTTCACGATGATCAGGTAGACCTCGATGAAGTGGGCGAAGTCGCGGAACTCGAACAACCGGCGCACGTCGTCCAGCGTGCGCGGCACGTCGTCCACGCCGTGGCGCACGCCCAGTTCGAGCAGCGTCTCCGGGGGCATCGAGCCCTCCAGGTGCACGTGCAGCTCGGCCTTGGGCAGGCGGGCCAGGGCCTGGTCGGTCAGCGGGTGCAGGGGCGTCACGAGTGGCAGCATAGGGATTTCCGGCGTATGGCACACTCTGGGTCCGTGACGGACTGGTCCAGGCTCACCCATGCCTACGGCCCGGCGGACGACATCCCCGCCCTGCTGAAGCAACTCGGCGAGCAGCCGAGAGCTGAGCTGTGGAACGACCTTTGGTCGGCCCTTTGCCACCAGGGCGGAGTCTACGACGCCAGCTTCGCCGCCCTGCCCTGGCTCGCCGGGCAGGCCGCCGGCACCGACCGCGAGCAGGTGGTCAACGCCGTGGTGCTGGCCGCGGCGATCCTGGCCGCCGCCGACGACTGCGGCTACACGGCCGAGGACACGGCCCCCTACGCGCCGGAGCAGGACGCTCTGCGCGCGGCCGCCGAGCAGCAGTTGCACGCCCGGCGCTGCCCGCCGCTGGAGTACATCTACCTGATGGCGGCGATGCTCACGTTCGAGGGCCAGACGCACTGGAACGAGGACCTGCCGGCCGGGCTGTCCGACGGCGAGTACGAGCTGACCTGCCCGGCCTGCTCGGCCGCACTGCTGATGGTGCTGGACGAGCGCGGTTTCTACGTGGCCGAGGCCGACGACGAGGGTTGGTCGCGGCCGCTGCGGCCGATCGACGCGGCCCGGCTCGAGGGCCTGGGCCGGCGGCTGTACGACCTGGCCGACGGTGATGGTCAGCACGAGATCGCCACCCTGCTGACCTTCGTCTTCGGTGAGGCCGACTGCCCGCGCTGCGAGGCCGGTTTCGTGGTCACCGAGCGGATCGGCGTCCCGATCGACGAGGATTAGGGCGATGGAGAGCATCACCAAGAACCGTCAGTCCCCGGCCGTGCTGCGGGCGATGGCCGAACGTGCCTTCGGGCCGGCCCAGCTGCCCTCGGGCGGGGCCGGCTGGTTCACCGAGCTGGGCCACGGCTGGTTCAACGTGGTGTACCGCATCGATCTGCTCGACGGGCGCCGCACCATCCTGAAGATCGCTCCCCCGGCGCACGTCGAGGTGATGAGCTACGAGCGCGGCGCCATGGCCACCGAACTGGCCGCGCTGCGCCTGATCCGCGAGCACACCTCGGTGCCGGTGCCGGAGATCCTGTTCGGCGACCGGAGCCACGAACTGTGCGACGCGGACTATTTCTTCATGTCCCACGTCGAGGGTGAGCCGCTGGGCCTGCTGTACGAGCGGGGCGAGGTCTCCCCCGACGACCAGATCCGGTTCGGTGAGGCCCTGGGCGCGGTCAACCGCGAGCTCAACCGGATCCCCGGCCCCTGGTTCGGGGCGCTCGAGGGGCCGGGCGAGCCCACCTGGCGTGGTTGCTTCACCGGCAAGCTCGAGGAGGTGCTCGGCGACGGGGAGCGTCGGGGAGTCGACCTCACGGTCGGGTACGACGTGGTCCGGGCGGCCATCGCCGATCGCGCAGCGGCCCTCGAGGAGGTCACCGAGCCGCGCTTCGTGGAGTGGGAACTCTTCCCCAACAACGCCATGGTTCACGAGGGCCGGATCGTCGGCGTCATCGACCACGAGCGCGCGTTCTACGGCGACCCGCTGATCGAGGCCGGGTTCGTCGCCCTCGACCTGCCCGCCTTCGGTGACCCGGGCCCGTTCCTGCGCGGCTACGGTCGCGGCGAGCTCACCACCGGCGAACATCGGCGACGCTGGCTGTACACCCTGTACCTGGCCCTGGTCATGGTGATCGAGACCGAGTTCCGCGCCCTCGGCGCCGAGCAGTACGAGAAGTGCGGTGAACGACTACGCGAGCTTTTGGACGCCGGCGACTGACCACGGACGGACTTGCGGGCGCCCCACTGATTTGCGGGGCTCACCAACCCTTCCTTGACGTTCTGTAGTCGGCAACCACGCATCGTCATCAAAGCTCCGGCAAACGCACGGCGCCGGTTGACCGTTCCCGGCCGCGGGCCGCAGTGTCGAAGAGGTGTACACCCTGTCTTCGCCCACTGTGCTCGCCACCGACGCGGCCGTCCACCCGGCTGCCGTCCAGGTCCTGCACGGGCTCAGCGCCGCCTTCCGGATCAGCCAGGACGGCGCCTTCGCGCTGGCCCAGGCCTGGCACGACCGGGACCGCACGGCGCACTCGGTGGCCTGGACGCTGGTGGCGCTGCTGGACATGAACGCGCCTACCCTGCCGCAGACCCTGCGGGCCGCCGGCAGCACGCTGGAGGCGGGGGCCGCGGTGAACGCCGACGAACTGGCGCAGAGCCGGTTCGGCACCAGTTCCCAGGTCGGGGCGCTGGTGGCGAAAGAGGCTGCGGTGTGGCCCGATGCGGCGATCGCGCCGGTCCCGGGAGCCGGCACGGTGCCCGCCTCCGCGGCCGTCGCGGCAGCGGCCGTGGCCGCGTCGTGGGCCAGCCCGGACCTGGGCGCCGAACAGGTCGAGGCCCTGCGAGCCCCCTACCAGCAGGCCGGCCAGAGCGGGAACCTGCTGGAAGACAGCGAATTCGGCTACGGCCCGCGCACCGCGGCCGTGCAGGACCTGATCGAGCTAGTCCAGGCCGGCACGATCACCCCGGCCCAGCTGTCCGGCATCTCCTGGCCGTCCGGGGTCTGGGCCAAGGCCATGCACGAGGGCGCCTGGGCCTGCCTGCGCGAGGGCCTGCTGCGCGCCCAGATGCGCTCGATCCTCGATGTGACGCTGGGTTTCGTACTGACCAACCCGGGGCTGAGCACGGTCGAGACGCGTGCCTGCATGCCTGCGCTGCACGCCCTGACCGTGGCCCGGCTGGCCGGGCCGGCGATGGACGAGAAGTCTCTGGGCGAACTGGCTCTGGCCGAGTTCGCGCTCTGAGCGCCTTCTGATCCTCTGCTGGCGGAAGGCGATCACGGGCACCGCCACCGCCGGTCGTGGCCCGCGCCGACTGCACCAGAGCCACCGGGCCAGGAGCACCCCGCCCACCGGAATGCCCAGCCCCACACTGAGCAACCGGTAGAGCAGGATGCCCGAGGCGACGTCGACTCCGGCCGCCGCCGGCGCCAGCATCAGCACCCCGGCCAGCCCCAGTTCGACCACGCCGAAGCCGGCCGGAGTGATCCCGACCAGGGTCAGCAGTCGCTCCACGCAGAACGCCGCCAACACCAGCGCGAGCGGCACCTGCGCACCGACCGTGCCGAGGCAGGCGGCGAGCAGCAGGAACAGCAGCCCGGTGTACCCGCTCAGCCCCAGGGCCAGCCGCGTCCAGGCACCGACGATCGTGACCAGGGCCAGGGACGAGATCTGCTCGGCCCCGGTCAGCAGCCGCTGGGCCGCCCGCCATCCGCAGGGCCAGGGCGAGCGCATAGCCTGCTCCGAGGCCAGCCCGGCCAGGCGGCGCACCGGCCGGCCGCCGGCCAGGAACCCCACCACTGCGACTCCGGCCACGGCCAGCCCGATGACGCTGGAGAGGATCAGGGACCCGGAGAACGGCGCCGGGAGATGGCCGCCCAGCACGAGCGGCACCAGGGCGAGCGGCAGGAAGAGCTTGACCATGACATCGCAGAGATTGACCACCACCGCGTAGGTGGCGATCGCGGGTGCGGAGAAACCCCAGCCCCGGCTCATCCGGTAGTTGAGAGCGATTCCGGCGGCACCGCCGAGCGGCAGGACGTTGGCCACGGCACTGCCGGTCAGGCTCAGCATGAGCGCGCGACGGCAGTCCAGCCCGGGCATCGCGGCCGACAACGAGACCGAGTGCGCGGCCTTGCCCGCCGCCCACAGCAGGACCAGACCGGCCAGGGGCAGGGCCGGGACGGCCGCCAGGGTGCGCGCGACCTCGATCCAGCCGGTGCCCATCACCGCGGGGAACATCCAGGCCAGGGCCAGCGCCCCGAACCCGATCCCGGCCGCGTGCAGCAGCCCTCGGCAGGCACTCGGCGGGGCCGGACTGCGGTTCAGCACCTCCCGAGGATGGCGGCCGCCCGCTGAAGGCAGCCGGACAGATCCGGAACGGCGGACCACCGGCAGACGAACACTTCGGCCCGCGCCGGCGGTGACCGGTCGGTAGATCGGCATCAAGCAACGACCGGAACCACCCGATGGGGCAGAGGGATCTGCGACCGACGAGTGCGCCGAAGAGGCCGGCGGCGCACGGGCCGCGGGCCCGGGGAAGGGATGGTCATGGCGGGGATACTGCTGGTGGAGGACGATCCGGACACCCGCCGGATGTTGGAGGCATGGCTGCAGTGGATGGGGCACGACGTCTTCGGGGCCACCTCGGCGACCGAGGCGGTGCACCTGGTCGAGGGCAGCACGCAGGCCCCGGCGCCCGCGCTGCACGTGGCCGTGCTGGACATCGTGATGCCGGACCACAGCGGTGTCGAGCTACTGCAGTACCTGCGCCGGCGCCCGGTCACCCGGCAGATCCCGGCGATCTTCCTGAGTGCCAGTGAGCTCGACACCGACCGGGCCGCCGCCCGGGCCCTCGGGGCCCACTTCGTGCCCAAGCCGGTCACCCGGTCGGTGCTGCAGGCCGCGGTCGAGTCGGCGCTGATCACCTACACCTGAGGCCGGTCCGCAGTCGCCGGGTCACCTCACTCCCGGGGGCCCGCGGCGGCGCGCATCTCCTTCACTCCGGCGGCGAACGTCACTTCCGGGCGGTAGCCGAGCTCGGTGCGGGCCCGGGTGATGTCGTAGCTCCGGTCGCGTCCCATGATCGCGACCAGCCAGTTGTACAGCGGTGGTGGGGTGGGCCGGCGCAGCATCCGGGCGGTGCGGTCCAACACTCTCCCGAGGAGCGTGGCGACGGCGAACGGAAGGCTGGGCGCCTTGCTGACGTCCGCCCCCAGCGCACCCATGACAGGGGTGAAGAAGTCGCGCATCGCCATCGGGGTGCCGTCGGTGATGTAGTAGACGCCGCGGTCGCGGCCCTGCGTGAGAGCGGCCGCGGTGGCTGCGGCCAGGTTGGCGACGTGGACGAAGTCCATGGTGTGACGGCCGTTGTCGATGAAGGCGAACCGGCCCGAGGCGACCGTCTCGTCGAGCGTGGTCATGCCGGTGCCCCAGATGAACGGGGGACGCAGGATGATGAGTTCCATTCCGGGGGTGGCGGTTTCGGTCAGGGCCTGTTCGGTGGCGAGTTTGACCCGGCCGTAGGCGATCACGGAGTCGCCGGTGGGCGTGTCCTCCGCGACGACGGCCGGGCCCCGGTTCCGGTCGGTGGAGACGGCGGCGGCGCTGATCAGGACGAACCTACGGACGCCGGCGGCGGCTGCCGCCCGGAACAGCGCCAGAGTGGGCCGGTGGTTGTCCCGTTCGAATCCGGCGTCCTCGCCCCAGAAAGCCATCCGCGCGGCCGCATGGACCACCACGTCACTCTCCTGCAGCGAGTTGAGCCAGGCCGGTTGCGAACCGGAACCGTTCAAGTCGGCCAAGTCTGCCAGGTCTGCCAGGTCTGCCGGGTCGGCCAGGTCGGCCAGGTCGCCGCGCACCGGCCGGGCTCCGGCCCGTTCGACCTTCTGGGCGGCCTGGTCACTGCGGGCCAGGGCCCAGACGGTGTGGCCGTCGCCCACTAGCCGGGTGATGAGGTGCTGGCCGACGAAACCACTGCCGCCGGTGAGGAAGACGTTCATACCGGGTGTCTCGTTCATGGGTTCCAGGCTGCTCGGCCCTGTGGATCGGTGGGAGCCCCGGAACTTCCTGGTACAGCTGGTACTACTCCGGGCCCCACAGCGATGAGCGGTAATGAGCGAAAATGGCCGCATGAACGAGCTCGGAGTCGCGTTACGGGCCTGGCGAGATCGCCTGGAGCCGCGGGCCGTGGGGCTGGCGCACGGTTCGTCACGGCGGGTCACGGGCCTGCGGCGGGCCGAGCTGGCCCAGTTGGCCGGAATATCTCCCGAGTACGTGGTGCGCCTGGAACAGGGCCGGGCCGGCACGCCGTCGGCCCAGGTCTGCTCGGCCCTGGCCCGCGCCCTGCAGCTGTCCGACGAGGAGCAGGGCCATCTGTTCCGTCTGGCCGGGCACGCCGAGAACCCGGCCCTCGTCCCGCAGCTGATCCCCCAGAGCGTGCACCGTATCGTCCAGCAGCTGACTGCCAGCCCGGTGCTGGTCTGCGACGCCGCCTGGCGGATGCTGGACCACAACGCGCTCTTCGCGGCCACCTTCGGCGATCCCACGACCCGCCCGGACGACGAACGTAATGCCTTGATCCACCAGTTCGAGGGCGCGGCCACCCGGGTGCGGCAGACCCCGGCCGAGCGCAGCGCCTTCGAGGAGTCACTGGTGGCGGATCTGCGGGCCACCAGCAGTCGCTATCCCCGCGATCCGGACGTGGCGGCGTT
Source organism: Kineosporia sp. NBRC 101677 (assembly GCF_030269265.1). Taxonomy (NCBI): domain Bacteria; kingdom Bacillati; phylum Actinomycetota; class Actinomycetes; order Kineosporiales; family Kineosporiaceae; genus Kineosporia; species Kineosporia sp. NBRC 101677. Next base: position 355,737 of record NZ_BSTA01000003.1, read on the forward strand.
GATCGCCCGACTGGAACGCAGTGCCCGGTTCCGCGAGCTCTGGGCGCTGAAGCTGGTGGGCGAGCACCAGACCGCGCAGAAGATCGTGGTTCACCCGGACGTGGGTGACATCGCGCTCGACTCCAACGTGCTCGTCATTCAGGGCACGAATCTGCGACTGGTGGTGGACACCCCGCGTCCGGGCACCGACGCCCGCAGCAAGCTCGATCTGCTGGCCACCATCGGCATCCAGCAGATGTCGGCCTCTTCCCCGGGCTGATCCCGTCGGCCGGGCTCAGAAGCTGCCCAGCACCAGGGCCAGGTGCGCCACGGTGATCAGCAGCAACACCGCCGGCCAGCCGCCCTTCCAGCGACCGGAGGGCAGTTGCGGGCCGGCCACGATCCACACCGACACGACGGCGGTGAGCACCAACAGGGTGGCCGGCAGGGCCAGGACGGCGAAAGCCGCAGCGGAGTAGCCGTCAGCCCCACCCGCCGAGTAGTGGATGATCACGCGGTCGGGCAGGAGCGGGTAGGCCAGCGCGGAGACCAGGAGCAGGGGCACGAGCACGGTGAGGGTCAGGCGCCAGATCGAGCGCAGCAGGCTCCACCGGGTCAGGTCCACGGTCGAGCCCGCCGGGTCAGGGGTATGCCGGTACGAGTCGGCCGGATCATCGCAAGGTCTTTCCGGCGCGGAGTTTATCGATCGTCTCGGTCACCCGACGTTCGCGGGTCTCGGCCTTCTTGGCGCTCTCGATCCAAGTGGTGAACAGCTTCTGGTTGGTCGTCGAGAGCGAGGTAAAGAAGGCCGCCGCCTCCGGCTCGCCCTGCAGAGCGCTCTGCAGCTCGGCGGGCAGAGCCACCTCGCGCGGGCCGGTGTCGACGACGATCTCGACGTCCACCGCGTCGCCGGCCGCCACGCCGGATGCTGAGCGGTGCTGGGCGTTGAGCGGAATCTTGGTCACGCCCTTCATGACGCCCAGGGTGGTGGGAAAGCTGTACCCGTTGATCGTCACGAGCACCGCCGGACGCCGGCCGGCGCCGAGCTCTTCGACGACGTGGTCGGGCACGTTGATCCCGGTCGCGGTCTTTCCGTCCAGCTGCACGATGGCGGTGAACTGCATGGTGCGAGTCTGCCGCAGCAGGACGGCCCCGGTCCGGTTACGCGCCGCATCCGGGGATCAGAGGGCGAAGAGCAACGCGGCGTCGATGAGCATGACCACGGCCGTGGTGTAGTGGATGCCGAAGGCAGCGGCCCGGGTTCCGCCGTGGCGCAGCACGATCAGCATGTCGCCGAGCGGGATGAGGGCCAGGACCAGCATGAACCAGGCGACGCTGAGGTTGTCGGTGAAGGCGATCAGGGCGAGGCCGAGCAGGCCCGGGGCGGCGTCGCGTACGCCCTTGATGCTCAGATACGCCGGATCCCCCGACTCCGCGGCCGGTACGCCGTAGCCGGCGGCGGCCACCCGGGGGCTGATCAGGAAACGCGTACCGATGAAGATGATGCCGACGTTGAGCAGGACGGCGATCCCGTAGGCGATGACAGCAAGCATGATGTTCTCCCGTTCCCATGGTTAGCATTGCTAGCGCTAGCGACGCTAACTCTGCACCGAGCTAGCCGTCAAGAGCGTCGCTAGCATCAGTAGCAGTGCTAACCTCAGGGCATGGGCACCGAAGACCGCAGGCTCCGCGAACGCTCCACCCGGCACCGGCTGATCCTGGACACTGCCCGGGCCCTGGCCGAGCGTGAGGGCTGGGAAGCGGTGACCACGCGGCGACTGGCGGCCGAGATCGAGTACAGCCAGCCGGTCATCTACAAGCACTTCGCCTCGCTCGACGACCTGACCGAGGCCGTTGCCCTCGAGGGTTTCGGCGAACTGGCCGAGGCCCTCGGGCAGGCCCGGCGTGCGGCCGGGCCCGGCGATGCGGTGCACGCGGTGGCTCGCGCCTACACCGCGTTCGCCGCCGCCGGCCCGGCTCTGTACGACGCCATGTTCACCCGGGCCACTCGGCTACGTTTCGGTGGTGACGACATCCCGGAGCAACTGGCGGCCGGATACATCGAACTACACCAGGCGGTCGCCACAATCGCCGGCGATCAGGACGTGGAGACCCTCACCGAGGTGTTCTGGGCAGCCCTGCACGGGCTCACCGCCCTGACCCGCAATCAGCGACTACGCCCAGGCCACGAGGACGAGCGCATCGATCTGCTCGTCTCCCGGCTGCGAGGGTGAACCGCGGCCGGCTCAGACGACCGTGACGGGGTGACGCACCACTGCGTCGAACAGGTAGCCCAGACGGTTGAACTCGGTCTGCTCGGGCTGAGTGTGGCCGTGTTCGTCCACAGCCCGGGCCCGGAGCTGGTAGGTGCCCGGTTCCGGCCGCCACGGAACGCTCCAGCGCAGCCAGCCGTCGCGACCGGCTGCACCGTGCGGGGTGGCCCGGCGCCAGGTCGTCCCGTCGGTACTGACCTCGACCCGCCGGATCCGGCCGCCACCCGACCACGAACGCCCGGTGAGCTGTTGCGGACCCGCGCCGACCGTGGCCGGGAAGGGCAGCTCGAAGGCGCTTTTCACCACCTGTTCGGTGAGCGGGGCACTACCCTCGGCCGGGTGGCTCGGGCCGAAGAGCCGGTAGTAGTTCGTGTCCCACGGTGAGCTCAAGGGTTCGCTGGAGACCTCGATGCTGCCGACCCACTTGATCGAGGCGATACCGATCCACGACGGAACCACCACCCGCACCGGGAATCCGTGGTCGGGCGGCAGCGGTTCGCCGTTCATCTCGTAGGCCAGAAGCACGTCGTCGAGAGCCTTGGCGATCGGAAACGGCCGCCGGACGTGACCGCGGTTCACTGAGCCATCGACCCATTCGGCGTCCAGCCCGACCGGCATCACGTCGACCGCCTCACGCTTCACGCCCGCCAGGCCCAGCACCCGGGACAGTGGAACCCCGCGCCAGCGGGCCACTCCCACCGCGCCGAGCTTCCAGGCCGTTCCCGACACCGTCTGCCCCTGCTGAGAGGTGAAGAAGCTGCGGCCGTTGCCGGTGCACTCGATGAAGGCGGACACCTCACGGGCCGGGAGCGCACGCAGATCGGCATAGCTGAGACGCAGTGGCCGGCGGACGCCGCTGCCGTGCACGTCGAGCCGCCAGGTGCGGTGGTCGATCAGTGGGGTGGAGGTGTGGTTGCGGACGAAGAACCGGTCGATGGGCGTGTGGTAGCCGGTGCCGCGCAACGATTCCCACCGTGTCTCGGCGTTCGTGCCGAAGACGTTGAAGAGTCCGGGCGGCAACGGTTTCACGATCGGCCCGGCGGCCCGGGCCGACTCAGCCGCGAACAGGGCCGGACCGGCCAGGCCGGCGGCGAGCGAACCACGCAGCAGTGTCCTGCGACTGACGATCGTCATGCGTCTCCCCTGCCCGCCCCCGCACGGAGGCCTGCGCCGAGTCGTTTTCCGCAGGATTCTATACAAATCAGGTCGAATTGGTAGCCTATCCGCCCGCCGGTCTCCCGCCCCGAGCCGGCACCGGTCAGGAGTCGAGAAGCGCCGGCGACCGGCCGGCTCCTACCGTGGTGACCACAGACGTCCTCAGAATCGAAAGCACTGGGGTGGTACCGCAGGGCCGAGCGGGACCTCGCTGCCTTGCCGGAGAACTGAACGGCGCTTCGGCGGGCCGGTGGGCGCCCTGGTTCAGCTCGCCGCCTTGACGTAGCCCTGGGCCACGTGCGGCGGCCAGCAGCCCGGGCTGAGGACCCCCATCGAGTAGGCCCGGGAGACCAGCGCGGCCCGGTTGGGCGCCTTGAACTTCCGCAGCATCCGGCCCACGTGGTATTCCACGCCCTGCCGGCTCAGGAAGAAACGGGTGGCCATCTGGATCGTGGAGGAGCCGGTGGCCATCGCCTCGAGAATGCGGCACTCCAGCGGGCTGAGCAGCGCCCGCGGCGCCCCGGCCACCGAAACACTGCCGGGCACGGCCTCTTCCGGCTGCACCTGGATCACGAATCCGCGCAACGACTGGTCCTCGCCCCGCACCGCAACGCAACTCACCTCCGCGTAGAAGCCGTCGTCCTTACCCCGCAGGCCCAGCGCCCGGGTGACGAACTGGGTGCGCCGTTCCTCCAGAAGGGTGGCGAAACTGCGGGGCAGCACACTCTCGGCGCTGGGGTGGAAGAGGTCGTAAATGTGCGTGCCACAGGTCTCGCCCAGGGCCCGGCGGAAGGTCAGGTGAAACTCCGGGTTCGCCGCAACGATCACCTGGTCGGCATCAAGGCTGGCTGTGGCCGGCAGCGGGCCCACACCGGGCCGGGCGCTCTCCCGCCGTACGCTGGAGGCCACCGACTGGGTCATCACGACGGGGGCGATCCGGGTCGGGCCGCTCGGGTACTGGCTCATGGTGGGGCTCCTCCATCACGAATGCGCCGGGAAGGGTTCCGCCGGAGCGCCGCCCGGTCGGCAACGTGGCCGGGCAGGCGTCCTGCGGATACGGGAAGGGCTCTGCAGCCGTTGTTTTCGACCACCTCGCCGTCACCTGCATCTACTCCGAGACTCACACACCGGATTTTCGACGTCAACGATGTCAGAGGCGCCCCGGGAAAGACTGTGGCTGCCCGCTCCGTACCTCCGTACCCGCCCCCGCCGGTTCGGTCCGAACCTCCGTACCGCCGCTCAGTTCCCCAACACCGCTAGCAGTTCGGTCCGTCCCCGTACTCCGAACTTCCGGTACGTACCGGTCAGGGTCTTCTCCACGGCCCGGCGGCTGATCCCCAGCGAGTCGGCGATCTGCTGGTTCGTCCACCCCTGCCGGACCCGGCCCAGCACCGACTCCTCCGAAGGGGTCAGTTCCACCCCCCGCACGCCCACCGACCGCAGAGCAGCCGGTCTCGCCGACTGGGCCGCGACCGCCCCGGTGACTGCGGCCGTGGGCGGTCCGACCGGCTGGGACCGCCCGGGCACAGGAGGCGCATCGGTGAGACCGCACTCGGCGCTCAGCCGGGCCGCCTCGACGAAAGTGTCCTCGGCTCCGGCCATCCGGGCACCTTCCAACTGGCGGGCCAGGGCCGTGGTCGCCCGGGCCCGGGCCATCAGGTCCGGTGACGAGCCCAGCACCCCCACCGCCTCGCGCCACAGGTCCAGAGCCTCGTCCGGGCCTGCCAGGGCGGCCTTCAGCCCCAGGGCCCGGCCGATCGCCGTGGGCGTGCCCCAGTCGAGCGCGGCAGCGTGTTCCTCCTCGGCCAGATCGGCCGCCTGCGCCGGTCGGCCCGAGGCGGCGAGCGCTTCGACGACGGCCGGCCGCCAGGGCATCCACTGGGGGTTGTGCCAGCCCAGCCGCGCGGCCTGCGCACCGGCGGAGCGGAAGGCGTCGGTCGCCTCGGCCACCGCGCCGCGGCTCAGGGCCTGCACACCCCGCACCGTCCGGGCCGCCACTGCCGCGCGAGGGTCGTCGGTGGCCTGGGCCAACTGCAGAACCCGCTCGCAGGCCTGCGGTTCGTGGGTGGCCAGAGCGACGCTGCTCAGCACGGTGGCGACCGAGCCGCAGACCTCGGGCCAGTCCGGTGCGTCGAATCCCGGCAGGTCCATGGCCGTGTGCGCGGCGGCGCGGGCCTCCCGCAGGCGTCCCTGGGCCATCCGGACCACCGCCTGCCCGGCGGTCGCCACAGCCAGCGCCGGAGCCGAGTCGCCCTTGCCCGCCTCGTGCAGGAAGGTCAGGGCCCAGTGCTCGGCCCGGTCCACCGCGTCGGCAGTGACCATCACCTGGATCAGCGAAGGCAGAACGGTGAAGGCGGCCGACCACCGGGCGGGCTCGCGCAGCAGGATCTTGGCCCCCAGACCGGCCACCGTCCCGGCTCGCAGACCGGCGCCGACGGTGCCCGCCCGCAGCAGTACAGCGAGCAACTCACGGCCACCTTCGCCGCAAAGGTGCTGATCGACGTCCATTGTCTGAAGTCGTTCCACCGAGGCGGCAAGGGCTTGCGGAGTGTCCGGTTCCAGCGCCCGTCGGTGCGCCTCGATCCGGGCAGCGAAGTCAGGGTCCTCGGCCGGGGCCTCACCGGCCTCCCGTAAGGCCTCGGCCACTGCCGGGGTGGCGGCCGCCGGGCCGGGTGGGACGCACAGCGCCGCTGCGCCTCGTTCCTGCGCGGTGGGCAGTACCAGCAGGGCCTGCGTGACGTGCCGGACGGAAGCGGCCAGGTCGGCTCCTCGTTCGGCGACCGCCACGTCCATCAGGAGCCGGCCGCGCTCGGCCGAACCGGGTGGGGCCTCGAACAACAGCGGCCGTAGGTAGCCAGCCGCCAGGCGACCGGCCCCGCGCTCCAACGCCTCCCGGGCGGCCTGCCGCAACACTCCAGCCTCCCAGGCGGCGTGCCCGGAGGTGATGGTCAGCAACTGCTGAGCGACGTCGCCCGGACGGAATCCGGCAGCGTGCAGCAGGCTGGCGGCCCGCCGGTGCAGTTCCTCCCTCTCGTCCACCGACACCACCGACAAGAGCGCGTCGGGCACGCTCGGGTGCACGAAAACCGTTGTACCGCCTGCCGAGAACAGACCGAGCCGGTCCAGGGACCGCACCGCGGTGGCGTGGTCCCACGGATCGGCAGCGGTGAGTACCCCGACCCGGCCGAAGGCGTCCCGGCCGACCGCGTCGTCACTGGGCACCGATCCGAGGACCGCCATGGCCCGGGCCATCGCCTGCACCAGAGGTGGCTGGAGGCTCAGACAGTAGGTACGACGATCGCGCAGCAACAGGTGCCCACGTTCCTCGACCTCCTGCAGGCCCGGACCGGAGACCGGCAGACCCTCCTCGCGCAGGCCGCGCAGCACGATGTCCAGCGCCGCCGGGTTGGCCGCGGTGACCCGGTGCAGGATGTGGCTGAGCCCGGCGTCCGCGTCGACGCCGAAGGTGTCGCGCACCAGTTCCCCGACCGCGGCCAGAGACAGCGGCGCCGGCTGCAGGGTGGCCCCGGCCAGCGCCCGGACCTGCTCGAGGAGGGCTCCCTCGGGCACCGACACCCCCTCCGCGATCCCGGCGAAGACGCTCACCGGCAGGTGGCCGAGCCGGGCGGCGAGATGGCCGAGCCAGCGCAGGCTCGAGGTGTCGGCCCAGTGCAGGTCGTCCACCACCAGGGTCAGGGGCTGTTCCTGGCTGACCCCGGCCACCAGGGCGGTGAGGGCCGGGAGGAGGGCGGGCCAGGCCGGCGGTTCCTCGTCCTCCGGTACGAGCTGGGCAACCAGTTCGAGCGCGTTGCCCAGGCCGGGGCGCAGGCGTGGGGGGATCGCCGACAGCAGGTGCGGCAGCAACTGCCGGACCACACCGAAGTCGTAGTCCTGCTCCAGTACCGAGCCGCTCGCCCGGAGCACGAGGTCACCGGCGGTCTGCTCGCAGATGGCCTCCAGCAGCGCCGAGCGCCCGGCGCCAGGACCGCCGGCCACGATCACCAGGCCCCCCGAGCCGGTCCGGGCCGCCCGCCGCACCTCCTGCGCCGCCGCCAGTTCTGCTGTCCGCTCCAGCAATTGGGCCGTCAAGTGCCGTTCCTCCCCACTTCAACGCTGGACAACGTTGTCCAGCGGTGCACGTACTGCCCCCGGACCGCCGCCTCAGCGGCGCCGTCGGCCCTCCGTCCGCCGTCCCACTACGCCACGGCACCGTGCTCCAGGCGTCGCAGGTCGTAACAAAAGGTGAACAAGGGCTGATCCTGCCATTCCCCCCACACCGCCGCGCCCGCCACGCAGCAGCGATCGGTGACCGGACCGTTCCGGGCACGATTCACCGGCTTTCGGCGCCGACCCGGGCCGATCCGGGCCGCCGAGCACCGGTCAGAGACTCTCGCGCTGGTACGTCCGGGTGGCCCAGAGCAGACTCAGGGCGGTCATCACGGCCAGCAGTGCGCCCGCCCCCAGCAGGGCGGGCACCGGCACCTCGCCGCGGAACGCGGCCCGCCCCACGTCGACCAGGTGGGCCAGCGGATTCGCCCGCGAGACGGCCCACAGCCAGGTCGGCGCCAGCGCGGCGGTGATCGGCACCAGGATGCCGGAGAGCAGCCCCAGCGGCAGCAGCACCACGTTGAGCAGCGAGGAGAAGGCCGGTTCGTTGCGCAGTCTCAGGGCCAGGGCGTTGGAGCAGGCCGAGAGGCTGACCGACACGAAGGCCGCGATCAGCAGCACCACGACGATCCCGAACAGGGGCGCGCGCAGGCCGAAGGCCACCACCGCGAGCCCGATCAGCACGACCGACTGGGCCAGGGTGAGCCCGACGGTGACCAGGACCCGGCCCAGGATCAGGGCGGCCCGGCTGACCGGGGTGACCTGCAGCCGCTCCAGTACTCCGGCCTTGTCGTCGGCCAGCACCGTGTAGCCGGCGAAGATGCTGTTGAGCAGGGCGAGCTGGACGACCAGCCCGGGGGTGAGCACCTTCCAGGCGCCGCCGGGCGGGAAACCGGGGGTGGACAAGGCGATCCGGACCAGCAGGGGCCCGAACAGCAACAGGTACATCACCGGCTGGACCAGGCCCATGAAGAGCCAGGTGCGATTGCGCAGGGCCACGGCCAGTTCGCTGCGGCAGATCACGAGGGTCTCAGTGAGCACCGGGCACCGCCTCCCGCAGGTGGTCCGCCGGGGTCCCCGGTTCTCGCAGGCCGGTGCCGGTCAGGGCGAAGAAGACATCGTCCAGGCTGGGCCTGCGCACCTGCACCGAGCCGGCCCGGACCCCGGCCGTGTCCAGGGCCCGCAGGAGCTCGGGCACGGCCCGGTCCCCCTCCGGCACCCGGAACCTGAGCTCGTGGGTGCGCGGATCCTCCGCCCGGGGCAGCACCTGCAGCCCGGCCGTCCCGGGGTGGCGCTGCACGACCTGGGACGCCGGGCCGGCCTGGTCCCCCGGCACCGTGAGGGTCACCGTGTCACCGGAGACGGTGGTCTTCAGCCGGGCCGGGGTCTCCTCGGCGACGATCCGGCCCCGGTCGATCACGATCACCCGGTCGGCCAGCTGGTCCGCCTCGTCGAGGTAGTGGGTGGTGAGGAAGACGGCCAGGCCGTGGTCGCGGCGCAGGGCGCGGATGTGGTTCCACAGGTTGTTGCGGCTCTGCGGGTCCAGGCCGGAGGTCGGCTCGTCCAGGAACACCAGGCCCGGTGAGTGCACCAGGCCCAGGGCGGTGTCGAGCCGGCGGCGCTGGCCCCCCGAGAGGGTCGAGCACAGCCGGTGCTCGAGACCGGTCAGCTCGAACTGCTGCAGGACCGCGGCGGCCCGCTCGGCCGCGGCCCGGCGCGACAGCCCGTACAGACGGCCCTGCAGCAGGATCTCCTCGTTCACCCGGCGGTCGTCGACCGTGCCCCCGCCCTGGGCCACGTATCCGATGTTGCGGCGTACCCCCATCGGATCGCTGGACAGGTCGTGCCCACCCACCACCGCATGACCGCCGGTCGGCTTCAGCAGGGTGGCGAGCATCCGCAGCGTGGTGGTCTTGCCGGCGCCGTTGGGGCCGAGGAACGCGACGATCTCGCCCGCGGCCACGTCCAGGTCGACCCCACGCACCGCCTCGACCGTGCGGCCCCCGGAGTCGAACCGTCGCGCCAGACCTCTGGCGATGATCATCGTCGATGTCCTTTCGCTCAGGCGGCCCGACGGGACCGGTAGAAGTCACGCACGGCGCCGATCACCGCGTCCTGGTCGGCCCGGGTCAGGCCCACGTGGGTGGGCAGGTAGAGCCCGCGCCGTCCGAAGTCCGCGGCCCGCAGGCGTTCCCATCCATCGTCGTAGTACATCGGCTGACGGCTCATCGGCTGGAAGAACAGGCGGGTCTCGATCCCCTGGGCGGCCAGGTGCTCCCGCAGCTCCTCGCGCTGCTCGGCCAGGACGTCGTACATCCACAGCACGTCCCGCGGCGGCATCAGGGTCAGGCCGGGGACGTCGGCCAGGCCCTCGTCGTAGTAGGCCTCGATCTGCTTGCGGGCGGCCAGGAACTGGTCGGCCTGCTCCAGCTGGGCCAGCGCCACCCCGGCCTGCAGATTGGTCATCCGGAAGTTGTAGGCCAGCTTCTTGTGCACGAAGTCGTGCTCAGGGCTGAACGCCATCCCCCGCAGGTGCGCCATCTGCCAGGCCAGGTGCGGGTCGTCGGTGACGCAGACACCGCCCTCCCCGGCCGTGATGATCTTGTTGGCGAACAGCGAGTAGCAGGCGATGTCCCCGACCGGCGCCACTCCGTGCGCCTCGGCCGAGTCCTCCACCACGCGCAGGTTGTACTCCCGGGCCAGCCGCATCACCGCGTCCATGTCGCAGCGCCGCCCGTACACGTGCACCGGCATGATCACCCGGGTCCGCCCGGTGATCCGCTGCTCCAGCCGGGAGACGTCCAGGTTCAGGTCGTCGCCGCAGTCGACGAACACCGGCCTCGCCCCGGTGTAGGTGACCGCCCAGGCCGAGGCCACCATGGTGAACTCCGGCACGATCACCTCGTCGCCCGGTCCCACCCCCAGGGCCCGCAGCGCCAGGGTCAGCGCCGTGGTCCCCGACGAGCAGGCCACGCCGTGGGAGCGACCGGTCCAGGCCGCGAACCGCTCCTCGAACTCGGCCACGAACGGCCCCTGTGAGGAGACCCAGCCCGAAGTGACCGCCTCCGAGAGAAGTTCCAGCTCCCGCCCGCCGAACTGCGGCCGGGAGACCGGGTATCGATAGCTCATCATGACCTCGCCAGCCGAGTCGGACGGTCGGACGGTTGCCCCGGTCCGACCCTAGGCCGGGCCGGACGGGGGATCCCCTAGTCCCCCCTGGTCCGGAGGCGTCAGCTCAGCTCGTTGTCGAGCAGCTCGAACATCTCGTCGTCGCTGACGTCGGCGAGCTCCTCCGCACCGGAGTCGGCCCCCAGCCCCCGGCGTCCGGCCCAGGCGCGGCGCAGCCCTTCCAGCCGCCCGGCGATCCGCTCGTACTGCCCCGGATCCGTCTCGGCGGTGGCGAAGGACTTCTCCAGCGCGTCGATCCCGGCCAGCAGCCGGTCGGTGCCGGACGACTCGTCCAGCTCCGTCCCGGCCAGCACCGCGGCCGCCAGCGCGCGCGGCGTCGGGTGGTCGAACACCGAGGTGGCCGGCAGCACCACACCGGTCGCTGCGGCCAGCCGGTCGCGCAGCTCGATCGCGGCCAGCGACTCCATCCCCAGTTCCTGGAAGGCCAGCTCGGGGCCGATCGCCGCAGCACCGGGGAACCCGCAGACGGCTGCCACCTGCTCGCGCACCAAGGTCAGGACCGGCTCGATGCGGCGGGAGGGCGGGACCCGGGTCAACCGGTCGGCGAACTCCTGCGGCGCAGTGCTTTCGGCCAATGCCGAGCGAGTCGGGAGGCCCGGGCGGCGCACCAGATGACCTGCACTTCCGGCTCGCACCGCCTTCAGGTCCAGGTGAGCCGGGACCAGAACGGCCTCGTCCAGGGACGCTGCCGCGTCCATCAGCCGCAGTCCCTCCTCGGCCGAGATCGGAATGCTGCCCAGCCGGCTGAGCCGGGCCAGCTCCCGGGCACCGAGGCCGGCAGCCATTCCGGTGCCCGTCCACGGCCCCCAGGCCAGTGACTGACCCGGCAGGCCGGCCGCCCGACGGCGCCGGGCCAGGGCGTCCAGCACCGCGTTGGCGGCCGCATAGTTGCCCTGCCCGGGATTACCGAGAACGCCCGCCAGGGAGGAGAAGACCACGAAGTGGCTCAGCTGCGTGGTGGCCGTGAGCTCGTCCAGCAGCAGAGCCGGAGCAACCTTGGCGGCGAACACCGCGGCCACGTCGTCGTCGGTGAGCGAGCCGACCAGCCCGTCCCGCAGAACACCGGCCGCGTGGATCACCGAGCCGGGCCGGTGCTGGGCCAAGAGGTCGGCCACCACCGGTCGCTGCGACAGGTCCGCGGCCACGACCTGCACCTGGGCGCCCAGGCCGGCGAGTTCGTCGGCCAGCGCCCGCGCCCCCTCGGCCTGATCCCCGCGCCGCCCGGCCAGGACCAGACTGCGCACCCCGTGCTCGGTGACCAGATGCCGCGCCACCTGCGACCCCAGTCCTCCGGTGCCGCCCGAGACCAGCACCGGCTCGGCCCACGGCCGCGGCGCCCCGTCCGGCGTCCCGGCCGGCACCAGGCGAGGCGCCGTGATCCGGCCGTCGATCGATACTTTCAGCCACGGTTCGTCGTCGACCAGCGAGCGCACGTCGAGGCCGGCCGGATCGTCGGCCTGGACCACCGCGAAACGTTCGCCCTGCTCCTGCCGGGCCGCCTGCACCAGGCCGCACAGGCCGGCCGCGGCCACGTCGTCGGCCGGAACCACGAACACCAGGCGGACGTCCGAGCGTTCCGACCGCAACCACCAGCGCATCCAGGCGAGGGCCCGCCCGGTCAGCTCGGCCGGATCGGTACCGGCCGGGACCCGCAGCACCGTTGTGGCGCCCTCCGGTTCGGTCGCGTCCAGATCTGCGTCCCAGTCCACGACGACCGGGGCAGAATGGTTCTCAGCAGCCGGGACCACCACCCAGTCGTAGCGGAAAAGATGTTCACGCGGTACCCGTTCGGGCGAGACCGGCCGGAGCGTGATCGATTCCACCGCCAGAACGGTTCGGCCCTGCGCGTCCCAGGCATGCAGGGCCACCGTGTCCGGCCCCAGGGGTGTTACCCGCAGCCGCATCTCGCGCAGCGGCGAATCGGCCATCCACGCCCCTCTCCAGGCAAAAGGCAACCTGGGGACGATGGGCGCGTCGTTGTCGGCGGCGGCCACTGCGTGCAGGGCTGAGTCGAGAAGAGTGGGTGCGACCGCCTCCCCGGTGCTCTCCACCGCAATGTCGGCGTACACCTCACCGTCCTGCCGCCACGTGTTCCGCAGTCCGCGGAAGGCCGGTCCGTAGTTCAGCCCGGCCGCCTCCAGAAGGTCGTAAACCCGTTCCGCGGGTTCTGCTTCGCACTCGGCCGGAACCGGCATGGGCAGGTCGGGCCGGGCCACGTCGCCCAGTCGGCCATGGGCGTGCTCGGTCCAGGCCGGTTCCTCGTCCGGGCGGGTGTGCACGCTCAGCGGACGGGTTCCGTCCGGACCGGTTTCGCCCACCACGACCTGCAGGTGGGTGTCCTCGGCGGTGACCGTCACCGGCTCGGTGACCAGCAGTTCGCCCAGCTGCGCGAGCCCGAGTTCACGACCGGCCCGCAGCGCCAGGTCGACCAGGACGGCGGCGGGCAGGACCGCCGCGCCACCGACGCGGTGCTCGGCCAGCCACCGCTGACGCGTCGTCGAGATCCGGCCGGAGAGAACCAGCGTCCCCGTGCCGGCCGCCTGTACGCACGACTCGACCAGGCCCTCGGCCGAACGCTCCGGGGCCACAGGCCAGTAGGTACTGTGCTGGAACGCGTAACTGGGCAGGGTGATCGGGGATCCCGGCGGCACCAGCTGGGACCAGTCGACCGCCGACCCGCGGGTGTGCAACGTGGCGACCGCCTCGATCAGGGCGATGTCCTCGGGCCGGTCACCGCGCAGGGCGGCGACCACCGGCGTCCCCGGGCCCAGCACCGAAGCGGCGTGCACGGCCACGGCCGGGCCGGGGCCCACCTCCAGGACCGCACTCAGCCCGGTGTCCGCCATCGCCGTCATCGCGTCGGCGAAGCGCACGGTCTCGCGGGCCTGCCGCACCCAGTAGGCGGCCGAGCACCCGCCCGCGGCCATCTCCCATCCATCCAGGGTGGAGACCCAGCTGAGCTGCGGCGGTAGGTGGGTGAGCCCGCTCGCCACCTGCTCGAACTCGGGCAGCATCGGGTCCATCAGGCCGGAGTGGAAGGCGTGCGAGACGTCCAGCCACCGGATGCCCCGGCCGTCCGGCGATCCGAGGTCGGGGAACCGCTCGGTGAGCCGGGCGACGACCTGCTCGACGGCCTGCGTCGGCCCGGAGACGACCGTTGCCGCCGGCCCGTTCACCGCCGCCACCGAGACCCCGGCCACCAGGTGCTCGACCACGTCGGACTCGGGCCGCCGGAGGGAGACCATGGCCCCACCCGCGGGCAGGGCCTGCATCAGATCGGCCCGGGCCCCGACCAGCCGCACGGCGTCCTCCAGCGACAGCACACCGGCCGTCCAGGCCGCCGCGATCTCACCGACCGAGTGCCCGGCCACCACGTCCGGCCGCACTCCCCAGGAAGCCAGCAACTCCACCAGCGCGACCTGGGTCGCGAAGACCACCCGCTGCTGGGTGCCGGTCCGGGTCAGCGCCACCGGGTCGTCCAGAACAGTCCGGCCGACTCCCAGAAGATCAAGGACATGGGCGAACCGCTTGGCGAAGAAGGGGAATCGCTCAGCCAGGCCGGCACCGGCTCCGGGACGCTGGCTCCCCTGCCCTGAGAAGATCATGGCCAGGCCACCGGAAGCGGCCCGTCCCCGGACGATTCCCGGCGCTCCCTCGGCGACGACCGCCAGACCCTGCTTCAGCTCCTGCGGATCCGCGGCCATCACGACGGCCCGGTGCTCGAACGACGTGCGACTGCGCACCAGGGCCGAGGCAACGTCGTCGACGGCCGGCGGCGGGTTCGTCGCCATGGCCTCGAGCAACCGGCGGGCCTGCCCACGCAGGGCGGTCTCGTCACGGGCCGAAAGAACGAAGGGCAAGGTACGGACGTCGGTGCTCGCCTTCCCGGCGACCGCGGGTGCGGGTGCCTCCTCCAGGATCAGATGCGCGTTGGTACCGCTGATCCCGAACGAGGAAACCCCGGCCCGGCGCGGGCCGTCGTCCTTCTCCCACGGCACTGCCTCGCTCAGCGGAGTCACCTTGCCCGCGCTCCAGTTCACCTGGGACGAGGGCGCATCCAGGTGCAGGGTGCGGGGCAGAACCCGGTGCCGCATCGCCTGGACCATCTTGATCACCCCGGCGACCCCGGCCGCGGCCTGGGTGTGGCCGAGGTTGGACTTGACCGACCCCAGGTGCAGCGGCCGCTCCCGCTCCCGGCCGAACACCGAGATGAGCGCCTCCGCCTCGATCGGGTCGCCCAGGCGGGTGCCGGTGCCGTGCCCCTCGACCGCGTCCACCTCGTCGGGCCTGAGCCCGGCCGAGGCGAGCGCCTGGCGGATCACCCGTTGCTGGGACGGACCGTTGGGAGCGGTGAGGCCGCTCGATGCGCCGTCCTGGTTCACTGCCGACCCGCGCACCAGGGCCAGTACCGGACGCCCGTTGCGGCGGGCGTCCGAAAGCCTCTCCAGGACGACCACACCCACCCCCTCGGACCAGCCCACCCCGGCGGCCTGGTCGGAGAAGGCCCGGCAGCGGCCGTCCGGAGCCAGGCCGCGCTGGCGGGAGAACTCCACGAACGCCTCGGGCGTGGCCATCACGGTGGCCCCGCCCGCCAGGGCCAAGGAGCACTCCCCCGAGCGCAGCGCCTGGGCGGCCAGGTGCATGGCAACCAGCGAGGAGGAACAGGCCGTGTCCACGGTGATCGCCGGGCCCTCCAGCCCGAGCGTGTACGAGATACGTCCAGAGGCAATGCTTCCCGCACTGCCGTTGCCCCGCAGGCCTTCGAACTCCTCTCCCGGCAGCAGCCGGTCGTAGTCGTGGTACATCACGCCGGCGAAGACTCCGGTCCGGCTCCCGCGTAGCTCGGCCGGATCGATTCCGGCGTGCTCGAGCGCTTCCCAGCTGGTCTCCAGCAGAAGCCGTTGCTGGGGGTCGATCGTCAGGGCGTCACGGGGCGGGATGCCGAAGAAACCGGCGTCGAAGTCGCCCGGCGAGGCCAGGAATCCACCTTCCCGGACGTAGCTGGTGCCGGCGCGGCGGGGGTCCGGGTCGTAGAGCGCGGCCAGGTCCCAGCCGCGGTTGTCGGGGAAGGCGGAGACGGCGTCGGTCTCGTCGGCCAAGAGCCGCCAGAGGTCGTCCGCCGACGTCACGCCGCCCGGGTAGCGGCAGCCCAGGCCTACGATCGCGATCGGATCGTCGACCTCGGCCGTCTCTGCGGGGATCTCCGGCTCGTCGGTGGTCCCGGCCAGCCGGCCGGCCACGAAGGTCGCCAGCCGCTGTGGGGTGGGCTGGTCGAACACGACGGTGGCGGGCAGTTCCAGACCGGTGACCGAGGCCAGGCGGTTGCGTAGTTCCACCGACATCAGTGAGTCGAACCCGAGGTCGAGGAACCCGGTGTCCGGGTCCACCGCGGCGGGATCGGGATGACGCAGGATGCGCGCACTCTCGGTCCGTACCAGGTTGAGGACGTGCACCCGATCCCAGTCGCACTCCTTTTCCCGCGGCTGCTTGTCTGCGGGTCGGTTCTTGGACGGCGCGATTCGGTGGAGTACAGCTGGGATGCGGGGGCGGCGCCGGAGTGCACTGGGACTCAGGTAGGCCGGGACGACGGTGGCCGAGTCGATCGTGAGAGCGTCGTCCAGCAGGGCGACCCCCTGCTCGGCCGGAATGGGCAGAATGCCCTGTCCGGCAAGGTGTTCCAGTTCTGCTTCGGTCAGCCCGGCGGCCAGGCCGGTGTCCTTCCACGGCCCCCAGGCCAGCGACTGACCAGGCAGGCCGTCCGCCCGGCGGCGGGCCATGAGGGCGTCCAGCGCGGCATTGGCGGCCGCGTAGTTGCCCTGGCCCAGGTTGCCCAGGACTCCGGCCAGCGAGGAGAAGACCAGGAACTGCGTGATCGGAAGGTCTCGGGTCAGCTCGTCCAGCAGCAGGGCCGGGACGACCTTGGCCCGGTAAACCGTCTCCAGATCGGCGGTCTCCATCCGGCTCAGCAGAGTGTCCTGCACGACCCCGGCCGTGTGAATGACTGCTCCGGGGCGGTACGTGTTCAGCAGACCGCTGACCGCCTCGCGGTCGGACAGGTCGACGGCCACCAGTTCGGCCTCGGCCCCCATCGCTCGCAGATCCAGTGCAAGCTTGGCTGCTTCGCGGGCCTCTGGGCCGCGCCGGCTGGCCAGGATCAGACGCCGCACACCGTATCGATCAGCCAGATGACGGGCGGTCAGGCTGCCCAGTGCGCCGGTCCCCCCGGTGATCAGAACGGTTTCCGGCCACTCGACCCCGGTGGAGCGTTCAGGTGCGACGCGGGTGAGCCGGGGCGCTTCGAAGCGCTCGCCATTCCACCGAAGCTGCGGCTCCGGCAGGGGCAGCGCCCGCGCGACGAGGTTCTGCACGTCGGCGGGCGGCTCGTCGGTCTCCAGGATCACGAAGCGATCGGGATGCTCGGTCTGCGCGGAGCGCAGCAGTCCCCGCACTCCGGCGGCTGCGACGCCCCGGGATTCGGTGACGACCACCAGCCGTCCTTCGGACTGCGGTGCCCCCAGCCACCACTGCACCCAACGCCGGGCCCGGTCGGCCTCGGCAAGACACTGGGCCGCGAGGTCTTGGCCGCGCAGTCGGGCCACGCTGCTTTCGGGAGCTGCCTCCCGCTCACTTTCGGTAGGCATGACCAGGCAGCAGTCGGCAGCGCTCGGGTACGCCACTTCGGCTGGGTCGCTGAGCCAGTCGCGCAGCTCCAGCGATGCTGCGACTGCCGGTCCGGCAGGCACCGCTTCCCACTGGGTGCGGAACAATCGTCCTTGAGTAGTGGCTTTTCCGCTGGGCAGCTCGCGGAGGGTGACGGCATCGGCGGTCAGCACCGGCGCGCCGTGCGGGTCGGTCGCGACCAGGGTGACGGTGTCGCTGCCGTTCGGGCTCAGGCGTACCCGGAGGCGGGTGGCCCCGCTCGCGTGCAGGCGCACGCCCGACCAGGCGAAGGGCAGACGGGTGCGGCCGGGACCCGCTGCGTCTCTAAGGGGCTGGCCGATCAGGTCGGCAGCATGCAGAGCCGCGTCCAGCAGAGCCGGGTGGATGTCGACGCCAGGGTCGGAGGCTTCCTCGGGCCCGGCGACCTCGGCGTACACATCCGTACCGTGCTGCCAGGCCCCCAGCAGGCCCTGGAAGATCTCCCCGTGCTCCAGTCCACCCGACTCGAACCCCTGGTAGACCTCACCGACGTCCATTGCCAATGCCTCGTCCGGGGGCGTCGTGGTGGCGTCGTGGGTGGCTTTGTGAGCGCTGTCCCCGGCCGTGCCGACTCGTCCGCCGGCGTGTTCGACCCACGGCAGATCGCGGTCGGCCCGCACGTGCACCCGCAGAGTGCGCTCGCCGGCGCTCTCCGCCGAGACGGTGATCTGGAGTTCCTGCTCCTGATCGGTGACCACGACCGGCGCCGTGACCACGAACTCCTTCAGCACTGCGCATCCGACCTCCTGCCCGGCCCGCAGAGCGAGAGCAACCAGCGCCGCCGCAGGCAGGACAGCTTCCCCGCCGACCTGGTGCTGCCCCAGCCAGGGTTGCCGGCTCAGGGAGAGACGGCTGGTTAGCACCGCCCCGGAGTCGGCCAGGGCGAGAACCGACTCGACCAGCGAAACCGGCGCCGGCTCCGACGAGGGCCAGTACCGCTGACGCTGGAAGGCATACGTCGGTAGGGCGATCGGCTGGGCGAGCGGCACTATGGCCGCCCAGTCGACCGCAACCCCTCGGACGAACAGCTTGCCCGCCGCTTCAAGCACGGCCACGTCCTCGGCCAGATCCTTACGCAGGGTCGGTACCGCGCTTACCCCGTCTCCCAGCGTGGCGTTGACCAGAGGGGTGAGGACGGCAGCCGGTCCGACCTCCAGAACGTTGGTGACCCCGAGGCTGTGCAGTTGGCTCACTGCGTCGGCGAAGCGCACCGTTGCTCGCACCTGGCGCGCCCAATAGTCGGGGGTGCACAGCTCCGGCCCTATCGGCTCGCCGGTGACGGTGGATACGAACGGAACGCGGGGAGGGTGGAAGCTCAGGGTCGCCGCCACCTGCTTCAGTGGTTCCACCACCGGATCCATCAGCTGGGAATGGAAGGCGTGCGAGACGGTCAGCCGCTTGCCTCCGCCCAGGCTTTCGACCACTTGGAGCGCGGCCTCTTCATACCCGGAAAGAACCACCGCTTCGGGCCCGTTGACCGCCGCGACCGATACCTGCTGCTCCCGACCCGTCAGCGCCTGGCGCACCTCCTCCTCGGTGGCCCGCACCGACACCATCGCCCCCTCTTGGGGCAGCGCCTGCATGAGGTCGGCGCGGGCGATCACCAAGCGGGCCGCGTCTTCCAGTGACAACACCCCGGCCGTCCAGGCCGCTGCCAGCTCCCCCACCGAATGCCCGACCACCACGTCGGGGTGGATTCCCCACGACTTCAGTAGCTCGACCAAGGCCACCTGCACCGCGAAGACCACCCGCTGCTGGGTGCCGGTCTCGGCGAGCAGGTCGGTGTTCTCCAGCACCCCCGGCTCGGCGCCCACTTGGGCGAGGACCTGGTCGAAGTGTTCGGCGAAGAGGGGGAAGCACTGGGCCAGCGTCCGGCCCACCTCCCGGTGCAGGCTCCCCTGGCCGGTGAACACCAGGGCCAGGCCACCTTCCCGCGCTCGCCCCTGCACCGGCGCCGCCCCGGCCGTCACCGCGGTCAGACCGGCCAGCAGTTCTTCCTGGTCGCCGGCCATGACCACGGCCCGGTGCCGCAGCACCGAACGGGTCCGGGCCAGGGCTGAGGCCAGCTCGGGCAGCCGGTTCTGGACGTGGGGAAGGCGGACGTGGGCAGCCAGCCGCTCCGCCTGGGCCCGGAGCGCCGGCTCGGAGTGGCCAGTGATCACCAGCGGCACCGCCGGCCCGGCGTCCGCCGACACAGAACCCGGCCCAGCGTCAACCTTGGCCGCTCGTCCAGGAGGGGCCGAACGCCGCACCGTCGCCGCATCGACCGGGGAGCTCGGGGCCTCTTCCAGCACCAGATGCGCGTTCGTCCCACTGATCCCGAACGACGAGACCGCAGCCCGCCGGACCCCGTCCTGGGCGCTCGGCCAGGGCACCGGCTCGGTCAGAAGGCGCACCGCACCGGACGCCCAGTCCACGTGGCTCGACGGCTCGTCCGCGTACAGAGTGCGCGGAATCGTCCCGTGGCGCAGGGCCAGCACCATCTTCAGCACGCCCGCCACCCCGGCCGCGGCCTGGGTGTGACCGAGGTTCGACTTGACCGAGCCCAGCCAGACGGGGCGCTCTCGGTCCTGCCCGTAGGTGGCCAGAAGCGCCTGAGCCTCGACCGGATCGCCCAACGGGGTGCCGGTTCCGTGTCCCTCCACCACGTCGACCTGGGAGGCCCTCAGCCCTGCCGATTCCAGCGCCGCCCGGATGACCCGCTGCTGGGACGGCCCGTTGGGTGCGGTGAGGCCGTTGGAGGCGCCGTCCTGGTTCACCGCCGATCCCCGCACCAAGGCGAGCACTTGATGATTGTTGCGTCGAGCGTCCGAAAGCTTTTCCAGCACCACCACACCCACGCCCTCGGACCAACCGACGCCGGCGGCCGCGTCACTGAACGAACGGCACCGCCCGTCGGGCGAAAGCCCGTTCTGCGCGCTGAAGTCGATGAAGGCGGTGGGCGTGGACATCACCGTGGCCCCGCCGGCCAGGGCGAGGTCGCACTCCCCGCTCGCCAGAGCGCGCGCCGCCCAGTGCAGGGCCACCAGGGAGGACGAACAGGCCGTGTCCACCGTGACGGCCGGCCCTTCCAGCCCGAGGGTGTAGGCGATGCGGCCGGACGCCACGCTTCCGGCCGTGCCCACGCTGGCCAGGTCGGCCACGTCGTCGGGAAGGCGGCCGGCATTGACGTAGTCGTGGTACATCACTCCGGCGTAGACACCGGTGCGGCTGCCGCGCAACGACTGTGGGGCGATTCCGGCGTTCTCCAACGCCTCCCAGGAGGTTTCCAGCAACAGACGGTGCTGGGGGTCGGTGGCCAGCGCCTCACGGGGGGACAGACCGAAGAAGGCGGCGTCGAAGTCGGCGGCATCATGCAGGAATCCGCCCTCACGCACGGAACTCGTGCGGGGACGGGTGCGGTCCGGATCGTAGAGGGTGTCCAGGTCCCAGCCTCGGTCGGTGGGGAAGCCGGAGACTGCGTCGCCGTCTTCGGTGAGCAGGTTCCACAGCTGCTCGGGTGAAGTCACGCCACCCGGGAATCGGCAGCCCAGGCCGACAATGGCGATCGGGTCGTCGCTGAGACCGGGCTGATCGGCCGGGGCGGGCGGCTCGCCGGGATCAGTGGGACCGCCGGCCGGATCGGCGAGGTGGTCGACCAGGTCAGCCGCGGTGGGGTGATCGAAGACGAGGGTGGCGGGCAACGGACGACCGACGGCCTCGGCGAGCCGGTCACGGAAGGCGACGGCGATGAGCGAGTCGAAACCCAGGGCCAGGAAAGTGCGGTCGCTCTCGACCTCGGAAGGGGGGCACTCCAGGGCCTCTGCGGTGAGGGTGCGCACCAGAGCGGACAGTTCGGCCCGGGTCACAGTCGCGGCCGCCGGCCCGGGTCCGGGATCCGCAGCCACCTTCGGCGACGGGCTCGCGGCCGGTCGCGCGGGCTCGGCAGCACCTTCATCAGCTCCACCGGGCTCGGTCTGCACCAGATCCCGGACGGCGTTCTTGTCGAACTTGCCGGCCGCATTGCGCGGGATGCTCTCGACCACCACCATCCGCACCGGAAGCTTGTATGCGGCAAGCTTTTCCGCGCCGTGATCGCGCAGTTCCCCGAGCGTCAGCGAAGCACCTGGCTCCAGGGTGAGCACCGCAACCGCAGCCTCACCCCAGGCCTCGTGGGGCGCGCCCACCACGGCCACGTCGGCCACCTCGGGGCAGGTGGTCAGGGCCGCCTCCACCTCGGCCGGGTAGACGTTCTCACCGCCGACGATCAGCATGTCCTTGAGCCGGTCGACGATGAACAGGCAGCCGTCCTCGTCCAGGTGCCCGATGTCTCCGCTGAGGAACCAGCCCTCGGCGTCGAAGGCCGCCGCGTCGGCGTCCGGGTTGTTCCAGTAGCCGGGCGTGACGTTGGCCCCGCGCACGCAGACCTGGCCGCGCGCGCCGGGTTCGGTGACCCTGGCGCCGGTGGCCGGGTCGGTCACCCGGATCTCGGTGAACGGCATGGCGAAGCCCGCCGAGCCGATCTTCTCCAGGGTCAGGGCGGCCGGCAGGTAGGTGGCGAAGGGCGCGGTCTCGGTCAGTCCCCAGGCCTGTTGCAGAAGGGTGCCGCGCGCCGCCCAGTCGGCGATCACTTTCGGCGGCACCGGGGCGCCGGCCACGATCGGGGTGCGCAGGGCCGACAGGTCAGCGTCGGCGAAGCCGGGCACCCGGGCGATCGCGGCGAACATGGCCGGCACCGCGAACAGGGCGTTGACCCGGTGGTGGACCAGGTCCTGGAGGGTGCGGGCGGGATCGAAGACCCGGCGGATCACCGTGGTGCCACCGCGGTTCAGACTGCGCAACGTGAAGGAGTTGAGGGCGCCGATGTGGAAGAGCGGGGCCACGGCCAGGTTCACGTCGTCACGACGGCAGTCGGTGACCGAGTCGACGTTCACCCCGTTCCACCAGATGTTGCCCTGAGTCAGCTGCACACCCTTCGGGCGGCCGGTGGTACCGGAGGTGAACATCAGCACGGCAAGGTCGTTCTCGCGTCGTGCGACCGGTGGGCCCGGATCGAGGTCGGCACGCTCGGAGACAGCCTGCCAGCCGTCGGGCAGCGACGTCTGCAGGGGAACGGCCGGGTCGTCGTCCACCACCAGGACCGTGCCAAGAGGGACGCCGGTCTCGGCCAGGACGGCTGCGTGCCCGGGCTCGAGAACGGCCGCGACTGCGCCGGAGTCCCGTAGCACCCGCTCGACCTCACCTGCGGCCAGGCGGAAGTTGACGGGTACGAAGGCCGCCCCCAGCCAGGCCGCCGCCAGGTAGGTCTGCACGAAGGCCAGGCTGTTCAGTCCCAGGTAGGCCACCCGGTCCCCACGGCCCACCCCGCCGTCGGCCAGGGCACCGGCCAGTCGGCGCACCGAGCGGGCGAGTTCGGCGTAGCCGACCGGGCGGTCCTCGTAGACCACGGCGATCCGCCCCGGCTCCTGGCCGGCGATCTTGACTGCTGCTGCAGCGGGACTGAGGTCGACCGACGTACCCGACATGCTGTGCTCCTCCACCCGGAGGGGCAGCGAACCCGCACCGGTGCGACGTCCGAAATCGATGGGGGTTGAGGAAAGGGATCAGCTGCCGGTGACCGCGGCCCGTAGGGCGCCGGTCCGCAGCATCTCGGCGACCGCCTGGATCTCCAGGTCCATCGGCCGGTCCTGCTCGACCGTCGGGATGCCGGCGCGGACGGCGGCGTGGGCGCGGGCGGTGTGCCGGCCCAGCCGCTCGGGCCCGACGATGTCGGCGGCCTGGCACAGGGCCAGCAGGTGGATGGCGGTGACCTCGGTGACCAGCTGCCCGACGGTGCGGGCGTGCCGGGCGGCGATCGTGCCCATGCTGACCTTGTCCTGGTTGTGCGCCTCGGTGGAGCGGGAGAACGAACCCGCCGGGGTGGCCAGGTGCAGGGCCTCGGCGGTGAGGGCGGAGGCGGCGATCTGGGCGCCCTTGAAACCGTGGTGCACACCGGCGGCCGGGTGGTCGGGGGCCACCCGGGCGATCAGGTTGGGGGTCAGGTCGCGGTTGAACTTCTCGTCCACCAGCAGGGCCAGCTGGCGGTCGAGCAGGTCGGCGACGCTGGCGGTGGCGGTGCTCAGCGCCTGCGCGGCGTGGGCCACGTGGCCGCCGTAGAAGTTGCCGCTGTTGTGCACCCGGCCGGCCTCGGCGTCGAACAGCGGATTGTCGTTGGAGGAGTTGATCTCCCGTTCCATCCACTGCTCGACCCAGCCCATGGTGTCGCGCAGCACCCCGATCACGTGCGGGGCGCAGCGGATCGAGTACGGTTCCTGGATGCGCTGTTCCAGCTCCAGGTAGGTCTGGTCGCCGCTCAGCCCGGCGGCCATCAGGTCGTCGTCGCCGACCGCCAGGGCCGAGCCCTCCAGCAGGTCGGAGATCCCGACCGCGCTGGTGATCTGCCCCGGGTGCGGCTTGTGCAGGTGGGGGAACGCGCTGAACTGGTCGCGGCTGCCGCCCCGGACCTCGGTGGCGAAGGCGGTGCACAGCTCCGCGGCCCAGGCGATCTCGGTGGCCTCGGTCAGCGCCAGGGTGGCGAAGGCGGCCATGAACGAGGTGCCGTTGACCAGCGCCAGGCCCTCCTTGGCCTGCAGTTCCAGCGACTGCAGCCCGTTCGCCCGCAGCGCCTCGGCGGCCGTGGTGGTGAAGTCGTTCCAGCGCACCTGCCCCTCGCCGGTCAGGGCCGCGGCCAGGTAGCTGAGCGGTGCCAGGTCGCCGCTGGCGCCGACCGATCCGCGCTCGGGGATCTGCGGCAGGACGTCGTGCTCGAGCAGGTCCAGGATCAGCCGCACCAGTTCCTCGCGGATCGCCGAGTTGCCGCGGGCGGCGCAGTTGGCCCGGATCAGCATGGTCGCCCGGATCACCTCCGGCGCCGCCACCGGCCCCACCCCGACCCGCAGGAAGCGCAGCAGGTTGCGCTGCAGTTCGGCGGTCTTGGCGGCGCCCACCTGACGGCCGCTGCTGTCACCGAAGCCGGTGGTCACTCCGTAGATCGGGATCCCGGAGTCGATCATCTGCTCCTTCACCCGCACCGACGCCTTCATCCGCACCGCGGCGTCACTGCTGAGCGCCAGCGCGAAGGAGCCCGGCCGGGACGCGACCCGGGCCACGTCGGCCGGGCTGAGGGTGTAGCCGTCGAGCACGATCCGCTCGGCGACGGCGTCGGCCGGGGCCGTCGCGTCGACCTGCAGGGTCGAGGTTTCGGGTGCGTCCATGGCCTGATCTCCTCACGTCCGCCGGTGCCGTCCACTGGCACTCCCCCACTATCCGTGGGCAGCGCCTGTGTACTTCCCTAGTCCTCAGCCGGTCACGGTGGCGACCAGCAGCGCGTAGCCGACCTCGTCGGTCTCGCACATCAGCCCGATGAAATCGACCACGGCGGACTGGTTCCCGGGATCGGTGAGATCCAGTTCGCCGGTGGCCGGCAGCGAGGCCGCCTCACCGGCCGCGACCGCGGCCAGGAACCGTTCGCGCACGGCCCCGAACGTCCGGGGCAGCACCTCCGAGCTGATGTCGCGCCGCTCGGCCAACTGCAGCCCGGCCGCCTCGAAGAGCCCGGGATACGCCTCGAACGAGCACGGCGGCGTCATCATCCACATCGGCGCCAGAAGGTCGAGCACCGGCGGTCCACCGGCCGGTGCCGGCGCCCGCCGGTACACGTCCGTGGCCACGACGGTGCCGCCGGGGCGCACCACCCGGGCCAGTTCGCGCAGCACGGTGGGCCGGTCCATGTGGTGGATGGACTCAAGGGCGTAGGCCGCATCGAACGAGTTGTCCTCGAACGGCATGTCCATCGCGTCGGCCACCCGGAACTGCAGCCGGTCGCCCAGGCCCGCGCAACCCGCTCGCACGGTGGCGGTCTCGGCCTGGCGGGCGCTGACCGTGATGCCCAGGACCGAGGCGTCGCCGGAGCCCCCGATCCGCACCGCGGGAACCCCGGTACCGCAGCCCACATCGAGCAGGCGCGCCCCGGGCGGGATCGCCAGCCGGTTGTGCACCAGGTCGGTCAGCTGGTCCGAGGCCTCCTCCAGGGTGGCCGGGTCGGCGTCGTCGTGCCAGTAGCCGAAGTGCAGGATCTCCAGGCCGAGCCGGTCGTAGACGGACTCGATCTCGCCCGGGTCCAGGCGCTCCTGACCGGCCGTGGTCGCACTCTCGGGCATCGCTGGTCCCCTCGTCACAGTCTCGGAACATTCTCGGAACTCATTGCCCGGCGCCGGGGACGGCCGCCGTCAGCAGCAGGTAGCCCACCTCTTGGGTGCCGGTCATGTGCCGGGCGAAGTCCAGCACCGCCCGCTGGTTGGCCTCCACGGTCAGGTCCAGCCGCCCGGCGCTGGGGATCGAGGCCGCCTGACCGCTGTCCAGGGCGTGCTGGATCTGCCCGAGCACCTCGGTGAAGCTGCGCCGGATCACCTGGGCGGTCACGTCGTTCAGCTCCAGCAGCTCCAGGCCGGCCTGTTCCAGCAGCCCCGGGTACTCGTCCAGGGCGATCGGCGGGCTCATCCGCCACATCGGGACCAGCGCGTCCATCACCGGTGGCCCCTGGGGCGGGGCGGGAGCCCGGCGGAAGAGGTCGGTCAGCACGATCCGGCCGCCGGGGCGGACCACCCGGGCCATCTCGCGCAGGGCGGCGAGCCGGTCCATGTGCTGCACCGACTCCAGCGCGAAGGCGTGGTCGAACGAGTCCGCCGGGAAGGGCAGAGCGGTCGCATCGGCCCGCTGGAACCGCAGACGCCCGGCCAGACCGGCTTTCTCGGCCCGGCGGGAGGCCCGGCCGATCTGCTCCTCGCTCACGGTGATCCCGGTCAGCTGCGCCCCGGTGGTCTCGCCCACCCGCAGAGCCGGTGTCCCGTTGCCGCAGCCGACGTCCAGCACCGACGACCCGTCGGCCGGCCGGAGCCGCTGCAGGACCAGCTCGGTGAGCCGGGCCGAGGCCTCGGTGAACGAGCTGGGGTCCGACTCGTCGTCCCAGTAGCCGAAATGGAGGACGTCGTGCTCGAGTTCGTCGTACAGCTCACCGACCTCTTCGGTCCGGTCGGGTACGGCGGGCGGGGCCTGGGCGGTTTCCTGGATCATGGACTTCCTTCGGTCGGGAGGTCAGGACTGGACGGGCTCAGGCGTAGGCGGCGACCATCCACTCGGTCAGGCCCTGCGGATCGCGCTCGTCGAGCACGGTGGACGGCGACAGCTCGAGGCCGGTGGCCCGGGAGAGCAGGTAGCGCAGCTCCATCACCGCGAGCGAGTCGAAACCCATCTCCAGGAAGCCCTGTTCGGTGTCGACCGCGTCTGCGTCGGAGTGCCCGAGGATGGCTGCGACCCGCTCGGTCACGAGCGCCTGCAGTTCTTCCCGGCGGACCGCCTCGGGCAGGACGCGTAGCTGGTCGTAGCGGCTCTGGGCCGAGGGGGCGGACGCGGCACGGGGACGCTGACCACGGCGCAGGTTGCGCAGCAGCGGGATGTCCCGGGCCCGGCGCAGGGTGTTCAGGTTGAGGCGGGTGGCCACCAGTTCCGGCCGGCCCAGGCCGATCGCCGCGTCGAACAGGGCCAGGCCGTCGGGCTGGGCCATCGGCGGCAGACCGGTACGGATCATCCGCTGGATCTGCACCTTGGCCAGGTTGCTGGTCATGCCGGCGCCCTGCGACCAGGGGCCCCAGGCGATCGCGGTCGCGGGCAGACCGGCCTGGTGCCGGTAGCGGGCCAGGCTGTCGAGGAACACGTTGGCGGCGGCGTAGCTGCCCTGCCCGGCCCCGCCCAGGGTGCCTGCCACCGAGGAGAACAGGATGAACTCCTCCAGCGGCAGGTGCTGGGTGAGCTCGTGCAGCAGCCAGCCGCCGTCGACCTTCGGGTGCAGGACGGAGGAGAGACTGTCCGGGCTCACTCTGGCCACGATGCCGTCGTCCAGGTACCCGGCCGTGTGGATCACGGCGGTCAGCGGGTGCTCGGGCGGGATCTCGGCCAGGAGCGCGGAGAGGGCCGTGCGGTCACCGGCGTCGCAGGCCGCGATGTGGGCGGTGGCGCCCAGGGCGGCCAGGTCTTCGCGCAGGTCCCGGGCGCCGGGCGCGTCCAGGCCGGCGCGGCTGGTGAGAACCAGGTGCCTGACCCCGCGCTCGGTGATCAGGTGGCGAGCCAGGCGGGCGCCCAGGCCGCCGGTGCCGCCGGTGATCAGGACCGTGCCGTCGGGGTTCCAGGACCGGGGCCGGCCCAGCGGTGCCTGCCGGCTGATCCGGGGCTCGTGCAGAGCCCCCGCCCGGACTGCGACCTGGAGCTGCCCGGTGGCCAGTGCGGCCTGCACGACGGCGTCGGAGCCTTCGGAACCGTCGTCGAGGTCGAGCAGGACGAACCGGTTCGGGTTCTCCGCCTGGGCCGAGCGGATCAGCCCCCAGGCCGTGGCGGCGGCCAGGTCGAGCACCGGGTCGTCGTCCGTGACCGCCATCGCGCCGCGGGTGAGGAAGACCATCCGGGCGGTCTTGAAGCGTTCGTCCTCGATCCACTCGTGGATCAGGCCCAGCGCCCGCCGGGCGAGCTGGTGCACCGACTCGATCATCGGCAGGCTCTGGTCGCGATGCAGGTCGACCACCACGGCGTCCGGGCCGGACTCCATCGCCGACAGCGGCGAGCGGTACGGCACCACCTCGAGCCTGGTGTCCTGGGGAAGGTGCTCGCTGCCGGGAATCCGGTTCCAGCTCAGCCGGAACAGTGACGTGGCCGGTGCGTCGCTTCCGTGGGGTCCGGCCGGGAGGGCCGAGGGCTCGCACACCCGGAGCGAGTGCACCGACAGCACGGGCTCGCCGGCCGCGTCGAGACCCACCAGAGACACCGTGTCCGGCCCGGTCCGGGTCAGCCGCACGCGCAGGACCGACGCCCCCTCCGCGTGCAGGCTCACTCCCTGCCAGGCCAGCGGTGCGGCCGCCACACCGGTCAGGGGCAGCACACCCAGGGCCGCGTCCAGCAGGGCCGGATGCAGACCGTAGGCCTCGGCCTCCTCCTCAGGCCGGGCCACTTCGACGAACACCTCGTCGTCGCGGCGCCAGAGACCGCGCACCATTTCCGGGCGTCGGCCGGCCACGTCAACGGCGAGGGCGCCGCTGGGAGGCCAGACCGGTGAGCCGGAAGCCGCCGAACCCTCGCCCCCGGCCACCAGCACGCCCTGGGCATGCTCGGTCCACTCCTCCTCCGGCGCGGCGTCGGCGGCCCGGCTGAAGATCCGCACCCTGCGCCGGGCCTGCTCGTCAGCGTCGCCCAGGGCGACCTGCACCGTGCGGGCGATCTCGGAGGAAACCCGGAGCGGTGCGGTTAGTTCCAGGGTTTCCACCCGGTCGCAGCCGACCTCGTCGCCAGCCCGGATCGCCAGCTCCAGAAGGGTACTGGCGGGCAAGCCGGCCTCGTCGTCGGTCCGGTACGCCTCGAGCCAGGACTGACTCTGCAGGGACAGGCGGCCGGTGACCAGCATCCCTCCCCCGGCCGCAGGAACCAGCCCGGCGCCGAGCACGGGATGCTCAAGGGTGTCGGTGATCCCGGCGGCGCCCAGGTCGGTGGCGCTGCCGTTAGGGGCGGGGGCCGGCCAGTAGCGCTCGTGCTGGAAGGCGTAGGTGGGCAGAGAGACGACCCGCCCGGCCGGGAGGATCTGCGCCCAGTCGACCGCCAGTCCGCGCACGTGCAGCTCGGCCGCGGCGCGGGTGGCACTGTCGGTCTCGTCGTGGTCGGCACGCAGCAGCGGGTGCACGGTGGCGCTGGATCCGTTGTCGGTCAGCACTTCTGCCGCCATCGCGGCCAGAGCGCCGTCGGGGCCCAGGGTCAGGTGCGCGGCGCCGACGGCGATCCGGTCGGCCACTCTCAGAGCAGCATCGAAACGGACGGGTGCGGTCACCTGGGTGACCCAGTGGCCCGGATCGGTCAGGTCGGCGGAATCGTCCCCGGTGACCGTGGAGACGATCGGGATCGACGCCTCCTGGAAGTCCAGATCCGCCACCAAGGTGGTGAACTCGTCCATCATTGGTTGCATGAGCGGTGAGTGGAAGGCGTGCGAGACGTTGAGCCGGCGGGTTCGGTCGAAGCGGCCGGCGACGGCCAGCACCGCGTCCTCGGCACCGGAGAGCACGACCGACGTAGGCCCGTTGACGGCTGCGACGGACACCTGGCCCTCGAAACCGGTCAGATCGATCGCGTTCTCGGGCGCCTGGACGGCCACCATCGCCCCGCCCTCCGGCAGAGCCTGCATCAGCCGGGCGCGGGCAGCCACCAGCCGGGCCGCGTCGGGCAGGCTGAGCACACCGGCCACGTGGGCGGCCGCGATCTCCCCGACCGAGTGCCCGACCAGCACCGCCGGGCGCAGGCCCCAGGAGCGGGCCAGGCGGTAGGAGGCGACGTGCAGGGCGAACAGAGCCGGCTGGGCCAGCCCGGTGCCCGCGAGTTGCCCGGGCTGCCCGGACCGCACGTCCTGGGTCAGCGACCGGCCCAGCAGCGGGTCGAGCGCCGCTGCGACCTCGTCCCAGGCTTCGGCGAACTGCGGGAAGCGTTGATACAGAGCTTGTCCCATGCCGCTTCGCTGCCCGCCCTGCCCGGAGAAGAGCATCACCGAGCGGGTGCGGGCGCTGCGGCGGCCCTGCACCACGGCGGCGTCCAGGCGTTCCTCGGCCAGCGCGTGCAGGGCCGAGGCGGCGTCGGCCGGGCTGGAGGCCAGAACCACGGCGCGGTGATCGAAGGTCGATCGGGTATGAGCCAGGGAGTGGGCCACATCGGTCAGGTCGATCCCGTCCTGGGCGGGGTCCCCCAGGAAGTCGGCCAGGCGGGCAGCCTGCCCCCGGAGCCCGGAAGCCGAGCGGGCCGACACCAGCAGCGCTGTCGGCTGCGGGCCGGAAGTGCTCTCGGGCCGGGGCGAGTCGGTGGGCGGGGCCTGTTCCAGGATCACGTGCGCATTGGTCCCACTGATCCCGAAGGCCGAGACCCCGGCCCGGCGTGGGCGTTCCGGCTGCGGCCAGTCGACGGCCTCGGTGAGGAGACGGACCGCACCGGACGACCAGTCCACGTGCTGCGAGGGCCGGTCGACGTGCAGGGTGCGCGGCAGCCGCGCGTTCTGCAGCGCCAGGATCATCTTCAGCACCCCGGCCAGGCCGGCGACCGCCTGGGTGTGGCCGAGGTTCG
The DNA here is from genome assembly GCF_030269265.1 of Kineosporia sp. NBRC 101677. Taxonomy (NCBI): domain Bacteria; kingdom Bacillati; phylum Actinomycetota; class Actinomycetes; order Kineosporiales; family Kineosporiaceae; genus Kineosporia; species Kineosporia sp. NBRC 101677. Next base: position 386,294 of record NZ_BSTA01000003.1, read on the forward strand.
ACTTCACCGAGCCCAGCCAGAGCGGGTTCTCGCGGTCCTGGCCGTAGGTGGCCAGCAGGGCCTGGGCCTCGATCGGGTCGCCCAGCGTGGTGCCGGTGCCGTGCCCCTCGACCGCGTCGACGTCGCCCGGGGAGAGCCCGGCGGCGGCCAGGGCCTGGCGGATCACCCGCTCCTGGGCCGGGCCGTTGGGCACGGTCAGGCCGTTGGAGGCACCGTCCTGGTTGACGGCCGAGCCGCGCAGCACGGCCAGGACGTCGTGCCCCAGCCGCCGGGCGTCCGAAAGCCGTTCCAGCAGAAGCACGGCCACGCCCTCGGACCAGCCGGTGCCGTCCGCACCGTCGGCGTAGGACTTGCACCGGCCGTCCACCGCCAGGCCTTCACTGAAGCCGGCGAACGCGCCCGGAGTGGTCATCACGGTCACCCCGCCGACCAGAGCGCTGGTGCACTCCCCGGCCCGCAGCGCCTGCGCGGCCCAGTGCATCGCCACCAGCCCCGACGAACAGGCCGTGTCCAGGGTGACGGCCGGGCCCTCCAGACCGAAGGTGTAGGAGATCCGTCCGGACAGGACGCTGGCCGGCAGACCGGTCATGGCGTGCTGCTGCACCTGCGGGCCGGCCCCGGCGACCACGTGGGTGAAGTCCTGCCCGTTGGTCCCGACGAACACGCCGGTGCGAGTGCCCCGCAGGGAGAGCGGATCGATCCCGGCCCGCTCCACCGCCTCCCAGGTCACCTCCAGCAGGTGCCGCTGCTGCGGGTCCATGGCCAGCGCGTCGTTCGGTGAGACCCCGAAGAAACCGGCGTCGAAATCTCCGGCTGCGTCGAGGAATCCACCGGCGAGGTGGTCCATGTGGGTCAGCGGCCAGCCGCGGTCCGGCGGGCAGGGCGACATCGCGTCGCGGCCCTCGGACAGCAGCTGCCACAGCTGTTCGGGCGAACCGACCCCGCCCGGGAAGCGGCAGGCCATCGAGACCACCGCGATCGGCTCGTGCCGGCCGGACTCGGCCTCCTCCAGGCGCCGGCGGGTCTCGTGCAGGTCCGCCGTGACCCACTTCAGGTAGTCGACGATCTTCTGGTCGTCCGTCATCGCGACACTCGCTTTCGCAGGGATACGGGTTCGGCGTTCACGTTCGGCGTTCGGCGTTCGGCGTTCACTGCCCGGGCCGACGGCCCAGCTCGTTGTCGATGAACGCGAGCACGTCGTCGGCGCTCGCCTGGTCGAGCCGCTCACGGGCGCTGCCGCCCGGCCCCGTGCCCTCGGCCGAGCTCGCCGCCGGGGTCAGCTCACCGAGCAGCCGACGCAGGCGGACGGCCAGGCCGGTGCGGGTCACCAGGTCCGGCGGGGCCTGTCGCAGGCTCTGTTCGAGGGCGTCCAGCTCGGCCAGCACCGGGCGGGCCGCCGGGGCGGTGTCCGGGGCCATCTCGGCCAGCAGGTGGGTGGCCAGCCGGCCCACCGTGGGGTGGTCGAAGATCAGCGACGAAGGCAGCCTCAGCCCGGTGCGGGCGCTGAGGGCGTTGCGCAGCTCGACCGCGGTCAGCGAGTCGAATCCGATGTCGGAGAAGCGGTGCTCGGCCTCGACCAGATCGGCGCCGCTGTGCCCAAGCACCCAGGCCACCTGCCCGGCCACCAGGTCGGTGACCAGCTCCAGCTGTTCTTCAGGAGTGTGCCGGGCCAGGTCGGCGGCCAGGCTCTCGGCCGCCGGGGCGGAGGCCGCCGACCGCCGGGTGCCCGCGGTCAGACCGCGCAACAGTGGGATGTCGCCCACCGAGCCAAGCAACGCCAGGTCGAGCCGGGTGAGGGCGAGCACCGGCTCCGGCACCCGTAGCGCGGCGTCGAACAGGCGCAGCCCTTGCTCACCCGACATCGGCGGGACCCCTCCACGCGAGATCCGGCGACTGTCGACGTCCCCCAATGAGCTGGTCATCCCGGCCGAGCGCTCCCATGGCCCCCAGGCCAGCGACCGGGCCGGAAGCCCGGCCTGGTCGCGGTGCCGGGCCAGGGCATCCAAAAAGGCGTTGCCGGCGGCGTAGTTCCCCTGCCCGGCGCTGCCGATCGTGCCGGCCGTGGAGGAGAACAGGACGAACTCGGCCAGGTCGTGCTCGCGGGTCAGTTCGTGCAGGTTCCAGGCCGCGTCCACCTTGGCCCGGAAGACCGTGTCCAGGCGTTCGGGGTCGAGGGAGCCGATCACACCGTCGGCCAGCACCCCGGCGGTGTGGATCACCCCGGTCAGCCGGTGCTCGGCCGGGACCGCGGCGAGCAGGCCGGCCACGGCCTCCCGGTCGGCCATGTCGCAGGCCTCGATCTGCACGTGAGCGCCGTGAGCCCGCAGTTCGTCACCGAGTTCCTCGGCGCCCGGGGCCTGCGGCCCGCGCCGGCTGGTCAGGACCAGGTGGCGCACGCCGTGCTCGGCGACCAGGTGGCGGGCCACCAACGCGCCCAGTCCGCCGGTGCCTCCGGTGATCAGCACCGTGCCGTTCGGGCTCCAGGAGTTCGGGGCCGAGGCCGGAGGTACCCGGGTCAACCGGGGGGCGTAGAGGTTCTGGCCCCGCAGTGCGAGCTGAGGTTCGCCGCTGCCGAGCACCTGAGCCCAGGGAATGTCCGAGCCGTCGGCGTCGAGCAGGAGGAGCCGGCCCGGGTTCTCGGTCTGGGCGCTGCGGCCCAGACCCCAGACGGCTGCGGCGGCCAGATCGGCGACGTTTTCGTCCTGGGTGACGACGGCGCCCTGGGTGATCAGGACCAGCCTGGTCCGGGACAGCCGGTCGTCGCCGAGCCACGCCTGCAGGACGGCCAGGGCCGAGGCGGTGCTCGTGCGGACCGCGGCCGGCGCGTCGGCAAGGTCGGCCGGGGCGATCCGGAAGGCGATCACCTCGGGCACGGTCTCGGCCGGGATCTGGCTTACGTCGGTCACCTCCAGGACAGGGTCCGAGACGCCGTCGACCAGGTCAGCCAGGTCGGTCAGGTGTTCCCAGCTCACCCGGAACTGGGAGTCGCGGATCTCCCGTTCGTCCGGGTCGTTCCCGAGCACCAGGTCCTCCCGGCCGACCGGCCGCAACCGCACCTCACCGGCCGAGACCACCACGGCGCCGGCCGGGTCCGTCGCCACCAGCGAGGCCGTCTGATCGGGCCTGCGGCGCAGCAGCATGCGCAGCGCAGTGGCACCGGTCGCGTGCAGTTGCACGTCCTTCCAGACCGAGGGCAGGCCTGTGCCCACCAAGGTCCCGGCGGTCTCCAGCAGCGCCGGATGCAGGCCGAATCCGGTGACCCGACCCGGCTCGGCCAGCGCCAGCTCCACAGCCAGGTCCTCGCCCACGCGCCACAGGCCGTTCACGGTCACCGTGGACGGGACGGCCGGGCGGTCCAGGGCCGAGGCTCCGGGCGGGGGCCAGGCCGACGGCACAACCGGTTCACCCTCGCTCCCGGCGCCGACCATTCCAGTGGCGTGCAGCGTCCACCCTTGAGCGTCGCCACTGCCGTCCTCGACCCGGGTGTGCACCCGGAGCCGGCGGATCTCCAGCTCGTCCGGTGATTCCGGATCGTCCAGCCGGATCTGCACGGCGAGCTGCCCGCGGTCGGGCAGCACCGGCGGGCTGAGCACGTCCAGCTCCCGCACCACCGGGCAGCCCACCTCGTCCCCGGCCCGACCGAGCATCTCGATCAGTGCCCCGCTCGGCAGCACCGCCACGCCGTCGACCGTGTGCTCCTGCAGCCAGGGGTGGGAGCGGGGCGAGATCGTGGTGCTGAAGAGCCACCCGGCCGGGTCGGCCAGACGGACACCGGCCGAAAGCAGCGGGTGCCGCACGGCGACCGCGCCGGGCAGGCCCGGAGAACCGGCACCGGACTGAGCGCCGCTGGGCCAGAACCGTTCTCGTTGGAAGGCGTAGGTGGGCAGGTCGATCCGCCGCCCGCCGAGGGGCTGCAGCACGGCGGCCCAGTCGACCGGGACGCCCCGCACGTGCAGCCCGGCCAGGGCCTGCAGCGCGGTGTGTTCCTCGGACCGGTCCCGACGCAGCAGCGGCACCACGGCTGCGTCGACGACATCCTTCACCAGGGCCGCGGTGGTGCCGTCCGGCCCCAGTTCCAGGTAACCGCCGATCCGCCGCTGTTGCAGCACCGACACCGCATCCGCGAAACGCACCGGGCGGCGGGCGTGCTCGACCCAGTAGCCGGGATCGGTCAGGTCTGCCTCGGCCGAACCGGTCACCGTGGAGACGATCGGTATCTGCGGCGCGGCGAAGGTCAACCGCCGCACCACTGCCGCGAACTCCTCGAGCATCGGCTCCATCAGTGGTGAGTGGAACGCGTGCGACACCGCGAGCCGGCGGCTCTTGGCGAAGCGGGCCGCCACCTCTTCGACGGCGTCCCGCTCACCCGAGAGCACCACCGAGCGCGGGCCGTTGACCGCGGCGAGCGCCACCCGGTCCTCGAGCCCTTCCAGCGAGACCTCGTCCTCGCCGACCGGGACGGCCACCATGATCCCGCCACCGGGGAGGGCATCCATCAGCTCCGCGCGCACGGCCACCAGCTGGGCCGCATCCGCCAGCGAGAGCACCCCGGCGACGTGGGCGGCGGCGATCTCCCCCACCGAGTGCCCGACCAGCACCTCCGGCGCCAGGCCCCACGACTCGATCAGCCGGTACTGGGCCACCTGCAGGGCGAACAGGGCGGGCTGGGCCTGCCCGGTGCGGCTCAGGTCGCCGTCCAGTTCGACCGGGTGGCTCAGGTGCTGCTCCAGCGCCTGTACGGCCTCGTCCCAGGCCTGGGCGAAGGCCGGGAAGCGGGTGTGGAGCGCCCGTCCCATGCCCGCACGCTGGCCGCCCTGGCCGGAGAAGAGCACGGCAAGGGCCTCGGGGCCGCTGCTCTGCCCGGTCACCACGGCCGGGTCGGGCCGGCCCGTCGACAGCGCGGCCAGCCCCTCGTTCAGGTCTTCGACGTTCTCGGCCAGGACGACGGCCCGGTGCTCCAGATCGGCCCGGGTGGTGGCGGCCGAGTAGGCCACGTCGGCCGGCCGGGCCGAGCGCACCTGGGCCAGCCGCGTGGCCTGGGCCCGCAGGGCGGCGAGGCTGCGGCCGGAGACCAGCACCGGAAGTACGCCGCTGGGCTCGTCACCCGCCGGGGCCTCGGCCTCGATGGATGAGGCGTCCGGGGCCTGCTCCAGGATCAGGTGGACGTTGGTGCCGCTGATGCCGAAGGCGGACACACCGGCCCGGCGTGGGGCTCCGGTGGCCGGCCACTCCATCGGCCGGCTCAGCACCCGGACCTGGCCGGAGGCCCAGTCCACGTGCGGCGAGGGCTGGTCGGCGTGCAGCGTGGCGGGCAGCTCGCCGTGCCGGATGGCCTGCACCATCTTGATCACCCCGGCCACACCCGCGGCGGCCTGGGTGTGGCCGATGTTCGACTTGACCGAACCGAGCCAGAGCGGCCGGGTGCGGTCCTGACCGTAGGTGCCCAGCAGGGCGTCGGCCTCGATCGGGTCGCCCAGGCGGGTGCCGGTGCCGTGGCCCTCGACCGCGTCCACCTCGGCCGCCCGCAGCCCGGCGTTGGCCAGGGCCTGCCGGATCACCCGCTGCTGGGCCGGGCCGTTGGGCGCGGTCAGGCCGTTGGAGGCTCCGTCCTGGTTGACGGCCGAGCCGCGGACCACGGCCAGCACTGTGTGCCCGCGGCGGCGTGCGTCGGACAGTCTTTCCAGCACGACCAGCCCGGCACCCTCACCCCAGCCGGCTCCGTCGGCCGCGTCGGAGTAGGCCTTGCAACGGCCGTCACCGGCCAGCCCGCCCAGCGCCCCGAACTCCAGGAAGCCGGCCGGTGTGGCCATCACCGTCACGCCACCGGCCAGGGCCAGCGAGCACTCGCCGGCGCGCAGGGCCTGGGCGGCCAGGTGCATCGAGACCAGGGACGAGGAACAGGCCGTGTCCACCGTCACCGCCGGCCCCTGCAGGCCCAGCCCGTACGACAGCCGCCCCGACAGCACGCTGGTGGTCTGCCCGGTGATCATGTGCCCGGACGACTCGACGTCCACCTCGTAGCCGATGGCGGTGCCGCCGACGAAGACGCCGGTGTCGCTGCCGCGCAGGCGGGACGGGTCTATCCCTGCGTGTTCGGCTGCCTCCCAGGCAGTTTCGAGCAGAAGCCGTTGCTGCGGGTCCATCGCCAGCGCCTCACGCGGCGAGATCCGGAAGAAGGCGGCATCGAAGTCGGTGACGCTGGGCACGAAACCGCCTCGCAGCGGGTTCGGCGACACCGGCCAGCCGCGGTCGTCCGGCGCCGGCCCGATCGCGTCGACCCCCTCCTGGACCAGGCGCCAGAGGTTGTCCGGGCTGTCCGCACCGCCGGGGAACCGGCAGGCCATCCCGACGATGACGATCGGGTCGGTGGACGGCGGGGCGGCCACGACCGTCTCCGACTGCGCCTGACCGAGGATCTGGCCGAGCAGGAAGTCGGCCAGCACGCGGGGAGTGGGGTAGTCGAAGACCAGGCCCGCGGGCAGCCGCAGGCCCAGGGCCGCCCCGGCCCGGTTGCGGAAGTCCAGGCCGGTCAGCGAGTCGAAGCCGATGTCCCGGAACTGGGTGTGCAGGTCGAGCTGCTCGCCCGGGGAGAGCCCGAGCGCCCGGGCCGCCTGGCTGCGGACCAGGTCCTGCACCAGGGTCAGGGCCTCGGCCGGTGAGGCCGAGCGGATCCGTCGGACCAGGGCCGAACCGGCGTCACCAGTGGCGGCGACCGCGGTGCGACGGCCGGAGCGCACCAGAGCCCGCAGCAGCGGGGGCACCTCGCCTCGGGCCCGGACCGCCCTCAGGTCCCAGCGGGCCACCGCGACCACGGCGTCGCCGGTGCGGCAGGCGCCGTCGAACAGGGCCAGTCCTTCTTCGGTGGACATCGGCGGCAGCCCGGCCGCCCGGGAGCGCTGGACGTCGTTCTCGCTCATCGCCCCGGTCATCCCGGTCGCCTGTTCCCACAGACCCCAGGCCAGGGACAGGCCAGGCCGGCCGGCCGCCCGGCGCTGCCGGGCCCAGCCGTCCAGGAACGAGTTGGCCGCGGCGTAGTTGCCCTGGCCGGGGGAACCGAGGGCCCCGGCCAGGCCGGAGAAGACGACGAACGCGGTGCGGTCGGGGGCCAGTTCCTCGAGGTTGACCAGCGCGTCCACCTTGGGCCGCAGGACCGTGCGCAGGCGTTGCGGGGTGAGGCTCTGGATCAACCCGTCGTCGAGGACGCCCGCCGCGTGCACCACGGCGTTCACCGGATGGGCCGACAACACCGCCGCGGCCTGCTCGCGCTCGGCCAGGTCGGCGGCCTGCACCGAGACGGTCGCGCCGAGTTCGGTGAGTTCCTGCTGCAGCTCAGGCGCACCGGGGGCCTGCGGGCCGCGCCGGCTGACCAGGAGCAGCCGGCGGACGCCGTGGCGGCGGACCAGGTGCCGGGCCAGGGCAGCTCCCAGACCTCCGGTGCCGCCGGTGATCAGGACACTGGACTCTTCGCCGAACTCGGCCGCCGGTTCCTCTCCGGCGTGGGCCGGGCCCAGTCGGGGCACCAGGACCACGCCGCTGCGGACCGCCATCTGCGGTTCGGCACAGGCGATCAGCGCCGCCACCGGCAGCCCTTCGATCACGTCGCTGTCGACGAGCAGGAACCGGTCGGGATTCTCGGACTGGGCACTGCGGACCAGGCCCCAGACCGCGGCCGCAGCCAGGTCGGTCACCGGCTCGGCGGTGATGGCCGAGACCGCCTCTTGGCTGCACAGAATGAGCCGTGAGTCACTGAAGCGCGCCTCGGTCAGCCAGGTCTGCAGGAGTTCCAGCACCCGAGCCGTCAGAGCATGGACGTCCTCGGTCACCGAACGGGCAACGTCCGGGTCGGTGGGTGGCCGGCTGATCTGCACGACCACCAGCGGTGGGACCGGTTCCTCGGGCAGTTCGTCGCCCAGGCGCAGGAACGCCAGGTCCGGAAGCTGCGGGTCGGCCACCCCCGCCACCGAGGCCAGGGGCAGAGCGGGGGTCCAGGTCTCCCGCAGCCAGGACTCCGGCCTCAGCCACCCAGTGCAAGAAGTGGACGTGGAGTTCTCGGGGACCCGCAGTTCGATGCTGTCGACGGTGATCACCGGCGCGCCGGTCCCGTCGGCGGTGGCCAGCGAGAACCGGCCGGGCCCGTCGGCCCTCAGCCGGATCCGCATCCGGGTGGCGCCGGTGGCGTGCAGCCGGATCCCGCCCCACTCGGCCACCGTCGCCTCGGCCGGACCGGCATCGGTCCCGGAGTCCAGGAGCACGCTCGCCTGAAGCGCGGCCTCGAGCAGGGCCGGGTGCATCCCGAACGTGCCCGGCTCGCCGGCCGGGTCGGGCAGGGCCAGTTCGGCGAAGACCTCGCTGCCGCGCTGCCAGACCGCCTGCAGCCCTCGATAGGACGGACCGATACCCAGCCCGTCGGCCTCCCACTGCTCGTACACCTCGTCCACGCCGACCGGAACCGCGCCCGCAGGTGGCCATTCCGACCCGTCGAAGGCCGGCTCAGCTGCGCTGTGGCTGCCCAGGAGGCCGGTGGCGTAGGCCACCCACGGCGCCTGGTCGAGAACACCGTCCCCGGCCGGACGGGCGTAGACGCTGACCGGCCGATGTCCGGCGTCGTCGGCGTCGCCCACCCGCACCTGCAGAGTCAGCGTCTCCTCGGGCCCCAGAAGCAGCGGCCGTGGGGTCTCCAGCCGCTCGATGCGCTCGCCGTCGACCTGGTCACCGGCCAGCCCGGCCAGCTCGACCAGCACCGCGGCGGGAACCAGGATCCGGCGCGGCGTCTCGTCCCCCATCCCTTCCGGTACGGCCAGCTGCAGGTCGGCCAGCCAGGGCTGGGCCTGCACCGAGATCTGCCCGGTCAGCAGCACGTCGTCGCCACCGGCGAGGCCGACGGCAGCTCCCAGCAGCGGGTGACCGATCCCGCTCTGCCCGAGACCACTGGCATCACCGGCCGCCTGGGCGCCGGTCCAGTACCGCTGGTGCTGGAAGGCATAGGTGGGCAGCGCAACCCGCCGTCCGGGAGACAGGGCGGCCCAGTCCACCGCCACCCCACGGACGAAGACCTCGGCCAGACTGGTCAGCACCCTGGCCCAGCTGTCCTCGTCGCGGCGCAGGGTGCCGGTCACCACTGCGGCCGCGTCCTGCTCGTCGATCGTTTCCTGCACTCCGACGGTCAGCACCGGGTGCGAGCTGACCTCGATGAAGGCCCGGAACCGCTCCCCCAGCAGGCGCTCCACCGCTGTGTGGAACCCCACCGGGTTCCGCAGATTGGCGAACCAGTACCCCGCGTCGAGTTCGGTGCCTTCCAGCCATTCACCGGTCAGCGTCGACAGCATGGGCACCGAGGCCGGCCGTGGTTCCAGCCCGGCCAGCACCTGCGCCAGCTCGGCCTCGACGTCGTCCACGTGGGCCGAGTGCGAGGCATAGTCCACCGCGATCATCCGCGCCCGCACCCCCTGCTCGGTGCAGGAGTCCACCAGCGCCTGCACGGCTTCAGGGTCGCCGGCCACCACCACCGAACGCGGCCCGTTCACCGCCGCGACCGAAACACCGCCAGGGACAACGACCTCAGCCACCGGCAGCGCCACCGAAGCCATTGCCCCCCGGCCCGCCAGCGTCGCGGCAATGGCCTGAGAGCGCAACGCCACCACCCGAGCACCGTCCGGCAGGCTCAGGGCTCCGGCTACGACCGCGGCCGCGATCTCACCCTGCGAATGCCCGATCACAGCCTCCGGCTCCACGCCGGCCGACTGCCATACCGACGCCAAGGACACCATGACTGCGAACGACACCGGCTGGACCACATCAACCCGTTCCAGATCGGCACCGCTGCGCACCACATCGAGCAGTGCCCAGTCCACGAACGGCGCCAGGGCCGCCGCACACTCAGCCATCCGGGCCGCGAAGATCGGCGACTCATCCAGCAGACGCGCACCCATCCCGACCCACTGCGCACCCTGACCCGGGAACACAAAGGCCGTGCGGCCGTCCACATCAGCCACCCCGGAAACGAAGTGGGCCGACTGGATGCCACCATCCGACTGGGTACCTCGACCCGAAAGCCCGCCCAGAGCGTCCACAAGCTCTACCGAACCGGCACCGATCGCGACTGCGCGATGGTCGAACACTGACCGCGAGGCCGCCAGCGAGAAGGCGACATCGACCGGCTCAAGCCCGCCGACCACGTCCGTGAGCCGTTCGACCTGACCGACCAACGCCGCAGCACTCTTGGCCGTGACCGGCCAAGCCGTCGCCGGCGGAGCAACGGGCCGGAGCGCTGACGGCTCCGGCTGCTCAGGCGCTTCTTCCAGCACCACATGGGCATTGGTTCCGCTGACCCCGAACGACGAGACCCCCGCCCGACGAGGATGATCCGAGGGGTTCCAGTCCACCGGGTCGCGCAGGAGCTCGATCGCTCCGGCAGCCCAGTCCACGTGCGTGGAGGGCGCGTCCACGTGCAGGGTGCGGGGCAGCCGACGGTGCCGCAGGGCCTGCACCATCTTGATGATCCCGGCCATCCCGGAGGCGGCCTGGGCGTGCCCGACGTTCGACTTGACCGAGCCCAGCCACAACGGCCGTTCCCGGTCCTGACCGTAAGTGGCCAGCAGCGCCTGGGCCTCGATCGGATCACCCAGAGTCGTTCCGGTGCCGTGCCCTTCGACCACGTCCACCTCGTGCGCAGCCACTCCCGCATTGGCCAGGGCCTGACGGATCACCCGTTCCTGGGCCGGGCCGTTGGGGGCGCTCAGGCCGTTGGAGGCGCCGTCCTGGTTCAGAGCCGACCCCCGCACCACCGCGAGGATCTCGTGTCCGTTGCGGCGGGCGTCCGAAAGCCTCTCCAACAGAACCACACCCACGCCTTCGGACCAGCCGATCCCGTCGGCCGCGTCGGAGTAGGCCTTGCACCGCCCATCGGCCGCCAGACCACCCAGCGACTCGAACTCCGAATAGCCGATCGGGGTGGCCATCACCGTCACCCCGGCGGCCAGGGCCAGCGAGCACTCGCCGTTGCGCAGCGCCTGCGCGGCCACGTGCAGGGCGACCAGCGAGGAGGAGCAGGCGGTGTCGACGGTGAAGGCGGGCCCCTGCAGGCCCAGCGTGTACGACAGCCGGCCGGCCAGGACGCTGGTGGTCATGCCGGTGAGCAGGTGACCGGAGGCGTCGGCCTGCATCTGGTAGCCGGTGCCGGTGCCGCCGACGAAAACTCCGGTGGGGCTGCCGTGCAGGGTGGTGGCGTCGATCCCGGCCCGCTCGATCGTCTCCCAGGCGGTCTCCAGCAGCAGTCGCTGCTGCGGGTCCATGGCCAGGGCCTCACGCGGCGAGATCCGGAAGAAGCCGGCGTCGAAGTCGCCCACCCCGTCGAGGAATCCGCCGAGCATGGGGCGGTCGGCGCGGATCTTCCAGCCCCGGTCGTGGGGCGCGGTGGTGATCGCGTCGCCCTCGTCGCAGACCAGTTGCCACAGCTGCTCGGGGCTGTCCGCGCCGCCGGGGTAACGGCAGGCCATCCCGATCACGACCACCGGGTCACCGGTGACCGCGGCCCCGGTGACCACCGTTTCCTCCTGCCGGCCGAGCAGTTCACCGAGCAGGAAGTCAGCCAGGACGGTGGGGGTCGGGTGGTCGAAGACCAGACTGGCGGGCAGCCGGAGGCCGGTGGCGGTGGACATCCGGTTGCGGAAGTCCAGGGCGGTGAGGGAGTCGAAGCCCAGACCGCGGAACTCGCTGCGGGTGTCGATCAGCTCGGCCGAGGGATGGCCGAGCGCGCGCGCCGCCTCGGCCCGCACCAGTTCGAGTACCACGTGCTGCTGCTGCGAGGGCGGTGCCCCGATGAGCTTGCGCAGCAGGCCCGAATCGGCACCGGTGGCCGGTCCGCCGGCCGCTGACCGGCGGCCACCGCGCACCAGACCTCGCATCAGGGGCGGGATCTCACCGAGCGCGCGGAAGGCGGGCAGGTCCCAGCGGGCCACCGCCACCACCGGATCGGTGAGGGTGAGCACCTGGTCGAACAGGGCCAGGCCCTGCCGGTCGGTCATCGGCGGCAGACCGGATGCCTGGATCCGCCGGACATCGATGTCGCCGAGGCCGCCGGTCATCCCGGTGTTCTGTTCCCACACGCCCCAGACCAGGCTGCGGCCGGGGCGGCCGGTGGCCCGGCGGTGCTGGGCCCAGGCATCGAGGAAGGAGTTGGCTGCGGCGTAGTTGCCCTGTCCGGGCGCTCCCAGGGCACCGGCCAGGCCGGAGAAGACGATGAACTCGGAGACCTCGGTCGCCAGTTCGTGCAGGTGCCACAGGGCGTCCACCTTGGGACGCATGACCCTCGCCATCCGCTCGGGGGTCTGCGAGCCGATCACGCCGTCGTCGAGAATCCCGGCCGCGTGCACGATCCCGGTGACCGTGCGGCCGGCCAGCAACTGCTCGACCTGTGCACGATCGGCCACGTCGGCGGCCACGGCCTCGGCCTCGGCCCCCAGTGCGGTGAGTTCTTCGATCAGCTCGGTGGCTTGCGGGGCCTCCGGGCCGCGACGGCTGACCAGCACCAGGTGGCGCACACCGTGCTGGGTGACCAGATGCCGGGCCAGCAGCGCGCCCAGGCCGCCGGTGCCGCCGGTGATCAGGACCCGGGACTCCGGTCCGAAAGCCGGCTGCAGGGTGGACGGCTCGACCCGGGTCAGACGCGGTACCCGCACCTTGCCGTTGCGTACTGCCATCTGCGGTTCGGCGCAGGCCAGCACGGCCGACAACGGCACCGCCCGCTTCTCGTCGGGCTCGAGGTCCGGGCCGAGATCCGGTTCGGGATTCGGGTCGGGATTCGGGTCGGGATTCGGGTCGAGGTCGACGAGCAGGAAGCGGTCGGGGTTCTCGGACTGGGCGCTGCGCACCAGCCCCCACACCGCAGCCCCGGCCAGGTCGCTCACATCCGCTCCGGGGTCGGCGGCGACCGCACCCCGGGTCACCAGCACCAGTCGGGAGCCGGCCAAGCGGTCCTGAGCGAGCCAGGCCTGCAGCAGTTCAAGCACCTGGGCGGTCTGCTGGTGCACTGCCGCCACCACGTCCGACCGTGCGGCCGCTCCCACCCGGGCCACGACCAGCGCCGGCACCGGCTGCTCCTCGGCCAGACCGGCCAGCTCGGCGGCGTCGCTGACCTCGACCGGTGGGGCGGAGGGGGAGACGGCCGCGCTGTCGGCCGCGTCTTGCCAGACCACCGAGTAGACAGGATCGGCAGCGGTCTCCACAGCCGGAAGTCGGACCGGGCGCAGCACCACCGCGTCCACCGAGAGCACCGCGGCACCCCCGGTGTCCACGGCCGACACCGACAGCCGGTCCTCACCGGTGCGCTTCAGCCGGGCCCGCACGGTGGTGGCGCCCCCGGCGTGCAGGCTCACCCCGTGCCAGTCGCAGACCAGACCGGAGGCCACCTGCAGGCCGCCGACCCGGGCCAGCGTGTCCAGCAGCACCGGATGCATGCCGTAGGAGCTGGCTGAGGAGACGCCCGTGGGCAGCGAGATCTCAGCAAACAGTTCCTCGCCCCGACGCCAGAGCGCGCTCACACCGACGTAGGCCTGGCCAAGTTCCAAGCCGTCCTCGGCCCAGCGATCGGTCCAGTCGTCCGACTCCAGCGGCTGGGCACCCGGCGGTGGCCAGGCCCCCTCAGGCGCCGCGGGTGGTTCCCCGGCGTCGGACAGCCGGCCCTCGGCGTGCAGCGTCCAGTCGTCCATGTCGTGGCCGGGCCCCCAGACCCGGGAGTGCACGCTCACCGTGCGGGTGTTCTCCGAACCTTCCGGCTCGCCGACCCACACCTGCACCGTGATCCCCTCTTCGGGCGGGACCACCACCGGGCTGAGCAGGGTCAGGTTCTCGATCCGGGAGCAGCCGACCTGGTCACCGGCCCGCCCGGCCATCTCGACCAGGGCGGCGGTGGGCAGCACGACCTGCCCGCCGAGGGTGTGCCCGGCCAGCCAGGGCTGTGAGCGCAGCGAGATCCGGCCGGTCAGCACCTGGCCGCCCCCGCCGGCCAGGCTCAGCGAGGCACCCAGCAGCGGATGCCCGGCACCGGTCAGCCCGGCCGCCGTCACGTCGCCGGCGGCAACTCCTTCGCCGTCGGGCCAGAAGCGCTCCCGCTGGAAGGGGTAGGTGGGCAGGTCGACCGGCCGGCCCTGGGCGAACAGCCCGGCCCAGTCCACCCGCACGCCGCGCACGAAGACCTCGGCCAGTGAGGTGAGCACCCGGTCCCAGCCGCCGTCCTCACGACGCAGACTGCCGGCCACCACCGCGTTGAGCCGACGGTCGTCCACCGCCTCCTGGACTCCCACGGTCAGCACCGGATGGGCGCTGACCTCGACGAAAGCCCGGTATCGCTCGTTCAGCAGTCGTTCCACGCCCTGGTGGAAGTTCACCGTGTGGCGCAGGTTGCGGAACCAGTAGTCCGCGTCCAGGTCTGCCTCGCCCACCCATTCACCGGTCAGCGTGGAGAGCATCGGTACCGAGGGCGCCGTCGGACCGAGCCCGGCCAGGGCGTCCAGCACCTGATCGCGCACCAGCTCGACCTGAGCGGAGTGCGAGGCGTAGTCGACCGGGATCATCCGGGCCCGGACCCCGGCCGCGACCTGCTGCTCGACCACTGCCTGCAGGGCGATCGCGTCGCCGGCCAGCACAGTCGAACGCGGCCCGTTCTGCGCGGCCACCCCGACCCCGTCCGGCAGCTGGATCTGCTCCGCCGGCAATGGGATCGAGGCCATCGCGCCGTGCCCGGACAGCTGCTGCGCGATGGCCTGGCTGCGCAGGGCCACCACCTTGGCCGCATCCGGAAGGCTGAGGGCACCCGCCACGCAGGCGGCCGCGATCTCGCCCTGCGAGTGCCCGATCACCGCGTCCGGGCGTACTCCGGCCGACTCCCAGACCGCGGCCAGAGAGACCATGACGGCGAACGAGACCGGCTGGACCACGTCCACCCGGTCCAGGTCACGCATCTGCCGCACGACGTCCAGCACGGAGAAGTCGACGTACGGTTCCAGCGCGGCCGCGCACTCCTGCAGGCGCCGGGCGAAGACCGGCGACTCCTCCAGCAGCCGTGCCCCCATGCCGGTCCACTGCGCGCCCTGGCCGGGGAAGACGAATACGGTGCGGCCCTCGACGTCGGCCACTGCGCGGATCAGCCCGGCGCCGCTGAGGTCGCCGGTGAGGTCGTCACGTTTCAGCCCGACCGCCACCGCCCGGTGCGCGAAGAGCGTTCGGGTCGACGCCAGGGAAGCGGCCACGTCCAGAGCGTCCAGGCCCTGGTCGGTGACGTGCCCGGCCAGGCGGGTGATCTGTTCCTGCAGGGCAGGTTCGGTGCGGGCCGACAGAGGCCAGGCCAGCGCGGCCGGGGACTCGGGGGCGGTCGCCCGGGCCGGGACGTCGGCCGCCTCCTCCAGCAGGACGTGGGCGTTGGTGCCGCTGACCCCGAAGGACGACACGCCGGCCCGGCGCGGTTGCTCCTGCCGGGGCCAGTCGACCGGTTCGGACAGCAGCCGGACCGGTCCGGCCGGCCAGTTGACCCGGGACGAGGGCTCGGCGGCGTGCAGGGTGCGGGGCAGCCTTCCGTGCTGCAGGGCCAGGACCATCTTGATCACCCCGGCCACGCCGGAGGCGGCCGAGGAGTGGCCGATGTTCGACTTGACCGACCCCAGCCAGAGCGGGCGGGCCCGGTCCCGGCCGAAGGTGTCGATCAGGGCCTGAGCCTCGATCGGGTCGCCCAGGGCGGTGCCGGTGCCGTGTCCCTCCACCGCGTCCACCTGCTCGGTGGTGAGGCCCGCGTTGGCCAGGGCCTGCCGGATCACCCGCTGCTGGGCCGGGCCGTTGGGGGCGGAAAGGCCGTTGGAGGCTCCGTCCTGGTTGACCGCCGAACCACGGATCACGGCGAGCACCCGGTGCCCGTTGCGCTCGGCGTCGGAAAGTCTTTCCAGCAGCAGCACCCCGGCGCCCTCGGACCAGCCCACCCCGTCGGCCGCCTCGGAGAAGGCCTTGCACCGGCCGTCCGAGGCCAGCACGCCCTGCCCCTCGAAACCGATGTAGCCGCCGGGGGTGGACATCACCGTGACCCCACCGGCCACCGCCAGCGTGCACTCGCCCAGCCGCAGCGCCTGCGCGGCCAGGTGCAGGGCGACCAGCGAAGAGGAGCAGGCGGTGTCCACCGTGACGGCCGGGCCCTCCAGGCCGAGCAGATAGGACAGACGCCCGGAGACCACGCTGCCGGCCAGTCCGGTCACCGCGTGCCCCTGCGAGTCGCCCGGCGCCCGGCTGAGCACCTGGCCGTAGTCCTGCCCGCTGGCGCCGATGAACACACCGGTGCGGGTGCCGTGCAGCCCGGCCGGATCCAGCCCGGCCCGCTCCACCGCCTCCCAGGCCGTCTCCAGCAGGACCCGCTGCTGCGGATCCATGGCCAGCGCCTCCCGCGGTGAGATACCGAAGAAGGCCGCGTCGAAATCTGCTGCGCCTTCGAGGAATCCGCCGCGCCGCGGGTCGCCGGGCGGCAGCTCCCAGCCGCGGTCGGCGGGCAATGGCGAGATCGCGTCACCGTCCTCGGCCAGCAGCCGCCACAGGTCCTCCGGCGAGGCCACCCCGCCCGGGTACCGGCAGCCCATCCCGATCACCGCCAGCGGTTCCCGGGCCGCGGCCTCGAGCGTGTGCAGCTGCTCGCGGGTGTCGTGCAGGTCGGCGACAGCCCGCCGCAGGTAGTCGCGCAGCTTCTCTTCGTTCATCGACACGGCGAGGCTCCTTAGCGGTCAGGAATGACCGAGGTCGTCATCGAGAAGGCTGAACAGCTCGTCGTCGGAGGCGGTCACCAGCCGCTCCCGGACCGCGGAGGCCGGTCGGTGCCCGGTCACCTCGGCCAGCAGCGAGCGCAGGCGTTCCTCCACCCGGTCGCGGCCGGCCTGGTCGCCGTTCAGGGTGCGGACCTCGGCGGCCATCCGGTCGACGGCGGCCAGCAGCCCCTCCACCCCGTGCTCCGGGTCACCGGCGGCGTCGGGTGCCAGCTCGCGGGCCAGGAAGGCGGCCAGGGCCTGTGGGGTCGGGTGGTCGAAGACCAGGCCCGCGGGCAGGTCCAGCCCGGTCGCCGCACTGAGCCCGGTGCGCAGCTCGACCGCGGTCAGCGAGTCGAAGCCCAGGTCGCTGAACGCCTTGGCGGCCGCCACCGGCTCGTCCTGCGGCAGCCGCAGCACGGCCGCCACCTGTTCGCGCACCAGTTGCAGCAGCAGCTCCGGGCGCTCGGCCGCGGGCCGGGCCAGCAGCCGTTCCCGCAGGGCCGACGCGGCCGACTCCTGGCTGCGCCGTTCCTGCGCCAGGCCGTCCTGCACCGCCCGTACCGGGGGAAGGTCGGTGAACAGCGGGCTCGGCCGGCCGGCGGTGAAGGCGGGCACGAACCGGTCCCAGGCGATGTCGGCCACTGTCACCGTCACCTCGCGGCGGGCGATCGCCGACCACAGGGCCCGCAGCGCCGGCTCGGCGGCCATCGTGACCACACCGCGCCGGGCCAGGTACTGCTCGGTCTCGCCGTCCGCGGCCATACCGTCACCGGCCCAGGCACCCCAGGCCACCGAGGTCGCGGTCAGCCCCCGGGCCCGGCGCTGTTCGGCCAGGGCGTCCAGAGCGGCGTTGGCCGCCCCGTAGGCCGCCTGCCCGCCGCTGCCCCAGACCCCGGAGATGGACGAGAACATCACGAACGCGTCCAGGTCGCGCTCGCCCAGCAGGTGATCGAGGTTGAGTGCCCCGAGGACCTTGGCCGCGGCCACCTCCTGCGCCTCGGCCGGATCCAGGTCGGCGAGGGCGGTGGAGCGGTTCACGCCGGCGGTGTGCACGACGGCCGAGGGCGGGAACTGCTCCAGCACCGCGCTCAGCGCATCCCGGTCGGTGACGTCACAGGCGACGACGTCCACCCGGGTCCCCGCCGCTGTCAGTTCGGCCTGCAGTTCTTCGGCGCCGGGGGCCTCCAGGCCACGGCGGCTGGTGAGCACCAGGTGCGACGCTCCCTGCCGGGCCAGCTTGCGGGCCACCAGCGATCCGAGCCCGCCGGTGCCGCCGGTGATCAGAACCGTTCCGGTCGGTGCCCATTCGGCCACCGGCCCCGAGGCCGGGGCCTGGACCAGCCGGCGCCCGAAGACCCCGGCCCCCCGCACGGCCAGCTGGTCCTCGTCGCCCCAGCCGGCCAGGACCTGCCGGAAGCGGGCGGCGACGGTGTCGTCCAGGGTGCCGGGCAGGTCGACCAGAGCACCCCAGCGCTGGGGCTGTTCGAGCGCGGCGACCCGGCCGACCGCCCACACCCCGGCCGGCGCCGGGCCGGGCGCCGGCTCCATCCGCCCGATCGAGGCGGCGCCGCGGGTGACGCCGAACATCCGGGCGGTCACCCCGGCATCGGCCAGGGCCTGGATCACACTCATCGTCATCGACACCTCCGCGGCGACACCCGACGGCATCGACTGCGGCGAATGTGACACGGCGGCTCCTAAGGACTCCCCTGGAACCAGGGCCAGGCCGTCGGTCAGCCACAGCACCCCGCCCCAGGGCCGCTCGCCCAAGGCGCGGATGCGCGCGGCCACCTCGTGCCGGTCGGCGCCGGGCACGGCCAGGAGCTCGGACGGGGTGTCCAGTGCCTGGCGCACGCCCTGCACCCACTCGCTGCCGGCGCTGCCTTCCGGAGCCAGGACCAGCCACTGCCCGGTCGGAGCGGCCCCTCCGGCCGGAGCCCGGTCCAGTGCCTTCCAGGTGACCCGGTAACGCCACGAGTTGGCCAGCGAACCCTCCTCACGGCTGCGCCGCCAGCCGGTCAGGGCCGGGAGTACGGCCCCGAGCGCCTCGTCGTCCACGCCCAGGGTGGAGGCCAGGGAGCCCAGGTCGTCGGACTCGATCGCGTTCCAGAAGTCCGCGTCCGCTGCCGCCCCGGCCGGCTTGCGACCACCAACGGACGTCTGCGGCCAGTAGCGCTCTCGCTGGAACGAGTAGGTGGGCAGGGAAATCCGGCGAGCCCCACCCCGCAGGGCAGTCTCGTCGACCGGGACACCGTGCACGAGCAGAGCGGCCAGGGCCCGGCCGGTCTCGGCCCCGTCGTCCTGCCGGGCGCGCAGCATCGGGATGGTGACCGGCGCCGGCTTGACCACCTCGGAGATCATCGCGCTGGTCACCGCATCCGGGCCGAGCTCGACGAAAATCGCAGCCCCGCAGTCACGTACCGCGTCGGCGAAGCGCACCGGCGAGCTGACGTGCCGCACCCAGTACTCGGCGGTGGCCACATCGGCCCCCGACTGCACCGTGGAAACGATCGGGATCGCCGGTGCCCGGAACTCCAGATCCTCCACCACGGCGGCGAACTCGCTCAGCATCGGCGCCATCAGCGGCGAGTGGAACGCGTGCGACACCTTCAGTCGGCGGGTCTTGGCGAAGTGACCGGCCAGCTCCAGCACCACGTCCTCGACACCCGAGAGCACCACTGAAGTCGGGCCGTTCACGGCCGCGATCGTCACCTGACTCTCGAGACCGGCCAGCAGCGGCAGCACTTCGGCTTCCGAGGCCTGAACCGCCACCATCGCGCCCGAGTCCGGCAGAGCGTCCATCAATCTCGCCCGGGCCGCCACCAGCCGGCAGGCGTCCGGCAGCGAGAGCACCCCGGCCACGTGGGCGGCCGCGATCTCCCCGACCGAGTGCCCGACCAGGACGTCGGCCCGCACGCCCCACGACTCCAGCAGCCGGAACTGAGCCACCTGCAGGGCGAACAGGGCCGGCTGGCTGCCCGAGGTGCGCTGCAGCGCGGCCTCGTCGTCCAGCAACTGCAGCAGAGGGACGCCGGTGAGCGGGTCGAGCTCGCGGGCAACGGTTTCCAGGGCCTCGGCGAACACCGGGTACTGCTCCCCCAGCCCGACGCCCATACCCGCCCGCTGGCTGCCCTGACCGGAGAAGCTGAGGGCCAGGCGCTGCCCACCGCGGTCGGTCCCGGTCAGCACGGCCGGGCTCGCCGCGCCCTCGGAGATCGCGGCCAGGCCGGCCAGCACCTCGTCGGTGCTCCCGGCGGTGACCGCCGCGCGGTGCTCGAAGGCCGAGCGGGTGCTCAGCTGCGACCAGGCCAGGTCGGCGACGGTCAGGTCCGGGTGCCGACGCAGGTGCTGGGCCAGACGAGCGGCCTGGGCCTGGAGGGCGGCCTCCGACCGCCCGGACACCAGCACCGGAAGGGGCGAATCCGTCTGCGTCGCGGCTGCCTCGACCGTCTGCGGGCCTTCCTCCAGCAGGACGTGGGCGTTGGTGCCGCTGATCCCGAACGAGGAGACGCCGGCTCGCCGCGGACGGCCCTCGCGTTCCCACGGCACCGCCTCGGTGACCAGCCGCACCGGACCGGCCGTCCAGTCGACGTGGCCGGAGGGCCGGTCCACGTGGAGGGTGCGCGGCAGCACCCCGTGGCGCATGGCCAGGATCATCTTGAACACCCCGGCCATGCCCGCCGCGGCCTGGGTGTGGCCGAAGTTGGACTTGATCGAGCCCAGCCACAGCGGCCGCGGCCGCTGCCGCCCATAGGTGTCCAGCAGGGCCTGCACCTCGATCGGGTCGCCGAGGCGGGTCCCGGTGCCGTGCCCCTCGACCGCGTCCACGTCCTGGGCCTCCCAGCCGGCGTTGGCCAGGGCCTGGCGGATCACCCGCTGCTGCGAGGGTCCGTTGGGGGCGGTCAGCCCGTTGGAGGCTCCGTCCTGGTTCACCGCCGATCCACGTAGCACGGCCAGAATCTCCCGGCCCTCCCGCACCGCGTCCGAAAGCCGCTGCAGCACGAGCACGCCCGCCCCCTCGGACCAGCCGGTGCCGTCGGCGCCGTCGGCGAAGGCCTTGCAGCGCCCGTCCGGGGCCAGACCGCCCTGGGCGTCGAACCCGGCGAAGGAGGCCGGGGTGGACATGATGGTGATGCCACCGGCCAGGGCCAGCGAGCACTCGCCGGAGGTCAGGGCCTGGGCCGCCAGGTGCATGGCGACCAGCGAGGAGGAACAGGCGGTGTCGACGGTGACCGCCGGGCCCTCCAGACCCATCAGGTACGACAGCCGCCCGGACAGCACGCTGGCCGACAGGCCGGTGATGGCGTGCCCGCGCACGGCGTCGTCGTCGGAGTCCATCAGCAGCGCCGAGTAGTCCTGGCCGTTGGTGCCCATGAACACGCCGGTGTCGCTGCCGCGTAGGCGCTGCGGGTCGGCCCCGGAGCGCTCCACGGCCTCCCAGGCGGTCTCCAGGAGCACGCGCTGCTGCGGGTCCATGGCCACGGCCTCGCGCGGGGAGATCCGGAAGAAGCCGGCGTCGAACTCGGTGGCCCCGGTGAGGAAGCCGCCCTGCGGAGAGCGGTCGGCCGGGATCGACCAGCCGCGGTCGGTCGGGAAGGGCGTGACCGCGTCCACACCGTTCTCCAGCAGCTGCCACAGGTCCTCGGGGCTGCTGACCCCGCCGGGGAAGCGGCAGGACATACCCACCACGACGATCGGGTCGTCGGCCACCGCACCGGTCCTGACGGCTGTCCTGGCGCTGACCACCTCGCCGACGTGCCCGAGCAGTTCGCCCAGCAGGTGCCGGGCCAGTGCCTCCGGCGTCGGGTGGTCGAACACCAGCCCGGCCGGCAGGCGCAGGCCGGTGGCCGCGCCGATCCGGTTGCGCAGTTCCAGCGCGGTCAGCGAGTCCAGGCCCAGGGCCCGGAACTCACTGCGCAGGTCGATCGACGACGGCGAGGAGTGCCCGAGAACCGCGGCGGCCTGCTCGCGCACCAGATCACCCATCGCCCGCAGCCGGGCTGCCTGGTCCAGGCCCGCGAGGCGGTCGGCCAGACCGGCCTCCCCCATCGGGCCCGTCGCCGCCGTGCGGCGGGCGCGACGCACCAGGTCACCCAGCAGCGGTGGGATCTCACCGGCGCGGCGTAGGGCGGCCAGGTCCAGCCGGGCCGGCATCAGGGCCGCGCGCTCGGCCGTGGTGGTGGCGTCGAACAGGGCCAGGCCCAGTTCGGTCGGGATCGGGCTGACCCCGGAACGGCTCATCCGGCGCACGTCGGCCTCGGACAACTCGCCCGTCATTCCTGTGCCCTGCGCCCAGAAGCCCCAGGCCAGGGACACCGCAGCCCGGCCGTCGGCTCGGCGCTGGGCGGCCAGCGCGTCGAGGAAGGCGTTGGCCGCGGCGTAGTTGGCCTGCCCGCCGCCGCCCAGCGTGGCCGCAGCGGAGGAGAAGAGCACGAACGCGTCGAGATCGAGGTGCTGGGTCAGGTCGTGCAGGTGCCAGGCCGCGTCGGCCTTGGGCCGCAGCACGGTCTCGAGCCGTTCGGCGTCCAGGGCGTTCAGGACTCCGTCGTCGAGCACGCCGGCCGCGTGCACCACGCCGGTCAGCGGATGCTCGGCCGGGATCTGCTGCAGGAGCGTCTCCAGCTGGGCCCGGTCCGAGACGTCGCAGGCAGCCAAGACGACTTCGGCCCCGGCGGCCGTCAGCTCGTCACGCAACGAGGTTGCGCCGGGGGCGTTCTCACCGCGGCGCCCGGCCAACACCAGGTGCCGGACGCCGTGGGTCGTGACCAGGTGCCGGGCCACCTGCGCGCCCAGGCCACCGGTACCGCCGGTCACCAGGACCGTGCCGGTGGAGTTCCAGGCCGGCGGTCGGCCGACCGTGGCCCGGGTCAGACGCGGCACCAGCACCTGCCCGTCGCGGACGGCCACCTGCGGTTCGGCCACGCTCAGGAGCTGCGCCACCGTCACGCCCGCCGCACTCAGCCGCTGCGCCACGCCCAGCCCGTCAGCAGCCCGGGGGGACTCCAGGTCGGATTCCAGGTCGGATTCCAGGCCGGATTCCAGGTCGAGCAGGACGAACCGGTCCGGGTTCTCGGCCTGCGCGCTGCGCACCAGACCCCAGACCGCGGCGGCCGCAAGGTCGGGCACCGGCTCGCCGTCCAGGGCGCTCACCGCTCCCCTGGTGAGCAGGACCAGGCGGGAGCCGCCCGTCCTCTCATCAGCCAGCCAGGTCTGCAGCGCATGCAGAACCTCCGCGGTCAGACGGTGCACCGACGGCACCACATCGGTGTCCGCCTGGACGACGGGCAGCACCACCAGCGGCGGGACTGACTGCAGGGTGGCCAGTTCCGACAGATGAGCGATCTCGACCAGTTCAGGCTGGGCCGCCGGGTCCGCCGGAACTTCCACGTTCCGCCAGGCCACCTGGAACAGCGCGTCGCCGGTGAGGGCGGCCGGGCCGGAGGGCAGGGCCGCCGGGTCGAGTGCCTGCATGGTCACCGCCTCGACCGAGAGCACCGGCTCATCACCCTGGTCGACGGCCATCACCGACAGCCGATCGGCGCCGACCGGGGCCAGCCGAACCCGCAACGACATTGCCCCGGTCGCGTAGAGGCGTAGCCCGGACCAGGCCACCGGGCGGTCGGTGGAGCCACCCGAGACACCGGCGGCATGCAGCACCGCGTCAAGAAGCACTGGGTGCAGGCCGAACGTTCCGGACCCGACGCTCTCGGGCAGGTGCAGTTCGGCGAACACCTCGTCGGCCCTGCGCCAGGCCGCCCGCAGCGGGCTCGGGTCGGCATTGCCGGAAAGGACGACAGCGGTGCGGTCCTCGTACAGGTCGTCGAGGTCCACCGGAGTCGCACCGGTCGGGGGCCACTCCCGCGCCGAGAAGGTCACCGCAGACCCGGCCGCCACGGCAAGCACACCGCTGGCGTAGCGGGTCCAGACGGCCTCACCGACACTGGGCCGGGCGTAGATCTCGACCGGGCGGCGCCCAGCGGCGTCCGGTGCCTCCACCCGGACCTGCACCGAGAGCGTTTCCCGGGCGCCCAGCACCATCGCTGCGCCGGTGTCGAGGTGCTCGATCCGGTCGCAGCCCACCTGATCGCCGGCCAGGCCGGCCATTTCGACCAGGACCGAGGCCGGCACCAGGATGTCGCCGGCCCCGGTGCTGGTCGTTGTGGCGAAGGTGTTCAGCCAGGGCTGGTTCGCCGCCGCGAGCCGGCCGGTGAGCAGGGTGCTGTCGGCCCCGGCCACCGCGACGGCCGCACCCAGCAGCGGGTGCCCGATCGCCGCCTGCCCCAGACCGCCCACGTCACCGGAGCGGCCACCGCTGGGCCAGTACCGCTGGTGCTGGAAGGCATAAGTGGGCAGGGCGACCCGGCGGCCCGGGAACAACGCAGCCCAGTCCACCGCCACGCCCCGCACCCAGACCTCGGCCAGACTGGTCAGAACTCGCTGCCAGTCCCCCTCGTCCCGCCGCAATGTGCCCGCGGCGACGGCCACCACGTCCGCCTCGTCGACCGTCTCCTGCACGCCCACGGTCAGCACTGGGTGAGAACTGACTTCCACGAACGCCCGGAACCGCTCCCCCAGCAGACGCTCCACCGCGTCCTGGAACCTCACCGGGTTACGCAGGTTCGCAAACCAGTACCCCGCGTCAAGCTCTGTGCCTACCAGCCATTCACCGGTCAGCGTCGAGAGCATCGGCACCGACACCGGCCGCGGTTCCAACCCGGCCAGCACCTCGGCCAACTCGGCCTCGACGTCGTCCACGTGCGGTGAGTGCGAGGCGTAGTCCACTGCGATCATCCGCGCTCGCACGCCTTGCTCGGTGTACGAATCGACCAGCGCCTGAACGGCTGCAGGGTCGCCCGCCAGCACCACGGACCGCGGACCGTTCACCGCCGCAACCGAAACGCCCTCCGACACGGTGATCTCAGCCGCCGGCAAGGCCACCGACGCCATGGCGCCACGACCGGCCAGCGACCCGGCAATGGCCTTCGACCGCAACGCCACCACCCGAGCACCGTCCTGCAGCGAAAGCGCCCCGGCCACGACAGCGGCCGCGATCTCACCCTGCGAATGCCCCACCACCGCATCCGGCTTCACACCGGCCGATTCCCACACCGCGGCCAACGAGACCATGACCGCGAACGAGACTGCCTGGACCACGTCCACCCGGTCCAGGACACCGCCGCTGCGCACCACATCGAGCAGCGACCAGTCCACGAACGGCTCCAACGCCGCCGCACACTCGGCCATCCGCTCAGCGAACACCGGCGACTCATCCAGCAGACGAGCCCCCATACCGACCCACTGCGCCCCCTGGCCCGGGAACACCAACGCCGTGCGGCCGTCCACATCAGCCACCCCGGAAACGGTTCCCGCACCGGAAGGCCGGCCACCAGAATCCTGAACCGACCCCGCCAACTGGACACCTCGCGCGAAAAGCCCGCCCAAGGCGTCCGCAAGCTCGGCCGAATCCGCACCCACCGCAACCGTACGGTGCTGGAACACCGCCCGCGAGGCCGCCAACGAGAAGGCGACATCGACCGGCTCAAGCCCGCTGACAGCGTCCGTGAGCCGTTCGACCTGACCGGCCAGGGCAGCGGCATTCTTGCCCGAAAGTACCCAAGCCGTGGCCGGGGGCGTCCAGTCGGATGTCTGCGGGGCCGGCGACGGGGGAGCCTGCTCCAGCACCACGTGCGCGTTGGTCCCGCTGATGCCGAACGACGAGACGCCCGCCCGGCGGGGCCGTGAACCGGCCGTCCACTCGACCGGTTCGCGCAGCAGTTCCACCGCGCCGGCCGACCAGTCGACGTGACTGGAGGGCTCGTCGACGTGCAGGGTGGCGGGCAGCACGCCGTGGCGCATGGCCTGCACCATCTTGATCACCCCGGCCACACCCGCCGCGGCCTGGGCGTGCCCGATGTTCGACTTGATCGACCCCAGCCACAAAGGCCGTTCGCGGTCCTGTCCATAGGTGGCCAACAGTGCCTGGGCCTCGATCGGGTCCCCGAGAGTCGTCCCGGTGCCGTGTCCTTCGACCGCATCGACGTCGGTCGGCTGCAGACCGGCCGATTCCAGGGCCGCCCGGATCACCCGCTGCTGCGAAGGCCCGTTCGGAGCGGTCAGCCCGTTCGACGCGCCGTCCTGGTTCACCGCCGAACCCCGGACGACTGCCAGTACCTCGTGACCGTTGCGGCGAGCGTCCGAAAGCCTTTCCAGCACCAGCATGCCCACGCCCTCGGACCAGCCCGCACCGTCGGCCGCATCCGCGTAGGACTTGCACCGACCGTCGGCCGAAAGCCCGCGCTGCCGCGAGAATCCGGTGAAGACACTGGGCATCGACATCACCGTGACGCCACCGGCCAGGGCGAGCGAGCACTCCCCGGCGCGCAGGGCCTGCGCCCCCAGGTGCAGCGCCACCAGTGAAGAGGAGCAGGCGGTGTCCACGGTGACCGCCGGGCCTTCCAGGCCGAAGGTGTAGGAGATCCGGCCGGAGGCGACGGCGGGTGAACTGCCGGTTCCCTGCTGCCCTTCCAGCTCGGGCTGACCAGCCAGCAGGTAGGCGTAGTCGCTGTACATCACGCCGGTGAACACGCCGGTGCGGCTGCCCTGCAGCGTGGTCGGGTCCATCCCGGCGCCCTCCATCGCCTCCCAGGAGGTCTCCAGCAGCAGACGCTGCTGGGCGTCGGTGGCGGTGGCCTCGCGCGGCGACATCCCGAAGAAGGCCGGGTCGAAGTCGGCCGCCTCGGCCAGGAATCCGCCGTGCCGGGTGTAGGAGGTGCCCGGGTGGTCCGGGTCCGGGTGGTACAGCGCGTCGACGTTCCAGCCGCGGTCGTCCGGGAACGGGGTGATCGCGTCGGTGCCGTCGGCGACCAGGCGCCACAGGTCGTCCGGGGAGGCCACGCCGCCGGGGTAGCGGCAGGCCATGCCGACGATCACGATCGGGTCGTCGGTGGCCCGCACGACCGGGGCCGCGACCGTGGTGGCGCGCGCGGTGGAGGGCGCGGTGCCGGCCAGTTCATCCAGCAGGTGCCCGGCCAGCACCTGCGGGGTGGGGTAGTCGAAGATCATGGTCGCGGGCAGGCGCAGCCCGGTCTCGGCACCCAGCCGATTGCGCAGTTCCACGGCGGTGAGCGATTCGAAGCCCAGTTCCTGGAAGGTGCTGGTGGCCCGGACCTGCCCGGTGTCGGGGTGTCCGAGCACGGCCGCGGCCTGGGTCCGCACCAGTTCGAGCAGACGGGGCAGGCGCTCGGCCGGGGGCAGGGCCAGGAGGGTGTCGCTCAGGCCGGAGGCCGTGGCGCCGGAGGCGGTGCGGCGGGCCGGCCTGTGGCCGGGCACCAGGCCCCGCAGGATGGGCATCTGCGCGGCCCAGCCCAGGGCGCTCAGGTCGATGTGCAGCGGCGCCACCACCGGGGCCGAGGCGCTGAAGGAGGCGTCGAACAGCGCCAGTCCGGCACCGGTTTCGAGCGCCGGCAGACCCGTCCGGGCCAAGCGGTCGAAGTCCGCGGTGCTGGTCAGGGCCGTGCGCTGGGCCCAAGCGGCCCACGTCAAGGAGCGACCGGGCAGCCCGGCGGCGTTGCGGTGCTCGGCGAGCGCGTCGAGGAAGGCGTTGGCGGCCGCGTAGTTGCCCTGCCCCGGCGCCCCGGCCTGTCCGGCGAAGGACGAGTAGAGCACGAACGCCTTCAGATCCAGCTCGCGGGTCAGCTCGTGCAGGTGCCAGGCGGCGTCGGCCTTCGGGGCCAGGGTGGTGGCCAGGCGCTGCGGGTCGAGGGAGGTGAGCAGGCCGTCGTCCAGCGCGCCCGCGGTGTGGATGAGCGCGGTCAGCGGGTGGGCGGGATCGATGCCGGCCAAGAGATCCTGCACGGCTTCCCGGTCCGAGACGTCGCAGGCGGCCACCTGTACCTCGGCACCGCTTCGACGCAGATCCGCGAACAGGTCATCGGCCTCCGGTGCGTCCGGCCCGCGACGGCTGGCCAGGAGCAGGTGGCGAACGCCGTGCGCGGTCACCAGGTGCTGGGCCAGGAGGGCGCCCAGACCGCTGGTGCCGCCGGTGATCAGGACCGTGCCGTCGGGGTCCCAGTCCGCCGGGTGCAGGTCGTGACCGGCCTGGTCGGTGACCAGCCGGGACAGGCCCGGGATCAGGGCAGCTCCGGAGCGCACGGCAACCTGCGGTTCCTCGCTGGCCAGGACGGCCGTCACGAGGCCCACCAGACCGAGGCCATCGGTTTCCAGGCCGCCCGCTTCCAGGTCGAGCAGCACGATCCGGCCCGGCTCCTCGCTCTGGGCCGAGCGCAGCAGCCCCCAGGCCGAGGCGGTAGCCAGGTCCGGCGCCGGGTCACTCGCCATCGACCGAACCGCACCGGTGCTGACCACAACCAGCTTCGCGTCCGCGTCCCGTGGCGCGGCAATCCACTCCTGAACCGCTCCGAGCACGGACGCGGTGGTCGCCTGAACTGCTTCGGTCACCGGAAGGTGGGCGTGGGCATCCAGGATCAGCACGGTGACGTCCGCGACGGCGTCCCGTCCGGGCAGGCCCGGGCCGGACTCCCTCAGGTGGTCGGCCAGCGCCCCCTCACCGATGACGGCCCAGGAACCGGCGGCCGGCGTCGGCTGGGGCAGGCGAAGCATCTTCCACTGCAGCCCGAACAGCGCCGGTCCGGTGACGTCGGCCGGCCTCGTCAACTCCTCGGCCGCCACCGGGCGCACGGCCAGCGAGCGGATCGTGGCCACCGGCACTCCGGCCGCGTCGGCCAGGGCCAGCGTGATCCGGTCCGGCCCCTCGGTGCGCAGCCTCACCCGCAGCAGGTCGGCGGAAGCCGCATGCAGGGTGACGCCCTGCCAGGAGAACGGCAGCCGGGCCGGACCGGCCTCCACTGAACCGGTGAGCGCAGCGGCGTGCAGAGCGGCGTCGAGCAGCGCCGGGTGCAGGCCGAACTCCGAGGCCTGGTCGCTGAGCCCGTCCGGCAGCCGCACGTCGGCGTAGACCTCGCCGTCACCTCGCCAGGCCGCGCGCAGGCCCTGGAAGGCCGGCCCGTACTCCAGGCCCAGCGCTTCGGAGTTCGCGTACAGCCCGGACACGTCGACCGGCTCAGCTCCCGCCGGAGGCCAGGTCGTGGCGTCGAACTGGTCTGTTTCCGTCGGAGCTTCGGCCAGGACACCGGTGGCGTGCCGCACCCAGTCGCCTGCCGTCTCCGGCCGGGAGTCGATGCTGATGCTGCGGTTACCCAGTGCGTCCGCCGCGCCGACGGTCACCTGCACGCGCAGCGCGGCGGTCTCCGGCAGCACCATCGGAGCCTGCAGGGTCAGCTCTTCCACCTGACGGCAGCCGACCTCGTCGCCGGCCCGGACGGCCAGTTCCAGCAAGGCCGCGCCGGGTACCACCCGAGCACCCAGAACGGTGTGATCGGCCAGCCAGGGCTGCCGCGCCAGGGAGAGCCGGCCTGTGAACAGAAGCCCCTGACCGTCGGCCAGTTCCACCACGGCGCCGAGCATCGGGTGGTCGGCTGCGACCAGCCCAGCGGCGGAAACGTCGCCCAGGGCGTCGGTGGCCGGCTCAGGCCAGTAGGTCTGGTGCTGGAAGGCATACGTGGGCAGCGGCACCCGTCGGCCCGGGAAGAGCGCGGCCCAGTCCACGGCGACCCCGCGCACCCAGACCTCGGCCAGGCTGGTCAGCACCCGCCGCCAGTCGCCCTCGTCCCGCCGCAACGTCCCGGCCGCGACGGCCACCACGTCTGCCTCGTCGATCGTCTCCTGCACGCCCACGGTCAGCACCGGGTGCGAGCTGACCTCCACGAACGCCCGGAACCGCTCCCCCAGCAACCGCTCCACCGCTGCGAAGAAACCAACCGGGTTCCGCAGATTCGCGAACCAGTACTGCGCGTCCAGCTCCGGGCCTTCGAGCCACTCACCCGTCAGGGTCGACAGCATCGGCACCGACACCGACCGCGGCTCCAACCCCGCCAGCGCCTCCGCCAGCTCGGCCTCCAGCGCGTCCACGTGCGCCGAGTGCGAGGCATAGTCCACTGCGATCATCCGGGCTCGCACACCCTGCTCTGCGTACGAGTCGACCAGCGCCTGAACAGCCTGAGGGTCGCCGGCCAGCACCACCGACCGCGGCCCGTTCACCGCTGCGACCGAAACACCGCCAGGAACAACAACCTCAGCCACCGGCAGCGCCACCGAAGCCATCGCACCGCGCCCGGCCAACGACCCAGCGATGGCCTGCGAGCGCAGCGCCACCACCCGAGCACCGTCCGGCAAGGTCAGCGCTCCGGCCACGACCGCAGCCGCGATCTCACCCTGCGAATGACCGATCACTGCATCGGGACGAACGCCCGCCGACTGCCACACCGCCGCCAGCGACACCATCACCGCGAACGAGACCGGCTGAACCACATCAACCTGGTCCAGATCAGCACCGCTGCGCACCACATCGAGCAGAGACCACTCCACGAACGGCTCCAACGCCGCCGCACACTCAGCCATCCGGGCCGCGAAGACCGGCGACTCATCCAGCAGACGAGCACCCATACCGATCCACTGCGCCCCCTGGCCCGGGAACACGAAGGCCGTGCGGCCGTCCACATCCGCCACGCCGGAAACGGTTCCGGAGCCGGACGGCCGGCCACCGAACTGGACACTGCGGCCGGAAAGCCCGCCCAGAGCGTCCACAAGCTCCACCGAACCCGCACCGACCGCAACCGCACGATGCTCGAAAACGGCTCGTGAAGCAGCCAGAGAGAACGCCACATCCACCGGCTCAACCTCACCGGCGACCTCCGCCAGCCGCTCGGCCTGTTCGGCCAGCGCGGAACCGCTCTTGGCCGAGACCGTCCAAGCGATGGCCGGCGATTCCGCCCGCTGGACAACCGGAACCGAGACCTCGGGCGCGGCTTCCAGCACCACGTGAGCGTTGGTTCCGCTGATCCCGAACGACGAGACCCCGGCCCGGTGCGGACGTTCCACCGCCGGCCAGTCGACGCTCTCCCGCAGCAGTTCCACCGCTCCGGCCGACCAGTCCACGTGCGCCGACGGCTCGTCCAGATGCAGCGTGCGGGGCAGCACGCCGTGCCGCATCGCCTGGACCATCTTGATCACCCCGGCCACACCGGCGGCCGCCTGGGTGTGCCCAATATTCGACTTGATCGAGCCCAGCCAGATCGGGCGCTCCCGGTCCTGCCCGTAAGTGGCCATCACCGCCTGGGCCTCGATCGGATCACCCAGAACCGTTCCGGTGCCGTGCCCTTCCACCGCGTCGACGTCGGCCGCGCTGACTCCGGCGTTGGCCAGGGCCTGGCGGATCACCCGTTGCTGGGAAGGTCCATTCGGGGCGGTGAGCCCGTTGGAGGCGCCGTCCTGGTTGACCGCCGAGCCCTTCACCACGGCCAGGATCTCGTGACCGTTGCGCCGGGCGTCCGAGAGCCGCTCCAGCACCAGCATGCCCACGCCCTCGGACCAGCCCGCACCGTCGGCAGCGGCGGAGTACGACTTGCACCGCCCGTCCGGCGCGTTCCCGCCCTGCCCGGTGAAGTCCACGAACGGGCCGGGGGTGGCCATCACCGTCACACCGCCGGCCAGAGCCAGGTTGCACTCACCCGAACGCAGGGCCTGGGCGGCCAGGTGCAGAGCCACCAACGACGAGGAGCAGGCGGTGTCCACCGTGACCGCCGGGCCCTCCAGACCGAAGGTGTACGAAACCCGGCCGGTCATCACACTTCCGGCCGTTCCGGTGCCCAGGAAGCCCAGCACGTCGTCCGGGAACGTCGCGTCCATGCCGTAGTCGTGGTACATCACGCCGGCGAACACCCCGGTGCGGCTGCCGCGAAGGCTCCCCGGGTCGATCCCGGCCGCCTCGAACGCCTCCCACGAGGTCTCCAGCAGCAGGCGCTGCTGCGGGTCCATGGCCAGCGCCTCACGCGGTGAGACGGCGAAGAACCCGGCGTCGAAATCTCCGGCCTGGTGGAGGAACCCACCGCTGCGGATGAGCCTCGGCGAGCCGGGCGCCGCGTCCGCCCCGCTGCCGGAGGGCTCCGGCCAGCCCCGGTTCACCGGGAAGCCGGAGATCGCGTCCACGTCCTGCGCCACCAGGTTCCACAGGCCCTCGGGCGAGGTCACGCCGCCCGGGTAGCGGCAGCTCATCCCGACGATGACGATCGGGTCGGTAGCCGTGGCACCGGCCGCCGCATCGGTCGAAGCGGTCAGATCACCGTGCTCGCCGAGGATCTCGGCCAGCAGATGGTCGGCCAGCACGGCCGGGGTCGGGTAGTCGAACACCAGGGTGGCCGGTAGCCGCAGGCCAGTGATCTCGCCCAGCCGGTTGCGCAGTTCGACGGCGGTGAGCGAGTCGAAGCCCAGCTCCCGGAACTCGCGCCGCAGGTCGACGGTTTCCGTGGTGGCGTGCCCGAGCACCAGGCAGACACCGGTGCGGACCAGGTCGATCAGCACCTCGCGGCGGGCCTCGGCCTCCAGCGGGGCCAGTTGCTGCAACAGACCGGACGCGGTCTGTTCGCCCCCGCTGACCAGGCGGCGGGCAGGCCGGACGAGTCCGCGCAGCAACGGCGGGATCTCGCCTGCGGCCCGCACTGCGGCCCGGTCCAGGCGGACCGGTATCAGCATCGAGCGGTCGTCGGTGGCCGTGGCTGCGTCGAACAGCGCCAGGCCCAGTTCAGCGGTCAGCGCGGGCATTCCGGCGCGGCTCATCCGGCGCAGGTCGCTCTCCTCGAGCGTGCCGGTCATGCCGGCGTCCTGGGCCCACCCACCCCAGGCCAGGGACAGCGCGACCTTTCCTTCGGCCCGGCGCTGAGCGGCGAGGGCGTCGAGGAAGGCGTTCGCGGCAGCGTAGTTGGCCTGACCCGGCGCCCCGATCACGCCGGCCAGCGACGAGAAGAGGACGAAGGCTTCCAGGTCGTGATCGCTGGTTAGGTCGTGCAGGTTCCAGGCGCCTTCGGCCTTGGGCCGCAGCACGGTGTCCAGACGCTCGGGGGTCAGCGCCCCCACCACGCCGTCGTCCAGCAGGCCGGCGGTGTGAATCACTGCGCACAGGGGGTTCTGCGCCGGGATCGCGTCGAGCAGCTCCTGCACCGAGGCCCGGTCGGAGACGTCGCCGGCGGCCACCGTGACCTGGGCACCGAGAGCGCTCAGCTCCTGGGCCAGGTCGGCCGCTCCCGGCGCCTCGATCCCGCGTCGGCTGGCCAGGACCAGGTGGCGTACGTTCCGGTTCGTCACCAGGTGCCGGGCCAGCAGGGCCCCCAGTCCGCCGGTACCGCCGGTGATCAGCACCGTCCCGTCCGGATTCCACTCCCGCGGTCCGGTCCCGGCAGCGGGCACCGCACTCAGGCGGGGCAGGTGTACGACGTCTTGGCGCACGGCGACCTGCGGTTCGGCGGCCGCCAGGGCGGCCTGCAGCGCCGGTCCGGTGATCTGCCCGTCGTGGTCCACCAGCACGAACCGGCCGGGGTTCTCGGCCTGGGCGCTGCGGACCAGTCCGGCCGCCGCGGCCACGGCGGGATCGGCCGATTCCTCGGTCAGGAACACCAGTCGCGAGTCGGCGAAGCGGTCGTCGGAGAGCCAGTTCTGCACGACCGCGAGTACCTGTGCGGTGATGGCCCGGGTACGGGCGATGGGGTCGGGCAGGTCGTCGGGCGCGGCGATGCGGTAGGTGACAACGGGCGGGGTCGAGTCGCCGAGATCGGTCCAGTCCACCGAATCATGGACGTCGGCCAGCCCGGGCTGTGCGGGCGCCGGTTCGGCGGGAGTCCAGTCCAGAGCGAACAGCGCGTCCCTCAGTGCCGCGTTCGGGGCGGTGGCGGCGCCTTGGGGAACCGGTCGCAGGACCAGTGAGCCGACCGACAGCACCGGCGTGCCGGAAAGGTCGGCGACGTCCAGGGATACGGCCTCGGACCCGGTGCGGGTCACCCGGACCCGCAGTTCGGTGGCGCCCTGGGCGTGCAGGGACACGTCGGACCAGGAGAAGGGCAGGCGTCCGCCGTCGGCCAGACCGGCGAAGGGCAGGACGTGGAACGCGGCGTCCAGCAGGGCCGGGTGCAGGCCGAAGTGCGCGGCGTCGGCGGTGGCCGACTCGGGCAGGCTGACCTCGGCGAACACCTCACCGTCCCGCTGCCAGGCCGCCTGCAGCCCCTGGAAGGTCCGGCCGTAGGCGAACCCGCCCTCGGCGAGCTGCTCGTACAGGTCGTCCACGGCCAGCGGTTCCGCGCCGGCCGGGGGCCAGAGCACAGCCTCGAAGGGCTGGCCGGGCCGAGCACCGCCGCGGCCGGTGGCGAGCAGACCGGTGGCGTGCTGACGCCAGGGCTCGTCCTCGGCCTCGGCCGGGCGGGTGTGGATCTGCAGGTCACGGCGGCCGGCGTGGTCCGGCCCAGAGACCGAGACCTGCACGGCCACGGCCTCTGCGTCGGTCAGGACCAGCGGCCCGGCCAGGGTGAGTTCCTCCACCCGGTCGCAGCCGACCTGGTCGCCGGCGCGGACCGCCAGTTCCAGGAAGCCGGTGCCGGGGAACAGGACGTTCCCGCCGACGGCATGGTCGGCCAGCCACGCGTGGGTGCGCAGCGAGAGGCGTCCGGTCAGCAGGACACTGTCGGAACCGGCCACCGGCACGGCAGCGCCGAGCATCGGGTGGCGGGCCGCCACCAGGCCCAGGCCCCGGGCGTCGGTCGTCCTGTGCCCGCGCGGCCAGAAGCGCTGGTGCTGGAACCGGTAGGTGGGCAGATCCAGGCGGCGGGTGCCGAGACCCTGCAGGTAGGCGGCCCAGTCCACGACCAGCCCGTCGGTGTGCAGCTGGGTCAGGGCCTCCAGCACGGTGTCCGGCTCGGCCCGGTCGGTGCGCAGCAGCGCACTGGCGGCGGCCTGCGGGCGGCTTTCCAGCACCATGGCGGTGGCCACGGCCTCCGGCCCGAGCTCCAGGAAGCTGCCTGCTTCGGCGGCCTGGACGGCGTCGGCGAAGCGGACCGGCGCGCTCACGTGACGCACCCAGTACGACGCCGAGGCCAGGTCGGCGCCCGGCTCGACGGTGGAGGCGATCGTGATGGCCGGCGGGCGGAACCGCAGCCCTTGCACCACGCCCGCGAACTCGCTGAGCATCGGGGCCATCAGCGGCGAGTGGAACGCGTGCGAGACGTTCAGCCGGCGGGTCTTGGCGAACTCGCCGGCCACGCGCAGCACGGCCTCTTCGGTGCCGGACAGGACCACGGAGGCCGGCCCGTTCACCGCCGCGATCGACACCTCGTCCTCAAGACCGGCCAGGTGCGGCAGCACCTCGTCCTCGGACGCCGCGACCGCCACCATCACCCCACCCGAAGGCAACGCTTGCATCAGCCGAGCCCGCGCACCCACCAGAGCACACGCGTCCTCAAGCGAGAGAACCCCGGCCACGTGCGCAGCCGCGATCTCCCCCACCGAGTGGCCGACCAGGACGTCCGGGCGCACGCCCCACGACTCCAGCAGCCGGAACTGCGCCACCTGCAACGCGAACAGGGCCGGCTGGGCGTCACCGGTACGGCTCAGGTCACCCGCGACCAGGTCGTCCAGCGGCAGGCCCAGGGCAGCCGCGACCTCGTCCCAGGCCCGGGCGAAGGCCGGGAACCGTTCGTGCAGGCCCCGTCCCATGCCACTGCGCTGAGCGCCCTGGCCGGAGAAGACGAAGGCCAGCCGGCCATCGGTCTCGCGACCGCTCAGCACGCCCGGGGCCGGACGGTCCTCGGCCAGTGCGGTGAGCCCGGTGACGGCCGACTGCAGGTCATCGGCCAGGACCGCGGCCCGGTACTCGAAGGCGGCGCGGGTGGTCAGCGTCGAGCCCGCCAGATCGGTCAGGGTGGCGCCGACGGGCAGACCGGTGGCCACGAACCGGGCCAGCTGCTCGGCCTGGGCCCGCAACGCCTGCGGCGAGCGACCCGAGACCGTCACCGGCAGAACCAGTTCAGGCTGCGGCGAGTCCGGTACCGCCTCCGGTGCGACCTCTTCGAGGATCACGTGCGCGTTGGTGCCGCTGATCCCGAACGAGGACACGCCGGCCCGGCGCAGGTGACCGTTGCTCGGCCATTCCCGGGTCTCGGTGAGCAGTTCGACGTCCCCGGCGCTCCAGTCCACGTGGCTGGAGGGCGCGTCCAGGTGCAGCGTACGGGGCAGCACCCCGTGGCGCATGGCCTGCACCATCTTGATCACCCCGGCCACCCCGGCGGCGGCCTGGCTGTGCCCGATGTTCGACTTGACCGAGCCCAGCCACAAAGGCCGTTCGCGGTCCTGCCCGTAGGTCGCCAGCAGCGCCTGGGCCTCGATCGGGTCACCCAGCGTGGTGCCGGTGCCGTGGCCCTCGATCGCATCCACCTGGCTCGGCAGCAGCCCGGCCGAGGCCAGAGCCTGCCGGATCACCCGCTGCTGGGACGGGCCGTTGGGCGCGGTCAGGCCGTTGGAGGCGCCGTCCTGGTTCACCGCTGAACCGCGCAGCCGCGCCAGCACCGGGTGGCCGAGCCGACGAGCGTCCGAAAGCCGTTCCAGCAGAACCAGACCGACACCCTCGGACCAGCTCGTGCCGTCGG
The DNA here is from genome assembly GCF_030269265.1 of Kineosporia sp. NBRC 101677. NCBI lineage: Bacteria > Bacillati > Actinomycetota > Actinomycetes > Kineosporiales > Kineosporiaceae > Kineosporia > Kineosporia sp. NBRC 101677. Next base: position 422,604 of record NZ_BSTA01000003.1, read on the forward strand.
CGGCGTCGGAGAAGGACTTGCACCGGCCATCTGCCGAGAGCCCGCCCTGAACACCGAATTCCACGATGCCCCGCGGGGTGGTGATCACCGTGACGCCACCGGCCAGCGCCAGCGAGCACTCACCCGAGCGCAGCGCCTGAGCGGCCAGGTGCATGGCCACCAGCGAGGAGGAGCAGGCGGTGTCGACGGTCACGGCCGGCCCTTCCAGGCCGAACGTGTAGGACAGCCGGCCGGAGGCGACGCTGCCGGACTGGCCGGTGGCGAAGAAGCCCTGGGCGTCCTCCGGCGGCTGGTAACCCGAGGCCGGAGCCCCGACGAAGACGCCGGTCTGGCTGCCGCGCAACTGGTCCGGGGTGATCCCGGCGGCCTCGAACGCCTCCCAGGCGGTCTCCAGCAGCAGACGCTGCTGCGGGTCCATGGCGATCGCCTCCCGCGGGGCGATCCCGAAGAACGCGGCGTCGAAATCGGCCGCACCGCTGAGGAATCCGCCTTGGTAGGACAGTTCGCCGTGAGCGTCCCAGCCCCGGTCGGTGGGCAGCGGGCCGATTGCGTCGCGTTCGGCCATAACCAGCTGCCACAGGTCTTCGGGCGAGGACACGCCTCCGGGGTAGCGGGCGCTCATCCCGACGATGACGATCGGGTCGTCGAGCGCGGTGGTGGCCACGGCCGGGGCAAGTGCCCCCGGCTGGGTGCCGATGATCTCGGCGAGCAGGAAGGTGGCCAGCTCCTGCGGGGTCGGGTAGTCGAAGACCAGGGTGGCGGGCAGCCGGGTGCCGGCCGCGCCGGCCAGCCGGTTGCGCAGTTCGACGGCGGTCAGCGAGTCGAAGCCCAGGTCACGGAACTCGCTGCGGGGGTCGATCGCGGTCGGTGAACCGTGGCCGAGCACGGCCGCGGCCTCCACCCGGACCAGCTGCAGCAGGTGCCGCACCCGATCGGCCTCGGGCATCCCGGCCAGCCGCCGCAGCAGCACCGCATCGGCCCGCCGGGCCTGCGATTTGGACGAGCGGCGCCGGGTGCGCACCAGCCCCTGCACCAGCGGCGGCAGGTCGTCGTGGGACTGCAGCACCCGCAGGTCCAGCCGGGCCGGGGCCACGACGGCGAGGCCGGTGCCGAGAGCGGCGTCGAACAGCTCCAGGCCCTGTTCGCCGGTCAGCAGGGGCAGACCGGTGGCGGTGAGCCGGTCCAGGTGGGCGTCCGAGAGCTGCGCGGACATGCCGCTCTCCTTCGACCAGGCGCCCCAGATCAGCGCGGTCGCGGGCAGCCCCTGGGTGTGCCGGTACTGGGCCAGGGCGTCCAGACCGGCGTTGGCCGCGGCGTACCCGGCCAGTCCGGCCCCGCCGAGCAGGCCCGCCATCGAGGAATAGAGGACGAACGCGGCCAGGTCCTGTTCGCGGGTCAGCTCGTGCAGGTGCCAGGCGGCGTCGATCTTGGGCCCGAGCACCGTGGTGAGCCGCTGCGGGGTGAGTCCGTCGATCACCCCGTCGTCACGCACCCCGGCGGCATGGATCACGGCGGTCAGCGGGTGCTCGGCCGGTACGGCCCCGAGCAGCGCGGCGACCGCGTCCCGGTCGGCCAGGTCGCAGGCGCTCAGGGTGACCTGCGCGCCCTCGGCGGTGAGTTCGCCGAGCAGTTCCTCGGCGCCTTCGGCCTGGGCGCCGCTGCGGCTGGCCAGCAGCAGGTGCTGGACGCCATGACGGTGCACCAGGTGGCGGGCCAGCTGGGCGCCGAGACCGCCGGTGGCGCCGGTGATCAGCACGGTCCCGTCCGGGTCCCAGCCGGCCGTCGGCGCGGTCGTCGAAGCGGTCGTCGGATCGGTCGTCGGCGCGGTCCCGCTCGGCGTGATCCGGGCCAGGCGAGGGACCAGGACCTGTCCGTCGCGGAGCGCCACCTGCGGCTCGCCCGTGGCCAGCACGGCCGCCAGTTCCTTGGCCGGGTCGGTGGTTTCGGTGGTGTCGATCAGGACGAGGCGTTCCGGGTGCTCGGCCTGGGCACTGCGCAGCAGGCCCACGGCAGCGGCCGCGGCCGGATCGGCCACCGGTTCCTCGTCCCGGACAGCAACTGCGTTCCGGGTGATCACCACCAGGCGCGAGTCGGTGAAACGCTCCTGCCCGAGCCAGTTCTGGACCAGGGCCAGGGCCTGCTCGCAGATGTCGCGCACGGCGTCGGCGCTCTGGGCGGCCGAGCGCAGGGTGACCACCACCAGCTCCGGCGAGCCTTCGATGCCCTGCAGGTCCGCGTCGGCCCGGGCCACCGTGGCGGGTGTCCCGGCCGGGCCGGTGCCGGCGTCGGCCGGGACCCAGTCGATGCGGAAGAGAGAACCGGAGCCGGCCGAGGTGCGGCCGGTGAACAGGGTGAGGTCGAGCGGCCGGAAGCCGACCGACTCCGCGGTGATGACGGGCGCACCTGCGGCGTCCACGGCGATCAGCTGCACCGATCCCGGGCCGGCCGCGGTCAGGCGCACCCGCAGGGTGTGTGTGCCCACGCTGTGCAGGGCCAGGCCGGACCAGGACGCGAGCATCCGCTCCGGCTCGCCCAGCAGCAGGGTGGCCCCACGGAGGGCGGCCTCCAGCAGGGCCGGGTGCAGGCCGAACGAGGCGGCGTCCTCCACCTGCACCGGCGCCTCGACCTCGGCGAAGACCTCGTCGCCGCGCCGCCACACCTCGCGCAGGCCCTGGAAGGCGTTGCCGTGGTGGATGTGGGTGCTGCCCTCCAGAGCGACGCTCTCGGCACCCTCCGGCGGCCAGACACCGAGCTCGGCTGCGCTCAGCTCGTCAGCCTGCTCGGCCAGATCGGCGGCGCCTTCGGCGCGTTCGGCCAGGACGCCGGTGGCATGGCGGATCCAGGGTTCGTCCTCCCCGGCGACCGAGGACCGCGAGTGCACGGAGAGCTCGCGTCGTCCGTCCGCGTCCGGCTCGGCGATCCGGACCTGAACGGCGGTGGGCACCTCGGTGCCCAGCAGAAGCGGCTGGTCCAGGGTCAGTTCCTCGACCAACTGGCAGCCGACCTCCTCGGCCGCCCGCAGCGCGAGCTCGGCGAACCCACCACCGGAGAAGACTGAGGTCTCCCCGACGGCGTGCTCCAGCAGCCAGGGGTGGGTGTGAGCGGCCAGCCGCCCGGTGAGGACCACTGAGCCCGATCCGGCCAGCGGCAGCACGGCGCCCAGCAGCGGGTGCCCGGTGGAGACCAGGCCAAGACCGCTGGGGTCGCCGCCACGGTTGCCGGTCGGCCAGAAGCGCTGCCGCTCGAACGCATAGGTGGGCAGGTTCACCCGCCGCGCCCCGGTGCCCGCGTGCAGCGCGGGCCAGTCCACCGGCACACCGCGCACGAACGCCCGGGCGAAAGCCCGCAGCACCTGCGCCCAGCCACCCTGCTCCTCGCGCAGCGTGCCGGTCACCACGGCCGGCGCCTGAACCTGGTCGAGCGTCTCCTCGATCCCCAGCGACAGCGCGGGGTGCGCGCTGACCTCCAGGAAGTTGCTGAAACCCTGCTCGGCGAGCGTCCTCACGGCGTCCGCGAAGCGCACCGTGTCGCGCAGGTTGCGCACCCAGTAGGCGGCGTCCAGGTCGGCGCCGTCGCTCCACCGGCCGGTGGCGGTGGACAGCAGGGGCGTGTGCCCGGCGGTCGGCCGGGTACCGGCCAGCCGGTCCAGCAGGTCTTCGGCGATCGCGTCGACCGCCGGTGAGTGGGCAGCGAAGTCCACACCTTCCAGCCGCCAGCGCATCAGCCGGGCTGCGACCAGGCGCTGCTCCAGCACGTCCATCGCTTCCGGGTCACCGGCGACGGTCACCGCGCGCGGGCCGTTCACCGCCGCGACGGCGACCCGGTCGGCCAGCCCGTCCAGCTGAGCGTGCACGGTGGTCTCGTCGGACATCACGGTGAGCATGGCGCCGTGCCCGGACAGCCGGTCGGCGATCAGCCGGCTGCGCACCGCGACGATCCGGGCCGCGTCGGTCAGGCTCAGGACGCCCGCCACACAGGCGGCCGCGACCTCGCCCTGCGAGTGTCCGACGACGGCGTCGGGCTGCACCCCGGCCGACTGCCACACCGCCGCGAGCGAGACCATCACCGAGAACGAGACGGGCTGGAGGACGTCCACCCGCTCGATCGTCGGCGCCCCCTCGGCCCGGCGGACGATGTCCAGGAGCGACCAGCCGGACCATTCGACGTGGGGCTCCAGCGCGGCCGCGCACTCAGCCATCCGGGCCGCGAAGACCGGCGACTCCTCCAGCAGTTGGGCGCCCATCCCGGCCCACTGCGTGCCCTGCCCGGGGAAGACGAAAACGGTCTTGCCGGTCAGGTCGGCCATGCCGGTGACCAGGTCGGCGGTCTTGAGGCCGGAGTCGATCGCGTCCAGCCCGGCCCGCAGTTCGGCGGAGTTCTGGCCGATGGCGACGGCCCGGTGCTCGAACAGGCTGCGGCCGGTGGCGGTGGAGTAGGCGACGTCAGCCGGCGCCAGGTCGTGGCGCTGGACGAAAGCGCTGAGCCGGGCGGCCTGACGGTGCAGGGCCGGCTCGGTGCGGCCGGAGACGATCCAGGCCTGAGCCGGGGTGGGATCGACCGTCGGCTCGGAAATCTCTGTCCCGGGCGCCTGTTCGAGGATGACGTGTGCATTGGTGCCGCTGATTCCGAAGGCCGAGACACCGGCCCGCCGCGGGTGGCCGTTCTCCTCCCACGGCACGCTCTGGCTCAGCAGCTGGATGTCGCCGCCGGCCCAGTCGATGTGCTCGGACGGGGTATCGGCGTGCAGGGTCTGCGGCAGCTGGTTGTGCTGCAACGCCAGCACCATCTTGATCACACCGGCCACACCGGCAGCCAGCTGGGTGTGGCCCAGGTTGGATTTCACCGAGCCGAGCCACAACGGGCGTTCCCGTTCCTGGCCGTAGGTGGCCAGCAGCGCGTGGGCCTCGATCGGGTCACCCAGACGGGTACCCGTGCCGTGCGCCTCCACCGCATCCACATCAGCGGCCGAGAGTCCGGCTGCGGCCAGGGCCCGGCGGATCACCCGCTGCTGCGAGGGCCCGTTCGGGGCGGTCAGACCGTTCGAGGCACCGTCCTGGTTGACCGCGGAACCCTTGATCACCGCGAGCACGTCGTGCCCGTTACGGCGGGCGTCCGAAAGCCGTTCCAGCAGAACCAGACCGACACCCTCGGACCAGCCGGTGCCGTCCGCCTCGGCCCCGAAGGCCTTGCACCGGCCATCCGCGGCCAGCCCGCCCTGAGCGTGCAGTTCCCCGAAGACCGCGGGGCTGGCGATCACGGCCACACCACCGGCCAGAGCCAGGGAGCACTCCCCCGAGCGCAGCGACTGGGCCGCCAGGTGCAGGCTCACCAGAGAAGCCGAGCAGGCGGTGTCGACGGTGACGGCCGGGCCCTCCAGGCCGAACGTGTAGGAGACCCGGCCCGAGGCGACGCTGGCCAGGTGCCCGGTCAGGGCGTGCCCCTGGCTCTCCGGCGGGCCGGTGTAACCCGAGTCGGTGGCCCCGACGAATACTCCGGTCTCGCTGCCGCGCAGTTGCTCCGGGCGTAGTCCGGCCCGCTCGAAGGTCTCCCAGGCGGTCTCCAGCAGCAGACGCTGCTGGGGGTCCATGGCCAGGGCCTCGCGTGGGGAGATGCCGAAGAAGCCGGCGTCGAAGCGGGTTGCGTCGTAGAGGAATCCGCCCTCGACCTGGCGGCCGATCGGGGCCCAGCCCCGGTCGGTGGGCAGGCCGGAGACCGCGTCGCGGCCTTCGGCCAGGAGCTGCCAGAAGTCCTCCGGGGAGTTCACGCCGCCGGGGAACCGGCAGGCCATGGACACGATCACGATCGGGTCGCCGACGTCGGAGCTGCGGGTGACCACGGCGCCGGGCTCGGCGCTCGCCCCGAGCAGCTCGTCCAGCAGGTGCTGGGCCACGGCCGTGGGGGTCGGGTAGTCGAAGACCAGGGTGGAGGGCAGACGCAGCCCGGTGGCCGAGCCGAGGCGGTTGCGCAGCTCGATCGCGGTGAGCGAGTCGAAGCCCAGCTCACGGAACTCCCGGCGCAAGTCCAGGTCCTGCGGGGAGGCGTGCCCCAGCACAGCGGCGGCCTGGGCGCGCACCAGGTCGGTGAGGTAGGTCAGCCGGTCCTCGGCCGACAGCGCGTTCAGGCGCCCGAGCAGCGCCCCCTCGTCCACGGCGTTGGTCACGGCGGTCCGGCGCTGGGTACGCACCAGCCCACGCCACAACGGAGCGACCCGGCCCCGGGCCAGGGCCTTCAGGTCGGCGGGCACCGGAGCGACCAACGGCTCGTCCGAACCGATGGCGGCGTCGAACAGGGCCATACCCTGCTCGGTGCTGATCGCCGGCATCCCGGCCGCGGCCATCCGCCCGGCATCGGAACCAGTTACTGCGCCGGTCATTTCGCTGGTCTGTTCCCACAGGCCCCAGGCCAGGGACAGACCGGGCAGACCACTGGCGCGGCGCCGGGTCATCAGCGCATCGAGCCAGGTGTTGGCCGCGGCGTAGTTGGCCTGGCCGGGGGTGCCGATCAGGCCGGTGAACGAGGAGAACACCACGAACGCGGCCAGATCCGCGTCCTGGGTCAGCTCGTGCAGATTCCAGGCGGCGTCCACCTTGGGACGCAGCACGTCGGAAAGATGCTGCGGATCCAGGCCGGTGAGAATGCCGTCGTCCAGGACGCCCGCGGTGTGGATCACGGCCGTGAGCGGGTGCTGCGGATCCACGCCCTCGATCAGGGCGCGGGCCTGGTCCCGGTCCGCGACGTCGGCCGCCACCACGCTCACCCGGGCGCCGCCGGCCTCCAGGTCCCGCACCAGGTCGAGAGCGCCGGGGGCGTCCAGCCCCCGTCGGCTGGTCAGCAGCAGGTGCCGCACGCGGCGGGTGGCCACCAGGTGCCGGGCCAGCTCGCCGCCCAGGGTGCCGGTGCCGCCGGTGATCAGGACCGTTCCGTCCGGGTTCCAGCCGGCCGGGATGCTGAGCACGATCTTGCCGGTGTGCTTGGCCTGGCTCATCGTCCGGAACGCGTCCCGACCTCGCCGCACGTCCCACACGGTCGAGGGCAGGGGCTGCAGGGTGCCGGCGCGGAAGTGGACCATCATCTCGGCCATCGCGCTGCGCAGCCGCTCGGGTCCTTGGTCGAGGACGTCGTAGAAGTGGTAGTTGATCTCCGGGTAGTCACCGGCCTCGCGGATGTCGAGCTTGCCCATCTCCAGGAACCAGCCACCCGGGCGCACCAGCCGCACCGACGCGTCCACGAACTCGTTCGCCAACGAGTTGAGCACCACGTCGAAGCCACCGGTCGCAGCCCGGAACTTGTCCTCGAACGCCAGGTCGCGCGACGACGCCAGGTGGTCGTCGTCGATCCCGAGCGAGCGCAGCACGTCCCACTTGGGCTCGCTGGCGGTGGCGTAGACCTCGGCCCCGAGCATGCGGGCCAGCTGGATCGCCGCCATGCCTACGCCGCCGGCGGCGGCGTGGATGAGCACGGTCTGCCCGGCCCGCAGGTTTGCCAGGTCGACCAGACCGTAGTGAGCGGTGAGGAAGACCGCGGGGACGGTGGCCGCGTCCTCGAACGACCAGCCCTGCGGGAAGGTGGTGAGCTTGTCGGCCCGCACCACCGCGACCGGCCCGAAGGCGCCCTCCATCATGCCGGTGACCCGGTCGCCGATCGCGAACCCGGTCACGTCCGGGGCGGTCTCCAGCACCACGCCGGAGGCCTCGCCGCCCATCCAGCCGGTCTTGCCCTGGAACCAGCCCAGCGCACTCAGGCTGTCCAGCACGTCGCGGAAGTTCAGCCCGGCGGCCCGCACCCCGACCCGCACGTGACCGGCCGGCAGTTCCTCGGCGCCCTCGGGCCAGGCGATCAGGTCCAGCGCGTCCAGGCTGCCCTTACGACGGCTGCCCAGACGCCACGGCACTCCGACCGGCGGCAGCAGGCCGTCGCCCGTGCTGAGGGCGGCCAGGCGCGGCGCCCACACCGCCCCCTCGCGCACCGCCAACTGCGGTTCGTCCGCCATGGCCACGGAGGCCAGGTCGGTCGGTTCCGCCGCAGCCGGGTCCAGGTCGAGCAGGACGAAGCGGCCCGGGTTCTCGGACTGCGCGGAGCGCACCAGCCCCCAGACCGCCGCGGCCGCCAGGTCCGGCTGCTCACCGCTCACCGACACCGCGCCCTGGGTCACCACCAGCAGACGGGAGGCCGAGGTGCGCTCGTCGGCCAGCCAGTCCTGCAGGTGACGCAGCACCTGGGCGGTGGTCGAGTGGGTGGCTGCCACCGGGTCGGCCGCCGGGCTCACGGTCAGCCGTACCAGGGCGGGAACCGTGTCGAACTCCGTCAGCTCGACCGGCTCCGGGCCGTCCGCCGTAGCCAGGTCCCGAAGCTTCGTCCAGCTCAGGCGGAACAACGAGTCCCGCGATCCAGATGCGCTCTCGGCCGTCAGCTGACCGGCGCTCACCGAACGCAGGGTGAGGTTCTCGGCCGAGAGCACTGGCTCTCCGCCCGGATCCACTGCCGAGAGCGAGACCGAGTCAGCGCCGATGCGGGTGAGTCGCACCCGAAGGGCCCGGGCCCCCTGGGCGTGCAGGCAGACCTGTTCCCAGGAGAAGGGAAGACGTACGCCCTCGGCCTGGTTCAGCCCCACGTACGGGATGGCGTGCAGCGCCGCGTCCAGGAGGGCCGGGTGGATCCCGAACGTCGGTCCCTCCGCCTCGGTCTCCGGCAGAACAACGTCCGCGAAGACCTCACCATCGCGCAGCCAGGCCGCCTGCAGCCCCTGGAACAGCTCGCCGTAGTGCAGACCGCCCGCGGCCAACTGCTCGTAGGCGCCTTCGAGGTCGATCGGCTCGGCTCCGGCCGGCGGCCACGCCGTGGCGTCGAAGCCGGCCGTACGCTCGCCCACGGCCAGGCGGCCGGTGGCGTGCTGTGTCCAGGCCGACTCGTCCACCTCGTCCGCGGTCTGCGAGTAGATGCTGACGGTACGGTCACCGGCGTCCGCGGGCGGGCCCACCCAGACCTGCACCGCGACCTGGACGTGCTCGTCCAGGGTCAGCGGGGTCAGCAGGGTCAGCTCTTCCACCCGGTCGCAGCCCACCTGGTCCCCGGCCCGCACGGCCAGGTCGAGGAAGCCCGTGCCCGGGAACAGGACCGTCTCGCCCACCTTGTGACCGGCCAGCCAGGGATGGGTGCGCAGGGACAGCCGCCCGGACAGCAGCACGCCCTGCCCGCCGGCCAGACCCACCGCCGCGCCGAGCACCGGGTGGGCCGTGGCGACCAACCCGAGTCCAGCTGCGTCGCCGGACGCGGGCAGGGGGGCGCTGGGCCAGTAGGTCTGGTGCTGGAAGGCATAGGTAGGCAGGGTGACCCGCTGACCGGGGAACAGAGCCGCCCAGTCCACCGCCGGCCCGCGCACCCAGACCTCGGCCAGACTGGTCAGCACCCGGTCCCAGCCGTCCTGGTCACGCCGCAACGTGCCACCGGTGACCGCGACCACGTCCGCCTGGTCGATGGTCTCCTGCACGCCCACGGTCAGCACCGGGTGCGAGCTGACCTCCACGAAGGCCCGGAACCGCTCCCCCAGCAACCGCTCCACGGCCGCGAAGAACCCGACCTGGTTACGCAGATTCGCAAACCAGTACTGCGCGTCGAGCTCTGGGCCTTCCAGCCACTCACCCGTCAGGGTCGACAGCATCGGCATCGACACCGGCCGAGGCTCCAGCCCGGCCAGCACCTGCGCCAGCTCGGCCTCCAGGGCGTCGACATGCGCCGAGTGTGAGGCGTAGTCCACCGCAATCATCCGCGCCCGCACACCCTGCGCCGCGTAGTCATCGACCAGCGCCTGCACTGCATCCGGGTCACCAGCGACGACCACCGACCGTGGCCCGTTCACCGCCGCAACCGAAACGCCCTCCGGCACGGTGATCTCAGCCGCCGGCAGTGCCAGAGAGGCCATCGCGCCCTGGCCCGCCAGCGAGCCAGCAATGGCCTTTGACCGCAACGCCACCACCCGAGCACCGTCCTGCAGGGTCAGCGCCCCGGCCACGACCGCGGCCGCGATCTCACCCTGCGAATGCCCCACCACCGCATCCGGCCTCACACCAGCCGATTCCCACACCGCCGCCAACGACACCATCACGGCGAACGAAACCGGCTGAACCACATCCACCCGGTCCAGCGCCTCGCCACCGCGCACCACATCCAGCAACGACCAGTCCACGAACGGCTCCAACGCCGCAGCACACTCAGCCATCCGGGCCGCGAAGACCGGCGACTCATCCAGCAGACGAGCCCCCATACCGACCCACTGCGCCCCCTGCCCCGGGAACACAAAGGCCGTGCGGCCGTCCACATCAGCCACCCCGGAAACGAAACCGGCCGACGAAAGCCGGCCACCACGGCTCGGGCCCGACTGGATGCCACCCACCGACTGGACGCTTCCACCGAAAGGCCCACCCAGAGCGTCCACAAGCTCCACCGAACCCGCACCGACCGCAACCGCGCGATGCTCGAAAACGGCTCGAGAAGCAGCCAGAGAGAACGCCACATCCACCGGCTCCAGCTCACCGGCAACCTGGGCCAGCCGCTCCGCCTGCCCACCCAGAGCAGCCTCGCTCTTGGCCGACAGAGCCCACGCCACCGCACCCGGCACAGTCGGCCGACCTGCCCGAAGGGCCGGCTGCGGGCCTTCTTCGATCAGGACGTGCGCATTCGTCCCACTGATTCCGAACGAGGAGACACCGGCCCGCCGCGGACGTCCGTCGGTGTCCCACGAAACCTGCTCCTTCAGAGGCGAGACCGCCCCGGTCGACCAGTCCACGTGCGACGAAGGCTCGTCCAGGTGCAGGGTGCGGGGCAGCACCCCGTGGCGCATGGCCTGCACCATCTTGATCACCCCGGCCACTCCCGCGGCGGCCTGAGCGTGCCCGATGTTGGACTTGACCGACCCCAGCCACAACGGCCGTTCCCGGTCCTGCCCATAAGTCGCCAGCAGCGCCTGGGCCTCGATCGGGTCACCCAGAGTCGTTCCGGTGCCGTGCCCTTCGACCGCATCCACATCAGCCGGCTGCAGACCGGCCGAAGCCAGGGCCGCCCGGATCACCCGCTGCTGCGACGGCCCGTTCGGAGCGGTCAGCCCGTTCGACGCGCCGTCCTGGTTCACCGCCGAACCCCGGATCACCGCCAGCACCTCATGGCCGTTGCGGCGAGCGTCCGAAAGCCGCTCCAGCACCAGCACACCCACACCCTCGGACCAGCCGACGCCGTCGGCCGCGTCCGAGTACGACTTGCACCTACCGTCCGAGGCCAGCCCGCCCTGGGCGCTGAAGTCGATGAACGGCCCCGGTGTGGCCATCACCGTCACCCCGCCGGCCAGCGCCAGGGAGCACTCCCCCGAGCGCAGGGCCTGGGCGGCCAGGTGGATCGCCACCAGCGACGAGGAACAGGCCGTGTCCACGGTCACGGCCGGCCCTTCCAGGCCGAACGCGTACGAGATGCGACCGGTGAGAACACTTCCGGCCGTACCGGTACCGAGGAAGCCCATCGACTCCTCGGGGAAACGCATCCGGCCCGAGGCGTAGTCGTGGTACATCAGCCCGGCGAACACACCGGTCCGGCTGCCCCGCAACGTCGCCGGGTCGATGCCCGCCCGCTCGAAAGCTTCCCACGAGGTCTCCAGCAGCAGCCGCTGCTGGGGGTCCATCGCCACCGCCTCACGCGGCGAGATCCCGAAGAAACCGGCGTCGAAGTCCCCGGCCTGGTGCAGGAATCCACCCTCGCGCACGTAGCTGGTGCCACGGGCCTCCCGGTCCGGGTCGTACAGGCCGTCCAGGTCCCAGCCCCGGCCGGCCGGGAACGGCGAGATCCCGTCGCCGCCCTCGCTGACCAGACGCCAGAGGTCTTCCGGCGAAGCGACACCGCCGGGGTAGCGGCAGGCCATCGACACCACTGCGATGGGATCGTCCGCCTGTCCGGCCAGCTGCTCCACGGGCACACCCGGCCCGTCTTCCTGCAGCAGCTCGGACAGCAGGAACTCGGCCAGGGACAACGGGTTCGGGTAGTCGAACACCAGCGTGGAGGAGACCCGCAGCCCGGTCGCCCCGGAGAGCCGGTTGCGAAGTTCGACCGCGGTGAGCGAGTCCAGGCCCAGCTCGCGGAACTCCCGGCGGGCCTCCACCGTGTCGGCCGAGACGTGCCCGAGCACCATCGCGACCTCGGTGCGCACCAGGTCCAGCACGATCTCCAGGCGCTCGGCCGGCTCCAGCGGGCTCAGACGCTGCAGCAGCGTGCTGACCGCCTGACCGCCGCCCACAGCCGTCCTTCGGCCACCGCGTACGAGACCGCGCACCAGCGGCGGAAGGTCGGCCAGACCACGGAGCGCGGCGGGGTCCAGCTGGGCGGTCACCAGAACTGCCTCGTCGAGCGCCAGCGCGGTGTCGAACAGGGCCAGACCCTGCTCGGCGCTGATCATCGGCAGGCCGGTGCCCGAACCGGAGAGCGCGCCGGCCATACCGTCGGCCGCGTCCCACGGCCCCCACTGCAGGCTGGTGGCAGGCAGACCGGTGGCCCGACGCTGCTGGGCCAAGGCATCGAGGAAAGCGTTGGCGGCCGCGTAGTTTCCCTGCCCAGGCGCGCCGAGCAGGCCGGCCACCGACGAGTACAGCACGAACGCGGTGAGGTCACGGTCGGCGGTCAGCTCGTGCAGGTGCCAGGCGGCGTCCACCTTGGGCGCCAGCACCGTGTCCAGACGCTCGGACGACTGCGACCCGATCACCCCGTCGTCCAGCACCCCGGCCGCGTGTACCACGGCGGTGATCGGGTGCTGGTCCAAGAGCCCGGCGACAGAGTCGCGATCGCTCAGGTCGCAGGCCACCACCGCGACCTCGGCGCCCAGGCCGGACAGCTCTTCGCGCAGCGTCTGCGCTCCGGGCGCGTCCGGTCCCCGTCGACTGGCCAGCACCAGCCGGCGCACCCCACGTTCGGCAACCAGGTGCCGGGCCAGCAGAGCACCCAGTCCGCCTGTGCCACCGGTGATCAGCACGCAGGAGTCGCTGTCCCAGGCCGGGGCCGGAGGCCGGGCGGCCACCCGGACCAGACGCGGCACCAGCACCTCGCCCGCCTGCAGCGCGATCTGGGGTTCGCCGGTCTCGAGAACGGCGGCCGGGATCTCGCCGTGACCTTCGACCAGGACGAACCGGCCCGGGTTCTCCGACTGCGCCGACCGCACCAGGCCCTGCACCGCGGCCAGGGCCGGGTCGCTCACCGCGGCCGCGGTCTGGATCACCAGGCGGGAAGCGGCGTAGCGCTCGTCGGCGATCCACTCCTGGAGCACACTGAGGACGTGCGTGGTCAGCTCGCGTACTCGGGTGAGCGGTTCGTTCGCAACGGTTTCGGGCAACTGCCAGAGGACGACCGGGGGCACCGGATCGAGGGACGTCGGCGAGCCGTCGGGGTCGAGAAGAACGGCTTCCAGCGGGGTGGCGGAGATGTTGGGAAGGGTCTTCCACTCCAGCCGGAAGACGGAGTCCCGGCCACCCGCGTGGTCCGGACGGGCTGCGCCGAGCCGGTCGGCCGGCACCGAGCGGAACGCCAGCTCCCGCACGTCGAGCACCGGGGCGCCCTGGCCGTCGACGGCGGTGATCGAGATGCTCTCGGGGCCGGTGCGGGTCAGGCGTACCCGCAGGGTGGTGGCCCCGGCCGCGCGCAGGTCGAGCCCGGACCAGGAGTAGGGCAGGCGCACGCCCTCGTCCCCGGCGCCCAGGTCGAGGAAGGTGCTGGCGTGCAGCGCGGCGTCCAGCAGGGCCGGGTGCAGGCCGAACTGCCCGGCACTGCTCTCGTCAGGCAGCTGCACCTCGGCGAACACGTCCTCGCCACGGCGCCAGGCCGCGTGCAGGCCCTGGAACAGCGGGCCGTAGCCGAAGCCCTGCCCGGCCAGCTGCTCGTACAGGCCGTCCAGGTTCACCGCTTCCGCCCCGGCCGGGGGCCACTCGGCCGGCTCACCGGGGGCCGCGGCGCCGCCTCCGGGACTCAGGAGCCCGGTGGCGTGCCGGGTCCAGGGCTCGTCGTCGGGGGCCTCGGCCGGCCGGGTGTAGATGTCCACCCTGCGCCGGCCCAGCTCGTCGGCCTCGTCCAACCGGACCTGCAGTGCCAGGGCGGCGGCCGGGTCGAGCACCAGCGGCGTGGTCAGCGAGAGGTCTTCCAGGTGGTCACAGCCAACCTGGTCGCCGGCCCGCACCGCGAGTTCCACGAATGCGGTGCCGGGCAAGAGCACCACGCCGCCGACCGTGTGGTCGGCCAGCCACGGATGGCTGGTCAGCGACAGGCGTCCGGTGAGCAGCAGTTCGGAGGTGCCGGCGACGCCGACCTCAGCCCCGAGCAGCGGGTGCTCGGCGCTGCGCAGACCGGCGGCGGCAACGTTGCCGGGCCGCTGCGTGGGCACCGACCAGTAGCGCTCCTGCTGGAAGGCGTAGGTGGGCAGCGCGATCCGCCGGCCGCCGGGCAGCAGGGGCTGCCAGTCCACCGCGATACCGCGCACGTGCAGCCGGGCCAGCGCCTCGATCGCGGCCTCGGTCTCGTCCCGGTCGACGCGCAGCATGGGCACGGCCGACTCGGGCCGGATCTCCTCGATCATGGCCGCAGCCGTCCCGCCGGGCCCCATCTCCAGGAACGTGCCGGCCGGGCATTCGCTCACCGCCTCGGCGAAACGCACCGGGGCGGTGACGTGCCGCACCCAGTAGTCCGGGTCGTCCAGCCGGGCCCCGGCCTCCACCGTGGAGTGCACCGGGATCTGGGCGGGCCGGAAGTCCAGGCCGCGCACGGTCTCGGCGAACCGGGCCAGCATCGGGCGCATCAGCGGCGAGTGGAAGGCGTGGGAGACGTTCAGCCGCTTGCTCTTGGCGAAGTTCGCGGCGATCCGGAGCACCGTCTGCTCGTCGCCGGACAGCACGACCGACTGCGGCCCGTTCACCGCCGCGATCGAGACCTCGTCCTCGTGACCGGCCAGGTGCGCGAGGACGTCCGTCTCCGAGGCCTGGACCGCCACCATGGCGCCCCCGGGCGGGAGCTCCTGCATCAGGGCGGCCCGGGCCCGGACCAGGGTGCAGGCGTCGGCGAGGGAGAGCACACCGGCCGCGTGGGCGGCCGCGATCTCGCCGATCGAGTGCCCGATCAGCGTCTCGGCCTGCACACCCCACGACTGGGCCAGCCGGAACAGGGCCACCTGCAGGGCGAACAGGGCGGGCTGGGCCTCCCCGGTGCGCTCCAGCGCTCCGGACACCATCTCGTCCAGAGGCAGGTCCAGGGCCTGGGCCACCTCGTCCCAGGCGGCGGCGAACACGCCGAAGCGCTGGTACAGCTCTCGGCCCATGCCGGTGTGCTGGGTGCCCTGGCCGGAGAAGACCACGGCCAGACCACCGGTTTCGCAACGGCTGCCCTGCACCAGCCCGGGCGCGGAGCGGCCCTGCGCCAGGGCGGCGAGTCCGGCCGACAGGTCGGCGTCGTCCTGGCCGAGGAGCACGGCCCGGTGCTCGAACACCGAGCGGGCGTTGACGCTCGACCAGGACAGGTCGGTGCGCGAGGTCTCGGTGTTGATCAGGAAGTCGCTCAGACGGGCGGCCTGGGCCCCCAGGGCCGCAGCGGTGCGGCCAGAGACCAGCACCGGAACCGGGTATGGGAGGTCGGGCTGCGGTTCCGGGACCGGCTCCTTACGGTCGGGGGCCTCTTCCAGAACCAGGTGGGCGTTGGTGCCGCTGATCCCGAACGAGGAGACCCCGGCCCGGCGCGGATGGCCGTTCTGCTCCCAGGGCACCGGCTGGCTGAGCAGCTGGACGTCGCCGTCGGCCCAGTCGATGTGCTCGGACGGGGTATCGGCGTGCAGGGTCTGCGGCAGCTGGTTGTGCTGCAACGCCAGCACCATCTTGATCACACCGGCCACACCCGCGGCCAGCTGGGTGTGGCCCAGGTTGGACTTGACCGAGCCGAGCCACAGCGGGCGTTCCCGTTCCTGGCCGTAGGTGGCCAGCAGCGCGTGGGCCTCGATGGGATCGCCGAGCGTGGTGCCCGTACCGTGCGCCTCCACCGCGTCCACATCGGCCGGGGAGAGTCCGGCTGCGGCCAGGGCCCGGCGGATCACCCGCTGCTGCGAGGGCCCGTTCGGAGCGGTCAGACCGTTAGAGGCACCGTCCTGGTTGACCGCGGAACCCTTGATCACCGCGAGCACGTCGTGCCCGTTACGGCGGGCGTCCGAAAGCCGTTCCAGCAGAACCAGGCCAACGCCCTCGGACCAGCCGGTGCCGTCCGCCTCGGCCCCGAAGGCCTTGCACCGGCCATCCGCGGCCAGCCCGCCCTGGGCGTCGAACTCGCTGAACGCGGCCGGGGTGGCCATCACGCTGACGCCACCGGCCAGGGCCAGGGAGCACTCCCCCGAGCGCAGCGACTGGGCGGCCAGGTGGATGGTGACCAGCGACGATGAGCAGGCGGTGTCGACGGTGACGGCCGGGCCCTCGAGGCCGAACGTGTACGACAGCCGACCGGAGGCGATGCTGGTGAGCTGACCCGTCATCACGTGTCCGCGGGCCTCGGGCGAGGCCGCGTAACCGGAAGATGCCGCGCCCACGAACACGCCGGTCTCGCTGCCGCGCAGCTCGGCCGGCACGATACCGGCGCGCTCCAGCGTCTCCCAGGCGGTCTCCAGCAGCAGACGCTGCTGAGGGTCCATGGCCAGGGCCTCACGTGGAGAGATGCCGAAGAACGCAGCATCGAAGTTCGGCGCACCGTAGAGGAATCCACCGGCGGCGTCCTGGTCCAGTGCCGCCCAGCCGCGGTCGCGGGGCAGGCCGGAGACCGCGTCCCGCCCTTCGGCCAGCAGCTGCCAGAAGTCCTCGGGCGAGCTGACCTCGCCGGGGAAGCGGCAGGCCATCGAGACGATGACGATCGGGTCGTCGGCGTCGGAGCTGCGGGGCGCGACCGCGCCCGGGCCGCTCGGGCTGGTCGTGGTGCCGGCCAGTTCACCGAGCAGGTACTGGGCCGCGGCGCCGGGGGTCGGGTAGTCGAACACCAGCGTGGAGGGCAGACGCAGCCCGGTGGCCGAACCCAGCCGGTTACGCAGCTCGATCGCGGTGAGCGAGTCGAAGCCCAGCTCGCGGAACTCGCGGCGCAGGTCGATCTGCTCGGCCGAGGCGTGACCCAGCACCGCAGCGGCCTGGGTGCGCACCACGTCGGTGAGCAGCTTCAGCTGCTCGGCCGTGGCGAGACCGGACAGTTGCGCGGCGAGCCCGTTCAGGTCGGAAGTGACGGCCACGGCCGAGCGACGGCTGCCCCGCACCAAGCCGCGCCACAGCGGTGCCACCCGGCCCCGGCCCAGAGCCTTCAGGTCGGCGGGCACCGGGGCCACCAACGGCTCGTCCGAACCGATGGCCACGTCGAACAGGGCCATGCCCTGCTCGGTGCTGATCGCCGGCATCCCGGCCGCGGCCATCCGCTCCAGACCCGACCCGGTGACCACACTCGTCATTTCGCTGGTCTGTTCCCACAGCCCCCAGGCCAGGGACAGACCGGGCAGACCACTGGCGCGGCGCCGGGTCATCAGGGCATCGAGCCAGGTGTTGGCCGCGGCGTAATTGGCCTGGCCGGGGGTGCCGATCAGGCCGGTGAACGAGGAGAACACTACGAACGCGGCCAGTTCCGCGTCCTGGGTCAGCTCGTGCAGGTTCCAGGCAGCGTCCACCTTCGGCCGCAGCACCGCCGAAAGCTGTTGCGGGGTGAGGCCGGAGACCACACCGTCGTTCAGGACGCCCGCGGTGTGGATCACGGCCGTGAGCGGGTGCAGCGGGTCCACGCCTTCGATCAGGGCTTCAGCCTGGTCCCGGTCGGCCACGTCGGCCGCTACCACGCTGACCTGGGCGCCGCCGGCCTCGAGGTCGCGCACGAGGTCGGTTGCCCCGGGTGCGTCCAGACCGCGACGGCTGGTGAGCAGCAGGTGCCGCACGCCGCGGGTGGCCACCAGGTGCCGGGCCAGTTCGCCGCCCAGGGTCCCGGTGCCGCCCGTGATCAGGACGGTGCCGTCGGCGTCCCAGCCCGTCGGGATGCTGAGCACGATCTTGCCGGTGTGTTTGGCCTGGCTCATCGTCCGGAACGCGTCGCGGCCTCGCCGCACGTCCCACACCGTGGAGGGCAGCGGGTGCAGCGCGCGTCGGCCGAACAGGTCCATCAGCACGCCGAGCAGGTGGTGCAGGTGCTCCGGGCCCGGGTCGAGCACGTCGTAGAAGTGGTAGTTGATCTCCGGGTAGTCACCGGCCTCGCGGATGTCGAGCTTGCCCATCTCGAGGAACCAGCCGCCCGGACGCACCAGCCGCACCGACGCGTCCACGAACTCGTTCGCCAACGAGTTCAGCACCACATCGAAACCACCGGTCGCAGCCCGGAACTTGTCCTCGAACGCCAGATCCCGCGACGACGCCAGATGGTCGTCGTCGATACCCAGCGACCGCAGCACGTCCCACTTCGGCTCACTCGCGGTGGCGTAGACCTCGGCGCCCAGCATCCGGGCCAGCTGGATCGCGGCCATCCCCACACCACCCGCGGCGGCGTGGATCAGGACCTTCTGCCCGGCGCGCAGGTCGGCCAGGTCGATCAGGCCGTAGTAGGCGGTCAGGAACACCACCGGAATGGTGGCCGCGTCCTCGAAGGACCAGTCCTCCGGGAAGGTGCTCAGGGCCATCGCGGGCACGTCGGCGACCGGCCCGAAGGAGCCGTTGAACATGCCGGTGACCCGGTCACCGATCTCGAAGTCGGTCACGTCGGCGGCCTTGTCGAGCACCACCCCGGCCGCTTCGCCGCCCATCCACCCGGTCTTGCCCTGGAACCAGCCCAGGGCGCTCAGGCTGTCCAGCAGGTCGCGGAAGTTCAGGCCGGCCGCGCGCACGCCCACCCGCACGTGCCCGGCCGGGATCTCGCCGGCACCCTCGGGCCAGGCGATCAGGTCCAGCGCGTCCAGACTGCCCTTACGACGGCTGCCCAGACGCCAGGGCACCCCCACCGGCGGCACCAGACCGTCGCCGGAGCTGAGCGTGGCCAGCCGGGGCGCCCAGACCACGCCGTCGCGCACCGCCAGCTGCGGCTCGCTGTAGCCGGTCAGACCGGCCGGAACCCGGAGCGCAGCATCAGGTTCCAGGTCGAGCAGGAGCAGCCGGTCCGGGTTCTCGGACTGCGCCGAGCGCACCAGACCCCAGACCGCCGCACCCGCCGGATCCGGCTCTTCGCCCGCGACCGAGACCGCGCCGCGCGTCACCACCACCAGGCGCGCGGCCGAGGTGCGCTCGTCGGCCAGCCACTCCTGCACCCGGCCCAGCACCAGCGCGGTGAGTTCATGCGCTTCGGCCACCGGGTTCTCACCGGTGGAGCGCGCTTCGAGCCCCACCAGGTCCGTCACGGTCGGCAGAGCAGCCAGATCACCAGTCAGGAAGGGGATCTCGTCGGTGGCGCCGCCCGGGTCGGGCAGCGCTGTCCAGGCCATCCGGAACAGGGCATCGCGAGCGGCCGTGGCACCGTCGGCGGCGAGCTGACCGGGCGAAACCGCCCGCAGCGTGAGCGAACCGGCCGAGAAGACCGGCTCCCCGGCTCCGTCCACGGCGGCCACGGAGACCGTCTCCGGCCCGGTGCGCACCAGCCGCACCCGCAGCGCGCTCGCGCCCCGGGCATTCAGGCAGACCTCTCCCCAGGAGAACGGCAGACGGTTGCCCTCGGCCGCGTCCAGGCCCACGTAAGGGATGGCGTGCAGCGCGGCGTCGAGCAGGGCCGGGTGCAGGCCGAAGGCCTCAGGTTCGGCCTCGGGCAGCGCGACCTCGGCGAAGACCTCTTCTCCCCGCTGCCAGACCGCGCGCAGGCCCCGGAAGAGCCCGTCGTACTCCAGACCCCCGGCGGCCAGGCGCTCGTAGCCGCCCTCCACCTCGACCGCCTCGGCGCCGGTCGGTGGCCAGACCGCGGCGTCGAAATCGGCCGTGCGCTCCCCCACCGCCAGCAGACCGGTCGCATGCTGCACCCACGGCTCGTCGTGGCCGTCCTCGGCCGGACGGGAGTAGATGTCCAGGGTGCGGCGGCCGCCCTCGTCCGGGCCGCCCACCACCACCTGGAGCATGCGCGCGTCCTGCCCAGCCAGCACCAGGGGCGTGGTGAGCACCAGCTCTTCGACGCGGTCGCAGCCGACCTGGTCCCCGGCCCGTACCGCCAGCTCCAGGAAGCCGGTGCCCGGGAACAGCACCGTGCCGCCCACCACGTGCCCGGCCAGCCAAGGATGGCTCGACACCGACACCCGCCCGGACAGCAGCACGCCCTGGCCACCGGCCAGGCCGACCGCGGCCCCGAGCAGCGGGTGGGCCGTCGGGATCAGGCCCAGGCCCCCGGCGTCGCCGGTGGCGGCCGGAGCCGGCTGCGGCCAGTAGCGCTCGTGCTGGAAGGCATAGGTAGGCAGGGCGACCCGGCGCCCCGGCAGCAGCGCCGCCCAGTCGACCGCCACGCCGCGCACCCAGACCTCGGCCAGACTGCTCAGCACCCGGTCCCAGCCGCCCTGATCCCGCCGCAGGGTGCCCCCGGTGACCGCGACGACGTCCGCCTCGTCGATCGTCTCCTGCATCCCGACGGTGAGCACCGGGTGCGAGCTGACCTCGACGAAGACCCGGAAGCGCTCACTCAGCAGCCGCTGCACCCCGGCGTGGAAGGCGACCGGGTTACGCAGGTTGGCGAACCAGTAGCCGGCGTCGAGCTCGGGGCCCTCCAGCCACTCACCGGTCAGGGTGGACAGCATCGGCACGGTCAGGGTCTGCGGCGACAGACCGGCCAGCAGCTGCGCCAGCTCCGCCTCCAGCGCGTCCACGTGCGCCGAGTGCGAGGCGTAGTCCACCGCGATCATCCGGGCCCGGGCCCCGGCCGCGATCTGCTCCTGCACCAGGGCCCGCACCGCAGCCGGTTCTCCGGCGACGACCACCGATCGCGGCCCGTTCACCGCCGCGACCGAAACGCCCTCGGGGACGGCGATCTGCTCCAGAGGCAGGGCGATGGAGGCCATCGCACCCCGCCCGGCCAGGCGACCGGCGATGGCCTGACTGCGCCGGGCCACCACCCGGGCGCCCTCGGCCAGGGTAAGGGCCCCGGCAACCACCGCGGCCGCGATCTCCCCCTGCGAGTGCCCGATCACCGCATCGGGTTCCACCCCGGCCGCTTCCCACACCGCGGCCAGCGAGACCATTACCGCGAACGAGGCGGGCTGGACCACGTCCACCCGTTCCAGATCGCCGTCGCGCACCACATCCAGCAGCGACCAGTCGACGAACGGCTGCAGCGCGGCCGCGCACTCGGCCATCCGCGCAGCGAACACCGGCGACTCCTGCAGCAGCCGGGCGCCCATGCCCACCCACTGCGCCCCCTGGCCGGGGAACACGAACACGGTCCTGCCCTCGACATCGGCGACCCCGCTGATCCCGCCGAGGTTGCCGGCCAGTGCCTCTCGGTCGGTGCCCACGGCCACCGCGCGGTGCTCGAAGACAGCCCGGGACGAGGCCAGGGAGAAGGCCACGTCCAGGGCGTCCAGCTCGGCGACGGCCTCGGTCAGGCGCTCGTGCTGCTCCCGAAGAGCCTGCTCGCCGCGGCCGGACACCACCCAGGCCAGGGCGGCCGGAGCCGGCCCGTCCAGCGGTTCGGGCCATGGGTCGGGCAGCGGTTCGCCCTGCTCCAGAATGACGTGCGCGTTGGTGCCGCTGATCCCGAACGAGGACACCCCGGCCCGTCGCGGCCTTCCGGCCTCGGTCCACGGCGTGGTCTCGGTCAGCGGGGCGACCGCGCCCGCGCTCCAGTCGACGTGGGTGGAGGGCTCCTCCAGGTGCAGGGTGCGGGGCAGCACGCCGTGACGCATCGCCTGGATCATCTTGATCACGCCGGCCACGCCGGCCGCGGCCTGGGTGTGGCCGATGTTCGACTTGATCGAGCCCAGCCACAACGGCCGTTCCCGGTCCTGCCCATAAGTTGCCAGCAGGGCCTGGGCCTCGATCGGGTCACCCAGAGTCGTTCCGGTGCCGTGCCCCTCGACCGCGTCCACCTCGGCGGGCTGCAGACCGGCGGCCGCCAGGGCCTGCCGGATCACCCGCTGCTGGGAGGGACCGTTGGGGGCGGTCAGCCCGTTCGAGGCGCCGTCCTGGTTGACCGCCGAACCGCGGACCACCGCGAGGACCTCGTGACCGTTCCGGCGGGCGTCCGAAAGTCGTTCCAGCAGAATCAGACCAACGCCCTCGGACCAGCCGATGCCGTCGGCCGCGTCGGAGAACGGCTTGCAGCGGGCGTCCGCGGCGAGCCCGCCCTGGGCGCTGAAGTCGATGAAGGCGCCCGGCTGGGACATCACGGTGACGCCCCCGGCCAGGGCCAGCGAGCACTCGCCGGAGCGCAGGGCCTGCGCGGCCAGGTGGATCGCGACCAGGGAGGACGAGCAGGCGGTGTCGACCGTGACGGCCGGGCCCTCCAGGCCGAAGGTGTAGGAGACCCGGCCGGTGAGCACGCTGGCCGAGGTGCCGGTGCCGAGGAAGCTCATCGACTCGGCCGGGAACTGCACCCGGCCGGAGCCGTAGTCGTGGTACATCAGGCCGGAGAACACCCCGGTGCGGCTGCCCCGCAACGATTTCGGGTCGATCCCGGCCCGCTCGAACGTCTCCCAGGCGGTCTCCAGCAGCAACCGCTGCTGCGGGTCCATCGCCACCGCCTCGCGCGGCGAGATCCCGAAGAAGCCGGCGTCGAACTCGGCCGCCCCCCGCAGGAATCCGCCCTCACGTACGTAACTGGTGCCGCGGGACTGCCGGTCCGGGTCGTACAGCCGCTCCAGGTCCCAGCCGCGGTCGTCCGGGAACGCCGCGATCCCGTCGCCGCCCTCGCTGACCAGGCGCCACAGGTCCTCGGGCGAGGAGACCGCGCCCGGGTAGCGGCAGGCCATCGAGACCACCACGATCGGGTCGTCCTGAGCCTGCTGGTCGGGCCGGCCGGTCTGGACGGTCTCGGCCTGCTGGTCCTCGTCGAGCAGTTCGGCCAGCAGGAACTCGGCCAGCACCCAGGGCGTGGGGTAGTCGAAGACCAGCGTGGAGGGCAGGCGCAGACCGGTCGCGGAGGACAGGCGGTTTCGCAGCTCGACCGCCGTGAGCGAGTCCAGCCCCAGCTCGCGGAACTCGCGACGGGGCTCCACGGTGTCCGCCGAGACGTGGCCGAGCACCATGCCAACCTCGGTGCGCACCAGGTCGAGGACGGCCTCCAGACGCTCGCCGGCGCCCAGGCCGGAGAGCCTGCGCAACAGCGAGTCGGTGGCCCGGTACCCGCCCACGGCGGTGCGGCGGCTTCCCCGCACCAGAGCGCGCAGCATCGGCGAGACCACGCCCTGCGAGCGCAGCGCGGCCAGGTCGAGCCGGACCGGGGCGACGACCGGGTGGTCCAGGCCGAGGGCGGCGTCGAACAGGGCCAGACCAAACTCGGCGCTGATCGGGGGCGTGCCGGCCGTGTTCAGCCGGTCCACCTCGGCATTCGAGAGTCCGCTGGTCATACCGGTTTCCGGGCTCCAGGGGCCCCAGGCCAGGGAGAGGCCGGGCAGCCCGGCCGCCGCGCGGGTCTGGGCCAGACCGTCGAGCCAGGCGTTGGCGGCGGCGTAGTTGGCCTGCCCGGTGCCGCCGGTGGTGCCGGCGATCGACGAATAGAGGACGAATGCGGTCAGGTTCCGGTCCCGGGTCAGCTCGTGCAGGTGCCAGGCGGCATCGACCTTGGGACGCAGCGTGGTGTCCAGTCGCTGCGGGGTCAGGGCGGCCAGCACCCCGTCGTCCAGCACCCCGGCGGTGTGGACGACCGCGGTCACCGGGTGCTCCGCCAGCAGGGCGGCCACCGCCTCGCGGTCGGCCAGGTCACAGGCCACCAGGGTGACGTCGGCCCCGAGCGCGGCCAGTTCCGCGCGCAGGGTGTCGGCGCCGGGCGCCTGGGGGCCGCGGCGGCTGGTCAGGACCAGGTTGCGAACGCCGTGACGGGCCACCAGATGACGGGCGAGCAGGCTTCCCAGCCCACCGGTACCACCGGTGATCAGGACCTGGGAGTCACTGGGCCAGGCAGCTGCGGCGGTGTCCGGCTGCTCGGCACGGGCCAGACGGGGAACCAGGACCTCGTCCCCGCGCAGTGCGATCTGCGGCTCGCCCAGCGCGAGCAGTCCCGGAAGACGGTCACCCAGGTCAGCGTCGTCCTCGGCGTCCGTGTCGACGCCGATGCCGGTTTCGGTGTCGGTTTCGGTTTCGGCGTCGGCTTCGGTGTCGATCAGGACGATGCGTCCGGGATGTTCGGACTGGGCCGACCGCACCAGCCCCCACACCGCGCTCGCCGCCAGGCCGGCCGGTGCCTCTCCGGCGGACACGCCCAGCGCACCCTGGGTGATCAGCACCAGGGTGGAGTCGGCGTAACGCTCATCGCCCAGCCAGGTCTGAAGCAGCGCCAGAGCCTGGCCGGACAGCTCGTGCGCAGCCTCGGGCCCGGCCGGACCGGTCGCCAACCGCACGGTCACCACCGCCGGAACCCGTTCGAGGGCAGCCAGTTCGCCCAGAGCACCCGGCTCGCCCAGGCCGCCGCCCGGCTCGCCCGGGACGGACCGGTTTACTGAGGCGCCCAGGGCATCGGACAGACGCAGCACGTCGAGCTCACCCGAGCCGGTGACCGTGTTGGCGACTGTGGCGGGCACCCAGCTCAGCCGGAACAGCGAAGAGCGGGTGGCGCTGCGGGCGGCCAGCACCTCGCCGGTGGCCAGCGGCCGCAGCACCAGCGAGCCGGCCGAGAAGACCGGCGCCCCCTCGGTGTCGACTGCGGTGACCGAGACCGACTCCGGGCCGGTGCGGGTCAGTCGCACCCGCAGCACCGACGCTCCGGCGGCGTGCAGTCGCACCTGCGACCAGGCGAACGGCACGCGCCCGCCATCGACCTCGTCCAGCCCGGCCAGCGGGCAGGGATGCAGCGCAGCGTCGAGCAGGGCCGGGTGCACACCGTAGGAGCCGGCGTCGGTGACGCTCTCGGGCAGGGCGATCTCGGCGAAGACCTCGCCCTGGTGCTGCCAGACCGCCCGGGCGGCGCGGAAGATCGGCCCGTAGACGAATCCGCCCTCGCTCAGCCGCTCGTACACGCCCTCGGGGTCGATCGCGGCGGCCCCGGCCGGCGGCCAGACCGAGGTGTCGAACGAGGACACGCCGGCCCCACTGGTCAGGACGCCGGAGGCGTGCTGCGTCCAGGGTTCGTCGTCGGTGGCCAGCAACCGGCGGGCGTAGATGCCCACTGTGCGGCGGCCGCTGCCGTCGGCCTCTCCCACCGCGATCTGCACGGCCATCGTGTCGTCCTCGCCGAGCACCAGCGGCGCGGCCAGGGTGAGTTCCTCGACGGTGTCGCAGCCCACCTGGTCGCCGGCCCGGACCGCCAGTTCCAGGAAGCCGGTGCCGGGGAAGAGCACCAGGCCGGCGACCTCGTGGTCGGCCAGCCAGGGATGGGTCCGCAGCGACAACCGGCCGGTCAGCAGCACCCCGCCGGAGTCGGCCAAGGAGGTCGCGGCGCCGAGCAGCGGGTGCCCGGCGGCGGTCTGCCCGAGCCCGCCGACGTCTGCGACCCGCATCCCGGAGGGCCAGTACGACTCGCGCTGGAAGGCGTACGTGGGCAGGTTCAGCACCTGAGCCGCGCTGCCGGCGTAGAAGGCGGCCCAGTCCGGGCGGATGCCCGCCACGTGCAGCCGGGCCAGGGCCTGGATCGCCGAGGACGGCTCGTCCTGGTCCGCCCGCAGAACCGGCACAGTGACCGCCGACTCGCGCAGCCCGGCGACCATGGCACTGGTCACCCCGTCCGGGCCGATCTCCAGGAAGGTGCCCGCCTCGACCCGCTCGACCGCGCTCTGGAACCGGACCGGGGCGCCGACGTGGCGCACCCAGTAGCCGGGCGTGGCCGGATCGGCGGCTTCCTCGACCGTGGAGGCGATCTGGATCTGCGGCTCACCGAACTGCAGGCCGGCCACCACGGCAGCGAACTCGTCCAGCATCGGGGCCATCAGCGGTGAGTGGAAGGCGTGCGAGACCCTCAGCCGGCGGGTCTTGGTGAAGCCGGCGGCAATCTCCAGCACCACCTGCTCCTCACCGGAGAGCACGACCGCGGACGGCCCGTTCACCGCGGCGACGGAAACCCGGTCCTCGAGTCCGGCCAGCAGCGGCAGCACGTCCTGCTCGGAGGCCTGCACCGCGACCATGGCACCGCCGTCCGGCAGCGCGTCCATCAGCCGGGCCCGGGCCGCCACCAGGCGACAGGCGTCCTCCAGCGAGAAGATCCCGGCCACGTGGGCCGCGGCGATCTCGCCCACCGAGTGACCGATGAGCACGTCCGGGTGCAGACCCCAGGACTCGGCCAGCCGGAAAAGCGCCACCTGCAGGGCGAAAAGGGCGGGCTGGGCGTCACCGGTGCGGGTCGGGTCACCGGCCAGGGTCTCGGCCAGCGGACGGGCCAGCAGCGGATCCAGCTGCGCGGCCACCTCGTCCCAGGCCGCGGCGAAGACCGGGAATCGTTGATGGAGCTCACGCCCCATGCCCGGGCGCTGCGCCCCCTGGCCGGAGAAGACGAAGGCCAGGCCGTCGCCCGAGCCCTGACCGCGCACCACCCGGGGGTCGGCCTCCCCGGCCGCCAGGGCACGCAGAACGCCGACCAGATCGCCGGTCGCGGCGGTGAGCACGGCGGCACGGTGCTCGAAGGAGGTGCGCGTAGTGGCCGTCGAACGGGCGACGTCCAGCGCCCTGACTGTGTCGTTCTGGTCGATCCAGTCGGCGAGCTGGGCGGCCTGGGCCCGTAAGGCGGACTCGGAACGGCCCGAGACCAGGACCGCTGCGGGCTCATGGGTCGGCGACGGCCTGTTATCGGCTGGCGCGTCCAGGGTGGTGGCAGGGGCCTGTTCGAGGATCAGGTGGGCGTTGGTGCCGCTGATACCGAAGGAGGAGACCCCGGCCCGGCGCGGGTGCCCGTTCTCGGTCCATTCCCGGGCCTCGGCCAGCAGTTCGACCGAGCCGGCACTCCAGTCCACGTGGGTGGTGGGCGCGTCGACGTTGAGCGTGCGCGGCAGCGTGCCGGCCCGCATCGCCATCACCATCTTGATGATCCCGGCGACCCCGGCCGCGGCCTGGGTGTGGCCGATGTTCGACTTCAGCGAGCCCAGCCAGAGCGGGTTCTCGCGGTCCTGGCCATAGGTGGCCAGCAGGGCCTGGGCCTCGATCGGGTCACCCAGCGTGGTGCCGGTGCCGTGCCCCTCGACCGCGTCCACCTCGGCCGGGGACAGTCCGGCCGAGGCCAGGGCGGCCCGGATCACCCGCTGCTGGGAAGGGCCGTTCGGGGCGGTCAGGCCGTTGGAGGCGCCGTCCTGGTTCACCGCCGAACCACGGATCACGGCCAGCACCGGATGCCCGTTGCGCCGGGCGTCGGACAGCTTCTCCAGCATCAGGACACCGGCGCCCTCGGCCCAGCTGACGCCGTCGGCCGCCTCGGCGAACGACTTGCACCGCCCGTCCGGGGCCAGTCCGCCCTGGGCGCTGAACCCGAGGAAGGGCCCGGGCGTGGCCATCACGGTGACCCCGCCGGCCAGGGCCAGGGTGCACTCGCCCGAGCGCAGGGCCTGGGCGGCCAGGTGCACGGCCACCAGCGAGGAGGAACACGCGGTGTCCAGGGTGAGGGTGGGCCCTTCCAGGCCGAGGGTGTACGAGACCCGGCCGGACAGCACGCTGCCGGCGGTGCCGGTACTGATGAAACTCATCGACTCGGGCGGGAAGTCGAACCGGCTGGAGGCGTAGTCGTGGTACATCAGGCCGGCGAAGACACCGGTGCGGCTGCCGCGCAGCGAGTCCCCGTCGATCCCGGCCCGCTCGACCGCCTCCCACACGGTCTCCAGCAGGATCCGCTGCTGCGGGTCCATCGCCAGCGCCTCGCGCGGCGAGATGCCGAAGAAAGCGGCGTCGAAACGGTCCGCCTCGTAGAGGAATCCGCCGGCGCTGGTGGCGCTGGCCCGGCCCTGGGCGGCGTCCTCACCGGAACCGCGCAGGGCGTCCAGGTCCCAGCCGCGGCCGGTCGGGAAGTCGCCGATTCCCTCCCGGCCGGAATCGACGAGCTGCCAGAGATCTTCGGGAGA
Source organism: Kineosporia sp. NBRC 101677 (assembly GCF_030269265.1). NCBI lineage: Bacteria > Bacillati > Actinomycetota > Actinomycetes > Kineosporiales > Kineosporiaceae > Kineosporia > Kineosporia sp. NBRC 101677. Next base: position 450,754 of record NZ_BSTA01000003.1, read on the forward strand.
AGCCACGCCACCGGGGTAGCGGCAGGCCATCGAGACGATGGCGATCGGCTCGTGCCGGCCGGACTCCACCTCTTCCAGTCGCTGCCGAGTCTGCCGAAGATCCGAGGTGACCCACTTGAGGTACTCGACGAGCTTCTGGTCTTCGGACATGCAGGCCACTCCTCGATGCCGTAGCTGAGACGGCGGGCGCCCTCACGAGCGTCCGCCGTCCGCCTCCGGAACCGATTCAAGCCGAGCCCAGGTCCGCAAACGCCTAGTCTTCGACCGGCCGCCCCGGGCCGGGCCGAGACCTCACATCAGCCCGCCGAACCGCCCGGCCGACGGCCGAACTCCTGGTCGATCAGGGCGAACAGTTCATCGGCGCTGGCCGCCTGCAGCTCGTCGGCCGGCGCTGCCGCGCCGCCGTTGCGGTGCAGGTCCGGCGGGGCCGTCGCCGACACCGCGGCCAGCAGATGCCGCAGCCGGGTGGCCAGCCCACTGCGGGTCACGTCGTCCAGCCGCCCGGCGTTCAGCGACGTCTCGAAACGCGCCAGCTCGGCCAGCAGGGCCCGGCCGTCGTCCGGCTCGTCCGCGGCCGGCACCAGCTGCTCCAGCAGGTAGGCGGCCAGCGCCGACACGGTCGGGTAGTCGAAGATCAGGCTGGAGGGCAGGGTCAGACCGGTCCGCGTGCCCAGGCCGTTGCGCAGCTCCACCGAGCCCAGCGAGTCCAGCCCCAGGTCGGTGAACTGGCTGCCGGGCTCGATCCCGGCGATCGAGCCGTGCCCGAGCACCCGGGCCACCTGGTCGCGCACCATCCGGATCAGGTGGTCGCGGCGGCCCGGCGCAGGCAGCCCGAGCAGCAACTCGCGAAGGGTGCCGCGGCTGTCCACGACAGTGCGGGTGACCGTCGGCCGATCGGTCGGTGGGGGCCCGGCGACCGGCAGTCGGCTCAGCATCGGCAGCCCGGCCGCGACCGAGGTCAGGTCGAGGTTGACCGCGGCCACCGAAGTGCGGCCGACGGTCGCGGCGTCGAACAGCCGTAGCGCCTGGTCGGGGCTCAGCGGGACGAACCCGGCCCTGGACAGGCGGCGCACGTCGGCCGCGTCGAGGCTGCTGGTCATCCCGGCGGTCTGGGCCCACGGTCCCCAGGCGATCGAGACCCCTGGCAGGCCGGCCTCACGGCGGGCTGCAGCCAGCCCGTCCAAGAAGGCGTTCGCTGCCGAGTAGTTGCCCTGTCCCGGTGCGCCCATCGTGCCCGCCACCGAGGAGAACAGAACGAACGCGGTGAGCTCCTGGTCGGCGGTGAGCTGGTGCAGGTTCCAGGCACCGTCCACCTTGGGCCGCAGCACGTCGTGCATCCGCTGCGGGGTGAGCGAGGTGAGGACGCCGTCGTCGAGGACGCCGGCGGTATGCACCACGGCGGTGATCTCGTGATCCTGCAACAATGCGGTCACTTGGTCCCGCTCGGCCACGTCGCAGGCGGCCAGGCTCACCTGGGCCCCCAGCGTGGTCAGCTCTTCCTGCAACTGGGCCGCGCCCGGAGCCGACGCGCCGCGCCGGCTGGTGAGGACGAGCCGACGTACCCCGTGCTCGGTCACCAGGTGCCGGGCCACCAGAGCACCCAGCCCTCCTGTGCCCCCGGTGACCAGAACCGTCCCATCGCTGTTCCAGGGGCCGATGGCCTGAGTACTGCGGTCGTGCTGAACCAGGCGGGGAACCAGCAGGACGTGGTCACGCAGCACGGCGTGCGGCTCACCGGAGGCCAGCAGAGGCGGGACCGCGGACAGATCAGTCTCGTACTCGTCGATGTCGACCAGCAGGAACCGGTCCGGGTTCTCCACCTGGGCACTACGCACCAGCCCCCAGACGGCGGCCCCGGCCAGATCCAGCGGCACCACGTCCTCGGGATCGAGACCCTCCTGCGGCACGTCCACCGCGTTCTCGGTGACCAGCACCAGGCGGGACTCGGTGAGGCGCTCGTCGGCCAGCCATTCCTGCAGCAGCTCCAGCACCCGCACGGTCGTCGCGTGCACGTGCGCGGGCCCCTCGTCGTCACCGGCCCGCGGCACGGTGAAGACCACCAGGTCCGGGGCCGGGCGGTCGGTCAGGTCCAGATCGGCGAGCCCGCCGTCCAGCTGCACCACGTCCAGACCGGCCACCGCATCCACCGGCGAGCGGGGCGGCGGCTCGGCCACCCACTCCAGCCCGAACAAGGAGCCAGCCGGTTCCTCGGCCCGGGCGGCCGTGATCTGCTCGGTGGGAACCCGCCGCAGCAGAAGCTCCTCGGCCGAGAACACGGGGGCGCCGGTGAGGTCGACCGCGGTGACGGACACCGCTTCGTCGCCGGTCTTGCGCAGCCGCACTCGCAGGGCGGCGGCACCGGCGGCGTGCAGACTCGCCTGGGACCAGGTGAACGGCATCCGTCCGGCGCCGTCGGTCAGCCGTTCCAGGCCGGCGTACGGCACGGCGTGCAGGGCAGCGTCGAGCAGGGCGGGGTGCAGGCCGTAACGGTCGGCGTCGGCCACCTGTTCGGGCAGAGCCACTTCGACGAACACCTCGCCGTCCCGGGTCCAGGCGGCCCGCAGCCCCTGGAACACCGGGCCGTAGGCCAGCCCGCCGGTGGCAAGCCGCTCGTAGGCCCCGGTCAGGTCGACCGGCTCGGCGCCGGCGGGCGGCCATTGCACAGTGCCGAAGGAATCTTCGTGGGCGCCCGCGGCCAGCCGTCCGGTGGCGTGCCGGGTCCATCCGGCGGCGCCGGCCTGCTCGGCCGGCCGTGCGTACATGTCCACGGCACGACGTCCCTCGTCGTCGGGCTCACCGACCACCACCTGGACGGCCATCGCGGCGCTACCGGAGAACGCCAGCGGACGGGCCAGGGTGATCTCCTCGACGCGGTCACAGCCGACCTGGTCCCCGGCCCGGACCGCAAGTTCCAGGAAGCCGGTGCCCGGGAACACGACGGTGCCGCCGACCACGTGGTCGGCCAGCCAGGGGTGCGTGGAGACGGACAGCCGGGAGGTGAGCAGCACCGCGTCGGAGCCCGCCATCGGCACGCTGGCCCCCAGCAACGGGTGCCCGGCCTCGGCCAGACCGGCCGAGGCGACGTTCGCGGCCGCGTTCGTGGTGCCGGTGGGCCAGAACCGCTGGTGCTGGAAGGCGTAGGTGGGTAGGGGGATGCGACGGCCACCGGTGCCTGCGAGCACCGAAGTCCAGTTCACGGGCGAACCATGGACGTGCAGGGTCGCCGCGGCCTCGAAAGCGGTTGCGGTTTCCGGGTGGTCGGGTCGCAGCACGGGCACGGCCAGGGCCTCGGGGTGCAGGTCCGGCAGCATGGCGCTGGCCACCCGGTCCGGGCCCAGTTCCAGATACCGCTGCGCCGAGATGGTCTGGACGGCCTCAGCGAACCGGACAGTGGCCCGCACGTGGCGCACCCAGTAGTCGGCGCAGGCCAGGTCGGCGCCGGGCTCGACCGTGGACACCAGCGCAACCGAAGGCGCACCGAACTGCAACTGCCGCACCACGGAGGCGAACTCGTCCATCATCGGGGCCATCAGTGGTGAGTGGAAGGCGTGGGAGACCTTCAGCCGACGGGTCTTGGCGAACATCCCGGCCACGGCCAGAACTTCGCCCTCCACACCGGAAAGCACCACTGAGGTGGGCCCGTTCACCGCGGCGATCGAGACGCTGTCCTCGAGGCCGGCCAGGCGTGGCAGCACCTCGTCCTCCGAGGCCGCGACCGCCACCATCGCGCCGCCGTCCGGCAACGCGTCCATCAACCGGGCCCGCGCCGCCACCAACCGGCAGGCGTCCGACAGCGAAAGAATGCCCGCCACGTGCGCCGCCGCGATCTCCCCCACCGAGTGCCCGACCAGGACGTCCGGACGCACACCCCACGACTCGAACAGCCGGAAAAGCGCCACCTGCAGAGCGAACAGCGCGGGCTGGGCCCGGCCGGTGCGCTCCAGGTCCCCGGCGGCCACCTCGTCCAGGGGCTTGTCCAGCAAGGGCTCGAACTCGGTGGCCACCTCGTGCCAGGCCTGGGCGAAGACCGGGAACTGCTGCCGCAGCCCCTGCCCCATGCCGGTACGCTCGCGTCCCTGCCCCGGGAAGACCATGGCCAGTTCTCCGCTGCGAGCCCGGCCGGACAGAACTCCCGACTCCGGTCCTGCTGCCGCGAAAGACTGCAGCTTATCGATCAACTCCGCGCTTCCTGCGCCCAGCACCGCGGCCCGGAACTCGAGGTTCGAACGGGCCGTGGCCGACGACCAGGCCACGTCGGCGGGGTCCGGCTGCACTTGTTCCAGGTGCGCAGCCAGGCGTTCGGCCTGAGCCCGCAGAGCCTGCGGTGAGGCGGCGGACAGCACGATCGGAAGAACGCCCGGAACGGTGACCGCAGGCTGTATCTGCGCTGCCGCAGAGGGCTGTTCCAGGATCAGGTGGGCGTTCGTTCCCGACAGGCCGAACGACGAGACACCGGCCCGGCGCGGACGCTCCCCGGCCGGCCACTGCGCGGGCTCGGTCAGCAGGGAGATCCGCCCTGCGTTCCAGTCGACGTGTGAGGAAGGTTGCGTGATGTGCAGGGTCCGGGGCAAGGTTTCGTGCCGCATCGCCTGGATCATCTTGATGACGCCCGCCACGCCCGCGGCGGCCTGGGTGTGGCCGAGGTTCGACTTGACCGACCCCAACCACAAGGGACGCTCGCGGTCCCGTCCGTAGGTGGCCATCAGGGCCTGCGCCTCGATCGGGTCGCCCAGAGTGGTTCCCGTGCCGTGCGCCTCGACCGCGTCCACCTCGTCCGGCCGCAGACCGGCGGAGGCCAGCGCGGCCCGGATCACCCGCTGCTGCGACGGGCCGTTCGGCGCGGTGAGCCCGTTCGAGGCGCCGTCCTGGTTGACCGCTGATCCTCTGATCACGGCCAGGATCTCGTGCCCGTTGCGCTCCGCTTCGGAGAGCCGTTCCAGAACCAGCACTCCCACGCCCTCGGACCAGGACGTGCCGTCGGCCGAGTCGGAGAACGCCTTGCACCGGCCGTCCACGGCCAGACCGCTCTGCCCGCTGAAGCCGACGAAACCACCCGGCGTCGACATCACCGTCACCCCACCGGCGAGCGCCAGCCCACACTCCCCCGCCCGCAGGGCCTGCCCGGCCAGGTGCATGGCCACCAGCGACGACGAACAGGCGGTGTCGACCGTCACGGCCGGGCCCTCCAGCCCCAGCGTGTACGAGACCCGGCCCGAGGCCACGCTGGCCGCCACCCCGGTGCCGGTCATTCCTTCCCGGCCGACCTGCAGCCGTAGGGCCAGCTCGGAGTAGTCCTGCCCGTTCGAGCCCACGTAGACGCCGGTCCGGCTGCCGCGCAGGGCCGTCGGATCGAGCCCGGCCGACTCCAGGGCCTCCCAGGCCGTCTCCAGCAGCAGGCGCTGCTGCGGGTCCATACCCAGCGCCTCCCGGGGTGAGATGCCGAAGAACTCCGCGTCGAAGTCGGCCGCGCCGGACAGGAACGCCCCGCGCAGGGTGTCGCTGCTCGCCGCCACCTCGGCCAGGTCCCAGCCCCGGTCGCCCGGGAAGTCGGACACCGCGTCCTGTCCTTGCACCAGCAGCTGCCACAGCTCGTCCGGGTTGTTCACTCCCCCCGGGAAGCGGCAGGCCATGCCGACCACCACGATCGGGTCGTCCGGGGCCGAGGCGGCCGGAAGGCGCACGACGTTCTCTGAGCCGGGGACGCCGGCCAGCTCAGCAAGCAGATGCTCGGCGAGGGCGTGAGGCGTGGGATGGTCGAAGGCCAGCGTGGTGGGCAGGGCCAGGCCGGTGGCGGCGGCCAGTCCGGTGCGCAGCTCGATCGCCGAGAGCGAGTCCAGGCCCAGGTCACTGAGCGCACGATCGGCCGGGACGGCTTCGGCGGAGGCATGCCGGAGCACGGCCGCGGCCTGCGCCCGAACCAGGTCGAGCAGGCGGGTCTGTTGGGCCGCCGGAGCCAGCTCGCGCAGTTGCCGGCGTAGTGTGGCCGCCGCGTCGTCGGTCGCGGCCCGCTCTGCCTGCGTCCGCCGGTAGGCCGCCAGTTCCGACAGGACCGGGTTGATCCGGGTGCTGTGCGCCTCGACGACCTCCGGCCGTTGCAGGTCGGCCACCACGAGCGACCCCAGACTTCCGGCGCCGATCTGGCCCAGGGCCTTGACCGCCAGCTGGGGGTCGAGACCGCCGCGCACACCTGCCGCCATACCGGCACCCGACCAGGCTCCCCAGGCCACCGACACCACTGGCCACCCGGCGGACCGCCGACGCTCAGCCACCGCGTCCAGCACTGCGTTCGCCGCGGCGTAGTTGCCCTGGCCCGGATTCCCCAGGGCCCCGGCCACCGAGGAGAACAGCACCAGCGCCCGCACCTGCGGACGCCGGGTGAGCTCGTCCAGGACCAGCGCCGCATCGACCTTGGACGTGAACACCTCGGCGAACCGCTCCGGTGTGAGGCTGTCCAGCACTCCGTCGTCCAGCACACCGGCGGCGTGGACCACCGCCGTCACCCCGAAGTCGGTGAGCAGCTGGTCCACCAGGGCTCGATCGGCCGCGTCGCCCGCCACCAGGTCGATCGCCGAGCCCAGCTCCTCCCGCAGGGTCGTAGCCCCCGGGGCAGCCTCGCCCCGTCGGCTCAGCAGCACCACCCGTGCCGCTCCCGCATTCACCGCCCAGCGAGCGACCGTTGCCCCCAGCGCGCCGGTACCGCCGGTGATCAGGACCGTGTCGCCCGTGGGATCCCAGGCCGCGCCGGAGGGGACGGGCGCTGGGACCATGCGCCGGGCGAACAGGCCGGCCGAGCGGATCGCCAGCTCGCCTTCTTCCGGTTGCGACAGGGCGGCCTTCAGCCGTGTCAGCTCGACCGTTCCGACCTCGGCCGGGAGGTCGATCAGGCCACCCCAGCGCTCGGGGTGTTCCAGGGCCGCCACCCGGCCCAGACCCCGGATTCCGGCTGCCGCCAAGGAGTCGGGCACCTCGGACCGGGTGATCGAAACGCCCTGACGAGTGATCACCCAGGCGGGCGCCTGCACGCCGGCGTCACCCAGCCCCTGCAGCACCCCGGCCACCCAGGCCGCCCCGTCGCGCAAAGCCCTTCCCATGGCCCGAGCCTCGCCCGCGCCATGGACCACCGCATCGTCCTGGGCCACCCCATCGCTCAAGGCCACTCCATCGCCGGGGGCCGCCCCGTCACCCGCGACCGCCCCGTCACCCGCGACCGCCCTATCACCCACGGCTGCCCGGTCGGGCGCGGCAGGACCCCCATGCGCGGCCATACCGGTGCCGAGCCCTGCCAGCACCACCACCCCGGTCCACGGGCCCGGCCCGATACTTGCCAGCTGCTCGCGGCCGGCACCGATCACGACCTCATAGCCGGCGTCCAGCCCGGCCAACACAGACTGCGCCCATGAGTCCGGCTCGTCCGGCAACACCGCCAGCCACCGCCCGCCCGGCCGCTCAGACGCCGGCGCGCCCTCCGGCAGAGCCCGCCACACCGACCGATAACGCCACGAGTCCAGCACCGCCTCGTCCTGCTTGCCCCGCCGCCAGGCGCTCAGTGCCGGCACGACCTCACGCACCTGATCCCCGGCCAGTCCCAGCACATCGGCCACAGCATCGGCATCACCGGACTCCACCGCCTGCCACAGCGCTCCGTCGGCCTGACCCTGCCCCCCGACGGGCGCCGTCAGACGCCCCTCGGGCCAGTACCGCTCGGACTGGAACGCATACGTAGGCAGCGGAATCGAACGGCCACCGGTCTCCCGGAGCACCTGTGCCCAGTCGAGACGCACGCCCAGCACGTGCACCCGGGCAGCCGCCTCGAGGGCCTGCGACATCTCGTTGCCGTCACCGCGCAGCAGCGGGACCGCGGCCACCGATCCGATCATGGCCGAGGCCACACCGTCCGCGCCGAGCTCGAGGAACGCATCAGCGCGGGTCGATCCGACAGCTTCGGCGAAGCGCACCGGAGCAGCGACGTGACGAACCCAGTATTCCGGCGCGGACAGGTCCGCACCGGCCCCCACCGTCGAGGCAATCGCAATCTGCGGCGCCCGGAACTCCAGCCGCCTCACAACAGCAGCGAACTCGTCCAGCATCGGTGCCATCAGCGGCGAGTGGAACGCATGCGAGACTCTCAGCCGCCGAGTCTTCGCAAACCGCCCGGCCACTCGCAGAACCGCATCCTCAACCCCGGACAGCACTACCGAAGCCGGCCCATTCACCGCCGCAATCGACACCTCGCCCTCAAGACCGGCCAGCAGCGGCACCACCTCGTCCTCCGACGCCGCCACCGCCACCATCACCCCACCCGAAGGCAAGGCCTCCATCAGCCGAGCCCGCGCACCCACCAGCACACACGCGTCCTCAAGCGAAAAAACCCCAGCCACATGCGCAGCCGCAATCTCCCCCACCGAATGCCCGACCAGAACATCCGGACGCACACCCCACGACTCCAACAACCGGAACTGCGCCACCTGCAACGCAAACAACGCCGGCTGAACATCGCCGGTACGACTCAGACCACCCTTCACCAGTTCATTCAAGGGACGGTCCAGCAGTGGGTCGAGCTCGGTGGCCACCTCGTGCCAGGCACGGGCGAACACCTCCGACCGCTCACGCAGAACCCGCCCCATGCCGGTCCGCTGACCGCCTTGCCCCGAGAACACCAGCGCCAGGCGCCGATCCGTCGCTTGGCCGGTCACCAGGCCGGCAGAAGGGGAACCGTCCAGCAGAGCGTGGAGGCCCTCGGTCAGACCGGTCGTGTCATGGGCCAGCACTGCCGCCCGGTGTTCCAGAGCGGCCCGGGACGTTGCCGAAGCGTAGGCGATATCAGTCAGGGCATGGTCGCCGTCGGCGATGAAGGCGGCCAGCCGCTGGGCCTGAGCCCTCAGAGCCTGGGCCGTCGCCCCCGAAAGGAGCACCGGCAGCGTCTCGTCCGGACGGGTGGCCCGCGTCGGCACCTCCGGCTCGTCGGGCGCCTGCTCCAGGATGAGATGGGCGTTCGTGCCGGAGATCCCGAACGACGAGACTCCGGCCCGCCGCCGTTCTCCTTCGGCGACCGGCCAGGGCTGGGCCCGAGTCAGCAGAGTGACCGCGCCCGAGCCCCAGTCGACCTTTCGTGAGGGTTGGTCGACATGCAGCGTCTGCGGCAGCGTTTCGTGCTGCAGCGCCTGAATCACCTTGATCACACCGGCCACCCCCGCAGCCGCCTGGGTGTGCCCGAGGTTGGACTTGATCGACCCCAACCACAGTGGGCGCTCGCGGTCGCGTCCGTAGGTGGCCAGCAGCGCCTGCGCCTCGATCGGGTCACCCAGAGTGGTTCCGGTGCCGTGAGCTTCCACCGCGTCCACCTGGGCGGCCGACAGCCCGGCGGAGGCCAGCGCGGCCCGGATCACCCGCTGCTGCGAGGGGCCGTTGGGCGCGGTGAGCCCGTTCGAGGCGCCGTCCTGGTTCACCGCCGAGCCCTTGAGCACCGCCAGCACCCGATGCCTGCGGCGCCGCGCGTCCGAGAGTCGTTCCAGCACGACCACTCCCACGCCTTCGGACCACGACGTTCCGTCGGCCGAGTCGGAGAACGCCTTGCACCGCCCGTCCACCGCCAGGCCGTTCTGCCCGCTGAAGCCGACGAAACCACCGGGCGTGGACATCACCGTCACCCCGGCCGCCACCGCTAGGTCGCACTCGCCCGAGCGCAGGGCCTGCCCGGCCAGGTGCATGGCCACCAGCGACGAGGAGCACGCGGTGTCCACCGTCACCGCCGGCCCCTCCAGGCCGAGGGCGTACGAGATCCGGCCGGAGGCCACGCTGGCCGCGATGCCGGTGCCGGTCATGCCCTCGCGGTCGGCCTGGAGGGCGCGGGCCAGGTCGGAGTAGTCCTGGCCGTTCGTGCCCAGGTAGACACCGGTCCGGCTGCCGCGCAACGAATGCGGGTCGGTGCCCGCCGACTCCAGTGCTTCCCAGGTGGTCTCCAGCACCAGCCGCTGCTGCGGGTCCATGGCCAGGGCCTCACGGGGTGAGATCCCGAAGAAGGCCGCGTCGAAGTTGGCCGCGCCGGACAGGAATCCACCGCGGAGGGTGTCGCTGGACATTTGCAGGGCGGCCAGGTCCCAACCCCGGTCGTCCGGGAAGTCGGAGACCGCGTCCCGGCCCTGCACCAGCATCTGCCACAGCTCGTCGGGGTTGCTCACGCCCCCGGGGAAGCGGCAGGCCATGCCGACCACGACGATCGGATCGTCTGTCGGGGCGATGTTCCGGGGCTCGTCGGCCGCGCTCACTTCGCCGAGCAGATCGTTGGCGAGCCGCTCGGCCAGGGCTCGCGGGGTCGGGTGATCGAAGACGACGGTGGCGGGCAGCGTGGTTCCGGTGGCCGCCATCAGCTGATTGCGGAAGGTCACTGCGCTCAGTGAGTCGAAGCCCAGATCGCTGAAGGCGCGGTCGGCCGGCACCGCCTCCGGCCCGGAATGCCCGAGGACGGTGGCCGCGGTCGCCCGGACCAGGTCCACCAGGGACGCGGCGCGGGCGGCAGCCGACAGGGCACTCAACCCCTGTCGAGAGGTGGAACCCCCAACCGGTTGCGCCGTGGTGGAGCGATAGGCGGGCAGTTCGCTCAGGACCGGGTTAGGACGGGCCGAGTACGCCCGGACGATCTCAGGACGCTGCAGATCGGCCACCACGATCGGCCCCACCGCACCGGCGCCGGTCTGAGCCAACGCCCGCACCGCCAGCTCCGGCGCCAGACCACCGCGCATACCGGCAGCCATCCCCGCCCCGGCCCAGGCTCCCCAGGCCACCGAAACGACCGGCAGCCCGGCCGCCCGCCGACGCTCGGCCACCGCATCCAGCACGGCGTTCGCGGCCGCATAACTGGCCTGCCCCGGATTGCCCAGCACTCCGGCCACCGACGAGAACACCACGAAGGCGGTCAGCAGGCGATCGCGGGTCAGCTCATCCAGGACGACGGTCGAGGCCACCTTGGACGCGAAAACCCCGGCGAAGCGCTCCGGCGTCAAACCGTCGAGAACCCCGTCGTCCAGAACACCGGCGGTATGCACCACCGACGTCACCTCGTAGTCGTCCAGCACGCGGCTCATCCGCTCGCGGTCGCCCGCATCGGCGGCCACCAGCTCGACCGCCGGGCCCAGCTCGTCCCGCAGCGCGGTGGCGCCGGGCGCGGCGTCGCCCCGGCGGCTCAGCAGAACCACCCGCGCTGCCCCGGCCCCGACGGCCCACCGAGCCACGAGCGAGCCCAGAGCACCGGTGCCGCCGGTGATCAGAACCGTCTCGCCCAAGGGCTCCCAAGCGTTGTCCGGACGAACGGGGGCCGGGGCCAGTCGATGAGCCAGGACGCCGCTCGGACGTACCGCGAGCTCCCCGTCCAGCCGGCGGGCCAGGATCGAACGCAGGCTGTTCAGGACTCGCTCGTCCACCCGCCGCGGCAGGTCGATGAGGCCGCCCCAGCGATCGACGTGCTCCAGAGCCGCAACCCGGCCCAGTCCCCAGACCGCCGCCTGTGACAGCGAACCGACCTCGTCCGAGCGGCTGACCGAGATGCCCTGGCGGGTGAGCACCCAGGCCCGGGCGCCTATCCCGGCATCGCCCAGCCCCTGCAACATCGCGGCGACCCAGGCGGAGTCCTCGGCGAGCGTGAGCGTGGGCTCCCCGGGCTCCCCGGGCTCCCCGGGCGCCTCGGCGCCCCCACCCCCGTCCGCGGCAGCCACGGCACCCGCCAACACCAGGACACCCGCCCACGTGGTGCCCGCCACCTCGGACAAGCCAGAGCGATCAACAGCCGCAACCACCGTGACATCGCCCATCCCAGCGACCAGCTCATCACGCCACCGGTCGGCCGAGGCCGTGCCAGGCACCAGAACCAGCCACCGCCCGTCCGGGGTGCCCGTTGTCCCTTGCCCGCTCCCAGCTTCCGTCTCGTCCAGCGCGCGCCACACGGATCGGTATCGCCAACCATCCAGCACGGCCTCGTCCCGGCGGCCCTTCCGCCAGGCCGCCAGCGCGGGCAGGAGGTCACGCACGGCCTCTTCATCCACCGCCAGCACCTCGGCCACCGCGCCCGCATCGCCGGCCTCGGCCGCAGACCAGAAAGCCGCGTCATCCACCGATGCGCCGCCTGAGGACCTGAGGGCCGCAGCGGCGGCCGGCCAGAACCGTTCCCGCTGAAAAGCATAGGTGGGCAGATCGATCCGCCGCCCCCGCGTCCAGGTCAGCGCAGCCTGCCAGTCGACGGAAACACCGCGCAGATGCAGTCGGGTCAGGGCTTCCAGGGCGGCCTCAGGTTCGTTGCGGTCGCCCACCGACAAGGGGACGGCGGTGGTCGCCGGACGTACCTCAGCCACCATCGTGGTGGCCACCGAGTCGGGCCCCAGTTCCAGGTGGACGTCGGCAGCGCCCGCCTGGACGGCGTCCGCAAACCGAACCGGTGCCATGACGTGCCGAACCCAGTAGTCGGCGCAGGCCACATCGGCCCCTGCCTCGACCGAGGACTCGAGCGCAACCGTGGGCGAGGCAAACTGCACCCGCCCGACCACGGACGCGAACTCGTCCATCATCGGTGCCATCAGCGGCGAGTGGAACGCATGTGAGACCCTCAGCCGCCGAGTCTTCGCAAACCGCCCGGCCACCCGCAGGACCGCATCCTCAACCCCCGACAACACCACCGACGACGAACCATTCACCGCCGCAATCGACACCTCGGCCTCAAGACCGGCCAGCAGCGGCAGCACCTCGTCTTCCGACGCCGCCACCGCCACCATCACCCCACCCGAAGGCAACGCCTCCATCAGCCGAGCCCGCGCACCCACCAGCACACACGCGTCCTCAAGCGAAAACACCCCAGCCACATGCGCAGCCGCAATCTCCCCCACCGAATGCCCCACCAACACATCCGGACGCACAGCCCACGACTCCAACAACCGGAACTGCGCCACCTGCAACGCAAACAACGCCGGCTGAACATCGCCGGTACGACTCAGACCACCCACCACCAGATCGCTCAACGGCAGGCCCAGGTGCTCGGCGATCTCGTCCCAGGCCTCGGCGAAGACCGGGAACCGCTGGTAGAGCTCGCGGCCCATGCCACTGCGCTGCCCGCCCTGACCGGAGAAGACGAACGCCAGTCGGCCGCGTGAAGCGATGTCCTGCCGGACCAAGGGCGAAGGCAGCGCCTCGGCCACAGCCTCCAGGCCTGCCCGCACCTGTTCCAGGTCCGCGGCCATCACGGCACAGCGGTGCTCCATGGCGGTGCGGGAGGTGGCCGCCGACCAGGCCAGATCCACCAAAGCAGTTTCATCGGAGAGCGTTTCCAGCAGACGGGCGGCCTGGGCCCGCAACGCCTCGGGCGAGCGGCCGGACAGCAGTACCGGAAGTGGGTGCTCGACCGGGGGCGCGGCCGGCGCCGATTCCTCGGCCGGGGGCTGCTCCAGGATCAGGTGGGCGTTGGTCCCACTGAGACCGAACGACGAGATGCCCGCCCGCCGGGGGCGTTCCTGAACCGCGGGCCAGGGCACCGGTGCCGTGAGCAGCGACACGGCCCCGGCCGACCAGTCGACGTGGGTCGAGGGCTGGTGGGCGTGCAGAGTGCGCGGCAGTTCCTCGTGTCGCAGCGCCTGGACCATCTTGATCACACCGGCCACCCCAGCAGCGGCCTGGGTGTGGCCGATATTGGACTTCAGGGAGCCCAGCCACAGAGGGTTCTCACGATCCTGCCCATAGGTGGCCAACAGGGCCTGAGCCTCGATCGGGTCACCCAGAGTCGTGCCGGTGCCGTGGCCCTCCACCACGTCCACGTCGGCGCCGGACAACCCGGCCGACTCCAGCGCGGCCCGGATCACCCGCTGCTGCGCCGGGCCGTTGGGCGCGGTCAGGCCACTGGAGGCGCCGTCCTGGTTCACCGCCGAGCCACGAATCACCGCGTGTACCCGGTGACCGTTGCGCTGCGCCGCCGAAAGCCGTTCCAGCACTAGGAGACCGGCTCCCTCTCCCCAGCCGACTCCGTCGGCCCCGTCCGCGAAGGCCCGGCACCGCCCGTCCGAAGAAAGCCCACCCTGACGGCTGAACTCCACGAACCCACCCGGCGTGGACATCACCGTGACCCCACCGGCCAGGGCCAGCCCGCACTCGTCGTTGTGCAGCGCCTGGATCGCCAGATGGATCGCCACCATCGAGGAGGAGCACGCCGTGTCCACCGTCACCGCAGGCCCTTCCAGGCCCATCGTGTACGACAGCCGTCCGGAGGCCGCACCCCCACCGGTCCCCGTCCCCACGTCCCCCGAGACGTCGTCCAGCGAGCGCAAGGTCAGGAACGAGTAGTCCTGCCCGCTCATCCCCACGAACACCCCGGTCCGGCTGCCCCGCAGGGTGCGCGGGTCCAGCCCGGTGTGCTCGAAGGCCTCCCAGCCGACCTCGAGCAGCAGCCGCTGCTGCGGGTCCATGCCCAGGGCCTCGCGTGGGGAGATGCCGAAGAACGCGGCGTCGAAGGCGCCTGCCTGGTGCAGGAATCCACCGCGCAGCCCGGCCCGGCCGAGCACGTCCGGGTCCCAGCCGCGGTCGGCCGGGGCGTCGCCGATCGCCTCGCCGCCGGCCTCCAGCAGCTGCCACAACTGCTCCGGATCGCTGATGCCGCCGGGGAACCGGCAGGCCAGACCGACGATCGCGATCGGCTCGGTGGCGGCGGTGACGAGTTGCCGATTCTGCCTGCGCAACCGATCGGCGTCTCGCAGGGAGGTCCGGAGGGCTTCGAGAACCTTGGTGTCGTCCACCGACGAAGTAGAACCGGCGATCCACCGCGTAAAACCCTAGACCTGAGTCCCGGGCCTTCTAGGGAATCCCCTGTGCCGGCCCGGCCTAGCCTCCCGGGCGGGAGCCCTCGTCCGGACGGCCCGACCAGGAAGGTGCGCTGCGATGGACCCAGGCCGCAGACCGATCATGTTCGTCAGCATGCCGGAGGCTGGTCTGGCCAATCCGCTCATGGTCGTGGCCGGCGAACTGGCCCGCCGCGGGGTGCCGGACCTGTGGTTCGCCACCGACGAGCCGATGCGGGCCGAGGTCGAGGCGCTGAGTGCGGCCGCCCCGGTGCGTTTCGGCTCGCTGGGCCCGGTGATCAGTGAGTTCTCGGCCAAGACGTGGGACGACCGGACCTTCCGCAAGGTCACCCAGCGATCGCGCTGGCGGGCCCACCGGGCGGTGGTCCGGCACACCTACGACCTGCGGTTGCGCTACCCGAAGTTCCGCGCCCTGGACGCCCTGGTCGAGCAGGTGAAGCCGGCCCTGATGGTGATCGAGAGCATGAGCACCTACGCGGTCGAGGTGGCCGTCACCCGGAACATCCCCTACGTGCTCAGCTCGCCGTTCATGCCGAGCACGTTGATGGTTCTGCAGATGGGGCTGGACTTCCCGATGCTGCACACCGGGCTGCCCCGGCGGATGAACCGCCGGCAGAAGCTCTACAACGCCTACTTCCGGGCCCGCGCCGGGCTGATGTTCCTGCATCCGGCCGTCCAGATCACGCTGCGCAAGTCCATCCCCGGGCGCACCGAGATGGGCATCCCGGCCGAGACGCTGTTTCCCCGGGCCAAGGTCGACCATGCCGAACTGGTGCTGTGCTACTCGGTCTTCGGCCTGGAGTACGAGTTCGACGTCCCCGAGAAGCTGCGCATGCTGGGGGCCGTGGTGCCGCCCCTGCCGGAGGCCGAGCCCGACCCGGACCTGAACGCCTGGCTGGACGCCCACGAGTCGGTGGTGCTGGTCGCGTTCGGCACCCTGACCCGGCTCACCCGGCCGCAGGTGCACAACATGGTCGAGGTGGCCCGCCGGCTCGGCGACCGGCACCAGGTGCTCTGGAAGCTCAGCCGCGAGCAGCAGCACCTGCTGCCACCGCGCGAGCAGTGGCCGGCCAACCTGCGGGTGGAGAGCTGGCTGCCCTCGCAGCTGGACGCGCTGGCTCACCCGCACGTGCGGGTGTTCTTCACCCACGCCGGCGGCAACAGCTTCCACGAGGGCATCTACTTCGGCAAGCCGCTGGTGAACCGGCCGCTCTGGGTGGACTGCTACGACCAGGCGGTCCGCGGGGTGGACGCCGGGGTGAGCCTGACCCTGGACCGCCCGCACGACCTGCGGGTGGCGGACGTGCTGGACAAGCTCACCCGGGTGCTGGACGAGCCGTCGTTCACCGAACGCGCCCAGTTCTTCGCGGCCCAGCAGCGGGCGGCCGGAGGCCGTGCGGCGGCGGCCGACCTGATTCTCAGCACCCTGAGCGGGAGGACCCCCGATGACGACCAGACCGATCGAGTTCCCGGCTCGCGCGCGGGGTGAACTGGGCCCGCCGGCCGAGTACGCGCACCTGCGCCAGACCCCCGGGCTGGTGCGCTCGGCCCTGCCTGGCGGCACCGACGTCTGGCTGGTGGCCCGCTACGAGGACGTGCGCACCGTGCTCACCGACCCGCGGATCAGTTCCAACCCGATGCATCCGGGCTTCCCGCAGATCGGCACCAACGGCACGGTGCCGCTGCGGGACTCGGTGCCCGGCTGGTTCGTCGGCTACGACCCGCCGGAGCACTCGCGCTTCCGCAAGGCGCTGATCCCGGAGTTCACCGTGCGCCGGATCGCCGAGCTGCGCAAGGCGATCCGGCGGGTGGTCAACCGCCGGATCGAGGCACTGCTGGCCGGACCGCCGCGGGCCGACCTGGTGCCCACCTTCGCCCTGCCGGTGCCTTCGCTGGTGATCTGCGAACTGCTGGGGGTGCCGTACACCGACCACGACCTGTTCGAGAGCCGGACCCAGGTGCTGGTGCGTTACTCGGCCACCGACGCCGAGCGCGAGGAGGCGGCCGGTGAACTGCTGGAGTACATGACCAAGCTGATCTCCAGCAAGCGCCGCTTCCCGGGCCGGGACCTGCTCAGCCGGCTGGTCGCCAAGGACGTGCTCACCGGGCCGGAACTGTCCGGAGTTGCGCTGTTGCTGCTGATCGCCGGGCACGAGACCACGGCCAACAGCATCGGGCTCGGGGTGGTGGTGCAGCTGACCAACCCCGAATGGATCGGTGCGCCGGGCGTGGTCGAGGAGGTGTTGCGCTACCTGTCGGTGGCCGACCGGGTGGCGCTGCGGGTGGCGGTGGAGGACGTCGAGATCGGTGGGCAGCTGATCCGGGCCGGTGAGGGGATCGTCCCGCTCGGCGCCTCGGCCAACCACGACGAGACGACCTTCGAGCGGGCCGGGCAGTTCGATCCGAGCCGCTCGGCCCGACACCACGTGGCCTTCGGCTACGGGGTGCACCAGTGCCTGGGGCAGCACCTGGTGCGGGCCGAGCTCGACATCGCCTTCGGCGCGCTGTTCTCGCGGCTGCCGAACCTACGGCTGGACGTGGCCCCGGAGGATCTGGCGATCAAGTACGACGGCGTGCTCTTCGGCCTGCACGAGCTCCCGGTGCGCTGGGACTGACTCTTCTCTGACCACGACGAAGCCCTCGACCCGTAAGGGCCGGGGGCTTCGTCCGTTCAGTCCTCGTTCTGCAGAGCCACCCGCACCAGCTCGTCCAGGTCCATCTGGTCGAGACCGTCAGAGGATCCGTTGCTGTGGCCGTTGCTCGACGCCTCGGCCTCGGGCGCGTCGGCCAGCTGCAGCAGGGTGTCCAGCAGCCCGCTGCGCCGCAACTGGGCCAGGCTGAGCGTGGCCAGCAGCTCCCGCACCCGGCTCTCCTCGTCCGGCTGCTCCTCGGGCATCAGCTGGCCGAGGACGTGCCGGGCCAGGGCCTGGGCCGAGGGATGGTCGAAGACCAGGGTGGCCGGCAGGGTCAGCCCGGTCGCCGCGTTCAGCCGGTTGCGCAGCTCGATCGCGCTGACCGAGTCGAACCCGAGGTCGCCGAAACTGGTCGTGGTCTCCACCTGTCCCGGCCCGGAGTAGCCGAGCACGGCCGCCACCTGAGTGCAGACCACGTCCAGCACCAGCCCCGGCCTTTCCCCCGAAGGACGCGACAACAGTCGTCCCCGAAGGTCCGCCACTACCTCGGTCGGCTCCTGGGGAGCGATGTCGAGAGCCTGGTACTCGGGCAGGTCCGCGAGCAGACGGTCGGGCCGCGGTCGGCTGAAGGCGTTGCGGGCGAATCGTTCCCGGTCGATGTCGGCCACGATCACGGCCGGCGCGGAACCGGCGCAGACCCGGTCGAGAGCCTGGGCCGCCAGTGCCGGATCCATCGGGCGCACCCCCATCCGTACCGAACCCTGCACCGCACGGTCACCGACCATGCCCGCACCTGGCGCCGCATCGCCCCACGTACCCCAGGCGATCGACACACCCGCTCGGCCCGCCACCCGGCGCCGTTCGGCCAGCGCGTCCAGCACCGCGTTCGCCGCGGCATAACTGCCCTGCCCCGGGCTGCCGAACACCGCAGCAGCCGAGGAGAAGAGCACGAACGCAGACAGGTCGGCCTCGCTCAGCAACTCGTCCAGGAGCACCGCTGAATCGGCCTTGGCCTGCCTGACCTCGGCGAATCGTTCGGGGGTCAAGGTGCTCACCACCCCGTCGTCCAGCACGCCGGCCGCGTGCAGCACCGCTCGCGGCGGGAACTGGGTCAGCACCTGGGAAAGGGCCTCTCGGTCCGAGACATCGCAACTCACCACATCGACCGTGGTCCCCTGCGCCCCCAGTTCCTTCTTCAAATCATGGACGCCCGGAGCCTCCAGTCCGCGTCGTCCCGCCAACACCAGGTGCCTGGCTCCCCGTCCGGCCAGATGCCGGGCCAGGTACTGGCCCAGGGCGCCGGTACCACCGGTGATCAGAACGGTGCCGTCCGGCCGCCACTCCGGGCCCAACTCCTGTTCATTGGCCGAGCCGGTCAGCAGGCGACGCACCAGAATCTCGTCGTCCCGAACGGCGAACTGGTCCTCCGGAGTCTCGGCGGTGAGAACGGCCGACAACGTATGCCCCTCGACCGTCTCGGGCAGGTCGATCAGGCCGCCCCAGGTTTCGGGCTGTTCCACGGCCAGAACCCGGCCCAGCCCCCAGACCCCGGCCTGCCAGACATCAGGCCCGGCCTGGAAACCACCCGCAGAGGTGGCGGCGCGGGTCAGGCACCACAGCGGCGCCCGCAGGCCGGCCTGCTGCAGGGCCTGGCTCAGAACTGCGGTCAGCGCTGGGCCCTCGCGCCCGGCCAGGGCCAGGAGGGAGACGACGGCCTCGGCGGCCTGCGGCAGGCGGTCGGCGAGGTGCTGCGGGTTTGGCTGGGCGACTCTGAGCACTTCTGCCGTTCCAGGAAGAGCGGCCGCGACGGCCAGGGCCCACGGATCGTCGGCGTGCGCGGCCGGAACCACGACCAGCCACCTCTTTCCGGCGACAGGTTCCGTCGGCCCCGTCGTTCCGGGCCGACCGGCCACCTCGGTCGGCGCCCAGGGCTGCCAGCCGGTCCGGTACTGCCAGGAATTCAGCACCGACGTGGTCTTCTGCCGCTGGTGCCATCCGGCCAGGGCCGGCAGCACCGCGTCCAGCGAGTCGCTGGGCAGGCCCAGACGCTCAGCCAGGGCATCGGTGTCGCCCTCACTCACCTCGGCCCAGAACTCTCCGTCCGCAGTGGTCGGGGCAACCTCGTGACGGGGCTCGGCGTCGGGCCAGAACCGCTGGCGGTCGAAGGCGTAGGTGGGCAGGGCCACCCGGTGCGCCCCCGGGTACAGGGCCGACCAGTCCGGGCTGATACCGGCCACGTGCAGGCGAGCCACCGCGGTGAGGAGGGCCTGCGCTTCCGAGGTCCCCGCCTTCTGCGCCGACACCACCACGCTGTCGTCGGACAGCGACATCTCGGCCTGACTACCGAGCACGGAATCCGGACCCACCTCGAGGAACCGGCTCACCCCCGCCGCCGCGAGCGATGCCACCGCGGCACTGAACCGGACGGGACGGCGCACCTGCTGCACCCAGTACTCGGGCGTGCAGAACTGTTCGGTGTCGACCGGTTCACCGGTGACCGTCGAGACCAGTGCGAGCGTAGGCGGCCGATAGGTCAGCCTCTCGGCCACGGACCGGAATTCCTCCAGCATCGGATCCATCAGGGACGAGTGGAAGGCGTGCGAGACCCTCAGCCGGCGCACCTTGCCCGGCAGTTGCCCGGCGAGGGCCAGGACGTCTGTCTCAGCCCCCGACAGCACGACCGAGCCCGGCGCGTTCACCGCGGCCAAGGACACGCGATTGTTGGTCAGCAGCGGCAGCACGTCCTTCTCGTCTGCCCGCACGGCCAGCATCACTCCGCCGGGCGGCAGCTGGGCCATCAGCCGACCGCGGGCGGCGACCAGCGCACAGGCGTCGGGCAGGTTGAGCATCCCGGCCAGGTACGCGGCGGCCAGTTCTCCGATCGAGTGCCCGGCCAGCACATCCGGGCGCAGCCCCCAGCTCTCCAGCAGCCGGAACAACGCGACTTCGGTGGCGAACAGGGCCGGTTGCGCCCAGTCCGTGCGGTCCAGCCGGTCCGGGTCGCCGCCGAACTGCACGTCGGCCAGCGGTTCCGGCAAGTGGCGGCCGAACTCTTCGAACACCTCGGCCAGGGCCTGGTCGAAGACCGGGAACCGGGAGCGCAACTCGCTGCCCATACCGAGATGCTGAGCCCCCTGCCCGGAGAACAGGAAGGCCAGCTTGCCCGAGCCGGCCCGGCCCTGCACCGCCGGGGCTTCCGCTTCACCGTTCGCCAAAGCGTCCAGCGCGACGAGCAACTGCCTCCGGTCGGCGGCCACCAGCCCGGCTCGCAACGGCAGCGCGGACCGCGTGGTCGCCAGCGAGAAGGCCACATCGGTCAGCGTCTGCTCCGGCTGCGACTCCAGGTGGGTCAGCAGACGTCGCGCCTGCCCTCGCAGAGCCGGGCCGGTGCGCGCAGCGAGCGGCACGAGCAGCGGCCACCGCTCGGATTTGGGCGCAAGCGGCTGCGGCTCAACATTTTCCAGGATGACGTGCGCGTTGGTCCCGGTCGCCCCGAACGACGACACACCGGCGCGGAAGGGACGTCCGGAGTCGGGCCAGGGCCGGGCCTCGTCCAGCAGGTGCAGGGTTCCGGACCGCCAGTCGACGTGCGACGAGGGTTGCGCGGCGTGCAGGGTGGCGGGGGCGACACCGTGCCGCATCGCGAGCACCGCCTTGATCACGCCGGCCACCCCGGCCGCGGCCTGGGTGTGCCCGATGTTGGACTTCACCGACCCGAGCAGGACCGGCTGCTCGCGGTCCCGGCCGTAGACCGCCATCAGCGCCTGCGCCTCGATCGGGTCGCCCAGGGCGGTGCCGGTGCCGTGCGCCTCGATCACGTCCACGTCTGCGGGCCGCAGTCCGGCGCTGTCCAGAGCCCGCCGCAGAACCTTCTGCTGGGCAGGCCCGTTGGGTGCGGTGAAGCCGTTGGAGGCGCCATCCTGGTTGACCGCCGACCCCCGCAGAACCGCAAGGATCTCGTGGCCCTGGCGGCGGGCGTCCGACATTCGTTCCAGCATCAGCATTCCGGCGCCTTCGGACCAGCCGGTGCCGTTGGCCCCGTCGGCGAAGGCGCGGCAGCGCCCGTCCGGCGAGAGGGCGCCCAGTTCGCCGAACTCGACGAAGGCGACCGGCGTGGACATCACGGCCACACCGCCGGCCAGGGCCATCGTGCACTCCCCCGAACGCAGCGCCTGCGCGGCCAGGTGCAGCGCGACGAGCGAGGAGGAGCAGGCCGTGTCCACGGTGACGGCCGGTCCCTGCAGCCCGAACGAGTACGACACCCGCCCGGCGATCACCGCCGCCGCCTGGGCGGTCTGCACCTGCCCACGGCTGGTTCGCGGGGGCCGGTAGTCGCCGCCGGTAGCACCGACGTAGACCCCCACTTCCGAGCCGCGAGCACTGCGCGGGTCGATTCCGGCCTGTTCGAAGGCCTCCCAGGCGACCTCCAGCACAAGCCTCTGCTGCGGATCCATGACCAGCGCCTCGGCCGGTGAGACACCGAACAAGGACGGGTCGAAGTCGGCTGCGTTGTCGAGGAATCCGCCCCGCCGCAAGCTGGTCGCGGCCGGGTCCCAGCCCCGGTCGGAGGGGAAGTCGCCGGTGGCGTCGGTGCCGTTCTCCAGCAACTGCCAGAGCTCTTCGGGCGAGTTCGCCCCACCCGGGAATCGGCACGCCATCCCGACGATCACGATCGGGTCGGTGGTCTCGGCCGAGGCGGCCGGGCCGTCCTGCGTCTCGAGGCCGCCGAGCAGTTCGGCGGTCAGGTGGGCGGCGAGTTCGCGGGCGGTCGGGTGGTCGAAGGCCAGGGTGGCCGGCAGATCTGGACCAAAGGACGGGGTGAGCTGGTCTCGTAGGTCGACTGCGGTCAGGGAGTCCAAGCCGTGGTCGCGGAAGGGCACGTCGGGATCGACCGAGGCGGCACCGGAGTGTCCGAGCACCAGGGCAACCCGCTCCAGCACCTCCGCCAGCACCTCCGCCTCCCGCTCGGCCCTCGGCAGACCACGCAGGTGTTCGCCGAGGTCGGATTCGCGGGTCTTCGAGCGGGCTGCCTCGGCGGCGGCCTTCCGGGCTGGGGGCAGATCGTTCAGCTGGGTGGTGGCGCGGCCGGCGAACAAGCTGGGCGCAACCGTGGTCCAGTCGATATCTGCGATCAAGGGCTCGGGTTCGCCGCCTCCGAGGACTCGCGCCAGTGCCCGTAGCGCCGGAGCTGAACTCATGGGAGGAAGTCCGTTCAGCCGCTGATGCCTGGCCTCGGATGCGGCGCCGGACTCGAAGGCCGCCAGGGAGACCGACACCGCCACCCGGTCCGGGCCCGTCATCTGCTGTACAAGCGCATCCCAGGCTCCGTAGCTCGCGGCATCCAGCGCCCGGCCGGTCAGGCCCCAACTTGCCGGCAACCCCGACAACACGGCCACCAGCTTCGGCTCGTGACCGGCCAAGGCTGCCTCGAACGCCGCCACCTCGGCCAACTCCTGTTCCACCTGCTCCGGCAAGAGCTCACCCAAGGCCCCGGGAGCGCCCGGTGCCACCGTGTGCAGCACCGCCTTGGGAGCGAACTCCGCCATCACCTGGCCCAGATCGGCGAAGGGCCGGCGGATCAGGCCCTCGGCCGGGGCAGCTCCAACCGGGCCTGCCTCACCCACGGGGCCTGCCTCACCCACGGGGCCTGCCTCACCCACGGGGCCTGCCTCACTCACCAGGCCTGCCGAGCCCACCGAGCCCACCGAGCCCACCGAGCCCGCCTCGCCCACCGAACTCGCCGAACCCACGGAGCTCACCGGACCTTCCTGGCTCACCGAGCGCGTCGGAACGGCCGGGTCCGTCAGGTCGCCCGGACCGGTCACCACCACCCGCTCCGCCCCCGACTCCAGCAACCACCGCACCAGCGGCCCAGCCACATCAGCGGCGTCCCCGCTGACCACGACCGTGCCTTGCGGCCGCCAAACGTCCCGGGCAGAAGCGGCGGTCCGGACCAGACGGCGTCCGAGCACCTTGCCCGCCCGGATCGCCGTCTGCTCCTCTCCCGCCCGCCCCTGTGCGAGCAGGCTCTGTAGCCGGGCGCGCCCGGCCTCATCCAATTCGGCCGGCAGATCGACCAGCCCACCCCAGCGATCGGCATGCTCCCGAGCCGCCACCCGCCCGAGGCCCCACACCGCGGCCCCGGCTCGCGGCCCGGACGGAGCGGAAGCCCCCGCGACGACCGCCTCCCGGGTCAGGCACCACAGTGGCGCGTCCAGGCCCGCGTCATCCATGGCCCGAAGCAGGGTCAGCAACGTGCCTGGGTCGGCAGCGCGCGGCAGCAACAGCACACCAACCGCGTCAGCGTGATCCCCCATCTGCTCGGTCAACGAGCCGAGTTCAACTCGCACCGCACCCGCCGGAACGGGAACGTCCGCATCACCGTCACGGCTGACAACAAGCCACTTACCCGCGGGAGTCGCCATCGTTGGCGTGGGCAGAGCGCTCCACCGCCAGGCATGGCACCACTCCTGCGCCGCCTGCACCTGGTCACGCTCGCGGCGCCAACTGCTCAGCGCCGGCAGCACGTCCTGCAAGGCCTCGGCGGGCAACCCGACCAGCTCGGCGACGGCTGGGGCGTCGGTCTGCTCCACCGCGTCCCAGAAGGCCGCATCGCGCGGATCGGCCTTGGCGGCAGCAGGCTCCGGCCAGTACCGCCGGTGCTGGAACGGGTAGGTGGGCAGCTGTCCCCAGTCCGCGGTGATGCCCGGGTAGAAGCTGCTCCACCGCACCGGGACCCCGGCCGTCCACAGGTTGGCGACGCCGGTCAGGACCGCCTCGACCTCGCCCACCTCGCGTCGCAGCAACGGCGTGACCAGGGACCGGCGGCCCGAAGAGCTCTCGTCCTCGATGACCAGTCGGGTGGAAGCAGCCAGCGCTCCCCCGGGCCCGACCTCCACGAACCAGGTGGCTCCCTGTTCGCGCAGCGTCCGGACCGCATCGGCGAAGCGGACCGTCTGCCGGGCGTGCCGCACCCAGTAGGCCGGATCGCAGATCTCATCCGTGATCCGTGATCCGGTGACCGTGGAGACCAGGTCCAGTTCCGGCGTCCTCAAATCCAGTTCGGCCACCACAGCGTGAAGTTCGTCCAGCACCGGATCGATCAGCGGCGAATGGAAGGCGTGGCTGACCGACAGCCAGGTCGCCCGGTACTGCGGCGCCGCCCAGGCCAGCGCCAGAGGTTCCAGATCTTCGCGCGGCCCGGCCAGAACCACCGACCGTGGCCCGTTCACCGCCGCCAGGCCCACCTCGGGCCGGTCAGCCAGTTCGTCGAGTGCCTCCTGCTCGCTCACCCGCACCGAAAGCATCGCTCCCCCTGAGGGAAGCGCCTGCATGAGCCGGCCCCGGGCTGCCACCAGGCGGCAGGCGTCTTCCAGCGAGAACACCCCGGCCACGTGAGCGGCCGCGATCTCCCCCACCGAGTGCCCGGCAACCGCGTCCGGGCGGACGCCCCAGGACTCCAGCAGCCGGAAAAGCGCCACCTCGAAGGCGAACAGCGCGGGCTGGGCCCACTCGGTGCGTTCCAGCACCGCCGCGTCCTCGCCCAGAATTACCTCACGCAGCCCAGGACCGAACTTGGCCAGCACCTCGTTCCACGCCGCAGCGAAGGCCGGGAAAGCTTCGGCCAGCTCTCGGCCCATGCCGGGACGCTGGCCGCCCTGACCGCCGAAGAGGTAGGCCAGACGGCCGTTCTCCACAGCACCGGCGCGGGCGACCTCGAGAACACCGTCCGGGCCGGCCAGCAGCACCGCGCGCTGAGGCAGCACCGCCCGCCGGGCCAGTCCCGCGCCCGTCTCGGCTGCCGTTTGCGGCGAACTGGTCAGCCGCTCGATCTGTTCGGCCAGCGCGGCCTCCGAACGGGCCGAGACCACCCAGGGCAACGTCCCACTCAACGGGCCGCTGTCCACGGTCGGTGCGGGAGAGTCGTCCTCAATCTGTTCGAGAATGACGTGTGCATTGGTGCCGCTGACCCCGAACGCAGAAACCCCTGCTCGCCGCGGTCTCTGATCAGAGGCCCAACCCTGCGCCTCGGTCAGCAACCGGACGGCACCCCTCGTCCAGTCCACGTGCGGCGTGGGCTGATCCACGTGCACGGTCGCCGGAAGCACGCCGTGCCGCATGGCCAGCACCATCTTCATCACCCCGGCGGCCCCGGCCGCAGCCTGGGTGTGCCCGAGATTGGACTTCACCGAGCCCAGCCAGAGCGGACGTTCCGGCGCCCGGTCCTGCCCGTAGGTGGTCAGCAGGGCGCGGGCCTCGATCGGGTCGCCGAGTTCGGTCCCGGTGCCGTGCGCCTCGACCACGTCCACATCGCCCGGTGTGAGCCCGGCGTTGGCCAGGGCCTGGCGGATCACCCGCTCCTGCGACGGGCCGTTCGGTGCGGTCAGACCGTTGGAGGCGCCGTCCTGGTTGACCGCCGACCCCTTGACCACGGCCAGCACCGGGTGGCCGAGCCGACGCGCGTCCGAAAGCCGCTCCAGTACGAGCATTCCCGAACCTTCGGACCAGGACGTTCCGTCGGCCCCGGCCGCGAAGGACTTGCAGCGGCCGTCGGCTGCCAGTCCGCCCTGGGCGCTGAACTCCACGAACGAGTCCGGGCTGGACATCACCGAAACGCCGCCGGCCAGGGCCAGGGAGCACTCACCCGAGCGCAGCGCCTGGGCGGCCAGGTGCATGGCCACCAGCGCGGCCGAGCAGGCGGTGTCCACCGTGATGGCCGGGCCGGTCAGCCCCAGGGAGTAGGCCAGTCGGCCCGAGAGCACGCTGGCCGTGGTGCCGGTGGCGGCATGACCTCGAACGTCCTCGGTGCCCGAGCGGAGCAGACCGCCGTAGTCCTGGCCGTTGGTGCCGACGAACACCCCGGCCTGGTCCCCACGCAACGCCAGGGGGTCGATCCCGGCGCGTTCCAGCGCCTCCCAGGCGGTTTCCAGCACGAGGCGCTGCTGCGGGTCCATGGCCAGGGCCTCGCGCGGTGAGATGCCGAAGAATTCAGCGTCGAAACCGGCCACTTCGTGGAGGAATCCGCCCTCGCGGGTGATCGACAACCCATCAGCCAGGGCGTTCAGGTCCCATCCCCGGTCGGCCGGGAAGGCCGAGATCGCGTCCTGCTTCTCGACCAGCAACTGCCACAGCTGATCCGGGCCGGTGATGCCGCCCGGGAACCGGCAGCCCATACCGACGATCACCACCGGGTCGTCGTCCACCGGGCGGACCGCGGTCGACGTCACCGTATGGTCGGTGTCGTACGAGGTGCCGGTCAGCGTGTCCTGCAGCATCTGGGCCAGGTCACGCGGAGTCGGGTAGTCGAAGATCACCGTGGCGGGCAAGCTCAGACCGGTGGCCGCGGACAGCGCGTTGCTCAGCTCCAGTGCGGTCAGCGAGGTGAACCCCAGCTCTGCGAAGGGACGATCGGCGGAGACCGGTACGCTGTCGTCGTGCCCGAGCACGGCGGCGGACTGGGTGCGCACCAGATCCAGCAGGTGCTCGGCGCGTCCGGAAACCGGGACGGGATCGGCCGCTGCGGTCACCGTGCGGTTCGGCGGGGCGATCTCGATGAGGGACGGGTTCGGCCGGGAAACGCTGTAAGCGGCGGCAAATCGCGGTTCGTCCAGATCGGCGACGACGACCGTGGGCTGGCCGCTGCTGATTGCTTCCCCCAGCGCGGCCACTGCGGCGGCCGGCGCCAACGGACGCAGACCACCGCGCCGCAGCCGGTCGCCGACGCCCTCACCGGCGGCCATCCCGTCGCCGGCCCAGGGCCCCCAGGCGATCGACGTGGCGGGCAGACCCAACCCGTGCCGGTGTTCGGCCAGGGCGTCGAGCATGGCGTTGGCCGCGCTGTAGCCGGCCTGGCCGGCTGAGCCGACGACACCGGAGGTCGAGGCGAACAGGACGAAGACCTCGAGGTCGGCCGTGCGGGTGAGCTCGTGCAGCAGCCAGGCCGAGGCGACCTTGGCCCTCAGCACTGGCTCCAGTCGCTCCGGGGTGAGACCGTCCAGCACGCCATCGTCCAGCACCCCGGCCGCGTGAATCACCGCCTGCAAGGGGCCGATCCGATCCAGTAGGGCTGTGAGCGCCTCCCGGTCGGACACGTCGCAGGCCACGATCTCGACCGCCGCGCCCAGCTCCTGCGCCAGTTCCTCAGCGCCGGGGGCAGCGAGCCCGCGTCGCCCGGCGAGCACGACCCGCGCCGCGCCCAGACCGGTCAGCCAGCGGGCCACCTCCTTGCCCAGGGCTCCGGTGCCACCGGTGACGAGCACGGTCCCGTTCGGCCGGAAGTCCCGACCGGAACGCGTCTGCGGCGAGCGCACCAGCCGACGGACGAACACCCCCGCCCGCCGCACCGCGATCTGGTCTTCGTCCCCGCCCAGCGCGAGGGCTTCCGAAAGCCTTTTCAGGACGGTGGGGTCGAGTTCGGTGGGCAGGTCGAGCAGTCCGCCCCAGGCCGTGGGCCGTTCGAGGGCGATGGTGCGGCCGAGGCCCCACACACCCGCCTGAATCGGGGACGACGGGGGTTGCGCGGTGTCGGTGCTGACCGCCCCTCGGGTCAGGCACCACACCGGCGCGCCGAGACCAGCGTCACCGAGGGCCTGCACCAGCGCGAGGGTGGCGAGCAGACCCTCCGACGTGTCGCTGAGGGCCAGGAAAGACACGATCTGGCCGGGAGAAGCGGCCGAGCGCAACTGCTCGGCCAGCGCCGCCCGGTCGATCTGGGCAACGGGCAGGACCGTCACGTCACCGAGCGCTGCGAGCACCGCGCCGATCCAGGGATCGTCCTGAAGAGCAGCCGGGACCAGTGCCAGCCGACGGCCTGAGGACGCCGGAACGTCGCCGTTCACGGCCGGATGCCAGCGCACCTGATAGCGCCCGGCCGAGATGAGCGTACTGGCCGGGGTCTTGGGCCAGTAGCGGCGCCGCTGGAAGGGATAGGTGGGCAGGTCGATCCGCCGGGCGCCGGTGCCGCGGTAGAACTCGGCCCAGTCCACAGCGAAGCCGCGCACGTGCAGGCCGGCCAGCGCGGTGAGCAGCGCTTCGGCCTCGCTGCGGTCGCGGCGCAGGGCCGGTAGCACCGTCAGGTCCGGATCCGGCCCGAGCGTCTCGCCGACCATCGGGGTCAGCACCGCGTCGGCCCCGACTTCCAGGAAGTCCTTCACTCCGCTGGCTGCCAGAGCGTTCACCACATCGGCGAAACGAACGGTGCCACGGGCATGCTGTACCCAGTAGCCCCGCGCGCTCAGGGTTTCCGGGGTTGCGACCTGACCGGTGACCCCGGAGACCAGAGGAAGCATCGGCGGACGGTGATCCAGTTCGGCCGCGACCGTGGCGAGCTCGTCGAGCATCGGCTGCATCAACGGCGAATGGAAGGCGTGCGAGACCGACAGCCGGCGAGTCCGGCGTCCTTCTGCGGAGAACGCCTGGGCCAGCGACACAGCCTCACCCGCGTCGCCGGAAATCACCACCGAGCGCGGGCCGTTGACCGCGGCTACCGACACCAGTCCTTCCAGTCGGGCCGAGACCTCCGCCTCGGTGGCCTGGATCGCGATCATGGCTCCGCCCTCGGGCAGGGCCTGCATGAGCCGGGCCCGGGCACTGACCAGGCGGCCGGCGTCCTCCAGCGAGAGCACCCCGGCCACGTGCGCCGCCGCGATCTCGCCCACCGAGTGCCCGGCGACCGCATCCGGCTGAACACCCCACGACTCCAGCAGACGGAAAAGCGCCACCTCCAAGGCGAACAGCGCGGGCTGCGTCCACCCGGTCTGCTCCAGGGTGGCCGCGTCGTCTCCGTGCACCACCTGTCGCAGTCCGGGATCGAGCTGGGCCAGGACCTCGTCCCAGGCCGCGGAGAACACCGGATACGTCTCGGCGAGCTCGCGCCCCATACCGAGCCGCTGTCCTCCTTGGCCCCCGAAGACGAAGGCCAGGCGGGACGACTTGGCGGTGCCCCGGAGGATGGCCCGATCCGGCGTGCCGGACGCCAGGTGGGTGAGCGCCGACAGCACCTGGTCGCGGTCCGAGGCCAGGATCGCCGCCCGCTCGGTGTGTGCGGTTCGGGTGGCGGCCAGGGAGTAGGCCAGATCCAGAGGTTCGTCCAGCAGGCGGTCCGCGGCGGACACCAGGCGAGCGGCCCCGGCGCGCAGGGCGGACTCGTCCCGCCCCGACAGCAGAATCGGAAGCGTCTGAGGGCCAACCAGTTCGCGCTCGGTGGGCGTTTCGGACGGAGCTTCCTCCAGCACCGTGTGAGCGTTGGTACCGCTGAGCCCGAAGGAGGAGACCGCTGCCCGCATCGGCCGGCCGGTCCGGGGCCACGGCTGCTCAGAAGTGAGCACCTCCACCGCGCCGGCCGACCAGTCCACGTGCGAACTGGGGGTGTCGGCGTGCAGGGTGCGCGGGGCGGTCCGATGACGCATGGCCAGCACCGCCTTGATGACCCCGGCGATGCCGGAGGCCATCTGGGTGTGCCCGATGTTCGACTTGACCGACCCCAGCAACAGAGGACGCTCGCGGTCGCCTCCGTAGGTGGCCAGCAGTGCCCGCGCCTCGATCGGGTCCCCGAGCCGGGTCCCGGTGCCGTGCCCCTCCACCAGGTCGACCTCGGCCGGGGCGAGACCGGCGTTGGCCAGGGCCTGCCGGATCACCCGTTCCTGGGCGGGCCCGCTGGGGGCGGTCAGGCCGTTGGAGGCGCCGTCCTGGTTGATCGCCGATCCCCGGACCAGCGCCAGCACCGGGTGGCCGTTGCGCCGGGCGTCGGACAGCCGCTCGAGCATGACCAGTCCGGCGCCCTCGGCCAGGCTCATCCCGTCGGCGTCGTCGGAGTAGGCCTTGCAGCGCCCGTCCGGGGCCATCGCCCGCTGCCGGCTGAAGCCGACGAAGGCGGCCGGGGTGGACATCACGGCGACGCCTCCGGCCAGGGCCAGGGAGCTCTCGCCGGAGCGCAGCGACTGGCAGGCCAGGTGCAGTGCGACCAGTGAGGACGAGCAGGCGGTGTCCACGCTGAGGGCGGGGCCCTCCAGCCCCAGCAGGTAGGCGATCCGCCCGGAAGCGATGCTCGGGATGGCCCCGGTGATCTCGTGACCGTCGGCGCCACCGCCCTCACCGGCGTAGTCCTGGTAGCTGGCGCCGACGAACACCCCGGTGCGGCTGCCCCGCATGCTGCCCGGTTCGATCCCGGCCCGCTCGAAGGTCTCCCAGGCCACTTCCAGCAGCAGGCGTTGCTGCGGGTCCATGGCCAGGGCCTCCCGCGGCGAGACGCCGAAGAAGCCCGCGTCGAAGGCGGCCGCCTCGTGCAGGAAGCCGCCGTTGACCGAGTAGGTGTGCCCGGGCCGGTCCGGGTCGGGGTCGTACAGCGTCTGGGCGTCCCAGCCCCGGTCGGCCGGGAAGGTGGAGATGGCGTCCACCCCGTCGCGGATCAGGTCCCACAGCTGTTCCGGTGAGTCCGCGCCGCCGGGGTAGCGGCAGGCCATCGAGACGATCGCGATCGGTTCTTCGGAGTCGGCCTCGGCCGGGACCACGGCCGAGCCTCCCCCGGCGCCCGGGGTCAGCAGGGTGAGCAGGTGGGCGCTGAGTGCCCCGGCGGTGGGGTGGTCGAAGACCAGGGTGGTGGGCAGGGTCGTGCCGGTCGCCGTGGCCAGTCGGGTGCGCAGGTCCACGGCGGTGAGGGAGTCGAAACCGATGTCGCGGAAGGCCTTGGTGGGTGGGACCGCCTCGGGACCGGAGTGGCCGAGCACGCTGGCCGCCTGCGCGCGCACCAGGTCCAGGACGAGCCGCTCGCGCTCGCGTTCGGGCACCTGTCGCAACCTGGTCGCGAACTCGCCCTCGACCTGGGCCGGCGCCTCCTGCGCAGCCGTGGTCAGCAGGCGCACCGCTGGTAGCTCGCTGAACAGGCGGGTGTCGCGCCCCGAAGTGAAGACCGGGTAATAGCGTTCCCAGTCCACGGCGGCCACCGTCAGCGCCACCTCGTCGTCGGTGAGCGCCCGCCGCAGCGCCGCAAGGGCCTGGGCCGCGGGCATGAAGTCCAGCCCACTGCGCCGGATCTGCTCCGGATCCACCCGGCCCAGCGCCCGGTCGTCGGACCAGATGCCCCAGGCCACCGCGGTCGCCGGCAGCCCTTGGCCGCGACGCTGTTCGGCGAGCGCGGTCAGGTAGGCGTTACCGGCCGCGTAGGCCCCGTGAGCGCCGCTGCCCCACATGCCGACCGTCGAGGAGTAGAGCACGAACCGGTCCAGGATCTCCGGGTCGAGCAGATCGGCCAGGTGCCGGGCGCCGTCGACCTTGGCCGCAAGCACCGCGGCGAACTCTTCGGGGGTGGTCTCGGCCAGCGGACGCAGTTCGATCTGGGCGGCAGCGTGCACGGCGGTGCGCACCGCCCGGCCCTCGCCGGCCAGGTGCTGCAGCAGCCGGGCCACGGCGTCGCGGTCGCTGACGTCGCAGGCGACCACCTCGGCCCGGGCGCCGGCCCGGGTCAGGTCGGCCACCAGGTCGGCAGCACCAGGCGCCTGGTCGCCGCGGCGGCTGGTGAGCACGATGTCGGTGGCGCCGAGACCGGCCAGCCAGCGGGCCACGTGCGGGGCGATGGTCCCGGTGCCGCCGGTGATCAGTACCGTGCCCTGCGGCGTCCACTCAGGCGCCGCGCTGCGGGGTGACGGAGCAGCCACCAGACGCCGGGCCAGCAGCCCACCCGGTCGCACGGCCAGCTGGTCCTCGCCCGAGCTCCCACCCAGGGCCGCCGCCAACGAACGCGCGGTTCTGGGGCCCAGATCGGCGGGCAGGTCGATCAGCCCGCCCCAACGCTGAGGATGCTCCAGGGCCGCGGTCCGCCCCAGCCCCAGGATCTGCGCCTGTTCGGGCGCGGTGAGCAGGTCGTTGCGCCCGGTGCTGACCGCGCCCTGAGTGAGACACCACAGCGGCGCGTCCAGGCTCAGATCGCCCAGTGCCTGCACCAGGCCGAGGGTTGCGGCCAGACCGTGCGGCGCGAGTCCCAGCACCGACACCACTGCCCGCAGGTCCAGTGCCTGGTCGGCCAGGGCTTCGGCGACCGCGGCCCGGCCGGTCTGTTCCGGGCCGATCGGCACCAGGCGGACAGTGGCTCCGTGATCGCGCAGCGCGGCTTCGACTGCGTCGGCCACCGCGCAGTCTTCGGCGGAGCGCACCAGCAGCCAGTTCCCTTCGAGGGGGCGCAGGTCCTCGGCGAGCGGACGCCAGACCTCCCGGTAGCGCCACGACTCGGTGAGCGAGCGTTCCCCGGCGGCGCGCCGCCAGCCGGACAGGGCCGGAAGCACCGCGGCCAGTGCGTCCGGTTCCACGTCCAGCCCGGCCGTCAGCTCGTCCAGGTCGGCCCGCTCGACTGCGGACCAGAACCGCTCGCTGTCCGGATCGGCTGCCGCAGCATTCTTCTCGACCGGCAGCGCCCAGTAGCTCTCGTGCTGGAAGGCGTAGGTGGGCAGGTCGATGCGCTGCCCGGCCGGCAGCACGGTGTTCCAGTCAACGGGCAGGCCCCGAACCCAGGCCTCGGCCAGAGTGGTCAGCACCCGGGTCTGGTCGTCCTGGTCCCGTCGCAGGGTCCCGAGCACCACGGTCGGCACGTCCACATTCGTCGGGCCGTCCTCCAGGGTCGCCTGGATGCCGACGGTCAGTACCGGGTGCGGGCTGATCTCGACGAAGGCGTGGTGACCGCCGTCCAGCAGCGAGCGCACGGCCGGTTCGAGCTGCACCGGCGAGCGCAGGTTCTGGTACCAGTAACGAGCGTCCAGCTCCGTGCCGTCGAGCCACTGCCCGGTCACGGTGGAGAGCATCGCGATCTCGGTCCGACCCGGCCGGACCCGCGAAAGTGCTCTCTGCAGCGAATCTTCCAGGGCCTCGACCTGGGCCGAGTGCGAGGCGTAGTCCACCGCGATCCGCCGGGCCCGCACCTGCTGCCCGGCCAGCTCGGCCAGCAGTTCGTCCATCGGCTCCACGTCGCCGGAGACCACCACCGACGCCGGGCCGTTGACGGCCGCCACCGAGAGCCGGCCGCCCCAGGCCGTCAGGCGCTCCTGCACCTGAGCCACCGGCAACTGCACCGACGCCATGGCTCCGGCCCCGGCCAGCGTCGCCGCGATGGCCTGACTGCGCCGGGCCACCACCCGGGCCGCGTCGTCCAGGCTCAGGGCCCCGGCCACGCAGGCGGCCGCGATCTCCCCCTGCGAGTGGCCGATCACGGCGTCCGGCTGCACGCCGTGCGAGCGCCACAGCGCCGCCAGCGACACCATCACCGCGAACGAACTGCACTGCACCACGTCCACGCGTTCCAGGGCCGGGGCCTGCGGCGCACCCCGCAGCACGTCCAGCACTGAGAAGTCCACGTACTGGGCCAGGGCGAGCGAACACTCGGCCAGGCGCTCGGCGAACACCGGCGACGCGTCCAGGAGCCGGGCCCCCATCCCGACCCACTGCGCGCCCTGGCCGGGGAAGACGAACACGACCCGGCCCGAGACGTCCGCAATTCCCTCCACGACCCCAGCTGAAGGCGCCGCCTCAGCGACCGCCCGCAACCCCGTCCAAAGCTCTTCCCGCTCACCGGCGACCACCACGGCCCGGTGCTCGTGGCGAGCCCGCGCCGTGGCCAGCGACCAGGCCAGGTCGGGGCGTTCGACGCCGGGGACGACCGCGGCCAGCCGGCCCGCGTTGGCCCGCACGGCCGGCCGCCCTCGACCCGAGATCAGGAACGGCAGGACGCCCGGTTCTGGCGCCTCGTCCGCCACACCGGTGTCGGCTGGGCTCTGTTCCAGGACGACGTGGGCGTTGGTCCCGCTGATCCCGAACGACGACACCGCAGCCCGCCGCGGGCGACCGGTCACCGGCCAGTCCTGTTCATCGGTGAGCAGGTGCACCGCTGCGTCGGCCCAGCGCACCCGCGAGGACGGCTCGCTGACGTGCAGGGTGCGCGGCAGCCGAGCGTGCTGCAGCGCCTGGACCATCTTGATCACGCTGGCCACCCCGGCGGCCGACTGGGTGTGCCCGATGTTGGACTTGACCGAGCCCACCCGCAGCGGCTGCCGCCGATCCGGCCCGTAGGCGGCCTGCAGGGCCTGCACCTCGATCGGGTCGCCCAGCGCCGTTCCGGTGCCGTGCGCGTCCACCGCGTCCACCTCGGCAGCGGTGAGTCCGGCGGCGGTCAGGGCGTCGCGGATGACCTGTTCCTGGGCCGGGCCGTTGGGCGCGGTCAGGCCGTTGGAGGCTCCGTCCTGGTTGACCGCCGATCCCCGCACCACCGCCAGTACCTGGTGGCCATTGCGCTGGGCGTCGGACAGCCGCTCGACCAGCAGCAGGCCGACCCCTTCGGCGAGGGCCATGCCGTCGGCGCCCTCGGCGAAGGCCTTGCACCGGCCGTCGGCGGCCAGGGCCCGCTGCCGGCTGAACGCCACGAACGCGGCCGGGGTCGTCATCACCGTGACCCCGCCGGCCAGCGCCAGCGTGCTCTCCCCGCTGCGCAGCGACTGCACGGCCAGGTGCAGCGCCACCAGCGACGACGAGCAGGCGGTGTCGACCATGACCGCCGGCCCGCGCAGCCCGAGGGCGTAGGACAGACGACCCGCCAGCACGCTGGGCAGGGTGCCGGTGACCAGATGACCTTCGGCGCCCTCACCCGCCCCGGCGCCGTACTCCTGGGCGCTGGAACCGACGAACACGCCGGTCCGGCTGCCCCGCAGCGCATCGGGGTCCAGACCGGCCCGTTCCAGAGTCTCCCAGGCGGTCTCCAGCAGCAGACGCTGCTGCGGGTCCATCGCCTGCGCCTCACGGGGCGAGATCCCGAAGAAGGCGGCGTCGAACTGGTCGGCCTCGTGCAGGAATCCGCCTTCGAGCGTGTACGTGTGCCCGCTGCGGTCCGGATCCGGGTCGTACAGCGCCTCCGGGTCCCAGCCGCGTCCGGCCGGGAAGCCCGAGATGGCGTCGCCGCCCTCGAGCACCAGATCCCACAGGTCTTCCGGGGATGCGACGCCGCCGGGCAGGCGGCAGGCCATCCCGACGATGGCGATCGGCTCCTGCGAGGCGGTGGCCGGACCGGAGGCGATCGGTGTCCGGGCCCGGCCGTTGAGCCGCGACTGCAGGAACTGCACCAGGTCGGCCGGGTTCGGGTGGTCGAAGACCAGCGTCGTGGGCAGGTCCAGACCGGTGACCGAGACCAGACGCTGGCGTAGCTCGACCGCGGTGAGCGAGTCGAAGCCCAGTTCCTGGAACGCTTTCCGCTCCCCGACCGCGGCGCCGGAGCTGTGCCCGAGCACGGCGGCCACCTCACTGCGCACCAGATCCAGCAGAGTGCGGCGGCGTTCGGACTCGCTCATGGTGCTCAGACGCTCGGCCCACTCACCCGTGGGGGCGCTCTCGGCCGGGGCCTGCAGTTCGCTGAAGAACGCGGACGGCCGTCCCGAGGTGTAGACCGGCAGGAACCGGTCCCATTCGACGTCCGCGACGACCACCTGCGGCTGCCCGGAGGAGATGGCGCGGCCTAGTTCGGCCACCGCCTCGTCGGGCGGCAGCAGGCCCAGGCCCCGCCGCCGGATCTGCTGGGCGAAGACGTCGTCGGCCGCCAGCCCTTCTCCGCCCCAGGCTCCCCAGGCGATCGAGGTGGCCGGCAAGCCGCGGGCGTGACGGTCGGCGGCCAGCGCGTCGAGCGCGGCGTTGGCCGCCACGTACGCGCCCTGCCCGGCTCCGCCCCAGACCCCGGCCACCGATCCGAACAGCACGAAGAACTGAAGGGCCCGGTCGGCCAGCAGTTCGTCGAGATGCCGGGCGCCGTCCACCTTGGCCTGCACGATCTCGGCGAAACGGTCCGGGGACATCCCGGCCAGCGGCTCGTCGGCCTGTCCCAGCCCGGCGGCATGGATCACCGCATCAACCGGATGCTCGGCCAGAACTGCGGCCAGCGCCTGCCGGTTGCTCAGGTCGCAGGCCACCACCTCGACCTGGACACCGTTCCCGCTCAGCTCGGCGGCAAAATCCACGGCACCCGGCGCCTGCGGGCCCCGGCGGGACAGCAGCACCAGTTTCTGCGCCCCGCGGGCAGCCAGCCAGCGCGCCACCTGGCGGCCCAGGGCACCGGTTCCGCCGGTCACCAGCACCGTGCCGGAGACGGTGAAGTCGGACGCGGCCGGAGCCGGGTCGGCCTTGCGCAGCCGGCGGCCCTCGGTCTTTTGCTCGGTGATCCGGAACTGGTCCTCCTCACCACCGCGGTGCAGGGCGGCGACCAGCCGGGTGGCGACGGCCTCGGTCAGCGGGCCGGTCAGGTCGATCTGCCCGCCCCAGCTGCGCGGGCCTTCGAGCCCGGCCACCCGGCCCAGCCCGGCCACTTGGGCGGCTGTGGGATCGGTGGTCGCCCGCCTGGTCACCAACCACAAGGGGACGTCCTCGAGGCCGGCCACGTGTCGGCTTACCAGATCGAGGGTCGGGGCCACCGGGTCCTCGCCCAGCCCGTGCAGCGAAAGTATCCCGTCGGCCGCCTCAGCAACCGTCGTGAGCTGCGCTCCGGTCGTCGCGAAAGCAGCTTCCAGAAGGGCTATTTCCTCGGGTGGCACTTGGTCCGCACCCAGCACGGCCCAGGTCTTCCCAGTGGCGTCGGTCAACCCGGCCTCGGACAGTTGGGCCCACCCGACCTGGTAGCGGCGCGTGTCGCTGACCACGTCACGCTGCCGCCAGGCCGCCAGCGCGTTCAGCATGTCGGTGGCGGCGGCCAGGTCGGACAGATTCAGCAGGGCCTGCAGCCGGGCTGCATCACCCTCGTCCACCGCTGCCCACAGCGGACCGTCCTGCCCCGAGGCCGACGCCTGCGGCCAGAAAGTCTGATGCTGAAAGGCGTAGGTCGGCAATGCCTCGTCCGGTCGACGGACCGGAACGAGCGCCGTCCAGTCCACGGTGACGCCCCGGGTGTGCAGGCGGGCCAGCGCGGAGAGGGCCGCCGTGGTCTCGTCCCGGTCCTTGCGCAGTAGCGGCACCAGCAGGGCATCGGCGGGCAGGCTGTCCTGCGCCAGGCCGGTCAGCACGCCGTCGGGGCCCAGCTCGAGCAGGCCCTGCACGCCGGATTCGGCCAAGGCCCGCACCCCGTCGGCGAATCGGACGGCCACTCGAACATGACGGACCCAGTAGTCCGGGTCGCCCCACTCGGCCTCGGTGGCCAGTTGTCCGGTGACGTTCGAGATGAGCGGAATCCGGGGCTCATGGAAGGTGAGACCCGCTGCCACGTGGCGGAAAGCGTCCATCATCGGTTCCATCAGCGCCGAGTGGAACGCGTGCGAGACCGAAAGTCGGCGGCGGCGCGGGAACTGGGCCGTGAACTCGAGCACTGCCGATTCGTCGCCGGAAAGTACCACGGAAGAGGGCCCGTTGACCGCTGCCAGGCTGACTCCGGTTGGCAGCTCACCCAGCTCACCCTCGCTCACCGGGAGAGCCACCATCGCCCCACCCTTGGGCAGTGCCTGCATCAACTCGGCGCGCGCTCGCACCAGCACGGCCGCATCGGGCAGTGAGAGCACTCCGGCCACGTGGGCCGCCGCGATCTCGCCCACCGAGTGCCCGATCAGCGCCGCCGGCCGCACCCCCCACGACCTGACCAGAGCGAACAGGGCGACCTCGAGGGCGAAGAGCGCGGGCTGGGTGGTCCCGGTGCGATCCAGTTGCTCGGCATCCGCCAGCGCCCGGCGATCCAGTCCGACCGCGGTCAGGGCCTCGTCCAGAGCCTGCGCGAAGACCGGGAACTGTTCGTACAGGCCAAGTCCCATACCTGCACGCTGAGCACCTTGGCCGCTGAAGGCGAAGGCGATGCGCGGGGCCGGGCCCTCGGCCGGGCCGGTGATCAGGTGGGGTGAAGCCTGCCCGGCGATGAGGTTCTGCAGCGCCCCGATCGCCGTGTGGCCTTGGTCGGCCAGGATCACGGCCCGGTGTTCCAGGTCGGCACGGGTGGTCACCAGCGCATGGGCGATGTCGGTCGGCTGGGCGCCGGTGCGGTCGAGATACGCGGCCAGTCGGGCCGCCTGGGAGCGGAGTGCGGGCTCGGTGTGGGCCGAAACCAGCAGAGGGACGATCGGCCCAGGTCCGGTGACGGTGGCGGGCTCGGTGGCTTCGACGGACGGAACCGGTGCGCTGGGCGCCTCCAGCACGACATGGGCATTCGTGCCGCTGATCCCGAAGGACGAGACTGCGGCCCGGCGCGGACGGCCGGCCTCGGGCCAGAGTTCCTCCCGGGCCAGCAACTGCACGGCCCCGTCGTTCCAGTCCACCTTGCCCGAGGGCTGCCCGGCGTGCAGACTGCGCGGCAGCACACCGTGCCGCATGGCCAGAACCATCTTGATCACCCCGGCCACCCCGGCCGCGGCCTGGGTGTGCCCAAGGTTCGACTTGACCGACCCCAGCCACAGCGGCCGCTCGGCCGGCCGCTCCTGACCGTAGGTGGCCAGCAGCGCCTGGGCCTCGATCGGGTCTCCGAGGGTGGTGCCGGTGCCGTGCCCGTCCACGGCGTCCACGTCGCTCGGAGTCAGGCCCGCCGCGGTGAGCGCCTGACGGATGACGCGTTGCTGGGAGGGACCGTTGGGCGCGGTCAGGCCGTTGGAGGCGCCGTCCTGGTTCACCGCCGATCCGCGCAGGACGGCCAGTACCTCGTGACCGTTGCGCTCGGCGTCCGAAAGCCGCTCCAGCACGAGCATGCCCACACCCTCGGACCAGCCCACGCCGTCCGCGTCGTCGGCGAACGACCGGCACCGTCCGTCCGGGGACAGCCCGCGCTGCCTGGAGAACTCCACGAAGGCGCCGGGGGTGGCCATCACCGTCACCCCGCCCGCCAGGGCGAGCGAGCACTCGCCGGTGCGCAGCGCCTGGGCGGCCAGGTGCAGGGCGACCAGGGACGAGGAACAGGCGGTGTCCACCGTGACGGCCGGGCCCTCCAGACCCAGCGCATACGAGATCCGCCCCGAAGCGACACTCCCGGCGCTTCCGGTTCCCCGGTAGCCCTCGAACTCCGCGCCGGTCAACAGGTTCGCGTAGTCGCTGTACATGACTCCGGCGAACACCCCGGTCCGGCTGCCCCGCAACGCCGCCGGATTCATGCCGGCGCGTTCCAGCGCCTCCCAGGACGTTTCCAGCAGCAACCGTTGCTGCGCGTCCGTGGCGAATGCCTCGCGCGGGCTGAGCCCGAAGAACTCCGCATCGAAACCACCGGCATCGGCGAGGAAACCACCGTGGCGGGTGTAGGACGTCCCTGATTGGTCGGGATCCGGATGGTAGAGGGCGGCCAGGTCCCAGCCTCGGTCGGCCGGGAACGGACCGATTCCCTCCCGCCCGTCGCGCAGCAGCTGCCACAGGTCCTCGGGCGACTGCACCCCACCTGGGTACCGGCAGGCCATGCCCACCAGCACCACTGGATCCTCCGGCGAATCGGTCTTCGCCGCGGTGGAAATCACTTCCGGGTGTTCGTCCAGCAGTTCGGCAAGAAGGAACTCGGCCAGGCCGGTGGGCGTCGGGTAGTCGAAGACGACGGTGACCGGCAGCTTCAGGCCGGTGGTGGTGCCCAGCCGGTTGCGCAGCTCGACCGCGGTCAGAGAGTCGAAGCCCAGGTCACGGAACTCGCGGCGCGGATCGACCCCGGCCGACGAGGCGTGCCCGAGCACGGTGACCACCTCGGCCCTTACCAGCTCGACCAGGTACGACTGCCGGTCCGCGGCCTCGATCCGGGCCAGCTTGCGGGCGAGA
Source organism: Kineosporia sp. NBRC 101677 (assembly GCF_030269265.1). NCBI lineage: Bacteria > Bacillati > Actinomycetota > Actinomycetes > Kineosporiales > Kineosporiaceae > Kineosporia > Kineosporia sp. NBRC 101677. Next base: position 490,922 of record NZ_BSTA01000003.1, read on the forward strand.
GAGCCGTCGCCTCCGCGAGCTGAGGAGGCCGGCGCGCGGCGGGTGGAGCGGACCAGTGCGCGCAGGGCTGCGGGCACGGCTCCGGAGCTGCGGAAGGCGGCCAGATCCAGCCTCGCCGCGGTGATCGCGGCGGATTGCCCACGCAGTGCCGCGTCGAGCAGGGCCAGCCCTTGGGTCTCGCCGAGGGCCGGAGTTCCTGCCCGCGCCAGACGTTCTCGGTCTTTCATGGTCAGGGTGCCGGCCATCCCTGCGTCCGCGGCCCACGGGCCCCAGGCGAGAGTCAGGGCCGGAAGTCCGTTGGCTCTGCGGTGCTGGGCGAGGGCGTCGAGGAAGGCGTTGGCGGCCGAGTAGCCGGCCTGGCCGGGTGCTCCGAGCACCCCGGCCAGCGACCCGAAGAGCACGAACGCCTGCAGGTTCAGGTCACGGGTCAGTTCGTGCAGGTTCCAGGCCCCGTCGACCTTGGGACGCAGCACCGCGGCCAGCCGCTCGGGGTTCTGGCCGGTCAGGACCCCGTCGTCGAGAACGCCTGCGGTGTGGACCACAGCGGTCAGCGGGTGTTGCGGTGGAACAGTTTTCAGGACAGCGGCCAGCTGGGCGCGGTCGGCGACGTCGCAGGGGACGATGGACACCTCAGCACCCAGCGCGGATAGCTCTTCGCGCAGTGCTTCGGCCCTGGGGGCCTGGGCGCCGCGTCGGCTGGTCAGCAGCAGGCGGCGCACACCGTGAGCGGTCACCAGGTGCCGGGCCGTCAGTGCGCCCAGGCCGCCGGTGCCGCCGGTGATCAGCACGGTTCCCTCGGTGGGCCAGGCCGGCACCTGGTCGGTCAGGACCGCTCCCGCCGCCTGATCTGCCTGGCCTGCCTGGCCCGCCTGGCCCGCCTGATCCCGCGAGGCGGTGAGCCGCACCAGCCGGGGAGCCAGCAGCGCACCCGACCGGACCGCCACCTGCGGTTCGTCACTGGCCAGCACAGCGGCCCACGGCACCTCGGTACCCGGCACCGCATCCACCAGCACGATCCGGCCGGGATGCTCAGCCTGGGCGGTACGTACCAGACCGGCCACCGCGGCACCCGCCAGGTCCCGCACCGCCTCCTCACCCGAGACCGCCACCGCGCCCCTGGTGAGCACGGCCAACCGGGCATCATCAGGCTGTTCGCCCGCCAGCCAGTCCTGCAGACCGGCCAGCACCTGGGCGCCCGCGGCGTGGACCGAGGCAACCACATCGTCACCCGGCCCGGCCGTGGTGATCACGTGCAGAGTGTCCGACTCCGGCACAGACCCGTTCTGCGGCAGCGTGGCCCAGCTGGTCTCGAACAGCGCATCCCGCACGACCGGGTCCTGCCCAGCCGTCAGCGCAGACGCCTCCCGCAGCACCAGCCCTTCGACCGTCAGCACCGGGTTCCCGGCGACGTCGAGGGCCAGTAGGTCGATGTTGTCCGGGCCGGTGCGCCTCAGCCGGACCTGTAGCTCCCGAGCACCCGCGGACCAGAGCACCACGTTGTTCCAGGAAAAGGGCAGGCGTCCGCCCGGAACGGGCTCCAGCCCGGCCCACGGGGTGGCTTGCAGGGCAGCGTCGAGCAGCGCCGGGTGCACTCCGTAGGCGCTGGCACCGGTCAACTGGGCCGGCAGCTCGACCTGCGCGAAGACCTCACCTTCGCCGACCCACACCGCTCGCAGCCCGGTGAAGGCCTCGCCGTAGGTGACGCCCAGCCCGGCCAACTGCTGCTCGATCTCGCCGGGGTCCACGGACCGGGCCTGCGGCGGTGGCCAGGTAGCCTCGGCATCGGGCGCCGGGCCACTGTCCGACAGCAGAGCGCCGGTCGCGTGGCGGGTCCAGGGCACGTCCTCGCCCTCGGCCGGGCGGGACCAGATGTCCAGCCCACGACGGCCGGACCCGTCCGGCGGGCCTACGGACACCTGTAGGGCCAGGGCGTCCTGCTCGGGGAACACCAAGGGCTCGAGCACGGTCAGCTCGGACACCTGACGGCAGCCGGTCTGGTCGCCGGCCCGGACCGCCAGTTCGAGGAAGGCAGTCGCTGGCAGGACCGCGGTTCCGGCGATCCGGTGCTCGGCCAGCCACGGGTGGCTGCTCAGGCCGACGCGGCCGACCAGCAGCACGCCGTCGGAGTCGGCCAGCCGCACGGCCGCTCCGACCAGGGGGTGGTCGGCATCGGTCAGGCCCAGCCCGCGGGCGTCCGCGTTCCACCCGGCCAGCGGCCAGAAGCGTTCCCGCTGGAAGGCATAGGTGGGCAAGGCGGTCGGGCGGGCGGGCGGCAGGACCTGGTCCCAGTCCAGCTCGACACCGTTCACGTGCAGGTGGGCCAGGGCCTGCAGCGCGGCCTCCGGTTCGTCCTGCCCCGAGCGCAGCAGTGCGACGGCCGGGGCCTCGGGCCAGGTCTCCTGCACCATGGCGGTGGCGATCCCGTCCGGGCCGAACTCCAGGAACGTCCCTTCGCCACCTTGGACGGCCTGGGTGACGGCATCGGCGAAACGCACCGGGGCAACGACGTGTCGCGCCCAGTGGTCCGGGTCGCTCAGGTCGGCGTCGGCCTGCACCGAGGACTCGACCCGAAAGTGCGGTTCGGCGAAGGTGAGTTCGCCGAGAAGGTGCGTGAACTCGTCCATCATCGGCGCCATCAGAGGCGAATGGAACGCGTGCGAGACCCGCAGACGGCGGGTGCGCGCGAACTGGCTCGCAATCCGCAGCACCTCGGCCTCGGCACCGGAGAGCACGACGGACTGCGGGCCGTTGACGGCAGCCACCGACACACGGTCGGCGACCGGCGCGATCAGGGGCGCCACCTCGTCCTCAGTTGCCTGTACCGCCACCATCGCGCCGCCCACGGGCAGCGCCTGCATCAGGCGGGCCCGGGCGGACACCAGGCGGCAGGCATCGGCCAGTGACAGGACACCGGCCACGTGGGCCGCCGCGATCTCCCCGACCGAGTGCCCCACCAGCACGTCCGGTCGCAGCCCCCACGACTCGGCGAGACGGAACGCGGCCACCTGCAATGCGAACAGCACCGGCTGGGCGTCGCCGGTCCGGGCGAGGTCACCGTCGGCGAGCTCCTGCAGGGGCAGGCCCATCTGCTGTTCGATCTCGTCCCAGGCCTGGGCGAAGACCGGGAATCGCCGGTACAGCCCGGCGCCCATGCCCGGCCGCTGCCCGCCCTGGCCGGAGAACACCGCGACCAGGGCCTGCTCGCGCGCGCGGCCCTGTACCAGACCGGGGGTCGAGTCGCCCGAGGCCAGGGCGGCCAGGCCGGCGGCCAGCTCGGCCGGCTCGGTAGCCGTCACCGCCGCCCGGAACTCGAACGAGGTCCGGGACGTGGCGGCGGCCCGCGCCACGGCGGCGACCGTGACGTCCTCGCCCACGACGTGGCTGGCCCAGCGCGCGGCCTGTGCCCGTAGCGCCTGTGTCGACCGGGCCGCGACGAGTACCGGAAGCGGCTGTCCAGTGCGGGCTTCCGGGAGTGCAGCCGGGGTTCGCGCAGGGGCTTCCTCGATCACGACGTGGGCGTTGGTGCCCGAGATGCCGAACGAGGAGATGCCGGCCCGACGCGGCTGCTCGGACCGCTCCCAGGGCACCGGCCGGTGGAGCAGCCGGACGTTGCCGGCGTTCCAGTCCACGTGGCTGGAGGGGGTCTGCGAGTGCAGGCTCGCGGGCAGTTCGCCGTGCTGCAGAGCCATGATCATCTTGATCACACCGGCCACGCCGGCCGCGGCCTGGGTGTGACCGATGTTCGACTTCACCGAGCCCAGCCACAGCGGACGTTCCTCGGGCCGGTCCGCGCCGTAGGTGGCCAGCAGGGCCTGGGCCTCGATCGGGTCACCCAGAGTGGTTCCGGTGCCGTGACCTTCGACCGCGTCGACGTCGGCCGGGGTCAGCCCGCTGTCGGCCAGGGCAGCCCGGATGACCTGTCGCTGCGACGGGCCGTTAGGGGCGGTCAGGCCGTTGGACGCGCCGTCCTGGTTGACCGCAGTGCCGCGCAGCACGGCCAGCACCGGGTGGCCGTTGCGTTCGGCGTCGGAAAGCCGTTCCAGCAGAAGCACACCGACGCCCTCGGCCCAGCCCACGCCGGCCGCGTCGTCGGAGTAGGAGCGGCAGCGCCCGTCCGGGGCCAGTCCCCCGGTGCGGCCGAAGTGCACGAAGCCGGCCGGCGTGGACATCACCGTCACGCCCCCGGCCAGGGCCAGTGAGGTCTCCCCGGCGCGCAGGGAGCGGGCCGCCAGGTGCAGCGCCACCAGCGAGGAGGAGCAGGCCGTGTCCACGGTGACGGCCGGGCCCTCCAGCCCCAGCAGGTAGGACAGCCGCCCGGTGAGGATGCTGTTGGAGGTGCCGGTCAGGCCGAAGGCGTCGAAGTCGACCGGCAGGATGTCGCCGTAGTCGGGTGACATGGCGCCCATGAAGACGCCGGTACGACTGCCGCGCAGGGTCCGCGGGTCGAGGCCGGCCCGTTCGACCGCCTCCCACGTGGTTTCCAGCAGCAGCCGCTGCTGCGGGTCCATGCCCAGCGCCTCACGGGGCGAGACACCGAAGAACGACGCGTCGAAATCGGCGGCCTCGGCCAGGAATCCACCGCGGTCGCAGCCGGCCAGGCGCAGTCGGGCCGGGTCCCAGCCCCGGTCGGGCGGGACCGGGCCGATCGCGTCCACTCCGCCGGAGACCAACTGCCACAGGTCCTCGGGGCTGCGCACCCCGCCCGGGTAGTGGCAGCTCATCCCGATCACCGCCAGCGGCTCCCGGGTGCTCTCCTCCAGTTCCCGGACCCGGGTGCGGCTGCGGCGCAGGTCGACGGTCGCGCGCCGGAGGTAGTCGCGGAGTTTGGCCTCGTTGTCGTCCACGTCAGATCAACCCATCCGTGCTAGTTCGTCGGCGCGTCGGTCCTTACCCGGATCACTCCGGTCCCGCAGTGGCTCAGCTCTGGCTGAGCCCTGGCTCAGCTCTGGCTCAGCCCTGCTCGATCAGCGCGAGGGCCCGGGCGGGACAGAGCCGGACCGCCTGGCGGGCAACGCTTTCGTGCTCCGGCGGTGGTCGGTGGGCGAGGGTGACCACGATGCCCTCGTCGTCCTGGTCGAACAGCGCGGGCGCGATCATTGCGCACTGCCCGGCGCCCACGCAGGCGTCCCGGTCGGCCTGGATGTCCGGCATCGTCACTCTCCCGTCCGCTGCTTCACCGGCGACGGCGGATCAGGGTGATCCCGTCGGCCATCGGCAGCAGCGAGATGTCCACGCGCTCGTCGTCCAGCAGCGCCTGGTTGAACCCGCGCACCGCGACCGTGTCCGGGTCGTCGTGGCCCGGGTCGAACACCCGGCCGAAGAACAGCGTGTTGTCCACCACGATCAGCCCGGCCTTGCTGACGAGACGCAACGCGGCCTCGTAGTAGGCGGGGTAGCCGGACTTGTCCGCGTCGATGAAGATCAGGTCGAAACCACCCCGACCGTAGTCGTTCTCCACTTCCTGCAAGCTCACGGCGGCGTCCCCGAAGCGTTCCTCGATCCGGTCCGCCACTCCCGCCCGCTGCCAGGCCGGGCGGGCGATGGGCGCCCAGCGGTCGGTGATGTCGCAGGTCACCACCCGGCCCCCCGGAGACAGCGCGCGGGCCAGGCACAGCGTGCTGTAGCCGGTGAAGGTGCCGATCTCCAGCAGCATGCGGGCCGGGGTCAGCCCGGCCAGCAGCCCCAGCAACTGCCCCTCCTCGGGCGGCACCTGCATGGCCTCGCCCCAGGGCAGCTCGGCGGTGGTCTGTCGCAGGTCGCGCAGCACCTCGTCCTCCCGCAGGGACACCGCCCTCAGGTAGCCGGTCAGCTCGGCCCCGGTCGCCAACTGCTCGGCCACGGCTCCCACCTCGTCTCGAACGGGCTGTCGGCTCTCGCGGAGGAACTGAGAAGGCCGACCAGCAGCGCGGTCACGTACTCGATCACGATGTGCACCCGAACAGCGTCGGCGAGCTCAGCCGCATCGTGGTCGGGGCGGGGTGGGCGGCGGGCACCAGGTGCAGGTGCTGCAGCCCGTCCGGAGCGGATCCGGCATCGAGCCCGGCCAGGCAGGCGCACGTCGCGTCCTCGAAACCGGCGAAGCGATAGGCGATGTCCATCATCCGGTTGCGCTCGGTGCGCCGGAAGTCGCCGGCCAGATGCACCCCCGCGGTGTGCGCGGCATCGATCAGCCAGTTCAGGATCACCGTGCCGGCGCCGAAGCTCACCACCCGGCAGGAGGTCGCCAGCAGCTTGAGCCGCCACAGCCCGGGCCTGCGTTCCAGCAGCAGCACGCCCACCGCGCCGTGCGAGCCGAACCGGTCCGACATCGAGACCACCAGCACCTCGTGCTCCAGGTCGGCGGTCAGGTCTTGTAGTTCGTCGCTGGTGTAGGGCACTCCGGTGGCGTTCATCTGGCTGGTCCGCACGGTCAGCTCCGAGACGCGGGCCAGTTCGGCGGCGTCGGCCCGGCGGATCTGCATCTCGATGTCGAGCGAGCGCAGGAAGTCCTCGTCCGGTCCGGGGAAGTCGCTGCGGGCCGCGTCCCGGCGGAAACCCGCCTGGTACATCCGGCGGCGTTCCCGGGCGTCGCCGGTGACCTTGGGGTCGAACTCCGGCCGGGTGGCCAGCTGGGCCAGCTCGGCCGCGTCGTAACACCGTACGTCCGGCAGCCGGGCGGAGACCTCGGCGCGCTCGGCGGGCTGGTCGTCCACGAACGCGACGGCCGAGGTGGCGAAGTTGAGCCCTTCGGCGATCCGGCGTACCGACTCCGACTTGGCACCCCAGCCGATCTCCGGCAGCACGAAGAACTCGGCCAGCCCGAGCGCCTCGAGCTGGGCCCAGGCCAGGTCCTGGTCGTTCTTGCTGGCCACCGACTGCAGGATGCCCCGGGAGTCGAGGAGGGCCACCAGCTCGCGGATCTCGTCGGTCAGCACCACCTGGTCACCCTCCAGCAGGGTGCCTCGCCACAGGGTGTTGTCCAGGTCCCAGACCAGGCACTTCACCGGCGTGGTGACGGCCGTACTCGTCGGGCTGTTCATCGGCTCACCCCGGTCAGGACGTGACCGGCCAGAAGGGTCCGGCAGATCTCGGTCGTCCCCTCGATCAGTTCCATCAGCCGGGCGTCGCGGTGCGCCCGGGAGACCACGTGCCCGTCCTGTGCCCCGGCCGAGCCGAGCACCTGCGCGGCCAGCGCCGAGCCGTGCGTGGCCCGGGTCGCCGCCACCTGCTTGGCCAGCACCGTGGCGATCACCAGGTCCGGCGACCGGTCGTCCCAGCGCCGGCTGGCCTCCTGACAGGCCCAGGTGGCCGAGCGCTCGGCCACCAGCAGATCGGCCAGATGACCGGCCACCAGCTGGTGCTGGCCGAGCGTGCGCCCGAACTGCTCGCGGGTGGCGGCGTGGGCGGAGGCCGAGGCCAGACAGGCGCGCAGGATGCCCACGCACCCCCAGGCCACCGACAGCCGGCCCGAAGCCAGGGCCGTGGTGATCAGCATGGGCAGCGCCTGGTCACCACCACCCAGGACGGCGGAGGCGGGCAGACGGACGCCGCGCAGGCTCACGTCGGCGTGACCAGCCGCCCGGCAGCCGGAGGGTGCCGGTACGGGTCGTAGAGACACCCCGGGAGCATCGGCCGGGACGACAACCGCCGCGGCGCCGTCCTGGTGCCGACCGATCACCACGATCATGTCCGCGTAGGTGGCGGCCGTCGTCCACAGTTTGTCGCCCTCGATCACCACCTCGTGCCCGTCCGTGCGGATCGTGGTGCTGATCGCCGACAGGTCACTCCCGGCCTGTGCCTCGCTGAACGCCACCGCGGCCAGGGCCCCACCACTCAGGCGGGGCAGCCATTCGCCGCGCTGATCCTCGCTGCCCAGCCGCTCGATCACCCAGGCCGCCATGCCCTGCGAGGTCAGGACGCTGCGCAACGACGAGCACTGCGCGCCCACCCGGGCGGTGAACTCCCCGTTGGCCGAGCTGGTGGCGCCGCGCCCTCCGTACTGGCGCGGGACCTGGGTGCACAGTGCTCCGGCGGCCGACATCCGGCGCAGGAGAGCGACCGGCAGCCGGCCGTCCAGGTCCCACTGACCGGCCTGGCCGGCCACCCAGTCCTCGACCTGCCGGGCCAGATCGTCCAGGTCGTCCGGGCCGTCCGATGGCTCCAGGTGATCCGGCCGCGGCCCGGGTCGGGTGAGCGCCATCAGGCCGGCTGCTCGCGCAGCCGCTGCACCAGGGCGGAGATCCGCTCGACGGTGCGGAAGTTGGCCAGCTTGAGGTCGGGGCCGGTGATGGCGATCCCGTAGGTGGCCTCCAGATGCACGATCAGCTCCATGGCGACCACCGAGGGCACCAGCCCGGAGGCGAACAGGTCCTCGTCCCGGGGCACCGGCGCCTTCACGATCCGGGACAGGTGCTCGGCCACCTCGTCACCGATCCGCTGAGTCTGCTGAGTCTGCTGGTTCGTGCCGACTCCCGTATCGCTGCTCACAGCGCCACCTCTCCGTACTCGTAGAAACCGCTTCCGCTCTTGCGGCCCAGCCGGCCGGCGCGGGCCATCTCGACCAGCAGCTCGCACGGCCGGTAGTGGGCGTTGCCGGTGCGGGCGGCCAGCACGCCCAGAGCGTCGACGAGGTTGTCGATGCCGATCAGGTCGGCGGTGCGCAACGGCCCGGTCGGGTGCCCCAGGCAGCCCTGCATCAGCTGGTCCACCGCCTCGACCGGCGCGGTGCCGGCCGCGACCAGGCGGGCCGCGTCGTTGATCAGGGGGTGCAGCAGGCGGCTGGTGACGAAGCCGGGCGAGTCCTGGACCACTATCACCCGGCGCCCCAGCCGGCCGAGCAGCTCACTGACCCGCTCCAGGGTGAGCTCCGAGGTTCGCGGGCCCCGGACGGTCTCGACCATGCCGATCAGGTACGCAGGGTTCATGAAGTGCGTGCCGATCACGTCCTCGGGACGGGCGGTCGAGTCGGCCAGCTCGTCCACCGGGATCCCGGAAGTATTGGTGATCAGCGGGGTTCCGGGGGGCACCCGGTCGGACAGCTCGGTCAGCAGCTTGGTCTTGGCCGCCGCCTCCTCGACGATCGCCTCGATCACGGCGCTCGCCCCGCTCACCGCCTCCAGGTCCTGCGTCAGCACCAAGTCACCTGGACCGGTGGGATCGGTGGGCTCGGAGAAGGCGCCCAGCAGGTTCCCGTGCCGGATCTGGCGGTGCACCCGATCGGCCGCCGTGCCCAGAACGGTGGCGTCCTGGTCGACGAGGACCACCGGCAACCCCTGCCCCAGCACCATGGCGGCGATGCCGGTGCCCATCACCCCGGCTCCGACGATCACCAGCCGGTCCACCGGGCCCCGGGCGTCCGTGTTCGTGTCCACCTTTGCCTCCGCGTGAGTGTCGGACGACCTCCCACGAAGCCTGGGACACCGCGGCCGGGCCGGACAACGCCTCAACGAGTTCTCTAGGGAAACCATCACGGGCCGGGCGGACCTGGTGAATCTAGGGGCATCACGGCACCCTGGACGCTTGGCTGGAGGATCCACCCGACACCCCGACAAGGACGGCGACTGACGTGATCGATTCCGAACCGGACCCCCGGCTCTGGCTGCGCCGGTACGTCCCGGCCCCCGAAGCCCGCACCCGGCTGGTCTGTTTCCCGCACGCCGGCGGTGCGGCCAGCTACTTCCACCCGATCGCCACCGCGCTGGCCCCGCAGACCGACGTGATCTCGCTGCAGTATCCCGGGCGGCAGGACCGCCGGCACGAGCCGCTGCTGCCGGACGTGGCCACGATGGCCGACCAGATCACCGCGGTGCTGGCGACCCAGGAACCGTTGCCGACCGTCCTGTTCGGTCACAGCCTGGGCGCCACCCTGGCTTTCGAGGTGGCCTGGCGTCAGGAGCAGGCCGGCCGCGCTCCGGTGTCGCTGGTCGCCTCGGGCCGACGAGGACCGGGCACCACGCGCGACGAGGCGGTGCACCGACTGGACGACGAGGGCCTGCTGGCCGAGATCAGGTCGATGGACCCGGGCAATGCCGCGCTGCTGAACGACGAGATCATGCGGATGTCGTTGCCGGCCATCCGCAGCGACTTCCGGGCGGCCGAACTGTACACCCTGCCGGGCGAGCGCCGGCTCTCCTGCCCGATCACGGTGCTGGTGGGTGACCGCGACCCCAAGTGCACGGTGGACGAGGCCCGCGAGTGGCAGGAGCACACCCGCGACCGGTTCCGCATCCGGGTGTGGCCCGGTGGCCATTTCTACCTGACCGAACACGCTTCCGCGGTCACCGAGGAACTGCGCACCGCGGCACTGGTCGAACACTGACCAGAAAGGCCGGTCCGCCGAGGGAGAACCTCGGCGGACCGGCCTTGTGCGGAAGTGTTATTCGGCGATCCGGGTACGGCCGCACCAGGCGAACACCGGCATCTCCTGGCCGTCGACGTGACGCACCTCGCCGTGGTGGCGGAAGTGCTCGTACCCGGCGGCAAAGGCGATCTTCACGGTCTCCGCCAGGTTCTGGACCTCGACGATCCCGCTTCCCATGGCTGTCTCCGGGCCACCTGTCAGCAAGGCCTTCATCGTGTGCATGACCTGTCCTCCGATTGCGTCGTCCGGCCCGGCACCGCTGCCGGGATCCTCTGTGGGGTGGACCGATTGGGGTACGTCACCAGCCCGCGTCCAGAACCATCTCGCTGTACCGGCGCTCGTCACTGGCGCGGCGCAGGTCGGACTCGACCATCATCCGGATCAGCTCGGGGAAGTCGACCGACGGCGCCCAGCCCAGCTCGGCCCGGGCCTTGCCGAAGTCGGCGCACAGCGTCTCCACCTCGGCGGGGCGGACCAGGGCGGGATCGATGACGACGTGGTCGTGCCAGTTCAGGCCGGCGCACTCGAAGGCGATCCGGACGGCGTCGCGCACCGAGTGCATCTGCCCGGTTCCGATCACGTAGTCGGCCGGGTCGTCCTTCTGCAGCATCAGGTGCATGGCCCGCACGTAGTCGCCCGCGAAGCCCCAGTCGCGCACCGCGTCGAGATTGCCCAGGAACAGCTTGTCCTGCAGACCCAGCTTGATCTGGGCCACCGCGATGGTGATCTTGCGGGTGACGAACTCGGCTCCCCGCCGCGGTGACTCGTGGTTGAACAACATGCCGGAGACGCCGTACATGCCGAAGGACTCGCGGTAGTTGCGGGTGATGAAGTGCCCGTAGGCCTTGGCCACCCCGTAGGGGCTGCGCGGGTAGAACGTGGTGGTCTCGCACTGCGGGCTCTCCGCCACCATGCCGAACATCTCCGAGGAGGAAGCCTGGTAGAAGCGGATCCGGTTGCTGCGCTCGGGGGTTCGCGAGGTGTCGTAGCCGCTGACCGTGCGGATCGCCTCCAGCATCCGCAGCACCCCCATCCCGTTCACCTCGGTCACCAGTTCGGCCTGGCGCCAGGACATCGGGACGAACGAGATCGCGCCCAGGTTGTACACCTCGTCGGGCTGGATCCGGTCCACCGCCGAGGTCAGGCTGGCCTGGTCGAGCAGATCGCCCTCCAGGAAGGACAGTTCACCGGCCAGTCGGCTGACCCGGGAGCGGCGGGGGTTGGCCTGCCCGCGCACCAACCCCCACACCTCGTACCCCTGGGCCAGGAGATGCTCGGCCAGATACGAACCGTCCTGTCCGGTGATTCCCGTGATCAGTGCCCGTTTCGTCATCAGGACCTCTCCCTCGCCGCGGTCGCCGGGCCCGCACCGCGGGCGCTCAGGCCCTTCGGGGGAACCACCGAAGTGAGACCAATGTCGCAACCTCGTGGCGGCCGGGCAACGAAATCCGCTATTCGCTAGGGGAAGACACAAAGATGAGGACGGCGCCCGGCTCAGGCCCCGAGCCGGGCCCGGTCGTCCCGGGCCGGCCGCGGCCCGGGCCCGGCGAGACCGGCCCGGCCGGTGATGCCGAGCTTGCGGTAGACGCTGGTGAGGTGCATCTCGACGGTACGCAGCGAGATCACCAGGGTGGCGGCGATCTCGCGGTTACTGGTGCCGGCGGCGGCCAGCCGTGCCACCTGCTCCTCGCTGGGGGTCAGGACACCGCCGCGGCGGGAGCGCGGAAGCACCCGGGACTGGGTGGCCAGCTGGGCCGCAAGCCGGATCCAGGGCCTTTCCTGTTGCAGCACGGTCGGTTCGGCAACCACCCGGGCCTGCCGCCGTTCGCACCTGAGCAGGGCCGGCGCGGCCGCCGTCCACCACGGCAGCTGTTGCGGCCCGCCCGGTCCGGCCTCGGGCATCATCCACCCGCACTCCCGGGCCCGGCCCAGCGCCACGGCCAGGTCGCTGACGGTCGGGGCGGGCCGCGGGAACTGGGAGCCTCGATCAAAAGGGGACGCTACGCCGTCCTCAATGGTCTGCTGCTGAGAGGTGTTTCGGCGGTGGGCGCTGCTTCCCGGCCGCACCGGGGCCTCGTGGCAGGCCAGAATGAGCAGGGCCGACTCCACCTGGATGCGCTCGGCACCGCTGCCGGGCGCACCGGCCAGGTCGTTCAGCACCGACCTCAGCTCGGCCATCGCCTCCGCGACGGTACCCAGCAGGATCGCCGACTTGCCCAACTGCACGGCCAGAGCGGCCCGCACCCGTACTCCCGGCCCGGTGCGCAACGCCTCCTGCACCAGGCGGTGGGCGCGGCCGGGTTCCAGATGGGCCAGGACCCGGGCGTAGGCCACCAGGTCCTCGACGTCACGCTCGCCGGTCTCGACCAGACGGGCCCGGCAGCGCACCGCCCCGGTCACGTCGCCGGCCCGTTCGGCCTGGTCGGCGACCTGCCGCAGGATCTCCTTCATCCAGGGCTCGGCCACCGTGGGAAGCCGCAGCAACACCTCCCCCACCTGCTCGGCGGCCGCTCCGGTGTCGTTCAGCAGCCGCGCCGCCCGTTCGTGCCGGGCGGTGCGGGCGCTCGCTCCCATGCCCTCGAGCACCGCCTCGCGGACCTGTTCGGGCATCCTGGCCCGGCTCTCGAGCAGGCCCTCGTGCTGCAGCAGTTCCAGTGAGCCGGGGATCAGAGCGGCCGGCACGGGAGCCAGCAGGGCGAGCACTTCGGTGTCAGGCTGTCCCAGCACCGCCAGCGCCTCGGCCAGGCGTCGCACGTGCGGGGGATGGCCCCGCAGTACCGATTCGGTGTGATCGGCCAGCAACTGCGCGCCGACCTCGGCCAGGGTCTCCATCCCGGCCGGGCCGGGCGGGCAGGCGACCTCCTGCAACCGCGTGAGCAGGCGATGCAGCAGACCGGGCAGGCCCACGCTGAGCCGCCGGCACTCGTGGGCGAAGAGCACGTCGACGGCCGGTGTCCAGGACCGCACCAGCCACTCGTAGACATCGTTGTCCTCGACCGCGTCAAGGACCAGGCTCCGCCGCTGCACGGACGGGCCGGCCGCGTCCAGCAGGCGGTGCCACTGCGGCAGCAGGGCCGGTCTCTGACTCATGACCAGCAGCAACGGCAGCCCGCGGCACCGTCTGAGCAGAAGCTCCAGCCAGCGCAGGGACGCCTCGTCGCACCAGTGGGCCTGTTCCAGGACCACCACCACCGGACCCTGCCGCAGGTGGTCGGAGAAGATCCGGAAGTACGACTGCGAAAGTCGTTGCGGTATGAGAGGACCCTCGACCGTCTGCCCGGTGAGCCGCTGCAGCGCCTCGTAACCCAGGTCCGCCTCGACGGCTCGGCAGGAGTGGCGGCGCACCTGGGCACCGGCCGCTCGCACCTTGCGCACGAACGTGGCCAGGAGCTCACCGGCACCGCCACCGGACGGCCCCTCGACCACGACGCACCGGGTCTCCCCACGCGCCGCGGCCGCGTACTCGGCCATCAGGAAATCCAAATCGCCCGCTCGCACGGTATTTTGGACAGAGGTCCGAATCTGGCTGGACCAACTGTCGGCGTCAGGTGACAACACTGTCATTCGACGGCCTCCCACGTGGTTGGCTGAGCGTCAGCAGGTCGGGCAGCGCGCTCGCAGACCGGCCGGGCCTTGGCAGTTTCTCTGAATCAGACTGTCGCGCACAACATTGCACACACCGCGTACGACCGCAGGTTCCCGGTGATGGTCCACCGCCTGCGTCGGCGACAGCTTAACTGCGGCAAGCACGCCTTCGACGATAAAACTTGTTCAAGAGCAAATCATTTCGTCGACCGGGCGGACATCGGGTCCGGCCTCGACCGGGCTGCGGAACACGCGCCGGGCGGTCGTCACGAACGGCCGGCGGCTCGGCCCACCGATCAGCATCCTGACGGAAGGCCCGGGCCGGCGACCTGGTGCCGGGGGCACGGCCACACCGGCGACCCAGTCCGTCGCCATGGACATCACGACCTCCTCCGCCTCGTTGCGGACTTCCGGCAACCGTCACATCAGTCCCTGGGGTCCCGGCGCTAACCAACATAAATTGGTACAAGCGCTTGCGCAAGCGCTTGTCTGCCGTCCAGTCTCAAACGGGTTTCATACGGATATCGACAGACCTGGACCCGGGCAATGGATACGGACATGTATCCGGGCCAGGATGGAACGGCCGCGTAAGATCGACTGAGGAGCCTTCCGATGGTGACCATGGCAGATGTCGCCCGCCTGGCGGGGGTGCACGCCTCCACGGTGTCCCACGTCCTCAACGGCACCAGAGCCGTCAACGCGGACACCCGCGAGCGGGTGATGGACGCGATCATCGCCACCGGCTACCGCCACAACGCGGTCGCCCGGTCCCTGGCCACCTCCAGCACGATGGCGCTGGGACTGGCCATCTCCTCGGCGGCCAACCCGTACCTGGCCGAACTGATCCGCTCGGTCGACGCCGGGGCCCGGGCGGCCGGCTACATGCTGATGCTCGGCGACACCCACGACGACGCCGAGGTGGAGCGCCAGATCGTCGAGCAACTGGTCGACCGGAGGGTGGACGGGGTGATCCTCGCCCCCGCACCGGCGACCACCACCGCCGGGGCCCTGCCCTTCCTGAGCACCGCGGCCGTCCCGACCGTGCTGATGGACCGCTTCGCCGACGCCGACCTGGACCAGATCGCCCCGGAGAACTTCGAGGCCACCGCGCAGCTGACCGCCCACCTGGCCGACCTGGGCCACCGGCGCATCGCGATGGTCACCGGCCTGAAGGGTCTGCACTCCACCGAGGAACGGATCGCCGGATTCCGGCACGTGGTGGCCGAGCGTGACCTCGATCCCGATCCCGCCCTCCTGCTGGACGGCGCCAGCGAGAGCATGGTCGCCGAACAGGTCGTGCTGGAGGCGTTCTCGGCCCGCAACCGTCCCAGCGCGGTGGTGGTGGGCAACAACGCGATGACGATCGGGACCGTGCGGGCCCTGCGCACCCTGGGCCTGAGCATCCCCGAGCACGTGGCCATGGTCTGCTACGACGACTTCGACTGGGCTGACCTGTTCGAGCCCCGGCTGTCGGCGATGCGCCAGGACACGGCTCAGATGGGCTGGCGGGCAGTCGAACTCATGGTGAAGCGAATCGCCGATCCGTCTGCGCCCACCTCTCGTCACCGGGTGCAGCCGACCTTCCAGCACCGTGCGTCCTGCGGTGACCGGTAGCCGGGGTCTCAAGGTACAGCCGGCTGCACCACCGACGTTCCATCGGCGGCGAACCGCGTCACCTGCACGGTGAAATCGTCGAGGGGGCCTTTCCGCATCGCCGCCACGTAGACCGTCCAGTCGTCGATCCCTGCCACCGGGACCAGCCGGGCCTCGGCGGACTGCCCGTCCCCCAGATCCACCCGCACCCGAGTCGTCCCGACAGGGACCAGGCCGACCACATTGACCACTTCGGCCTGAGGGGACTCGACGGCCGGGGTCTGGTCCCCGGGCAGCAGAGTCAGGAACCCCTGCTGGTTCGTCAGGCACACCACGTCATGGTCGGCGAACACCGAGTAGCCCTCGACCTCGGTGACGGTGGCGGGTGGCACCTCGCAGTAGTTCACCCCCGGTTCGAGGCCCGGCCGCGGCCCGGCCAGCAGGGCCAGGGCGACGACGCCGGCCGCGACCGGGGAGCCGAGCAGCACGGCCCGCCCCGCAAGGCCGGGTCGGAACGAGAACCACTGGTTGGCGACGGAGAACAGCAGGAGACCGAGCAGCGCACCGAGGTCGTTGGCGATCAGGTCGTTGACGTCGATGCTCCGGTAGGCCCAGCCGGCCAGGAGCGAGGCCGCTGCCTGACTCGCCTCCAGCCCGGCGCCGAACAGCAGGCACGCTGCGATGAGCCACCGTCCCCCTCGCCGCAGCAGGAACGGCAGACCGAACCCGAACGGCACACCCAGCAGCAGGTTCTGCAGATTCTGGTCGCCCAGGCCACTGGTCAGCAGCCCGCGCAGCTCGACCTCGGTGGAGATCTGAAGCAGCGGCACGGCCGGGGCGCCCGGGAACGCGGGTTCGGGTGCCGGGCCGGGAAGGGGACAGAGAATGATCAGCGCCAGGACGACCAGGTACCCGCCGAACGCTCCGATCCCCAGCAGCCTGCGCGCCCCGGCGCCCCGCCGGGCGACGAACACCAGTACCGATACGAGAGCTGCGAGCAGTGCCGCCCCGAAGAGGAGGTCAGCAGGGCCCAGCCGGGAGATCCACGATGCCACGTCCGGCACTGTAGACAGGCTCGGACGCCCGGCCCGGCCTCAGGCCCGGATCCGGTACCACAGGTCAGTTCTTCGGTACCTGAGGACGAGTGGGGCGGGCTCAGCGCACCACGGTCACCGGGCAGCGGGCATAGGCGGCGACGTGCTGGCTGACCGACCCCAGGACGAGTCCGGCGAAACCGCCGTACCCCCGGGTGCCCACCACCAGCAGGTCGGCCGAGGCCGACTGCTCGATCAGCACCTCGGCCGGGTTGCCCTGCTTCACCTGAGGCTGGGCCACGACCGGAGGACTGGCGCCCAGCTCTTCGTGGATCACCTGGACCAGGTCGGCAGCAGCCTGCTCGCCCGGCACCGGCAGGCTGCCCACGGGCACGCTGCCGCTGCCCACCGGCGGCAGCAGGGCCGGCTCCCACACGCTCAGTACGACCAGCTCGGCCCCGTGATCGGCGGCCTCGGCCGCGGCCCAGGCCAGTGCCTTGCGGCTGCCGGGCGATCCGTCGACGCCGACCAGGACGGACTTCCATCTGCTCACCGTCAGCTCCTCATCGTCGAGTGCCGGGCCGGGCGATCCACCCGAGCAAAACGCTAAGGCACGGTTCGCGCGCCGTCGAGAGGTGGACGGAGATCCAGAAGTCGTTGATCAACAGGAGCTTTGCAGAAATCGATGTCAAATGCGCCAGGTCGACTTCCCGACCTCAACTGTCTTGCGGCGCACCCGGAGCAGGCTTAGCGTCAAAGGGAGATCTGCGTCGGATCGCGTCGGCAAAGGGGCCGCCATGACCACCACGACTGCACCCTCCGCCTCCTCGGACTCCTCGAACTCGGAGGGGATCGATCGCAAGCCCCTGATGAGCACCCAGGCCCTGCTGCTGATGAACCTGGGTTTCTTCGGGGTGCAGTTCAGTTTCGGCCTGACCCAGTCGGCGGTGAACCCGCTGTTCCTGCTGATCGGGGCCGACCCCGACCAGCTGCCGATCCTGAACCTGGCCGGCCCGATCACCGGCCTGATCATCCAGCCCCTGATCGGGGCGATCAGCGACCGGACCTGGCACCCGCGCTGGGGCCGACGACGCCCGTTCATCGTGGCCGGCGCAATCCTCTGCGCCATCATCCTTTTCGCGTTCCCGTTCGTGGGCGCGCTGTGGCTGGGCGTGATCTGCTTCTGGCTGCTGGACGCCGGCAACAACACCTCGATGGAGCCGTACCGGGCCTTCATCTCCGACCGCTTGCCGAAATCCCAGTTGGCACGCGGGTTCCTGACCCAGAGCATGTTCACCGGGGCCGGGGCCGTGCTGGCCAACGTGTCGCTGTTCGCCCTGCAGAAGGTCGATGCACTGAACGAGACCGCGGGCAACGGCGTGCCGTACTGGATGTACGTCGTGTTCATGTTCGGCACCGTGTGCATTCTGCTGACGGTGCTGACGGCGATGTCCCGCACCCGCGAACTGACGCCCTCGGACGAGGATCTCGAGGAGATGCGGACGGCTCCGCGCGGCGTCTCGTACGCGGTGCGCGAGATCGCCGACGCCGTGCGCACCATGCCGGTCGCCATGCACAAGATTGGCGTGGTCTTCGCCTTCCAGTGGTACGCGATGTTCATCTACTGGCAGTTCCTGGCCGTCAGCCTCGGCGAGACGGTGTTCGGGGCGGCGCCCGGAGAGGCCGGCTCGGGCGGCGACGAGATCGCCTGGACCGGCCTGATGAACGGCACGTACAACTTCGTCACCATGATCTCCGCGCTGTTCCTGGTCGGCCTGGCCCAGCGGATGGGCGCCAAGCGGGTGCACGCGGCCGCTCTGGGTCTGGCCTCGGCGGCGCTGATCTGGCTGGCCAACATCGACAACCAGTACCTGGCCCTGATCCCGATGATCGGCGTGGGTATCTTCTGGGCCAGCGCGGTCGGGGTGCCCTACCTGATGGTCGCCAGCATGGTCCCGGCCCGCCGCACCGGGGTCTACATGGGCATCCTGAACATGATGATCGTCGTGCCGATGCTGGTGCAGACCCTCACCTTCGGCTGGATCTTCAACCATCTGCTGGACGGCAAGGGTTCCAACGCGATGGTCCTGGCCGGGGTGCTGCTGGGCATCGGCGCCGTGGCCATGCTCTGGGTGGACCCGCCCGACGAGGCCGACGAGTCGCCGATCGTGCCGCTGGGCAGCCGGCGCAGCATCACCGTCTACGACCAGGTCGTGGTCGGTTCCGACGGCACCGCCACCAGCCTGTACGCGGTGGACCGGGCGGCCGAGGTGGCGCAGGCCGCGCAGGCCCGGCTGGTGGTCGTGACCGCCTACCGGGAGGGCGAGGTCGCCGCTCCGGTGGCCGGCGAGCACCAGCATCTGTACGGAGCCGACGCCGCCCGGCAGGCGCTGGAGAAGTCGATCACCAACCTCACCCGGGAACGGGCCCGGCACATCGACCAGCGTCTGGTGGCCGGCGACCCGGCCCAGGCCCTGCTCGAGGCGGTGGGCACGAACCCGGCGAACCTGATCGTCGTCGGCAACCGCGGACTGGGGGCCAGCGACGGGCAGCAGCTGGGTTCGGTGCCCGGCGAGGTGGTCAGGCACGCCCGGTGCGACGTGCTGATCGTGCAGACCTCGGCGCTGGACGAGGACCGGCTCTTCGGCCCGGCCGAGAACTCGGTGGACACCGGACCTTCCTCGGGCAGCACCAAAGAGGTTTCCGGCTGACCACTTCGGGAAGGAGGCCGTCCAGGCCGGACGGCCTCCTTCCCGGCAGGGCCGGCGGGATCAGGGCGCTCCACCGGGTGTGCCGGAGGGCGCAGCCTGAGGTTCGCGCAGGTACCGCCCCGTGATCTTGTCGTACTGATTGCTCAGAACCAGCGCGCCGTCGACGACCGCAACCTTCGTCGACGTGTACAACGTCCGGTCGTTGGGCACATTCGCGCACCCGATGGCCGTCTGCGGCCCCGGCCTGGTGGCGCTGAAGTCGCCGTCCGCACCGACCTCGTACTTGCCGCCCGCCCCGTTGCAGCCGTCGCTGGCCGACCAGGTGCCGTCGTCGCGGAACTCGATCCAGGCCTCGTCGAACGTCTGCAGGCCGAATTCGGTGGCCTGGTAGCCGGGGATGTCCCAGGCGTACCAGGTTCCGATCATCTGTTCGCCCAAGGAACTGGGCCGGTCCTCCGGCGCGGCCCCGTCCTGGCCCGACCCGCAGCCGGCCAGCAAAATCGCCAGCGCCGTCAGCGCCGTCAGCGCCGTCAGCGCCGTCAGTACCCCGAACCCCGTCCTGGTCCTCTTCACCCGGCTTGGACGCAGGCCCACCCGATCGGGTTCCGGGCCGACCGCGCTCAGACAGCCGGACCACCACCTCGGTCGACACCCACCCCGTAAGGGCTGCGGCTGCTCGGCCGGACCAGGCAGACGTATCCCACGACTGAGAGCAGACTGGCACTGAGCACGACAACGGCGGCCGGTTGCATGCTGGAAGAGCCACCCAGCCCGACCAGAGGGGCCGCCAGGCCGCCGGCGGCGAACCGGGCCAACCCCAGAATTGCGGACGCTGTACCCGCGTACTGCGGATAGTCCACCAGGGCGAGGGTTGTGGAGGGCGGCGAAACCGCGGCGGCACCCGCCGCGACGCAGAAGAAGGCGGCGACGGTCACCGGCAGGGAGACCGCAGAGACGAGCGCTGTTCCCAGGAGCATGCCGCCAACCGTGATGATGGCCAGGCCCACCACGAAAACCTCCCGTTCGCCGTACTTCTCGGCCGCCCGGCCGGCCAGGAAGCCGAAGCCTGCGAACCCGGCTGCGTTGAGCCCGAAGACGAACGAGAACTGCCCGGGTGAGAGTCCGTGCACCTCCTGCAGGACGAACGGCGCCGCGGCCAGATAGGCGAAGTAGGCCGCGGAGGTCAGGGAGCTGACCAGGGTCACCCCCAGGAAGAGGCTGTCACGCCCGAAGACCTGCAGGTGCGTCCAGGTCTGCCTCAGTCCACCGGAGACCCGCAGGACCGGGTCGAGGGTCTCGGGGAATCCTAAGGCGACCGCAATCGTCACCAAAAGACCGATGGCCGACAGCAGGACGAAGAACCCGCGCCAGCCCATGAACGAGGCGAGGAAGCCGCCGAGCACGGGGGCGACGATCGCGGCCAGCCCGGAAAGCACCACGATGCGCCCGTAGTACCGGGTCAGTGCGGCCCCCTCGTACCGGTCCCGGCCGGCCGACTGGGCAATCACCAGCCCCACTCCCCCGGCCAGGCCCTGCAGCAGACGCGCGAGGACCAGGATCTCGATCGATGGGCTCACCGTGCACAGCAGTGAGGCCAGCGTGTACACGACGAGCCCGGTGATCAGCGGGGGCCGGCGTCCGAGCCGGTCGGACACCGGCCCGGCGATCACTTGGCCGAACGCCAGCCCGAGCAGGCATGCGGTCATGGTGAGCTGCGCCGCCGGGGCCGAGGTGCCCAGATCGGCGGCCAGGGCGGGCAGGACCGGCAGGTAGAGGTCCATGGACAGGGGCCCGAACACGGTCAGTGTGGCCAGCAGCACGGCGAACCAACGGTGGGCCGTGTCCCTTCGAAGATGCATGGGAGAACCGAATCGGGTCGGGCCCGGATCCGGGAGTCCCGGCCCTGACGTGCCCTGACCGGGCACCCCAGACCGCCCCCGTCCGCCGCGGGACCGGCCTAGCCTGAGGGACATGGATCACCGTTCAGAGGTCCGCGAGTTCCTGATGTCGCGGCGGGCCCGGGTGGAGCCGGAGCAGGTCGGCCTGCCGCGTGGAGGTGACCGCCGGGTGCCGGGTCTGCGCCGCGGCGAAGCCGCCACCCTGGCCGGGGTGAGCGTGGAGTACTACGCCCGCCTGGAACGGGGCGCCCTCGCCGGCGCCTCCGAGGCGGTGCTCGACGGGCTGGCCCGGGCCCTGCTCATGGATGACGCCGAACGCGAGCACCTCCACCGGCTGGCGCGGCAGGCCCCGGCGTCCTCCACGTCGAACCGCCGCCGCAAGGCGGCGCAGACGTGGCGGCCGTCGGCGAGCCTGCAGTGGTTCATGGATTCGGCGAATTCCTCGGTGGCGCTGATCGGCAACGGCCGCACCGACCTCCTGGCCTGGAACCCGCTGGGCCGCGCCCTGATGGACGAGATGATCAGCACGGCCACCACGCAGCCGCCCAATTTCGCCCGCTTCCTCTTCCTGGAACCGGTGGCCCGCCGGTTCTACCCCGACTGGGAGAGCGCCGCCGGGATGAACGTGGCCATGCTGCGCACCGAGGCCGGACGCGATCCGCACAGCAAGGAGCTGCACGACCTGGTCGGCGAGCTGTCCACCCGCAGCGACCATTTCCGGCGGTTGTGGAGCCGTCACGACGTGTGGCACCACGAGAGCGGCGTCAAGAAGTACCACCATCACGCCGTCGGCGACCTGGCCCTCAGCTTCGACGGACTCGACGTGGTCGGGCATCCGGCGATCCAGCTGACCGTCTTGACCGCGGAACCGGGATCGGCGGACCACCAGGCCCTGCAGTTGCTGGGCTCCTGGTGGGAATCCCAGATCGTGCCTCGGCGCTGATTGAGCTGATGGAACGGGGTGTGCACGCTCCCCCTGCTCGACCCCGCAGGAGGCGCGACTGGCCGCCGACGCCGACGTAGACGGCCTCGTCGTTCAGGGCGTCGCCCCGGTCCGGCTGGCGGAGCGGGACCTCAGTGCCTGGCTGGAGCTGCGTTTGGCCGAGCACGGCTGGTCCTGGGAGGCGAACGGCTCGCGGTCCGGCCAGGCCGCGAGCCGGCACCTCATCGATCGTGATCAGTCGTGCTTGATCAGGTCCTTGCCCGGACCACCCGACAGGGTGTCGCTGCCCGGGCCGCCGTACAGCTTGTCGTTCCCGCCGTTGCCGTAGATCTCGTCGGCGCCCGTGCCCCCGTACAGCAAGTCCTGCCCGGGACCGCCCCAGACCAGGTCCTTGCCGGCACCGGCCCGGATCACGTCGTCACCGGCCCCACCGTTCAAGCGCTGCTCACCGGCACCGCCGTAGATCGTGTCGTTGCCGTCCTGCCCCTGGACGCCGGCGTAGCCGTAGGAGCCCCAGGTCCGGATCGTGTCGTTACCGGTGCCACCCAGGATGCCGCTCACGTCACCGATCTGCTCACCGGTGGTGATCGTGTCGCGGCCCGCTCCGCCGATGATGTAGCTGGCGTCCTGAGCCTTCTGGTTGCTGGTGTAGGTGTCGTTCCCGGCCCCGAGATGAACCCGGTCGTTGGCGTAGTAGTCGCCGGGGTTGACGAACTTCACCGTGTCGTTCTTGTCCCCGAGATTGAAATAGCCGACCTCGCCCGGGTCCTGCCCGTAGCCGTGGACGAAGGTGCAGACGACCAGGGTGCGGTCGGAAGCGTCCGGGTAGGTGCACTCGTCCTCGTCCGTATCGATCTCGACCCGGTCGTCCAGCCGATAGGTGTACTCCCCGCCGCCGTAGCCACCGGGGTCCTTCTCGGGTGCGGCCCAGCTCTTGGTGATGGTCAACTGGTTGACCTGGCCCGGGGCCGCCTGGAACACCAGGTCGTTGCCGATGCTCACGGTGGCCGGGCGGCTGCCCGCCTCGGCGGAGCCGGAGAACATCACGGCCGAGGTGCCGGCGGCCATCACCGACGTGGTCACGGCCAGACCGGTCACCAGACGCCGGTGTTGAATAAGGGTCATCGGAGGACCTCCAGTCCGATTGCTTGGTCGCCTCTGAATTTACGCAGGACACCGCGCCCGGGGTGGCGTTTCGGGCTCGGTACATCCGGCGTCTGTCTCCGATCTCCTACGTCGTCGGACGCGTCCGCGCCCCCGACCCAGACCGTGTCTCGACGCTGATAGAACAAGGTGTGCCCGCAGCCCCGCTGAACTCCACGCTCCCGATCGTCGCCGCGCCCATGGCCGGCGGGCCCTCGACCGTAGCTCTGGCCCACGCGGTGGCCTCGGCCGGCGCCTTTCCGTTCCTGGCCGGCGGATACAAGTCCCCGCAGGCCCTTTCCGCGGAGATCGAGCAGCTCCGGGCAAGCGGGACGGGGTTCGGCGTGAACCTGTTCGTCCCGTCCACCGCCCCGGTCGATGCAACCGCTTTCGCCGCCTACGCAAGGGAACTCGAAGAAGAGGGCGTGGCTCATGGGCTGCAGCTGGACCCGTCGCCGGTCATCGACGACGATCACTGGCGGGAAAAGATCGCCCTGCTGGTCCGGCATCCCGTTCCGGTGGTCTCGCTGACCTTCGGCCTACCTGATGCCGCTGACATCACCGCCCTGAAGAACGCCGGAAGCAGCGTGCTGGCCAGTGTCACGACCCCGCAAGAGGCACGGCTGGCCGCCGACGCCGGCGTAGACGGTCTCATGGTGCAAGGCCTCGCCGCAGGCGGGCACAGCGCCACGTTCGATCCCACCCAGCTCCCGGAACCGGTCGACACTGACGTCCTGGTTCGGCGGGTGCTGCAGACGGTCGACCTGCCGGTGGTCGCGGCCGGTGGCGTCGACGGCCCCGAGGCGGTGCGCCGCACGTTGCAGGCCGGGGCGCAGGCCGTCGCGGTGGGCACACTGCTGCTGCGCACCGACGAGGCCGGTACCTCCGCCACTCACAAGCAGGCGCTCGGCGACCCGGCGTTCGCCGAGACGGTCCTGACCCGGGCCTTCACCGGACGGCCGGCACGGGCGCTGCGCAACGGGTTCACCGACCGACACCCGCAAGGGCCTAACGCCTACCCCGCTGTGCATCATCTGACCCGCGCACTGCGGCAGGCTGCCGGGAAGGCCGGCGACGCCGACCGTCTGCACCTGTGGGCCGGCAGCGGGTGGCGCAACGCCCCCACCGGCCCCGCGGCCGACGTCATCCGCCGTCTTGCCGAAGGAGCCGGGTTGACGTGACATCCGGCTCCGGCGCGGCCAGATTCGGCCGATCAAGCGGTCTGTAGGCTGACGGCATGGTCCTTGTGCGGGCAGCCACCGCCGACGACGTCGCGCCGGTCGCCGACCTGTTCGCCCGGGCCTTCGAGCACGATCCGCTGTGGGCCGCACTGATGCCTCGCGCCGAGCGGCGCGCCCGTAACATCCGCTGGCTGATGCTCGCCGATCTGTCCGGCGCCGGGGTCAACGCCCTCGACGTCGCGGTGGACGAGACCAGTGGACTCCTCGTCGGGGCTCTGCGTTTCACCACTCCCCGCCCCGACCGGCCCGCCTCGTGGTGGCGCCGGACCGCCGGATCAGCGGCGGCCCGACTGGGCGGCACGATCGGCCGGGGCCTACGCCAGGAACGGGCCGTTCGAGAACACCGCCCGGCTGAGCCGCACTGGTTCGTGCAGGACGTGGCGGCCGATCCCCGCCGGCAAGGTCGCGGAATCGGCTCGGCCCTACTGGCCCACCGACTGAACCTGATCGACCAGAGCCCCGCCCCCACCGCGCTCGAGGCCACCACCTCCGGCAGCGCCCGGCTCTACGCCCGGCACGGCTTCGCCACGGTGGGAACGGTTCGCCTCCTGCCCGGCACCGAGTCGCAGGTCATGATCCGCCCCGCCACCTGAGGTTTACGCCCTTGCGGCGCCGAAGCGCCAGACCACCTGCTGCACGAGAAGCGTCAGAACCCCGGCCAGGACGATTGCGGCAAGGTTGATCACCAGCTGCAAGAACGAGCCGACCGCCTCGTCGCGCACACCGTAGGCCAGGGCCACCGCCGCGTTGGCCGCCGCCGGGACGGTGGTGACCGAGATCAGCACCCCGACCAGCGTGCCCGCCTTGGCCGAGGTCAGCGAGAGGATGCCGGCCACACCGCCGAGGAAGCCGATGACCCAGCTCAAGGCATCGGGACGCCAGATGAAGTCGGTCAGCGGACGCTCGGCCGTCAGCATCGAGCGGTCCACCAGGTCGGCCGCGGTCAGCAGCCAGACCGCCACCACCGTCAGCATCATCCCGACCGGGAAGCCGACCCCGAGCGCTGCTGCGGAACGGCGCACCAGCGCGCCGCGGCGTTTCACCAGCCCCACGCACAACGCCGCCAGGGGGCCGAACTCCGGGCCGACCACCATCGAGCCGACGATCAGGATGGGCTGGTCCAGCAGCACGCCGACGGCAGCGATGACCATGGCGATCACCATGAACGCGAGGAAGGACACCGACAGCCGCGACTCCTCCCCGGTCTGCTGCTCGATCTCGCGCCACACCACCGCGTCGACCCCCAGCCCGGGGGCACTGCGCGCGGCCCGGTCGGCCGCCGCCGAGATCGAGGTGTCGATGCGTTCCAGCACGATCGCGCCGTCCTGGTGCAGGCCCAGCTCGTTCAGGTCGGCCAGGATGCCGTTGGCGCCCTCCCGGACCACGTCGAACTCGATCAGGTCGCCCGGCGGCGAGAGCGCGACCGAGGGCAGGACCACCACGTGCGTGATCGCCTCGTCCCGGTCCAGCCGCTCCACGACCCTGTCGGTCAGTTCGGCCGGTGCGATGACCCGTACGTGCAGCATGGTGATCCTTCACTCGTCGGTGGCCCGGCGAGTGTAGGGACTGGGACGCCCCAGTCAGAACCCAGTCAGAACCCGGTCAGAACCCGGTCAGAACTCGGTGTTCATGATGGCCTCGACCAGCACCGCTCCGGGCGCGGTCAGCCGCACCGAGCCTTCGGCCCGGTCGGTGACGACCAGCTCGCGGCGCTCCAGGTCGAGCCAGCGCCGGTTCCAGGGCTCGTCGAACAGCGAACGCCCGCCGAACCTTTCGCGGTGCAGGTCGTCGCGCAGAGGCTGCAGGGTACTCAGGGCCATCTTGATCGCCCGGGCCTCGGTGGCGGTCGGGCCGAAGCGGGTGGCCGAGGTCAGCGGCAGCTGCCCGGCCTGCACCAGCTGGGCGTAGCGGCCCGCGTTCACCTCGGTCATCGCCTCCGAGCGGCGGCAGCTGGAACTACCGCCCAGCCCGATCGCCACCTCCGCGTCCTGCCGGTCCTGATCCACCATGATCGACTTCCAGGTCTCCGGCGGCTTGTCGGCGCGGTGGAAGTACATGGTCGGGTGCTCCCCGTACCCGTCGGCGCGTAGCCCCTCGGCCAGCACCTCGCGCATCTGGTACTGCTCGCCGAGGGTCGGCCAGCGGTGCCCGGCCTCGGCCAGACGGTTGCGGTAGCTGGGGAACTGCCAGGCCGCCGGCCGGTCGCCGGCGACCCCGGTGCGGGTGTCGGTGTAAGAACGCAGGTGCAGCTTGGTGCAGACCACCCCGGGAACCCGGTGTCGGCGCACCTGTTCCAGGTCACGCTGCACCCCGGCGACGGTCTGGTCGAGCAGGCCGTACATCAGGTCGATGGTCACCCAGTCGAACCCGAGACGTTCGGTGGCGTCGAGGAACTCGTGACACTCGGTCTCGGTGTGCTCACGTCCGCTCAGCTTCAGCACCTGGTCGTCGAACGACTGCACCCCGCAGGAGACCTTGTCACACCCCAGCTCCCGCAGCCGGGCCAGCAGGTCGGGGGTGAGCGTGGTCGGGTCGCCCTCGAAGCGGACGGTGGTCTCCGGGCCGAAACCGAAGTTCTCCCGGTAGAAGTTCAGCAGCCGGGACACCGAGTCCAGGCCCATGAGCGACGGGGTTCCGCCGAAGACGTTGAACTCCCCCACCGGGGCCTCGCGCAGCCGGGGCACCCGCTGCAGCCACAACTGCGCCTCGCGAATGTTCAGATCCACCCAGTGGTCGATCTTTTCCCGAGTCACGTCGGCCGGGCCCTTGACGATGACCACCGGGTACTGGCAGAAGCGGCAGCGGTAGCTGCAGGTCGGGATGTACGACCACAGATGGATGGGACGGGTGTCGGCCAGTTGTGCGTCCAGGTCGTCCAGGAACGCTTCCGGTGCCACATCAGGGATGTCGCCGGGAAAGACGTGCGCACCGAAGGGGTCGCTGGCCACATACTCCAGCAGGCGCTCGTTGTGCGGGGCGGCCAGCAGATTGAGGACGGCTGGGCGCGGGTAGTCGGGGTCGAGTCGGGTCAGCGATTCGAGTGGGTTCACCTCAGAACACTCCCCCGTTGCCGAAGTAGTCGTGGGCCGCTCCGGATTCGCGGTCTTCGCAGTAGTGGCGCACGAACTCGCGGAATCTGTTCTCGTCACCGGTGTCGCGGATCTCCTGCAGGCACTGCGGCAGCGGGGGCGGATATCCGATCTCGGGACCGACCTTGGCGCGCAGCCGGGCGAACAACTCGTCCGCGAACTCGAAGTACAGCCGGAAGCAGGGCGTCTTGTACGAGTGGATGGGGGTGTAGTCGACCAAGCCGGTCTCGGCCGTGATCTGCGGGATGCGTTCGGCCATCCGTCGGGCCAGGGCCGGTGAGAGCAGGTCGATCACGCCCTCGTCGTCCAGCAGCGAGGGGGTGAGCACGGCGGCCAGGATCATGTTCTTGGGCATGAAGTCCTTGACCGAGAACTCCCAGGCCTGCAGTGCTTCCGCCTCGGTCAGGTCCCGGCCGGTGACCGGTCCCGGCTCGCTGGGCCGGATGTCGCGCATCGTGATGATCCCGCCCGAGCCGTAGGCCTGACCGGCCACCACCTCGTCCAGGGCGTGGTCGACGCGGCGCGGGTTGATCTCCACCCGGGAGTTCGGCACGTAGACGATGTCCTCACCACTGGCCCGCACCAGGATGCCGAAGTCCCAGTCGTCGGAGAGGTGACTGACGAATCGTCCGTGCTCCAGCTGGTACGACAGTTCGATCCCGCCGACCCGCTGGTACGAGCGCCGGTCCACCGCGAAACCCTTGCCGTCGGGGAAGCCACCGAAGCGCGACCACGCGACCTGCCGACAGCGGATGGTGCGGTCGATCGCATCCCACAACAACGGACGTCCATTGAAATGATCTGCGTCGTAGTAGTAGTCGCACACCCCGATCGCGGCCTTCTCACCGTCCATGGCCTTCAGCAGTTCCCACAGCCAGTCCGGCGCCACCCGGCAGTCGGCATCGGCCGAGACCAGATAGAAGCGCTGCGTCGCATCGTCACCGTCGCGCTGCTGGGCTCGCTGCGCCGCCAGGTCCATGCCGGCGCGTCGGGCACACGAAACTCCCTGCTCCGGCTCGCCGATCACCCACAGCCGCAGTCCCTCGTGCTGGGCGGCCAGACCCCGGGCCAGGCTGACGGTGTTGTCGCGGGAGTTGTTGTCCACCAGCAGAACATCGAACAGGTCACGGTCGAGCAGGCCGTCCGGGCCCTGTTGCCCGGCCAGCGACTCGATCACCGCAGGGAGGTTGGCGGCCTCGTCACGCACCGGGATCACCACCGTCATCCGCGTGCGCGCGCTCAGCGGCGGAACAGCCGCCCTACCCGCCTCCCCGTAAACGCTCTCCTCGTGACCTTCGTCGCCACGGACGTCCATGGTCAAAAGCTCTTCGACCACCTCGGCGGCCCGGCTCTGGGCGAAATACTGCTGCCCGCAACGACGGTTGTGAGCCACCACCCGGCTACGCAGCAGAGGATCGGTCAGGAGTGCGACCACCTCGTTCACGAAGTCGTCGTTCAGCGGCGCCTGGTCATCCGTAGAGATCGGAAGGACCGGCGCCTGCAGTCCTTTCCGGCCGTAAACTGTGTCGTAGAGGGCGTATCGCGTGGCCAGGAAGGGAACTCCGGACGCCACCGCCTCACCGACCGGATTGCCGTAGCTCTCGTAGTCGTACGAGGTCAGGAACGACACCAGATCGGCCTCGGCGAGCAGGTCGGCCACGGAGAATCCATGGCTCGACGCCACGTCCCGAGGAGCCAGACGGCCACCGAACACCACCTGCCCGGCCACCCCCAGCCGCTCGGCCTGGGCTCGCAGGGACATCACCGTGGCCGGATGCTCCGAAGGATCGCCGGCCAGGAACAGGTATACCGGACGGTCGTGAATGCGGTGCCGCAGCTTGGCCAGCAGATCGATCTCACGGTCGGCCCTTTTCTGCGGGATCAGCCGGGTGCAGCGTGCAATCAGCGCAGCCTCGGCCGGGATACCGTACGTCTCGCGGAATCCCGCTTGCACGGCGGTGTTCTCGAAGTCGAAGGTGTTCGGCAGCACCTGCAGATCGCGCAGGCCAGGCACCCATTCCAGGGTGCGGCGCCGCGCCTCCTCGTGCAGGGCCAGGTAGCGGATGTACGGCGAGTTGCGGGGTTTGGGCGCCAGCGGGTACGGCGGGCGGCCGTACTTGCCGGTGGAAGGCTCACTGTTCCACATCAGGTCGTGATCGCGCCACAGCACGAAGGGCCTTTCATGGCCCAACTGCTTCCCGTACCGCTCGATCGCCCGGTACAGCGCCTCGCTGTAGGCGATGTTCTCGGGCAGCGTGCCGTTCTCGACCAGTACCGCCGTGACCCCGTACTGCTGCCAGGTGGCCACGATCCGCCGGGTCAGCGCCTCGACCACGGGTTCGTAGCAGCCACCCGGCCCCTGGCCCCGCGCCACCCCGGCCAGCGTGGATCGCACGAAAGCGGCGTTGTACCAGGGAATGCTGTCGATACCGGCGACCCGGACCAGTTCGACCCAGCCCGGCAGGCTGGTGACCTCGTCGGTGTAGGGCGCGAAGAAACGTCCTTTGTCGGCCTTGATGTCGTACCCGATGTCCAGCAACACCCGATGCCCGCGTTGCCGGAAGGCGTTGGCCAGTTTCAGCGACTCGACCACCACGCCGGACAGCGGCGCCCCGTCGAAGGAAACGCACCAGAGAACAGGCTGCGACATCCGGATCTCCCCCAAGGTCACATCGTTGTCACCCGTAGAGATCCTTTTTAACCCGATTCGGCCCTCTCCCGCACGTTGAGGGGGCCACCCACCGGCCGGCGCGACCTTCGCGATCCGAACGCGCTCGGGGTGCTGGTGGCCTCCGGCCGGACCCGGGCCCGGACCTATGGGGCTGGTCCGGCTTTTCCCGAGTCCGTGCTGGAGACCGCCCGCACCCCGACGCTGCTCGTCGATCCCTACCGGCAGTAGGCCTCAGCCGCCGGATCTCACCGCGCTCTTACCGGTGACCACCCGCTGCAGCACGATGAAGGCGAACAGCAGCACGCCGACCACGATCCGGGTCCACCAGCTGCTCAGGTCGCCCTGGAAGGTGATGATGGTCTGGATCAGGCCGAGCACCAGCACGCCCAGCACGGTGCCGAAGAGGTAGCCGGAGCCGCCGGCCAGCAGCACGCCGCCGATCACCACCGCGGCGATCGCGTCGAGCTCCAGGCCGTTGCCGTGCAGGCTGTACCCGGACAGCGTGTAGAAGCTGTAGATCACCCCGCCCAGGGCGGCGCAGAACCCGCTGATGCCGTAGACCGCGATCCGGGTGCGGGCCACCGGCAGGCCCATCAGCAGGGCCGAGTCGGAGTTGCCGCCGATCGCGTACACACAGCGGCCGAACCGGGTCCAGGTCAGCACAACCGCCGCGATCAGCACCACCACCAGGGCCAGGATCACGCTGGAGGAGATGAACACGCCGCGGTCGAAACGGATCCGCTGCTGGGCGATGCTGACCCAGAAGCCGTTGTCGATCGGGATCGAGTTGCGGTCGATCAGCAGGGCCAGGCCGCGGGCCAGGAACATCCCGGCCAGCGTGGCGATGAACGGTTCCACCTTGAAGTAGTGGATCACCGCGCCCATGGACAGGCCGAGCCCGGTGCCCAGGACCAGCAGCAGCGGCAGCACCACCCCGGCCGGCCAGCCGGCCTGCAGCAGGGTCGCCCCCAGGGTGGTGGTCAGGGCGACCACCGCACCCACCGACAGGTCGATCCCGCCGGTCAGGATCACGAACGTCATGCCGACGGCGACGACCAGCAGGAAGGCGTTGTCGACGAAGATGTTGAGGACGACCTGCGGGTGGTCGAAGCCGTCGTAGTTGACCACGCCCAGGCCGTACATGAAGGCCAGCAGGCTGAGGGTGGCCAGGACGGGCACGTGGCGGCGGCTGATCTGCACGTTGCGCCGGCTGGTGACGGTGGGCCCGGGAGCGCTCAGGTCCACGTCCGGTTCGGCCCGGGTGGTCTCGGTCATGCCGCGGCCTCCTTCGTGGTGAGCGCGGGCTGGGGCTTGTTGCCGCGCCCGAGGACCCGGGCGCGGAAGGCGGCGGACTGGCCGAGGCACAGGACGACCACGACGACCGCCTTGAACAGCAGGGTGGCCTCGACCGGGATGCCGACGCTGAGGATGGTGATGTTCAGGGTCTCGATCAGGATCGCGCCCAGGGCGGTCCCGGCGAGGGAGAAGCGCCCACCGGTCAGTGCGGTGCCGCCGATCACCACGGCCAGGATGGCGTCGAGCTCGATCAGGTTGCCCGCGGCGTTGCTGTCGGCGCTGGCCACGTTGGAGCTGTAGATCAGCCCGGCGATGCCCGCGCAGACCGCCGCGATCACGTAGACCAGCCAGGTGAGGCCCCGGGCGTTGATGCCGGCCAGGCGGGAGGCGTCCGGGCTGCCGCCGACCGCCTGCAGCAGCAGGCCGAGGGCGGTGCGGGTGGTCAGCAGGATGGCCACGACCAGGACGGCGGCGGCGATCAGCACCGAGACCGGCAGGCCGAGGAAGTACCCGGCGCCGATCACCCGGTAGGGGTCGGAGGTGACGTTGAGGATCTGCCCGTCGGTGATCAGCTGGGCCAGACCGCGCCCGGCCACCATCAGGATCAGGGTGGCGACGATCGGTTGTATCCCGATCACCGACACCAGGAACCCGTTCCACACCCCGAGGACCAGACACAGCAGCAGGGCCAGGAGCACGGCACCGACCACTCCGGCGACGCTGTGCGGATCGCCCAGGTCACCGATCAGCAGGCAGGCCAGGGCCCCGGAGACGGCCATCACCGAGCCGACCGACAGGTCGATGCCGCCGGTCGCGATCACCAGCGTCATCCCGATCGCCACCAGGGTCAGTGGCGCCGCCCGGCGGAAGATGTCGATGATCGTGCCGAACAGGTGCCCGTCCTGCACGGTGATCCGGAAGAAGTTGTTCGAGAAGAACAGGTTGAGCACCAGCAGCAGCACCAGGACGGCGAACGGCCAGAACAGCCGGTGCCGGGTCAGGTTCGTGATCATGACGCGGCCTTCCCTTCGGTGTCCGCGACCGTGCCGCCGGCGATGGTCTGCATGATCCGGTCCGCGTCCACGGCGTCGGTGTTCTCCAGTTCCTCCACCAGCCGCCGGTCGCGCAGGATCTCGATCTTGTGGCTGAGCCGCAGCACCTCTTCCAGCTCGGCGCTGACGAACAGCACGGCCATCCCGCCGTCGGCCAGTTCGGCGACCAGCCGCTGGATCTCGGCCTTGGCCCCGACGTCGATGCCGCGGGTGGGCTCGTCCACGATGAACAGCCGGGGCTCGGTGATCAGCCACCGGGCCAGCAGCACCTTCTGCTGGTTGCCGCCGCTGAGGTCGCGCACCCGCCGGTCAGGGTCGGCCGGGCGGATCTGCAGGGCCTTGACGTACTTGTCCACCAGTTCGTCGGCCCGGCGCCGGGAGACCGGCCGCATCCAGCCGCGGGAGGCCTGCAGGGCCAGGATGATGTTGTCGCGCACGCTCAGGTCGCCGACGATGCCCTCGGTGCGGCGGTTCTCCGAGGAGAAGGCGATACCGCGGTTCATCGCGGCCCGGGGGGTGCGCAGCGTGACCGGCTTGCCGTCGACCTTCAGCCTGCCCTCGTCGGCCCGGTCGGCGCCGAACAGCAGGCGGGCCAGTTCGGTCCGCCCGGAGCCCAGAAGACCGGCCAGACCGACGATCTCACCGGAGTGGATGCGCAGCCCGAACGGCTCGATGCCACCCTTGCGGCCCAGGTCCTCGGCCTGCACCAGCGGTTCACCGCGCTCGATCCGGGCGGTGGCCTCGCGGGGTTGCTGCTCCAGGTCCTCCAGGGTGGCCAGGTCCTTGCCGATCATCTTGGAGACCAGTTCCATCTGCGGCAGTTCGGCGGTGCGGTACTCCCCCACCAGCCGGCCGTTGCGCAGAACGGTCATCCGGTCGGCGATCTCGTAGACCTGGTCGAGGAAGTGCGAGACGAAGACGATGGCCACGCCCTCGGCCTTGAGCCGGCGCATCACGGCGAACAGCTGGGCCACCTCGGAGGCGTCCAGGCTGGAGGTCGGCTCGTCGAGGATCAGAACCTTGGCGTCGATGTCGGTGTTGCTGAGTGAGCGGGCGATCGCGACCATCTGCTGGATGGCCAGCGAGTAGGAGCTCAGCGGGGCGCTCACGTCCAGGTCGAGGTCGAGCCGCTTGAGCAGTTCGCGGGCCCGGCGCCGGGTCTGGCTCCAGCGGATCTTGCCGAACTGCCGGGGTTCCCGGCCGAGCAGGATGTTCTCGGCCACCGAGAGGTTGGCGCAGAGATTGACCTCCTGGTACACGGTGCTGATACCGGCCTGCTGCGCGGGCAGCGGGCCGGAGAAGCGCACCGGCTTGCCGTCGAGCCGGATCTCACCGCCGTCGATGTCGTACACGCCGGTGAGAACCTTGATCAGAGTCGACTTCCCGGCGCCGTTCTCGCCCATCAGGGCGTGCACCTCACCCGGCATCAGGCGCAGGTCGACCCCGTCCAGGGCCACCACACCGGGAAAGACCTTGCGGATACCGGTCATCTCCAGGACCGGGGCATCGTCGCCCATGGTTACTCCGTTTCTGCGGGCGTCGGCGGTTCCACCGTGAGAGTGCGCGGCCGGTCCGTCGGGACCGGCCGCGCACTCTCACGGGCGTGATCAGTACTTGCGGTCGGGCAGAGCCTCCTTGGCCTGCTCCTGGGTGAAGGTGGTCTCCTCGGTGAGCACGCGCTTCTCCACGCTCCCGCCGTCGGCCACCGTCTGCGCCAGCTCCATCAGTTGCGGCCCGAGCAGCGGGCTGCACTCCACGATGAAGTTGATCTTCCCGTCGGCCAGCGCGGTCATGCCGTCCTTGACCGCGTCCACCGTGATGATCTTGATGTCCTCGCCCGGCTTCAGGCCGGCCGCCTCGATCGCCTCGATCGCGCCCAGGCCCATGTCGTCGTTGTGGGCGTAGAGCACGTCGATGTCGTCGTGCGACTTCAGGAAGGTCTCCATCACCTGCTTGCCGTCGGTCCGGGTGAACTGACCGGTCTGCGAGGCGATGACCTTGAACTTCTCCGGCTCCGCCGCGATGACCTCGGCGAACCCGGCCTTGCGGTCGTTCGCCGGGGCGGCGCCGGGCGAGCCCTGGAGCTCGACGATGTTGACCGGACCGGTCTCGTCCTTGTACTCCTCGACCAGCCACTCACCGGCCTTCTTGCCCTCGAGGACGAAGTCCGAGCCGATGAAGCTCTCGTAGAGGCTCTCGTCCGGGGAGTCGATCGCCCGGTCGGTCAGGATCACCGGGATCTCGGCGTCCTGGGCCTCTTTCAGCACCGTGTCCCAGCCGGACTCGACCACCGGCGAGAACGCGATCACGTCGACCCGCTGGGTGATGAAGGAGCGGATCGCCTTGATCTGGTTCTCCTGCTTGCCCTGGGCGTCGGAGAACTTCAGCTCGTAGCCGGCCTCCGCGGCCGACTCCTGGATCGACTTGGTGTTCGCCGTGCGCCAGCCGCTCTCGGCCCCGACCTGGGAGAACCCGAGCACCAGCTTGCCGTCGCCGCCACCACCGCCACCACCGGCGGAGCCGCTGCCCTCGTCGTCGCCACAGGCAGCCAGCGCCGACACCATCAGCGCCGCCGCGAGCAGTGCGCCAGCCCTTTTCTTCAACATCCGTACCTCCTGGGGACCACGTCAACACCGTTGTTAACGTTCACATTTTTGATCACGGCGATGGGGGAAGCGATAGAATTCGAAATGTTTTCGGCGATCGAATCCCGCCGCTGATTCAAGCCCCCGCTCCCCGGCCACCGTCCGGTTCGTTCATGGAGTGTCGCCGGTGACCGGGCATGCGTCAATGGCCGAATTGAAACACCTAGACCCGAACCTGGGTATCGCCTTTCGGTGGCGTCTAGTGATATTCAGCAAGGGCAGTGAGACCGCCCGGCGCATTGCCGGGTCATTTCCCTTGCCCATTTCCGAGCAGGCGATGTATCACGCGAAAAGGGGCTCGCCGCCGCCCAGGGCGGAGCGAACCCCTTTTTCCGTCAAGCGTCGGTCGATCGCAGGCGCGGGAGTGCACGGAGGCCCTTACGCAGGGCTGTCTGGAGCTGCGCTGACCGGACAAGAACAACGGCCATGACACACACGACGGTGAGGCCGACGAACACGGCCCCTGGTGGGTCTCAGCCGCGCACACGAGCCAGCACGGTGCAGAACTGCCGCCTAGCAGCCAGTTCGCGCTCGACCGGTGCCAGCACCGTCTCGTCGGCAAGCCGGCTGATCCGTTCTTCCAGCCGGCGACGTGCCTGCTGCGCCCGCCGCCGAGCTCCGGTACGGGCGAAGAGCCCGCAGGCCTGAGCGAGCAGGAACCCGGTCAGTAGCCCGGCCACCAGCAGGACGGTGGGTACCGGCAGCGGACCCCAGTGCGGCAGTGGAGGATCCGGTAACTGCAGCCAGGCCACGGCGAACAGCATCACCAGCCAGACCAACCCGGCCGTGGCGGCGGCCAGGAGCAGCCACTGCAGGGTTCCGGCGACCCGCCACCAGAGGGGACGCCGGCCCAGGCCGAGGTCGGTGCCGGCCACGGCCTGGTCCAGCAGGTCGGCCATGCGCTCCTGAGAGCTGCTGGCGGCCCGGCGAATTGCCTGCGGCCAGGGCTGGGGCAGCCCGCCCGCCGCCCGGTCGCTGATCTGACGCAGCGCATTGTCCACGTGCGCGCGTTGCAGGGCCGAGGGTGCCGGTAGCGAGGTGCGCACCAACTCCGACGGTTCGTCGCGCAGGCGAAGGCGCCGGGCCGGGTCCAGACGCAGCCGTGACGTCCAGGCGGTCACCGGCCAGCCGGTGGCCCGGCGCGCCCGCAGCCGGTACGCCCCGGCCACGGCCTCGCTCACCACGTCCACGCCCGCCGCCGCCCCCAGGGCACGCGTCAGGGCCTTACGGTCGGCGGCCGTGATGGCCTGGTCCGCGGCACCGGCGCAGCTGTCGTCCAGGCGTTCGGCCATGACTGAGAGGTCAGCTGACAGTCGGCGCATCGCACCCTGTTTGGCATCGACATTCTTGGCCAGCACGTCCCGCAGAGCCTGGATGCCGTCACCCGTGCTCGCCGATGCGGGCAGAACCGTTGCTGCGGCGAGGCCCTCGGACTTCAGCAGGGTGCGCAGGTCGTCCAGGCACCCGGCGCGGGCCTGCGACGGCAGGCGGTCGACCTGGTTCAGGACGACGAGCATCACGTCGGCGTGCGCGGCCAGCGGGGCCAGGTAGCGCTCGTGCACGGCGGCATCGGCGTACTTCTGCGGATCGAGGACCCAGACCAGGAGGTCCACCCGCTCGATGAGCCGCTCGGCCTCCAGCCGGTTGCCCTGCTGGACCGAGTCGACGTCGGGAAGATCCAGCAGGACCAGACCGTCCAGCTCAGGCACCGATTCGGCGCCCAGCAGGTGACGGCGGGGCACTTCCAGCCAGTCCAGCAGCGCCGTCGCGTCGCTACTGCCCCACACCGCCGCATGTGCCGCCCCCGTTGTCGGGCGGCGCATGCCCACCTGCGAAAGTGGTTCTCCTACGAGCGCGTTGAACAGTGACGACTTGCCGCTGCCGGTGGCTCCCGCCAACGCCACCACCGTGCGCGACTCCCCGAACCGCAGCCGATCACTCGCTTTGGCCGCGATCTGTTCCGCTTCCGCGACGACCGCCGGATCCAGGCGCCCGTGCGAGAGGGTAAGCACCTCCTGCAGGGCATCGAGCCGCTCAGCGAGACCGGAACGTCGCCCGGTGAGCAGCATCAGTTACTCCCCGGAATGCCGACCGCGCCCGGACGTGTCGTGGAACGAGCGCTCCGGCGCACCTTTTCGAAATCTTCCAGAGCTCTACGCAACCCCGTCGACGACTCGACATCCGGGGATGCGCCCTCAACGACGTCCAAAAACCGCTGTTTTTCGTTGCCCAACAGGAATTCTACGCGTTCGAGAAGATCCGCGCGGGCCCGGGTGGCGAGCGCGCGTACGGCGCTGTCTCCGAATACCGCCTCGAGCACCTTCTGGCTGGCGGCGGAAGTTCCTCCAGCGACCAGGAACTCGATCCCGCTGAGTCCGCCGGTCTGGGCAAAGACCGCCAGCATGAGCACCAGCCCGGCGCCATTGGTGCCGAAAGATGCCAGCCGGGCCATCGAGCGTTTCTGTCCGCCTTCGGCACTGACCAACTCCAGCACGCGGCCCTGCCAGGCCCGGATCTCCTGTTGCAGAGCGGCGGAGAACTCCGGCGAGGTGTGCCCGAGAGTGGGCGCGCGGTCGGCGAGCAGGGCGCGTCCGGCCGGGCTGTCGCCCCAGGCGTCGACGGTGCGTTCGGCCGCGCGCTCGGCGGCCGAACGCAGCAGCGTCTGCACGCTGCTTTCAAGGGCTTCTTCCACGGCTGCGGTGGGAGCCTGGCGGCCGGTGACGAATGCGGTGAGGCGATCACGCAACCGGCCCACTTGTTGTTCGAGGTTGCGGGTCAGCTGGCCGGTTCCGACGAATTCCTGCCAACGGCTGAGCACCTCGCCGCGCAACACGCTGCCGCTGCGGATGCCGTCGTCGAATTCCCGCACGGCCTCGGCGTAGAAGTCCTCGGCGGTGTCGCGCAGCACCGCTGCCGCCGCCAGTTGCTCGTCAACTTCCCGGGCCAGCAACGACACTCGGGCGCGAACGCTCTGCAGGGCACCGTCCAGGGTGGTGCGGATGACCTCGGAGCGGGCGTCGGCATCGCCGGCCAGGCCGTCCAGCCAGGCCCTCAGGGGTGCGACGATCTGTTCGGGCAGCCGGTCGTCGGCGTTGTGCAGGCCGGTCTCGGGGATCGCGAACAGGGTGGCCCGGGCCAGGCCGTTCTGGTCGAGCATGGCCGCCAGGTGCGAGCTGATCTCGCGCAGCCCTTCGGGCGGCACGCGATTGATCACCACGGCCAGTGCGGTACTGCGTTGCTGGGCGGTGTGCAGCATCTCCCAGGGCACGGCGTCGGCGTAGCGGGCGGCGGTGGTGCAGAAGATCCACAGATCGGCGGCCGACAACAGCTGGGCGGCCAGCTGGCGGTTCTCGGCGACGACCGAGTCGATGTCGGGGGCGTCGAGCAGGGCCAGCCCGGCCGGGACGCCCGGGTCGGCGACCACGTGCAGGCTGCGCCCACCCCCCTGGCTGCCGTCGCCGCTGGTGCGGGCCAGTTCGGGCAGGATCCGGTCCTCGGTGAACCAGCGCCGGTCGTCGGGGCTGCAGACCAGCACCGGCCCGCGGGTGGTCGGGCGCAGCCAGCCGGCCTTGGTGACGTTGGCGCCGATCAGGGTGTTGACCAGGGTGGACTTACCCGCGCCGGTGGAGCCGCCGACCACCGCGAGCAGTGGGGCGTCGAGTTGGCGCAGCCGGGGCAGCAGGTAGTCGTCCACCTGACCGGCGAGCTCGGACCGGGTCTGCCGGGCCTGCCCGGCTCCTGGCCCGGACAGGTCCAGCCGCAGGTCACCGACGCGTGAGCGCAGCGTTTCCAGCGCTTCGGCCAGAGAGGGGACGGTCATGGGCCTCATCATGGGCACCCGGGCTGATTGCACCAGTGCAGCCGTCCGCGCGGGGACGGGTCCTCAGCGGTCGGCCAGGCGTTCCAGCAGCAGGTCCATCCGCAGCGAGTGGATCTTCTTCAGCACGATCGAGGTGCTGGTGCGCACGATTCCGGGCATGTCGAGCAGGCTCTCGGTGACCCGGTTCAGGTCGGCGGTGTCGCGCGCCACCACCCGGGCCAGCATGTCGCCGTCGCCGGTGGTGGCCAGCAGCTCGACGATCTCCGGCAGGCCGGCCAGGGCCGCGTTGGCCTGGTCGCGCATGCGCTGGCTGATGGTCACGGTGACGAAGGCCATCAGCGGGTACCCGAGGGCCTCGGGCTCGACCCGGCGGCTGGTGGAACTGAGGACGCCGCTGGTCTCCATCCGCCGCAGCCGGGCCTGCACGGTGTTGCGGGCCAGGCCCAGGTCGTTGGCCAGCGCCACGACCGTCGCCTGGGGGTTGCGGTCCAGGGCGAGCAGGATGCGGGCGTCCGTGCCATCCAGAGGTGTCATGTTGCTCAGTCTCTCACCGCCTCGTCGGGGCAGTTGCGCAGAATGCTCAGCCCGGCTCTCGGGTCTTGCGCAGTCTGCTTCCAAGATCGCATGTTGATGCCCATGAGGATGAATCTCGCTGAGTACCTGGGCCGGCGGCTGCGGCAGGCCGGTGTGGAGCACCTGTTCGGTGTGCCCGGCGACTTCAACCTCACCCTGCTCGACCACCTGAACG
The DNA here is from genome assembly GCF_030269265.1 of Kineosporia sp. NBRC 101677. Taxonomy (NCBI): domain Bacteria; kingdom Bacillati; phylum Actinomycetota; class Actinomycetes; order Kineosporiales; family Kineosporiaceae; genus Kineosporia; species Kineosporia sp. NBRC 101677. The sequence continues at coordinate 530,730 of NZ_BSTA01000003.1, forward strand.
AGGTCGAGGGTCTGGCCTGGGTCGGCTCACCGAACGAACTGGGCGCGGGGTACGCGGCCGATGCCTACGCCCGCACCCGGGGGCTGGCGGCGCTGGTGACCACCTACGGTGTGGGTGAACTGAGCTGCATCAATGCGGTGGCGGGCAGCGCGGCCGAGGACGTGCCGGTGGTGCACGTCGTGGGCAGTCCCCGCACGGCCGCGGTCCAGGCCGGCCGACTGGTGCACCACACCCTCGCCGACGGCGTCTTCGACCGGTTCGAGCACGCCTACCGACAGATCAGCGTGGCCGTGGAGACGGTCACCGCCGAGCGCGCCACCGAGCAGATCGACGCCGTGCTGTTGGCCGCGATCACCCACCGCAAGCCTGCCTACCTGAGCATCCCGCAGGATCTGGCCACCCTGCCGGTCGACCCCGCACCACTGGCCACTCCCCTGGCCCCGGTTCGGGACGAGGCAGCCGCCCTGCGTCTGCGAGAGGCCCTGGCCAACCTGTTTGAAGACGCTGTCCGCCCCGTTCTCGTGGTCGGTCACCTGGTGGCCCGGTTCGGTCTGGGTGCGCAGGTACTGCAGGCCGCCCGCTCGGCCGGCATCCCCATCGTGACCACGCTGGCCGCCAAGGGCGTGATCGACGAGTCCGACCCGCTGAATCACGGCGTGTACGCCGGAACAATGGTGGACGCCCGCAGCGCCCAGTTGGTCGCCCAGGCCGACCTGGTGCTGGAACTGGGCACGGTGGCCTCGGACGTACTGTCGGGCTTCTTCACCCACCGCCCGGCCGACGAACGCACCCTCCAGGTGCACGCCACCTTCTCGCAGATCGGCGAGACCTCCTACCCTGTCCATTTCGCAGACGCAGTGCAGGAACTGGCGGCGCTGTGCTCCGGCGTGCGCTTCGAAAGCGTTGCTGCACCAATCAATCCGCTGCTGCCAGACCACGAGGACGAGGAACTGACCCAGGAAAATCTCTGGCGCGCGGTGCAGTCGTGGCTGCCCGAAGGCACCGCCCTGCTGGCCGACACCGGCACCGCCTTCTGGGGCGCGGCCTCCCTGGCCTTCCCCGACGACACCGTCTTCCACGCCCAGCCGATCTGGAACTCGATCGGCTACGCCCTGCCCGCCACCCTGGGCCAGGGCCTGGCCGATCCCTCCCGGCGCCCGGTGCTGCTGATCGGCGACGGGGCCGCCCAGATGACCGTGCAGGAACTGAGCACCATCGCTCGCTACGGCCTGAACCCGGTGATCCTGCTGCTGAACAACGCCGGCTACACGATCGAGCGGGCCCTGCAGAGCCCCAAGGCCGGCTACAACGACGTGGCCCCCTGGAACTGGACAGCCCTGGCCGAATCCCTGGTCCAGACGCCCATTCACACCCGCACGGTGAAGACGACGACCGAACTACGGGCCGCCCTCGAGGAGGCTCCGAGCGACCAGATGGTGCTCATCGAGGCCGTCCTGGACCCGTTCGACGCCCCGCCCCTGCTGCGCAGGCTCGCCGAACTCAACAACGCCGGGGCCGAGTAGCGAGGTCGGCCGGGCCCACGCGGATACGGGACGGCGACGAGTGTCTCGGCCGTCCGTCGCTCACCGTTTCAGCACGCTGAGCCCGGCCGACCATTGCGGTAGGGCACCCCGCTATGTCATGTTCTGTACCCTCCGGCAGCTCAAGGATGAGGAGTGCCTGTTGTTCTCCGACGTGACCATCGTGGGTGCCGGCGCGGCCGGCCTGGCGGTGGCGGCTCAGCTGAAGCGCCACGGCGTGGACAGCGTCGTCCTCGAGCGTGGGGACGCCGTCGGAGCCAGTTGGCGCGGCCGGTACGACCGCCTGCGTCTGCACACCACGCGGCGACTTTCAGCGCTGCCGGGGCTGGCGATGCCTCGCGAGTTCGGCCGGTGGGTACGCCGCGACGACCTGGTCAGCTATCTGCAGGCGTACGCCGAGAAGTTCGACCTCGACGTACGGACCGGCACGACGGTCGAACGAGTCGAGTCGGCCAGCGACGGTGGCTGGTCGCTGCACCTGGCCGGCGGCGCCACCCATCGCACCCGCACGCTGGTCATCGCCATTGGCTACCTTCACACTCCCCTGATCCCCGACTGGCCCGGCCGCGAGTCCTGGAACGGTCAGCTCATCCACTCGTCCCAGTACCGCAATGCCGAACCGTTCCGGGGCAAGGACGTTCTGGTCGTCGGACCCGGCAACAGCGGCGCCGAGATCGCCAGTGACCTCGCCGAGGGCGGTGCTGCCTCGGTGAGCCTGGCGGTGCGCACCCCGCCGCACATCGTGCGCCGCACGGTCGCGGGCTGGCCGGCCCAGATGAACGGCCTCCTGCTCGGCGGGCTGCCGGAGCGTATCTTCGATCCCGTCGCAGCCGGCCTGGCCCGGGTCGAGATCCCGGACCTACGGCCCTACGGTCTCTCCCGCCCGGTCGTGGGCCTGAAGACACGGTTGCGCACCTCGCGCTACGTGCCCTTGCAGGACGTGGGGATCGTCGCGGACATTCAGCAGCGGCGGGTGAAACCGGTCGCCGCCGTGCAGAGTTTCACCCTTGACAGCGTGGAGCTGGCCGATGGGACGAGCCTGCGACCCGATGCCGTGGTCGCGGCCACCGGCTACACCACTGGACTAGGCGAACTTTTCGATGATGCAACGCTGTTCGACAGTGACGGCCTTCCGGTGGCGCATGCGGGAGTCCCGGCTTGGCCCGGGCTCTACTTCATCGGCTACGACGTGACGCTGGGCGGGATGCTGCGCCAGATCCGGATCGAGGCGCAGCGGGTGGCCCAGCACGTGGCCCGTTCGTCACACCACGGGCAACCCGCCGACCGCGGGCTCTGATCCCGGCGCACCCTCAGCAGTCGGACAGAAAGCTTTGCAGGACGGCGGTTCCGAACTCGAGCGCGTCGGTCGGGACCCGCTCGTCCACCCCGTGGAACAGGGCGGTGAAGTCCAGGTCGGGTGGCAGCCGCAGGGGGACGAAGCCGAAGTTGCGAATGCCCAGCTGCTGGAACGACTTGGCGTCGGTGGCGGCCGACAGCATGTACGGCAGCAGCCGGGCCGTCGGGTCCTGCGTGCGGATCGCGGCCGCCATCCGGTCGACCAGGTGGCCGTCGAAGGTGGTCTCGACCGCCGGCAGCGAACGGACCTGCAGCTCGATCTCGGGCCCGAGCACCGCTCGTACGTCCCGCTCGAGGATCTCGCGCTGACCGGGCAGGAACCGCCCGTCCACGACGGCGTGGGCCACGGAAGGCACGACGTTGTCCCGGTAACCGGCCTGGAACACGGTCACGTTCGCGGTGTTGCGCAGGGTGGCCCCGATCATCCGGGACAGGCTGCCCAGCCGGGCCACCGCCGCCTGCGGGTCGTCCTCGTCGAACGGGACGCCGGAGATCTCCCCGACGACGGTCAGGAAGTCGCGGACCGGGCCGGTCAGGACCAGCGGGAACTCGTGCTGCTCGAGGCGGGTGACGGCGGCCGCCAGCTTCGCCACGGCGTTGTCGTGCCCGATCATCGAACCGTGCCCGGCCACCCCTCGGGCGGTGAGCCGCAGCCACATCGAGCCCTTCTGGGCGGTCTCCACCAGATAGCCGCGCACGTCGTCGGCCAGGGTCACCGAGAACCCGCCGACCTCGCCGATCGCCTCGCTGACGCCCTCGAAGAGCTGCGGGTGGTTCTTCACCAGCCACTGGGCCCCGAACACCCCGCCGGCCTCCTCGTCGGCGACGAAGGCGAGTACCAGGTCGCGTGGGGGTACCGTGCCGTCCCGCTTGAACTGCCGGGCGACCGCGAGCGTCATGGCCGCCATGTGCTTCATGTCGACCGCTCCTCGACCCCACAGGTAACCGTCGTCGACGTCGCCGGACAGCGGGTGCACCCGCCACTCCGAAGCATCGAAGGGGACCACGTCGAGGTGTGCGTGCACCAGGAGGGCCCCGCGGGCCGGGTCGGCCCCCGGGATGCGGGTGATGACGTTGGCCCGCCCGGGAGCCGACTCCAGGTACGTGACCTGGTAACCGACGTCTTCCAATTGGGCGGCAACGTATTCGGCGGCCGACCGCTCCCCCACCGTCGTGTCGGGGTCGCCGGTGTTGGTGGTGTCGATCCGGATCAGGTCACTGGCCAGCGTCACCACCTCTGCGCCGGCGGGGCTGCTGTTCGTGTTCACGCGGCCGGCCGAAGCAGAGCCACAGGGCGGTCGAGAACCAGAGCCTTCATGGACGTCGATTCTGCCGTGCCCGGGAGATGCCGAGGGCGGTGCCCCGGTCAGTCGAGATCCACCTGCGAGCGCGCAGCCCGGGTGACGGCGCCCGAGGCGATCAGCTGCACCACGGCGTCTATCTCGGGGGTCAGGAAGCGGTCCGGGCCGGGCCCCGGTACGTGCTCGCGCACCACGGCGAGCACGGCCGCGGTGGCCGGTGCGGCGGTCAGGGGTGCGCGCAGGTCCAGGGCGCGGCTGCTGGTGAGGATTTCGATGGCCAGGACGCGGGTGAGGCCGTCGACGGCCTTGCGCAGCTTGCGGGCGGCGGCCCAGCCCATCGAGACGTGGTCCTCCTGCATGGCCGAGCTGGGGATCGAGTCGACCGAGGCGGGGTTGGCCAGGCGCTTGAGTTCGCTGACGATGCCGGCGGCGGTGTACTGGGCGATCATCAGCCCGGAGTCGACGCCGGCGTCGTGGGCCAGGAAGGCGGGCAGGCCCTGGTTGCGGGCCGGGTCGAGGAAGCGGTCGGTGCGGCGTTCGGAGATGCTGGCCAGGTCGGCCACGGCAATGGCCAGGAAGTCGAGCGCGTAGGCCACGGGGGCGCCGTGGAAGTTGCCGTTGGACTCGACCCGCCCGTCCGGGGTGACGACCGGGTTGTCGATCGCCGAGGCCAGTTCCCGGGCGGCCACGGCGTCGGCGTGGGCCAGGGTGTCACGGCCGGCGCCGTGCACCTGCGGTGCGCAGCGCAGCGAGTAGGCGTCCTGCACGCGGGTGCATTCGGGGCCCTGGTGGCTGGCCACGATCGGGGAGCCGGCCAACAGACGGCGCATGTTCCCCGCGGCGATGCCCTGGCCGTCGTGGGGGCGCAGCTGGTGCAGGTCGACGGCGAAGACGGCGTCGCTGCCGAGAAGCCCTTCGACGCTCATCGCGGCGGCGACGTCGGCGACGCTGAACAGGTTGGTGAGGTCGTGCAGGGCCAGGGCGAGCTGGCCGAGCATGCCGTCGGTGCCGTTGATCAGCGCCAGCCCTTCCTTCTCGGCCAGCACCACGGGCTGCAGACCGGCCTCGGTCAGCGCCTGGGCCGCGGGCAGCTCGACGCCTTCGCGGGTGCGCACCACGCCCTCGCCCATGACCGCCAGAGCGCAGTGTGACAGCGGGGCCAGGTCGCCGGAGCATCCCAGCGAGCCGTATTCGTGCACGACCGGGGTCAGGTGGGCGTTCAGCAGGTCGGCGTAGGCCTGGGCGGTGGTGGGGCGCACGCCGGTGCGGCCGGTCATCAGGGTGGACAGGCGCAGCAGCATGAGCGCGCGCACGACCTCGTCCTCGACCGTGGGCCCTGATCCGGCCGCGTGCGAGCGCACCAGGCTGCGCTGCAGCTGGGTGCGGGCCTCCGGAGCGATGAAGGTGGTGGCCAAAGCGCCGAAGCCGGTGGAGATGCCGTAGTGCGGTTCCGCGTCCACGGCCAGGGCCTCGATCCGGGCGCGGGAAGCCTCGACCTCTTTCAGCGCGATCGGGTCCAGGGCCACCCGGCGGCCGTGGCGGGCCACCGCAACGACGTCCGCGACGCTCACCGGTCCCGTGCCGATCAGGACGTCGTGCTCGCCGAGGGGTGCGTAAGCGTCTGTCATGGCCGCTATCTCACTGCTGCGCAGGGTGCGGTCTCTAGGCCTCGGACCAGGCCGGTGTCTAGGATGCTGGACATTGGCTTATGCGGGAGGAGCACGTGATGGGCGGCACAGCACCGGCTCCGACCGTTGATGCGGCTCTGCGCATTTTGTCCTTTCTGGGCCTGCAGCGGGGTCCGGTGGCGGCGGCCACCCTGGCTCGCACGCTGGATCTGCCCCGCTCGAGCGTCTACCGGCTGCTGGGGGTGCTGGAGGAGAGGGGTTTCGTCCTGAGATATCCCGAGGACAAGCGGTACGGGCTGGGCATCGCGGCCTTCGAGCTGGGCTCGGGGTACACCCGGCAGGAACCGGTCACCCGGCTGGGCCGGCCGGTGCTGGCCAACCTGGTGGACAAGGTGCGCGAGAGCGGGCACCTCGCCGTCCTGCTGGGCCGGGACGTGGTCTATCTTGCAGACGAGCGTGCGCCCGGTCGGCCGGTTCTGGTCACCGATGTCGGGGTGCGGCTTCCGAGCTCGCTGACCGCGAGCGGGCGGGCCCTGCTGGCCGTGCTGCCTCGTGAGCAGGTGCGCGCCATCTTCCCCGGCCCGGAGGCCTTCGCCGCCAATCCGCTTCCGCCGCAATCGTACTCACAGCTGCGCGAGGAACTGCTGGCCACCCGGGCCCGGGGTTACGCGGTCGAGAACGGTGAGATAGCAGAAGGTCTGGCGTCGGTCGCCGTGGCCGTGCGCGATCGCAGCGGCTGGCCGGCGGTGGCCCTGGCGGTGACCTTCCGGGCCGATCAGGCGACACCGGAGCGCTACCGCGAGCTCGTGGCCCAGGTGCAGCAGCACGCAGTGACGCTGGAGCGCAGGCTGTACGGCTAGGTCCTGTCCTGCGGAGGAAATGTCGGCAACACCGACACACTGTTGTCGCCCGGGCGGTCCAGGGTTGCCTGCATGACCCAGAACCCGAACCCCACGGTCACGACCACCTCCGCCCGGCACTCGCTCGACCTGTGGCTGACCATGTGGAACAGCGACGGCGACCTCGCCCGTCAGATCTGCTCCGACGACTTCCGCATCCACTTCGCGGTGACCGAGCCCGACGGGTCGACCCCGGCGGACGACATTCGCAGCGCCGAGGACTTCGCGCAGTACCTGGACTGGTGGCACGGCCAGAACCCCGAGACCGTCTTCACCCGCATCGCTGACGCGATCGACGGCGAGCACGGGCGACTGCTGTGGGACGTGGAGGCGGGCGGGCAACGCGCGGGCGGCGTGGACGTGTTCGACTTCGCCGAGGACGGCCGGGTCCGCCGGGCGTGGTCCGTCGGCGGTCAGCGGAGCATGCGCAGCTGAGGCCCATCGGTTGAGGGCCATCGGCGCCGGTGGCGGCCTCTGCCACACTTGCCGGATGAAGCGCGCCGAGCGGCAGTACGCCCTCGTGGATCTGCTGCGCGGGGCGCGCCGGCCCTGGTCGGCCGCTCGGCTCGCCGCGGAGTTCGGGGTCTCGGCCCGCACCATCGAACGCGACCTCAGGTCGCTGCAGCTGGCCGGGGTCCCGATCTACGCCGAGCAGGGGGCGGCGGGCGGTTACTCGATCCTGCGCGAGTACACGCTGCCGCCGCTGAACCTGTCTGCCCCTGAATCGCTGGCGGTGCTCGCCGGCCTGGCGCTGCTGGAGTCCTCGCCGTACCAGGCGGCCGCCCGCCGGGCCCGCGCCAAGATCGCCGCGGTCATGCAGGAGGAGCACCGCGGCGCCGTGCACGAGATGCTCGGGATGATTCAGGTCATCGACGCCGTCGCCCCGACGGACGATGCGGTGCCGTTGGGGTTGCTCTCCGACGTGATCGCCGCTCGCCGTCTGGTCCGGTTGACCTATCTGGGCGAGAACGAGGACGGCGGCCCCGATCTGTCCACCAGCACCGTTCGTGACGTGGAGACGATGGGTCTTCTGCGGGCGGGTGATGCCTGGCTGCTGGCGGGCTGGTGCCGGCTGCGTGATGCGATCCGCGGCTTCCGCATCGAGCGGATCACTCGCCTGGAGATCCTCGGCGAGGTGCCGGAACCACGCGACCCGGCGCTGCTGGAGGCCGACCTCGCGCGGTGGCCGACGCGGCGCCTGGCCTGAAGCGTGGTACTGGCCGTAGGCGCAGCGAGCCCGGCAGTTGCCGAATCCTGATCACCGATGTTGGTTGGGTTCTCACGCCCGCCCGGCGGCTTCGGTGGTCACGGGTTCAAGACCTTCCGTTCCGTGAACTGGAAGGTCAGCGGGCTGGGCGATCTGCTGGGCTGTTCGCACGAACGCCGCCACTGCGGCCGAACGGTTTTCGGCCAGCCAGACCACCGACAGTGTCACCGGTTCCAGCCCTTCCACCGGACGGTAGGTGATGCCGGGCCGGGGAAGGCGGTCGGCCACCCAGGTCGGCAGGAACCAGACAGCGTTCCCGACCTCGATGAGGTTGAAGATCTGCGAGTGGTCCAACAGCGGCAGGGACGGGGTCGAGGACTTGGGGAACCCCTCGTCTGCCGCCTGCCCGTCCGGCAGACGCCGTCCCGCCAGGTCGGCCAGCCCTATACGGCTACGGGCGGCCAGCGGGTCTGAGGCGGCCAGGGCGACCACGCGGGGGCCGGTGATCAGTGGCTCGCTGTCCAGCCCGCGTTCCTCGAAAGGCGTGTGTACGAAGGCCACGTCGGCCCGCCCCTCGTGCAGGGCCGGAAGCTGCTCGCCGTAGACGCCCAGCAGTAGTTCCACCGGTAGGACGGTGTAGGCGTCCAGAATCCTGCCCAGGAGGCCACCGTCGTGGTCGGCCTTGAGGGCAAGCCGCAGTCGGGGCTGGTCCTGACCGGCCTGACGGGCTCGGTTGGCAGCCCGGGTCACCGCGTCGAGGGCCGTGCGACTGTCTTCCAGCAGGGCCTGGCCGGCCGGGGTCAGGGCCACCTGACGGGTGGTACGCACCAGCAGTTGGACGCCCAGTTGCCGTTCCAGGTCGCGGATTGCGCGCGAGAGCGGTGGCTGCGCGATGCCCAGGCGTTGCGCGGCGCGACCGAAGTGCTGCTCCTCTGCCACGGCGACGAAGTACCGGAGTTGACGCGTTTCCAACTCACTCATATGCGCAAGGTATCAATCGAGAGCCAGATGATCCTTCCCCGTTCATCCTCCGCGGACCTTGACTAGGGGGCGATTCACCGGACCAGAGCAGGACAAGAGCAGGAGCAGAACAACAGTGAGCGACACCCTCGAGGACAAGGTCATCATCGTCACCGGAGCCTCTTCCGGGATCGGCCGGGCGACAGCCCGCCTGCTGCATGACGCGGGGGCTCATCCTGTGCTGGCGGCCCGTCGGGCCGACCGTCTGCAGGTGCTGAGCGAGGAACTGGACGGTGCGCTGGCCGTGCCCACCGACGTCACGGTCCCGGATCAGGTCAACGCACTGGCCCAGGCCACGGTGGAGCGGTTCGGACGGGTGGACGGGCTGGTCAACAATGCCGGCGCCGGGTCGTTCCACGCCCTGGACGGGCTGGAGCCGGCCGCGTTCCTGGATCTGCTGAACCTGAACGTGGTCAGCGTCGTGAGCGCGATCCAGGCAGTCCTGCCGCACATGCGGGCGGCCGGACGGGGACGCATCGTCAACATCAGTTCGGGCGCCACCCAGATGCCGATGGCGGGCAACTGCCTCTACCCGGCCACCAAGGTCGCGGTGAACTGGCTGAGCCAGGTCGGGCGCATGGAACTGGCCGACGACAACGTCCAGCTGAGCCTGGTCCTGCCGTCGGTCACCGACACCGAGTTCTATGCCGGGGGTGAACTTCCGGCCGGTCTGGTCGCGCACTCCCCCGAATACGTGGCCCGGGTGGTGCTGCGAGCCCTGCGCACCGGTGAAGAACGCATCGACATCCCACACGGTCCGGAGCAGCCGGGCTTTCCCGAGGTGCCCTGAAACCTCCTGAGCGTTCCAGCGTCGGTCCTCACAAGCGTCCTCAATCGGGGTTTTCGGTGAAGACCTACTTACCTCGGCCGAGGCTCTGGGCGGCGAGGCGGACGGGGGCGTTCGCGGCGCCGTAACCGTCGTAGCGGGACCGGCGCTCGACCACCTCGAAGAACACGTCGCCCTCGGTGCGGGTGTAGAAGTGGACGAACTCGCCTGCCGCATCACGTTCGTAGAGCAGATCGAGCTCACGCAGATCGGCGATGACGGCGTCGGGAAGGCCGTAGCGGGCCGCGAGGTCGTCGTAGTAGTTGGCCGGCACGGGCAGGAATCGCAGGCCTGCGGCGCGAGCGCTACGGGCTACCGCGGCTACGTCGTCGCAGGCGAACGCCACGTGCTGGGCCAGCTCCGAGGACGCGGCCGGAGCGACGTTGAGAGGCAGGCGGACGGCGCCCTCCACCGAGCGCATCACCTGGCTGCGGACCAGGCCGTGGGGGCCGGCGACCTCGACACCGGTCTCGGCGTCCAGTCCCAGGGCGGAGGTGTAGAAGAGGACCGCCTCGTCGAAGTCCTCCCAGGGCTGGACCATGTTGACGTGGTCGACCCGGCTGATCGGGCTGATCGGGCTGGTGGGGCTCGGCCCCGGTTCGGCGCCGCCCTCGAACTCGGCCACCCACGGGGCGTCGGTGCCCGCGGTCGAGTCGCAGAGGAAGATTTCGGTGCCGTCGGGGGCGGCCACGCCCTGGAGCGGGAGTTCCGAGGCGTAGGTGCGGCGGTACACGCGGGGTGCCATCAGCTGCTGGGCCCGATCGACCGTGGCGGCAGGGTCGTCCACGTCGAAGCCGATGGCGGCCAGGTGCGGTGCACGGTCGCGGGCCTGCTCCTGGTTGAGCACGACGCGGGCGTCTCCGGCGCTCCAGAGTCGTACCGGCTTGGACCGGTGGCGTCCGCGGAACGTGAATCCGAGCTGCTCCAGCAGGGTCTCGACCGCCGCGGTGTCCTCGGCGCGGATCTCCACGAAATCGAACCCGGTCGGGGCCTTGGCCTCGGGCAGGCGCAGCAGGTCGGTCCGGTCCTGGAGCCGGAGCGCGGCGGCGTCCTCCAGCCAGACCAGCGAGCGCAGGGCGTGCGCGGCGGTGCGGGTGACGTCGGTCTGCCGGAAGACGTCGTTGAAGACTTCCAGGGACAGGGGCCCGTCGTAGCCGGTGCGCAGCACGTGGGCCACGAAGGTGGCGAGGTCGAACGAGCCTTCGCCCGGGAAGAGCCGGTGGTGGCGTGACCACTGGAGCACGTCCATCGACAGGGCCGGTGCGTCGGCGAGCTGGACGAAGAAGATCTTCTTCCCCGGGATCTCCTCGATCTGGGCCGGGTCGTGGCCGCGCGAGAGGATGTGGAAGGAGTCCAGGCAGATCCCGACGTTCGGATGGTCCGCCAGCTCGACGATCCGCCAGGCGCGCCGGTAGTCGTCGACGAAGCGGCCCCAGGCCAGCGCCTCGAACGCGATCCGGACGCCGTAGCGGGCCCCCAGCTCGCCCAGGCGGCGCAGCTGGGCGGCGCTGACCTCGTCGGAGTCGACCACTGCGGTGGCGACGTTCGAGCAGACCAGGACCAGGTCCATGCCCAGGCGGCGGATCAGCGCGAACTTGGCCTCGGCGCGGCGCAGGTTGTCCTCCAGGGTCTCCGGGTCCACACCCTCGAAGTCCCGGAACGGCTGGTACAGGTCGAGGGTGAGACCCAGCCGGTCGGCCAGGGCGCGGATCTCCTCGGGTGACTGCGCGGCGACCACGAGGTCGGGCTCGAACACCTCGACGCCGTCGAACCCGGCCTCGGCACAGGCGTGCAACTTCTCGGTCAGTCCGCCGCTGAGGCAGACCGTGGCGATGGACCGCTTCATGGCAGCCTCCGGAGCTCGACAATGAACTAACTAGTACATTAACGGCGACGCTGCTTCAAGGCCTGTCCGGGGACGCACTACAGTGCTGCCGTGAGCAAGTCGCCGGCCGAACGAACCCGTGACGCCGAGCGGACCCGGGCGGAACTGCTCGAGGTGGCCACCGCAGTGTTCGCCGAGGACGGCTTCTCCGGCGCGCGGGTCGACGAGATCGCCGAGCGCACCCGCACCACGAAGCGGATGATCTACTACTACTTCGGCGGCAAGGAGCAGCTCTACGTCGCTGTTCTGGAGAACGCCTACGCCGGTATCCGCGCCGCGGAGCAGGCTCTCGTGGTCGGCGATCTGGAACCGGTCGAGGCGATGCGCCGGCTGGCCGAGCTCACGTTCGACCATCACAACGCCCACCCCGACTTCATCCGCCTGGTCTCGATCGAGAACATCCACCGGGGTGAGTTCCTGCGCCGGATCGAGTCGGTGCGCGAGCTGGCCACGCCGGTGGCCGGGCTCCTCGAGGACCTCCTGGCCCGGGGCCGGGCCGCGGGGGTCTTCCGGGCGGACGTCGACGCGATCGACGTGCACCTGGTGATCAGCTCCTACTGCGTCTTCCAGGTCGCCAACCAGCACACCTTCGGCTACCTGTTCGGCCGTGACCTGCAGTCCCCGCTCCAGCGCAAGCACCTGCGCGCGATGATCGGTGACGTCGTCGTGGCCTGGCTGACCGCTACGGCGGACTGAGCCGCATCCCCTTGCCCGGGCCTGCGGCCACGTGCTGTACTCCCAACGTACGAACCATTTAGTACATACCGATGGGAGCGGTCCCCCATGACTCGTGCCTACCTGGCCGGCCTGATCGGCGCCGGGGTCGGCCCCTCCCTGACCCCGGCCCTGCACATGGCCGAGGCCCGCCACCACGGGATCGAGTACCTGTACCGGACCATCGACCTGCCCGCGCTCGGCCTACCGGCCTCCGACGTCGGCGACCTGGTCCGGTACGGCCGGCTGCTCGGCTACGACGCCTTCAACATCACCCACCCCTGCAAGCAGATCGTGGTGCCTCATCTGGACCGGGTCGAGCGCCGGGCGGCCGACCTCGGCGCCGTCAACACCGTGGTGTTCGAGGACGGCCGGGCGGTCGGGTACAACACCGACCTCACCGGTTTCGAGGCCGCCTTCACCACCGGGCTGCCCGGGGCCGACACCCGGCACGTCGTCCAGATCGGGGCCGGCGGGGCCGGAAGTGCAGTCGCCGCAGCCCTGCTCGGGCTGGGCACCCAACGCCTGAGCATCGTGGACGTCGACCACGAACGGGCCACCGCCCTCACCCAGGACCTGTCGGCCCGGTACCCCGGCGCACAGGTCGAGACCAGCAGCCCGGAGAAACTCTCCGCGCTGCTGTCCGAGGCCGACGGCCTGGTGCACTGCACCCCGACCGGAATGGCCGACCACCCCGGACTCCCCCTCGACGCCACCTTTCTGCACGCCCGACTCTGGGTGGCCGACATCGTCTACCGGCCACTGGAGACCGCGCTGCTGCAAGCAGCCCGCGCCGCCGGCTGCCGCACCCTCGACGGCGGCCACATGGCCGTCCACCAGGCCGTCGACGCCTTCCATCTGATCACCGGCCGAACCCCGGACGCCGCCCGCATGCTCCAGCACTTCCGGTCCCTGGTCGCCTGACCGGGGCTCATTTCCAGATTGCAAGGAGGCAACTCGTGGAAACACCGGACCCCACCATCAAGACCCCCAGAAAGGCCGCCCTCGCCAGTTTCATGGGCAGCGCGGTCGAGTACTACGACTTCTTCGTCTTCGGCACCGCCGCCGCGCTGATCTTCCCGCAGGTCTTCTTCCCCGACGACGACGCCTCCGCACAGGTGATGTCGTTCGCCACCTTCGGTTTCGCCTACGTCGCCCGCCCGGTGGGAGCGGTGATCCTGGGCCACTTCGGCGACCGGGTCGGACGGCAGAGGGTCCTGATGTTCACCCTCGTCCTGATGGGCGTGGCGACCTTCGCGATCGGCTGCCTGCCCTCCTTCGACGCCATCGGCTGGACGGCCCCCGCCCTGCTCGTGCTCTGCCGCCTGCTGCAAGGCCTTTCGGCCGCCGGTGAGCAGGCCGGCGCCAGCTCGCTCACCCTCGAGCACGCGCCCGACGACCGTCGCTCGTTCTTCACCTCCTGGACCCTGACCGGCACCCAGGGCGGTCAGATCCTGGCCGCGCTCGTCATGCTGCCGGTCGTCGCGATGCCCGACGACATCAAGTTCTCCTGGGGCTGGCGCATCCCGTTCTGGCTCAGCGCCCTGGTCGTGGTGGTCGCCTGGGTGATCCGCCGAACCCTGCACGAGCCGCCGGAATTCGCCCGCAAGCAGGCCACCGGCCAGATCGCCAAGATCCCGCTGGCCGATCTGCTGCGCCACCACTGGGCGGACGTGTTGCGCGTGGTGTTCTGCGCGTTCATCGCGGCCGTCTCCACCGTGTTCGGCAACCTGGCCATCGCCTACGGCAAGGAGGTCGGGGTCAACGAGTCGATCACCCTGTGGCTCGTGGTGGTCGCCAACATCGTCGCCCTCGGCACGCAGCCGGTGTTCGCGACAGTGGCCGACCGGATCGGGCGCAAACCGGTGTTCATCTACGGCGCGCTCTCCAGCGCCGCGTTCATGCCGTTCTACCTGCTGTCCATGAGCTCCGGCAACGACCTGCTGACCTTCGCGCTGGCCGTGCTGACCTTCTCGTTCGGCTACGCCGCGGCCAACGCCGTCTGGCCCTCGTTCTACGGCGAGATGTTCAACTCCCGGGTCCGCTTCTCCGGCTTGGCCATCGGCACCCAACTCGGCTTCCTGATGGCTGGTTTCGCGCCGACCATCGTCACCGCGCTCGGCGGGGTCGAGGAGGGCGGCTGGAAGGTCACCGCCGGCTTCACCGCGGTCATCGCCATCACCGCGGCGATCTCCGCCGCCACCGCCCGCGAGACCAAGGACATCCCGACCGCCCAGCTCGGCGGCCCAGCCCTCGACCCCGCGCCGATCGGCGCGACGATCAACCGCTGAGTCCTGCTCCGCTCCCGCCGGATCGCCCGTGCCGTCAGCCGACGACGCGGGCGATCTGCTGCACGGCGAAGGCATAGCCGTGGATGCCGGCACCGACGACCACGACCTCGGCGATGTCCGAGACGTAGGAGTGGTGCCGGAAGGGCTCACGCTTGTGGACGTTGCTCAGGTGCACCTCGCCGACCGGCAACTCGGACGCGAGCAGGGCATCGCGCAGGGCGACCGACGTGTGGGTCAGCGCACCCGGGTTGATCACGATCCCCGCGCAGTCCGACCGGGCCGCGTGGATCGCGTCGATCAGCACACCCTCGTGGTTGCTCTGCACCGCCCGGACCTCGAACCCGAGCCCGGCCGCCACCTCGACGACGCTGGCCTCGACATCGGCCAGGGTGTCGCTGCCGTACAGCGACGGCTCGCGGGTACCCAGCATGTTCAGGTTCGGCCCGTTGACGAGCAGGAGCCGGCGCGGTGCAGAGTCAGGCGCAGTCACCGGCGCAGCCTAGTCGATCACCCCGTGCCTGACGGCCACCTCTGACGTCCATTGCTCGTGCTCTCTGCGGGCAGGATCGACCGGTCAGGAGCCGATCACTGTCCACGATTGCCCGAATGGGCGCCTCAAGAGACTGAGCAATCTACGAAGGCTCCGTCGGCGAGCGACGGGGACGCGGGACCAGGAAGGCCCGCCCGTGTGACCGCGTGCGCCGCGCCCGCCCCACGACGCGCTCGTCGGCCGGAGCGTTACCGAGCGGAAGGCGGGGACGCGGGATGACGAAACTGACGAACGAGTCGGGGGCAGGTGGTTCGGCCGACTCCTGACCGTAGGCACTGTTCCGTGGCTCGTTCGGCATCGCTGTCCCATCGATTGCGAGCGGGGGGAAAGCGGTGCGGACCGGGCTCCCCCCGTGGAAGTCCGGCCAGCACCTGCTTCAGCAGCCCTGGTCGGGCTACTCGCAAGAAATCCTGACAAATGGCCTGGCTGTCTGACTACCTGTCACGATGCCAGGCCTATATGACAGGTATGCAGGGGTTTTCCCTCATGGTGGCTTTTCTACGTATCAGTAGGCTGACGTGGTGGTCGAAACAGGGGACGAACCATCGCAGGACGGGAGGGAATGGCCCGGCATCACACGATGGCTATTGGTGCAGCAGATCCAGGCGTACCGTCTGCGCGCCGGCCTGACGTACAAGCAGATGGCCGGCGTGGGTCTGGGTTCGGAGTCGCGGTGGAACCGGATCGAGGGCAACAAAGGCGGCTTCGCCCTGCGCCCAGGCGACATCCAGCAGATGCGCAAGGTCTTCCGGCTCTCGGACGTGGAGGCCGACGAACTGGAGGACATGCGGGCTCGAGCCGGTGCGGAGGTCAACTCGCAGGTTCCCGCGGTACAACCGACTTTCCGCGAGTACCTGGCCTTCGAACGACATGCCGTGGGGGTGGACTCGCTCGGCGGGATGCACGGGCTGATCCAGACTCCCCACTATGCCGCGGCCACAGCGCGACTGGACGGCGCGCACGGAGCTGCGGCTGATGTGGTGGTCGCGTTGCGCATGGAACGTCAGCGCCTGACGCTGGGGCGCGCGCAGCTGCGCGTGGCCCTGGACGAGGAAGTCCTCCTGAGGGAGGTCGAGTCCAAGAAGGTCATGGACGAACTCAAAAGCCACTTGCTGCGCCTGGTCCGGGAGGAGTACGCACAGATCCGCGTCCACCTGATCTCCTCGGGAGCTCACTCGGCGGTGCGGGGTGCCGCGACGATCCTGCGTTTCCGGGCCGGGGGCCGGTCCCGTGCCATCGTCTACACCGAGAGCTGGGTGGGCGGTGCGCACACCGACGACCGCCAGGTGGTGGCGAGCATGAACGACAAGTTCCAGAGCGTTTTCGACAGCTCAACACCGATCGAGGAGTACCTGTGAGCGCCACCGACGGCAACGACCTGACCACCGGCGCGGTCCCCGACATTGCCTTCCACAAGTCGACTTTCAGCGAACAGGGAGCGTGCGTCGAGGTGGGACGCAGCGACGGCATGGTCCACGTGCGGGACACCAAGAACCGCGCCCTCGCCACCCTGAGCTTCACTGTCCCGGAGTGGCGCGCCTTCGTTCAGGGCGTGCAGGCCCACGAGTTCGACGACGAGGCCCAGCTGTGAGCTGACGCGGCTCGCCGAGCGGCAACCTCTCAGCTGGCGGGGAAGGTCGGCCAGTTCACCGATCTTCCCCGCATCCGGCGGCAGGTGCGGAGTGCCGACCTGGATCAGCACCGGAACCGGCGGGGTGACGAAGGTGCGGTTGCCGGGTTAGAGATCGGCCAGGTCTATGCGGACCAGAACTGCTCCATCGGCGTCGCGGACGGTCAGGGTGGAAGGATCGGTTCCGGTGCCGGTCTCGCTCAGCCGGATCCCGGTGAGCAGGAAGGTGTCCCCGACGACGCGGGTACTCAGCAGATCTGATCGTGGGCGGGTCACCTCGACGGTGGCTGCACCGGTGGGCAGGCCCGCTCCGGCCAGGGCCACCGTGTCGCTGGACTGGCCTCCGGAGTCGGGCTGGAAGTTGAAAAAGATTTCCCGGGTCGCGCCAAGGTCCTTGGCGGCAGCGAGTTCTGGTTCGGTGGTGGTCGTGGGGTCTTCCTTGGTCACCACCTCCACCGAGCCGATGCCCGAGGCATCGGTGCGGCAGATCGCCAGCATCCCGTCGTAGCTCCACAGCTGCAGGTGTTCGCCGTCGAGGTCGTGCCCGGCGCCGCGTTGCCAGCGGCCCGGATCAGCCACGGGCAGGTCGGTTTCCCGCGTGCAGTTGGCCAGGTCGTTCGTCTTCAGGTTGGGATCTTCGACAGCGTGGCTCTGGCTGCTGGACGGCGCTTGCTGGGTCTGGAGCGCGCCGTTCACCTTCACCTGGAACGACGTGCTGCCCGCAGGAACCGAGTTGGGACGCAGAAACACCCCGTTACTGATCACGGCCGCATCCGTCGGATCAGGGTCGGAACCGGGAGCCAGGAGTACCTGGGTGACGTCGGCTGAGGCCAGACCAGCGACTGTGCCCAAGGGAGAGACCATTTCGATGGTGGCCTCGCCCGCGCTCTTCTTCGCGGGAACGGGCCGGGACAGGGTGAGCGAGTCGGCCGTCAGCTCGCAGAAGATCCGCTCGTCGCCGTCGGCGAAGGCGACCACGGTCACGCCCCGAGCCGAGGCAGTCAGTAAAGGTTTCCAACCTGGACGGTCGGCCGCGCACCGCTGAATCGCTTCCGTAGGAGCCCAGTTCGCGGTCGCGTCGTAGCGTTCCGCAGCCGTCCAGAAGTGGTTGCCCTTCCGCAGATCCTCCTGCGTCCACCCACCCTGCTCGGCCAGGTCCGAGTCGCCCGCAGCCACCGACAGACCGGGGCCACCGTTCTGCAACTGCGCGCTCCCCAGCATCGCCAGCACCGCCACCCCAGCGACCGCGGTGGCACTCAGGCCGGTGGCCAGATAGGTGCGGGGTGATGTCGATCGGGGCGAGACCCGGGATCGCAGCCGGCGGCGCACATCATCCGGTATCACCCGGTCCGGTTCGAGCGCCGCCTGGTCAAGAGCGTCCGTCATGTCAGTCCTCGTCGTTCAGGTCGGTCATCGTGTGCAGACGGGCCCGGGCGCGCGACAGTCGCGAGCGCACGCTGGCCTCGGTGATCCCGAGCAGTTCGGCGACATCACCGGTCGCCATTCGCCCCAGGGCGCAGTACTCCACGGCCTCCCGCTCGGCCCGGGGCAGCCGGCGCACGGCGTGCAGCACCCGCTCGAGTCGGGCCCTGGCCGCCGCCTGCTCGCTGAGCTCCTCAGCGTGGTCGCGGTCGGCCTGGTGTGAGGCGATCCGGGGCAAGGCCCGCAGATACCTTGCCAATCGACGGCGTTCGTTGCGCACCAGCGTGTTGGTCACCTTCAGCAGCCACGGCAAGGCGCTGCCGTTGACGATGCGCACCTCGTGCCTTCGTCGCCACAGCACCAAATACACTGCGCCGGCGATGTCCTCGGCCTCGGCCCACGACGCGGTCAGCCGGTAGGCGTAGTTCCAGACAGTCTGCGCATACCGTTCGAAGAGCTCGGTGAACGCCTCCTGATTCCCTGCGCGGATCGACGCCAGCAGATCGGCATCGGCCGCCGGGCCGAGGCCGAGCCGTTCGTCAACAATCACCACACCATCCTTCCCTCACTCTTGTTCTCGCCGTAGTGGTCGCTGAGGGAGGAACGCTGCATCAGATGCGGCAATGTGACGGGCGCCATAAGTTCTGGGCGAAGCTCTGGCACCAACTGGTCCTACTGACCACCGGGCCGGGTCACGGCCGGTGCGCGGCGACGAACCGTCCGGGGGTCGTCCCAGTGATGTGCACGAAGTCGCGAATCATGTGCGACTGATCGACATAGCCCACGGCAGCGGCCAGTTCGGCCTGCGTGACCGCCTGCGAGCGCAGCCTCTCGGCGGCCTCCTGCAACCGCCGACGTTGAATCAGGCATTTCGGTGTGAGTCCCAGGCGGCGGCGCAGCAGACGTTGCAGGGCTCGCTCGCCGATGCCGAACTGCTCACAGATCTGGGCCACCTGCAGCAGTTCCAGATCGTTCTCGACGGCCTCCACCACGGCGTTGACGAGTTCACTCTCGGCGTCGAAAGGCAGGAACCGACGTAAGGCGCCCTCGCACACGTCCATGACGGCTCGATGGGCCGCAGCGTCGTGCGGATCCGGTGCCATGAGGTTCTGCACCCGGCCGGCCAGGGCCCGGCCGTCGTCGCCGAGCACCTGCGCCAGATCGAGGTACCGGTCGTTCAGGCCGTCGATCTGGCCCGCCATCCGGAAGCCCGTGGCCGGGGCCAGCACCATTCCGACCGCCCACCCCTGCCCGGTCAGCGTTGTCGCCGACAGTTCGGGCGCGACGCCGTAGAAACGGGCATCGTCCCCAGTGATCACGATCAGGCAGGCCGGGTCCTGCAACATTCTCTGCGGCGCCTCGGCGCCGGAGGGCACCGACCACACCGGGATCCAGAAGCGGCGCAGCACACCCCCGAGGTCGCTGCTCGCGGCGTACCGGTACACCGGCCCAGCAGTGTCGGTCAGATGCGCCAGTTCCTCCGGCGCCCTACGTACCGTGCTCACCACGACACCGGTGTCGGTGTCGGGGTCGGTGTCGGGTTTCGCCAATCCCTGCCCCAAGACCTGCTCATAGCGTCCATCCATGACGCACATCCTGGCGCAGTACCGAACCGCTGTGATCCCGCTGACCGCCGTCGTGACCGCTGTGCCGCCGCAGAACTGGGACGCCCCCTCCCCCTGCGAGGGCTGGAGCGCGCGGGACGTCCTTGCCCACCTCATCCAGACTCAGAACGAGACGCTGACCACGAACGGCGTCGTCCTGGGGGACGCCCCGGACACCGCCCCTGATCCCGTCGGCGCGTGGGCTCAGCACACCGACGGCGTGCTCCGAGCCCTGGCCGACGCCGACCTCGTCGACCGGCCCATCGACTGGTTCTTCGGGCCCACGACGATCGGGGCCACCTTCGGACAGTTCTACGTCTGGGACATGTACGTCCACCGGTGGGACCTGGCCCGCGCGGCCGGGCTCGATGCCCCCTTCAGCGACGCCGAACTCGACAACATCCAGGAGGGGGCGGACCTTCTGGGCAAGGCACTGCACATGGACGGCATGTGCCGACCGCCCATCGTCCCCGCCTCCGGTGACCGCACCACCCAGGTCCTCGCCCGCCTAGGCCGAACTGCCTGACAAACAGAAACTGGGGACGTCGGTGGGCACCCACCGACGTCCCCCTGGTTTCGCGTTCGGGTCGCGTGTCGGGCTGGCCACCGGATTCCGGCGCAGCCCGAAGTTCGAGTGCTACAGGTCGACGACCTTGTTCTCCCCCACCTCGGCCCGCTCCCCCTTGACCTTGGCCTTCACGTAGCTGATCAGCGTGGTGACCTTGCTGCCGGGGGCGTCCCAGTACTCGGCCGTGTCGGCGTGGATCTTCACCAGGGCGATGCCGGGCGTGTCCGGCCCGTCGGGGAACCAGGCCGACAGAGCCGGGTTCCACAGTTCGTCCAGCTTCTGGCGATCGTTCAGCACCTGCGCGTCTCCGGCGACCGACAGCCAGGCCCCGTTGCTGGAGAAGGACACGTTCGTGCGGGCACCGTGGCGGATCTGGTTCACCTTGCGGGCGTCCCCGTCGGAGACGAACCACAGGTCGCCGTCGAACTCGACCTGCTGCACCGCCATCGGCCGGCTGACCAGGTGCCCGTCGTCGTCGATCGTGGTCAGCATGGCGATCTGAACATCCTTGACAATCTCGGCCACCTTGGCCCGTCCGGCCTGGTTCTCGTCGCTCGTCATGATCCCTCGTCTCTTTCGCCGTCTGGCCCGTTGCTGCGGTACCTGCCCATCGGTATCAGGCGAGGTGGCCCGGCGCCTGCCGAGATCCAGGGGGCCAGCCGGCGTGGGGTGCGAGGTCAGGAACTGAACGGATTACGGACGAACACCCACCACAACGCCTGCAGCACTCCGGCAACCACCACTAGTGCAACGGCTTTGACGAAATCGTTGCGGTCGCGCGCCGAATGCCGCAGCAGTCCCCCGGCCCCCATGACACCGAAGCCCAGTACGGGGGCCTGGAACAGCAGACCGAACGCTCCCAGCACGACCATGACGAGCCAGATCCGCCGGCCCCAGGTGCTGAACGTGACCAGGGGGATGCCCTCGGGCCGGTCGTCGACCTGCACGGTGGGACTGAGCTGGCGCATGCTGTAGCTGACCTCGATGCGGTGCCGCACACCGTCGGCGCCGACCAGAAGGGTGTTGCCCCAGCGGTCCCGCGGCAGCTGCTCCCCGTCCTGGAAGAACCTTGCCTGCTCACGGTTCTCGGCGTTCTCCACCACCAGGTCGATGCCTTCGACGGTGACCGTGTACCGTTTCCGGCTCTTCGCCTCCATGCCGCCCACCGGCCCATGATCACTCAGCCCCGTGCGTCCCGCATACCGAGCGGCGAACGCGATACCTGCCCACGGACGTCCTCTGGTTGGCGGTTTCGTGGTCGTGATGCAGGATCGGCCTGTCGTCGTCGGGAGGGGCGCCATGTTCGACGGGTTCGTGGACGAGCAGATCGACGTGGGTGAGGTGCGGCTGCGGGTCCGTCACGCCGGTCGTGGTCGGCCCGTCCTGCTCATCCACGGTCATCCCCGCACCGGTGCCACCTGGCACCGGGTGGCACCGCAGTTGGTGCAGCGGGGCTTCACCGTGGTCTGCCCAGACATGCGCGGCTACGGCAGCTCCGGCAAGGCCGAGGTGCGCGCGGACCACTCGCAGCAGTCCAAGCGGGCGGTGGCCCACGATCTCGCCCGGCTGATGAAAGCCCTGGGGCACGAGCAGTTCGCCGTGGTCGGCCACGACCGCGGCAGCTACGTGGCCCTGCGCCTGGCCCTGGACCATCCTGGTTCGGTCAGCCACCTGGCCGTTCTCGACGGCGTGCCGATCAGTGAGGCGCTGGCCCGCTGCGACGCCAAGTTCGCCCACGACTGGTACCACTGGTTCTTCTTCGCCCAGCCGCAGCGGCCTGAGCGGGCGATCAACGCCGACCCGGACGCCTGGTACGAGGCCGATCCACAGAGCATGGGCGCGCAGAACCACGCCGAGTTCCGGGCGGCGATCCACGACCCGCAGACGGTGCGGGCGATGCTCGAGGACTACCGGGCCGGGCTCGGGATCGACCGCGAGCACGAGGAGGCCGACCGACGGGCGGGCCGGACCGTGGCCTGCCCGACGCTGGTGCTGTGGTCCAGCCGCGACGACATGGAAGACCTGTACGGCGACCCGCTCGACATCTGGCGTTCCTGGGCCGGCGACCTGCGCGGGCACTCGATCGAGTCGGGCCATCACGTGGCCGAGGAGAACCCGGACGACCTCGTACGGGCGCTGACCTCGTTCTTACCTACCTGAGACTGCGGTCACGCCTCGTGACCGCTGCTTCGGCCGAACGGGTGGCTCTGCCTCACAACGAGGTCCGGCATGTCGACCCGCCAGGAGTGACCCCTACCCGTCCTGACGCCTTCTTCCGCATCCACCTGGTGGTAGGGGTGCTGCTGTCGATCATCTGCACCCTTCTGCCCATCAGTGTCGGTCGCGACGTCCTGTACACCGTCATCAGCTACGGCTGTGTGGCGATGATGTGCGTGGGGATCCGGCGTAACAAGCCGACCCACAGCCGCGGTTGGTGGCTGGTGGCCGGCGGTATGGCGATCTGGGCCATGGGTGACCTCCTGTGGGCGGTCTACACCTGGGGCTTGGACATCTCCCCGGAATTCTCCCTGGCCGACGTCTTCTACCTGGCCAGCTACGTCGTCATGGCGGCCGGTTTCTGGTCCTTCGTGCAGGCCCGGCGTCGGGACAGCGACCGGGAGGGCCTGATCGACGCGGCCATCTTCACTGTCGGATCGGTCCTGATCAGCTGGGTGGTGCTGATGCGGCCGGGGCTGGAGGCGGCCGAGGCCTCGGCCGGCGCCCAGGTTCTGGCGACCGCCTACCCGCTGGGTGACCTGCTGCTGCTGGCGCTGCTGGTGTGCCTGCTGACCAGCCAGGGTGCCCGCACTCCGGCGTTCCGCTGGCTCGTCGCGGCCAACGCCCTGCTCCTGGTCGCGGACAGTGCCTACCAGTACACGGCGATGCGGGAGACGCCCTTCGGCCCGTACGTCAGCCTGGCCTGGTTGCTGGGGTACGTGTGCTTCACCGCGGCAGCCCTGCACCCCTCGATGCGTCAGCTCACCGACAGCAAGAGCGGTGACTTCGACACCCGCTTCACCCGAGGCCGGCTGGCCGCCCTCACGGCCGCCAGCCTGGTGGCGCCCGGCACGCTGCTGCTGCAGCTGGCGCTGGGCCTGCGTCTGGAGGCCTGGGCCGTGGCCCTGTCCTCGGTGGTGCTGTTCCTTCTGGTGGTCTGGCGCATGTCCGGGCTGCTGCGCCACCTGGACGCGCAGGCCTCCCAGCTGGCCGACCTGGCCCGCACCGACGCCCTGACCGGCCTGCCCAACCGGCGCACCAGCGATGCCGAACTGGCCCGGATGCAGAACCGCGCCCGCAGCGAGGGGATCCCCCTGTGCGTGGCCGTCCTGGACCTGGACCACTTCAAGAAGTTCAACGACACCTTCGGCCACCAGGCCGGCGACAACCTGCTGATGGCCACCGCAACTGCCTGGCAGGAACGCCTCGGCCAGGCCCAGGCCACCGCGGGCCCGGGCCACCAGGCCCTGCTGGGACGCTGGGGCGGCGAGGAGTTCGTCCTGCTGCTCATGGGCCATGACCAGCAGGACGCGGTGAGGCTGGTCGAGGCGCTGGCCCCGGCCACGCCTGCCGGACAGAGCTTCTCGGCGGGTGTGGCCCGCTGGGACGGGCTGGAGTCGGCAACCGACGTGTTCGCCCGCGCGGACCAGGCCCTGTACGCCGCCAAGACCGCCGGCCGTGCCCAGGTGTGCGCTGCCGAGTCCCTGAACGACTGGGCCGTCGCCTGAACCGTCTGACCTCTGGCCTTCGGTCAGGCGGTGAAGACCTCCACCCGGCCGCGCCCGTTCTGCTTGGCCCGGTACAGCGCCGTGTCGGCGTTGTGGATCAGTAGGGCCGCCTCCTGCCCCTCGTCGAGGACGGCGATCCCGATCGAGACCCCGATGGTGACGGTGTGGCCGTCCACCGTGAAGGGCTCGCTGAGATCGGTACGGATCCGGTCGGCGACGGCGTTGGCGTCGTCGATGTGCCGGACGTTGCGACACAGCACCAGGAACTCGTCCCCGCCGAAACGGCTCACGAAGTCGTCGGGCCGCACCGCGTCGGCCAGGCGCACGGCGACCTCCCGCAGCAGAGCGTCGCCGGCGGCGTGGCCGTAGGTGTCGTTGACCGGCTTGAACCCGTCGAGGTCCAGGAACAGAGCCGCGACGCTACCCTCCGCGCCGGTCTGCTGTTTTCGCCGCCACTCGGTGATCGCTGCTTCGGCCTCCTCCATGAACAGGGCCCGGCTGGGCAGACCGGTCAGGGTGTCGTGCAGCCGGGCCCGGGCCAGACGGCTGGCACTGGTCGACAGCGAGACGCCGATGACGAGGATCAGGAGGATGGCGGCGGTCAGGGCCGCGAACATCTGCCAGGCCACCCGCCCGGTCGCGGTCACCGGCCCCAGCAGCGTCGAGCGCGGCTCGGTCATCACGACCTGCCAGTGGCTGCCGGCCACCGGGTGCGCGGAGAAGTAGGTGCCGTCGACCGTACCGTTGCCCTCGGTGCCCAGCGCGGCCTCGAGCCCGGCGTTGCCCAGCGCGTCACCCGGCTCGAGTTCGGGTGCTGACGAGGTGGAGGTGATGATCTTCTTCTGGCCGTCCAGCACGTACGACCTGCCGCTGGTGACGTTGATGGCCCCCATGAAGAGCGGGTCCAGCTGGGCCAGGGGCGCCGGGATCACCATGATCCGTGCCCCTTCGGGGGTGTTGAACCACTGATAGGCGCGCACGCTGGGACTCTCACCGGCGAGGACGTCACCGAAGGAGAGGCGGCGGGTCTGCCTGACCAGCGCGAAGCCCGGGTCGGAGGTCAGAACCGTGGTCTCGGGGACGGCCGCCGGCGGGTCGGCCAGCAGCAGGCTGCCCTCGGCGCTGAGCACGGCATACCAGTCCGTGTCCAGGTCGACCTTGCCCCGCCGTTTCTGCAGCTGCGCCGGCGTACCGGAGAACTCCTGCTCGGCGGTGGCCCGCGTCTGGGCATCGCTGCCGGCCAGGGTGCCCCCGAGCAGACCGGCCGCGACAGCGCCCCGCGCGTCGAAGTCGGCCAGCGCCTTGTCCCGGGCCGCGGACGTGGTGTGGCTGACGTAGACGCCGGCCCCGGCCACGGCGAGCACGCTGAGCAGGACCGCCGTGGCCAGGCTCAGCGAACGCAGCAGGCCCGGCCGCAGTCTGGCCGTCACGGCCTCACTATCGGCAGCGCGATGCCAGATATCAACCCTGCTGGCACCCGGTCCTGCGAACGGCGAAACTTCGACAACTCCGGCGCCGATACCTGAGCTGGAGACCGCCGGTCCCGCGGATACCGAAAGGCACCTCGCTGTCCATGTCCTTCTTCACGCTGTTCGTCATCGCGGTCGGGGTGTCCGCCGACGCCTTCGCCGTGGCCGTCGCCAAGGGCCTGCACCTGCGGCGGGTCACCGCCCGGGACGCCGCCTCACTGGCGCTGGGCTTCGGCTTCTTCCAGGCCCTCATGCCCCTGGTGGGCTGGCTGCTGGGCCGCAGCTTCTCCAGCTACATCACCGAGATCGACCACTGGATCGCGTTCTTCCTGCTCGGCCTGATCGGGCTGAAGATGATCTGGGAGGCGGTCTCACCGCCGGACGAGGAGGACGACTCCGACGGGATCAGCCTGCGCGAACTGCTCCTGCTCTCGGTCGCCACCAGCCTCGACGCCCTGGCCGTGGGCATCAGCTTCGCCTTCCTCAGCGTCTCGATCCTTCCCGCCGTGGCCCTCATCGGCCTGACCACCACCGTCCTGACCCTGGTCGGGGTGATCATCGGACGAAGAGCCGGTGGACGCATCGGCCGCCCCGCAGAGATCGCCGGCGGCATCATCCTGATCCTGATCGGCACCCGCATCCTGCTCGACCACCTGGGCATCATCTGAAACGCGCATGACCTGAGTCACACCGGGCCGCCGCTCCTTCAGTGGCCGGCAGAACCGTCGAAGGGAAGGATCCCGACCACAAGGAGTTCCGGTGTCGCCTGCGCCGAGCGTCGCTGCCCGTCCCGCACCACCCGCTCCGGCTGCCCGGGCCGGCCGGCTGGGCGCTCTCAGCGTCAAGACCAAGATCGTCGCGCCGATCCTGGTCATGTCGCTCGTCGCGGTCGGCGTCGGCGCCGTCTCGCTCCAGCAGATGAGCTCGATGAACAACCGGATCCACACGCTGCAGGAACAGCGCCTGGCCGGCGTGCAACAGCTGAACGACCTCAATCACCAGCTCAGCCAGATGTTCCGCGCCCAGTTCCTGTACCTGGTGACGAAGCCCGGCGACGGTGACGAGGCGGCCAAGGCCACCTGGCTCCCGGCGGCCGAGACCGCCGACACCGCCATGGACGACGCTCTCGCGCAGTACCAGAAGGTCGCCGGCACCGGCGACGGACGAGGTGCCCAGATCGAACAGGTCACCACCGCCGCGCAGACCTACCGGACGCTGCGCGACGTGATCATCTTCGGCGAGGCCCCGCCCAGCGGGTTCGAGATGCCCAGCGACCTGGGCAAGGCCTTCGGCGACGCGGAGACCCAGCTGAACGAGGGCGTGGTGGCCCTGGCCGAGCTGGAGATCCAGGCCTCGCAGGCGGCCACCGCACAGGCCGACGCCGATTTCGCCAGTGCTCGGACCACCGTCCTGGTCTCTCTGGTGCTCGGGCTCGCCCTGGCGGCCGCCCTGGCCGTGACCGTGCTGCGGATGCTGCTGCGTCAGGTGCGCGCCCTGTCCGGGTCGCTGGCCCGGCTGGCCGAAGGTGACCTGACCCAGGAGGCCGAGGTCACCTCGCAGGACGAGCTGGGGCGGATGGCCGCGATGGCGAACGAGGCGGTCCGCGCCTTCCGCAGCATGCTGACCACTCTGGTCGGCCAGGCCGAGACGGTCTCCAGCAGTGCCCTGCGCCTGAACGAGGTGACCGGCCGGATCGGAGCGGGCGCGCGGCTGGCGAACGAGCGGGCCGCAGTGGTCAGCTCCGCGTCCGAGGACGTGTCGTCGAACGTGCAGACCCTGGCCGCCGGCGCCGAGGAGATGGGGGCCTCGATCGGGGAGATCGCCCGCAACGCGCAACTGGCCGCCGACGTGGCGGGTACCGCCGTGGCCCGGGCCGAGAGCACGAACGCGACCATCAGCAAGCTGGGCGAGTCGTCGGCCGAGATCGGCAACGTGGTGAAGGCAATCACCCAGATCGCGGAGCAGACCAACCTCCTGGCCCTGAACGCGACGATCGAGGCGGCTCGGGCCGGGGACGCGGGCAAGGGCTTCGCGGTGGTGGCCGAGGAGGTCAAGCAGCTGGCCCAGGAGACCGCCCGGGCGACCGAGGACATCGCCCACCGCGTCGAGGCCATCCAGGCCGACACCGGTGACGCGGTCAGCGCGATCAGCGAGATCGGTACCGTGATCGCCCAGATCAACGACTTCCAGACCACCATCGCGGCGGCGGTCGAGGAACAGAGCGCCACCACCACGACGATGAGCCGCAGCGTGGGTGACGCGGCTCAGGGCGCCACCGGGATCGCCGGCAACATCGCCTCGGTCGCCGAGGCCACCCGCACCACGACCGCCACTCTGACCGAGGCCGACACCGCGGTGCAGCAACTGGACCAGGTGGCTGCCGAGCTGAGGACCGCGGTCGGGCGCTTCCGGTTGTGACGGTGCCGGTGCACCGAACCGGTGCACCGAATCGGTGCGCTGAATCGGTGCGCTGAATCGGTGCACCGGGGTCCGTGGTGGTCAGATCGCCTGGAACCCCTGAAGAACCTCGAGCACCCGGTCGTTGGTCGCCGCGTCGGCCAGAGTGATCCGCAGCCCTTCGCCGGCGAACGGCCGCACCAGAATGTCCGCCTGGTCAAAGGTTTCCAGAAGGGGGCCGGTGAGGGCCGGGCCGGTGGGCAGCCAGACGAAGTTGGCTCCGCTGGTGGGGATCGGCCAGCCCAGCGCCCGCAGTTCGGCCGTGACGCGGGTGCGCTCGGTGGTGACGGCGGCGACGCGCTGGGCCAGTTCGTCGGCGGCGCCGAGGGAGGCGATGGCGGCTTCCTGGGCGATGGTGCTCACGCCGAAGGGCAGGGCGGTCTGGCGAAGGCCGTGGGCCAGTTCTTCGGAGGTGACGGCGTAGCCCACGCGCAGGCCGGCCAGGCCGTAGGCCTTGGAGAAGGTGCGCAGGACGCAGACGTTGCTGCGCTGCTGGATCCGGTCGAGGGGGTTCACGTCGCGCCCGTACTCGGCGTAGGCCTCGTCGACGACCACGAGGACGGTGGGCGGTACCTGGTCGAGGAACGCTTCCAGGGCCGCTTCGTCGAGGGCGTTGCCGGTGGGGTTGTTCGGCGTGCACAGCAGCACCATGCGGGTCTGCTCGGTGATCGCGGCGAGCATGGCCGGCAGGTCGTGGTCGAGACCGGTGGTGAGCGGCACCGGGACCGGGCGGGCGCCGGCCAGGCGGGTCAGCAGGGGGTAGGCCTCGAAGGAGCGCCAGGCGAAGACCACCTCGTCGCCGGCGTCGCAGAAGGTGGCCATGAGCTGCTGGATCGCTCCGACGCTGCCGGGGCTGACCGCGATCTGCTCGGGTGAGGCGGCCAGGTGCCCGGCGATCACGTGGCGCAGCTCGGTGCTGGCCGCATCCGGGTAGCGATTGGCTGCCGAGGCCGCGCGGACGATGGCCTCCTGCACCGAAGGCAGCGGGGAGAAGTGACTTTCGTTGGCGGCCAGCGGCGCGGTGCGCTCCGACTGGGCCCGGCGGCCCGGGCGGTAGGCCGGCACTGCGGACAGCACCGAGCGCAGGGCCGGGCGGGCTGGGGCGGCAGCAACGGTTGTCATGATTCGAAGAATCCGGCCCCGTTCCCGTTCGGGCAACATCTGATCTTGCGGTTGAGCATTCTGACGCGAGACAGGCCCGCCCGGCCGCAGAATGCTCAGGCAGCCGACCGGCGGGGCCGGGGAAATGCCGGTCGGTGAGGATCTGGCAGGCTGGCCGGTATGAGGTTCAGCCTGGGCCAGTGGCCCACTCCCCTGGAGCCCATGCCGCGCCTGGCCGCGGCCCTCGGGCTCGGGGCCGACGACCTGTGGCTCAAGCGCGACGACCTGAGCGGTCTGGGTGGCGGCGGGAACAAGGTGCGCAAGCTGGAGCACCTGATCGGCGAGGCCCTCGAACGGGGCGCGGACACGGTGATCACCAGCGGGGCCGCGCAGAGCAACCACGCCCGGCTGACGGCGGCTGCGGCGGCCCGGGCCGGGCTGAGCGCGGTGCTGGTGCTGCGCGGCCACGAACCCGAGCACTCGACCGGGAACCTCATTCTCGACGAGCTTTTCGGCGCCGAGATCGTCTGGTCCGGAGACGGCGACCTGAACGAGCGGGTGGCCGCTGAGGCCGAGCAGCGGGGTCCGCGGGCGATGGTGATCCCTTTGGGAGGTTCCAACACCATTGGCGCGCAGGGCTATGTCAGCGCCGGTGAGGAACTGCTGCAGCAGCTGCCGGACCTGGATCTGGTTGTCACGGCGGCCGGTTCGGGCGGGACGATGGCCGGTCTGGTGCAGGCGCTGGGCGCGCAGCGGGTGCTCGGGATCGATGTGGGCGCCTTGCCCGACCTCGAGACCGCGGTCCAGTCGATGCTGCCGGAGCCGGCCACCCTGCAGATTCGCGGCGACCAGATCGGTTCGGGCTATCCGTCTTTCACCCCGGCCGCGCGCGAAGCCCTGTCACTGGCGGCCCGAACCGAAGCGGTGGTGCTGGATCCGGTGTACACCGGGCGGGCGGCGGCCGGGCTGATCGCGGCCGTGACCGACGGAAGCATTCAACCCGGGCAGCGGGTGGTGTTGCTGCACAGTGGCGGCCTGCCCGGGCTTTTCGGTCATCCGGAGATCAGCTGACCACCAGCTGACCGAGCTCCTGGGTGCACCGGGTCAGCGCCACGTACAGCCCGTTCCAGCCCCGCGGTTCGGCGGCGATACCGTCGGGGTCGACCACCAGCGCAGCGTCCCACTCCAGGCCCTTTGCCTGCGGCGCACTCAAACAGGGGACGTTTTCCAAGCCTGCGGCGGCGAGCTCGCCGAGGCGGTTGGTGGGGGCTACGACACCTACGGTGCCGCCGGCCCAGCGGCCTTGCAGCTCCAGCACAGCGGTCTTGACGGCAGCGGGCAGGTTTTCGGCGTCGACAGTTTGCTGCCAGGGAGCGACGCCGGAGGAACGGACGGCGCGGGGCGGGTCGTTGTGGCTGCCCGCCTTACGCAGGATCGGCGCCGTAAGTTCCATGACCTCGCGCGGAGTCCGGTAGCAGATGGTCAGCTCGGCCGCGGTCCAGCGGTCGCCGAAGGCGCCGTGCACGGCCTGGGCCCAGGTGGTGTGCCGGTGTGAGGCCTCGGCCTGGTCGATGTCGCCGACCGCGGTGATCGAGCGGGTGGGGCACCGGCGCACCACCATCTGCCACTGCATCTCGGACAGTTCCTGGGCCTCGTCGACCACCACGTGCCCGTAGACCCAGCCGCGGTGGCGGCGCGCGCGGTCGGCCACGAACTCGCCCTCGATCTGGCTGATCTGGATCTCGCCGAGCAGATCGGCCACGGCGTCGAGCAGAGGGATGTCGCTGGAGGCCCACCCCCGGGGTTCCCCGGCGACCAGCTCGGCCTCCTGATCCGACAGAAACGCGAGCCCAGAAGCGTCTTCAAGCAGTTCTTGCAGTACCTGACCGGGATCGAGCGAGGGCCACCAGCCGGTGACCGCGGCGGCCACGAGCGGGCTGGCCGAGATCCGGTCGCGCAGATCCTCGACCTCCTCCTCCGACAGCATGCCGTCCACGTCCTGGCTGGAGGCCCGGGTGACCGGGCCGACGTCCTGCTCGGCGCCGCTCTTGTCCACTCCGGCCAGGATGTCCTCGAAACCCTCTTCCATCCCGGCCATGATCGCCTCGCGCCGTTCCACCACGGCGTCGGTCAGCAGCCGGTGCAAATGCTCGGTGAACACTGCCCGGCCAGCGTGATACGAGCGGCCCGGCGCCGAAGCCCTCAGCGCCTGGGCGATCTGGCCCGGGCTGAGCTGGTATTCCTCGCCCTCCCAACGGATCGTCAGTTCCCGCTCCGAAGGCCGCAACGACGCAACGCGCGCTTCCAAGACCGACTGCCACACCCCTCGTCCTTTGATTTCTGAGACCACCCGTGACTCCGCGCGGGTGACGGACACCCCCGGAATCAGGGTGTCGCAGGTCGCCGAGACCACGGCCGTCTCTCCCAGTGCGGGCAGCACCTGGGCGATGTAGTCGAGGAAGCGCGGCGACGGTCCGAGCACCAGCACCGCCTGTTCACTCATCTGGGCGTGGGTGAACAGCAGGTAGGCCACCCGGTGCAGCGCCACGACCGTCTTACCGGTGCCCGGGCCGCCCTGAACGATCAGCGGCCCGGCAGCGTCGGCGCGGATGATGTCGTCCTGCTCGCGCTGCAGGGTGGCGATCGCGGTGGTCATCTGCCCGGTGCGGCGCCGGTCCAGGGCGGCCAGCAGCGCGCCCTCACCGACCAGATCGGTCTGGGCGCCGCCGTGCAGCGGCTCGTCGTTCACGTCCAGAACTGTTGTGCCGGAGGTGCGTACGTGCCGGCGCCGGGCCTGGCCCTGCGGGTCGAGCGGGGTGGCGGTGTAGAACGGCCGGGCCGCCGGAGCCCGCCAGTCCAGCACCAACGGCTCGGCGTCCTCGTCGACCTCCCGCACGCCCAGCCGGCCGATGTGCCGGGCGGTGCCGTCCAGGGCGTCCAGACGTCCGAAGATCAGGCCGTCGTGGGCCCGTTCGATCTCCCGGTGGCGCTGCTGGAGGGCTCGGACCCGGACGGCCTCCGTACGGTCCTGGGCCGCGCCCGCGATCTCGGCCCTGATCTGCTGGAGGATCTCGGCCTGTCGGGCCAGGGCGGTGTCGAGGACGTGCTGTTCCTCGGCCACAGCACCGGCTGCAGCATCAGCCACAGCATCGGCGACGACATCGGAGGAGGGCTCGGAAGGCATACTCCGGAGGTACCACAGGTCGGCTGAGATTCCGCGACGATCGGCAAGGTGCGAGATATGGCTCAGTCGTGTCTCAGCCCACGTCTCACCCCACGGCCTCGCCCAGGCTGACCTCGGCGGCCGCCTCGCGCACCAGGGACGCGGCGACGTCGACCGCCTCGGGCACCCCGCGGCCCTCGTAGCGGCGCAGCACGATCCGGCGGGTGCCCAGGCCGGGCACCTCCAGCGGGCTGATGTTCGGGTAGGTGGCGTCGATCAGCGCCAGCGAGGGCACCAGGGCCATCCCCTCCCCCGCCCCGACCAGGGCGAGCGCGGTCTGGATGTCCTGGTAGGTGTGCACCGTGGGGGTGGAGATGTTCAGGGCGCGGCGGACCCGGTGGGTGGCCTCGAACCCGGCCGCCCCGGAGACCAGGCCCAGCCAGGGCAGGTGCTGGCGGGCGTGGTCGAAGGCGTCCACCTGGGCCGCGCTGGCCGGGACGACCAGGCGCCAGGGTTCGTCCAGCAGCGGGGTCTCGGTCATGTTCCGGGGCAGGCGGGGCGAGGCCTGCTGGGCGTCGAACTCCAGGGTGACCATGTCCAGGTCGCCCGAGCGGAGCATCCGCAGCAGTTCCTCCTGGTCGTCCTCGTAGACCTCGAACCGCAGCCGGGGGTGGCGGCGCTTCCACTCGGGCAGGTGCGGGGCCAGGACCACGCGCAGGAAGGTCTGGAAGATGCCGATCCGTACCGTTCCGACCGGGTCGATCTCGTCGGCCATCAGCTTGGCCCGCACCAGGTTCAGCGCCCGCTCGATCTCCTCGGCGGCCTCCACCAGGGCCTGCCCGGCCTCGGTCAGCACCACCCCGTGAGTGGTGCGCGTCACCAGCGCGCAACCGGTTTCGGACTCAAGCCGGGCCAACTGCTGGGAAACGGCCGACGGCGTGACACCCAACTCGTCGGCGGCCGCCAGCACCCCGCCCTCCCGGGCGATGGCGAGCAGGAAACGCAGGCGCCGGGGATCGATCCGCATGTTCAGAAACGCTAAACGGCCGATGCAGTGAATTGCAATTGTGCTGAAGTCCGCCGTGCCTCATAGTCATCCGCGGGGCCGGCGGTCCGGTCTCTCCCCCACGTGTGAAAGGGCTGCTGAAATGGCGGCATTGCTCGGCTGGCTGGGCACGATCGGCACGATCGGCGCCTACGTCCTCCTGAGCCGGGGGCGTTGGAGCTCCACGTCTCTGCGGTACTCCCTCCTGAACGGCCTGGGTGGTGTGGCCGGCGCGATCGGCAGCGGCCTGTACGGCGCCTGGCCCAGCGCCGCGTCCAACCTGGCCTGGGCGGCGATCGGCCTGCACGCGGTGGCCGTGGAGCTGCTCGAGCGCCGCCGCACCCGCGCGGCCGCGCAGCAGCTGAACTGCCACGCGGCCGACTTCGTACCTGCCTCCTGACTCGCCTAGCCGGCCGGTTCCAGAGCTGGGCAGTGCGTGTCCGGTGCGGGCACAACAAGGTTGATCAGGTAGTCGTCGATCGCCTGCTGCGCGCACGGGCTGCTGTTGTACGTGCCGTGGCCCCAGCCGTCGTAGGTCAGCAGCACAGCCTGCTTGCCCAGCTGCCGGGCGACGTTCGTGGCCCAGTTGTAGCCGCTGGCCGGGTCGTAGCGGGCGTTGGTGAGCAGGATGGTCGGGGCGCCGTGAATCTGCGGGACGTGCTGCGGGTTGCTGACCTTCTGCGGTGATCCCAGGCAGGTGGAGATGGCCAGCAGCGAACGCGGGTAACGCATCTGGGGCGCCAGCTCGGTAATGCGCCGCTGCAGCTTCTCGTAGGCGGCGTAGTTGCGCACCGGCAACGACCAGTCGTCGCAGAACGCCGCCATCGGGTAGGCCGAAGTAGCCTGCTGCGACTGCTTCGAAGCGGCGACTGTCGGCAGCTGGGCCAGGAACTCGGCGAACTCGGCCCAGTCCGGATCGTAGAACGCCTTCTGGGCGCGCACGGTGAGGGTGAAGGCGTTCAGCCCCGGCAGCTCCCCCGCATCCGCCCGGGCCAGCAGCCGCTCCCACAACGCCTTCACGTCCTGCCCGTGCAGGGCGCAGCTCGCGGTGCGGCCGCACCAGGCCACGAACTGCTCGAACGCCTCCTGCTCGGTGACGGCCTGGGCCTGCATGAACGCGCTGGTGCCGAGGCTGTGGTCGACCACGCTCTCCAGCACCAGGGCCCGCACCCGCCGCGGGTACTGCTCGGCGTACTGCTGCCCCAGCAACGTGCCGTAGGAGCTGCCGTGGAAGGTCAGCTTCGCCTCACCCAGTGCCTTCCGCAGCGCGTCCAGGTCGTGCACGGTGCTCAGGGTGTCCAGGTGCTCGTAGACCGGGCCGGTGTGCTCCCGGCAGTCCGCCGCCAGTTTGCGGTTGAAGCTGATCGTGGCCCGGAAGTCGGCCTTGCTGCGTATCACCGGCGACGGCTGCTGCCCGAGCAGGCTGGTGGAGCAGCGCACCGGGCTGCTGCCGCCCACCCCGCGCGGGTCGAAACTCACGATGTCGAAACGCTTCTGCAGTTCGGTGCTGAACCGGCTCATGCCGGTGACGACCCGCTCCACCCCGGAATCCCCCGGCCCACCCGGGCCGAACACCAGCGTGCCCACACGCTGCTGCGGGTCGGTGGCGCTGCGGCGGGCCACCGCCAGCGAGAACTTCTCGCCGTTGGGCTTTTTCCAGTTCACCGGTAGTTCCAGCGTGCCGCACTCGGCGTTCTTGTCCTTGACACACGGCTTCCAGTCGATCGCGTACTCCTGGCTCGTTGCGGCCGTGGCCGGGCCGGCCGCCAGCACCAGGCCGGCGGCCAGCGCGAGCGTGGTCAGACTTCGCACGATCATCAGGTGCTCCTTCGGCAGAGATCCACCCTGCGATCGTGCTGCGGCGGGCCGGGCGGGCACATCGTCGCCAGGGAGGAGTACTCAGGGAGGAGAGCGCGACAACTCCTGCGGCGAACAGGCCATTTCACCCATACTGGATGGCTCGCACTGACAACGCGTGTCTCCTACCTGACAAGGCGGCCGGTTGCCCGTACGGTCCGACCTGCCCTCCGCGAACGGAAGCCGTCTTGATCGCTGTACCGACCGCCCGCCGCACCGGCCCTGAGTCCGGCAGCGATCAGGCGCTGCCCGACGCCGTCAACGCGCTGCTCGTGACGCTGGCCCTGGTCGCGCTCGCGTTCGGGGTGCGGGCCACGTCCGGGCTGTGGGAGGCGCCCGGCGGGCGGATCATCGCCCCCAACACCGCCGACGCCTTCCACTACACCTGGTGGCTCGGGCACACGCCGCACGCGATCAGCCAGGGCGAGAGCCCGTTCTTCACCCGGGACATGAACTGGCCCACCGGGGTCAGCGCGATGAACAACACCACCCTGCTGCTGCCGGCGGTGCTGCTGTTCCCGGTCACCTGGCTGGCCGGGCCGCTGGTCACCCTGAACCTGCTGAACCTGCTGGCCGTGCCGCTGTGCTTCGCCGGCGGTTACTGGGCGCTGCGCCGGGCCCTGGGGCTGCCCGCCGGGCCGGCGGCGATCGGGGCGGTCTGCTTCGCGATCAGCCCGGCCGTCGTGAACTCGCTGGTCGGGCACATCACCATGTCGCTGGCGGCCACCCTGCCGGTGCTGATCGGGCTCAGCGTGCAGGCCTGGCGGGCCGAGCCGACCGTCTCCCGGCCCGGGGTGTGGCTCGGGCTGGTGGCGCTGCTGCAGGTCTTCACCGGTGAAGAGGTGCTCTTCCAGGCCGGGTTCGGGGCGCTGCTGGTGGCTCTGGTGGCCGCCGTGGGCCGGCCGCGCGAGACGCGGGCCGGTTTCGGGCGCCTGCTGCGCAACCTGGGGGTGGCCTTCGCGGTGTTCCTGCCGGTCGCCGCCTACCCGCTGTACCTGCAGTTCCTGGGCCCGATGAAGCATCACGGCAGCCCGTTCCTGCTCGACTACTACGCCGCCGACCTGCTCGGGTTCACCACCCAGACCAGCGGCCTGCTGCTGCATTCGGAGGCGGCCGCCGAGCAGTCGTCCAAGTTCCCCGGGGGCATCGAGGAGCACCTGGCCTTCCTGGGCTGGCCGCTGATCATCACCGGGGCGGCAGCGCTGGTGCTGGGCCGCCGCAACCTGGCCATCTGCTGCGCGGCGGTGGGGCTGCTGGTCTCGGGGGTGCTCTCGTTGGGGGCCAAGATCTGGGTCGACGGTCTGCAGACCGATGTCCGCGGGCCGTACTGGATACTGCAGAAGCTGCCGGTCACCGAGGCCTCCCTGGCCAGCCGGTTCGGCCTGCTGACGGTGCTCTTCGCCGCGGCCCTGCTGGCGCTGGCCGTGCACGAACTCCGCCGGGTCGGCTACCCCTTCGCCGCGATCACCGCCGCGGTGCTGTGCCTGCTGCCGCTGCTGCCGGCCAAGGTCACCACGGTCGACGCCCCGCAGGTGCCGGCGTACTTCACCACCGCCGCCACCCAGCTACCCAAGGGCACAAACGTCCTTTTGTTGCCATACCCGTGGGCCGGGGCCGCGCAGACCATGTACTGGCAGTCGGCCGCCGACTACCGCTTCCAGATGCCCGGCGGCTACTTCCTCGGCCCCAACGAGCGGGGCGAAGCGCGCATCAGCGGCGCCCAGCCGCTGCCCACCGGCCGGATGCTGCTCGAAGTGCAGCGCTCCGGCCAGATCCCGGCGCTCGACGAGGCCACCCGGGCCCAGGCCCAGAAGGACCTGCAGGCCTGGCAGAGCGAACTCATCGTGCTCGGCCCGGACAACAACCACGAGGCGCTCAAGCAGGTGGTGACCTACCTGCTGGGCCGACCACCCACCCAGCAGGGCGGCGTCGCCGTCTGGGACCTGCGCTGAAACAGCAACTTTCAGCCTGACAGAGAGCCGAGCACCGTGGTGTTCCGCCCGGCCCGCTTGCCCCGGTACAGGGCCGCGTCGGCGGCGTTCAGCACGTCCTGGGCATTCTGGCCGGGCTGCCACTGGGCGATCCCGATCGTGCAGGTCTGGGCCCGG
This sequence comes from Kineosporia sp. NBRC 101677, assembly GCF_030269265.1. Classification (NCBI taxonomy): domain Bacteria; kingdom Bacillati; phylum Actinomycetota; class Actinomycetes; order Kineosporiales; family Kineosporiaceae; genus Kineosporia; species Kineosporia sp. NBRC 101677. The sequence goes on from NZ_BSTA01000003.1 coordinate 568,097, forward strand.
GGCACCGAGGCCCGCACCCGGTCGGCCACCACCGCCGCCTCCTGCGCGGTGCAGCCGGGCAGAGCCATCGCGAACTCCTCCCCGCCCCAGCGGGCCAGCGTGTCCACCACGCGCATGTGCTGGCGGGCGGCCTCGGCGAAGTCACGCAGCAGCGCGTCGCCGGCCAGATGCCCCCGGCTGTCGTTGTAGCGCTTGAAGTGGTCCAGGTCGATCAGGGCGAACGTCAGGGGCAGCCCGTGACGCTCGGCGCGGGCGACCTCCTCGGTGGCGGCCTCGTCCCAGCGCAGCCGGTTGGGCAGGCCGGTCAGGGCGTCCTGCTTGGCCGCGGTGGCCAGCCGGACCAGCAGGTCACCCCGCTCGATCGCGATCGCCGCCTCCCCGGCCAGCGTCTGCAGCATCGGCGAGACCTGCGCGGGCAGCGAGCGCACCGGGTGGTGCCAGGCCAGGGCCAGGACGGCGATGGCCTGTTCGGCGTGGGTGTGCACGGGCTGCCAGGCCGCGGCTCCCACCCGCAGCCCTTCGACCACCCGCAGGGAGGCGTCCGAACGCGCGCCCATGTCGCCGATGAACACCAGTTCCCGCCCATGGAAGGCCTTGACCGTCAGGGAAGGCTCGCCGTTGGTCAGGCTGAAACCCACCGGGGGAACCTGGGCGCCCAGGGCTGCCGAGGAGGCCGCGGTGGAGGCCAGGTCACCCGCGCCGGTCGGCTCCAGCAGGTAGGCCATGTCCGCGCCGGTGATCTGCCGGGCCGCCACACAGATGTCGGTACGCACGTCGTCGGAGGTGTACAGCTGCCGCGACAGGCGGGCCAGGATCTCCACCTGCTCGGCCCGTTCGGCCGCCTCCTGCGCGCGGCGACGTACCTCCCCCAGCAGCACCTCGCGCTCGTCCCGGCCCAGCGCCAGGGCCATCCCGACCAGGGCCACCAGAGCCACGAACGCCTGCACGATCAGGGCCCGGGTGCCGACGTCGTCCACCGAGGTGAAGGGGCCGTGCCCGGCCAGGGTGAACACCACCGCAGCGGTCCCGGCCAGGAAGTCGTGCATGACCACGATCGTCGTGTCGAACCGCAACGCCGCCCAGACCGTCAGCGCGATCAGGGGATAGGCCACCGGCAACTGGGGCAGCAGCACGAACACCAGCAGATAGGCCGTGACCGAGACCACCACGAGGGCCGCCAGCTCGACCCGGCGCGCGCCGTCCAGCCGCATGAGGGGCAGCAGGACGGCCGGGCTGGGCTGCCCGAGGCCCACCTCCTCCTCGCCCCGGCGCGGCCGGGTGAGCAGGTATCCCACCCGCAGGCCGAGCCCGAGGATCAGCAGGATGCAGGCGGTGTTGCGGACCATCCACACCACCACGCTCACCGGCGACCACTCGCCGGTGACCATTCCCACCGCGAGCGGCCCCAGCACAGCTCCGGAAGCAGTCGCCAGTACCGTGGCCAGCAGGACTCCCGACAGTTGCTGGGTCCCGGTCAGCGGCTGGTCGCCACCGGCACCCCAGAGGCTGGGATGCCATCGGTGCAACAAGTACTGCAACACGGCGACCTGCACCACGTTGGCCACCCCGAAGCACAGGGCCAGCAGGGCCGGCGCCCCCATCCCCGCCGTGATGACGAACGTCAGCGCGCCCACCAGGGCATGGTCCAAGGACCAGGTCCCGGTGCCCCGCTGGGCAGCCAGCCACAGCGCGGCCACTCCCGCGGCCGGCCAGACCAGGCTGATGCTGGTGCCTTCCAGCACGGTCAGGCGTCCCAGGAACACGGCGAAGGCGTAGACCGCCGCGAACGCCAGGCTGCGCAGCACGGCCGCACCGGACGACGGCCCGGCGGGTGAGAACCACTGCCGCAGTGCGCTCACACCCTTCGCCCTCCTGCCGCTCACGCCCACCTGGCGCAAACGGGGTATCGGCCGGAGCCTGGCCCGATTGACCTTCGGCCCGGCTGGCCGGGCGGTTTCACCCGTGCGGCCCAGCCAACGGTACTAGCCTGTCGCAGTGTCCCGGCTGATCCTGCTCAACGGCGCTCCCGGCAGCGGGAAGTCCACCCTCGCCAAGATCTTCGCCCAGCGGCATCCGCTCACACTGGCCCTGGACATCGACACCGTACGCGGCCTGCTCGGCGCCTGGCTGGAGCAACCGCACGAGTCCGGGCTGGCCGCCCGGAAGCTGGCCCTGGCCATGGCCCGGGTGCACCTGCAAGACGGGCACGACGTGCTGGTGCCGCAGTTCCTCGGGCGCATCGACTTCGTCCTGCAGTTGGAGGCCCTGGCTCAGGAGGTCGGCTTCCCTTTCGTCGAGGTCGCCTTGATTTCGACTATGGACGATGTACTCGACCGATACTCCCGGCGCGCCAAGGCGCCCGAGACTCAGGAACACCGGGACGCGGCTGCCCTGCTGGAGCGTTCGGGCGGCACCGACGAGCTGCGCCCGATGTACGAACGGCTGCTGACGGTGGTCGCGGCCCGGCCCGCCACCCGGCAGGTGCTTACCGTCGAGGGCGAGATCGAGCAGACCTACCAGCGTCTGCTGGAAGCGATCGGGGACGTCGGGGGCAAGTGACCGGGCGGGCGCGAGGAGGTGCCCATACGGTGCGAGGGTGAGCGAACGGGAGAACCTACGACGCCGGGAGGTGCTGTCGGGGTTGCTCTTCGGCTGCGGCATCGCGGCCGCCGTGATCGACCTCTTCATCTTTCACCTCGGGCTTCAGTGGCACCACTTCTACGACCTGTCCACCCCACGGGTGGCGATCACCACCGACGGCTTCTTCCACGCCTTCTCCTGGTTCATCACCGTGTGGGGCCTGTTCCTGCTGGCCGACGTGCGCCGCCGGGGTGAGGTGCACTGGCCGCGCTGGGCCGCCGCCGTGCTCACCGGCGTGGGCTTCTTCCAGCTGCTCGACGGCGTGGTCAACCACAAGATCCTGGGTATCCACGAGATCCGTTACGGCGTGGACCTTCTGCCCTACGACGGGGCCTGGATCGGCGGCGCCGTGATCGCCCTGCTGGCCGGCCTGTTCCTGCTGTACCGCACCGCCCGGGCCGACTGACGGTGCACCACCAGAGCGAACAGATCCAGGCCGGGGCGGGCGGCTGGTACGAGATCCTGGCCATCGCCCTGCTGCTGGTGCTGGCCGTGGGCTACGCGGAAGCACTCTGGTTCTCCCGCCATCGCGGCTCCTGGCCTCTGCACCGCACCGTGCTCTGGTACGCCGGCCTGGCCTGCTGTGCCGCCACCGTGATCGGCCCGGCCGACCACACCTTCACCCGGCACATGCTCACCCACCTGCTGCTGGGCATGCTCGCCCCGCTGCTGCTGGTTCTCGCCCGGCCCATCACCCTGCTCCTGCGCGCCCTACCCCTGCGCCCCGCCCGCAGCCTGTCGCACCTCCTGCAGACCTCTCCCCTGCGCCTGCTCCTCCACCCGGTGACCGCGGCCGCCCTCAACGGCGGCGGCCTGTGGCTGCTGTACGGCACCGAGCTCTACTCCCTCATGCACCGCTCAGAACTGGTCTACGGCCTGGTGCACCTGCACGTGCTGCTGGCCGGCTACCTGTTCACCGCCGCCCTGGTGGGCCGGGACCCGAACCCTCACCGATCGTCCATTGGTGTGCGCTCGGCAGCTCTGGTCGCCTTCATGGCCGCCCACTCGATCCTGGCCAAACAGCTCTACGCTTTCCCGCCCGAGGAAGTGACGGCCGCCGACGCCCGGGCCGGGGCCCAGCTCATGTACTACGCCGGCGACGCGGTCGACGTGACGCTGATCGTGCTGCTGTTCGCTGGCTGGTACGCCGCCACCCGGCCACGGGCACCCCAGCCGCCCTCAGGCCAGCGCCTGAGCGAGCATCTGCGGCCGGCCAATGATTTCGAGCCGCCGCAAATCTGACCGCACATGTGACTGAAGACCGGCAAATATAACCGGGGGCGGCCACATCTACGGCAAATCTTCGACCCATGCGACACGAGCACGCGACCGGCGATGCATTGGCCACCATCGACCGGTCATTTCCGGAAATCTGAGAGCAACAATCCCTCCTTCCCCGTAACTTACCGGCACCATTTGGACGCTCTGGGTGAAATGGTGCGCTCGTAGGTTCCTGTCTGGATCCAGGCCCGTACTGCCCCGGTCACCAGCCAGTTCCCACGAAAGGCACGCCCTTGCCGCATATTCTGAAGTCGTCACCCCGGCGCGCGGTCACGATCGCGCTGGCCACCGCCCTCGCCCTCAGCGCCTGCGGGGCGAAGGCCGGGGAGGAGGGGGCCGGGTCCGCGGCCGCGGTGGAGAGCTGCGTCGACACCTCCGGCAGCGCGGTGAAGATCGGCTTCCTGAACTCGCTGTCGGGCACGATGGCGATCTCGGAGCAGACCGTGCGCGACTCCCTCGACCTGGCCGCGAAGGAGATCAACGCCGACGGCGGGGTGCTGGGCAAGCAGCTGCAGATCGTCGCCGAGGACGGGGCGTCCGAGCCGACCGTGTTCGCCGAGAAGGCCGAGAAGCTGATCTCGTCCGACTGTGTGGCAGCGGTTTTCGGGGGCTGGACCTCGTCTTCCCGCAAGGCGATGCTGCCGGTGTTCGAGTCGCGTGACTCGCTGCTGTTCTACCCGGTGCAGTACGAGGGGCTGGAGGCCTCGAAGAACATCTTCTACACCGGGGCCACCACCAACCAGCAGATCATCCCGGGCATGGACTACCTGAAGGAGGAGGGCAAGAAGAAGGTCTTCCTGGTCGGCTCCGACTACGTCTTCCCCCGCACCGCCAACAAGATCATCAACGCCTACGCCGGGGCCAACGACATCGAGATCGTCGGCGAGGAGTACGCACCGCTGGGGCACACCGACTTCTCCACCATCGTCAACAAACTCAGGGCCTCAGGCGCCGACGCGGTGTTCAACACCCTCAACGGCGACTCGAACGTGGCCTTCTTCAAGGAGTACCGCAACGTCGGCCTGAAGGCGGCCAGTACTCCCGTGGTCTCGGTGTCGATCGCCGAGGAGGAGGTCGGCGGGATCGGGGTGGAGAACATCGAGGGCCAGCTCACCGCCTGGAACTACTACCAGACCGTCGAGTCCGCCGAGAACGAGACGTTCGTCGAGGCGTTCAAGACCGAGTACGGCGCCGACCGCCCCACCTCCGACCCGATGGAGGCCGCCTACACCTCGCTGTACCTGTGGAAGGCGATGGTCGAGAAGGCGAAGTCGTTCGACGTGGCAGCCGTGCAGAAGGCCGCCGACGGCGTCACCTTCGAGGCGCCCGAGGGCACGGTCACGGTGAACGGCGAGAACCACCACATCGCCAAGACCGCCTACATCGGCCGGATCGACCAGGACGGCCTGATCTACCCGGTCTGGGAGTCGGACGGGGCGATCGAGCCCGACCCCTACCTGAAGGGCTACGACTGGGCCGCCGGCCTTTCCTGAGACGTGCCGCCCGGCCGGGTTTCCCCGGCCGGGCCCCTACCCGGAAAGGCAGTCATGGACGCTCTGTTCTCCCAGCTCTTCGCCGGGGTCAGCCTGGGCTCGGTGCTGCTGCTGGTCGCGCTCGGCCTGGCCCTGACCTTCGGGCAGATGGGCGTGATCAACATGGCTCACGGCGAGTTCATGATGGCCGGCGCCTACACCGCCTTCGTGGTCCAGCACGTCGTCTCGAACGCCGGGCTCTCGCTGCTGATCGCCCTGCCGCTGGGCTTCCTGGTCGGCGGTCTGCTCGGTCTGCTGCTGGAGGCAACTCTGCTGCGGCGCATGCACAGTCGTCCTTTGGACACCCTGCTGGTCACGTTCGGCGTGGCGCTGGTGCTGCAGCAACTGGCCCGCGACGTGTTCGGCGCGCCCAACGTGGACGTTCGCGCGCCCTCCTGGCTGCAGGGCGCGGTCTCGGTGTTCGGTACCGACCTGCCCAAGACCCGCCTGTTCATCCTGGTGCTGGCCGTGGTCTCGGTGGCCCTGCTCGCCCTGGCGCTGCGGATGACCCCGCTGGGCCGGCGGATCCGGGCCACGGTGCAGAACCGCGACCTGGCCGAGGCCTCCGGAGTGAACACCGGTTCGGCCGACCGCATCACGTTCTTCCTGGGTTCGGGGCTGGCCGGGATCGCCGGGGTTGCACTGTCGCTGCTCGGCTCGATCGGCCCGACGCTGGGCACGAACTACATTGTGGACGCCTTCCTTGTGGTCGTCGTGGGTGGTATAGGCCAGCTCAAAGGCGCCGTCATCGCGGCCTTCTCGTTGGGCGTGGTGCAGGCGACCTTCGAGTACTCCACCACCGCCAGCCTGGCCAAGGTGCTGCTGCTGGTCGCGATCATCGCCTTCCTGCAGGTCCGCCCCCAGGGTCTGGTGGCGCTGCGTACGAGGAGCCTGGCATGAGCCCTACCATCAGCCCGGCGCTGAGGACCTGGGGCGGTTTCGCCCTGGCCGCGGTCGCCCTGTTCGTGCTCGCTCCGGCCACATTGTCGGACTTCCGGCTCAATCTGCTGGCGAAGTTCCTCTGTCTGGCCATGGTTGCGGTCGGTATCGGCTTCGCCTGGGGCCGAGGCGGCATGCTGGTGCTGGGCCAGGGCGTGTTCTTCGGGCTGGGCGGCTATCTCATGGCCATGCACATGAAACTCGCCGACGCCGGGCCGGACGGGGTGCCCGACTTCATGCTGCTGTACGGCGACGGGGTGCTGCCGGGCTGGTGGGAGCCGATGCGCAGCCCGGTGGTCACGCTGCTGGCCATCCTGGTCCTGCCCGCCGGGCTGGCCCTGGTGCTGGGCTACGCCGTGTTCGCCCGGCGGGTGCGCGGGGCCTACTTCGCCATCCTCTCCCAGGCCCTGGCCGCGGCCTTCGCGCTGCTGCTGATCGGCCAGCAGACGGTCACCGGAGGAACCAACGGGCTCAACGGTTTCCGCTCGTTCTTCGGCTACGACCTGGCCGACCCGCTGAACAAGCAGACGCTGTACTACATCTGCGCCGGGGTGCTGCTGGCCATGGTCGCCGCGGTGCGGTTGCTGATGAACTCCCGCTACGGCGAACTGCTGGTGGCGGTGCGCGACCAGGAGAACCGGGTGCGTTTCCTGGGCTACGACCCGGCCCTGGTCAAGGCCGGGGCCTACGCCCTGGCCGCCGGTTTCGCAGCCGTCGGCGGCGCGCTGTTCACTCCCGTGGTGGGCATCATCTCCCCCGCCGACGTGGGCGTGGTGCCCTCCATCTCACTGCTGATCGGTGTGGCCATCGGTGGGCGCGCCACCCTGCTGGGCCCGGTGCTCGGCTCGATCGCCGTCTCCTGGGCCGAGACCAGCCTGTCCGAGCGCTTCCCGTCGATCTGGACGTACTTCCTGGGCGCCCTCTTCATCGTCGTGGTCGCCTTCCTGCCCAACGGCCTGGCCTCACTGTCCCTGCCAAAACGCCGCAAGGAGCAGACCGGTTCCTTGATTCCTGCTACGGAAGTGCCGGTAGGTGAGCGATGAGCGAAAACCCGCCTGAGACGTCCGAAAGCGTGCACGTCGATGTCGAAGCCCTCGACAACGTCCTGGCCGCACCGGCAGAAGACTTCAAGCGCGACTACCTCGAGATCCGCGGCCTGCGGGTGGTGTTCGACGGATTCGTCGCCGTGGACGGGGTCGACCTCACCGTCACCAGCGGCGACCTGCGCTTCCTGATCGGCCCGAACGGCGCGGGCAAGACCACGATGGTGGACGCCGTCACCGGGCTTGCGCCGGCAACCGGCTCGGTCCGCTTCGGTGGGGTCGAGCTGCTGGGCAAGAGCTCGCACCGGATCGCCCGGGCCGGGGTGGGGCGCACGTTCCAGACCGCCAGCGTGTTCGAGGAGCTCACCGTTCTGCAGAACCTGGACATCGCCGCCGGATCCGGGCGCGGCCTGAAAACACTGCTGCGTAAGCGTTCAGCGGTGCCGGCCGAGGTCGAGGCCGCCTTGGAGACGATCGGCCTGACCCGGGTGGCCCAGGTGCCGGCCGGGGTGCTGGCACACGGGCAGAAGCAGTGGCTGGAGATCGGCATGCTGCTGGTGCAGAACGCGCACGTGCTGCTGCTGGACGAGCCGGTGGCCGGGATGAGCCAGGCCGAGCGGGAAGAGACCGGCCTGCTGCTGCAGCGCATCGGTCAGCAGCGCACGGTGATCGTGGTGGAGCACGACATGGAGTTCATGCGCACCTACGCCTCGTCGGTGACGGTCATGCATCAGGGCAAGGTGCTCGCCGAGGGTTCGGTGGGCGAGGTGACCGCCGACGAGCGGGTGATCGAGGTCTACCTCGGAAGCCGCTCGCACGGGCGGGGTTCTGCAGGTTCGATGGCCGAGGAGGCGAGATAGTGCTCGAGATCGATGGGCTGAAGGTCGGTTACGGGCGGACCGACGTCGTGCACGGGGTGAGCCTGACCGTGGGGGCCGGCGAGATCGTGGCCGTCATGGGCCACAACGGTGCCGGCAAGACCACCCTGCTGAGGGCGGCGGTGGGCCTGCTGCCGGTCTCGGCCGGCTCCATCCGGCTCAACGGTGAAGACGTCACCCGGGCCAGGCCGCACCGCCGGGTCCGGCTCGGCCTGGCCTACGTGCCCCAGGGGCAGCAGTCGTTCGGCCAGCTCAGCGCCCGGGAGAACCTGCAGCTGGTGGCCGACGGCCAGGGCGCGGCCGGCGTCTCGCGGATGAACGAGGCGCTCGACCTGTTCCCGGCGCTGCGCGGTCTGCTCACCCGCCGGGCCGGGCTGCTCTCGGGCGGGCAGCGCCAGCAGCTGGCAATCGCCCGGGCCCTGATCGTCGGGCCGAAGATCATGCTGCTGGACGAACCCACCGAAGGCATCCAGCCCTCGGTGGTCGGGGAGATCGAGGACGCGATCGTGCAGCTGGCCGCCTCCGGGCTCTCGGTGCTGCTGGTCGAGCAGCACATCGGCTTCGCCCTGGAGGCCAGCGCCCGCTACTACGTGCTGGAGTCGGGGCGGGTGAGCGCCGAGGGCGCCGGCGGAGCAGCCAACGAGTCCGGCGTGCGGGCGGCCATGGCACTGGGCTGACCGCGGCACCGCACATCGGGCTCCCGGTCTGCTCAGGCGGACCGGGGGCCCGTTGTGCTGCGCCCCGATCCCGGGCAGGCATTCTGCTCAGGCCCCGAGCCATGGCATGATGCCCGAGCCAGTCACAACTACACATTCACCGCGACGGCAGTGAAGGAAGCCGGTGTGAATCCGGCGCGGTCCCGCCACTGTCACCGGGAAGCAGACCCCCATGCCGTGCCACGGCCCTCCATCGGGCCGGAAGGCCGGGGCGAGCGTCGATCCGGGAAGCCAGGAGACTTCGGCCGTCGCATCCGATCCAGGGCGAGGACCCGAGGAGATCCGATGAGACACGTCTGCCAGGGCGAGGTGCTGCATGCACATCGCTGAGGGGTACCTGCCCCCGCTCCACGCCGCCGCCTGGACGGTGGCCGCCGCCCCGTTCGTCGTGCACGGCGCCCGCTGTGTGGTCCGCGAGGTGCGCGAACGCCCGGAGTCGCGCCTGCTGCTGGGTGCGGCCGGGGCCTTCACTTTCGTCCTGTCCGCCATCAAACTCCCCTCCGTGACAGGCAGTTCCAGTCACCCCACCGGGACCGGTCTGGGGGCGGTGCTGTTCCGGCCACCGGTGATGGCCGTGCTGGGCGCCATCGTGCTGTTGTTCCAGGCTCTGCTGCTGGCTCACGGCGGATTAACGACGCTCGGGGCCAACGCGTTCTCGATGGCGATCGTTGGTCCGTGGGTCGGGTACGGGGCCTACCGGGCCTGCTCGACGCTGGGACTTTCCTTCTCCGTCGGCGTTTTCGCCGCGCTGTCGCTGTCGGACCTGTCCACCTACGTGGTCACCTCGATCCAGCTCGGTCTGGCCCACCCCGACCCCTCCGGCGGTGTTCTCGGCTCGATCGGCGAGTTCCTGGGCATCTTCGCGCTCACCCAGATCCCGCTGGCGATCGCCGAAGGACTGCTGGGCGTGCTGGTGTTCCGCCTGCTGGCCCGGATCGCCCCGGACGAACTGAGCTCGCTCGGCCTGCAGCGCGCCCTGCCGGAATCCACCGTCGCCGCCGAGGAGCGTGCCTGATGGCCACCCGCACCCCGCGCCGCTGGGCCGTCGACGTGGCCCTGCTGCTGCTCGTCTTCGCGATCTTCGCCATCCCACTGGCCCTCCGGCTGAACACCGAGGGGCAGCCCGAGGGCGAGTCGTACGCCGGCAGCGACTCCTCGGCCACCACCAAGGTCGAGGAGATCAACCCGGACTACGACGTCTGGTTCAACCCGCTGTTCGAGCCCTCCTCCGGGGAGATCGAGTCCGGCCTGTTCGCCCTGCAGGCGGCGGTCGGCGCGGGCACTCTCGGGTTCATCATCGGCCGGCTTTCCGGCAACCGCCGCAGGGCCGAGGTCTCCTCCGAATCGTGAGTGCTCCGGCCATCGACACCGCTGCCTGGGCCAGCCCCTGGCGGCAGTACTCCCCCGGCGACAAGGTGCTGCTCAGCCTGGGACTGGTGATCAGCGCCCTGGTGCTGCCGCCCTGGCCCGCCTCGGCGCTGGTCACGGCGGCAGCGCTGGGCCTGATGCTGGGGCCGGGCCGGGTGCCGGTGCACCTGCTGGTGCGGGCGGCCTCGGGCCCGGCCGCGTTCATCGTCCTGGGCACGCTGAGCATCGCGATCACCTGGCGCAGCGAGGGTTTCGGTCCCACGGTCACCTCCGAGACCCTGGCCGCAGCCGCCTCCACCCTGGCCCACGCGGTGGCCGGCACCTGCGCGGTGCTGCTGCTGGCGGCCACCACCCCGATGACCGACCTGCTGTCCTGGGCCCGGCGCCGGGGCGTGCCGGAGGCCGTGGTGGATGTGGCCGGCCTGATCTACCGCCTGCTGTTCGTCCTGCTGGAGTCGGTGAGCGCGGTGCGTGCGGCGCAGACCGCCCGGCTGGGGTACACCTCCCGCCGCGCGGCTCTGCGCTCGGCCTCCACCCTCGCCGCCGCCACCCTGACCCGCGCCTTCGAGCGGGCCCGGCGCCTGGAGTCGGGCCTGGCCGGAAGAGGTTTCGAGGGCGTGATGCGAACCGTCGGCCAGCAGCAGACGTCCTCAATCTGGTTCGTCGGTGGCACCCTGGCCGGGCTCGTGACCCTGGTGGCGGTCTCGCTCGGGGTGGCGCAGTGAACACCGAAGTGATCGGCCTGGAGTTCGCCTACACCGGTGGGCCGCCGGTGCTGGCCGGGGTGGACCTGAAAATTGCCGCGGGCTCACGCACAGCCGTGCTCGGCGCCAACGGTTCGGGCAAGAGCACCCTGCTGCGTTGCCTTTCCGGCGCGCTGAAGCCGACCGCCGGGCGGATCAGTGTGGGCGGCAGCGAACTGCGGCACTCCCGGGCGGGCCTGCGCGAGCACCGGCACCGGCTGCAGTTGATCACCCAGGATCCGGACGATCAGCTGTTCTCCGCCTCGGTGCGCGAGGACGTGTCGTTCGGGCCGGTGAACCAGGGCCTGCCCGACGCCGAGGTGCGGGCCCGCTGCGACGAGGCGCTGCACCTGCTGGCCGCCACTCACCTGGCCGACCGGCCGACCCATCAGCTGTCCTTCGGCGAGCGCAAGCGCGTGGCCATGGCCGGGGCGGTGGCCATGCGCCCGGCCGTGCTGGTGCTCGATGAGCCGACGGCCGGGCTGGACCCCGCCGCCGGTGTCGAGGCCGTCGACGCCCTGGCCCGCCTGCACGCTCAGGGCACCACGCTGATCATGGCCACCCACGACGTGGATCTGGCCCTGGCCTGGTCGGACGAGGTCGTGGTGCTGAGCGGGGGCACCGCTCAGCAGGGAACGGCGGCGCAGTTGCTCGACGACGACGAGGTGCTGGAACGAGCCCGGTTGCGGCGGCCCTGGGTGCTGGCCGTGACGTCGCGGCTGCGCAGGCTGGGGGTGTTGGGGCCGCAGACTGCTGCCCGGGACGAGGCTGGACTACTGGCCCTGCTGGAGGGTTCCGGCCCGGTGTGATCGGCTCCTCGCCCCGTGGACGAACGGGGCCGAACCTCACTGGATCCGCCCAAGCCGACCCGGCGCGACTCGCGAACTGCTATCCCTTGCCCATGCCGTTCAGGAGGCTCTGGCCCTCGCTCGCCGCCGTTCTCGTTCTCGGTGCGTGCGCCGACGCACCCGCCGCCGCACCCCCGCCGCCCTCCCCGACGCCTTCGACCCCCTCGGCCATGCAACGGGCCATCGTCGGCACCTGGTCTCCAGCAGCGATCCCCGGCTTCACCCCCACCCGGAGCGACTCCTCGTTCCAGGACGCCGGCATCACGTTCACCGACGACGGGGCCTGGAAGGAGAGCGACGGGTGCAACAAGTCGACCGGGACCTACCGCATCGATCCCGAGGGCACCTTCACCTGGACCCCGCCGCGCGGCACCACCCGGATCGGCTGCGCCAATGTGCCGAACCTCAGGGTGCTGGAAGCCGCCGACTCGGCCCGCATCGAGGGCGGTGACCTGGTCTTCGAGAGCGGAACCGGACCGGAACGCACCACCCTCGGGCGCTATTACTGGACGAACTACGACCAGCGACGCCCGGCCGACCAGGGTGCCGACCTGCCCCGGACCGCCCTCGCGGACTGGCCCTGCAGCGCCAACGACACCCGACTCTATGCCGATCCGAAGGGAACCCGGCCGGACCTGACCGGTCAGTCGCTGAACGAACTGCGGCGGTTCCTGAAGCAGCACGGCAACGAGGTACGGGTGCTGGGCGAGGACGGGGACTGCCACGGAGCCCGTACCGACGATCTCAGCTACCTGCGCGTCAACGTGTTCGTCCGCGACAACGAGGTGGTCTGGGCCTCGGTCTTCTGAATCGTTACCGGCCGCCCGACCAGGGCTTCTCCACGCACCCAGGCCGCCGCAGTCGTCCGTTCGCGGGACTCCTCTTTCACATCCCTCGCGAAGGTGACAACATGTCTCTGTTCTGAGCGGCTGCCGACCCGGCCCAGAGGACATCCCCCGGAGCTGCCCGCCCGAGGGGCACAGCACAGCCGACCGTTGGCCACGACCACCTCGTCGACCAGGGGCCGCGCGTCATCGTTGGAGGCATTCGCTTGGCCGAGAGCCTGGAAGGCTGGGCCCCGCGCCGCCGTCCTCCGCTGCCGGAAGACCGCGACCGCAAGGTCATGCTCGGCCTCACGCTGGCCCTGATGGCCGCCACGGTCGTCGGCGTGGTCACGGCCATGCTGCTCCTGGCCGGCACCGACCGGCGCCAGCTGGACGGCCCGCTCGACCCGAGCAGCCAGATCTCCGCCTGCCACATCCAGTACCCGACCGACGAGGCCGCGGCCGACGCCTGCATCGCCAGCCTGCCCTGAATCGACCCTTAGTCTGCGCGCCCGCGGTGGCCGATTGTGGACAATCCCCCTAACTTCGGATTGTCCACCGGCTGAGCCGTAGCGCGAGAGGGTGCCCCGTTGACCGACGTGATCTCCCCCGAGACCCACGCCCCGAGCACTGCTCAGCCGCGCCCCGGCTGGCCCGAGATCGCGGTCGCAGCAGCAGCTTTCGTCGCCTGCCTGGGCCTGACCATCATCGCCGCCGGCCTCGTGCCGGACGAGCGCCCGGTCCAGCTCGGCCTCGTGGCCGTGGCCCTGTCGATCTTGCTCGGCCTGGGCCCCTTCGCCGCCGCCTACTTCCTGCGCATCCGTGACCTGGCCGTCTTCGGCGTGCGTCGGGTCCCGCGCCGGTGGCTGGGCATCGGCGTGGCCGCCGGGCTGGCCTGCTTCATGGCCAACATCGTGGTCGGGGTGCTCTACCGCACCGTCACCGGCGACGAGACGAACGCCCAGGAGGGCCTGCAGACCGCCACCGGCAGCAGCATCCCCGTCCTGCTGCTCATGCTCCTGCTCGGCGCCGTGGCCACCCCGGTCGCCGAGGAACTGCTGTGGCGCGGCGTCCTGGCCAACGCCCTGGCCCGCTACGGCCTGTGGATCTCGGTGATCGCCAGTTCCGCCCTGTTCGCCCTGGCCCACGGCGTCAACAACGTCCTGCCCGGCGCCTTCGTCATCGGCGCGGTCTGCGCCCTGCTCCTCCACCGCTCCGGCTCGATCTGGCCTGCGGTGATCGTGCACCTGGTGAACAACTTCCTCGCCCTGAGCATCGTCGGCCTGGTCGAACTGACCGCCTGAGATCGGCCAAGAGCCCTCGCCCTGGGTAGGCTGCGGGCCGTGGCCGGACAAAAGACGCAAGTTGTGATCGCCGGCGGTGGTATCGCCGGTACCGCTGCCGCCCTGGCCCTGCACCGGGCCGGCCTGGAGGTCGTGGTCTGCGAGGCGCATCCGCGCACCGCCGGTGACCTGGGCGCGTTCCTCACGCTGGCGAGCAACGGGATGCGGGCGCTGGGGCAGTTCGGGGCGGCCGAGGCGGTGAGCCGGGCCGGGTTCGACCTGACCTCGATGAGTGCGCTCGACGAGAACGGCACCGAACTGGTCAGCCGGCCGATGGGCGAGCACGAGGATCCCCTGACCCGGTTCCGGTGCCTGCGCTGGAGCGAACTCACGGCGGCGCTTCAGGCCGAGGTGGTGGCGCAGGGCATCGAGCTGCGGCACGGGGCCGCGCTGGTGTCGGCGCGGGAAGAGGCGGACGGGGTGACGGCCGAGCTGGCCGACGGCAGCACGGTCACGGCGCAGTTGCTGGTCGGGGCCGATGGGCTGAACTCCGGTGTGCGCCAGATGATCGACCCGGGCGCGGCCGGGCCCAGATATGCCGGACAGCGGGTCTTCTACGGCTACACCAAGGAATTCGTGCCGCCCAGCGTGCCGGGCCGGATCACGATGGTGCGGGGGCGGGCGGCGAACTTCGGTTACACGGTCTCGCCCGAGGGCCAGACTTACTGGTTCGCACGACAGACTGCGGACGCTCTCGAGCACGTCGGCACGGAACCGTCACCGCAGTTGCGGGCCGAGTTGGCGGAAGGGCTGCGGCAGGACCGCACGCCCGCCGCCGACATCGTCGCCGCCACCGGGGGCATCCTGGCCACGAACGCCCGCGACCTGCCTCAGGTCGAGAAATGGCACAGCGAGCGAATTCTGATCATTGGGGACGCGGCCCACGCGGCTTCTCCGGCCACCGGCCAGGGGGCTTCGATGGCCTTCGAGGACGCGGTGGTGCTGGCGAAGGCGTTGCGCGACAGCGAGAACCAGAGCGACGCCCTCAAGGAGTACGAGCAGCTGCGGCGGCCCCGCACGGAGTACAACATTGCCGCCAGCGCCGCCATGACCGGTGCTTCCGGCCCGCCGCCGAAGCTGCCGCCGGCCCCGTTCAGTGATGAGGACGTGGCCCGGCAGCTGGACTGGGAAACGCCGCTGCCCTGACCTACTCCTGCGCTGGAGGTGCCCCGGGCGACAGGCGATGGCCGTAGCCCGGGGTTCCACTCCACACGCCCAGCCCCTCCGGATACCCCTCGGCGACCGCAGCGGCCTGAGCGTCGGCACGAAATTTCCGGTAGCGCGCCGATTCTCCGCGGTGCGTGACCGTCCACGGCGAAACGTCGCGGCCCTGACGGGACACCTCGTAGGCGGCGCGGGCGTTCTCCGACGGATCATAGAGGTCATGCTCGGCCAGGTGCCGGTGGGCCTGGACGTTGATCTGCCAGAGCCCGCGCGAGTCTTCACCGCGCGGGTTGTGGGCGCCCGCCCGGCCCCCGGACTCGGCCAGGGCGATCGCCGTCATGGTGGTCGCCTGGTCGGGGGTGAATCCGGCCTGGACCGCGTGCTGGAAGATCTGCCGCGCCGAGAGTTTCATGAGCGCACCGGGATCCGCCGTAGGGCGCGGATGTTCTGGGTGGGCTGCCACTGTGGGCGTCCGGCCCGGCGCAGTTCCGGCCGCCGCTCGAACAGGGCCTGGATCGCGATCTCGGTCTCCAGCCGGGCCAGACCGGCGCCGATGCAGTAGTGCTCACCGCCCGAGAACGCCAGATGGGCCTTGCTGTTGGGGCGATCCAGCTGGAAAGTGTCGGCCTGCTCGAACACTTCCGGATCGCGGCAGCCCCCGGCCAGCAGCAGGAACACCTCGTGCCCGGCCCGTAGTTCCTGCCCAGCGATCTCGCAGTCCTGATGCACCCGCCGCGCCGTGAACTGCACCGGCGGCTCGTAGCGCAGCATCTCCTCGATCGCCCGGCCGAGGACCTCCCGGTCGGCCAGGGCAGCCCGGCGCAGCTCCGGATGGTCGACGAAACGTGAGGTCAGGTGACCCATGAGGCCAACCGACGTCTCAAATCCGGCGATCAGCAACACGCCCAGGGTGGCCTTGAAATCAAACCGGTTCAGCTGGCCCGGATCATCGGCCCGCTCGGAGAGCGAGGCCAGCAGCGACCCCTCCGGGGCCCGCCGGCGATCGGAGATCGCCTCGTCCAGATAGACGTTCAGGTCTTCCCACCCCGACTGAAGACGTCGTTGGCGGCGTGTGTTGGGCAGGCCGGCAGTGGTGGAGAGCGGCAGGATCTCGCCCATCGCAGCCAGCCGCCGCCAGTCCTCCAGAGGCAGGCCGGTGAGCCGGCAGATGATCCGCACCGCCAGCGGCACCGAGTAGTCCTGCACCACGTCGAACCGGGGCCGGCCGGCCAGCTCGTCGAGACGCTGGTGGGCCAGCCCGAGCAGGGCCTCACGGCGCTGCTGCAGCGCCTTGGCGGTGAACCAGGGGGTGACCATGCGACGCAGCCGTGGGTGGTCGGGCCGATTGCGCATCAGGAACGAGTCCTCCACCGGCCGCACCAGGCCCGAACTCAGTCGCGGCGGATCGGTCACCCCCAACTGCGGGGCGCGCACCGCCTGGGAGATGAACTCGTGCGAGGCGCTGATGTAAACCGGGGCCAGTGTGCTGCGTACCACTTGTCCGCGGCTGCGGATCGTGTCGTACAACGGGTATGGGTCACGCTGCGGGCGCCGGACAATGAGCTGTGCCAACGGTTCCCGGCGATAGGCCGCGTACCGGTACGCGCCGCGGATGTAGGCGACGAACGCCCGTTCGCGCACGCTGCTCACCCGACTTCCCTTACTTCGCTTCATACTTCCCCCGATTCCGTCCGGGCACAGCTGTGCACAGCCTGGTCCATCTGCCTACGGTAGGCCGCACCACGCCTCTCGAGCGAGGGCAGACCTGTTTCACGATGAGGAGGAACAGTGCGGGCAGCACGTATCACCAGCACAAACGGGCCGCGGTCGGTGCAGATCGACGAGATCGCCGAACCGGTGGCCGGGCCGGGTGAGATCCTGATCGACGTCGAGGCCGCCGGGGTCAACTTCCCCGACCTGCTGATGTCCCGGAACCTGTACCAGTACAAGCCCGAACTGCCCTTCGTGATGGGGGGCGAACTGGCCGGCACCGTGCGCGAGGCGCAGCCGGGCAGCGGCTTCGCACCGGGCGACCGGGTGGTCGCGGCCACCACCGTGGGCGCCTTCGCCCCGACCGTCGCCGCCCCGGCCGACCGGGTGCTCCACCTGCCGGCGTCGGTCGCCTTCACCGCCGGGGCCTGCCTGCCGCTGAACTACCTGACCATGGCCCACGGGCTGATCCGGCGCGGCGGTCTCAGCGAGGGCGAGACCGTGCTGGTGCACGGCGCGGCCGGGGGTATCGGCACGGCCACCCTGCAGCTGGCCCAGGCCTGGGGCGCACGGGTGATCTCGGTGGTCTCCACCCCCGAGAAGGCCGACTTCGTCAAGGCCCTGGGCTCCGACGAGGTGGTGCTGGCCGAGGGGTTCAAGGACGCGGTGCTGGAGCTGACGTCAGGAGCGGGGGCGGACCTGGTGGTCGACCCGGTCGGTGGTGACCGGTTCACCGATTCGCTGCGCTGCCTGGCCCCGCTGGGCCGGCTGCTGGTGCTGGGCTTCACCGCCGGCGACATCCCCACCGTCAAGGTGAACCGGCTGCTGCTGAACAACATCGACGTGCGCGGCGTCGGCTGGGGCGCCTACCTGCTCAAGCACCCCGAGATCTTCCAGGAGGACTGGGACCGGCTGGTGCCGCTGCTGGAGGCCGGCCGGATCGATCCGCCGGTGCACCGCACCTACGCCCTGAACGAGGTCGGCGCGGCCGTCGCCTCGCTGGAGGAGCGCGGCGTACTGGGCAAGGCGGTGGTTCTGCCCCGCACCTGATCCACCGGCGTCTGGTGACCGGTTCCCGGACCGGTCACCAGGCCCAGCCGCGGTAGGCCTCCAGCTCCACGTTGCTGCCGCAGACGATGGTGACCACGTGCCGTCCGGCGAAGCGCTCGCGGTCTTCCAGGACGGCGGCCAGGCCGAGTGCGGCCGAGGGCTCGACCACCAGCCCGGCGTGCTCCAGCAGCAACCGCATGCCCGCGACGATCGACTCCTCCTCCACCAGTACCGCGTCGTCGGCGACCAGCAGCAGGTCCTGCAGCACCTCGGGGATGGGGAAGCGCCCGGCCACCCCGTCGGCGATCGTCTCCATGGTCTCGGTGTTGACCACCTGTCGCCGGCGCCACGAGAGGGTCAGGGCCGGAGCGCCTTTCGGCTGGACGCAGACCACCTCGACGCCCGGGGCCAGGGTCCGCAGCACGTGCCCGATCCCGGTGGCCAGGGCCCCGCCGCCCAGCGCGATCAGCACGGTGTCGAAGCCCGAGGTGCTCTCGGCCAGTTCCAGGCCGATCGTGGCCGCGCCCTCGCAGGTGCTCAGGTCGAGGCTGTCCTCGACCAGCCGGACGCCGTCGCGCTGGGCCAGCACCACGGCCCGCTCGCGAGCCTGCTCGAAGTCGCCGTCGACCAGTTCCAGCGTGGCCCCCAGGGCACGCATCCGCTCGAGCTTGACCGGCGGCGCCTGTCGGCGGGCCACGACCTTCACGTCCAGCCCCCGTCGCCGCCCGGACCAGGCCAGGGCCTGCCCCAGGTTGCCCGCGCTGGCGCACACCAGAGCGCTGCCGCCGTTCGCGACCACTTCCTCGGTGACCAGCTCGGCTCCGCGGCCCTTGAAGCTGCGCACCGGATTGGCGGTTTCCAGCTTGATGCTGACCTTGCAGTCCATCACCGGTTCCAGCGGCTCACAGCGGTACAACGGGGTGTTGAGGAAGAGCGGATCGATCACCCTGCGGGCAGCGCGGATGCGGGCGGTGTCCAGGCGCGTCTTCTGCACCCGCAGCAGGTTAGGGCCTGCTCCGCAGGTCAGCCGCCTACTTCGGGGTACCGGGCAGGGCCGCCGGGCGCCTCCTCGCTCGGGCGCTCACCCTGAAGTCGCGGCAGACTCGCCGTCAGGTCGCGCGGTTCGCGGATCCGGCCGCACCAGGCCAGCAGCCCGTCCACGTCCACGGCGTGCGGGCGGCTCCCCGCGTAGCCGCCCAAGTGCTGCTGGGCGCGCTGCAACAGCGTGGTCGCACCGGCCTGGTTGCCACGGTGCGCGTGCGTGATCGCCACACACAACTGCGCCAGCCCCTTCCACAGGTCCCGCTCTTGCGCCGGCGCGGCCTTCCAGGCTGCCTCCAGCACCTCGTGAGCCGAGAACGCCCGCCCCTGCCCCAGCAGGGTCTGGGCAAAGGCCAGGGCTTCCGGCGGCGGCAGCGGCTCTTCCGAGACCGGCTCCACACCGTCGGGGTGCCCGTACGGCAGCGGCCGCCCCAGAGCGTCGCGCGGCCGGCTCTGCTGAGGACGGCCCTCAGGGGTACGGTCGCGCCTGCGGACACTGCCTTCCTGGAGCGTTTCCCAACGGGCGAACTCGGCAACCACCGAGACTGCCGATGCTTCCGCCTTCAGCAGTCCTACCCCCTGCCCGGCGTCCAGACAGGCCACGTCGTAGTCGAGCGCCGCACTGGCCCGCCGGTACCGCTCGGCCACCCCGTCGTTGATGGCGAGTTCGTCCTCCCGGCCCACCCACTCGTCGTGGAAACCGTTACGCAGCGCGCGCTCCCCGAACTCGGCCGGCCAGCCGGAGCGCGCCGCCACGTCGAAGACCCGCGTGTACACGGTGTCGGCCCCGCTGGCCTGCCCCAGCCGAACCCGGGCGGCCGCCGGGGTGTCGGACTCCTCGCAGGTCAGGAATGCCGTCCCCGCCCAGGCCCCGGCCGCCCCGGCAGCCAGAACGGCGGCCAGCCCTCGTGCACCGGCAATCGCGCCCGCCGCCAGCACCGGCACGTCACCGGCGACGTCCAGCACGTCTTGCAGCAGCGGCAGCGTGCCCATCGCGTCCCGCCCGTGGCCGCCGCCTTCGCGCCCCCGGGCGACGAGAACGTCTACCCCGGCCGCCAAGGCCGCCCGCGCCTCATCGGCCGTGGCCACCGTGGTCGCCAGCGGCAGCCCGGCCGCGTGCACCCGCTCGACCCAGCGCGCGTAGTTGCCGTAACTCACCGACACCAGCGCGGGCCCGGCCTCCAGCGCGGCATCCATCTGCTGAGGACGGCTCTCCAGCACCCAAGCCTGCAGACCAAACCCGAAGACCCCGGTCGCTGCCTCCGCAGCCTGGCGGGTGACCCATTCCGGCGAGTGCCGGGCCCCTACCCCGACCATGCCCAGCGCCCCGGCCGCTGACACCGCCGTGGCCAGCCGCCCGCTCGCGACCCCGGCCATGGGCGCGCACACCACCGGCACCCTGACTCCGAACCGCTGCGTCAACCAGGTCTGCATCCGCTCGTCCTCCTCTGAGTGCTTGCCCCCGCACCGCCCGGGCCTGAGGCTGGCCTCATGCCCGCAACCGATCCTTCCAGTCCCGTCCAGCCCGTCCAGCCCGACCAGCCCGATCTGATGCAGGCACTGCGCCGCTGGGAAGAGGCTGGCGGCACGTGGCAGGTGGCCGCCCGCACCAGCGGGTCGGTCACCGTGGCCCTGCTGCGCTGCGACGGCGGCGAAGAAGTCGACCGCCTCAGTTCTCACGACCCGCAGGCGGTGCAGGCGCTGGCGGGGCGCACCGGAAGCGAGGAGGGACCGCTGGTCAGCTGAAGGAACCGCCCGTCACAACCGCTGCCAGCCCTGCGCAACCTGCCGGGTCACGCTGTCGAAGCTGTACCAGCTGCCCTGCCCGGGCTGGTCGAAGCGCCGCGAGATGGCCACGCCGCGCAGAGCGCACTGCAGCAGAGTGCCCACCCCGCCGTGCGTGGCCATCACCACGCTGCCGCGGTCGCTCGCCCCGACCGCCGGCCGCGCCAGCTCCAGCACCCGGTCCACGGCCCGCACGATGCGCCGCTGCGCGTCGAGCGCCGTCTCCCATCCCTGCACGCTGCGCTCAGGTTCGGCGAAGAAAGCATCGGCCAGCGCCTCGAACTCCTGCGGCGGCACGAAACCGGTTGCACTGCGGTCATTCTCCCCCAGCTCGGCATCGACGTGCACGCGACACCCACTGGCCTCGGCCAACGCCTGCGCGGTCTGCAGCGCCTTCCGTTCCGCGCTGGAGGCCACGAAGCCGGCCGATCGCGCCCACGGCATGGCCAGCAGTCGCTGCAACCGCTCCTGCCCGGCCGCCGACAACTGCCACTGCGGCACCGGAACGAGCGGATCGACCTGGACCTCGGGATGGGAGACCACGTACACGATCATCCGGGCAGCATCCCAGAGCCGGATCCCCCGCCGCCGAGGGGCAGGAAGAACAACTCCTCGTCGTCGTCGTTCACCTCGTTCATCGACGTGAACCCGTACCGCAGACAGAAACCCCGTGGAGAGCCCCGGCCCGGGACCCACCGAGGTCAGAAGGATCTCGGCCCCGGGGCGGGTGCGCAGGTAGGCCACGACCAGGTCGAGAGCTGCGGTGCCGTACCCGCGCCGCTGGTGACGCTCATCGATCAGGAACCGCCACAGGTAGTACGGGCTGTACCGGGGGGGCGGAACCTGGAGTCTTCCGGTACGCCGTCCTTGAGCAGCACGAACCCCACGGGCTCGGCCTGCGCACAGACGGCGCGGAACCAGGGCCTGGCCGAGGGCTTCCGCCGCAGCCTCGGTCAGAGAGTTCCTGACTCCATCGACGAACTGCTCCTGCCCAGGCGCGAGGCGCAGCGCCTCCACCGCGGGACGGTTGCCAGGAGTGATCTCGCGCAGCTCGACTGTCACTGCGACAGTCCACCAAGGACGAGTTCGCGACGCCTTGCATTAGCTCCAGCGCTACGTCACCGGTTCGGTGGCCGCCGCGGCGCCCGGCTGAACCTTCGGCGCAGGCGCCTCGCCTGAGCGGGGGCCGGGTGGATCGGCCACGCGCACCTGGTCACGTCCACCGGCCTTGGCGGCATACAGCGCAGCGTCGGCCCGGGCGAACACTTCCCCGGCCGACTCCAGGCCGTCCCAGCCCGACACGCCCGCCGAAAAGGTTTGCCCGGCGGGGGTGGTCGGGCGCAGGGAATCGATCAGCGTGGCCGCCGCGGGCAGGTCGTGGCCCAGTAGGAGCACCACGAACTCCTCACCGCCCCAGCGACCGAGCATCACCGAGCGGTCGGGCCCGGCGCCCGCCCCGACGGCGTCCAGGTGGGCCTTCCACGCTGCGGACGCGGCCACCAGCAGGCTGTCACCGGCCTGGTGGCCGAAGGTGTCGTTGAAGGACTTGAAGCGGTCGAGGTCGAGCACGGCCACGCACAGCGGTGAGCCCTCGGCGCGGGCGCGGGTCTGCAGGCGCTCCAGTTCGGCGTCGCTGGTGCGGCGGTTCGGCAGGTTGGTCAGGGCGTCGGTGCGGGCCAGGTCGGCCAGCCTGGACGCCTGCTCGTCCAAGCGCCGCAGGAGGCCGGACATGCGCCAGACCACCAGCAGGAACAGGACGACCGAGGACAGGCCGACGGCCCAGGCCTCCACCCGTAACCCCAGAGCCAGTTGCAGCAGCAGGGTGCCGGGGGCCACCAGACTTGCCAGAGTCAGGGCGAGCAGGCGGCCGCGGGTGAACTGAGGGTCCGTCTCGCCGCTGCCGATATCGGTGAGGCGACGCATGGAGGGGTGCAGGGCCGCGGTGGAAAAGCACACGTAGCTCAGTAGCCAGGGCAGCGTGATCAGGCCGCCGGTGTAGGTCTCGGTCATCGACGTGTACTGGTAGGCGCAGTCGGCGACGAGCAGCAGCGCGTTGCCCGCCACCAGCCAGCGGAACGCAGGGGTGCGTGAGCCCGTGGTGGTGAGCAGGCGCACCAGCAGGGCCAGCATCAGCAGGTCGCCGAGCGGGTAGGCGGCGGCCAGCACCCGTTCGGTGGCCGACTCGCCGGCCGACTCCAGACCGGGCCGCATCAGCAGCACCCAGCTGACCAGCACCGAGCCGACGGTGAAGATGGCCGCGTCGGTGAAACCCTCGCGGTCGCCCTCACCGCGCCGGGCCCGCACGAAGCACCAGAAACCGGCGGCGATGACCATGTAGCTGATCAGGTACAGCGCATCGGCGGGAGAGGGGAACGGCGAGATGTGCAGGATCCAGTTGTAGACCGCCCAGAGCACGTCGGCCGCCGCCCAGACCACGATCCCGGCGGTGACCACCCACCAGCCGAGCGAGGCGGGCGGACGGTGCCGGCGGATGCCGACCACCATCATCGCCACGCACCCGAAACTGATGAACGTGTAGAGCACGTCGTGCCAGAGCCCGGCGGGCATCAGGGTGCACACGACGGACAACGAGACGCCGACAGCCAGGTGCAGTCGGATCAGCGCATCGACGCGGGCACGGCTCACCCAGGTTGTTTCGACTCGGGGGCTGCCCCGACTGAACTCTCGCCACCCGTTCGGCGGGCGGAGGCGGCCGGGGCGCGCAGACCGTCGAGCAGGAACCGCAACCGTCGCCGGTAGTCGTCCCGGGACTGTCCCCGTTGCTGATCTCAACCCCGCACCACCAGGCAACGTTCCAGGATCAGGTGCCCCAGATCGTCCTCAGTCAGATCCGACCGGACCACCCCGGCGACCTGGGCGTCGGCCAGCAACCGCACCGCCAGCTCCTGGGCCCGCTCGCACAGCCCGGTCAGCGGCTCGGAGTCGGGCAGGGCCCGCATCAGCACGTCGTTCACGGCCGGCTCGTCGAACTGCAACAGCCAGATGCCTTCCAGGTACTGCTCGAACCGCTGCAGCGGATCGTCCAGCTCGTTCACCGCCGCCACGATGGCCTGCATCCGCTCGGCCACCAGCTCGTCCACCACCGCATCGATCAGGCCGCGGCGGCTGCCGAAACGGTGGTAGATCGTGCCCTTGCTGACCCCGGCAGCCTTGGCCACCTCTTCCAGCGGGATGGTCGCCGGCCGGGCCTTCACCTTCGCCTTCGCGGCCGGGGTCTCCTTGCTCGGCGGCTGTGACGAGGTCGTGGAGTCCTGATCCACCCGCCGCTCAACTCGGCAATCTCAGCCAGCAGCACCTCGATCCGCTCAGCATTCACCGCGGCCAGCTCAGCGATCACCTGCGCCTGCACTCACAGGTCTTCCCGGCGGCTTGAACGGCGCAATAGGCGCTACCGTTCTGGGCTTGCTCCTGGGCAGGCTGTACACAACAACTAAGTCACTGATTCTGCCCGTGTACGTGCACGTAGTCGTAGATACGGCAATTCTTTTGAACATACGGTAGTGATACTGTTTCAGGATGAATCCCTCGCAATTAGAAGCTCGTCTCAATGCCGCCGCCGACGGTACCTGGGCGGAGATGGTGGGCACTGACTGGGAATTTTATGCACGGATCTTGCATCCGGCCCACGACACGTTGCACGGGGACCGAACCGTCAGCTGGCAGTCCATCGCCGACACAAGAAATATTCGTACAATTTCCGACAGGTCGTGGTTCGAGGTGAGCGGCACAAGACTGCACCAGGGCGAAAAGGGTGAGCAGTGGGATGCCGAGCCCACAGTCGGGGCGAGTGGGAATTCGATTATCCCGGACTTGATGACAACTCTGCGGAAGATCGAAGGCTCGAAAGCTTACCTTGGCGAATTCGATGGAGCCGAATCGAGCGACGAACAGCGAGCAACTGAAGCTCCCAACATTCTTGTTTCTCATCGCCGGTACTTTATTTCCGAGATGACACTGGAACAACTTGATCAGACCGTGCAGAACGAAGATCGCTGGGGCTTTTCATACGTCTTCTGGGCCAGTTCCGGAGACTGGTGCATCAACGCAGACATCGATCTTCCGAGCACAATAATCGGTTGTACTAGTTCCGTCGGCAACTTACTGCTGGCGAATGACCGGCTGGAAGTGGTTCGGATATCCCCCGATCACCCGGTGAGGGCGTGAACGGACAGCAGGTGAAGCGGCTTCATCAGCGATCGGCTGCAGTTCATGCTCCGAGATTGAACTCTGCACACGTTCTTTGGCGGACCACACGCATCCTACGTAGCTGATTAGGTACAGCGCGTCGGCCGGGGACGGAAAACTGCGAGATGTGCAGGATCCAGTTGAAGACCGCCCAGAGCACGTCGGCCGAGGCCCAGCCCACGACGCCGGTGGTGACCACCCACCAACCGAGCGCGGCCGCGGGCCGGTGACGGCGGATGCCGACCACCGTCACCACCACGTAGCCGAAGCTGATGAACGTGTAGAGCACGTCGTGCCACAGCCCGGCGGGCAGGAGGGTGCACCCCACGGACAGCGTGACCCCCACGCCCAGGTGGATCCGGATCAGCGCCTCGACGCGAGCTGGAATCACGTTCGTTGGTTCGACGCCCCGACGGCTCTGGCTGAGCCGGCAACACCCGGTTTGGACGGGCCTGGGCACACAAGGCGTACCGGGGGCGGTCTAGTTGGCGGCCGAAGCCCGCAGACCGTCGAGCAGGAACCGCAGGCGCCGCCGGTAGTCGTCCCGGGACTGCCCCGGTTGCTGATCGCAACCCCGCACCACCAGGCAACGTTCCAGGATCAGGTGCCCCAGATCGTCCTCAGTCAGATCCGGCCGGACCACCCCGGCGACCTGGGCGTCGGCCAGCAACCGCACCGCCAGCTCCTGGGCCCGCTCGCACAGCCCGGTCAGCGGCTCGGAGTCGGGCAGGGCCCGCATCAGCACGTCGTTCACGGCCGGCTCGTCGAACTGCAGCAGCCAGATGCCCTCCAGGTACTGCTCGAACCGCTGCAGCGGATCGTCCAGCTCGCTCACCGCCGCCACGATGGCCTGCATCCGCTCGGCCACCAGCTCGTCCACCACCGCGTCGATCAGGCCGCGGCGGCTGCCGAAACGGTGGTAGATCGTGCCCTTGCTGACCCCGGCGGCCTTGGCCACCTCTTCCAGCGGGATGGTGAGGCCGCCCGAGCGGAACACGTCGAGAGCAGCGCGCCGGATGCCCTCGACGTTGCGCCGGGCATCGGCGCGCTGCTTACGGGCGGCCTCGCTCACGCCGGGGAGCCGGCCCGGTCCTGCGTGGACAGCTCCAGCGCCCGCCGGAACAGTTCCACCGGCTGGGCCCCGGAGACGGCGCGCTTGCCGTCGAACACGAAGAACGGCACCCCGCTGATGCCCAGCTGCCGGGCCTGGGCGATGTCGGCCTCGAACTCGGCCTCGAAGTCGTTGCCGGCCAGGGTCTTGGCGGCGGCGGCCCGTTCCAGCCCCACCTCGGCGGCCAGGTCGGCCAGCACGCCGTGGTCGGACACGTCCAGGCCCTCGGTGAACTCGGCGCGGAACAGCCGCAGCACCATCTCGTGCTCGCGGTCGGCGGTCTTGGCGAAGTGGATCAGACGGTGCGCGTCGCGGGTGTTGGCCACCAGCGCGTCGTCGAACCGGAAGTCCAGGCCGGCCTCGGCGCCGCGGGCGCTGAGGTGCTCGTGCGAGGCCTCGATCTGGGCCTTCGACAGGTTGACCTTGCCGGCCAGGTAGTCGGCGGTCTTCATCGGCCCGGTGGCGCCGGGGTGCAGCTGGAAGCTGTGGTAGCGGACCTCGACCCGGCCCGGGTGCTCGTCGATGGCCTGCTTCAGCACCGCGTCGCCCAGGTAGCAGAACGGGCAGACGACGTCGCTCCAGACATCGATCACGATCGGGTCGGCCGCAGGGCCGAACGCGTTACCGGCCATCAGTTGCACACCCCGTCCGCGTCGCAGACGCCGGCGTTCTCGTCCGACTCCAGCATGGTCAGCACCGCAGCGAAGGGCTGCGCCAGGGGCACGACCGGCTCGCCCGGGGGCAAAGAAGAACTTGACTCCATGGTCAAGAAGATTCGCTCAACTTGACCATGGAGTCAAGAACTGTCACCCGGTCTCAGCGCGAGGCCTCGACCAGCGACTCGTCCGTCCCCGTGGTCAGGGTGACGCTCTCCGACCGGCCCGCGCGGGCGGCCGGGATGGTGGCGGCCACCAGCGCCGACAGCAGAGCGACGGCGCCACCGATGATCAGGGCCACCCGGAAGCCGTCCTCGGAGGCCAGCTCGACCGGCCCGAACGAGGTGGTCATCTGGGCCAGGACCACTCCGATGACGGCCGAGCCGATCGTGGTGCCGAGCGAGCGCATCAGGGTGTTGAACCCGTTCGCGGCCGCCGTCTCGGACTGCGGCACGGCCCGCATGATCAGCGCCGGCATGGAGCCGTAGGCGAAGGCGACCCCGGTGCTGATGATCAGCCCGGCGATCATCAGGCCCAGGGCCGAGCCCATCAGGAACAGCGAGACGCCGTAGCCGACGGCCAGGATGGTCGCGCCGAGCACCAGGGCGGTCTTCGGGCCGCGGGCGTCGATCAGCTTCCCGCCGATCGGCGAGACCACCATCATCACGATGCCGGCCGGGGCCATCCACAGACCGGCGGCGAGCATCGACTGGCCCAGGCCGTAGCCGGTGGCCTCGGGCAGCTGCAGCAGCTGCGGGAAGACCAGCATCTGGGCGTACATGCCGATCCCGATGAAGACCGAGGCGATGTTGGTCAGCAGCACCCGGGGCTTGGCGGTGGTGCGCAGGTCGACCAGCGGCTCGGTGGTCCGGGTCTCGTACAGGCCCCAGGCCAGCAGGACCACCACGGCCGCGCAGATCAGGCCGATCGTGGTGCCGGAGGCCCAGCCCCAGTCGGCGCCCTTGGAGATGCCCAGCAGCAGGCAGACCAGGCCGACGGCCAGGCCGAGGGCGCCCAGGTAGTCGAAGCGCTGCCCCTTGGCACCGGGCGGGGTGGCCGGGATGAAGGTCCAGACCAGCACCAGGATGACCGTGGCCAGGAAGGCGGCGCCCCAGAACAGCACCCGCCAGTTCGCGTACTGGGCGACCGCGGCGGAGATCGGCAGGCCGAGGCCGCCACCGATCCCCATCGAGGCGCTGACCAGGGCGATCGAGCCGCTGAGCTTCTCCGCCGGGATCACGTCGCGCAGCAGGGCGATGCCGAGCGGGATCATGCCCATGCCCATGCCCTGCAGGCCGCGCCCGACGATCATCGGGATCAGCGAGCCGGCCAGGGCGCAGACCACGGAGCCCGCGATCAGGGGTACGCAGCAGGCCAGCAGCATCAGCCGCTTGCCCACGAGGTCACCCAGCCGGCCGGCGATCGGCACGCAGACGCCGGCCACGAGCAGGGTGACGGTGATGACCCAGGCGGAGTTGGAGGCGCTGGTGTCGAGGATCTGCGGCAGCTCGGCGATGAGCGGCGTGACCAGGGTCTGCATGATCGCGGCGGTGGTGCCGGCGAAGGCCAGCGTGGCCACCACGGCGCCGGTCCGGGCCGACGGTGACGCGGAGGTCTGAGGGGTGCTCAAGCCGAACTCCCAGTGAGGACGAGGATCAGGTGTGCAGAGCGCACCGGAGATGTATAGCGCAACCAATGTGCATCATGCACAATCGAGGTGGCAAGCCGGTTACGCCCGGATGACACAATGATCGTCCGGGTCCCCCGGTCCGGCGAGGAGGAGCAGGTGCGGCGTTCAGCGGCGGTCGAGTACGAGCAGATGCTCCTGGCCCGCCATTCCCTGGCCTCCTACAACCGGGCGCACCGACTCGACCGCAGCGCCTACATCCTGCTCAGCCTGGTGCGGGTGAACGGGCCGATGTCGATCGGTGAGCTCAGCGAGGTGCTCGGCCTGGACGCCTCCACCCTCAACCGGCAGACCGCCGCCGCCATGCGCGCCGGCCTGCTCGAGCGCATCCCCGACCCCGAGGGCGGCATCGCCCGCAAGTTCGCCGTCACCGAGAACGGCGCCGAGGCCCTCGACCTGCAGCGGGACGCGTTCCTGACCAGCCTGGACAAGCTCATGGCGGACTGGTCGGACGAGGACATCGCCGGCTTCGCGAACTACCTGCGGCGGTTCAACACCGACATCGAGCGCCTGGCCGGGCGCACCTGGCCCCGCCCCGAGACCCAGGCCTGAGGTGCCTCAGTCAGCCCGGTCAGCCAGGTACCCGGTCCGCGGGTCGATCTCGGCCAGGAACGCCCGGATGCTCTCCTCGTGCTCCGGCCGCGTCGGCACCGAGTCCTCGGCCCCGGCCAGGCGGAAGCCGTACTCGGGGTCGGGCCCGTTGACCCAGGCGTAGTTCCACACCCCTCGGGCGACCTCGAGCACCTCGAACACCTGGCCGTCCACCTCGAGCCGCACCGCTTCCCTCATGGCCGGGAACGTTAGCCCAGGGCCGGCAGCTGCACCGACTGCACGGCCGTACGGTTGCCCGCCCGGTCGGTGGCGGTGAACTCCAGCGTCTGCGGCTCCTCGCGCAGCGCCCGGGTGAACGGCTCCTGGTACACGCCCCAGAACGTCTCGGCCGTGCGCCACTGGATCCGGTCCAGGTCCGAGACCTCGTCCTTGGCGTCGAGGGTCACCTCGACACTGCTGGACCCGAGCGAACGGACGCGTGCGGTCGGGGTGGGAGGGGTGGTGTCCACGTCGATCTCGCGAACGGCGTGCACGGTGCGGCCACTCGTGTCGGTGGCGCGGGCCCGCACCCGGTAGCGGCCGTCGGCGGCCAAGGTCACCGGTTCCGAGGCCGGTCGCCACTTCTCGCCGGTGGCGATCTCGACCGACGTGATGCCCGGGCCAGGTGAGACCACACTGACCGAGCACGTCGGAGGGCTGGTGTACCAGCCCGAAGGAGCCCTCTCCCCCTGCACGTCCACCCGGATCACCGGTGCGGCGTGCTCGGCCCCCACATCCTCGGGCAGTTCCCAGACCACCACGTCTTCCACCGGTTCCGAGGATCGGAACACCTGGAAACCGGGCCCGGAGTCCTCCGGGCGTTCGCTCCAGGTGCGGTTGGCGGGCAGGTCCCAGTCGGTGGTCCCGCGGCGCGGGTGGCTTGGGTCGTCGAGGGTGCTGGCGGCCGCCGAATTGAGGACGTCGGTGGTCTCGGATCGGCTCAGGAGCCCGGACTTCGCTGCTTGGAGGGCATTGTGGTGAACCGCAGACAGGAAGTCCCGGACCGTTGCGAATCCGCCGCCGGACCAGAGACCGGTCAGGAACGACCAGCCGTCCTGGTCCTTCCGGTCGGGCACCCCACTGTCGCTGCCCCGGAAGGCGATCCGGTCGTCCTCGATCCGCACATACAGGTGGTAGCGGTGATCCCCACCCGACCAGGCGGGCTCGAACGTGTGCCCGAGCGCCCGGACCAGGTCGCCGTCCCTCTCGAAGTCGCTCAGCGAACCGTCGAGACGACGATGGGCCGCCGGGGCCACCAGGCGAGTGGTCGTCGCCTCGTCGCGAGCCAGCAGCACCGTCGGGCCCAGTTCCAGACTGGCCAAGGTGGGGTCGTCGGGAGTGGGCACCAGGCGCAGCGGCAGCGGGATCTCGAGCTCGACGGCGTCACCGGGCCCGAACTCGCGGCTCAAGCTGACGAATCCGACGTGCGGTGAGGCGGTTTCCACCGGCTCACCGTTGACGGTCAGACGCTCGGACCCACGCGCCCAGGGCGGGATGCGCAGATGAACCGTGCGGGCACCGGCCAGGTCGAAGACCAGACGCACCCGCCCTTCTCGCGGATAGCGGGTCTGGAGCGTGACCGTGCCGTCGGCCCACTTCAGCTGCGATGGAATGTACTGCAGCACCCAGAGCTCGTCGAACCCGGCGAAGAACACCGATTCCTGGTGTTTCACATGACTTTCCAGGCCGGTCCCGCCGCAGCACGTGCCCACGTTGCCGTACTCGCGCACCGCTCCCGGATCGACCGGGTACATGTACACGACCTCGGGTTCGACGTCGGAGCTGACGTCGGCCCGCGAGCCCACCACGTGGTTGAGCCCGGCCCGCTCGGCGTAGTCGGGGTACCGCACGTCGAGGGTGTGCCCGAACAGACCCCGGCCGATCTTGAGAAGGTTGTAGGTGGCACAGGTCTCGGCATTGCGGCGGCCGACGAACCGGGCCACCGCACCGGCCGGGCCCCACAGCTCGCCCTCACCGGTGCCGCCATGGGCGAAGGTGCGCCCGGGCACGATCTGCTCCCACAGGTTCAGCACCGCGTCGAGGTAGCGGCGCTCACCGGTGGCCTCGTACTGGCCCAGATGCCCGACCAGCATGGGCAGGTGCTGATTGGCGTGCATGCCGTCGAGGATGTCCCGTCCGGCCGCGGCATCATCCAGCAGACCGTCCATCTCGAACGTGGAAGCTGCCTCCAGGAAAATCTTCTCGCCGGTCAGCCGGTACAGGGCCACCATGCTCTCGTTCATCCCGCCGTACTCACCGGCGATGTAGAGCGACCACATGCGCTGCAACTGCTCACGATCGACGCGCAGCATCCGGGCCGCCGTCCAGTGACCCATCGCCGTCACCACATCGAGGGCCTGCTGCGAACCGGTGTGCTCGTGGGCGTCGAGCAGCCCGGCCATGATCTTGTGGGTGGTGTACCAGGGCGCCCAGATCTCCCCGTACGGCGCCAGGTGCTCCAGCCGGTCGAACTGCCATTCACCGTAGGCGGCCAGGAACCCCGGGTGGGTGAACCGGCCGGTGGCCGCGAGCGCCGCCTGGACCTCGGCCAGGCCGGCGACCATCTCGTCGGACTTGTCGCGGAAGACCTGCTCGCCGGTCGAGGCGTAGGCCAGGGCCAGCATCGACAGGAAGTGCCCGGCGTAGTGCCCCCGCAGCAGACTGGCCGTGGGCGCCACGCCCGCCCCCGGATAGTCCGCACCCGACCAGGGCTGCTCGTCCGGATGCCCGAAGTCCTCCCAGTTACCCGGCGGCTGAGCACCTTTGGTGTCCAGGCCGGCATTGGCCCGGAACACGGCCAGTGCCCGGTCGACCGGGAACACGCGGGCCAGGTGCAGCATCTGCTCCTGGGCCCGTGACTGCACTCCTTCCAGCAGGGTGACTTCGCTGAGCGGGAACGGCCGGGCGAGGGTCAACGGTTCTCCTGGGTCTTTTCCTGGGTCCAGCGCTCGAGTCCGGCGGCGTCGATCGGCAGGGCGCCGGAGAGCACCTCGTGGCCTTCGGCGGTGTCGGTGATCAGCAGGTCGTCCTCGATCCGCACGCCGATACCGCGCAGCTCGGGCGGCACGGTCTCGTCGTGGGCGTGGAAGTACAGGCCGGGCTCGACCGTCATCACCATCCCGGCCTGCATGGTCGCCTCGACGTACTGCTCGGCGGGCGAGTGGCCGCAGTCGTGCACGTCCAGGCCCAGGTGGTGGCCGATGCCGCAGACGATGTAGCGGCGGTGCTGCTGCCCCTGCGGGGCCAGCGCCTCGTCGACCGAGACCGGCAGCAGACCCCAGTCGTGCAGCCCCTGAGCCAGCACCTCCAGCGAGGCGTAGTGGAAGTCGGAGTAGTGATTGCCCGGGCGTACCTGGGCCATCCCGGCCCGGTGCGAGGCCTCGACCAGATCGTGCACCCGGCGCTGGGTCTCGGTGAAGGCACCGCCCACCGGCAGGGTGCGGGTGACGTCGGCGGTGTACAGCGAGCGCGCCTCCACCCCCATGTCGAGCAGCAGCGTCTCACCGGGAAGGATCGGGCCGTCGCAGCGCACCCAGTGCAGGATCGGCGCGTGCGGGCCGGAACCGACGATGGTGGCGTAGCCCGGGCCGTTGCCGAAGGTGCGGGCATGCCGGTCGAAGGTCCCCTGGAGCCAGCGCTCGCCCAGGTTCTCGGCCGAGGCGCGGGGGATCTCGGCGGCCACGGCGGCGAAACCGCCGACGGTGGCGTCGATCGCCTCCCGCAGCTGGGCGATCTCCCAGTCGTCCTTGATCATGCGGAGATTGGAGACGATCGGGGCCAGGTTCTCGGCGGGTGCGGGCGGGGTGAGACCGGCGACCGGTCGCACGGGCAGGTCGAGGGCGGCCGACCAGGCTTCGAGGCCGGCCGAGGGACCGACCCAGAGTTCGCCGTGGGTGGCACTGGCGTAGAAGTCCTTCTCCCCCGGGCCGGCCGGCGGAGGGATGTAAAGGACCGACTCGTGCCCGCCTTCACGAGGAGTCATCACCAGCACCGCGCCTTCGGTCTGGGACGAGGTGGCCCAGACGAAGTCGCTGTCGGCGCGGAAAGCGTAGTCGGCGTCGCCGTTACGGTTCGGGGCGCGCCCGGCCGCCAGGACGATGGTCTGGCCGGGCAGGGCTTCGCTGAGCCGGGCCCGGTGGGCGGCGGCGGCGCGGGCGGCGGCCTGGTCGACCGGCGCGGCGACCTGGCGGGTGCCCCAGCCCTGGGCGATCCAGCCCTGGAAGCCGGTGCTCACCTCACCCAGGCGCGGCGGGCGGGTACCGGCCCAGCGCGGACGCTGATTCTCGTTCATCGAAGCTCTCCTCCTCGGTCCCGCACCATTTCGCGCAACCGGCTGAACGTGCGTCCACTGCCGATGCCGTCGTGCTCGAACTCGTTCGTCACCCAGGCCTGGGCGTTGCCCAGCCGGCTGAGCGTGTCCCGCTGCAGCCCCTCGTCCACGAAGACGTCGTCGTGGTAGACCGCTGCCGCCAGCGGCACCTCGTTCGCAGCCAGCCGCTCCAGGTCGTAGAGCGGCGACCAGACCTCCTGCTCGGCCAGCGCGGCCATCGCCGGGGCGAACGGCCGCAGCACCGTGAACTCCTCGAACATCCACGGAAAGGCCATTTCGGAAGTGAACAACAGAGGACGCTGGTGCTCACCGAACTCGGGACGACGGTCGCGTTCGCGCTGGGCGGACCACCGGAACGGGCCGTTCCCCTCGTGCCCGTAGATCGACTCCTGCAGCGTCCAGAACAGCGGGTTGCCCGCGGTGGACGACTTGACCAGCACCTGCTCCAGGAAGCCGTCGGTGAGCCGGCCGTCGGGGCGCAGCGCTTCGGAGACCAGCCAGTGCAGCCGCAGATGCCCGGGCCCGAAACCCAGGTCTCCGCCGAGCGACTGGAAACGGCGCACCGAAAGCGGCGAACCGTCCGGCAGGCGCACGTCCTGGCCGGCGAGCAGGTCGGCGATGCGGGCCACCGTGTCCACGTCCTGCGGGTAGCGGCGGTAGAAGTCGGCCGTCTTGGCGGCCGCCCGGGTGAAGGTGCGCCGGTAGACCTCGTCCGGATCGGGCGGGGTGCCCGGAATGCCCCCGCACACGTAGCAGGCGGTGAGCGCTTCGGGTGCGAAAGACAAATAGGTGAGGGTGATCCAGCCACCGAAGCTCTGCGCGAGAGTGGCCCACCGACGTCCTTCGTAGGCCGTTGTGCGCACGTGTTCCAGATCGCGCACGATCGAGTCGGCGCGGAAGTTCAGCAGGTAGTCCGCGGCTGCCCGACCGTCGGGGAAGGCCTCGATCACTCCACCATCGACCGGTGAGCTGCCACCCGTCCCTCGTTGGTCCACCATGACCACGCGGTAGTGCGGCAGCGCCTCGCTCAGCCAGCCGCCCAGCGGGGCCGGACGGGGGTTGGAGCCACCCGGCCCGCCCTGGAGAAACGTGAGCAGCGGCAGCTTCTCGTCGTGCCGCCGGTCCGGGTCGGCCAGTTCACGGACGAAGACCTCGATCGTCTCGCCGTCCGGTTCGGACCAGTTCAGTGGCACTTCGATGCGGAACTCCCGCACCCAGGCGCCCGGGACGGCGTATTCGACAACGTTCATACGTTCACCTTGCCAGCGTTGCGCCGCCGGGCGGCTTCCCACTCCGGGCGGATCCGCGGGACCGCGGCGAGCAGTTTGCGCGTGTACTCGTGCTGCGGCCGGTCGAACACCTCGTCCCGCTCACCTGTCTCGACCACCCGACCGGCCGTCATGACCGCCACCCGGGTGGCGATCTGCCGCACCACGGCCAGGTCGTGCGCGATGAACAGGCAGCCGAAGCCCTCTTCGCGCTGCAGCTCGCGCAGCAGGTTGATGATCGCCGCCTGGACCGACACGTCCAGGGCCGAGACCGCCTCGTCGCAGACCAGCACCCGCGGGCCGACGGCCAGGGCGCGGGCGATGCCGATGCGCTGGGCCTGGCCCCCGGAGAACTGGGCGGGATAGCGGTCGACGTGGTCGGGGTTGAGGCCGACGCGTTCCATCAGCCCCCGCGCCACCGCGCGGGCGCCGCCGGGCATGGGCCGCTTCTGGTAGCGCAGCGGCGCGGTGATGATCCGCTCGACCGTGTGGCGGGGGTTGAGCGAGGAGAACGGGTCCTGGAAGACCACCTGCACCTGCCGGCGGACCTCTATCAGGTCAGCCCCCTGCAGCGCGGTGATGTCCTGGCCGTCCAGGTGCACCGTGCCGGAGGTGACGTCGATCAGCCGGGCGGCCAGACGGGCGGTGGTGGACTTGCCCGAGCCGGACTCCCCCACCAGGGCCAGGGTCTGCCCGGCCTGGAGCTCGAACGAGACCTTCTCCACGGCGGTGAACTTCCTGGCCGGGGTGAACAGCCCGGCCGTGCCGGCCACCGGGAACTCCTTGACCAGGTCGGTCGCCTCGAGCAGCGGGCTCATCGTTTGCCTCCGGTGGTGCTGCCCAGTTCGGTGGTGCGGCCCAGTCCGGTGGTCCGCAGCTCCCCGATCGAGTCGTCGATCCGCGGCACGGCGTCGAGCAGGGCCTGGGTGTAGGCGTGCTGCGGGTCGGAGAAGATCTGCTCGGCGGTGCCGGTCTCCACCACCCGGCCGTGCCGCATCACGATCAGGTCGTCGGCCACCTCACTGACCACGGCCAGGTCGTGGGTGATCAGGATCAGCGCGGCCCCGGTCTCCCGCTGCACCTCGGCCAGCAGCTCGAGGATCTGCGCCTGCACGGTCACGTCGAGGGCGGTGGTCGGCTCGTCGGCGATGATCAGTTCCGGGTCGGTGCTGAGCGCCATCGCGATCATCACCCGCTGGCGCATACCGCCGGAGAACTGGTGCGGATAGTCGTCCACCCGCCGGCCGGCCTCGCGGATGTGCACCCGTTCCATCGCCTCGATCGCCGCCTGGCGGGCGGCCCTGCGGCCGACCCCGGAGCGGTGCGAGCGGTAGGCCTCGGCAATCTGCGTGCCGACCGTGTAGTACGGGTTCAGCGACGACAGCGGGTCCTGGAACACCATGGCGATCCGGTCGCCGCGCACTGCCCGCATCTGCCGCTCGGACAGGGTGGTGAGCCCGGTGCCGTCGAAGTCGATGCTGCCCTCTCGCCGGGCCCCCTTCGGCAGCAGGCCCATGATCGCCAGGCTGGTCATCGACTTACCCGAGCCGCTCTCGCCAACGATGCCCAGGGTGCCGCCGCGCGGGACGGTGAAGTCGATCCCGTCGACCACCCGGGTGTCGCCGAACGAGACGGTCAGGCCGTTCGCCCGCAGAAGGTCGCTCATGCTGGTGCCCCCACTCTCACCCGGGGGTCGATCGCCGAGTACAGCAGATCGACCACCACGTTGCCGACCACCACGAAGAACGCCGCCAGCAGGGTCACGCCCATGATCACCGGCTGGTCGTTCTTGGTGATCGAGTCGGCCGCGAGCTTGCCCACCCCGTTGATGCCGAACACCGTCTCGGTGATCAGCGCGCCGCCCAGCAGCCCGGCGAAGTCCATGCCGGCGATGGTGACGATCGGGGTCAGGGCCGGGCGCAGGGCGTGCCGGCGCCAGACCAGGTCCGGCCGCAGACCCTTGGCCCGGGCGGTGCGCACGAAGTTCTCGTTCAGGGTGTCGATCACGTTGGCCCGGGTGAGCCGGGTGTAGCTCGCCGCGTAGCCGATGGCCAGGACCGACCAGGGCAGGACGAAGTTCAGGAACCACTGCACCGGGTCGTCGGCGAACGGCACGGCCTGCGGGAAGGGCAGCCACTGCAGCCAGACCACGAACACGTACTGCAGGGCCAGGGCGAGCACGTAGTTGGGCACCGACATGCCACCGAGAGTCAGCCCGGCGATGAACTTGTCGGCGAACCGGCCCTCCTGCACGGCGCTGAACAGGCCACCGATCACGCCCATCAGCAGCCACAGCACGGCCGCCCCGACCGCCACCACCGCGGTGACCGGCAGCCGCTGTACGATCATGTCGGTGACCAGCTGGGAGGTCTGGAACGAGTAGCCCAGGCAGGGGGCGGCGCACTCGATCCCGCCGCCGTAGGTGCGCCCGGCCACCAGCCCGCTCAGGAAGTTCCAGAACTGGGTCACGAACGGGTCGGTCAGGCCGAGGTTCTCGCGGATCTGGTCGATCCGCTCGGGGGTGCAGTTCTTGCCGCAGATCTGCACCGCCGGGTCGGGCGAGAGCAGGAAGAACACCATGTAGGTGAACAGGCAGACGCCGAACAGCACGAGAAGCATCCCGGCCAGGCGGTTCACCACGAAGCGGGTCACGAGCGGCCTCCCTTCGCCGACGGGTCGACGGCGGCCCGCACCCGGTCGCCCAGCACCATGAACGACAGGACGAGCAGGGCCAGGCAGGTGCCCGGCACCAGGAAGTACATGGGCACCACCGAGTACCAGGTCACCGAACTGGCGATCATCTGCCCCCAGGACGGGGTGGGCGGGACCACACCGACGCCGAGGAACGACAGGCCGGCCTCGGTGCCGATGTAGCCGGGCACCGCCAGGGTCACCATGACCACGATGGTCGAGCGCAGGTTGGGCAGGATCTCGGTGAACACCACGGTGCGCCGGGAGGCCCCGGAAGCCACTGCGGCCTCGACGAACTCGCGCTGCTTGAGGGACATGGTCTGCCCCCGCACGATCCGGGCCAGGTAGGGCCAGCCGAACACCGAGATCACCACCACCAGCAGGTACTGCCGGTTGTCGGCGGGGATGGCCGAGAGCACCGCGATCATGAAGATCAGCGCCGGGAAGGCCATCAGGAACTCCATCACCCGGGAGATCACCATGTCGGTGCGGCCGCCGAAGTAGCCGGCCAGGAGACCGAAGACCACCCCGAGGACGCTGGTGAGCAGGGTTGCGCTCAGGGCGATGACCATGGAGGCGCGGGCCCCGTAGACGATCCGGGCGAAGATGTCCCGTCCGCTGCCGGGTTCCACGCCGAGCCAGTGCTCGCCGGAGACGCCGCCCCAGCCGCCCAGCGGGATGCCGCCCATGTTCGGGTCGATCGCGCTCTGGTCGAACTCGTACGGGCCCCACCCGCTGACCTTGACGATCAGCGGGGCGAACACCGCCATCAGCACGACCAGGCCGATGTAGCCCAGGCAGGCCGCCGCGGCCCAGTCGTGCAGCAGGGTCCGGAGCACCCTCCAGCGGGGCTCCGGGGTGGTGCCGACGGTCTCGCCCTCGCCCGGGGAGTCCGCCGGCACCTGAAGACCGGTCGTCGGGATGGTCATGTCAGCCCTTGGACGGGTCCCGGAGCCCGATGATCGTGTAGTCGATGTCACCGCTCGGGGTGATCACCCCGCCCACGTTCTCACCCGGGATGTACAGCCGGTTCTCGACGTTCAGCGGCACCACCGGGGCGAGCTGCATGATCTGCTCGTCCAGGGCGCCCCAGGCGGCGTTGGCGGCCTCGATGTCGGTCTCCGCCTTGGCCTTGTCGATCGACTCGTTCACCGCGTCGTCGTCCAGCTGGGCCAGGTTGGAGTTGCCCTTGTCGTAGATGTTGCGCCCGTCGAACAGCGGCGGCAGGAAGGTCGAGGCGCTGGAGTTCCAGTCCGGGCACCAGCCGGTGATCGCCGCGTCGTGCTGCTGCGAGGGCGTGCCGATCGTCTCGTAGTAGGTGGACACATCGATGACGTTCAGCTTCACGTCGATCCCGACCCGCTTGAGCGACTCCTGGATCGCCTCGCCCTGGCGCTGCATGGCCGGGGTGGCGCGGATGTCGAGGGTGAGCTCGAAGCCACCGCTCTGGCCGGCCTCGGCCAGCAGGGCCTTGGCCTTCTCCACGTCACCGGTGCCACCCTCGCTGGGGTAGAGGTCGAAGTCCTTGTGACCGGAGACGGTGGTGGGGATGATCGTGTTGGCCACGGTGGCGAACTGGGTGCCGCCGGTGGCGTTGAGCACGCTGCTCTTGTCCACCGCGAACTCGATGGCCTGGCGCACCTTCACGTCGTCGAGCGGCGCCTTGGTGGTGTTCAGGCCCATGTAGGTCAGGCAGGTGGAGGGGTTCTTCACCAGCCGCTGCTGCAGCTGCGGGGTCTGGATCCGGGCGATGGTGGCCGTCTGGATGCTCGGCGCGCTGGTCATCGCGTTGACGTCGCTGCCCTGACCGGCCAGCAGGCGCTCGTCGATGGTGGCCGGGTCGAGGCCGATGCTGAACTTCCAGGCGTCCGGCAGGGCCTTGCGGATCTCGTCGGTGGAGGCGTCCCACTCGGGGTTGCGCTTCAGCTCGATCAGCGTGCCGGGGGTGTACTGGGCCAGGTCGTAGGGGCCGGAGGAGACGATGTCGTTGATGAACTCGTCGCCCTCGCCGGTGCCCTCGGGGAACGGGGTGGCGCTGGGCTGCGAGAGCGCGGCGTCGAACTCCGGGAACGGCGCCTTGAGATGGAAGACGATGGTCGCATCGTCCGGGGTCTCGATCGTCTTCAGGTCACCGGACCTGTAGGGCCCCTGGTAGTCGGCCGGGGCGTCGATCAGCTGCTTCATGTAGGGCGAGCCGATCCCGATCTCCGGGTCCCAGCTGCGGCTGATCCCGAACTTCACGTCCTTGGACGTGATCGGGGCGCCGGTGTCGAACTTGACGCCCTGCTTGATCTTGTACGTCCAGGTCAGGCCGTCCTCGGAGGCCTGACCGAGCGACTCGGCCAGGTCCGGCACCATGGCGTTGGGGTCGGCGGCGTCGTTCGGGGCCTTGGCCACCAGCGTGCGGTAGACGAGGCGGTAGAACGAGTTCACCCCGCCGTCCCAGCCCCGGCTGGGGTCGAGGTAGGAGAAGTCGGCGTTCTGCAGGACCTCCACGGTCCCGCCCTTCACCGGGGCCTGGCCTCCGGCGCCACTGCCGCTGCCGTTGCCGCCCTCGTCGGACGAGCCACCCGAACACGCCGACAGGGCGAGGACCGATGCCATCATCAGTCCGCCGAGGGCCACCGGGGGTGCGCTTCTCTTCACGAGGTCCTGCCTTCCGGGATGCCGCGGACCGGGCCGGCTGTGCGGCACCTGGGGTGCTGCGGGCTCGACGGTCCACGCTGGTCTGTGTCAGCTGCGGGTCAGCGAAACACGTTGTCTGCTGCGGGTGCCCCACACCGAGGACGGGCGGGAGAGCGACCCGGTGCGACAGTAATATGTCACACCTCGCAGGTGAAGACCCCGGGGCGATTTAGTTACACGGCGGCAATGTTTCTCTCGACGAGCGGCTCTTTTTCGTCAGAATCACGCGAAAGAGCATCACCCAAGCGCGTTTAGGGGTGACCCAAAGCCACTGGACCGGCCCGCGACAAACAGCAGGGGCCGGCCCGGTTCGGCGCGGACTTTCCGCACAGAACTGGACCGGCCCCTGCTGGAGACTCAGTGCAATGTCACTGTCTCACTCGTCGCGCCCGTTCCACCAGCCCAGCACGTGCTCGATGTGCTGGTGCATCAGCTGCTCGGCGCCCCGGCCGTCGCGTTGCTCGAGCCGGTCCATCAGCAGGTGGTGCTCCCCCGCCGACCGGGACAGCTCCTCCGAGCCGATCATGTTCACCAGCCCCACCATCCGGGTCTGCTGGCGCAGGTCGCGCACCATCTCGACCAGGCGCCGGTTACCGGTCAGCTTCAGCAGGCTGAGGTGAAAGTCCACGTCGGCCTCGAGATAGGCCGGGATGTCGGCCGCCGCCGCGTGGCGCACGATCAGGCCGGCCTTCTCCCGCAGCCCGGCGAACGAGGAGGGCTGGATGGTGCGGGCGATGTCACGCATCGGCGGCACCTCCAGCAGCTGCCGCAGCCGCACGATCTCCCACAGGTCCTGCTCGCTCACGTCGGTGACGCGAAAGCCCTTGTTGCGCACCGCCTCGACGAATCCGCGCTTCTGCAGGTTGAGCATCGCCTCACGGACCGGGGTGGCCGAGACCCCGAACCGGGCGCCCAGGGTAGGAGCGGTGAGCAGCTCGCCGGGCGCCAGCTCACCCGAGACGATGGCCGAGGCCAGGG
Organism: Kineosporia sp. NBRC 101677; assembly: GCF_030269265.1. Classification (NCBI taxonomy): domain Bacteria; kingdom Bacillati; phylum Actinomycetota; class Actinomycetes; order Kineosporiales; family Kineosporiaceae; genus Kineosporia; species Kineosporia sp. NBRC 101677. The sequence goes on from NZ_BSTA01000003.1 coordinate 609,205, forward strand.
CCTCCTCGACCGTGCCCCGCAGATTGACGCCGACCGCCAGCGGACCGATGTGTGAAACCACTGCCCCTACCTCCTCGGCGCACCTGCCGAACGGGCAGGCGCGCATGCCTGTGCGCGGTCCACAGTAGAGCCTGGCCGCGCCCACCCTGGCCGGCCCGCGATCACGCACACCGAGCCGGCCGTCCCCCCGCGCAGGCACATCCCGACCGCGGGCTCTGCGTCAGGTGGCCTCCGATGGCGTCAGCCGGCGTCCGGCCCCGCGGTGCGCAGCTCGGCCGGCAGCAGGGCCTCGGGCAGGCCCTGGAAGGCGACCGGACGCTGGAAGCGCTCGATCGCGGCCAGACCCACCGAGGTGGTCAGCGGGCTGGTGGTGGCCGGGTAGGGGCCGCCGTGCTGCTGCGCCGCGGTGACGCTGACCCCGGTCGGCCACTGGTTGTACAGCACCCTTCCGGTGCGGGCGCTCAGCACGGCCACCAGATCTGCTGCCTCGGTGCCCTCGCTGGTGCCCTGCACCGTGCCGGTGAGCTGGCCGGGCAGCGTCTGCAGAACGTTCAGCAGTTCGGCCTGGTCGCCGTACTCGACCACCAGCCCGGCCGGCCCGAACATCTCCTCCTCCAGAGCCTGCGGCGAGGCCGCGACCTCGGCCAGGGTGCTCCGGAAGACCTTCGCCGTCACCCCCTCGGGGTTGGCCGGCCCGGCCTGCACCTGCTCCACCCCGGGCAGACCGGCCATCACCTCGACCGACTTCTGGAAACCCTTCTCCAGAGCGGGGTTCAGCATCGTGCCGGGCGCCGGCAGCTCGAGGTCGGCCAGGAACGCCTGCGCGTCCGGCACGAACACCAGCCCCGGGTTCGTGCAGAACTGCCCGGACCCCAGCAGGAGCGACTCCAGCCAGCCGGAGGTGATCTCGGCCGAACGCTGGCTCCAGCCCTCGGCCGTGACGACCACCGGGTTCACACTGCCCAGCTCGCCGTAGAACGGGATCGGCTCCTCGCGCGAGAGCGCGATGTCGTGCAGGGCGCGGCCCCCAGCAGTGGAACCGGTGAACCCAACTGCCTTGATACGGGAGTCCCGCAACGCGCTCAAGGAGGGCTCCACGTCCTCAATCAGCGCGAAAACACCCGCCGGCGCGCCCGCGTCGGCCAGCGCCTGCGAAACCAGCGCCGCCGTGCGCCGCGACAGCTCCGGGTGCCCCGGGTGGGCCTTGACCACCACCGGGCAGCCGGCCGCCAGGGCCGAGACCGTGTCGCCGCCGAACACGCTGAACGCGAAGGGGAAGTTGCTGGCCGCGAACACCAGCACCGGCCCCAGCGGGACCACCGTGCGCCGCAGGTCCGGACGCGGGCCACTGCCCCAGTCCGCCACCGGCGGGTCGATCTGGGCCGGGATCACCGTGCCCTCGCGCAGCGCGGTGGCGAACAGCCGGGCCTGGAACGTGGTGCGCTTCAGCTCACCGTTCAGCCGGGCGGTGGGCAGGTGCGACTCGCTCTGCGCCAGCGGCACCAGCTCGTCGGCCGCCGCGTCCAGAGCGGCAGCCACCGCGTCCAGCCAGTCCGCGCGCTGCCCCGGCGCCGGGGCGGAAGGCCCGGTCAACGGGACCGCGGCCGCGGCGGTGAGGATCTGCTCCAGGTCTGCGTCCGTCGTCATCTCTCGGTTCCTTGAGTGGGGGTTCAGAAGGAGAACCCTTCCGGATAGGGGTCGCTCGGGTCCAGCAGGTACTGCCCGATCCCGGTGACCCAGGCCCGCCCGGTGATCGTGGGCAGGACCGCCGCGTGACCGCCGACGGTGGTCTCGCCCACCAGCCGGCCGACGAACCGGCTGCCGATGAACGACTCGTTGACGAAGTCCTGCCCCAGCGGCAGCTCACCGCGGGCGTGCAGTTCGGCCATCCGGGCCGAGGTGCCGGTGCCGCAGGGCGAGCGGTCGAACCAGCCCGGATGGATGGCCATCGCGTGCCGGGAGAGCCCGGCGTCGGAACCGGGGGCGATGAACTCCACGTGGTGGCAGTGGTCGACCCCCTCGATGGTCGGGTGCTTGGGCGGGTCCTGGGTGTTGATCGCGTCCATGACGGCCAGACCGGCCCGCAGGATCTCCTCCTGCCGGGAACGGTCGAAGGGCAGCCCGACGGCCTCCAGATCGACCATGGCGTAGAAGTTCCCGCCGAAGGCCAGGCTGTAGGGCACGGTGCCCAGACCGGGCACCTCGATCGTGGCGTCGAGCCGCTCGCAGTAGGAGGGCACGTTCTCCAGCGTGACCGACTCGGCGTGCCCGTCCTTCACCGCCACCTGGGCCACCACCAGCCCGGCCGGGGTGTCCAGCCGGATCGTGGTGACCGGTTCGGTGACCGCCACCATCCCGGTCTCGACCAGCACGGTGGCCACCCCGATGGTGCCGTGCCCGCACATCGGCAGGCAGCCCGAGACCTCGATGTAGAGCACCCCGAAGTCGGCGTCGGGACGGGTCGGCGGCTGCAGGATCGCCCCGCTCATCGCCGCGTGCCCACGAGGCTCGTTCACCAGCAGCCGGCGGACGTGGTCCATCTCGGCGATGAAGTGCAGCCGCCGCTCGTTCATGGTGGCGCCCGGGATCACCCCGACCCCACCGGTGACCACGCGCGTCGGCATGCCCTCGGTGTGCGAGTCGACCGCGGAGAACAGCCTCGTGGAACGCATTCGGAGACCCTCTTTCAGACGGAGGCGGTGGCCTTCAGCGACTCCAGGCCCTTGATCGCCCGCTCCATGTCGGCGCGCACCTGCGCGGTGTGCTCGGCGGTGAGCGGACCGCGCGGCGGGCGGCAGGGGCCACCGTAACGGCCGACCATCTCCATGCCCAGCTTGATCGCCTGCACGAACTCGGTGCGCGAGTCCCAGCGGAACACCGCGACCAGGTGCTTGTACAGCTCACGGGCCTCGGCCACCCGGCCGGCCACCATGTGGTCGTAGATCTCCACCGACTCGCGCGGGAAGGTGTTGGGGAAGCCCGCGAACCAGCCCACGGCACCATCGACCATCAGCTCGAACAGCACGTCGTCGGCGCCGGCGATGACGTCGATGTCGCACAGCTCGGAGATCTCGAACATCCGCCGCACGTCGCCGCTGAACTCCTTGATCGCCGAGATGTTCGGGATCTGGGCGATCTCGGCCACCAGCGAGGGCACCAGGTCGACCTTGGTGTCGATCGGGTTGTTGTAGATCATCACCGGCAGGCCGACCTCGGCGATCTTCTCGAAGTGCTCGATCACCTGCGAGTTCGAGGCCCGGTACATGGTCGGCGGCAGCGACAGCACACCGTCGGCGCCGTCCTCGGCGGCCAGCTCGGCCCAGTGCTTGGCCTGGTGCCAGCCCGGGCCGTGCACGCCGGCCACGACCACGCCGCGCCCGCCCACGGCCTCGACCGCGACCTGGATGACCTTGCGGCGCTCGGCGTCGGTCAGCGAGGAGTACTCCCCCAGCGAGCCGTTCGGGCCCACGCCGCGGCAGCCGTTGCTGATCAGCCAGTCGCAGTGCTCGGCGAACTTGTCGTAGTCGACCTCGAGACCGGCCGGGGCGGAGGGGTTCTCCCTGTACGGCAGGGCGGTGGCGACGATGACGCCGCGCAGGTTGATCGGTTCGGCGGTGCTCATGGGTGTTCCTCTCGGTGGGAGTGGTTCTGGGAGTTCTGGGAGCTGGCCAGCTCGCCGAGCCGGACCGGGACGGCGATCGGACGGTTCGCGGTGCGTCCGCTCTCGAGGAGCCCCTCCGGGCCGGCGGCCGCCGCCAGGATCTCCTCGGCGTTGCGGCCGCAGGTGCGGCCCTGGCAGGGCCCGAGACCGACCCGGGTGGTGAGTTTCAGCGAGCGCAGGCCCCGGGCCTGGGTGGCCGCGGCCACGTCGCGCACCTGGCCGACGGTGACGTCCTCACAGCGGCACAGCGTGGTCTCCCGGTCGGGCCAGCTCTGCCAGCCCGGCCGGATGCCGTGGGCCGCCTGCAACCGGTCGGCGAAGGCCCGGAAGTCGTTGCGGGAGCGCACGACCGCCGGGTCCGGCTCACCCCCGGCGGCCACGGTACCAGCGATCTCACCCTCGGCCAGAGCCAGGTCGACTCCCCCGATGCCGGTGAGTTCACCGACGCAGAAGACCCCGGCCACCGACGTCCTCTGTTCGGGATCGGTCTGCACGAAACCGCTTTCACCGGCCGTGCAACCGATGCTGAGAGCCAGTTCGGTGCGGGCGACGAAGCCGTGGCTCACGCAGACCGCGTCGACCTCCACCCGGCGCTCGGTGCCCGGCACCGGGTTCCAGTCGGCGTCGAGCCGGGCCAGGGTGACCGCCTCGACCTGCTCCTGGCCGTGCGCCGCGACCACCGTGGTGGCTGCGTGGTAGGGCACCCGATGGCGGGCCAGGGCACTGACGTAGCCGGTGAGTTCTCCGGCCTTGGAACGGGTGGCGGCCAGTTCCCAGGGCTTCGAGAGCCAGCCTCGGCCCAGGGTTCTCCAGCCGGAGGCCTCGGCGACGCCGACCACGGTGGCGCCGGTGTGGATCAGGCTGGTGACCACCGGCAGCAGGAACGGCCCGGCGCCGGCGACCAGCACCCGGCGGCCCACGGCCACCCGCTCGCCCTTGGCCAGGGCCTGGGCGGCACCGGCGGTGAACACCCCGGGCAGGTCCCACCCCGGGAAGGGCAGGGTGCGTTCCTGACCGCCGGTGGCCAGGACGAGATGGTCGGGCCGGTAGGTGCGCGGCTCACGGTCGGTGCCGTCGGCCGGACCGACCATGACGTGCACGGCCGGGCCGGCGCTGCCCTCGGGACGCTCGACCGACCAGACATGGGCGCCGAGAACGACCTCACAGCCCGGGTTCTCGAGCAGCTCACGCTGCAACTCGTGAAAGAGCTCCCACTTGTGGTGGAGCCGGTGCTCGGCAGCGCCGCTGCGCGCTTCGGGCAGGTGCCGCCAGAACTGCCCACCCAGGGCGTCGCCGGCCTCCAGCAGGGTGACCTCGGCGCCACCGGTCAGGGCGGCGCGCGCGGCCGCCATGCCGGCCGGGCCGCCTCCGACGATCAGGACGTTCTCAGTCATGGGACGGCTCCTGCGGGCTCTGGCTGGTCACCACGTCGCCCTCACCGGCGCGGCGCTGACAGGCCCGCACGTCGGGCACGTCGTTCACGGTGACCAGGCAGTCGAAGCAGACGCCGATGCCGCAGAACACCCCGCGCGGACGGCCGGTGCGCGGGCTGCGGCGCCAGGACAGGCGCCCCGAGCCCATCAGTACCCCGGCGATGGTCTGCCCCTGCAGGCCACTGACCGGCTCGCCGTCGAGGGTGATGCTGAGCGGGGCGGACTCCTTCGGACGCACCGGATCCTGCTCGGCGGGGAGCCGGCGGGGGCCTCTCACGCGGCATCCTCCAGGTGGGGCCGAAGACTGGGACGGTCTACACGGAACGGGTTCTCGGCGGCCGGGGCGGCGCCGAGCAGGTGCTGGGAGAGCACCTCGGCGGTGCCCAGGCTCAGCCCGATGCCGGCGCCCTCGTGCCCGGTGGCGTGCCACAGGCCGGCCAGGCGCGGGTCGGGGCCGATCAGCGGCAGATGGTCGGGCATGAACGGCCGGAAACCGCCGTAGGCCCGCATCACCGCAACGTCTTTGAGGAAGGGGAACAGCAGCAGCGCCTTGGCGGCCAGCGCGGCCAGCACCCGCGCCTCGATCCGGTCGTCGAAACCCCGCTGCTCACGGGACGACCCGATCAGGACGGTCCCGGCCGCAGTGGACTCCACCACGCTGGAGACCTGCAGGTCGGCGGCACCGGAGCCGACGGCCCCCACGTAGTCGGCGTCGTAGACCTTGTGCCAGACCCGCTGCGGCATCCGGGTGGTCACCAGAACCGTTCCCCGGCGCGGCTTCACCGGCACCGGAGCCCCCAGAGCGGCCGCGACCTGACCCGACCAGGGCCCGGCGGCGACCACTACAGCGTCGCCGTTCACCACCCCGTCGCTCGTGCGCACCCCGGTGAGCCGGCCCTTGCTCAGCACCGGACCGAGCACCTCCACCCCCTGGCGTACCTGGGCGCCCTTCTGGCGGGCCGAAGCGAGCAGCGACTCGGTCGCCACCACAGGCTGAACCTGAGCATCCTGCGGATAGAGGACAGCAGTGACGAAGTCGCGGGTCAGATCGGGCTCGAGTTCACGCACCCGGTCGGCTCCCACCTCCTCGGCCACCACACCAGCCGTGCGCTGCTGCACGGCGAACTGCTTCAGCCCGACGGCACCGGCCTCGGTGGTCGCGACCACCAGCCCGCCCTTGTGCTCCAGCTCCAGGCCGGGGAAGCCGGCCGGCAGCTCGTCGCGCAGTTGCGGCCCGATCTCGCTCCACAGCTGGATCGAGCGCTGCATCAGCTCCAGCTCGGGGCCTGGCCCCTTGTCCGAGACCAAGAGGTTGCCCTCACCCCCGGAAGAGGTGCCGCCGGCCGAGGGGCCCCGGTCCAGCACCACGACCTCGGTCCCCGAGCGGACCAGGGAACGCGCGATCGCGGCGCCGACGATCCCCGCTCCGATCACGATGACGCGCCCTTGCTCAGCCACATCAGTAATATTGCACAGGGCTATCCGCAACGGAAGGGGCCGGACCAACCGGGCCACTGGCGAATGTCCCCACAGAATAACAATTAACAAGCGTGTAGCAATGACGGGCACCTTGACAGCGGGGCGCCGGGTCGCTTAGGCGAGGCCTAATCTCGCCCTCAGTGCCATGTCACTGGGTACGGAGATCACGCCCCACCGTTGATCGCCGTCGTCCTCAGCGCGCCGTCGGAGACCTCGTACTTCTCCAGCAACGCATCGTAGGTGCCGTCGGCGATCGCCTGCTGAAGGGCGAGCTGAACGGCCGTGCGCAGCTCGGTGCGGTCCTTGGCCACTGCGTACCCGTAGGGCTGCGGCTGCAGCTGAGCCACCTTCCCGGCCACGGCCAGCTTTCCCCCGGACTGCGCCACCAGCCGCGCCGCCACCGGCATGCCCTCGAGGCCGAAGTCGGCGCGACCGGCCAGGACCTCGGTCTGGCTGACCCCGTAGGCCACGTTCAGGATCTTGACCGGCTGTTTCCCGGCCTTGACGCAGACCTCGGACTGGGCGACGACGGCGTCCTCGTCCACGGTGTCCGGAGCCACCGCCGCCGTCCGGCCGCACCAGTCGGCGCCGGTCTCCAGGCCGGCGACGTCCTGCGGGGTCGCGACGACCTGGGAGCCGGCGATGAAGTAGTCGACGAAGTCGACCTCCTCCTGGCGTTCGGCGGTGTCGGTCATCGAGGCGCCGGCCAGGTCGATCCGGTGGTCGGCCAGCGACGGGCGCAGATCGCCGAACGCCACCTCGACGAACTTCGGGGTGAGCCCCAGCCGGGCCGCCAGGTCGGTGGTCATGTCGACGTTGAACCCGGTGAACTCACCGCCCTCCTGGAACTCCATCGGCGGATAGGTGGGATCGATGCCGATCGTCAGCGTCCCCGCGGTCACCACGTTCAGGTTCTCGGTCGGCACACCGGCCGCCGCGCTGCTCCCGGCCGGCTCGGAGTCGTCGCTGCACCCGGCCAGAGCCGTGAAAGAGACGACGGCCAGGACCGCGAGCACCCGTGTTCCTCGTTGCATCGTGCTGCCCCCTCAGACCCGGAACCGGCGCAGACCGGTCTCGATCGCCCCGGCCGCGGCCAGGACCCGTTCGGCCGTGGCGGCCGCCCGCCCGGAGTCGTCCTCGGTCTGGTTGACGTCGTCGGCGATCGCCGCGATCGAGCGGGTCACGTCGCTGGAGCCGGAGGCGATCTCCTCCATGCTGCGCACCATCTCCTGGGTGGTCGCCGCCTGCTGCTCCACGGCGGTGGCGATGGTGTCCTGCAGCGCGCTGATCCGCTCGACCACGTCGGTGATCAGCTGGATCGCCTGCCCGGCGGCGCCGGCGTCGCGCTGCGCCGCGTCCACCTTCTGGATGATCTCCTCCGAGGTCCGCGCCGACTCGTTGGCCAGCTCCTTGACCTGGTTGGCGACCACCGCGAAGCCCCGCCCGAACTCCCCGGCCCGGGCCGCCTCGATGGTGGCGTTCAGCGCCAGCAGGTTGGTCTGGTCGGCGATCAGCGTGATGATCTTGACGATGTCGCCGATCTCGGCGGACGACTGGGCCAGGCCCTGCACCGTGCGCACCGCCTCGTCGACCGTGCCGACCGCCTCGGAGGCGACCCGCCCGGCCTCGGCGGTGGCGACCGCGACCTCACCGATCACGTGCGCCATCTCGGCCCCGCTGTTGGCCACGTTGCGGATGGTCACCGCGATCTCCTCGGAGGCCTGACGGCCGGAGGCCGCCTTGGCCGCGGAACTGGTGGCCCGGTTGCGCAGCCCGGCCGAGACCTCGGTCAGCTCGCCGGCGCTGGCGGTCATGTCGCCCCCGGCCCGGGACACCTGGGCGAAGAGACCGGCCAGCTGGTCCAAGGCCCGGTTCAGCGCCTGCACCATGCGCCCGATCTCGTCCGCGCGGCCGGTGTCACCGCGCACGTCGAGCCGGCCGTCGGCCACGCTCTCCAGCAGCACGATGGTGGCGTTCAGGCGGCGGCGCAGACGCCGGACGATGACCACGGCCACCGCGCCCAGGGCGAGTGCGACCAGCAGCCCGGTCAGCCCCATCAGCCAGCGCGCGGACCGGCGCGCGTCGGCGGAAGCGCTCAGGGCGCCGGCCTGAGCCTGCGCCGCGGCCGCGCGCATCTGCGGAACCGCCTCGGCCACCGCCTCGGCCTGTTGGGTGAAGCCGGGCATCGCGGCCCGCGCCCGGGCCCGGCCCGGGTCGGTGATCGTCAGGTTGGCCAGGGAGACCACGCGCTGGCCGAGGGTGACCAGCTCCTCGGTCTGCGCCAGCAGAGCCTCGGCCTGCCGGCGGGTGGCCTCGTCGCCTGCGGCCTGCAGGCCGCGCAAGGCCGAGCGCAGGCCGATGGCGTCGTCGCCGAGCGACCCGATCGCGGCCTGCCGTTCCGCGACGTCGTCGGAGACCATCGAGACCATCACCGATCCCCGCAGCCGGGCCTGCTGGGCGTCGACGGTCTCGGCCAGGGCCGCGGCCCGGTCGGCGGTCACCAGGCTGTCCTCGGCCCGCCCCTGCCGGGCCGAGCCCATCACCCCGATCGCCCCCACCACGATCACGCCGGCCAGCCCGGTGGCGGCCAGCACCACCAGCTGCCCGGCCAGCGACAGCGTGCGACGGGCCGCCGGGTCCTTCTGCTTCATCGACGCAAGTCTCAGTTCTCGGGCCGGTGCTCGCCTCCGCTGCGGCACCGCAAGCGGTTTGCACAGGACATCGGCCCCGGCCCCGAGGGCTTGAGCGACCGGCCCCGGACCGGCCTGTCAAGATTTTGTCAAAATGTTGCGCTGTCACGCATGTGCCTACAGAGTCTCGGGCGTGTCCACCCAGGCTCCTCCCGCTCCCGCCACCCCGAGTACCCACGGCCCGTCCCTGGGCCGCGCAGCACTCACCATCGGCGCGCTGGGTGTGGTCTTCGGCGACATCGGGACGAGCCCGATCTACACGGTGCAGACGATCTTCAATCCCGAGGACCCGCACCCGGTGCCCTCGACCCCGGACAACGTGCTGGGTGTCATCTCGCTGATGATCTGGTCGGTGACCCTGATCGTCACCCTGGAGTACGTCACCTTCGTCCTGCGGGCCGACAACGACGGCGAGGGCGGCATCCTGTCGCTGATCACCCTGATCCGGCGGCGGGCGGTGCCGGGCAGCCGCCGCACCAAGGCCGGGCTGGCGGCCCTGGGCATCTTCGGGGCCTCCCTGTTCTTCGGCGACAGCATGATCACCCCGGCCATCTCGGTGCTCTCCGCGGTCGAGGGCCTGGAGGTGGTCAACCCGTCGCTGGCCGACCTGACCGTGCCGATCACCGCAGTGATCATCGTGCTGCTGTTCCTGGCCCAGAAGTTCGGCACCGAACGGGTGGGCGGGCTGTTCGGGCCGGTGATGATCGTCTGGTTCACGGTGATCGGGGTCGCCGGGATCGGCGGGATCGTGCAGAACCCGGAGGTGCTCAAGGCCCTGTCGCCGACCTACGCGATCGGCTTCCTGACCGGGCACTTCCACATCGCCTTCTTCTCGATGGCCGCGGTGGTGCTGGCGATCACCGGCGCCGAGGCGCTGTACGCCGACCTGGGGCACTTCGGCCGGCCGGCGATCGCCCGGGCCTGGCTGATCCTGGTCTTCCCGGCCTGCCTGCTCAGCTACCTGGGCCAGGGTGCACTGGTGATCCAGGACCCGGTGGCCAACCTCAGCAGCCCGTTCTTCCTGCTGGTGCCGGAGTGGGCCCGGCTGCCGCTGGTGGTGCTGGCCACCGCGGCCACCGTGATCGCCTCCCAGGCGGTGATCACCGGCGCCTTCTCGGTCGCCCACCAGGCCATCCAGCTGGGCTACCTGCCCCGGCTGCGGATCCACCACACCTCGGCCCACGCGATCGGCCAGATCTACGTACCGTGGATCAACTGGGTGCTGATGTTCTCGGTCCTGACCCTGGTGGTCACCTTCCAGAGCTCGCACAAGCTGGCCTACGCCTTCGGCATGGCGGTCACCGGCACCATCACGATCACCACCGTCCTGTTCTTCTACCTGGCCCGGCACCGCTGGCAGAAGCCCGCCTGGCTGGTCTACGGCTTCGGCTCGGTGTTCCTGCTGCTGGACCTGCTGTTTCTGTCGGCCAACATGACCAAGCTGGTGCACGGCGCCTGGCTGCCGGTGCTGATCGGCATCAGCGTGTTCACCGTGATGACCACCTGGCAGCGCGGCCGGGCCCTGGTCACCGCCCGCCGCGAGCAGGAGGAGGGCTCGCTGCGCGAGTTCGTCGACGCCCTGCACACACGCCGGCCCGCGGTGGTGCGGGTGCCGGGCACGGCGGTGTTCCTCAACCGCGGCAAGGAGACCACTCCCCTGGCGATGCGGGCCAACGTGGAACACAACCACGTCCTGCACCAGCACGCGGTGATCCTGTCGATCGAGACCCGCCCGGTGCCCTACGTGCCCCCGGCCGAGCAGGTGGTTCTGGACGAGCTGGGCTACGCCGACGACGGCATCACCCACGTCACCGCCTACTTCGGCTACATGGACGAGCCGGACGTACCCACGGCCCTGTCCCGGATCTGCGGCGCCGTCCCGGAGATGCCTGCCTCGCTGCAGGACGCCTCGTATTTCCTCTCCACCATCGACCTGGAGGTCGGAGAGGACACGGGCATGCCCCGCTGGCGCAAACGGCTCTTCGTGGCCACCTCAGGAATCACCGCCGACGCCGCCGACTACTTCCGGCTACCGCGCGAGCGCACCGTGGTGATCGGCTCCCGCATCGAGGTCTGACCTTTGGCACACCCGGACGATCGAGCATGCGGCGCCCCCTCAGGCGTTTCATATCGTCCAGGTCATTCTCCTTGCGTCCTCCTCATCGACTGAGCCCCCACATCCACGCGTTTCGCCGAGGCCCTCAGCCCCCACGCATCCGCATCGCGCCACCGGGCCGCCGAGCCGCCGAGCCGCCGGGCGTGATGTCTCCCTCACCGAACCACCGTGCTGCTTTGTTGCACCACTTCGTGTTAGTAAGGGGGTTATGCACGGGCTGACGTCGTCCCCCTCACGCACTGCACCCACCGGAGCGCGCCTTCGTAAGGGAGCAGCCGCGTGAAGCACTCCGAGCGCTACGGACCCGGCGTCCCGGCCGAGCTCGATCGCTACCTGATCCCCAGCGAGCAGATCGTGTTCATGTTCCGCCGGCACTGGGTGGTCTTCGCCGAGCCGGTGGCCAGCACCGTGCTGAGCCTGATCTTCCTGGCCTGGCTGAGCAGCCTGACCGGCGGTGTCGTGATCACCGTCGCCACCGGTCTCTGGCTGGTGGTGCTCGCCCGGCTGGGGCTGAAGCTCTGGCTCTGGTACGACGAGCTGATCATCGCCACCAACCGCCGGCTGATGCGGGTGCACGGCATCGTCACCCGCCAGGTCGACATCATGCCGATGTCGAAGGTCACCGACATGCGCTACGACCGCTCGGTGACCGGGCAGATCCTCGGCTACGGCCGGTTCGTGGTCGAGTCGGCCGGTCAGGACCAGGCGCTCAGCTCGATCAACTACATCCCCGACTCGGACCTGCGCTACCAGCAGATCTCGCAGATCATCTTCGCCCCCTCCGAGACCCGGATCACCGCCAAGCAGCGCACCCCGGGCACCCGGGTGCCGATCAAGGAACCCGACCACCGGTAACCGCAGCCCTGGCTGCCATGGTGAAGATGTAGCCCAGTGGCACCCGCGGCGGTCGTGGCACCGGCACCGTGGTGGGCGTGGCACGGCCACCGCGGTGGGCGTGGCACCGCGGCCGGCGGGGCACCGCAGCCGGCGGGGCACCGCAGCCGGCGGGGCACCGCAGCCGGCGGGGCACCGCAGCCGGCGGGGCACCGCAGCCGGCGGGGCACCGCAGCCGGCGGGGCACCGCAGCCGGCGGGGCACCGCAGCCGGCGGGGCACCGCAGCCGGCGGGGCACCGCAGCCGGCGGGGCACCGCAGCCGGCGGG
>NZ_BSTA01000003.1:621841-823632 GCF_030269265.1 Kineosporia sp. NBRC 101677
CGGGGCACCGTGGTGGGCGTGACCGAATCCAGGAAGTCGGACAGCATCGCCGCCGCGGTGGAGCGGGAGTACGCGGACCTGTCGCCGCTTCAGGTGAGGATGGCCACCCACACGCAGTTCAGTGAGCGGCCGGACGATCCGGCCGGCCGGGTGATGCACCTGCTGGGCCTGCCCTCGGGGCGGTCGTTGGTCGATGTGGGCTGCGGCACCGGGTACTTCCTGCGGCTCCTGGCGGAGAACGGCCATCAGGGGCGGTTGATCGGGGTGGATCTCTCCCCTGCGGCCGTGGACGAAGTGGCCCGCATTCCGGGGGTGCAGGGGGTGCCGGGTAACGCTGAGCAGCTGCCGCTGCCCGCTGACGGCGTGCAGCTGTGCACTGCCCTCTACATGCTCTACCACGTGCCCGACCCGGTGGCTGCGCTACGCGAGTTCGCCCGGGTCACCGAGCCCGGCGGGCAGGTGGCGGTGTTGGTCAATCACCATCGAACGACGGCGCGCACGATGGACTGGGTGCGGGAGATCGCTGAGCGTCATGGCGCGGACCTCGCCGACTCCGGCCTGAACGGCGTCACTTCCGACACCCTGCCGGGTCTGATGGAAGAGGTCTTCGGGGAGGGTGCGGTCCGCACCACGCAGGTGGACAACGCGCTGGTCATCCCCCGGCCCGCAGCCGCTGATCGACTTCGCTGTGGCCGCTCTGACCTTCTGCGGTGTGTCGCCCAGCTTCCCCGGGCGCGAAGCGGTGATCCGGGACATAGCCGCGGAGGCCCACGCGTGGTTCTCAACTCCCGGCCGGGTGTGGCGCGACCCCAAGGGGTACGTGGTCTGCGTCGCGAACGTAGGCTGACGCCGCATGAGTGGAGAAGCGCTGCACTTCAACGCCTTCGTCTGGCCGAACGGCTATCACGAGTCGGCCTGGCGGGTGGTGCCGGACGAGGTGCGCGGGGTGCTGGGGCTGCCGTACTACGCCGACATCGCCACCACCGCCGAGCGCGGGCTGATGGACGCGGTGTTCCTGGCCGACAACCTGGCCATCGCCGAGTACCGGGTCACGCACCTGCCCCAGACCCAGTTCGACCCGGTCGCGGTGCTGTCGGCGCTGGCCGGGCTGACCTCTCGGATCGGGCTGATCGGCACCGGCTCGACCACCTACTCCCCGCCCTGGGAGCTGGCCCGGCGCTTCGCCACGCTCGATCATCTCAGCGCCGGCCGGGCCGGCTGGAACGTGGTCACCACCGTAACCCCGCTCGCCGCAGCGGCCTTCGGGGCCAGCAGCCATCCGGCGCCGGAAGAACGCTACCGCCGCGCCGACGAGTTCGTGCGGGTGGTGCAGCGGGTGTGGGACAGCTGGGCTGACGATGCGGTGGTGGGCGACCGGGAACGTGGGGTCTGGGCCGAGCGCGCCGCCCTGCGTGATCCGGCGTTCCACGGTGAGTTCTTCGACGTTGCAGGCATTCAGCCGTTTCCGCGCTCACCTCAGGGCCGTCCGGTGCTGGTGCAGGCCGGGCAGTCCGGCCCTGGGGTCGCTCTGGCCGCCCGGCACGCCGAGGTCGTGTTCTCCGGACCGCCGTCCTTGACTGCGGCCGTCGAGTTCCGCAGCAACCTCAGAGCCCAGGCGGTCGCGGCCGGGCGGGACCCGGGCCAGCTCCTGGTGCTGCCCGCCCTGATGATCACCCTGGGAAGTACCGAGGCCGAGGCACGCGGGCGGGCCGAACGGCTCGAAGAGCTGGCCAGTCCGGAGTTCCGCTGGCAGAACGCCCTTTACACGGCCGGTCTGGACCCCGACGGCTTCGACCCCGACCGCCCTCTGCTGAGCCAGCTGGATCCGGACGCACCGCCGCCCTCCAGCCGCGCCGAGAAGCTGATCGCCGAGGCGCATCGGCGCCCACAGGCGTCCTTAAGCGAGATCGCCCAGCAGGTCAGTGGGGGTGCCGGCCAGATGCACTTCGTCGGGACCCCGGAACAGCTGGCCGATCTGGCGATCGAGTGGCAGGACGCGGGGGCGGCCGACGGGTTCACCGTGATGGGCTCGACACTGCCCTACGAACTGCGCACGTTCGTCGACGAGGTCGTGCCCATCCTGCAGCAGCGCGGGCGCTACCGCGAGGCCTACACCGGCACCACCCTGCGGGAGCATCTCGGGCTGGCGCGGCCCTCGGACGTCTGAGGTGTCCTGACCGGCCGCTAGTCGGCTCCGCCGAACCGCTCCACCTTCTCGATCGTGCCGACCACCAGGATCAGGTCGCCGTAGGCAAGAACCGTGTCCGGGGTGGCGTAGGTGAACCCGGGGCCACTGCGCGGGCCGGGGTTCTCCGGCTTGACCGCGACCACCGTCACGCCCCAGCGGCTGCGCAGCTTGGACTCGCGCAGCGGCATACCGACCACGGCCCGCGGCGGCTTCATCTTGATCACCGCGAAGTCGGCGTCCAGCTCCACGTAGTCGAGCAGCCGCCCGGACAGCAGGTGGGCCACCCGCTCACCCATCTCGTGCTCGGGGAAGACCACGTGGTGGGCGCCGACCCGGGACAGGATGCTGGCGTGCTGCTGGTTGGTGGCCTTGGCCCAGATGTTCGGGATCTCCAGGTCGGCCAGCAGCGAGGTGGACAGGATGCTGGCCTGGATGTCGCTGCCGATCGCCACCACCGCGCTGGAAGTCGCCGATGCCGAGCTGCTCGAAGACCTCCGGGTCGGTGGTGTCGGCCGCGACCACGTGCGGCAGCCGGCCGGACAGGCTCTGCACGGTCTTCGGGTTGCGGTCGATCGCCAGCACCTCGGTGCCGCGTTCCACCAGCTCCAGGGCCAGGGCGGTACCGAAGCGGCCGAGGCCGATCACGACGACCGGCTCACCTGAGATGTCAGCCAACGATGGTCCTTTCCTCGGGCAGGTCGTAACGGCGGTTGCGCTCGCGCAGGGCCAGGGCCGAGGCGAGGGTGAGCGGGCCGATCCGGCCGGCGAACATCAGCACGACCAGCAGCACGTGGCCCTGCACGGGCAGGTCGGCGGTGATCCCGGTGGACAGGCCCACGGTGGCGAAGGCCGAGATCACCTCGAACAGCACCTCGTCCAGGGTGTAGGCGGTCATCAGCATCAGCGCGAAGGTGGCGCCGACCACCGCGCCGATGCTCAGCAGGGCGATCGCCAGGGCCTGGCGCTGGTTGGTGGCCGGGATGCGCCGGCGGCCGGCGTTGACGTGCGGTTCGCCGCGGATCTCCGACCACAGCATGTAGGCCAGCACCCCGAAGGTGGTCACCTTGATCCCACCCGCGGTGCCCGCGCTGCCGCCGCCGATGAACATCAGGATGTCGGTGATCAGCAGGCTCTCGGGGCGCAGGGCGCCGATGTCGACGCTGTTGAACCCGGACGAGCGGGCCATCGTGGCGGCGAAGAAGCCGTTGAGCACGCGGTCGCCCGGTGCCAGGGCGCCGAGCGTGCCGCGGTTGGTCCACTCGGTCGCGGTCAGGACGAGGGTGCCCAGCGCCAGCAGCACCGCCGACAGGTACACGGTGATCCGGGTCATCAGCGACCACCGGCTCGGCCGCCGCCAGTTCTTGGCCAGCTCGAACACCACCGGGAAGCCGAGCCCGCCGACGATCACCGCGGCCGCCACCGACAGGCAGACCACCGGGTCGGAGGAGTAGCGGGTCAGGCTGTCGGCGTGCAGGGCGAAGCCCGCGTTGTTGAAGGCCGAGACGGCGTGGAAGACGCCGCTGTACAGCGCCTCCAGCGGGGCCTGCCCGTGACTGAGGTACAGCCGCAGCGCCAGGACCAGGGCCACCAGGGTCTCGGTGGCCAGGCTGAACAGCACGATGCGGCGGATCAGGCCGCGCAGGTCCTGCAGGTTCAGGCTCTTGGTCTCGGCCTGGGCCAGGAACCGGGCGCGCAGCCGGAGCCGGCGCGACAGCAGCAGGGTGAGCACCGTGGCCATCGTCATGATGCCCAGGCCGCCGATCTGGATCAGGGCCAGGATGACCGTCTCACCGAAGGGCGACCAGTGGCCGGAGGTGTCGACCATGACCAGACCGGTCAGGCACACCGCGGAGGTGGCGGTGAACAGGGCATGGGTCAGCGTGGCGGGCGAGCCTTCCTCGGTGGCCCAGGGCAGGTACAGCAGCACCGTGCCCACCGCGACCGCCACTCCGAAGCCCACCGCGATGACCCGAGCCGGGTGCTGGAACCGGTCGGCGCCGCGCCACCTCGAACCCCGGGCCGGCCCGCCGGGCGTCGCGCCGATCACGGCGCGCCCCCGCCGACGGGCCGATCAAGCCGGGTCGTACTGGTCCCACCAGGGATCACGGACATTCCTCACCGACCCGACCTTCCGACAGAGCCCGGTGAGGTTACCAGCGAGAACCGTGCGCGGTTCGGTGCACCTGGAGGCAGACCCTCATTCGTACGAATAGAACCCCTGCCCGCTCTTGCGCCCGAGCAGCCCCGCCTCGACCATGCGCAGCAGCAGCGGGGGCGGCGCGTACAGCGGCTCCTTGAACTCCTCGTACAGCGACCGGGCGACCGCCGCCGTGGTGTCCAGCCCGATCAGGTCGGCCAGCCGCAACGGCCCCTGCGGGTGCGCCGCCCCGCGCACCAGCGCCTCGTCGATGTCCTCGGCGGAGGCGAAACCCGACTCGACCATCCGCACCGCGGAGAGCACGAACGGGATCAGCAGCGCGTTGACCACGAAGCCGGCCCGGTCGGCGCTGCGCACAGCGTGCTTGCCCAGCACGTCCTGGGCGAAGGCGGTGGCCCGCTGGACGGTCTCGTCCGCGGTACGCAGGCCGGGCACGATCTCGACCAGGGACAGCACCGGCACCGGGTTGAAGAAGTGCACGCCGACCACGCTCGCGGGCCGCTGGGTGGCGGCGGCCAGGCGGGTGATCGGAATTGAGGACGTGTTGCTCGCCAGGATCGCGTCGGTGGCCGTCACGATGCGGTCGAGCTGGGTGAAGAGCGCGGTCTTGAGCTCCTCGTCCTCCACGATCGCCTCGATCACGATCTCACGGTCGGCCAAAGCGCCGAGGTCGTCCACCACCTGGATGCGCCGAAGCACCTCGGCGGCGGAGTCGATCTTGCCCTTGGCCTCGGCCCTCTCCAGCGAGGCGCGCAGCCGGTCCAGCCCGGCCTGCACCCGGTGCTGGTCGGACTCCACCACGACCACGTCCTGGCCGGCCCGGGCCGACACCTCCGCGATCCCCGCCCCCATCAAGCCGCATCCGACCACACCGACGCGCATCCGACGTCCTCCCGTTCGTGTTCGCTGGTGCGCCCACCGTTCCAAACCGGAGGGCGGGCGTCCATGCCTGTTACTGGGACGGCCGTCACGAGTCTCGACAGGTACCCGGTGCCGGTCGTAGCCTGCTTGGGCATCCAATAGTTGGACGTCCAAGTTTATCCGGAGGCAGCGACGTGGTCGGTCTCAGCAGTCAGGGCACCCCGGTCCGCTTCGTCACCGCCGCCAGCCTGTTCGACGGGCACGACGCCTCGATCAACATCATGCGCCGCATCCTGCAGGCCCAGGGCTGCGAGGTCATCCACCTGGGGCACGACCGCTCGGTCGACTCGGTGGTGGCCGCGGCCGTGCAGGAGGACGTGCACGGCGTCGCGATCAGCTCGTACCAGGGCGGGCACCTGGAGTACTTCGGCTACCTGGTCGACCTGCTGGCCGAGCGGGGCGCGCCGGACGTGCGGGTGTTCGGGGGCGGCGGCGGGGTGATCGTGCCGGACGAGATCAAGCAGCTGCGCGAGAAGGGCGTGCTGATCTTCTCCCCCGAGGACGGGCAGCGTCTGGGCCTGGCCGGGATGATCAGCTCGGTGGTCGCGGCCGCCGACCGGGACCTCACCACCTCCGCGCCCGACCTGGCCTCGGTCCGCTCCGGCGACGACCAGGCCCTGGCCCGGGCCATCTCGGTGATCGAGGCGGGCAAGGCCGAGAGCACGTGGCTGAGCGCCGTGCGGGAGCACGGTGGAACCGCCCAGGTTCCGGTGCTGGGGATCACCGGCACCGGGGGCTCGGGCAAGTCGTCGCTCACCGACGAGCTGATCCGCCGCCTGCGCACCGACCAGCAGGACAAGCTCCGGATCGCGGTGATCGCCGTCGACCCCAGCCGGCGCCGCGGCGGAGGGGCCCTACTGGGTGACCGGATCCGGATGAACTCGCTGCAGCCGGGACGCACCTTCTTCCGCTCACTGGCCACACGCGGCGCCGGCGGCCAGGTGCCGCAGTACCTGCCCGACGTGGTGAACGCCTGCCAGGCAGCCGGTTACGACTTGGTGATCGTGGAGACGCCCGGGATCGGGCAGGGCGACTCCGGCATCGTGGACCTGGCCGACGTGTCGCTGTACGTGATGACACCGGAGTTCGGCGCCGCCTCGCAGCTCGAGAAGATCGACATGCTCGACTACGCCGATGTGGTGGCGATCAACAAGTTCGAGCGGCGCGGGGCGCAGGACGCCCTGCGGGACGTGTCGAAACAGGTTGCCCGTAATCGCGAGGCCTTCGGGGTGCCGTGGGAGCAGATGCCGGTGTTCGGCACCAGCGCCGCCCAGTTCAACGACGACGGGGTCACGGCGCTGTACCAGCATCTGCGGGGCCTGCTGGCCGAGCGCGGGCTGGCCGTGTCGGAGGGCGTGCTGCCCGCGGTCTCGGTCCGGATGTCGTCGCACTCGGCGGCCGTCGTGCCTGCCGATCGGGTGCGGTATCTGGCCGAGATCGCCGAGACGACGAGGAGGTACCGGCGGCAGACCAGCGAGATGGCTGCGGCCGCCCGCAAGGCCCAGCACCTCAGCACCGCCCTGGCCGAACTCGCCGAACTCGCCGAATCCGGCGAACCGCACGAAACTCTTCGAGCGCTCGCCGAGACCGCCGGGCAATCGGTGCCCACCGACGTCCGCAAGCAGTTGACCGAATGGCCCGAGACCGTCAAAGCCTACGCACAGGAACAGTTCACCACCGACGTCCGTGGCCGCCAGATCGTGACCGGGCTGCGCCGCACCACCTTGTCGGGCACCGGCGTCCGCCGCGTGTCCCTGCCCAGGACCACCGACCACGGCGACCTCGTGCACTACTTCCGCGAAGAAAACCTCCCCGGCGTCTTCCCCTTCACCGCAGGTGTTTTCCGCTTCAAGCGCGACGCCGAGTCGCCGGCCCGGATGTTCGCCGGCGAAGGCGACGCGATGCGCACCAACCGGCGCTTCCACCTGCTCGCCAAGGGCCAGCCCGCCACCCGCCTCTCCACCGCGTTCGACTCGGTCACGCTGTACGGCCGCAACCCCGACCTGCGCCCGGACATCTACGGCAAGGTCGGCACGTCGGGCGTGAGCATCGCCACGCTCGACGACATGAAGGACCTGTACGCAGGTTTCGACCTGTGCGCACCCACCACGTCGGTGTCGATGACCATCAACGGCCCGGCCCCGGCCATTCTGGCGATGTTCCTGAACACCGCGATCGACCAGCAGCTCCAGGCCCATCCGGACGAGGACCCGGCCGCAGTGAGGGCCCGGGTGCTGCAGACCGTGCGGGGCACCGTCCAGGCCGACATCCTGAAGGAGGACCAGGGGCAGAACACCTGCATCTTCAGCACCGAGTTCGCGCTGCGGGCGATGGCCGACGTGCAGGAGTGGTTCATCAGCAACCGGGTGCGCAACTTCTACTCCGTCTCGATCAGCGGCTACCACATCGCCGAGGCCGGGGCCAACCCGATCAGCCAGCTCGCCTTCACCCTGGCCAACGGATTCACCTACGTGGAGAGCTATCTCGCCCGCGGCATGGCGATCGACGACTTCGCCCCCAACCTGTCGTTCTTCTTCAGCAACGGCATGGACGCCGAGTACACCGTGCTCGGCCGGGTGGCCCGCCGGATCTGGGCGGTGGCGATGCGCGAACGCTACGGCGCGGGTGAGCGCAGCCAGAAGCTGAAGTACCACGTGCAGACCTCGGGCCGCTCGCTGCACGCCCAGGAGATGAACTTCAACGACATCCGGACCACCCTGCAGGCCCTGTGCGCGCTCTACGACAACGCGAACTCGCTGCACACCAACGCCTACGACGAGGCGGTGACCACCCCCACCGAGCAGTCGGTGCGCCGGGCCCTGGCGATCCAGCTGATCATCGACGCCGAGTGGGGCCTGTCGATGAACGAGAACCCGCTGCAGGGCTCCTACGTGGTGTCCGAACTGACCGACCTGGTGGAGGAGGCGGTGCTGGCCGAGTTCGAGCGGATCAGCGAACGCGGCGGGGTGCTGGGCGCGATGGAGACCGGTTACCAGCGCGGGAAGATCCAGGACGAGTCCATGCTGTACGAGCAGCGCAAGCACGACGGTTCGCTGCGGCTGATCGGGGTGAACACGTTCCTGCCGCCCGAGGACGAGGTCGCCGAGGTGGGCCCGGCCGGCCTGATCCGGGCCACCGAGGCCGAGAAACGCTCACAGCTGGAGCGGCTCAGCACCTTCCACGAGCGGCACCGCGAGCAGGCACCGGCCGCGCTGGAGCAGCTGCGCCGGACGGCGGCCGAGGGCGGCAACGTGTTCGAGGCCCTGATGCAGGCCGTACGCTGCTGCTCCCTCGGCCAGATCACCGAGGCCTTCTTCGAGGTCGGCGGCCAGTACCGCCGCAATGTGTAAGGGGTTACGAGGTTGGCCAAGCTGCCGTTCGATCCGATTGCCGAGGCCCGGCGCAACTGGGAAGAGCACGGCTGGCACCAGGCCGCGCCGGGGATGGCCGCCGTCACCTCGGTCGTGCGGGCCCAGCAGATCATGATGGCCCGGGTGGAGGAGACGCTGCGCCCGCACGACCTGACTTTCGCCCGCTACGAACTGCTGCAGCTACTGGCCTTCACCCGTACCGGCGCCCTGCCCCTTTCGCGCATCGGCGACCGGCTGCAGGTGCACCCCGCCAGCGTGACCAACGCCGTGGACCGGTGCGAACAGCGCGACCTGGTGCGGCGCGTCCGCCACCCCACCGACCGCCGCACCACGCTGGCCGAGATCACCGACGCCGGAAGGGAACTGGTGACGAAGGCCACCGACAGCCTGAACCGGGAGGTCTTCACCGCGCTGGGGCTGGCGGCCGAGGATCTCGACGTGCTCAACGACGTGCTGCGGCGGTTCCGGAAGGCGCACGGCGACTACGACGAAGCCTGAACGTGGTCTTGCCCGCCGTTGGCTCGAAGCCGGGGCCGTGCGGGCCGGTCCTTGATGTGTACAACGTGTACACATGGGACACAACGACTCCGGGTGCATTCGACATCCCTTGGCCGGCTGTCCGTCTGGCGCGCTACACTCGAACACATGTTCGAAGCCGGTCGTCCGCTGCTGCACGCCGATGCGGACTGCTTCTTCGCCTCGGTGGCCCTGCGCCGTCGGCCCGACCTGCGGGCCCGCCCGGTCGCGGTGGTCAATCACGTGTTCGTTGCCAGCGCCAACTACCCGGCGCGGGCGGGCGGCGTGCGCTCGGCCATGCTGGTTCAGGAGGCTCGGCACCGCTGCCCCGAACTGGTGGTGCTGGACGTTCCGTACGCCGAGGTCGAGGAGGTGGGCGATGCGCTCTTCGAGATCTTCCATCGCTTCGCCCCGGCCGTGGAGCCCGGCTCCGTGGAAGAGGCCTTTCTCGATGTCGGTGCCGAGGACTGGCCGGCGGCGCTGGACACGGCCCAGGCTTTACGTAAGCAGGTGCAGCAGGAACTGGGCATCACGGTCAGCGTCGGGGTCGGGCGTACCAAGCTGATGGCCAAGCTGGCCTCCCGCGCAGCCAAGCCCGATGGCCTGTATTCCATTGCGCTGCAGGACGAGCCGCAGCTGCGGGCGGATCTGCCGATCGGCCAGGTCTGGGGCGTGGGCCAGAAGACGTTCGCCCGCCTGGAGAATCTGGACGTGCAGCGCCTGGCCGATCTGGACCGCATCCCCCGCGCCCAGCTGCAGCAGGTCTGCGGCACCACCATGGCTCGCCGCCTGTGGCAGATCCGGGCCGGCACCGACGACGCCCGCGTGCGGCCGGTGCGGCACCGCGACTCACTCAGCGCCGAGTCGTCGATCGCCGGCTACGGGCGGCCCGACCACAGCCCCGAGCAGTTGCTGACGCTTTGTCTCGACCGGGTGCTGCACCGCGCTGAGAAGGCTGGGCTGGTGGCTGAGGGTCTGGCCCTCACGCTGCAGCCGGCCGGTGAGGAGTTGCCGTTGCGGCGAAAACAGTCCGGGTTCACGGCCACCGCCGACCGCTCGGCGTTGCGGTCCGCCGCCGACCGGTTGCTGCATGCGGGGCCGGTGCCGCCGCTGGCCGGGTTGCGGGTCACGCTCACCGGGCTGCTTCCGGCCGATCAGGTGCCGCAGACCTTGTTCTGAACGGCGACCATGCGCCGACGTAAATGCTGGCAGACCGGTGGGGGCACCGGTCTTGGCCGACGTAAATGCAGGGCTGTGACTGGCTGCGACACCGGGCAGGACCCGACAGCGACACAAGGCCTGGCCCCGAGGCCACACCCCAGCCGGGCCTACGGCGATGCAGAGCCGGACTATCGGTGACACTGGGCCGGACCATCGGCGACACTGGGCCGGACCATCGGCGACGCATGCCGGGCTCAGCGCCGGTCCCAGGCCGTGCTGCCGTGCTGCCGTGCTGCCGTGCTGCCGTGCTGCCGTGCTGCCGTGCTGCCGTGCTGCCGTGCTGCCTTACGTGTGCCCCCAGACGGATTTGAACCGCCGACCTTCTCGTTCGTAGCGAGACGCGCTCTCCAGCTGCGCCATGGGGGCCTGCCTTGCGCTTCCGGCCGAGGACTCGAACCTCGATCAACGGGTTCAGAGCCCGTCGTGCTGCCTGTTGCACCAGCCGGAAAGGGAAATCGCGTGCGGGCGGAGGGAGTCGAACCCCCACAGCCGAGGCGGCGGCTTTACAGGCCGTTGGGCTCAACCACATGCCCAGTGCGCCCGCTCGGTGAACATCTTGACGAGTCACCCGGCCGGCTTCCGCACTCCACGAGAAAGCGCCGCCGCCGGGCGATCCCGGCGACGGCGCTCTGCGTGCTCCTGATCTGTGCTCAGGACACGGAAAGGCCTCGTCGGGAACGGGTTCGACGATACGACCGGTAACGGTCGCGGCGCTGCCCGGACGGCTGGCGCACGGTCTGCTGCGACATCGTCCCGCTCCTCTCAGATCGTTCGAACTGGCCGGAACTCCCGGCGCTGGAACAGCATGGCATTCGATCCTTACTGCGCGCCAGGGATTATCCGCCCGGCGAGCTGCTGCACTCCCGGGCCGCGCAGATCTTCCAGGTAGGCCGCCCGCCCGGCCATCACCATGACCAGCGCCGTGGTCGAACCGGTCACCAGCGGCCCCTCCCCCACGGCGAACGCGCTGTCTTCGGCCTCCAGCCGCAACCCACGCCGCACGGTGGCCCCCTTCACCGTGAAATCCCGCGCGGCGTAACACCGGGCCACCTCGGCTGCCGCCGCCGGCGAGGGCATGGTGGTCAGCCCGAGCGGCCGGCGGATGTCCTGCGCGTGCACTATCACCTCGCCCAGCCACATGCCGGTCTCGCCCCAGGTGGACGTGGTGCTGTCGACCACCTGGCGGAACTGCGCCAGGGTGCTGGTCTCGTCCGGCCCCAGCCGTTCGGTCAGCCGGCGACGGTTGTGCAGGTCGAAGTCGAAGCGGGCCCCGAGCACGCTGGCCAGCCACCGCCAGGGACCGGTGCTGGCCGCGGCGGTCAGGTGCGCGACCGTCTCGCGGACCGTCCACTCCCCGCACAGCGACCGGGTGTTCCAGGCCGCCCGGTCGAGGGTGGCGAGATCAGCGGCGAGAGAACGGCGTTCAGCAGCGGCCAGGGCCCAGACGTCGATGCTGGAGAGCGGGGAGGTCGTCATACCGGTTCCGACTGCGGCCGAACGCCGAACTCATCGGCCGAGAACGTTTCGTTCCGGCCTGAAGTGTTCCGGCGGCATGCTGACTGCCATGCGAACCGTGCCCTCCGAGGTCCTCGACGACCCCCGCTTCACTGTTCCCAGCGCCTCGGCGGCCCAGGGCGTCGGATGGTTGCGCGCACACTCGCCCCGCTTCACCGACGGAGCCGCTCACCGACGTCCTCAAACAGCTGTTGCCCAGGTACTGAACACCCTTGGCCCCCTGCCGAACGCCCCCTCCCCCACGCATTCGTTGCTACGGGCCCTTGGTCTGCCCGACCGTTGGGAGACCGAAGTAAGGACGGTCGCGGCGGCCTGGCAGCCGCACTCGCCTCAGTCTGCGGAGGCCGATGCGGCGGCCGACCAATTGGTGGACGTGTGTGGTGGCCGCACTGAGGTAGGTGCGGCCACGGCTTGTCTGCTGGTTCAGGCGCACATCCCCACCGCCGAACTGGCCCGCAATCCGGAGTCGGCGCCGGTGCCGTTCACCCGGCGGGTGGGGCCGGACGGTGATGAGGTGCTGGTGGACCTGACGGATGCCTGGTTCGGCCGGGGGCCGCACGCCTGCCCCGGCGAACACCTCGCCCGCGCCCTGGCCGCCACCAGCGTCCCCGCATTCGCCGCCCTGCACCGCCCCGGGCAGCCATTCGTTCTGCCCAACGCCTGGGACGTTGCCTCGGCCGTATTACTGGCTCAGGCCGGATTCGCTGCCGTAGGAACGACCAGCCTCGGTATCGCCGCGGCCCACGGCCTGCCCGACGCCACCCGGGCCGGGAGAGAGCACACCCTGAGCCTGGCCCGGCAGATCACGACACTGGGCCTGACCATGCTGACCGTCGACCTGGAAGACGGTTTCACCGATGATCCGGCCGAGCTCGCCGACCTGGCCGCGGAACTGGCCGGGTTGGGCGTGCGCGGGATCAACCTGGAAGACGCCACGGCCGGTGAACTGGTCGATCCGCGACTCCATGCCGCCAAGATCGCCGCAGTGAAGGCCACAGCCCCGGACCTGTTCGTCAATGCCCGCACCGACACGTTCTGGCTGGGAATGGAACGTTCCTCCACCACGGCCCGACTGCAGGCGTATCAGGACGCCGGGGCCGACGGGGTGTTCGTGCCCGGCCCACTGACCGACGGCGACATTGCCGCCCTGGTGAAGGGCCAGCCGCTGAACGTACTGGCCTCGCCCCGGCACACCCGGACCCGCCTGGCCGAGCTCGGGGTTGCACGGATCAGCACCGGCTCGCTGCTGTACCGCCAGGCGCTGAGCGCGGCCCTCGACACGGCCCGCGATCTGGCCCAGGACCGGCCTGCGCCGGATGTTGCCATCGGCTATGGCCAGGTTGCGGATGTGATGAGCATTCAGCCGGGCGGGTAGGGCCTGACCGGCTCGGGGCGGGGCCGGGATAGTCTGCCGGGGCCAGAACGAGTCCGGGACCAGGTGCATGGAGGCTGAAGTGGGTGGCAGCGCCGAACCCGCTGACGAGCCGGCTACCGAACCGGCTAATGAACCGGCTGACGAGACGACGGCCGAGAAGGCCCTGAGGACCGCTGCCGGGCCCGGGGCGCTGCTCGACGCCGAGCGGATCGAGTTCTTCCGCCGGATGCGCGACGACTTCACCCGTTTCGAGATGGAGTACCGCTGGGCCGTGCAGGAGATCCTGACCAAGGTCTCGATCCTGCGCGAGGAGTTCCTGCAGCTGCACCGCTACAACCCGATCGAGCACGTCAACTCCCGGGTGAAGTCCCCGGCCAGCATCCTGGACAAGGCCGCCCGGCGCGGGGTGCCGCCCAGCCTGCCCGCGATCCGCAAGCACATCACCGACATCGCCGGCGTGCGGATCACCTGCAGCTTCCGGGCCGACACCTACCGCATGCTGGAGACCCTGACCTCGCAGGACGACGTGCGGCTGATCCAGGTGAAGGACTACATCGCCGAGCCGAAGCCGAACGGGTACAAGAGCCTGCACGCGATCGTCGAGATCCCGGTGTTCCTGTCCACCGGCCCGGTCCCGGTGATCGTCGAGCTGCAGCTGCGCACCATCGCGATGGACTTCTGGGCCAGCCTGGAGCACAAGATCTTCTACAAGTACGACCGGGAGGTGCCCGGCCACCTGCGGGACGACCTGAAGCAGGCCGCGGACGCGGCCGAGCAGCTCGATCTGCGGATGGAGCAGCTGCACCACGAGGTGCACGGCGTGCACGGCCGCTCCGACCTGCCGGTGGGCCCGGACATCGACAACGACCTGCTGGAGCGGCTCTGGCAGCTGTCGCTGGAGACCCGGCCCGAGACCGGCTGAAGCCCGCCGCTCCTGGTCGGAGGAACGACGGGCTCCGGTTTCGGGACCGCGTGGAGCAGGACCGCTCAGCGACCGTAGCCGGCCGGGTCGGCCACGTGGCGGTGGTCGACCTCGTCGTCGTCGCCCTCGACGTCCTGGGCGAACAGGGCCGAGCCGGCGGCCCAGATCACCGCGCCGATCAGGGCGACCCAGACGCCGTACTGCACCTCGAGGTTCTCACCCCGCTCGAGGGCGCCCATCGGGTCGATCGCGAAGGCCAGGGACTGCAGGGCGGCCGCGACGGCGACGGCCAGGGACACCAGGGTCAGACCGCGGTGCTGATTGCGGTGGGCCCGCTGGTAGGCCAGGCCGAGGGCGACGAGCAGGCCGATGCCCAGGTAGGCGATGAACGGGATCAGCGAGTCCGTCTCGTAACCGCTGTAAACCGTTGCATCGTCGGTGTTCTCGACCCAGTCGAGGAACGGCGACACGTTGAGCACGACGATGCCGAGCGCGGCCACGGCCAGACCGGTGGGCCGGGCCTTGCGGGTACGGAAGGTGGTGGGCAGGCCGGAATCCGAGGTCATGATGTGAGGGACCTTTCGAGCTGCAGGAACGGTCGGCCGGTAGAGGCGGTGACCGTTGTCTCCCCTTTGTTCGAGGTGAGGAAATCCTGTCAGTTCGTCCGGCGACCACCACTCGAAAGGGCCCCGTCCGGTCCGGAGTGCAGCGAAGCGGCCGGATCCGGGCAGTTCAGCCGACCGCGCAGAGCATCTGCAGCTTCTCGTAACTGTCGGTGCCGGGCGCGGCCGTGTACACCAGCAGCGTCTGGTGCTGCTCGGGGTCGACCAGGGTCTGGCACTGCAGGTCGAGCACGCCGAGTTGCGGGTGGGCGAAACGCTTTCCGTCGTAGCCCAGGCCCACCTCGTGATCAGCCCAGTACGCGGCGAACTCTGGGCTGCACTCCAGCAGCTCTTCGACGTATTCGGCCACCCGCGGCAACTTTCGCCCGTACAGCTCCCGCATACCCGCCGCATACGTACGGCTGTGCATTTCGTGGTCTTCCGGTGGATAGATGCGCCGGGCCTCGGGTTCGGTGAACCAGCGGTAGCCCAGGCTGCGGGCCTTGCCCACCCAGCGGGTGTCGTCGCCGATCAGGGCGATCGCGGGCCGGGTCTGCCGCAGCGTCTCGCCCAGGTGGTTCAGCACCTGGGCCGGAGTGTCCTCCAGCCGGTCGAGGATCCGCATCAGCCCGGGCGTGATGTGGTCGCCCCGCAGTTGGCGCTGCGGCACGGGATGCCCACCGACCTGGAACAGGTGGTCGCGCTCGGCCAGGGACAGGTGCAGGCCGCGGGCCAGCGCGGCGAGCATCTGGGCCGAGGGCTGAGGGCCGCGCTGCTGCTCGATCCGGCTGTAGTAGTCGGCCGAGATACCGCACAGCGCAGCCACTTCCTCACGACGCAGCCCGTCGGTGCGCCGGCGCTGGCCACGCGGCAGGCCGACATCTTCGGGTTGCAGGGCCTCCCGCCGTTTGCGCAGGAAGTCGGCCAACTGGGCGCGGTCCATGTCTGCCAGTCTCCTCGATCAGAGGCCGGCCTTCGAGACCGAGGGGAACGACACCCCGGCGAGCTGCTCGGAGACCTCCCAGATGCGAGCCGCCTCGGCCTCACTGCGCAGGGGACGGTAGAGCTTCTGCTCAGCCGGCGCCCCGGAGAGGTGACAGAGCCCTCGAGGCCCGTACATCCGTCCTCCATCGGATTCTGGGCCGACCGCCGCCATGAGGGCGGGCAGCCCGGCGGAGTCGATGGTGCCGACCAGCAGCCCTCGCTCGGACAGGGCCTGGATCATCCGCCCGCCGAAGGTGGCCTGCGGGCGGCCGATCTCCGGGCGGGCCTTGAGCAGGTTGGTCGGGGCGATGCCGGGGTGGGCGATGTTGCTGGTGATTCCCCAGCCCTGGGCCTGCGAGCGCCGGTGCAGCTCCAGCCCGAACAGGCCGAACGCGATCTTGGACTGCCCGTAGGAACGCTGCCCGTGGTACGAGCGCTCCCAGTTCAGGTCGTCCCAGTTGATCCGGCCCCGCTGCGCGGCGACGCTGGTCTGCGAGGTGACCCGGGCGTGTCCGGCCCGCAGCAGCGGCATCAGCCCGGCGACCAGGGCGAAGTGGCCCAGATGGTTGCTGCCGAACTGCAGTTCGAAGCCGTCGGCGGTGGTCTGCCGGTCGGGCGGGGTCATCACGCCGGCGTTGTTGATCAGGAGGTGGATCGGCCGGCCCTCCTGGTTCAGCCCGGCCGCGAGCGCGGCCACCGACTCCAGCGACGACAGGTCCAGGTCACGCAGACCGAGGACGGCTCGTGGCTGGGTCTTCCGGATCCGGGCGATCGCGGCCTCGCCCTTGCGTCGATTGCGGACGGGCATGAGGACTTCGGCTCCCGCGGCGGCCAGGCGGGTGGCCAGTCCCAGACCGACGCCGTCGCTGGCGCCGGTGACCACGGCGAGACGTCCGGAGAGGCTGGGGAGGGTGAGGTCGGGGCGGCTGCGGGCCATCAGGGGTTCCTCGCTTGTCGTCGGGCTGTTCGTGCTTGCCCTTCGAGTCTGCTGGCCCGCCCGGCCGGTTATCCACGGTCAGTCGATCCCTGTCTAGGGCCCACCTAGAGCACGACCGCTCCCACCAGCGCCGCGCCGATCACCACGGCCCAGGGCGGTGCGGCCCAGCGGGTCAGCAGCACGTAGGCGGCCACGGCCAGGGCCAGAGCCCGCACCGAGGTGATACCTTCGGTGAAGACCGGGTCGTACAGGGCGGCCGCGAGCAGGCCGACCACCCCGGCGTTCACGCCCATCAGGGCCGAGCGGGCGTTCGGAAGCCGGCGCAGCGACGTCCAGAACGGCAGGGCGCCGACCACGAGCAGGGCCGCGGGCAGGAAGATGGCCACGATGGCCACCAGCACGCCGGGCAGGCCGTCGGTGAGGGCGCCCAGGTAGGCTGCGAAGGTGAACAGCGGACCCGGAACGGCCTGCGCGGCACCGTATCCGGCGAGGAACTCGTCGTGCCCGACCAGCCCGGTGGGCACGAGCTCGGATTCCAGCAGCGGGAGCACCACGTGGCCGCCACCGAACACCAGAGCCCCGGCGCGGTAGAAGATCTCGGCCAGGCGCAGCAGGCCGCCGTTGGCCAGTAGGGGCAGCACGATCAGGAGCGCCCCGAAGAGGGCCAGGCAGGTCAGCGCGACCGGGCGGGAAACCTTCACTTCGAGCGCGTTCTCGTCGCCGGGCGAGACTTCGGCGGCCTCGCGCCGCAGCCAGGCCAGGCCCAGACCGGCGGCCACGGCGATGATGACGATCTGTGCCCAGGGGCCGGTGACCAGCAGGGCCGCGATGGTGGCGGCCCCGGCCACGGTGGCCCGCTTGCGGTCGGGGGCGAGCGAGCCGGCCATTCCCATCACCGCCTGGGCGACCACCGCCACGGCGGCCGCCTTCAGGCCCAGGATCCAGCCCGCGTCGGCCAGGTCGCCGAACTCGGTCACTGCGTAGGCGAAGACGGCCAGGACGAGCGCCGAGGGCAGGGTGAAGGCCACCCAGGCGGCTAGCATTCCGGCGTATCCGGCCCGCTGCAGGCCCAGCGCCATGCCGACCTGGCTGGAGGCGGGGCCGGGCAGGAACTGACACAGCGCCACCACGTCGGCGTAGGCCTGCTCGGTGAGCCACTTGCGGCGCACCACCAGCGCCTCACGGAAGTAGCCCAGGTGAGCTACCGGCCCGCCGAACGAGGTCAGGCCCAGCTGCAGGAAGGCGGCGAACACCTCGCCGGGAGTACCCGGATGCCTACGCAGCTCGGGCTCGATGGGCGGGTCGGACAGGTCGGGCCGGTCGGTCATGGCGTGCAGCTTGACCGCTGGAAATGGTTCAGTCAATCTTGAACCAATGTCCATCGAGCAAACATCACGGCAGCTCCGGGCCCGGCGCCACGCCGCCCTGGGCGATGTCACCCGCCTGTACATCGTCGACCTGCTGGCGGTGGGCGACCGGTCGGCCGGGCAGGTCCGGGCCGAGCTCGGCATCCCGGCCAACCTGCTCACCCACCACCTGAACGTGCTCGGTCAGGCCGGCCTGATCGGTGAGAACCGTTCTGAGGGCGATGGGCGGCGCAAGTACCTTCATCTGACCCCGGAGGCCCTGGAGGCCGGAGAGCTCCCCGCGCCGATCCGGGCCCGGCGCCTGCTGTTCGTGTGCACCGGCAACACCGCCCGCTCACCCCTGGCCGCCGCCCTCTGGCAACAGCTCAGCCCGGTTCCCGCCACCTCGGCCGGGGTCGTCCCGGCTCCCCGGGTGTCCGAGGACTTTCTGGCCGTGGCAGCCGGGCACGGGCTCAGCCTCGAGCAGCACCGGCCCCGGGCCATCGACGAGGTCACCGAAACCGGCGACCTCGTCGTGACCCTGTGCGACCGGGCCCACGAGAAGCTGGGGCTGCAGACCGGCCTGCACTGGTCGGTGCCCAACCCCAGCCCGGCCGGAACCCGCCAGGCCTACGAGACGGCCTACGCCGAGATCGACCGCCGCGTGCGGGTTCTGCTGCCGCACCTGCAGGCCGCCTGAGCGCTCAGGCCATGCTCACGAACTCGTCCCAGAAGCGGATCACCACCAGACAGAACACGGTGAGGTACCAGACCACCAAGGGCACGGCCGGCACCGTCGCGAGAGCCGAAACCCACGTGGACCGGCGATTTCCCGCTTTGCCGACCACCGACGTCCTCAAATTGTGCAGAGTGACGAACCAGAAGACGGGTGCGGTCACCGCCCACACCACCATGCAGTAGGGGCACAGGGCACCGATTTCGTAGAGCGTTTGATAGATCAGCCAGTGCACGAAGGCGAAACCGGCCGTGACTCCGGCCTGTAGGCCGATCCAGAACCAGGCCCGCACCTGGGCCCCGGCCAGAAGGGCCGCGCCGGTGGCGATCAGCAGCGGGAACCCGGCGATGCCGAGCAGGGGGTTGGGGAAGCCGAATGCGGCGGCCTGCTCGCTGGACATCACCGGCCCGCAGCTGAGCACCGCATTGACACTGCAACTGGGCACGTAGCCGGGATCGGTGAGCAGGTGCACCTTTTCCACCATCAGGGTGAAGGAGGCGGCCAGCCCGATCGATCCACCGACCAGGAGCAGCAGGGCCAGGTTCCGGGTCTCAGTTCGCATCGGCCAGGGCCTGGTCGATGGCGGCCCGGAAGGCCTCGATGCTGTCGGGCTCGAAGGGCTCACCGTTCAGGAAGAACGAGGGCGTGCCCTGGAGGCCGAGGTCCGTGCCGTCCTGCACGTCCTGGTCGATCCGCTTCTGGGTGGCCGGATCCTTGACCGCCGCGTCGTACTCGGCCAGGTCGAGGCCCAACTCGTCGGCATACGTGCGGAACAGCGGCGCCTGGTCCGCGGTGCCGTTGCCCCACTGCCCCTGGGTCTCGAAAAGCCGCTTGTACATGGCCTCGAACTGCCCCTGATCGGCCGCCGCCTCGGCTGCGCGGGCCGCGTTCTGGGCGTTGGCGTGCATGGGCAGGGGGAACTGGCGCACCACGAAGGTCACCTGTCCGGCGTAGGCCTGGCGCAGGTCTTCGATGTACGGGTGGAAGGCCCCGCAGGAGGGGCACTCGAAGTCGAGGAACTCGACCAGGGTCACCTCGGTCCGGCCGGGTTCGCCCAGTACATGCGAGGTGTCGCGGACGACCTGCCCCTGACCGGTGCTGGTGGCGGCCTGGGACGGCTCGCTGCGCGAGGCCGACCAGACGAAGGCGGAGACGACGAACAGAAGGACGACGGCGACCAGGGCACCGGAAAGCTTGAGGTTGCGGGACATGACTTTTCCTTCCGTACCCGGAATCCGGGCAGGACGAAGTTCGATGTGGCGAGAAGAGGAAAGACGGCTGCGTGAGCGGAAACGCGGTCTACAGACCGAGGGCCGGCGCCATCGGTGGACCGCGCCGCGGCGTGGAACGAACCAGCCTCTCCAGCGCCTGGGCCCGGCGGGCGCGGCACGAAACCAGCTGCCGCAGGCCGAAGATGCGCGACTGCACGCGCGGCGCGAGGGCGCAGACCACGAACCGCTCGAGCGCCTGCCGGGTCTGCCGCAGGGCGAGCACCACCAAGAGGGCGATCAGCACCCGCAGGCCGACCACCACGAGCCCGCGCCAGCCGAGATCACCGGCACAGCCGAGGATTCCGTCGGGTGCCGTACAGCCCCGGGGAAGCTGCACCCCGGCCCGGCCGAGCACCTCGAGCCCGTGGTGCAGCCCGTACTGGGCCGAGCCGAGCACCATGGCCTCGACCGCCAGCCAGGGGCCGCGCCGGTCGCTGATCAGCAGCAGCACGCAGACGCTGATCAGGCCCACGGCCAGGGAGGCGAACAGCGGGGAGGCCAGCGAGGCGCACAGATAGCCCACGGCCAGCAGTCCGAGCACGCCCGGGATCACGAAACGGGCAGGGCTGAGCGCGGCTCCAGGTCGGGCCCCGCTCTTCACAGCCGCATGATAGCCACGCCCCCTGTGAAAGAGGGGATCAACGGGAGGGGTAGCGGCGCAGGAAGGCCGCGCCCAGGCGGGCGTCCCGCTCGAGAATCACGGCGCTCACGACCATGAACACGATGAACAGAACAGTGAAGGTGATCCGTCGCGGACCGGGATCGTCGAAGGCACCGAACCCTTGCACTACAGCCAGAGGCAGGAAGTTGAGCACGAGACCGCGCTGCGATCTCAGCGTCATCGCCGCCAGCCGCAGTTCGCCCACCTCAGTCGCGTCCTCGCTCTTGCCGGGATCACGCAGCAGTGCCCGGATCCGGGCCTTCCGGGCTCGGTTCGGGGTCACGTCCCGGGTCTGCAGACCCAGAGCCAAGCGTTCGCGGTCGATCTCCCGGTTGCTCCGGGCCGCCCGGACTATGCCGTACACGGCCAGAGCCACTGCGGCGACCAGCACCACCGCATGGGCCGCGATCAGCAGACCCTCAGAGCTCACATTGCCGGGCAAACCGTCCATCTGCGTAGTTCACCGCAAGATCAACTGCCCGCAACCTGAGAAACAGCACAGGACGACAACTGTTGTTTATCGCCGCAGGTCAGGCGTGTGCGATCATGTGCGGTCACCCGTGCAGCAAACCGCGGGATCCACCACGACCTGCAGTAACCGCTCAGAGAGGACCGCCCCCACGTGGCGTCCCAAACCCGTTCCCGTGTCCCGGTCGTCCTGCTCGTCGAGGACGACCCCGGCGACGTACTGATGATCACCGAAGCTCTCGAACGCGCGAGCACCCCACCGGACCTGCACGTCGCCGGTGACGGGCAGGCCGCGCTGGAGTTCCTGCGGCGCGAGGGCCCGCACACCGGCGCCCCCCGGCCGGACCTGATCCTGCTGGACCTGAACATGCCCCGGCTCGACGGCCGTGAGGCTCTGACCGCGATCAAGGCCGAGGAACGCCTGCGGGCCATCCCGGTGGTCGTCTTCACCACCTCGGACGCCGAGTCCGACGTCCTGGCCAGCTACCACCGGCACGCGAGCGCGTTCGTGACCAAGCCGCTGGACCTGGACAAGCTGGAGGCCGTGGTCGAGCAGATCAACCACTTCTACACCGGCGTCTCCACCGTTCTGCCGCACGACCCCCGGCACGCCTGAGGCTGCGGGCCGGTGCCCCGACCTCACCGGCCCCCAGCCCGGCGGACCATCCGGACAACCAGATCGGCACCGAGCGCGTTTGAGGGAACACACACCGCCGTCGTAGTGGGGGTTCCCGATCATGGACGCACGTGCGCACCTACGCCGAACCGGTCTCGTTGTCATCCTGCTGGCACTGATCACCGGGGCGGGCCCGGCCTCGACCGCCGCCTCGCGCGGGGGCGACTGGGGGCAGACCGATCACGACGCCGCCCGCAGCCGCAGCAGCACCGCTCCCTCCCAGCTCACCCCCTCCACCGTCACCGGGGTACGGGCTCAGCAGAAGTTCACCGGTGGCCCGGTGGCCTGCGAGACGGAGAAGGGCTTCGAAGGCGCCCCCGTGGTCCGCGGCAACCGCCTCTACGCCCTGCGCACCCGGCAGATCTCCGGCACCGTCACCGTCTGGCTGACCGCCCGCAGTCTCCGCTCCGGCGCCCTGATCTGGCAGAAACAGGTAGACGCCACCGGCGACAACACCCATTGGGGCGAACTGACCGTCAGCGGCGACCGACTCCTGGCGGTCGGCCTGAACTGCCGCCCACCCATAGCCACGCAGGGCCGGGTGCACGCCTTCTCCACCAGTGACGGCCGCCGGCTCTGGCAGAGCAGCGAACCGGGCCCCTGGTCGTGGCTCTCGGTCTCCGGGCGGCACGTCGTGACTACCGGAAGCAGCGCGGAGGGCGGCTATTCGGCCGTCCTCGACGTGCGCGACGGCTCCACCTCATGGGCGAAGTTCAGCCCCGGCTGCGGAGCCGGCCTACCCGTGGTGGTCCGTTCCGCGCTGATCATGACGCACTGCCGCGCATCCGGCCCTCCCGCCGTGGCCTCCCGCCGGCTCAGCGACGGGCGGATCCTCTGGAAGAACACCGGCCGGGTGCCACTCGTCCCGATCCGGGCCGCAGCCGACGGTTCGGTCGTCGTCACCGGCGACAGCCGCTTCCTCCCGGTCACCGTGGCCGCCCTCAACGCCCGGACCGGCGCCCTCCGGTACCGGCTGAAGGCCGAGGCCGTGCTCGCGGTCGGTCCGGAACTGCTGTTCACCCGTTGTGGCAACGCGGTGTGCGCTCATGCCCGGCTCAGCGGCGAACGGGTCTGGCAGACCCGGCTACCCGCAGCGGCGAGCGAAGCAGCGGCCGTGGCCGCGGGCGTCCTCTATCTGGCCGACGGAACCGTGATCGACGCCGACAGCGGGGCGGTCCTGGGTGACCTGTGGAAGGGCACCGCCGACGAGCTCACGGTCGCCCGCGACCGGGTGGTGGTCACGACCGGCGCCACAATGACGGTGTACGGCCGGTGACCCGCGGCTAAAGGTCGCCTTCCTGGCTCCTTTTCCGGAAGGCGATCATGTTCATCCGGTTGCCGCAGCGCACACTGCAGAAGCGTTTGGAGCCGTTGCGCGAGAGGTCGAGCAGCAGCCCGGTGCAGTCTCCGGCCGCGCACACCCGCAGCCGGCCGCCTGCATCGGTCCGGATCACGTCGACGAAGGCCAGCGCCGCCTCCACCTGCATGCGCACGGCCAGGGGCGCCTGCGGGTCGACGCCGTGCAGGTGCCAGTCGGAACCGCCGTGGCGAACCAGTTGCGGTAGGGCCCCGGCCTCGCGCAGCAGCCGGTTGACCTCGGCGACAGCAGCGTCGCGTTCCAGCATCCAGAGCCGGCGCAGCTGCGTGCGGGTCTCGCGCACGGCCTGCAGCTCGGCCTCGTCGCGGTCGAAGCGGCCGGAGAACACGTAGCGCCCGAGGATCGCGGCCAGGTCGGCCACCGTGGCCAGTTCGTCGTGCCCGCTGCGGCTGGCGCCCGGATCGGTGTTGCCGAGCTCGACGAGGAACTCCAGCGCCTCCTCGGTGTCAGGGGCAAAATGCAAGTTGACTCCTTACCGGACGACTCCTAGCGTCATGAGCATAAGGCTCTTCGCTCCTGACCATCCCAGTCGAGCTCCGGTGAGGAGACTCCATGAAGTCCACGTCCTCCGGCCTGTTCTGCGCACTGCTGGCCGCCGCCGCGTTCGGCACCTCCGGCACCCTGGCCAAACCGCTGCTCGAGGCGGGCTGGTCGCCGGTCGCGGCGGTCACCGCGCGGGCCCTGACCGGCGGGCTCCTGCTGCTGCCGCTCGCCGTGCTCGCCCTGCGCGGGCGCTGGGCGGTGCTGTGGCAGGCCCGGGGGCGGGTGCTGATGATGGGCATGGCCGGGGTGGCCTGCACCCAGCTCGCCTACTACGCGGCGATCCAGACCATCCCGGTCTCGACGGCGCTGCTGATCGAGTTCCTGGCACCGCTGCTCCTGGTCGGTCACGCCTGGGCGCGAACCCGCAGGATCCCCGCCCCCACCGTGCTTTTCGGATCGGTGCTGGCGATCGCCGGCCTGCTGCTGGTGATCGGGCCGGGCGCCCTGCAGCCGGTCGACCCGGTCGGGCTGCTGTTCGCGTTCTGCGCCGCGGTCGGCTGCGCGGTGTATTTCCTGATCGCCGCCCGTACCGGTGACGGCCTGCCCCCGGTCGCCCTGGCCGCCTCCGGCCTGCTGGTCGGCGGCGTGACCCTGGCCGCGATCGGCGCCACCGGACTGCTTACCGTGACAACCAGTTTCGGCGAGCTCGACATGTTCGGCATCAACGCGCCCTGGTGGGTTCCCCTGCTCCTGCTCGCGGTGGTGGCCACCTCCCTGGCCTACGCGGTCGGAGTCACCGCCTCGGAGGCCCTGGGCTCGCGCCTGGCCTCGTTCGTCGGTCTGCTGGAGGTGGCCTTCGCCGCACTGTTCGCCTGGCTGCTGCTCGACGAGAAGCTCGGTGCACTGCAGATTCTGGGCGGCGTGTTCATTCTGGCCGGTATTGCCGCGGTCCGGGCCGAGAAGTCCGAGGTGCCCCCGCCCCAGCCGCTGGTCACTGATATTTCCGGGGAACCTGCCAGTGCCGTCCGAACTCAGTATTGAACGACTCGGGATCGAAAGGGCTGTCGCCCCCGGCCGGATAGCTGGTCAGCTCACCGAAAACAATGCGGTCGGGCAGGTGGTACAGGTCGACCCGCACGAAATCGGTCTCGCTGCCAAGCTTCTCGGCGATACCGATCATCTCGTCCAGCCGGGCCGGCGGGCCGGGCTCCGGATCGGCCCAGGCCGGCCCGCCACTTAGAGGCAGGTGCTTCCAGTCGGCGGTGAAGAAGTCGTGGGTACGCTCGGCGAAGCGCCCGGCGTCGACCTGCACGTACTGGCAGGTGCCGTGGAAGACGAAGAACTTGTAGTCGTCGGGGATGCCACCGTGCGCGTCGGTGAGCATCTCCTCCACGATCACCCGGGGCCGGATCTGACTGTAGGCCCATTCCCGGTTGGGGCCCTGGCCGTACAGCTTGCCCAGCCAGCCGCGCGCAATGGCGATCACCTCGCCCATCGGGGCGGCTTCGGGCCGCACGTGCCGGTACACCCAGCCCCACTGCGCCGACGGCAGGGTCGCCTCGGCCGGTGCCTGGGGTGAGACGACCAGCGCCACCCCGCTGCCGTGGGTGGGCTTGACCACGTAGCTCTCGGGCAGGTCGAGCCGCTCGAGATCCGCCGGGTCGTCGAGGATCCCGAACGATCCGGGCAGGTACTGCTCCCCCACGCGCGAGGCCACGTAGTCACGCACGGCCGCCTTGTCGGCGAAAGTGACCACCAGAGGACGATGGTCACGAAGCATCTTGTAACGCACCTTCTCGGTGAAGGTGGTTGGGCGGCGAGTGCGCAGCAGTCTCAGGCCGCGCACGAGAGTACTGCGTTCACGCCATTTCGGGCGTGCCGGAGCGGTCGTGGGCGCAGAGCCGAGAGAACTGCCGGTGCGGGTGGCGGATTCCACGCCCCCTGTTCTCCCACGCCCGCCGCGACCCGGCCACTCGCGGGGGCACCGGCTAACCCTCGGCGCGGTCCAGCAGTTCGGTGAGGGTGGTGAGCATGCCCTGCTCGGTGTTGGCCGGGGCGATCGCCGCGGCCCGGGCCAGCACCTCCGGGTGGGCGTTGGCCATCGCGAACGACCAGGTGGCGGTGTCGAGCATCTCCAGGTCGTTCAGGTAGTCGCCGAAGGCCACGGTCTGCTCGCGGGTGATGCCCAGGCGCTGCTGCAGCTGCTGCACCGCGGCGCCCTTGTTGGCACCCGAGGCCATGATGTCGACCCAGTGGTGGTTGGAGATCACGACCTGGCTGGCCTCGCGGAACCGGTCCAGCCGGGGCCCGGCCCCGGTCTCGGCGTCACCGAAGTCGAACACCGCGATCTTGAGCACCTCGTCGTCGGGCACCAGCAGGTCGTCGACGACCTCCAGCGCGGCGTAGTATTTGCGCACCTCCGACACGAACGGCTCGTCCGCCCGCTCGACATAGGCCGAGCGCTTGCCGCACAGCACCACGCCGAGCTCCAGCTCGGTGCGGCCCAGCTCCCGCAGGTAGGTGATGGCCTCCACCACGATCGCCCGCGCCAGCGTGGTCGAGGCCAGCTCGAGGCCGTCCTTGACCAGGTAGGTGCCGTTCTCGGCGACGTAGGGGGTGTCGGCCGGGGCGCGCTCGAACAGGCGGCTCAGGGTGGCGTACTGCCGCCCGCTGGCGGGTACGAAGACGATCCCCCGGCTGTGCATCCGCTCCAGCAGCGGCCAGAACCCCTCGGGGATGCGACCCTCGCCGTCCAGCAGGGTGCCGTCCATGTCCGCCACCACCAGCCGCGGGTCGAACTCTTCGCGGCCGGCCCGGACCTGCGGGGTGGTCGGGGCGGACTCGGCGGTGCTGGACAAACCTGGCTCCTTGCAGTGAGGGGACACAGCCAATCTAGTTGCTGCATCAACCACGGTCGCGGGCCCGAGTGCTCGGACGTGAGGCAGGTCACCGGATGCCTACCATGCCGGACATGACCGAGGTGAATGACGCAGTCGTGGCCGACCTGCCCGACCTGGTGCACCTGCGCACCCAGATGTTCGTCGCGATGGGCCCGACGGAGACGGTGCCGGGCTGGCCGGAGCACGCCGAGCGCTGGTTCGCCGCCCTGATCGGCAGCACCGAGCACTGCATCAAGGTGATCCGGGTCGAGGGACGGGTGGTCTCGGGTGCGCTGGGATCGCTGAGTCGGTCCCAGCCGAGCCCGTCCCGGCCCTTCGGCCAGGACCTCTACATCAGCAATGTGTGCACGCTGCCCGAGTTCCGGGGCCGCGGCTACGCCACTGCGGTGTTCGAAGCGGTGCTGGACTGGGGACGGCAGCTGCCACCCCCGGTGCGGGCGAGGCTGTTCGCCACGGCGGAGGGTCACGGGATGTACCAGCGGGCGGGATTCGTGCCGAACACCTGGCCCGTGCTCGGGGTCGATCTGTAGCTGTGAGGTGGCCCTCCTCTGCATCTCGGTGGGCATGTCGGCCGGGCGGGGGCGGTTGCCCCAGTGGTGAACTCCGATTCCCGTCTGCACGGTGAGTACAAGGTCTCCGGCGGCAAGCTGGTGGTGGCCGACCTGACGGTGCGTCAGGGCCGGCTGGCCGACGTGGTGCTGTCCGGCGACTTCTTCCTCGAGCCGGACGAGGCCCTGGGCCGCATCAGCGACGCCCTCGAGGGCGTCTCCGCCTCCGCCCCGCTGTCCACGCTGGTGGAGGCGGTGGAGTCCGGCCGGCAGGACGCGGTGATGGTCGGCTTCGACCCGCCCGCCGTGGGCCTGGCCGTGCTGCGGGCCCTCGGGCGCTCGACGGCCTGGCGCGACCACCGGTTCGAGCTGCTCGACACCGGCCGGCAGCACCCGCACATGCAGATGGCGCTGGACGAGGTGATCGCCCGCCAGGTCGGGGCCGGGGAGCGCCCGCCGACCCTGCGGGTGTGGGACTGGGCCTCGAACGCGGTGATCATCGGCTCGTTCCAGTCGCTGTCGAACGAGGTCGACCGGGAGGCCGCCGAACGGCACGAGGCCACCGTGGTGCGCCGCATCTCCGGCGGTGGGGCCATGTTCGTCGAGCCCGGTAACACCATCACCTACTCGCTCTACGTTCCGGCCACCCTGGTCGAGGGCCTGAGCTTCGCCGACTCGTACGCGTTCCTGGACGCCTGGGTGATCCGCGCCCTGCGCGAGCTCGGCGTGGACGCCAGTTACGTGCCGCTCAACGACATCGCCTCACCGGCCGGCAAGATCGGCGGCGCCGCGCAGAAGCGCCTGGCCTCGGGCGCGGTGCTGCACCACGTGACCATGTCCTACGACATCGACGCGGCCAAGATGCTCGACATCATCCGGATCGGCCGGGAGAAGCTGGCCGACAAGGGCATCCGCAGCGCGGTCAAGCGGGTCGACCCGATCCGCTCGCAGACCGGCCTGCCCCGCGAGAAGGTGATCGAGGCGATGCTGGAGCACTTCCGCACCAGCTACGGCCTGGAACCGGCCCAGCTGGACGGGGCCACCCGGGCCGAGGCCGAGCAGCTGGCCGAGAGCAAGTACCGCGACCCGGCCTGGCTGGCCCGCGTGCCCTGATGTCGCAAAGTGAGACGCCCGGCCCGTCCGGTCGCCCTGACACTGGCCCGGAGGCGGCCGCCGTCGGCCGCGCCCGGGCGAGAGAAGGAGCCGGCCATGAAGGCGTTCGTCTACCACAGCGCGGGGAACGGCACCTGGCAGGACGTTCCTGATCCGGTCCTGCTCGAACCCACCGACGCGGTCGTCCGGGTCGACACCACCACGATCTGCGGCACCGACCTGCACATCCTGCAGGGCGACGTGCCGGCCGTCACCGAGGGCCGGATCCTCGGGCACGAGGCGGTCGGCACGGTCACCGCGGTCGGCCCGGCCGTCGCCGGGTTCGCCGTGGGCGACCGGGTCCTGGTGCCGGCGGTCACCCGGTGCGGCCGCTGCGGCTACTGCCAGCAGGGCATGCCCTCGCACTGCCAGAGCGTCGGCGGCATC
Organism: Kineosporia sp. NBRC 101677; assembly: GCF_030269265.1. Taxonomy (NCBI): domain Bacteria; kingdom Bacillati; phylum Actinomycetota; class Actinomycetes; order Kineosporiales; family Kineosporiaceae; genus Kineosporia; species Kineosporia sp. NBRC 101677. Next base: position 650,558 of record NZ_BSTA01000003.1, read on the forward strand.
GGCTGGATCCTCGGCCACCTGATCGACGGCACCCAGGCCGAGTTCGTGCGGGTGCCCTACGCCGACACCTCGCTGTACGCCGTGCCGGAGTCGGTCAGTGACGAGCAGGCGATCTTCCTGGCCGACTCGCTGCCCACCGGGTACGAGGTCGGGGTGCTGGCCGGTGACGTGCGCCCGGGCGACACCGTGGCCGTGATCGGGGCCGGCGCCGTCGGGCTGGCGGCGGTGCTCACCACCGGCCTGTGGGGCGCCTCCCGGGTGATCGCGGTCGACTCCAACAAGTTCCGGCTGGAGAAGGCGCTGGAGTTCGGTGCCACCGACACGGTCGAGGCCGGGCCCGGCACGGTGGCCGAGATCCTGGCCCTGACCGACGGTCTCGGCGTCGACGTGGCGATCGAGGCGGTCGGCTACCCGCAGACGCTGCTGACCGCCGTCGCGGTGACCCGCCCCGGCGGCACGATCGCCAACGTGGGCGTGCACGGCGCGCCGGTCGAGCTGCCGGTGCAGGACCTGTGGATCCGCAACATCACGCTGCGGATGGGCCTGGTGGACACCGTCTCGATCCCCACCCTGCTGAGAATGGTCGCCAGTGGCCGGATCCCGGCCGAGAAGATGGGAACCCACCGCTTCCACCTCGGGCAGATGGCCGAGGCGTACCAGACCTTCGCCGACGCCGCCGCCCACCAGGCGCTGAAAGTCGTGATCCGGCCGAGCTGACCGGCTTCAGCGCCCCTGTTCGCCGAGCCAGTCCCAGGCCTCCCCCAGCGTGCCGTCGAGGTCGCTGCCCCGCAGTTCGTCGACCACCGCCTCGGGGATCGGATAGCGGGTGCCCTCGCTGCGGGAGGCCAGCAGGGCGGCGAACAGGGCGTTCTCGCCCAGCGCGCGGCGCAGCGCCGGCACCACCTCGTCGTACTGGTTGCGGGCCAGGTCCTCCAGGGCCTCCACCGCCCAGCGCTCCGAGGGACCGGTGGTCTCGATCGGGGCGTCGAAGGTGGCGTCGGCCCCGGCGTGCACGCCGATCCAGAACGGCTCGGCCCGCGGGAAGGCACCCACCAGGGCCGCGGCCGGGAACCGGTACTGCTCCTCGGACGCGCCCACCCCGAAGACCTGGTGGTGGAACAGCGACCGCAGCTTGTGCAGGGCCAGCACCGAGGCCACGCAGCGCACGTGCTCGACCTGGCTGCGCCGGCGCACCAGGCCCTTCTCGTCCAGCACCGACCACAGGAACACCAGCAGGTCGTCCTCCGGCCCGGCGTCCCAGGTGGGCGGCAGCTCGGGCAGCAGCTGCGCCAGCTCGCCGAGGACCTCCTGCTCGTCGAGAGGCTCGAAGTCGTCCTCCTCGTCCTGGTCCGGCAGGGCCAGCGAGGGCAGCTCGGGCGTCACCGCCTCGTCCGGGCCCAGGCGCAGGTAGGCCAGGCTGCGCGCGACCAGGATGTCGTGCACGTCCTCGTCCAGCCCGACGAAGTCGACGATCCGTCGCAGGGCCGGCATCCACCAGCCGGTCAGGCGCTCCCCCAGCTTGTCGGCGGTGAAGCCGACCGGCAGGGCACTGCGCACCACCGTGCTCAGTCCCGGGTCCTGCTTGTCGAGGAACGCGAACCAGTAGGGGAACTGGGCGTCCAGGTGCTGCAGGTAGGTGCGCACCTCGGCGATCTCCCACAGTTGGGCCGACCGGCCGCCGTAGCCCTCGACGCTCAGGGTCACCGACTCCACGCTGCGCCGGGCCAGCAGGGGGTTGGCCAGCAGCGGGGCGAGCAGGGCGAGCACCCCGGACACGTCCCGGGCCCGCACCTCCTCCGGGGAGACGGTCAGCTCCCAGCGGGTCTGCCCGGAGGCGAGCATGCGGGTGGCGGTGGCGTCGGAGGTCTCGAAGGGCACCAGGGTCTCGACGTCGTGCAGCGCCTCGTCGCAGGCGCGGACCACGGCGGTGCCGAGCGTCCGGGCGTCCTGGGCGCTGGTGGTGCGCAGCTCGATGAACCGCCCGTTGGCGCACTCCACGTCGGCGCGGTGACCTATCCCGTCCTGGGTCAGCTCGGCGCGCACCACCATCCGCACCTCGAACTGGGCGGCGACGGCCTGCTTGCGCCGGTCGAAGCTGATGCAGCGCTGCTGGGTGACCACGTGCAGGCGGCGCTGGGCGTGGTCCTCGGCCACGACGGCCCGGATCTTCTCACCGGCGCGCAGCATCGGCTGGATCAGGAGGGTGATGACTCCCGCCGCCATCGGGTCGAGCGTGGCCCCGGTGACCACGGCCGGGCCCGGGGGTGGCGTTTCGTCCCTTCCGCCCCCGTCGGACATGCCTTCGCGAACAATTTCCACACATGTGACCCTATGCAACGCGTGGGCCCGGAGAGGGGACCGCCCCGCCTACTTGCCCTTCGGGTCCTTCAATGGGTCGTGGCCCCAGTTCATCAGGGAGTAGCGCCAGGCGGTGTCGGTGACGTCGCCGGAGGGGCGCTGCGCCGAGTGCCGCCGTACGTAGCCGACCACCTTGGTCATGTGCTTGTCGTCGGCCTCGGTCAGGTCGGCCTGCTTCTTCTGCAGGATCGAGACGATGTGCCGGCCGGAGGAGTGCCCGGTGGACTCACCACCGTCCTTCTTCTGCCCCACCGACTTCGACTCCTCGGTGTCCAGCCACTTCTCCAGCTGCCTGGGCGTCATGTTCACGACTTCGCCGAACTCGCGACGGGTGTCTTCCGACTCACTCATGGTGACCAGTGATACCCCCGGGCGCCGGGCCGCGCAGTTCCGGACGGCAGCTCAGGACGGCAGTTCAGGTGCGCCGCAGCACCGAGACCACCTTGCCCAGGATCCGGGCCTGGTCGCCGTCGATGTCGGCGTACGCCGGGTTGCGGGGTTCCAGGACCACGTGCCCGTTGCGGCGGCGGAACACCTTGACGGTGGCCTCGTCGTCGATCAGGGCGGCGACGATCTCGCCGTTGTAGGCCTCCGGCTGCTGCTTGACCACCACGATGTCGCCGTCGCAGATGGCCGCGTCGATCATCGAGTCACCGCGCACCCGCAACCCGAACAGCGTGCCCTTGCCGACCAGGTCGCGGGGCAGGGGCAGGATCTCGTCGGAGATCTCCTGGGCCAGGATGGGCTGCCCTGCGGCGATGTCGCCGAGCACCGGCACACCGATGGTGCCTGGCCGTTCCGGTTCCGGCGCCGAGGGCTCGGCCAGGAACATCCGCACGTCGACCGGGCGGGTGGCCCGGCCCCGGCGCAGGAACCCCAGGTCCTCCAGGCGGCGCAGGTGCCGGCTGACCGTGGAGGCCGAGGCCAGCCCGGCCGCGTCGGCGATCTCGCGGGTGGTCGGCGAGTAGCCGTTGCGCAGCGCCGACTTCTGGATGATGCCCAGGATCTGCCGCTGCCGGTCGTTCAGGACTGATGTGTCCAAATCCTCCAGCACGCCGGGATTCTGTCAGACGTCGTTCGCCCTCAGTTCAGCAGTGTCGTGCTGGGGTGCACGCCGTACAGGCGCCGGTAGGCGGTGGCGAACCGGCCCGGGTTGCTGAACCCCCAGCGCCGGGCGATCTCGGTCACCGTGTCGCCGTAGGTGGGATCGGCCGCTCGCAGGTCCCGGTGCGCCTGTTCGAGCCGGATGCCCTGCAGGTACTTCATCGGGGTGCTGCCGTAGTGCCGGGTGAAGGCCTTCTGCAGGGCCCGGGAGCTGACCCCCGCGGCCTGGGCGATCTGGCCGAGGGTCAGGGGTTGGGCGCTGTAGGCGTACATGTGGGCCACCGCCCGCCGCAGCGTGGCCGGCCCGACGTGGCCGCCGTCGCTGAGGTACTGGCTGGTCATGATCGTGTTGGGGAACACGTTCAGGGCCGCGGTGGTCAGGGTGCGCACCAGGTGGGCCCGGATCAGCGGGCTGGCCAGGCAGGACTGCGCGGCCGTGGACTCCCGGTAGGTCATCCGCACGAGGTCGGCCCAGTAGCGGCCGGAGGCCCGGTCGAGCGGCACGTTGTCGAGGAACCGGACGTCGGTGGCCGGGGCGTCGGTCATCGAACCGGCGGCCTCGGCGATGCTGGCCAGCGGCAGGTGCAGGGTCATGAAGGTGGAGTGCGGCGTCCAGGTGGCGTGGGTGGCCTGCACGGTGTCGCTGCGCCACACCTCGCCCGGGCCGAGGGTGAGGTCCGGGCGGCCGGACCGGGCCTGGGTCATCGAGCCGTCGCCGACCAGGACGGTGGCGAAGGTGCTGAGCGGCTCGGACACCGAGCGCCCGGTGAACCCCCACCGCTGCACCCCGCAGGCCAGCTCACCGGTCTCGGCCCGCACCACCCGGAACTGGAACTCGCTGTCGACGGCGTCCAGGTCCAGCCGGGTGCGGGCGAAGATCCGCCCGATCAGCTGGGCCGCCACCTCCGGCCGGTCGGTCACCACCGACGAGGTCCGCACCGCGCCGCCCTCAGGATCCGCCATCGCAGCTTCCCCCGTCCTCCCGAGATCTAACTGCGCGTCACTGTATAGCTACGGACAGATGACGAAGCAGCCATTCCGAAAGCGAACTCCGGGCCGGCCGGACTGGGCGCCGAGCGGTCGCGGCCGGTAGGCAGTACGGGCCCGCTCCTCCCTGCGGGTCGTCATAACCTGCCGGGCCGCACCGCCCAGGACCCCCTCCACCGGAGTGGTGCGGCCTGGCAGTAGACCGCTAGATTTGATTCATTCAAATCTGGGGGTCTATTGTCGGGGGACGACCCGTTCGGTTGGGAGGTCCGATGAACGACCACGATCTCGTCGACACCGGCGAGATGTACCTGAAGGCCGTCCTCGAGCTCGAGGAGGAGGGTGTCGCCGCCCTGCGCGCCCGGCTGGTGGAGCGCTTCGGCCATTCCGGCCCCACGGTCAGCCAGACCGTCGACCGCCTGCGCCGCGACCAGCTGCTCGACCTGGGCGCCGACCGCCGCATCACGCTGACCGTCACCGGGCGCACCACGGCCGGCGCCGTGATGCGCAAGCACCGGCTCACCGAGGTGTTCCTGCAGCAGGTGGTCGGCCTGGAGTGGCCGCTGCTGCACACCGAGGCCTGCCGCTGGGAGCACGTGGTCAGCGACCACACCGAGAGCTTGATCGACAAGCTGCTCGGGCACCCGCGACTGTCGCCCTACGGCAACCCGATCGCCGCCGGGCAGGCCGGGCCGGTGGAGAACCTGGCCCGCCTCGCGGCCTCGGCCGGCCGGACCGGCAGTGAACACCCGGCCCGCACGATCGCCTGGATCGGCGAGCCCCTCCAGGCCGACCCGGACGCGCTGCAGGAACTGCTCGACCTCGGCCTGACTCCCGGCGCCGCGATCGCCGCCCCCCGGGCCCAGGCCGCCACCGTGACCCTGACCCGGGGCGACGAGCACGAGGTGAGCCTGCCCGAACGGCTGGCCCGGCACCTGTTCGTCAGCACCGAGGCCCCGGGCCACCCCGGTCCGGAGCCGCTCGGCGCCGAGCTGGCCGGGGCCGGTACGGCCGGGTGAGCCGCCCCGGGCAGCAGCCGCTCTACAGGTAGAACGGCTGCTGTTCGGCCGGGTCGGCCTTGACCACGTCGAGCCGGGGCTCGGCCAGGAGGTCCTGCAGGGCGGCCTCGCCCGCCCCCACCCCGATCCAGTGCTGGTCCACGTCCTTGGCCACGCACCAGGCCCGGTCGGCCGGCCAGACGAAGGCCGGCACCAGATCCGACTCCGGCGTCTGCGACGTTGCGGGCAGCTGCCACTGCCCGACCTCCCGCAGCGGGCCCTCGAACAGGTAGTACGCCCGGTGCGGGATGCGCACCATCGGCTTGAAGCCGGGGATGGGTGTGTCCCAGCCGTCCCACAGGCAGAAGAAGGCTTCTTCCGGGGTGCCGGTGTGAGCGGCCAGGATCTGTACCACCAGCCGCATCTGCTCACCGTCGCCGAGCGCCTCCGGCGACGGTGTCACGTCGTTCTCGCTCTGGAACGGCCGCTCGGGGTCGGGCAGGATCCGCACCCGCACGTACCCGGGCAGGCCGGCCGGGCCGAAACCGGCCAGCTGGGTCCAGTCCTCCTCGGCCTCGGTGATCCACGACGCGGCCGGTAGATAGGACGAGGTCTTCACAGTCACCGCGTCATCCTGGCATCCCCGGGCGAACCCGGCCTCAGTCGAGGTAGCGCCACAGCGGCTGGGCGGCGGTGCGCTCGCGGCGCGGGCGCAGCAGCAGCGGGCGCAAGGCCGCGGTGTCCAGCGCCACCTCGTCGGCGACCAGGATCAGCGGATGGGCCGCCGCCAGGGTGACGATCTCCTCGTGGGTGGCGTCCTCCCAGCAGGGGTCGTCGACCACCGACACGTCGACCGCGGCGCCGCCGGGCTCCGGCTGCAGGAGCACGCCGCACAGGTCCTCCCACCGCTGGGGCCGGGAGTAGTCGGTGCGGATCAGGATCGGGCCGGGGATTTCCGGTTCAGGCATGTGCGGGGACTCCTACAACCACAGGTCTGGTCATCGATGCTTGCGCTCCTTAGATGTCCGGACCGGCGGAAAAGGTCGCACAATTCTCGCGGCGGCTCTCAGCGGGCTCTCAGCCGGACCGGCCCTGAGCCCGTCGGGCCGCCCGGCGCTCCACGTAGCGGCGTGACTTCACGGCATTGCCGCAGTCGCCCATCGAGCACCAGCGGCGGCTGCCGTTGCGGCTGCGGTCGATGAAGACCCAGTGGCAGGCACCGCAGTGCTTGAGCCGCTCCAGGTCCGCCGGGTCAGCGGTGAGCAGCACGAACGCCCCGTGCGCGAGCGGCCAGAGCATGGCCTGCGCCGCCTCGGCGGGCCACCGCAGCCCGTGCCCGTGCAGCTCGGCGTGCTCGATGGCCTCGACCACGTAGGGCTGCAGCTGCGGCCAGGACCCGACGGGAGCCCCGGCGGTGACCGCGGTGAAGGTCTCGATCAGCACCTCGCGCAGTTCCTGAACGCGCTGCACCGCCCGCTGGGCCGCCGACGGGGAGACCGACCCGAGCAGAGCGTCCGTCTCGGCCTGGCTCAGCACGCCCACCCGCCGGGACCAGTCGAGGAGCTCGGGATACGTGGCCAGATGGTCGTACGGCGGGTGGCCGTCGGGCCGGTCCACCGTGTTCACCAGGTCGACGGCCGGGTGCCCACCCACGACAACCAGAGGACGGGGTGCTCGCCGGGGATTCTCAGCTGCGGTTTCCATCAAACGCGACTTTACCGGTTGAGCCTCGGGCCGGGCCATGGTTCAGTTACCGGTATGAGGCCGTTGAGTGGTAACACCAGGGCTGATCATCGCGGCGCGGCCGTCGCGGTGGTGTGCGCGGCCCAGTTCGCCGTGGTTCTCGACGTCACCATCGTCACCACCGCCCTGCCCGCCATCGGCGCCGACCTGGGCTTCTCCCCCGCCGCCCTGCCCTGGGTGTCCACCGCCTACGCCCTGGTGCTGGGCGGCCTGCTGGTGCCCGGCGGGCGGGTGGCCGACCTGCTCGGCCCCCGGCGCCTGTTCGGGCTCGGCACCGCCCTGTTCGCCCTGGCCTCGGTGGCCTGCGCGCTCGCCTGGTCGCCGGCCGTGCTCATCGCCGCCCGGATCGTGCAGGGCATCGGCTCGGCCCTGCTCTCGCCGGCCGCACTGTCGCTGCTCACCCAGGTCAGCGGGCCGGGAGCGGCGCGGCGGCGGGCCGTGGGGTGGTGGACGGCGGCCGCCGCCGGAGGCGGGGCCAGCGGGTGGGTGCTCGGCGGGGTACTGACCGAATACCTGGGCTGGCGCGCGGTTTTCGGGGCGGTCGCCGCGGTGGCGGCCGTGGTGCTGCTGGGCCTGGGCCGGGTGCCGGCCGGATCCCGGGTGCGGGACCGGGCCCTCGACGCACCGGGCGCCGTCCTGATCGCGACCGGGCTGGGCCTTCTGGGCTGGGGGCTGGCCCAGACCGGCGAGCACGGCCCCCTCCACCTCACCGCCGGGGCCCCGGTGCTGGCGGGCACGGCCGTGCTGGCCCTGTTCGCCCGCCACCTGCGCCGGGCGAAGGATCCCCTGATCCCACCGGGCCTGCTGCGCTCTCCCGGCACCGCGGGCGCCAACCTCACCGCCGTCGCCCTGACCGCCTCGACGTCACCGGCCATGTTCCTGGCCACCCTCTACGTGCAGCGGGTGCTCGGCCTCTCCCCCGGTCAGGCCGCCCTGCTGTTCCCCGTCTTCAACGTGGCCGTGATCGCAGGGTCGCTGGGTGGCCCGCCGCTGGTCCTGCGTCTGGGAGCCCGGCTCACGGCCCTGGCCGGATTCGCCGCCCTGGCGGCGGGCACCGCCGGAGCCACAGCGCTACCGGGTGGCGGTCGGCCGATCGTGCCCGTACTGCTGGTTTTCGCGCTGATGGGGGTGGGGCTGGGCGTCGCCTCGGTCGCCTCCACCCACACCGGCACCGAGGCAGCTGACCCGAAGACGCGCGGAGCCGCCTCGGGCGTCCTGAACTCCACCGCTCAGCTGGGCACCGCGCTCGGGCTCGCGGTGCTGACCCCCTTGGCGGTCTCCGCCCCGGCGGGCAGCATGACCGGCTACCGGCTGGGTTTCGCCGGCACCCTGCTGATCACCCTGGCCGGGGCGGCCGCCTGCCTGCTCATCCCGGCCCGGTCCGCACCCGCGCCGGTCGCCGCGACCGGAGGAACGATCAGCTCGGGACGCCGGTGGTGAGGTTGGCCCGCACCGGCAGGACCCGCCCGGTGCCGAGCTCGTAGGTCGCGGCCAGCACGCCAAGCCCCTTCTGCTGCACTGCGTCGCCGAGGATCTGCGAGCGCTGCTTCAGCAGCTGACTGGTGGAGTCGGCGTGCCACTGGGTCAGCTCGTCCAGGCCCACCAGGCCGGCGTTCTGGCCGTGGGCCATGTCGACGGTCAACCGGGCCACGACCTCGCGGATGTAGCCGCCGGGCACGGCGCCGGTCTCCAGCGTCTGGGCGGCCGCCTTGATCGCCCCGCACTTCTCGTGGCCGAGCACCAGGACCAGGTCCACGCCGAGCACCGCGACGGCGTACTCCAGCGAGCCCAGCACGGCGTCGTCGACCGCGTGCCCGGCCGTCCGGATCACGAACAGGTCGCCCAGGCCCTGGTCGAACAGGATCTCCGGGGGCACCCGGGAGTCGGAGCAGCTGAGCACGGCGGCGAACGGCGTCTGCCCGTCGACGAGCTCGGCCCGGCGGTGCGCGTCGCGCCCCGCCGCGGCACTGCTGCGGCCGCTGGACCAGCGCCGGTTGCCCTCCTGCAGGCGGGTCCAGGCCTCGCCGGAGCGGCTCGGGGCCGGCTTGCGCTGGCCGGGGATCCCCTTGAGGGTGAAGCGGGACGGCAGGGAAAGGCCGAAAAGATTGCTCACGGTGCTTCTTTCGTTGTCGGTGAACACGGGTTGCCTCAGCCGAGGACGGCGCGGGTGACGCCGGCCTGGTCGGCCAGCACGCCCTGGATCAGCTGCTGGGTCTGGTTGATCTCGTCGACCGCGTGCTGGATGCCGGCCAGCGAACCGGTGACCGCCTCGACCCGGCTCTGGATCGCGTTCACCCGGTCGCTGACGTCGGTGGTGGCCCGCTCGGTCTGCCCGGACAGCTGCTTGACCTCCTCGGCGACCACCGCGAAGCCCTTGCCCGACTCCCCGGCCCGGGCCGCCTCGATGGTCGCGTTGAGGGCCAGCAGCTTGGTCTGGGCGGCGATCGTCTGGATGTCCTGGACCACCTTGTTGATCTCCGAGCTGGCCTCGCCGAGCGCGGCGACCTGGGCGTTGGCCTCCGCGCTGAGCCGGCCCCCGCGGGAGGCCACGTCCGCGGCGGAGGTGACGTTGCGCTCGACCTCGCCGATCGAGTCCATCAGCTGTTCCCCGGCCTGGCGCAACGCCGCCCGGGAGCCCAGACGCTCCAGGGCCTGGCCGATCAGGAAAGCGGTGTTGCGCAGCGCCGACTCGCGGCTGCGGGACATCACCAGGGTGCGGGTGGCGAAGAAGTCGATGGTGCCGACGAAGCGCCCGTTCACGGTGATCGGCAGGCACACCCCCGACTTCACCCCGGCCCGCTGGGCGGCCGGGCGGCGCACGCAGTCGGTCAGCTCGCCCAGGTCCTCCACGAACACCAGGTCGTTGCGGGCCCAGGCCCGCCCGGACAGGCCGACGCCCCGGGCGAACGACGCCGAGAGGGTCACCTCGCGGAACTCGGGGTTCACGTCGCCGGACTCCTCGGCGAAGCGCAGCGCCCCGGCCGCCTCGTCCAGCCGCCAGAACGAGCCGTACTGCCAGTCGAAGTCGCGCCGGATCGTCTCCATCGCCAGCCGCAGCGCCTCGTCCTCGCTGCCGGCCGTGGTCAGTTCGCGGATCACGGTGGAGACCGCGTCCACGTCCTGCGCGGCCTTCTCCTGCCGGACCGTCTCGTGCAGCCGCTCCAGCGCCGAGGAGACCAGGACGCCGATCGCCCGCAGCACCGCCATCCGGTCGGCGGAGAGGGTCAGGACCTCGGTGGTGAAGAAGTCCATGGTCCCGATCACCTCGCCCTGCTCCAGGATCGGGAAGCAGATCCCGCTGCGCACGCCCTGCCGGGTCGCGACCGGGGCCCGCACGCAGTCGGTCACCGAGCCGATGTCCTCGACGAAGACCAGGTCGCGCTGCCGCCAGGCGCGGCCGGAGAGGCCCACCCCCTCGGCGAAGGTGGCCTCCAGGGTCACCGCCCGGAACTCCGGGCCGACGTCACCGCTGTCGACCCCGAACCGCAGCACGTCCTGCCCCCGGTCTCGCTCCCAGTAGGAGCCGTAGGCCCAGCCGAAGTGCTCACGCACCGACTCCAGCGACGCCTTCACCGCCTGCTCGATGCTGGTGGCCCGGCCGAGCTTGGCCACCACGTCGGTCACTGCGACCACGTCGGCGTGAGCGGCGGCCACCTGGTCCCGCACGGCCAGGTCCGGCTGGTTCCGTCGTCCGAACATCGATCACTCCACCTCGTCGGCCTGCACTGCCCGACCCTTCGGCGGCCGCAGCCCACGTGTGAGCGAAGAGTGACGTCTTCCCCCGGACGGTTGCCCGCCGTTCGGGAGGTCACGTCACTGCGCGCAGAGCGATGAGTTCTGGCCCCCGGCCCGGTCAGAGCCGGCATGTATGAGATTCCCGTGGCCTCCCGTCCCCCGCAGACCACGAAGTCGGCCGACGGCACCACCATCGCCTTCGACGTGTACGCACCCGAAAGTGCCGAGGGGCCGGTGGTGGTCGTGATCGGCGGCGCCACCGCGCAGCGGCTCGACGGCACCGGCCTGGCCCAGGCCCTGGCCGCCGAGGGCTGCCTGGGCGTGGTCTACGACCGGCGGGGCCGCGGCGACAGCACCGACACCGCGCCCTACGCCGTGCAGCGTGAGGTGGAGGACATCGAGGCGGTCATCGAGGCGGTGCGCCCGGGCGGCCGCGCCGTGCTGGCGGGCTTCTCCTCCGGGGCCGCGCTGGCCCTGCAGGCAGCGGCGGCGGGGGCGCCGGTCAGCGGCGTGGCACCCTTCGAACCGCCCTACCGGCTGGCCGACTCACCGCCCCTGCCCGCGGACTACACCACCACGCTGGAGCGCCTCACCGCGGCCGGCGACAACGACGGCGCCTTCGAGTACTTCCAGCTCAAGGCCGTGGGCCTGCCCCAGGAGACGGTCGAAGAGTTCCGGGCCAGCCCGATGTGGGCGCACTTCACCGCCGTGGCCCCCACCCTCGCCTACGACGGGCACTGCCTCGGCGGTGACGACCACTCGTTGCCGACCGACCTGATCGGGCGCATCGACGTGCCCCTCCTGGCCCTGGCCAGCACCGGCAGCCCGCCGTTCCTGCGCAAGCCCGCCGCGGCAGTGGCCGAGGCCGCCGCGCAGGGATCGTTCGAACTGCTCGAAGGCGAGTTCCACACCGCCCCCGACGCGACCATCGCGGCCCGGCTGGCCACGTTCGTCACCGGACTCCCCGGATAGGTCTCAGAACGGGAAGGGCCCGCGCGGCGTGTGGGTGCGGCAGATCAGCGCCCACTCGTCCAGGCCCAGCATGTAGACCGAGGTCACGAAGGCCTGGTAGCCGGGCAGCCACTCGGCGTCCAGGCCGACCTCGTAGTGGATCACCAGGTTGCCGCCCTCCATCAGGGTGAAGGCGGGCTCCGAGAGCGTCCAGGTGCGGATGGCCGGACGGTCCTTCCAGCCGCTGATCAGGTCGTCGCGGGAGGCCACCCGGTTCGGCAGCACGATGAACCCGTCCGACGCCATGTACTTGGCGAACCACCCCCGCACGTCACCGTTCGCCGAGTTCTCCCAGAACTCCTGCTCGATCTGCCAAGCGCGGTCCATCGATCGCCCATCGTCGTGGAAGACATCCGTCCTGTCCGGGGCATGCTAGCCAGATCGGGGCCTTCGGGACGCGAGTGTCCACGGCGGCCCCCGGCCCACCCCTCAGGCGACCCCGGTGAGCAGGAACGCCGGAGCCGACCAGTAGTCGTACAGCGCACGCACCTGCACGTCCCGGAAGCCGGCCGCCGAGACCTGCTCCTGCCAGCGTCCACTGCTCTGTTCCCAGGTGACCCGCGGCGCGCCCGGGCTCAGCTGCCCCACCAGCACCGGCATCAGGAAGCCCTGGGCCACCAGGTCGAACTGCTCGGCGTCGTGCGCGTACTCGGCCAACCCCTGCTCGTAGGTGCGGGCCAGGCGGGCCAGCTGCTCCGGGCCACCAGGAACCTCGTCCGGCACGTCGAACTCGACGATGGCCAGGCGGCCCACGCGGGTGCGGAGCCGGGCCAGCGCCTCCGAACGTTCGTCTGGAGGCAGCGTGTGCAGGGCGAACGTGGACTCGGCCAGCGACCACCGCACACCCTGGGGAAGGTCGGCGAGCGCGGCCTGGAGCGAACTGGGGTGGGTGTGCACCTCCACCGCGGCGGGCACCTGCGGCAGCACCTGCTCCAGCAGGGCCGCCGAGGGTTCCACCAGGTCCAGCCGGGCGGGCCGGTGCGAGGACTGCTGCAGCGCCGGGAGCAGGGCCCGGCCGTTGCCGCAGCCGATGTCCACCAGCGAGTCCGGCCGGTGCTGCTCGTACAGCCCGGCCAGAGCGGCACTGGTCTTCTCGTAGAGCGGGAGGTTGCCGCCGCCGGAGATGAAGGCCTCGAAGCCCGCCGGGGTGGCGTAGACCCCACCCTGTGCACCGCTCTCGAGGTAACGGGTCAGGGCGGGGCCGAGCAGGCTCCCGCCCTGGGCCGCCACCACCGCCCGGAAGGCCTCGACGGTCACGACTGCGAGCCCAGGAGTTCGGCCATGTCCGGCAGGTCGAAGAACTCGGCGATCTGCACCGCCGAGGGATCCCCGGCATGCGGGTCGGCCCCCGCCGCGAGCAGCGTCTGCACGATCGCCACTTCGCGGCGGAACGTGGCTGCGCCCAGCGCGGTCTGACCCCGGTCGTTCACCCGGGCCGGGTCGGCCCCACGCTCCAGCAACAGCTCCACCGTCGCCGGCTGCTTGTAGTAGGCAGCCAGGATCAGCAGGGTGTCGCCCGAGCCGTTGGTCAGGTTCACCGGCACTCCGGCCGCCAGCCGCTCGCCCAGGGCGCCGGTGTCGCCGCTGCGGGCCAGGTCGAAGGTCGCCTGCAGGAACTCCAGCTCGGCCTCGGTCAGGGCGCTGCCTACCGATGTCACGGGCTCACCTCCGTCGCGATGACGGGCCGGCCCCGTCCGGACCGACCGTAGCCAATCGCCGGAAGTTCGCACCGGCACCGGGCCACCCGATCCGGCCTACGCACTACACCTCGGCCCCCGACCGGCCGATGGGCAGGCACAGGAACCCGGGGGGAGCGTGCGGTGCCAGAGTCACGGGGGTGGCAGCGGTACACGGCGATCTGCGCCGTGGCCGCGCTCGTCTACCTGCTCATCCCCTGGCCGGTGGTGCAGGCCGTCTACTCCACCCTGCTGCACACCTCCGCGTTCGTCGCGATCGTCGTCGGCGTGCACCGCCACCGGCCGTCGGTGCGCTGGCCCTGGTACCTGCTGGCCGCCCGGGTGGGCCTGTTCGCAGCCGGTGACGTCGTGTACTGGGTGCAGACGGTCTGGTTCGAGGAGGACGTGTTCCCCTCGATCGCCGACGCCCTGTTCGTGCCCTCCAACCTGGCCATCATCGCCGCCCTGATCGGCTTCACGATGGCCCGGCACACCGGCTGGGACCGCCCCGGCATGCTCGACGCCGCCGTCCTGTCGATCGGCGCCGGCATGCTGTTCTGGCTCTACCTGATCGCTCCCTCCGCCGACGACTCCCTGTCCCTGTTCGCCCAGGTCGTCTCGCTGGCCTACCCCGTGCTGGACCTGCTGGCGCTGGCCGTGCTGGTGCGCCTGACCATCACCGCCGGCGACCGCTCGACCGCCTACCGCCTGCTGGTCGGCGGGGTCGCCTGCCTGCTGGTCACCGACGTCCTCTACACGTTCATGGAACTGGAGGGCATCTACCTGTCCGGCAGCCCGCTGGACGTCGGCTGGATGGCCAATCACGTGCTCCTGGCGGCCGCCGCCCTGCACCCCTCCATGCCCGCGATCTCCCAGTCCGCCGAGCCCGCCCGGGTCTCGGTGATCGGCCGTCGCCGCCTCTACGGCCTGGCCGCCGCCAGCCTGATGGCGCCGCTGGTCCTGCTGATCGAGTGGCTGCGCGGCGGCCCGATCGACGCCCCACTGATCGCCTTCGGCTGCATCGCCCTGTACCTGCTGGTCCTGGCCCGGCTGCAGGGAGTGGTGGGGCAGCTGGGCGAACTGCTGCAGACGGCCCAGTCGCAGGCCAACACCGACCAGCTCACCGGTCTGGCCAACCGCCGGCTCTTCCACAACCACTGGGAGAAGAACCTCACCGACCGCCCCGGACCGACCGCCCTGCTGTACGTCGACCTGGACGGCTTCAAGGCGATCAACGACACCCTCGGCCACGAGAGCGGCGACGCGGTGCTGCGCACCGTAGCCCAGCGGATCGTCGCGGTGGTGCGCTCCGGGGACGTGGTCGCCCGGCTCGGCGGCGACGAGTTCGCGGTGATCCTGCCGGGTGCCAGCGACGACCAGGCCGACGACATCGCGGCCCGCATCCTGGCCACGGTCAGCCGCCCGATCGACATCGACGGCAACCGGGTCGGGGTGGGCGCCAGCATCGGCGTGGTCCTGGCCCCGCAGGGCGCCGACCCCGAGCAGGAGATCAAACGCGCCGATACAGCCATGTACGCCGCCAAAACCGGCGGCCGGGGGCAGGTCCGACGGGTCTGAGAGGGGGTGTAGCCCGCCCCGGAGTGCTTACTTGCCAACCTTTGGCAATAAGGTGCGGCGGGTGACCTCGAGCCCGCCGATCCGCACCCCCACCCCGCTGGAGGGGCTGCGGCTGATGTGGCCCCTGGCCCGCCACGGCCGCCGCTACTTCCTCGCCTCGGCGGCACTCGCGCTGGCCGGCACGCTCTGCCAGCTGGTGCCCTACTGGGCCGTCTACCACGCGCTCGAGGCCGTGGTCGCCGGCACCACCGACTCCAGAGCAGTGCTTTTGGACGGGGTACTCGCCTTGGTCGGTGTCGTCGGGATGGCCGGGTTGCTGGGTGCGTCGACCTGGACCTCCCACCGGGCCGCCTTCGCCACCCTGGAGCACCTGCGCCTGAAGATCGGCGAGCGGCTGGGACAGGTGCCCCTGGGGCATCTCACCCGCCGCCGCTCCGGGGAGATCCAGCGCATCCTCAACGACGACGTGGAACGGCTGGAGTCCTACCTCGCCCACGCCGTACCCGACCTGATCTCCACCGCCGGCGTCCTGTTCGGCACCACGGCCTGGCTGCTGTGGGTGGACTGGCGGATGGGCCTGGTCTCCCTGTCGGTGGTGGTCGTCTCCCTGCCGCTGATGCTGCGCGGCGCTGCCCTGGGGGCCGAGCAGACCCAGGACTACGGCGCCGCGATGGCCACCATGAACGGCTCGATGGTCGAGTTCGTGCGGGGTCTGCCGGTGATCCGGACCTTCCACCGACGCGGCGACGACGCCGACCCGTTCGCCGAGACATCTGCCGCGATCCGGGCCGCCACCGGATTCCAGGCCGAGTGGGGACGCCGGCTGGTGCCCACCTACACGCTCTTCTACACGTTGCTGGCCAGCAACGTGGTGGTGATCCTGCCGGCCGGGCTGCTGCTGTGGCAGGGCGGCCGCCTGGGCACTGCCGACCTGCTGTTCTTCCTGGTGGTCGGGCTCGGCTACACCTCGTCGCTGATGAAGCTCATGCAGCTGACCACCCAGCTGGGCCGGCTCGGCCTGGGCGCCGCCCAGATCGTCGACCTGGGCCGCACGCCGGTGCTGCCGCAGCCGGAGCAGGACGCCGACCTGGGCGAGCCCTCGGTGCAGATGCACGACGTCCACTTCGCCCACACCGACCTGGACGGCCGCGCGCACCCGGCGCTCTCCGGCGTCTCGTTCCGCGCCCTTCCGGGAACGATGACCGCGGTCGTCGGCCCCTCCGGCGCCGGCAAGTCCACCCTGGCCTCGCTGATCTGCCGCTTCTGGGACGTGGACGAAGGACGCGTGGAGGTCGGCGGGGTGGACGTGCGCCGGATGCCCTTCCGGCAGCTGATGTCGCAGGTCGCCTTCGTCCTGCAGGACACCTTCCTGTTCGACGACACGATCGAGGCCAACCTGCGCCTGGCCCGCCCCGACGCCACCACCGAGGAACTGCACGCCGCCGCCCGCGCGGCCCGCGCCCACGAGTTCGTCAGCGCCCTGCCCGAGGGCTACCACACCCGCATCGGCACCCGCGGGGCCCGGCTGTCCGGCGGTGAGCAGCAGCGCCTGTCGATCGCCCGGGCCCTGCTGAAGAACGCCCCGATCATCGTGCTCGACGAGGCCACCGCCTACGTCGACCCGGAGAACGAGGCCGCCCTGCAGGACGCCCTGTCCAGCCTGGTGCGCGGGCGCACCCTGATCGTGGTCGCGCACCGGCTCTCCACCGTGGTCGGCGCCGACCAGATCCTGGTGCTCGACCAGGGCCGGATCGCCGAGCGCGGCCGGCACAGCGAACTCCTCGCCGCTGACGGGCTCTACGCCCGCCTCTGGACCGCCTTCGAAGGCGGGCCCGACCTGCCCTCGGCCGAACTCCAGGAGCAGGCCCGATGAGCGCCCTCGGCACCCACGAGCACCGCCACATCTCCCCCACGCCAGAGACTGCCGAGGCGCCCGGAGTCTCCCCGATCCGGGCCCTCTGGTCCGTCTTCGGTGACCGCCGGCGTCCATTGGTTCTGGCGGTCGTCCTGCGCGCCCTGGCCGCCGCCTGCATGGGTGTGCCGGTGGCGGTGATCGCCTGGAGCGTCGAGCAGATCCGCACCGAAAACCTCACCCAGAACGACGCACTCGGCGCGAGCGCGGTGGTGGTCGCCGCCGTGGCCGGGCAGTACCTGCTCTGGTTCGGGGCCAACCACCTGGCCTGGGTGAGCACCTTCCACGCGGTCGGCGAGGGCCGCATCGACGCCCTGCGCCACGTGGAGCGACTACCGGTCGGCACGGTGGCCGCCCGTGGCTCGGGCGACATCAGCGCGGTGCTGGGCGCCGACCACGAGCAGATCGCCCTGTTCGCCCACGCCGGCCTGATGAACCTGGTCGGCGGGGCCGCCCTGCCGGTGGCCACCCTGGCCGGGCTGGCCGTGGTCGACCCCCTGCTGGCCGGGGTGACGGCGCTCAGCATCGTCGCCGCCGCCCCGGTGTTCGTCCTGGTCAACCGCGCCTTCGCCGAGCAGTCGCTGAGCCGCGCCGACACCCTGGCCGAGGCCAACGGCCGGATCGTCAAGTACGTCCAGGGCATCGCCACCGCCCGCTCCTTCCACCAGGTCGGGCCCCGGCTGATCTGGTACCGCGAGGCGGTGGCCCGGATGCGCGCGGTCAACGACGCGCTCGCGGTGAGGATCACCCCGCTGGCCTACGTCTCGATCGGGGTGGTGTTCCTGGGCGTGCCGCTGGTCGTCGCCGGGTGCGGGTACGGCTTGCTCGGCGGTCAGGTGGACGCCTTCACCGCCGTGGTCTTCCTGGTCGTGGTGCTGCGCGTGTACACCCCGCTGGTGCAGGTGGCCGTGGAGGCCGAGGCCCTCCGGCTGACCGATGCCTCGCTGCAGCGCATCGCCCGGCTGCGATCCCTGGCCCCGCAGTCTTTTCCCGCCCGCGAGACGGCCTGGCCGGTGGGTCACGAACTGACCTTCGAAAAGGTGCGTTTCGGCTACCGCGCCGACCAGCCGGTGCTCAGCGACATCGATTTCGCCGCCGCTCCCGGCACCACCACGGCCCTGGTCGGGCCCTCCGGCGCCGGGAAGTCCACGCTGCTGGCCCTGGCCGCGCGGTTCCACGACCCGGACGCCGGCACCGTGCGCCTGGGCGGCGTACCGCTGACCGACCTCACCCAGGACCAGCTGTTCGACGCGGTCACCGTGGTGTTCCAGGACGTGTACCTGTTCCAGGGCACCATCCGCGACAACATCGCCCTGGGCCGGCCCGAGGCCACCGACGAGGAGGTTCAGGCGGCGGCCCGGGCGGCCCGCTGCCACGACTTCGTCAGCGCCCTGCCCGACGGCTACGCCACCCGGATCGGCGAAGGCGGGCAGACCCTTTCCGGCGGCGAACGTCAGCGTCTGTCGATCGCCCGGGCCATCCTCAAGAACGCGCCGGTGGTGCTGCTGGACGAGCCCACCTCCGCCCTGGACCCCCTGAACGAGCAGGCGATCCAGGCTGCGCTCGGTGAACTGACCGCCGGGCGAACGGTTCTGGTGGTGGCGCACCGGCTGAGCACGATCCGCGACGCGGACCAGATCCTGGTGCTCGACTCCGGCCGGATCGCCCAGCGCGGCCGCCACGAGCACCTGCTGAGCCGGCCGGGGATGTACCGGCGGTTGTGGAGCGAACGTGAGCGGGCAGCCAACTGGCGGCTGAACACCTAGGCCGAACTCAGTGTGAGCTCTCCGGGGTGCGCGCCGCCCGGGGGCCCGGCACCGTGGGTCCTTCCCCCGGCCTCTCGGCGGGCCCGAGCACGGTCTGGGCGTACTGTCCGGCGGTCAGCGGGCGCGAGAACAGGTACCCCTGGCCGTAGTGAATACCCAGCTCCAGCAACTGGTCCCGCTGATCGGGGGTCTCGATGCCCTCGGCCAGGATCTCCAGGTCCAGGGTGGCCGCCATCGCGCTGACCGCGGCCACCAGCTGCACCTGACCGCTGTCCAGCGAGGTCACCACCGAGCGGTCGAGCTTGAGCATGTGCACCGGGAAGCGGTGCAGGTAGTCCAGCGAGGTGTAGCCGGTGCCGTAGTCGTCCAGGTAGACCAGCACCCCGGCGGCGTCGAGCACCGCCAGCGTGTGCTGGGCCGGGGTCTCCGCCGAGAGCTGGTCGTGCTCGGTGATCTCCAGGCGCAGCGCGCTGGTGGGCAGGCCGAGCGCCGACAGGGCGGCCAGCACCCGGTCGGCCAGGCGCGGGTCCTCCAGGCTGTCGCGGGTCAGGTTCACGCTGATCGGCAGGATCGGCAGCCCCTGATCGCGCCAGCGGGCCAGCTGGGTGAGCACGTCGTGCAGCACCGCGGCGTCGAGTTCGGCGTCCAGGTTGTTGCTGTTCACCAGCCCCAGGAAGGCGTCCGGAGCCAGCAGCCCGTGGTCGGGGTGCTGCCAGCGCACCAGCGCCTCACCACCGACCATCTCCCCCGTGCGCAGGTCCACCAGCGGCTGGTACTTGATCTCCAGCCGTCCCACATCGGGGTTGTCGTTGCCCAGCAGCTGGCGGATCTGGCTGCTCAGGGTGAAGCACCGGGCCACCTCGATCCGCATCTGCGGATGGAACACCATGGCCCGGGAACCACCGGCGGCCTTGGCCGCGTACATCGCCACGTCGGCGTGGGTGAGCAGCTCGGCCAGGGGCATGTCCTCGCTCGCCTCGGCGATACCGACGCTGGCTCCGGTGCGCAGCACCAGACCCTCGACCACCACCGGGTCCTGCAGCGAGTTCAGGAACCGCTCGGCCACCCCGGCCGCCTCGGAGGCCGGCGCCAGCACCACGAACTCGTCCCCGCCCAGCCGGGCGGCCAGACCCGAGCTGCCGGTGGCCCGCACCAGCCGGTCGCGCAGCTGCAGCAGCAGCGCATCCCCTACGTCGTGCCCGTGGGTGTCGTTGACCTGCTTGAACTCGTCGATGTCGATCAGCAGCAGGCTCAGGTCGCGGCCGGCCGGCGTCTCCTCGAACGCCCGGGCCAGCCCGCGCCGGTTGGCCAGATCGGTCAGCGGATCGTGCTCGGCCAGGTACTCGCTGGAGCGCAGCGCATCACTGCCGCGCAGCAGGCACAGTCCCGCGATCACCGCCCCGGCCCCCGGCACCATCCACGGCGGCAGATTCTCCGCCCCGCTGGCGTCCGCCACCCAGGCCACGCCCGAGGGCACCAGCACGAGCGGCAGCAGACCCAGAAGAGCCGTCGAAGGACGTCGGCGGCGGGCGAACGTACCTGAGCCGAACGCGTCCACCATCGACGGGTGGAGCGCGGCCGCCCCGAACATGAGCATGAACACGACCGCCAGGATCTGGCTGGTCTCCCCGGGCAGGGCCACCCGCCGCCCCTGCACGGCCGAGCTCAGGTCGTAGACGATCGCGACGAACGCGGCCGCCAGCACCAGCAGACTGGCCGGGCCCATCACCCGGCGCGACACCGCGAACCGCACCAGCATGCTCATCAGCGCGACGTCGACGCTGGCCACCACCACCGTGGTCCAGTTCGTGCTCCCGATCGTCTCCGCCGCCACGATCTGCACGCCCACCAGCAGGCCCACCGTGGCGATCAGGACCCCGTCCAGCCACGCCGTCGACGACCGCCCGGTCTGCTTCTCCCCGGTCACCACCGCGTGCACGGTGACCGCGGCGGCAATGGCCTGACCGAACCACACCAGCGCCACCGCCGGTGTCTCGATGCGTCCCTGCGCGTAGACCAGGACCGCGCTCACCGTCCAGGCCGCGATCATCAGGGCCAGGAAGGGCCAGGCCAGGGCCTTCGGACGGTGCCAGGCCACCCCGAGCAGGATCGCGCCGACCGACAGCACCCCCGCGGTCACGGTCGCCACCGAACGCAGCTGCGGCTGCAGGGCCAGCACGACGGCGGTGGCCAGGGTGAGGGCCAGGAGCAGCCACGCCGCGCCCGTGCGGGATGCAACGGGGCCCGAGGTCACCCTTCTGAGTCGGCCGCCGCAGCGGCCTTCTTGAGCCGTGGCACTCGTCCACAATGGGCGGATGGTCACGCTGCCGGAAGAACTGCTGAAGACCGCTGCCAACGCTGACGAGAAGTTCCGGGCCTGGGCCCTGGACCTGCCGTCGGTGGTGGCCGGCTACGCGGCCCGGTGGGACCTGCGGCTGGGCGAGCCCTACCAGCCGGGTGGGGCGAACTCGTGGGTCGCGCCGGCCAGTGACCAGAACGACCGGGCGCTGGTGCTGAAGGTCAGCTGGCGGCACTACGAAGCAGAGGACGAGGCCGCGGCCCTGGGTGCCTGGGCGGGCCGTGGGGCGGTGCGCGTGTTTGCACACGACACCTCGGCCACCACCACCGCGCTCCTGCTCGAACGCTGCGACCCGGGCACCCCGCTACGGGAACTGCCCGAGCCCGAGCAGGACGAGGTGCTGACCGGGGTGCTGCGGCAGCTGTGGCAGATGCCCACCGGCGAGCACGAGTTCCGGCCTTTGAGCCAGATGTGCCAGGCCTGGACCGCCGGCAGCGAGGCCAAGTTCGCCCGGACGCCGGGCCTGCTCGACGCCGGACTGGTCCGGGACGGTCTGGCCCTTTTCCGCCAGTTGCCCGCCGAACCCGTCGAATCCGTCTTGCTGTGCACCGACCTGCACGCCGGCAACGTGCTGGCCGCGCAACGCCGGCCGTGGCTGGTGATCGACCCCAAGCCGTACCGGGGCGACCCCTGCTACGACGTGCTGCAGCACCTGCTCAACTGCGAACGGCTGTTCACCGACCCCCGCGAACTGGTCCGCCGGGTGGCCGGGTTGGCCGGGCTCGACGCCGACCGGGTACAGACCTGGTTGTTCGCCCGCTGCGTGCACGAAGCAGCCGAACAACCGGCCCTGCGCCCGGTCGCCGCCGAACTGGCGCCCTAGCCCTCCAGCGGGGGCAACTCACCGCTCTTGACCACCTGGCTGTACCACTGGCCGGAGTCCTTCACCGTGCGCACCTGCGTGTCGTAGTCGACGTGCACCAGCCCGAAACGCTTGCCGTAGCCGTAGGACCACTCGAAGTTGTCCATCAGCGACCAGGCGAAGTAGCCGCGCACGTTCGCCCCCGCGTCCAGGGCCCGGCCCACCGCCTCGAGGTGGGAGTGCAGGTACGCCGTGCGGCGCTCGTCGTGCACCGCACCGTCC
Organism: Kineosporia sp. NBRC 101677; assembly: GCF_030269265.1. NCBI lineage: Bacteria > Bacillati > Actinomycetota > Actinomycetes > Kineosporiales > Kineosporiaceae > Kineosporia > Kineosporia sp. NBRC 101677. The sequence goes on from NZ_BSTA01000003.1 coordinate 672,869, forward strand.
GCGCTGACCACGTCGTCGATCGCCGCCCCGTTCTCGGTGATGTACAGCGGCAGGCCGGGCCGGCGCTGGTGGATCTCCAGCAGCAGGTCGGTCAGGCCCTGCGGGTCGACCAGCCAGCCCATCTCGGTGTACTCGCCCTCCGGCCGCACCCGCATCACGCCGTCGACCAGGGTGGGCTGGAACGGGTCGCGGTCCGGGTCGTTCCCGGCCCGCACGGTGGCGGTGGAGTAGTAGTTCAGGCCGAGCGCGTCGAGCGGGGCGCTGATGATCTCCAGGTCGCCGTCCTGCACGAACGACCAGTCGGTGAACGCGGCCGTGGCCTCGAACAGGCCCTCGGGGTAGGCGCCGTCGAGCTGCGGGCCGAGCAGGATCTCGTTGTTGACCAGGTCGAGCTTGTGCTTCACGGCGACGTCTTCGGGCGCGTCGGTGTACGCCTTGTTCACCTGGAGGTTGTGCGAGATGGCGACCTTCGCCTGGCTGCCGGCCTTCTCGCGGATCGCGGCCGCGCCCAGGCCGTGGGCCAGGTTGAGGGTGTGCACCGAGGCCAGGGCCTGGGCCGGGTCCTTGATGCCGGGGGCGTGCTCACCCGAGAGGTAGCCGAGGTAGGCCGCGCACCAGGTCTCGTTCAGGGTGATCCAGAGGTCGATCCGGTCGCCCAGGGCCTCGGCCACCAGCCCGGAGTACTCGGCGAAACGGTAGGCGGTGTCGCGGTTCGGCCAGCCCCCGGCGTCCTGCAGCGGCTGCGGCAGGTCCCAGTGGTAGAGCGTGAGCGCCGGGGCGATCCCGGCGTCGAGCAGCTGGTCGGTCAGGCGCTTGTAGAAGTCCAGACCGGCCTGGTTGGCCGGGCCCGAGCCGGTCGGCTGGATGCGGGGCCAGGCCACCGAGAACCGGTAGGCGTTCAGCCCCAGGCCGGCCATCAGCTTCACGTCGTCGGCGAGGCGGTTGTAGTGGTCGATCGCGACGTCGCCGTTCTCACCGTTCACCACGGCGCCGGGCACGCGGGAGAACGTGTCCCAGATGGACGGCCCGCGGCCGTCCGCGTCGACCGCCCCCTCGATCTGGTACGACGAAGTCGCGGCACCCCAGAGGAAGTCGGCGGGAAAGTTCCGGGTCATGAGTTCTCCTGAACAGCATCGGTCGGGGTAGCTGGTGTCGCTGGTGCAGCAGTCGGGTCGGTCGCGGGGTTGCCGCTCGGCCGGATCGGCGCGGCCGGCCGGACGCCCACCGCGCGAAGGTCGTTGGCCGAACGCAGCACTCGGGCGCTGGTCAGCTCGGCCGGGTCGAGCTCGGCCGTGGTGCTGACGAAGAAGCTGACCTGGGCGCCGGCGGGCAGGCTGACCACGCCGTCGTCCACCGTGGCGTCGGGCGCCAGGCGGTCGGGGTGCACCGTGACGTCGGCGGCGAAGCTGCGGGCCCGCACGTCGAGCCGGTAGCCCCCCTCGGTCTTCTCCACCGTTGCCTCCAGCGGAGCCGGGTCCAGCTGCAGGGCAACGTCTTCGGCGAAGGTGTGCACGGCCCTCAGCCCGTCGGACTCGGCCACCAGCACCTCGGCGGACGCGTCCTTGGCCGTGCTCAGGTCGGCCTCCAGCGGCACGACCTGGACCGACCGGGCGGGCACCTCGAGCGCCGGGGAGGACTCGGCGTAGCGCTCACCGGCGAAGGTCTCGCGGCGCACCTCAGCGGTGGCACCCCAGATCTCGTCGGTGTCGTTGACCGCGACCAGGCTGAGCACACCGTCTCGCGGGGCCAGGTACAGGGCCCGCGGAGCCGAGGCGCGGCGCAGGGCGAACCAGACCGGCTTGGGACGCTCGGCGTGGTCGACCAGGGCCCAGGAGACCACCGGCCAGCAGTCGTTCAGCTGCCAGACGATCCAGCCCGCGGTACGGGGCCACCAGGAGCGGTAGTGCTGCACGGCGTGGCGCACGGCCCGGGCCTGGTTGAGCTGGGCCGCCCAGTGCCAGTCCTCGAAGTCGCGGGGCACACCGGTGTGCGGCTCCATGCCGCGGTCGAGCTTGCCGGTGCCGTCGTCGGCCTTCTGGTGGATCAGGAAGACCGGGTCGGCGCAGGGCTCCTCGAGCGCGGTCAGCGGACCGCCGTCGGCCGCGTGCACGTGATCGGTCAGCGTGCGCCAGGCCGGCGGGCCCTGGAAGCCGAACTCCGAGCAGAACCGCGGGATCTCGTTGCTGTAGGCGCTCCAGTCGATCCGGTTCCACACGTCCCACTGGTGGTGGGTGCCGCGGTCGGCGTCGTTGGGGTGCGCCTGCTCGGGCGTGCGCCGGGGCGTGAACGGGCTGTTGGCCGAGTAGGGACGGGTGGGGTCGAGTTCGGCGACGATGTCGGCGAACAGCTTCTCGGCGTACTCCTGGCCCCAGGTGAGCTCGCCCAGCCGCTCCTTCCAGCCCCAGTCCTCGTGGCCCCAGAGGTTCTCGTTGCCGCCGTTCCACAGCACCAGCGACGGGTGCGTCATCAGCCGCACCACGTTCTCGCGGGCCTCGGCCTCGAACTCGGAGCGCAGCGGCTCCTCCTCGGCGTAGGCGGCGCAGGCCAGCAGGAAGTCCTGCCAGACCAGAAGGCCGCGCTCGTCGGCCAGTTCGTAGAAGTCGTCGGACTCGTAGATGCCGCCGCCCCAGACCCGCAACAGGTTCAGGTTCGCCCCGAGCGCCTGGTCGAACCGGCGCCCGAGCCGCTCGCGGGTGATCCGGGTGAGGAAGTGGTCGTCGGGGATCCAGTTCGCCCCCCGCACCTCGATCGGCCGGCCGTTGACCACGATCGTGAACTTGCTGCCGTGCTCGTCGTCGCCGGTGTCGATCTCGACGGTGCGGAAACCGATCCGGCGACTCCACCCGTCCAGAAGCTGTTCTTCGTGGCGCAGTTCCACGCTCAGCTCGGCCAGCGGCTGCTCGCCGTGCCCGACCGGCCACCACAGCGGGGCGTCGGGCACGCGCAGGGTGAGCACCGCGCCGTCCTCGTCCGCCGGAATGGTCGCCGTGCCTTCGACTCCCGACACCGAGACGCGAACCTGCACGGGGGTGGCGGACTCTCGGCCGGAGCGCTCGATGTTTACATGTACGGCAGCGGTTCCGGCGCCGTCGGCAGCCACCCCGACCAGAGGACGTACCTGGGCCAGCCGGGCGGTGGTCCAGCGCTCGATCCGCACCGGCTTCCACAGCCCGACGGTACGCAGGTCGGGACCCCAGTCCCAGCCGAACGAACAGGCCATCTTGCGAACGAAGTTGAACGGGCGCGGCGAGTAGGCGCCGGGCCGGTCGCCGAGCCGGTCGCGCAGGGCCTCGGCCCAGGTGGTGGCCGAGGTGAGGTCCACCGTCAACGGCAGCTCGGAGCCGGCGAGAAGGTCGGTGACGTCGAACCGGTAACCGCGGTGCATGTTCGCGGTCTCGCCCAGCAGCGTCTCGCCCAGCCGGATCGCGGCGACCGTGTCCACGCCCTCGAACACCAGGTCCACCCGCTCACCCGGCGCCGCCGGGTCAGCCTGGGCCGGGGTGATCGTGGTGGCGTAACGCCAGTCGGTGCGGTGGAACCACTCCAGAGCGCTCTCGTTGGCGTCATCGTACGGGTCGTCGATGGCGCCCACGGCCAGCAGATCCGTATGGACGCTTCCGGGCACCGTTGCGGCGAAGGTTCCCTGGGCGGTCACCGGCACCGAGCCGGCCGTCGCGGTGACCGTCCAGCCGGCGGTCACACTCTCGTGCTTCACAAAGCCCTCCCAGGCGTGATGGTTTGGTTCTCGCGCACGACCAGCACTCCCCCGGCGGGCACGGTCGCAGTCGGGCCGACCTTCTCGTCGGTCAGCAGGTCCACCCCGGCGGCCTCGACGTCTACCGCGTCGTCCCGGTGGTTGATCAGGAACAGGTACGACGCCTCAGGGCCGATGCGGCGCACGGCCTCCAGACCCGGCGGCGCCACAACGGTGCGCGGCAGCCCGGTCTCGTCGATCAGCCGGTCGACGATCGTCTCGATGCTGCTCTCCGGCAGGGCGGCCGACACGTACCAGGCCGCTCCGGAGCCCACCGCTCTCCGGGTCACGGCCGGGCCACCCGCCAGCGAACTGGTGGTGTAACTGAGCACCGTCTCGGCCCCGTCCAGAAACACCCGCTCCGTCCAGTCCCGAACGAGACCACCGTCGTCCAAAAGCACGTGTTCGTCGCTCTGGAGGGGGTAGAACTCGTCGGTCCAGGCGCCCAGGACGTCGCGGAAGGCGCCCGGGTAGCCACCGGTACGCACCCGCCCGGTCGGTTCACAGATGCCCGAGAGGTAGGTGACCAGCAGCGTGCCGCCCCGCGCGGGCACCGCCGAAAGGTGTTCGGCCACCTCGTCCTCGACCAGCATCAGCGTGGGCGCCAGCACCAGGTCGTACCCGTCCAGCTCGGCGTGCGGCGGAACCAGGTCGAGCAGCACCTGACGCTGCCACAGCGCCTTGTGCCAGGCCCGCAGCTCCCGCCCGTAACGCAGCCCCCGGTGCGGCTTCAGGCCGTGCTGCAGGTACCAGCCCGACTCGTCGTCCACCACCATCGCCGCCCGGGCCGGCTCCACCGGCGAGCCGGCCACCTCGCCCAGTGCCCTCAGGTGCCCACCGAGCTCGACCACTTCCCGCCAGATACGCGAACGCTTCCCGCTGTGCGGCAGCATCGCCGAGTGGAACTGCTCGGCCCCGGCGGTGGAGGCCCGCCACTGGAAGAACATCGCCCCGTCCGAACCCCGCGCCACGTGGGCCAGGGCGTTACGGGCGATCTCCCCCGGATCCTTGGCCCGGTTGCGCTGCTGCCAGCTCGGCCCGCCGGTGGAGTGCTCCATCAGCAGCCAGGGCCGGCGCCCGGCCGACATCCCGCGCATCCGGTCGCCCGCGCAGGCCAGCTCGATCGCCCGGTCCGGGTCGTCGACCAGGGTGTAGTGGTCGTTGGCGACGATGTCGGTGTGCGGGGCCCAGCGGGCGTAGTCGACGATCTGGGCGCCCGGCCCGACCATCAGGTTCGTGGTGACCGGGCGGTCCGAGAACTGCTGCACCACCTGACGTTCGGCCTGGTAGTGCTTCAGCAGGGCATCGGAGGAGTAGCGCTCGTAGTCGAGGAACAGGCCCGGGTTGGGTGCGCCGTGCTTGCCGCGCGGGGGCAGAATTTCAGCCCACTCGCCGAACCGGTGACCCCAGAAGGCGCTTCCCCACGCCTGGTTCACCGCCTCGACGGTGCCGTACCGCTCGGCCAGCCACTCCCGGAAGGCCTGGGCCGAGACGTCGCAGTAGCAGCGGGCATTGCCGCCACCCAGCTCGTTACCCACATGCCACAGCCGCACCGCCGGGTGCCGGCCGTAGCGCTGGGCCAGCTGCTCGGCGATGCGCAGGGCGTAGAAGCGGAACACCGGTGAGCTCGGGCACCAGGCGTTGCGCCCGCCGGGTGGCTCCTGGTAGAGGTCGGCCAGGCGCGGCAGGATCTCCGGGTGGGCGGTGTGCAGCCAGCTCGGCGGTGACGCGGTCGGGGTGGCCAGGTTGATCCCGATGCCGTTCTCGTGCAGCAGCCCGACGATCTCGTCGAGCCAGCCGAAGTCGAACACACCGTCGGCCGTCTCGATCAGCCCCCAGGAGAACACCCCGAGCGTGACCAGGTTGACCCCGGCCTCGCGCATGAGCTCCACGTCCTCGAGCCAGGTCTGGCGCGTCCACTGCTCGGGGTTGTAGTCACCCCCGTAGACCAGCCCTTCGGCCAGATTCATGCGGCCGCCTCCTGGGTGCCGGTGGGCACCCATTCGCCCAGATGGTGGTCGTAGCCCACCGAGTCGTCGATCGAGTCGCGGTCGGGGGCGGTGGAGCGCACCACCCCGCCCACCCGGTTGGGGTCGGGGGCGGACAGGGCGAGCAGCTTGGTGTAGTCGTGGTGCGGGTCGAGGATGACCGCGTCGGACGGACCGCGTTCCACCACCCGGCCGTGGTGCAGCACCAGGATCTCGTCGGAGAAGTGCCGGGCGGTGGCCAGGTCGTGGGTGATGTACAGCACGGCGAGCTGGCTTTCGCGCTGCAGCCGGCCCAGCAGGTTCAGCACGCCCAGCCGGATCGAGACGTCCAGCATGGAAACCGGTTCGTCGGCGATCAGCACCTGCGCCCCCGGAGCCAGGGCCCGGGCGATGGCCACCCGCTGGCGCTGACCGCCGGACAGCTCGTGCGGCCGGCGCTCGGCCATGTCCTCGGCCGGGGTGAGGTTGACCCGCTCGAGCATGGCCAGAACCTCGTTGTGCGTGGCCGCAGCGCCTTTCGTGCGGCGGTGCAGGCGCAACGGGCGGGCGATGTGATGGGCGACCGAGTGGAACGGGTTCAGCGAGGCGAACGGGTCCTGGAAGACCATCTGCACCTCGCGGCGGTAGGCCGAACCCTCGACCAGGTTCCCGTCGTCGGTACGCACCTCGATCCGGCCCGACGTCGGGCTCTCCAGCTTGTTGAGAAGCTTGGCGATGGTCGACTTCCCGGAGCCGGACTCGCCCACCAGGGCCACCGTGCGCCCCGGCGTCAGGTCGAAACTCACGTTGTTGACCGCCCGCAGCCGGCGCCGGCGCAGACCGTCGCGGATCAGGTAGTCCTTGGTCAGGTCGGTGACGTGCACGCTGCTCACGCGGCGCCCTCCTCGGTGCGGCCCATCCGGACGAAGTCGCTGCGCTCACCGGTCAGGCTCGGGAAGGAGCCGAGGAGCTTGCGCGTGTAGGGGTGCTGCGCGCCCTTGTGCACCTGCTCGGCGGTGTCCAGCTCGACGATCTCACCGCGGTACATCACCGCGATCCGGTCGGCGATCTCCAGCAGCAGCGGCAGGTCGTGGGTGATGAAGACGACGGCGAAGTCGAGTTCGTCGCGCAGCCGGACGATCTCGCGCAGGATCTCGCGCTGCACCACCACGTCCAGGGCGGTGGTCGGCTCATCCATGATCATGATCTGCGGCTGCAGCAGCATGGCCATCGCGATCATCACCCGCTGCCGCATACCGCCGGACAGCTCGTGCGGGTAGGAGCGCAGCCGCACCGGGTCGACCCCGACCCGGGTGAGCACCTCGGCCGAGCGCTCGCGGCGCCGGGCCTTCGACATCTTGGAATCGTGCGCCTTCAGCGTGTCGTCGAGCTGGTAGCCGATCGTGCGCACCGGGTTCAGCGAGTTCATCGCCCCCTGGAACACCATCGACAACTGCGACCAGCGGAACTGGCGCAGCTCCTCGTTCTGCAGGGCCAGCAGGTCGATGTCGCCGCCGTCGCGGTCGTGGAAGACCACCGAGCCCCCGGCGATCCGGGCCGGCGGCTGGTGCAGCCGGTTGATCGCGTAGGCCAGGGTGGTCTTGCCGCAGCCGGACTCGCCGGCCAGGCCGAGGATCTCGCCCCGGCCCAGCTGCAGCGAGGCGGAACGGACCGCGGTGACCGGCTGCTCGGTCTCGTAGACGACGGTCAGGTCGGTGACGGTGAGAACCGGACGCCGGTCGGTCGCCTTCGCGGCCGCCTGGTCGGCAGTGATCGTCATCAGGCTTCCTTCCTGAGCCGGGCGGCCGCCTTGCGGGCCCGCTTCCGGGCGGTGCGGGCGTTCTTCAGCCGGGGGTCGATGATCTCGTCGATCGAGAAGTTGATCAGCGACAGGCCCATCCCGAACAGGGCGATGATCAGGCCCGGCGGCACGAACCACCACCAGGCGCCGACCGGCAGCGCGAAACCGTTCTGGGCGTAGAACAACATGGTGCCCAGGGTGGAGGAGTTCGAGGCGCCCAGGCCGAGGAACGACAGGCCGGCCTCGCCCAGGATGGCGGCGATCACCGCGTAGACGAACTGCGAGGCCAGCACCGGCAGCAGGTTCGGCAGGATCTCCACCCCGATCACCCGCCAGGGCCGCTCCCCCGACAGCTGCGCGGCCGCCACGTAGTCGCGGTTGCGCACCGAGAGCGTCTGCGCCCGCAGCACCCGGGCCGAGGCGGCCCAGCTGGTCAGGGCCAGCACCAGGGCGATGGTCCACAGGCCCCGGCTCTCCGGCGGCACGAACCCGGAGATCACGATCACCAGCGGCAGGCCGGGGATGACCAGGAACACGTTGGACAGCAGGGAGAACGCCTCGTCGGCGAACCCGCCCAGATAGGCGCCGTAGATGCCGAAGAACGCCGACAGCACGGTGGCCAGGACCCCGACCAGCAGCCCGATCTGCAGCGAGCCGCGGGTGGCGTAGGCCAGCTGGGCCAGCACGTCCTGACCGGTCTGGGTGGTGCCCAGGAGGAAGTCGCCGGACGGGCCGGACAGGCCGATGTTGTTGATCGCGTCCGGGTCACCGACCAGGAACGGGCCGAACAACCCGAAAAGGCTGATCGCGGCGACCAGTCCGAGGCCCACCGCCAGCCAGGGGGTCATCGTCGGCAGCAGGGCCCGCCAGCCGCGACGGCGGGGCTGGGCGGCCGGGACGGCGGCCGGGGTGGGCGGCGGCGAGGCCAGCGGCCCGCCCGGGCCGGTGGCCGCGGCCGGCGCGGCGGGAGTCTCCTGGACGATCAGGGCCGCATCGGTGGTGGAACCCCCGGTGGGCCGGGCCTGCTCGGCCGGCGCCGGGGGCTGGACTCCTGCGGAGGCCGGGGTCTCGGAGTGCGAGGTACTCATCCGGTACTCCTCTCAGGCGTTCGCGCGGGTGCGCGGATCGATCAGGCCGTAGAGCAGGTCGACGACCAGGTTGGCGCCGAGCACGGCCAGGGTGATGTACAGGAAGATGCCCTGCATCAGGGCGTAGTCGTTGTTCTGCACCGCCGAGAGCAGTTTCGAGCCGATGCCCGGGTAGGAGAACACCTGCTCGGTGACCACCGAGCCGGAGACCACGAAGCCCAGCGAGATGGCGAAACCGGCGATCGAGGGCAGGACCGCGTTGCGGGCGGCGTAGTTGCGCAGGATCGTGCGCTCCGGCAGGCCCTTGGCCCGGGCGGTCAGCACGTAGTCCTCGGACAGCGTGGAGACCATCATGTTGCGCATCCCCAGCAGCCAGCCGCCGACCGAGGCCAGCACGATGGTCAGCGCCGGAACGAAGCCGTAGCGGATCGCCGACTCGATGAACGGGGCGTTGAAGCCGGGGTTGAGCACCACGTCGTAGCCGCCCTGGGAGGGGAACCAGCCCAGCACCCGGGCCAGGAAGTAGACCAGCACCAGGGCCAGCCAGAAGTACGGCACCGCGGCCAGGATGGTGGTGGCCGGAACGGCCGAGTCCAGCCAGGTCCCGGGCTTCCAGCCGACGATCGCGCCCAGCCCCACGCCGAGCACGGCCGCGATCACGGTGGCGATGCCGACCAGGGCGATGGTCCACGGCATCGAGGTGGAGATGACCTCGGTGACCGGCGCCGGGAAGTAGGTCACCGACGCCCCCAGGTCACCGTGCACCAGGTTGACCAGGTAGTCCCAGTACTGCACCAGCAGCGGGTCCTTGTTGTCGCCGCCGAGCAGGGCCACGAACGCGGCCCGCGACTCGGGGGTGACGGTGCCGCCCCGGGCCTGCAGCTTGTTCAGCAGGATGTCGACCGGGTTGCCGGGCAGCAGACGCGGGATCGCGAAGTTCAGGGTGATCGCGGCCCAGACTGCCACCGCGTAGAAGAGCAGCTTGCGCAGGACGTAGTTCATCTCGGAGGAACCGCCTTCCGGTGGACGAGGGGGGTCGCCCGGGCCCGGTGCTCAGGTCAGCACCGGGCCCGGGCCGCGAAAGGCGTTCTCAGGAGACCGGCTTGAGGTTCTTCAGGATGATGGTGAAGTCGTTGCGCGACCACACCGCCGGCACCGCGTACAGGTTGTCCTGGGTGGGCCAGCCGGTGAACTTCTTGACGTTCCACTCACTGGTGGTGCCACCGGTCAGGATCGGGATGTAGGGCATGTCCTCGACGATCGCCTTCTGGATCACGTCCAGGTGCGGCTGCCGGGCGGCCGTGTCGTCCAGGGCCAGACCGCGCAGGGCCTTGATCGCCTTGTCCACGTCCGGGTTCGAGAACCGGGAGACGTTGTTGCCCGCCATCTTCCCGACCTTGGCCGTGCCGGCCGAGTCGAAGAAGTTGTTGTACACGTAGTACGGGTCGGGCGCCGAGCCCTGGTAGAGCGAGTCGATGGCCAGCTGGAACTTGCCCTGGGCCTTCTTCTCGGTCCACTCGTTCCAGGACGACTGGGCCACCTTCAGGTCGATCCCGGCCGGCTTGAGCTGCTGGGCCATGGTCTGCACCGCGGTGATGTAGTCGGTCCAGCCGGTGACCACCTCGACCGTGACCGAGAGCTTGTCGCCACCCTTGGCGTAGATGCCGTCGCTGCCCTTGGCCCAGCCCGCACCCTCGAGCTCGGCGGAGGCGGCCGCCAGGTCCGGGGTGTTGGCGGTGACCGGCTCGGACACCGAGGAGGAGATCATCTCCTTCTGGTTGGTGGGCAGGGCGAAGGTCGGCGAGATCTCGCTGGCCGTGCCCTGGAACGCCAGCGCGTTCAGCTGCTCGCGGTCGAGGGCGCGGTAGATCGCCCGGCGCACGGCCGGGTCGGTCTGCGGCCCGGTGCACCCCAGCTCCTCGTTGGAGCAGGTGAGCAGCGCCATCTGGCTCTGGTTGACGGTGACCGCGTCGTAGCCGGGGTAGGTCTCGGGCACGTTCTGGATGTTCGGCACCGGGCCGGTCTGCCAGTCGATCGTGCCGGCCGAGATGCCGTCGGCGCCGGCCTGGTTGCCCGACAGCGACAGGAACCGGACGGTCTTGATCGCCGGGACCTCGCCCCAGTAGTCCTCGTTGGCGACGTAGGTGAACGCCTGGGCCTTGAACTCACCGAGCTTGTAGGGCCCGGTGCCGACCGGCTTCTCGTTGACGAAGGTCTCCGGGTCCACGTCGGCCCACAGGTGCTCGGGCACCATGTAGGTGTTGCCGAGGATGTCCGGGCCGAGGGTGAAGGCCGGCTCGGCGAAGGTGAACTTCACGGTGCCGTCGTCGACCGCCTCGGCCTCACCGTCGTAACCGATGTTGTTGTACGCGGTGGTCTTCTTCAGCAGGTCGAAGGTGAAGGCGACGTCCTTGGCCGTGAACGGCTTGCCGTCGGTCCACTTCACGTCGGTGCGGAGCTTGACGGTGAGCTCGGTGCCCTCGTCGTTCCACTCGTACTCGGTGCCCAGCAACGGTTCCGGATCACCGGAACCGGCCTTGTTGATGAAGAACAGCTGTTCGTAGACCGCCCCACCGCCGCCGATCTGCGAAGGCGAGAAGGGGTTGAAGTTGATCTGGTAGTCACCGGCCTGACCGGTGTAGGCGACCAGGGTAGTGGTTCCCCCGCCGCCCGATCCCTCGCTGCTGCCACTGCTGCCGGAGCAGCCCGCCACCAGCATCCCCAGGGCGACCATTCCGGCCGACACCTGCAGCACCCGGGCCCGCTTCGACTGAGAGCGAGCCCTTTTCGCCGTAAGGAACATCCTTGGTCCTTCCCGTTGACCGCCTGCCTGACCGGCGGCTCGTCTCCCGCAACTTTGCGGTGGCGCAATTCTTACGTTGCTAAATTTAGTGTGTCAATATAGTCCTGGGACATCGCGACGGTGCTTGTTCACAGGCCTGGCCGTGCTCCCTGACCTGCGCCTTTGAACTCACTGACTGCGAGGGAGCGCTTTGGCGACACCGACACTCGCCCTCGTCCTCGACCTGATCCGGACCGCCGGCCCGATCAGCCGGGTGGAGCTGGCGGCCCACACCGGGCTCACCCCCGCGACCATCACCAACACCGTGCGCGACCTGCTGGCCGGGGGTCTCGTACGGGAGACCGGGCGCCGACCGGTGGCGGTCGGCTCCCCCCGTCGGCTGCTGGATCTGGACCCGGACGCCTGGTACGCCGTGGGCGTCCAGCTGTCCCGTTCCGCCATCACCACGGTGGTCACCGACTTCACCGGCCGCCGTCTGGTCAGCGCCCAGTCGCCCGGGGTCGGCGACGGAACGCCCCAGGCCACCCTGACCACGCTGGCCGCGCACGTGGAGCACCTCCTGGCCTCGGCCGCCGTGCCCCGCGAGCGGGTGCTCGGCCTGGGCCTGGTCAGTCACGGGCCTCAGGACCGGGAACGCGGAATGATCCTCACCGCGCAACCGACCCCGGCCTGGCAACGTTTCCCCCTCACCTCCACCCTGGCCGAACTGCTGGCCCTGCCCGTGCTTCTGGAGAACGACGCCACTGCGGCGGCGGTCAGTGAGCAGTGGACAGGAGCGCTGGACGTGGACACGTTCGGCGTGGTCTGGGTGGGTGGGGGTATTGGCGGCGGCGTAGTGGTCGGCGGGGAGACCTTCGGCGGGCCGATCGCCAATCCCGTGGAGATCGGTCACGTGCCCCTCGACCCCGCCTCGACCGTGTGCGCCTGCGGAAATCGGGGCTGCGTGGAGGTGACCGCCGGGCCCGGCGCGGTGGTGGCCCAGGCCATGACCGAGCCGCTGGAGCGCGGGCGGCTGCGCCTCTCCGGCCGCCCTGAGGACACGCTGAACGACTTCGAGCGGCTGGCGGTGGCGGCCGACCGGGGCGACCGCTGGGCGAAAAGTCTGCTCGTAAGCTCGGCGGAGCGTCTGGCCGACGCGGTGGTGACCCTGATGAACCTGTTCGACCTGGACACCGTGGTGCTGTCCGGGCCGGCCATGGTGACCGCCGGGCCGCTCTACGCCGAAGCCGCCACCCGGGCCGCCGGGCGCGGGGCCCTGGCCCGATTACTGCGCCCGGTGCGGGTCCTGGTGTCTCCGGACGCCGGTACCGCCGCAGCCGTGGGCGGGGCGCTGGTCGTGCTGCGTTCCCCGTTGGCCCATGCGGAACCGGTCACCGCGGCCGGCACCAAGGTCGCACCCCTGACCGCCACCTGAACCCTGCCGCACCACCAGCCGAACCGCGGCATCGCCAGGCGAACCCGCGCGGCACCGCCAACCAAACCCGCAGCACCGCCAATCAAACCCGAGGCACCGCGAGCCGAACCCGCAGCACCACCAACCAATCCCGAAGCACCGCGAGCCCAACCCGCGGCACCGCCAACTAAACCCGCGGCGTCGCTGGCCGAACCCGCGGCACCGCTAGCTGAACCCCCGCTGCGCGCCGGCCCACCGAGCCGGCCGCACCCGACATCCCGTCAAGGAGCACCGTGGCTCTCTCACCCACCCGGCCCGCCGTCGAGACCGAGTTCGCCCCGGCGTCCGTGATCCGGCGCGACGGAGTCGCCGTCGTGGTGCGGCACCCCGCCGACGCACCGCCGATCGTGCAGCACTGGGGCGCCGACCTAGGTCCGCTCGACCCCGACGACCTGCTTGCCCTGACCGATGCCGACGAGCGCCAGACCCGGCCGGGCACCCTGGACGCCGCCTGGCGTCCAGGGGTGCTGCCGACCGAACCGGACGGCTGGCCGGGCCGCCCCGGTCTGCTGCTGGTGCGGGCCGGGGTGCCCCTGGTCCCCCGCTGGCAGGCGGTCGACGTCACCGTCACCGACCACGCAATGGTCTCGGAAGTGGCCGACGCCGAGGCCGGGCTGGTCCTGACCACCCGGCTGCACCTGGAACCCGGCGGCCTGCTGGGCGTGAAGCACACGCTCACGGCCGAGCACGAACCGGTCGAGGTGCACTGGCTGGAAGCCGTTCTCCCGGTACCCACCCGGGCCGACGACGTCACCACCTTCTCGGGCCGCTGGACCCGCGAGAAGGCGCCGCAGACCTCACCTCTGGGCCGCGGCTCCCTGGCCCGCCAGACCCGCCGCGGGCGGCCGGGCCACGACCAGCCCTGGCTGCTGGCGCTGTCCGAGGGCACCGCGAAGGCCCGCACGGGCGAGGTCTGGGCCGTTCACCTGGCCTGGAGCGCCGACGTCACCTACCGCACCGACCGCCTGCCGGACAATCCCACCCTGCTGGGAGCCGGGGAACTGCTGCGCCCGGGCGAGATCGTGCTGGGGGCAGGCGAGTCCTACTCCTCCCCGACCGCCTGGTTCGCCTGGTCCCCGGCCGGTCTGGACGGGGTGAGCGCAAAGTTCCACACCTACCTACGTTCCCGTCCCCACCATCCCGGCACCCCTCGTCCTCTGGTTCTGAACACTTGGGAGGCGGTCTACTTCAACCACGACCCGGCCACGGTGGAGCGCCTGGCCGAGCGGGCGGCCGCCATCGGGGTGGAGCGGTTCGTGCTCGACGACGGCTGGTTCCTGGCCCGGCGGGACGACACCCGGGGTCTGGGCGACTGGGAGGTGGACCGCAGCGTCTGGCCGGAGGGCCTGCAGCCGCTGGCCGAGCGGGTGCGCGCGCTGGGGATGCAGTTCGGCCTGTGGTTCGAGCCCGAAATGGTCAGCCTGGACTCCGATCTGGCCCGCGCCCACCCGGACTGGCTGCTGCACGACGCGGCCCAGGTGCCCTCTCCGGCCGACCTCTCCTGGCGCACCCAGTTCGTGCTCGACCTGGCCCGTCCCGGGGCGTACGAGCACGTGCTGAACCAGATGAGCACCCTCGTGGCGGATCTCGGCCTGGCCTTCATCAAGTGGGACCACAACCGTGACCTGGTCGACGCCCGGCACGAGGGCCGGCCGGGGGTCCACGCCCAGACCCTGGGCGCCCTGCGGCTGATGGCCGAGCTCAAGGCCCGCCATCCCGGGCTGGAGATCGAGTCCTGTTCCTCCGGCGGGGCCCGCAGCGACCTGGGCGTGCTCGAGGTGGCCGACCGGGTCTGGGCCAGCGACTCCAACGACGCCCTGGAACGGCAGGACATCCAGCGCTGGACCGAACTGCTGCTGCCGCCCGAGCTGATCGGCGCCCACGTGGGCCCGCCGACCGCGCACAGCTCGGGGCGCACCCTGGACCTGTCCTACCGTCTGGCCACGAGCCTGACCGGGTCGTCCGGATTCGAGTGGGACATCCTGCAGTGCGACGATCAGGAGACCGAGCAGTTGCGCCGGTTCGGCGAGCTCTACCGGGAACTGCGGGGCCTGCTGCATTCCGGCACGGTGGTGCACGGCGACGTGCGTGATCCGGCGTTGCGGGTGCGGGGCGTGGTGGCGAACGATCTGAGCGCCGGGGTGTGGACGGTGGCCACGGTGGCCTCGCTGGAAGACGCACGGCCCGAACCGGTCCGCCTGCAGGGTCTGGCTCCCGAGCGCCGTTACCGGGTGCGGGTGCGCGAGGAGGTGGGGCAGGCTCGCTGGGGCTGGATCACGCCGGGCTGGCTCTCCAAGGGCGAAGTTGTGCTGCCCGGAAAGGTTCTCGAGACGGTCGGGCTGCAGCTGCCCGCGCTCTGGCCGCAGCAGGCGCTGGTGCTGCACGCCACCGCGGTCTAACTGGTGGGTGAACTGGGCGAACTCAGCGCACCGAGGTGAGCGGGGGGCCGGTGGAGGCGCGGGCGACGACCTGGGCGCCGGGCGAGGTCTGCACCACCGGCTCTTCCCCCCGCACGGCCCGCAGCAGCACCCCGGCGGTGATCACGCCCAGCTCGTGCACGTCCCGGCTGACCACTGACAGGGGCGGGTGGCAGATCCGGCTGTTCGCCGAGTCGTCCCAGGCCAGGATCGAAAGGTCTTGTGGCACAGCCAGACCCTGCTCCTGGGCGGCGGCCAGGCCGGCCACCGCCATCAGGTCGTTGTCGTACACCAGGGCGGTGGGCCGGGGGTCGAGGGCGAGCAGCTCGACGGTCAGGCCGCTGCCGGAGGCCGCGCCGTAGTCGCCCTCGCGCCGCACCCCCTCTCCCCCGGCTGCGGTGACGGTTTCGGTGAACGCGCCGGCCCGGGCCTGGGTGTGGCGGTAACGGTCGGGCCCGGAGACCCAGCCGATGTGCTGATGGCCCAGCCGGGTGAGGTATTCCACGGCCGAGCGCATCGCTGCGGCGTTGTCGTAGTCGACCACCCACGCCCCCGAGCCGGCCTCACCGCCGATGTGCACGGCGGGCAGCCCGAGCTCGGCGCACACCGCCGGCCGCGGGTCGCCCTCCACCAGGTCGGAGACCACCACCACGTCGACCAGGCCCTCGGCCACCCAGCGCCGGTAGGCCAGGATCTCGGCCTCCAGGTCGGGCACGATCTGCAGGAACACGGTGCCGCCGAAGCGGTCCAGCTCCTCCTCCAGCCCGGCCAGCAGACTGGCGTAGAAGGGCTCCAGGCCACCACCGTCGTCCATCGACAGGAGAGCCATCCCGACCCGTGGGCCTCCGCGGGGCGCCACCGCTGCAGTCATACCGTCCGGCATCCCGCCAATATGGCACGCGCCGGAAACCGGTGCGTCGGTGGACCGGCCGCGTGCCATGCTTGCCTGCGTGCACGGAGCGGATGCGGGACCTGAGACGCAGAAACGAGCGCGCCGGGCCCTGCGCACGCCGACCCGGCGGCTGGTGCTCGACCTGATCCGGACCCGGGCCCCGATCAGCCGGGTCCAGCTCGCCGAGATCACCGGTCTCACTCCGGCCTCGATCACCCACGCGGTGCGTTCGCTGCTCGACGAGGGGCTGGTGCAGGAGAGCGGCCTGCGCGAGCAGACCGGCGGCAAACCCCGGGTGATGCTGACCATCTCGGCCCGGGCCCGGTGCACGGTGGGGGTCCAGCTGGGCGCCGACTGGATCGTGGTGGTCCTCACCGACGCCCGCGGAGCGGTGATCGGGCGGATCCGGGTGCGCGGCGCCCGGCAGGACGAGCCGGCCGAGGTGATCGGGGTGGTCGCCGTGCACGTCGGCACCCTGCTGCGGGCCACCGCGATCGGCCCCGACCAGCTGATCGGGGCCGGCCTGGCGGTGCCGGGAACGATAGATCCGGAACTGGGGACGATCCGGGTGTCGCCGTCCCTGCCCCGCTGGAGCGGTTTTCCGGTGCGCACGGCGTTGTCCGAGGCGTTGGGTGTGCCGGTGGTGATGGACACCGACGCCACTGCGGCCGCCGTGGGCGAGTACTGGAGCGGGCGCCTGGCCGGGGCCGACGCGCACTGCACCCTCTACATGGGGGCCGGCATCGGGGCCGGGTTCGTCCTGGCCGGGGTGGTGCACCGCGGCGCCGGTGGCAATCCCGGCCCGCTGGGGCGACTGCACCTGCACCGCACCGGAAGGGAGCCCGGTCCGGCCCTGGAAGACCTGGCCGCACCGCATGCGGTGGCCCGGCGGGCCCGGCGGGCCCTGGATGACGGACGGGTGTCGGCCATCGCGCTGACCGAGGACGAGGATCCCTTCCGGGACTTCGGGACGATCGCCTCGGCCGCCGTGCACGACGACCCCCTGGCGCTGGAACTGGTCGAGGAGTCGGCGCACTACCTCGCCGATGCCGTGGTCACGGTGGCCGACCTGCTCGACATCGACTCCCTGGCACTGGCCGGGCCGTCGTTCAGCACGGCCGGTGCTCTCTACGTGGCGGTGCTCGAGCAACGGCTGCAGCCCGGGCGCGACCGGGTGAACGTCACCCTGGCCGCGCACGTGGCCGATGCGGCCGCGGTCGGCGCGGCCGCCCTGGTCTTCCACGAAGACCCGGTGAGCGCTCCCCCGTCGGTGCCCACCGACGTCCGTAATGTGCCGTCGGTCTACCAGGTACCTACGTCCTGATCCCCGCAAGAGCCTGCGCGATGATCTGCGCCGCCTCGGGGAAGCGCTCCGGATCGGGACCGCAGTAGTTGAGTCGTACGTAGGCGCCGGACGGCTCGGCGGGAAACCACTCGTCCCCCGAAGCGATGACCACTCCCCGCACCTCGCACGCCCGCACCAGCTCGTTCGGATCAGTCCCGTCGGGCAGACGCAGCCACAGGGACAGTCCGCCCAGCGGCACCTGCTCGAGGTGGGCGTCCGGAATGTGTTTATGGACGACCGCGGCCAGCTGGTCACGCCGGTGCCGCAGTTGTTGGCGCATCTGCCGTAAATGAGTACGCCAGGAAGGCTGAGTCACCACGTCCAGGGCCGCGTTCTGCAGAAGCCCACTGACGTACATGGTTTCGGTTCCCCGGTCGGCCGTGATCCGACCGTAGGCAGGACCCCGGGCTATGAGCGCGGCCACCCGTAACGCCGGGGAGACGCTTTTGGTCAGCGAGCGCAGGTAGATGACGTGTCCCGCGTCGTCCTGGGCGACCAACGGGCTGGGGTCGGCGTCGATGGCCAGGTCATGGGCCCAGTCGTCCTCGATCAGGAAGGCGTTGTAGGTATGCATCAGCTCCAGCACCGTGCGGCGCAGTTCGCCGGACCACTGCCCGCCGGTGGGATTGGCGAACGTGGGCTGTGCATAGAAAGCCTTGGCACCCGTGCGTTGTAGCGCCTCCTCGATCTCCGCCGGGTCCGGACCGTGGGGACCGACGGCAACCGGTACCAACTGCACGCCGGTCTGGGCGGCAGCGACGATTGCCCCCCAGTAGGTCGGGGACTCGATCAGCATCGGCTCCCCCGTCCCCACCACCGCCCGGAAGATGGAGCTCAGGCCGCTCTGACTGCCGGGCAGGATCAGGACGTCACGCGCGCGGGGCGGCTGTACCCCGGGCGGGGTGTGCTGGGCCACCTCTCCCGCGAACCAGGCCTGAAGGGCGGGTTCTCCGTGCGCGTGCGAACGGGTGACCGCAGCCTCCGACCGGGCAGCACGGGTGATCGCCGCGCGCACCTGCCGTTCGGGGAGCAGTTCACGGTCGGGGTAGCCGGAATGCAGGATGATCGCGTCCGGGGCTGCCGCCCGCTGCGTCGACGACGTCAGCGGCAGACGGCGTTGCAGAGCACCAAGAGTGGACGTTTGCCAGCTGTAGTCGGCGGGTGGGTGTTCGCGTGCCATCCTCACGAACGTGCCTACCCCCGGGCGGCTCTCGATCAGCCCGGCCGAGGTCAGCGCGCGCATGGCCTTCTGCACCGTCAGGGGGCTGGCCGCATGCTGGGCACACAGGGCCCGGCTGGAGGGCACCCGGGTCCCCGGGGGCACGGTGGCGATCCATGCGCGCAGGTCGGCGACGATGCGCTCGCTGCTATCCTGACTCATGTCAGCAGACAGTAGCGTTATCGCTTCCCCGGCCCCGGTGCTATTGCCGGTGAGCGGCCTGCGGTGGGGGTTCGCCGGGGTGGTCGCGTTCTCCTTCACGGTGATCTTCACCCGGATAGCCGTGCGCGGGCTGCCGCCGCTGTTCATCGGGGCGGGCCGGGCCGTGGTCGCCGCCGTCCTGGCCGCCCTGGTCCTGTCCATCGCTACGCGTTACCAGCCCCGTTCCCAGTCTCGTTCCCGGCCACGTGGTCGGCAGTGGGCGCAGCTGGCGGTGGTCGCCGCCGGGGTGGTCCTGGGCTTCCCGGTACTCACCTCGTACGCGCTCAGCGAGGTCCCGGCCGGGCACGGAGCGGTGGTGATCGCGATCCTGCCGGCCGCCACCGCCGTGGCCGTGGTGGTGCGGACGGGTGAGCGGCCGGCCCGCTCGTTCTGGGTCTTCGCCCTGGTCGGGGCGGTCGCGGCGATCGGATTCGCCGCGCTGGGTTCCGGCGGGCTGGGCGAGCTGCACGGGGCCGACCTGCTGCTGTTCGGGGCGGTGGTGGCCGGAGCAGTCGGTTACGCCGAGGGCGGGCTGCTCTCGCGCCGGCTCGGCTCGTGGCAGACCATCTCGTGGGCCCTGGTGGTGGCGGCGCCGGTGATGCTCGCCCTGACCGGTCTGTCGATCGCCCAGCAGGACCCGCAGGCCCAGCAGATCACGCAGGCCACGGCCGGGCAGTGGGCGGCCTTTGGCTACCTCAGCGTGGTCAGCATGTTCCTGGGCTTCTTCGCCTGGTACCGGGGGCTCGCGATCGGGCCCATGGCGCAGGTCAGTCAGGTGCAGCTGGCGCAACCGGTGCTCACCCTGGCCTGGGCGGCCCTGCTGCTGGGCGAGACCCTGACCGCTCCGACCCTGGCCGGCGGCCTGGCCGTGGTGGGCTGTGCGGCGCTGGCCGTGCGCACCCGCCTTTCTCCCTCTTCCGGGTGACTGCGGCCGCAAGGTCTCGCCTGGTCCCGGCTCCGGCCGACAGCAGACGGGGTGCAGAAGCCGCCCACGTTGTGCCGGTGCGGCTCGAGAGACGGTTGACTGATGGTTGTCGGATGGGGGCTTCTGGCCACCGCGCTGTTGTTGTGCACGGCTCCCGTGCGCAGCAGTCGGGCGCGGCGGGAGGACTTCCAGCGCTGGCTCACGGCCGGCGCCGCCACGATCGTCGTCTCGGTCCTGCTCGCCTGTGTCCTCACCGGCCTGGTGGACTCCCGCCGGGCCGCGCTGGTGCTCTCGGTGGGCACCGGGCTGGCCTGCGGACTGCTGTACCAGGCGATGATCTCCTGGCTGCTGGCCCGCACCGGGATGCGGGCCAGCACCGAGAACGCCAACACGGCCGGCGCCCTGCTGGTGCTGATGGCGATCGGCAACCTTGTCCACGACCACCCCGCGGGGCCCTCGTCGCTGGCGTTCTGGCAGTTGCAGGCCGACATGTTCGCCGGCGGAACGGCCGTGACCGCCCTGGGCACGGCTCTGTGGATCGCCGTGCTGGCCCGTCTGGGCCGCGAGCGGCGGATGCGGCTCACGGTCTGGACCCTGACCTTCCTCAGCACCGTGAGCACCGTCAATCTGCTCTCGTCCGGCTTCGATCCGGTGCGGGCCGCGCCGGCCTGGCTGCTGGCCGCGGCCCTGCTCCTGATCGCCGCCCGGATGAAGGCCCCCGCCTGCTCGGCCGAGCCGGCCGTACCGCTGACCCGCTCCTCGATCTTCGGCTCGCTGATCGTGCTCTTCGCCGGAACCCTCACCCTGGCCGCGCAGATCGTGGTGGGCGGCGACGCCGGAGTGGCCGTGATCGTCCTCGTGGTCGGTGGCACCCTGCTGGCCGGGCAGCGCATGGTCGCGATGGTCGGCGAACTGACCGACCTCACCCGATCCCGCCACCAGGCCCTGACCGACGAGCTCACCGGCATCGCCAACCGGCGTTCGCTGCTGGCCGCGGTGGACGAGGCGGTCGAGCAGGGCGGCGCGGTGGCGCTGATGATCATCGACCTGGACCGGTTCAAGGAGGTGAACGACCGCTACGGGCACGCCACCGGCGACCAGGTCCTGCGGCACGCCACCCAGACCTTCGAACGCCGCCTGCCGCCGGAGGCGCTACTGGCCCGACTCGGAGGCGACGAGTTCGCGGTGCTCGTACCCGACACCCACCTGACCCCGGCCGTCGAGGTGGCCGAGCAGCTGCTCGCCGCGCTGACCCCGCTGCAGGACGACGGGCGACTGCTGGAGGTGGGCGCCAGCATCGGGGTGGCCCGCCTGGAGCCGGGCCTGATGAGCGGCGGAGAACTGCTGCGGCGGGCCGACGTGGCGATGTACCAGGCCAAGGTCTCGGGCCTGGGCGTGCGCGCCTACGACCGCGGGCTCGACGCCGCCGCCCGCGAGCGCCGCGAACTCCTGGAAGACCTGGGCGTGGCCCTGCGCGGCCCCGCCGACAACGGGCAGATCGTGCTGCACTTCCAGCCCCAGATGGACGTCTGGACGGGAGCGGTCGTCGGGGTCGAGGCCCTGGTGCGCTGGCAGCACCCCCGGCTCGGCCTGCTGTCACCGGACCGGTTCCTGGACATCGTCGAGAACAACGACCTCATGCCCGCCCTGACCGGCCGGGTGATGCGGATGGCGGTCGAGCACGGCCGTCACTGGCAGCAGGACGGCCGCCAGCTACGGATCTCGGTCAACCTCTCGGCCAGCTGCCTGACCGAGCCGGCCCTGCTGCCCACCGTCGACGAGATCCTCCTGGCCGGTCACGTCCGCCCCCAGGACCTGCTGATCGAGGTCACGGAGACCTCGCTGATGACCAACCGCGAGGACGCCCTGGCCGCCCTGCAGGCGATCAGCGCCCGCGGGGTGGGCCTGAGCATCGACGACTACGGCACCGGCTACTCCTCACTGAGCTACATGAACATCCTGCCCGCCACCGAACTCAAGATCGACCGCTCCTTCACCCGCAGGGTGGTCGAGGACGAGCGCACAGCGGCAATCGTCGCCGGCACCGCCGAACTGGCCCACCGCCTGGGCATGCGGCTGGTGGCCGAGGGTACGGAGGACGAGGCCGCACTGCGCCGGGTCCGGGAACTGGGCTGCGACATCAGCCAGGGCTACCTCCACAGCCGCCCCCTCCCACCAGAGGCCTTCGGCCAGTGGCTGACCGACCAGTCCAACCTCACCCAGGCCGCCGCCTACCCCAACGCAATAGCCCAGTAGCACGCTCGCACCAGCCACCAGCCACCAGCCACCAGCCACCAGCCACGAGCACCAGCGACGAGCACCCAGCCGCCAGCACCAGCCACCAGCACCAGCCACCAGCACCAGCACCAGCGACGAGCACCAGCGACAAGCCACGAGCCACGAGCCGAGCCACGAGCCGAGCCACGAGCTATCAGCCGACAAAACCGCCGACGTCGAAGCAGTCGCGACTCCCATGCTGCCCATTACGTTCTGCACCGAGGGTAATCCTGGGTGATCGCAGCCAAGACAACGGGAAGGCTTTGCGAGGGCGGTACGATCCGTAATGTGCAGTGGGGGATGTTTTATGGATCGTCCAGCCCAGCGCTAATGCTTGGCCCTTGCGATCCCGTGACCGGCACGATGAGCTTGCTCCGGCCCCGATCGGAGGTCTATCCGGGGTTCCGGGCGGCCGGGTCCTGGGCACTGCGCTTCGAGGCGTTCGATCACGTGCAGATCTGGGCCGTGGAGCGGGGCGAGTGCTGGCTGGAGTTCGAGGACGACCACGGGATCGCGCTCCTGAACGAGGGCGATGTCTTCCTGCTGGTCAACCCTCCGGCGTATCGGCTGTCCAGTTCTCTGACCGTGGAATCACTGCCGACGCAGGCTGTGTGGGAGAGCGCAGCGAACGGCCAGGTGTGTATCGGGTCCGAGGCGGATGTGGATTTCGGCCTGTTCGGTGGGCAGATCCGGTTCGACGAGGCCAATGCCGCAGTGCTGACCAACGTGCTGCCCCGACTGGTACACGTCCGGGCCGACGACGGGCGCAATGAGCAACTCGCCCAAGTGGCCGAGCTGTTCAGCACCGAAGTGAAGAACTGCAGCGTCGGTAGCCCTTTCCTGCTGGATCACTTGGTGCAGGTCCTCTTCGTGCACATGCTGCGCGCCCACGTCGGCCAGACCGAACATCCCCTCGGCTGGCTCGGAGCGCTCTGCGACGACGGCGTCGGTGCGGCCCTGCGCGCCCTGCACGGTGACGTGTCGCACCGCTGGTCCCTTCAGGAGCTGGCCGCCGTTGCCGGGATGTCCCGCTCCACGTTCGCGTCTGCTTTCAGGAAGCAGCTCGGCACAACGCCTTTGGATTACCTGATCCAGTGGCGCATGAACCTGGCCCGCGACGCCCTACGCCGCAACACCCACTCCATCTCCGAACTCGCCGTCGCCACCGGCTACGAGTCCGAGAGCGCCTTCAGTACGGCTTTCCGGCGGGTGGTCGGCTCCTCACCCAAGCAGTACCGCGATGCCGCGTCCCGCCGGGAACCCGCCGGCTCACGGGCGGCCGGTTCAGGATGAACAGCCGCCGCTGTTCGACAGTCTCGGCGGTCTCGGCCGTCGGCGGTCTCGGCCGTCGGCGGTCTCGGCCGTCGGCGGTCTCGGCCGTCGGCAGTCTCGGCCGTCGGCAGTCTCGGCCGTCTCGGTGGCCGGCCGTCTCGGTGGCAGGCAGTCTCGGCGTCTCCGTGGCCGGCAGTCTCGGCGGCCGGCAGTCATCGGTCATTGGTCGGCTGTCGGCTGTCGGGGACAACCGCTCGGCGGTCAGCTCAGGCTGAGCAGCCGCAGCCGCTCGGCGGACACGTCGTCGGCCGGGGAGATGAAGTTGACTCGCTGCCCGGCGCCGTCGGGCACCCGCAGGCTCTCGTCGTTCAGGGTAAGCCGGCCTACCACCGGGTGGTCGAGCACGTGGACGCCGGCGGCGCACTCGGCCACCGGGTGCCGGGCCCAGATCCGGACGAAGTCCGGGCTCTTGATACTGAGTTCGCCGATGATCGCCGCCAGGGCCGGGTCGTCCGGGTGCTCGCCGGTGGCCGTGCGCAGGTAGGAGGCCAACTCGGTGGCCGCGCGCTCCCAGTCCACGTGCAGGTCGCGCATCGCCGGGTCGAGGAACATCCGCAGCACGCCGTTGGTGCGCCGGTCCGGGCGGAGGCCAAAAAGGGCGTTCCAGAGCCGGTTGCCGCCCAGATTGTCGAGGTGGCGGCCGATGATGCCGACCGCCTGCTCGGTGTTGGCCTCGACCATCGCCCGCAACGAGTCGCGCACCGTCTCGGGGCCGGTCTCGGAATCCGGGTCGCGGCGGGTGAACTGGGAGGGCCAGGCCAGCCGCTCCAGGTGCCGGCGCTCCCCCTCGGCCAGGCGCAGGGCCCGGGCCAGGGCGTCCAGGACGGAGTCGGACATCTGGTGGCTCTCGCCCTGTTCCAGCCGCGTGTAGTAGTTCACGCTCACCCCGGCGAGCATGGCCACCTCCTCGCGGCGCAGCCCCGGCACCCGCCGAGGCGTGCCGTAGGTAGGCACACCCGTCTCTTCCGGGCTCAGGGATGCCCGCCGGGTACGCAGAAAGTCGCCGAGGTCGTTCCTGAGTTCCGCCACCCGACCAGTATCGGCCGCCCCGCGGGCCCCAGCCATCCTCAGCCATCCCCTGCTGTTGGTACCCACCGGCTGGTGAGGTACCACCCCTGGTCGAAGGCGCAGGCTCGTCACCGCACCCAGCAGGGCCAGCACAGCACGGCGCCGCACGGCCCGGCGCCGACGAGACCAGAGAAGAGCTGATCGAAGTGACCGACAAGAAGATCATTGCCGTGGTGGGGGCGACCGGGGCGCAGGGTGGGGGCCTGGCGCGGGCCGTCCTGGAGGCACCGGACGGGCCGTTCGTCCTTCGGGCGATCACCCGCAACCCCTCCTCGGCCAAGGCCCGGGCCCTGGCCGACGCGGGGGCCGAGGTGGTCATGGCCGACCTCGGTGACGAGGCGAGCCTGCGGGCGGCCTTCGAGGGGGCCTATGGTGCGTTCGTCGTGACCAACTACTGGGATCCGGACGTCGCTCCCGGCCAGTCCCGCTCCAAGCTCGAACTGGCGCAGGCCGCGAACGCGGCCCGGGCCGCCCGCGAGGCGGGGCTGAAGCACGTGGTCTGGTCGACCCTCGAGGACACCCGTCCCTATTTCCGGCACCTGGGGACCGACGTGCCGATACTCGAAGACGGTTACACGGTGCCCCACTTCGACGCCAAGGCCGAGGCGAACGCGTACTTCAACGAACAGGGCGTGCCCACCACGTTCCTGGAGACCACCTTCTTCTACGAGGCCTTCCTGTCTGGGCAGGGGCCGCAGCGCGGGCCGGACGGCCGGCTGGTGCTTGCGTTGGCCATGGACGAGGCCGCGCTGTCCGCGGTGGCCGCCGAGGACATCGGCCGCACCGCGTACGGCATCTTCGCCGCCGGCCAGCGCTACGTCGGCCGGACGGTCGGCCTGGCCGGCACCCACGCCACCGGTGCCGAGATCGCCGGGCTGCTGGCCAAGGTGATGGGTGAACCGGTGGACTACCGGCCGCTGGCCTTCGACCAGTTGCGCGCAGCCGGTTTTCCCGCTGCGGAGGAACTGGGCAACATGTTCCAGTTCTACGCCGAGGCGTCCGAGTCGTTCGTCGCGCACCGCGACCTGGAGCACCTGCGCACGCTCAACCCCCGGCTGCAGTCGCTGGAGGACTGGCTGCTGGCCCATCAGGAGGAACTCAGGGCCACGCTCTGACCTGGCCCCCGACCTGGCCCGTACGCCACAGCACGGGCCGCATGATCGGTTCGCGCAGCAGAGCCGGCGGCACCAGGGTGTCGGTCATGGTCAAGCCAACGGATTCCACGGACAGCACCGACCCCATCGACCCCACCGACACTGACGGGCAGGTGATCGACCCGGACAGCGACCCGGGCAACCTCAACCCGCGCGACACCCGGGACGAGGAGGCCTACGAGGGCGATCCCGACGGGGACCCGGGCAACCTCAATCCCCGCGACACCGGCGCCTGAGCGCTACCGCACGAAACGGCGATACAGGAACAGCCCTACGACGACCACGACGATCAGGATCAGAAGCATGCGCATGGGGGCACCCAACGTAGAAGGCTGACGTCCGACCATCGTCACGGGCGGCCCGTCCTTCGGCAAGACGGGCAGCCCGTGGCCGGATCGCGCGCCGATCAGTGCATGGGGGTGAAACCGGTGCGGTCGGCGTCGGTCACCGGCCGCAACACCCGGGCCGGGTTGCCGGCCACGATCGTCCGGGAGGGGACGTCCTTGGTCACCACCGCGGCGGCGGCCACCACGGCCCCGTCCCCGACGGTGACTCCGGGCAGAATCGTTGCGCCGCCGCCGATCCAGACCTCGTTCCCGATCGTGATCGGCCGCGCTGTGCACGCGCCCGCCCGCCGCTCGGCCGGGTCGAGGGCATGGTTGGAGGTGTAGAGACCGACCTTGGGGCCGAGCAGGACGTGGTCGCCGATCCGGATCGGGGCGCCGTCGAGCATCACGCAGTCGAAGTTGGCGAAGAAGTTCTGCCCGAGGTGGATGTTCCGGCCGAACTCGCAGCGGAACACCGGCTCGAAGTTCGCTCCCTCACCGACCGAGCCCACCACCGAACGCAACAGTTCCTCGCGCTCGGCGGGCAAACGTCCATAAGAATCGTTGTAGGCACTGGTCGCCCTCACCGCCTCGATCCGGGCCTGGATCAGCTCGGGGGTGAGGTCGTCGTAGACGGCGCCGGTGGCCATGTGGGCGAACTGCTGCTCCAGGTTCACGAGCGGTCATCCTAGGTGAAAGTCGAACTCTCCTCGGCCCCGGAATCGGCCACCTGGGAAGTCTCTTCGCTGCGCCGGGGCCACGGGATGCGGGCCACCGCCGGAAGCTCACCCCGGCCGTCCGCGACCACCCGATTACGACCGTCGGCCTTCGCCCGGTAGAGCGCCTCGTCCGCCCGCTGGACCACGGCCGCAGGTCTCTCACCAGCCTCGGCGCAGGCCACTCCCGCGCTGATCGTCATCACGTCGTAGGGGTCGTTGCCGGGGTGGGCCAGCCGCTCCTGTTCCAGCACCTGACGCAGCCGGTCCACCACGGCGTGCGCCTGAGTCACGTCCACCCCGCGCAACAACAGCAGCAGCTCTTCGCCGCCGTAACGGTAGATCCGGTCCTGCCCCCGGCTGTTGCCGTCCAGCAGCAGCGCCAGCGACTTCAGGGCCAGGTCACCGGCCTGGTGCCCGAGGCGGTCGTTGTAGACCTTGAACCGGTCCAGGTCGAACAGCGCCACCGCGTACGTCTCCTCCCCCGCCTCGGACCGTTCGAAGGCCTCGCGCAGGTCGTCCTCCATCTGCAGCCGGTTCGCGATGCCCATCAGGGGGTCGGTGCGCGAGTCGTGCCGCAGCTCGCTGTTGGCCCGGCGCAGCACCGCTTCCCGGATGCCCAGCAACCCACCCACGATCGCGACACCACCGCTGAGCATGGCCAGGCGCAGGTCGCCGCTGGTGCCGATGAACAGCACCACGGCCAGCATCAGCAGCGAGGCGGTGGGCAGCACGACGCCCCGGTTACGCACCCCGCCCAGGTCGGCCCGGGCCTGTACGGGACGGACCGCCCAGCTGCCGACCCCGATCATCAGCATGCCCACGGCCCAGAACGCGTCGAGAACGCTCTCGCCCGCGACATAGGTGTTGTCCAGCAACGGCGGGGCCCAGGCGATGAAGGCGGCGGCCTCCACCATCAGCCCGAGCATGAGCGCCCCCAGGCCCCAGTTGTGGCGCAGCCGCAGCGAACCAGAAACAACCGCCTGCAGCATCACCGCCGCGGTGGCGACGTAGATGATGGGATACGCCAGGGCCGCCGCGACGGCCGGAGGGGCGGAGGTCGAGGCCTCGATGTCGCGCCAGAACAGCACCGGCAGGAGCACGGCGATCGCGGTCCACAGCGGCGCCAGCTCGAGCCAGGAGAGATCACGCCGCCGGGTCCGGCCATGCCCCAGGCGGGTGATGCCCACCGCGGAGACGACCCCGGCGCTCAGCCAGCTGATGTCCGAGACGCTCGGCGAGGGCGGGTACGCGCCGGCCAGCGCGTCCTCGGAGTAGATCGTCACCGCCGCCAGCCAGAGCACGGCTCCGGCCAGCAGCAGTCGCCAGCCCTCACGATCAGAGGGACTGGTGGCGGCCGTGCACGCCAGCGCGGCGCCCGCCACCGCCACGATCCCCGAGGTCACCCAGTAGCCGCAGGTCACCCACACGTCCAGCCGCCCGGAGACCCAGACGTCAGCCGCCAGGAGGGCCACGCTCAGCAACAGGCACAGAACGAGGGCGGCCGAAATCGCACGCCGCCCCCGCGTGCTGTGCCCACGTGCCCCTGCGCTCACCCGCGCCCCCTCAGGCCGGCCGACTCCTGCCACAAGATCGGCGATCATCGCCCGCCCCTTGAGCCACTTGCCCGGCTCGGGGGGTTCTCACTTCTCCAGCCGGCGGGTACCGGCCAGGGCAGCCACCAGGGTCAGCCCCGCGCAGGTGGCCAGCACGGCCGAAAGCGCCACCCACGGGACGGTGAACGGCTGCTGGGCCACGTCGGCCGCGGTGGCACTGCGGATGGTCCAGCCCACCACCACGGTGATGGTGGCGCCGGCCAGCAGCGCTGCCGATCCGATCAGCCCTGCCTCCCAGATCACCATCCGGCGCAGCTGCGCCCGGGTGGCCCCGAGCAGCCCGGCCAGGCGGGTCTGCGCGCGACGCTGGGAGGCGCCCATCAGCACCGAGTTCACGATGGCGATCGCGGCGTACAGCCCGGCCGGGCCGAGCAGCACCCACAACGCCAGGTTGTTGTTGGCCCGGACCTCGGCGTCGAGTTCGGCCAGGTAGGCGTCGGAGGTGAGCACCCGGGCACCGGTGCCGGACAGCTCTGCGGACAGGTCGTGATCGCCCGGGTCGACGAACCACACTGCGGGCTCCACGTCGCGCTGGCGCGGCGGGACCAGGTCCTTGCCGATCATCACGTCGCTGTAGAGGCCGGGAGCCTCCTGCACCACCGCGACCACCCGGCCGCCGAGCAGCCGGTCTCCCAGGCCGATCCCGGCGTCGGCCGACCAGCCGTCGGTGACCACCACCGCCTTGTCCACCCTCTTCAGCGACCCCTTCAGCACCGGCAGACTCCGCGCCGCGGCGGTGGTTTCCGGGTCGATGACGTCGATCGGCTCCGGTTCACGTTCGAGCCCGACCGGCAGAACGACGGTGACCCGGGGATCGACCAGGGGCAGACCGTCCAATCGGGTGGAGATATCCTCTCCGGCAGCATTTTCCACAACGTACGGGGTGTTGAGCTGCTCGCCGTCCAACGCCGTCGTCCAGTCGGCGGTGAAGCTGAGGGTGACGATCAGCGAACCTGCGACGGCGGAGATGGCCAGGATCGGGGCGGCGATCGCGACGGGCGTGCGCACGGCGGTGCGGACGTGGTCGCGGGCCAGCCGGGCCGAGACGTCGCGTTCGGCGAATGGGCGGCCCAGCAGACCACTCAGAGCCGGAAACACCCACCCGCCGAAGCAGTACAGCCCCAGTACGATGATTTCGGGCAAGAGGACGCCCGCCACCAGCGCGAAGATCGGGTTCAGTTGGTGGGCGGCCAGCAGGGCGGCGGCCGAGCCGCCCAGGCAGGCCGTGCCGATCAGCAACTGCCAGACGGTGGGACGGCGCCGCTCGACCCCGGCCTCCTGAAAAACCGCCACCGGCGAAACCTTTGCGGCTCGGCGGGAGGAACGCCAGGCTCCCAGGAGAGCAACCGTCATCGCACACGGCACGGCGATCGCCCAGGGCTGCCAGAGAGCGGGCATCACCAGATCGACGGTCAGTACACCGCGCCACTTCAGCAGGGCCAGGAAGGCCGGGGTGGCGATCGATCCGAGCAGACCACCGAGAACCGCTGCGAGCAGGGCCACCACCGTCGACTCCCCCAGCACCATCAGCCGGACCTGCCGGGGAGTGGCCCCCACCAGGCGCAGCAGTCCGAGCTGGCGCTGACGGGTGGCCACCACGAAGCCGAAGGTGCTGCCCACCACGAACACGGCCATGAAGAGCGCCACCGCGGCCATGATCCCGAACAGCGTGGAGAGACCCGAGATCTGCTCCCGTTCGTCCGCTCTCAACTCCGCGAGCTGCGCCGTTCCCTCCACCGCGGATCCGACGGTCACCGCGACGACCAGCAGGGCCACACCGAAGGTGAGTGCCACCAGCGCTCCGACGTACGGGGGCCAGGACCGGCGAACCGTCTGCCGGCTGAGCGTCAGCATGGTCATCATCGCTCCAGCTCGCTCATCGTGGCGGCGATCTGGGTGGCGTCCGCGCGGTCGAGACGGCCGACCACCCGGCCGTCCCCGAGGAACAGCGTGGAATGGGCGTAGGAGGCCGCGAGCGGATCGTGGGTCACCATCACCACGGTCTGGCCCCGGGTGTCCGACGCCTCGCGGAGCAGCTCCAGCACCCGCCGGCCCGAGGCCCGGTCGAGCGCGCCGGTCGGCTCGTCGGCGAAAAGCACGTCGGGCCGCAGATGCAGGGCCCGGGCGATGGCCACCCGCTGCTGCTGGCCACCGGACAGCTCCGGCGGCCGGTGCCGGGCCTTCTCCTCCAGCCCGACCTCGCGCAGGGCCTCCAGCACGGCGCCCTTGTCCACCCGGCGCCCGGCCAGCCGGGCCGGCAGGGCGACGTTCTCGGTCGCGGTGAGCGCGTCGAGCAGGTTGTAGGCCTGGAAGACGAAGGCCATCGAGGTACGCCGCAGCTTGGTCAGCTGGGTCTGGCTGAGCCGGCCGATCGGCACCTCGCCGATCCTGACCTCGCCCTGGGTGGGCCGGTCCAGCCCGGCCGCGATCTGCAGCAGGGTGGACTTGCCGGAGCCGGAGGGCCCCATCACCGCGGTGAAGGTGCCGCGCAGGAACGTGTGGGTCACCCCGCGCAGGGCGTCTACTTGTCCGGCCCGGGACCGGTAGGTGCGGGAGATGCCGTCGAGGGTGACGGCGACCGGGGGCAACGGAGCCGGCTGGTTCACCGGGCTGGTGATCGGGATCGTCATGGTTCGATCCCACCGCTCGCGGCGGGCGTTTTCAGTGGCCCGCACGCGAGAACGGGGTAGCGCCGACGCTACCCCGCACCAATCGTCCAACCTCTATTCTCGGGATCATGACTGACGCGGGAACGGCGCTCCGCCGCCACCCTGCGCGCTTTCTCGGCTCGTCCTGGCCGTGGCGCTCGATCGCCTACCTGGCCACCACCGTGGTCGCCGGCCTCGCGGTCTGGCCCCTGCTGGTGGTTTCGGCGCTGCTCGGCGGGGTGCCGGCCACGCTGGCCGGGGCGGTGGAACGCAGCCGCCTGCGGCTGGTGCAGCAGCGTCCGCCCGAGCCGATCGGGCTGCGGGCCCGGCTGCGCGCGCGGCAGCGGATGCCGGTCGACTGGCTGGAGATCGCCTACCTGCTCCTGCTCGGCACCGTGCTGTGGCTGGTCAACACCGTCGCACTGCTGTTCGCAATCATCACCCCGGCAGCCATGCTGGCCGCACCCTGGCTCGCCACCCGGGAGCAGATACAGGTCATCGGCTGGCAGGTCAGTTCCGGGGGCGAGGCCTGGCTGGCCTCCGGGCTGGGTGTGCTGCTCGCGGCCGCGGCGGCCTACCTGCTCACCCTCCTCGCCGCCGGTCAGTCACGGCTGGCCCGGGCCCTGCTCGACTCCCGGGCCGGCGACCTGGCCGCGACCGTGGCCGACCTGCGGCGTTCCCGGGTGGACCTGGTCGACGCCTTCGAGACCGAACGGCGGCGGATCGAACGGGATCTGCACGACGGCGTCCAGCAGCGGCTGGTCGCGCTGACCATGACGCTGGGCCGGGCCGAGCTCGACGTGCCCGAGGGCCCGGGCCTGGAGGCGCTGCACGACGCCCAGCGTCAGGCCGAGGCCGCTCTCGCCGACCTGCGCAGCACGATCCGCGGTATCCACCCCCGGGTGCTGGTCGACCACGGTCTGGCCGCAGCCGTGCACGAGATCGCCGACCGCTCGCCGGTTCCGGCCACCGTCGACGTCCGGCTCGAGGGACGGCTGCCCCCACCGGTCGAGCAGGCGGCCTACTTCGTGGTCAGCGAGGCCCTGACCAACGTGGCCCGGCACTCCCGGGCCCGCCGGGTCGGGGTGCACGCCTGGCGGCAGGGCCAGACCTTCGTGCTGACGGTGGAGGACGACGGGGTGGGAGGAGCCACCGCCTCCGGCCCCGGCACCGGGCTGGCCGGGCTGCGGGTCCGGCTCGACGCCCTGGGTGGCACGCTGCGAGTGACCAGCCCGCCCGGCGGCCCTACGGAAGTGAGGATGGAATGCCCGGTCTGAGGATCGTGCTCGCCGAGGACGCGGCTCTGCTGCGCGAGGGCCTGGTCGGCATCCTCGAGCGCACCGGCCACGAGGTCGTCGCGGCCGTCGAGAACGCCGAGGCTCTGCTCGCTTTCACCGCCCGGCACCAGCCCGACCTGGTGATCACCGATATCCGGATGCCGCCCACGCACACCGACGAGGGCCTGCGCGCCGCCGGCCGGATCCGCGCCGAGCACCCCGGCATCGCGATCCTGGTGCTCTCGGCCTACGTGGCCGAGGCCTACGTGCCCGAACTGCTCGACGCCACCGCCGGGCGGGGCGCGGCCGGGGTCGGCTACCTGCTGAAAGACAGGGTGGGCCACGTCCGGGAGTTCCTCGCCGCCCTCGAGCGGGTGGCCGCCGGCGAGACGGTGGTCGACCCCGAGGTGGTGCGGCAACTCCTCGGCCGCCGCCGCGACGACGGCCCCCTCGCCTCCCTCACCGAACGCGAGCGCGAGGTCCTGGGCCTGATGGCCGAGGGCCGGACCAACGCCTCGATCGCCCAGGCGCTGGTGGTCAGCGAGGCCGCCGTGCGCAAACACGTCGGCGGCATCTTCGCCAAGCTGTCTTTCGACCCGGCCTCCGACCGCCGGGTCTCGGCCGTGCTGGCGTATCTGCGAGGCTGATCCCTTCTGAAACCGCTCAGGGCAGACCGGAGCGGATCAGTGAGTCGACAACGAAGTCGACGTGATGTGCGGTTCCCAGTTCATTCCAGCGGGAGGCGCCACCCGGTCCGTCGAAATGGCTTCTGGGATCGGCGATGCACTGGTCGGCCGGGCCGAGGTCGGAGCAGAACTCCGGATGGTCACCGATCTCCTGGCAGATGTCGAAGAACTGCCCATTCCGCCGGGGGTCGCCCTTCTGCCGGCCCCGGAGAACCAGCCAGCTCCCCGTCGTGGTGTACCGCAGCTGAGGCGACGGCCTCACCCACGGTGGCCGAGGCGGCCTGGGGCCGGGATGGCTGATGGCGTAGTCGCCGTAGACGGGCAGCCGACCCGGCTGCGTGGACTTCAGGCATTCCCAGACGGCCGCGTCCGCTCGCGGAAGCCGGGTCAGTGACCAGGACCGGACCCGGCCCAGATCGGCCGGAAAGGCACCGGCCACCAGAACGAGACGGCGGTAGCTGTCCAGGCCCACCAGCCCGCCCAGGGCGCGACTCAGACGACTGCCGGCCGAGTGCGCATCGGCGTCGGTGGCCACGTAGGCGAGGTCGATGATCAGATCTACCTCGTCGGGCCGGGCGCCGACATCGCCCAGAAGGGCGCGCAGGCGGCCGGACACTGCCCCGCCGCGGGTGTCCAGGTCGTCCAGGTCGGCGCGAGTGAGCATGATCCGGACGGCCAGTCCGTTGCCCTGCTCGGAGAGGGCCTGAGCCGCATCGGCCCGGACCGCAGCGTGCGCGTCGAGTCTGATGACCGGGACCATGACCCGGAACAGACCGCGGGCCTCCTGTACCAGAGCCCGTAACGCGGTCCGGCCGCCGGTCTCTCGGACCGAGAGATGGGCACCGTCCACCATCACCGGCTTCGGCCAGCATTGGTCGAGTTTCGCGAACCAGCGCATCAGCCCGCCCGGCTCGTGCAACCGGTATCCCTGGTCCGGCATGACTTCCAGGAGCGGGTAGCTACGTCTGCGCGCCTGCTGACTCATCCGGGCCAGGGCTGCGAGCTCACCTGCGTGCGCCTTCAGGACAGGAACGTAGACGGGTGGCGCCGGCCGGGCGCCCGGCGGGTCCTCGTCCAGGTCGAAAAATTCCACGCCACCTCCGGTGTCGGCACCGCACGACTTCCAGTGGGCGCCGAGGACGGGGTCGCGTCCAGCCCCTGTGCGACATCAAGACCGTGGTCGGCAACGATCCGTCTGTCAGGCTGAGGGCATGGAGGTGAACCGGGCAGCGGCGCGTGTGCAGATCGGGCTGATCGCCGTGGTCCAGGTGCTGGCCCTGGCGGTCTGGTTCTCCGCCACCGCTGTCGCCCCCACCCTGCGCGGTGAGTGGGGTCTGAGTTCGGCGGAGGCGGTGTGGCTGACCGCGACCGTGCAGATCGGGTTCGCGGTGGGCGCGGTGCTTTCCAGCGGGTTGGGCCTGGCCGACCGGTTCCCGCCCCAACTGCTTATGGCGGGCTCGGCGGTGGGGGCCGGGGCCTGCACGGCTCTGCTGGCGCTGACTGCGGACGGGCTGGCGCAGGCGGTGCCGTTGCGGGCGCTCACCGGGGTGTTCCTGGCCGGGGTGTATCCGGTGGGGATGAAGCTGACCGCCTCGTGGACGGCTCCAGCCGACCGGGGGCGGGCGTTCGGCATCCTGATCGGGGCACTCACCCTGGGCTCGGCCCTGCCCCAGGTCATTCTGGGCACCGCCACCCTGCCCTGGCGGGGCGTGATGCTGACTGCCGCGGCTCTGGCGCTGGTGGCGTCCGTAGTTGCCGCTCTGGCCGTGAAGCCGGGCCCGCTGTTGGCCGGCGGTTCCAGGCCGCAACTGCGGCATGTTTTCGACGGCTTCCGCCGGCCCCTGCCTCGTCTGGCCAATCTCGGCTACTTCGGGCACATGTGGGAGCTGTATGCGCTCTGGACGTGGCTGCCGACCTTCGTCCTGGCCAGTCAGGCCGCCCACGCCGGGCGGGAAACCCTGGGCTCGGTGCGCGATGTGGGCCTCACCTCGTTCGCGGCCATCGGCCTGGCCGGGGTGGTGGGCTGTCTGCTGGGCGGCTGGGCCTCGGACCGGTTCGGGCGGGCCACCGCGGCCGGTGCGGCTCTGGCGGTCAGTGGTCTGTGCTGTGTGCTCTCGCCCTTGGCCTTCGGGCGCTCACCGGCTCTGCTGCTGGTGTTCGTCTGTGTGTGGGGCGCTGCGGTGATTGCTGATTCGGGGGTCTTTTCCACTGCCCTGAGCGAGACGGCCGACCAGCGCTATGTCGGCACCTCGCTGACGGTGCAGACGGCCTGCGGCTTCTCGCTCACCGTGGTGACGATCCAGCTGGTGCCGGTGCTCGCCTCGGCCGTGGGCTGGCAGTACGCGCTGGCCGGGCTCGGCCTCGGTCCGCTCGTCGGGGTGGTGGCCATGGCCCGGTTCGGTCGGCTGCAGCAACCGAGCCGCTGACCCTGCGGCTCCGGCGCTCAGGACCCGACCCGGCGGCCCGCTTCCAGACGCACCACCAGATCGGCGGTCTCGATGGCCTCGTCGTCATGGGTGACGCAGGCCACCGCCGCCCCGCGGGCGGCCTCCTGCGCAAGCATGGCCCGGGTGCGGGCCCGGCTGGCGGCGTCGAGCCCGGCCGCGGGCTCGTCGAGCAGGAAGATGCGGGCCTGGCGGGCGATGCCCTGGGCCAGCAGCGCGCGCTGACGCTGCCCTCCGGAGAGGGCCGAGAAGGGCCGATCGGCGAGATCATTCAGGTGCACGCGGTGCAGGGCCTCCTCGACCCGGCCCCGCCGCTGCACCTGGCCCGGCCGCAGAGCCCGCGGTGTGCGTGTGTGCCAGGTGCCCATCGTGACCACCTCTCGCACGGTGAGCGGCAGCGCCTCGGGAGCGGCCGGGCGCTGCACCACCAGCGCCACCTGATCTGCGCGTTCGACCGAGCCTGAGCCGGGCCGGAGCACCCCGGCGAGGATCTCGACCAGCGTGGACTTGCCGGCCCCGTTGGGACCGGCGATCGCGGTGAGCACCCCCCAGGGCAGGTCGAGGTCGACACCTCGCAGGACCGGGGTGTCGTCGTAGGAGAAGTGCAGGCTGCGCGCGCGGACGGCGGGGTCGGTGGTCATCTCCCTCACTCTAACCGAGATTGAGAACGGTTATCATTCGTGTGTAGTGTGCGGATCGTGCACTGGTTGACCGATCCGTTCAGCGTGGGCTTCGTCCTGCGGGCCCTTCTGGGGGGCTCCCTCGTCGCAGTGATCTGCGGCGTGGTGGGCACCTGGGTGGTGATCCGCGGGATGGCCTTCCTGGGCGAGGCGGTCGGCCACGGCATGCTGCCCGGGGTGGCCCTGGCCACCGTGGCCGGGGCGCCGGTGATGCTGGGCGGCGCGATCAGCGCGATCACCATGAGCGCGCTGATCGGGGTGCTGCAACGGCGCGGCCGGCTCTCGTACGACACCAGCATCGGGCTGCTGTTCGTGGGCATGCTCTCGCTGGGCGTGATCATCGTCTCGCACTCACGCTCGTTCGCCACCGACGCCACCGCCATGCTGTTCGGCGACATCCTGGCCATCGACCAGGGCGACCTGATGGTCCTCCTGGTCTCCACCGCCCTCACCCTGGCGATCGCGACCGGCTTCCACCGCAGCTTCGTCGCGGCCGCCTTCGACCCCCGTATCGCCCAGACCCTGGGCCTGCGCCCCCAGCTGGCCCAGCTGGCCCTGGTCGGGCTCGTCACCCTCGCCGTGGTCTCCTCGTTCCAGGCCGTCGGCAGCCTCCTGGTGGTGGGCCTGCTCCTGGCCCCCGCCGTGGCCGCCGGCCCCTGGACCAGAACGATCCCCACTCGCATGGTCCTGGCCACCGCCTTCGGCGTCCTCGCCGTGGCCACCGGCCTGCTCTGCTCCTGGTACGCCGGCACCGCCGCCGGCGCCTCCATCGCCGCCGCGGCCATCGCCTTCGCCCCGATCTCCGGCGTCCTCGCCCAGCTCAGCCGCCGGCGCCGCCCGGCACCCGTCGCCGAGCCGGCGGCCCCCGCCGCCTTCGCTCTCGACTCCCCCTCCGGAAAGTGAACATGCACCGCCGAACTCGACCAGCACTGCTAGCCGTCCTGACCATCCTGGCTCTGGCCGCCTGCTCCAACGAAACTCCCCCCACACCCACACCCACACCCGAATCGAGTGAAGGGCACGGCACCGTCGCCGGCGCCGCCGAGGTGGCCGAACCGCAACTGCATCTCGTTGCGGTCGACGCCGAGGGCAAGAGCGCGATGCTCGATCTGCTCAACGGCACCGAAACCCCCCTCGACACCGTCGGCGCGGCCGAAACGGTCACCACCGAGGGCCGATACGTCTTCGCCGCCGACGAGTCCGGAATCAGCATCATCGACAGCGGCGTCTGGACGTGGGACCACGTGGACCACTTCCACTACTACCGAGCCGAACCACGCACCATCGGGAAGCTTTCCGGCCAGGGCGTGGCCACCGTCTCAACCGGCCCGCTCTCCACCGCCGGCACCACCGGTGTCTTCTTCCCCGACTCCGGCGAAGCCGTCCTCCTCGACAACAAGGCGCTCTCCGAGGGAAAGATCAGCAAATCCCTTCGTCTGAAGACCACCCCGCACGCCGGGCTCATCGCCCCACTCCCCGCGGGCGCACTGGTCAGCGAAGAGGCCACCCGACTGAACCTGATCGACCTCGAGGGCAAGAAGCTCGACTCGGTCGACTGCGAGAACCCGTCGGGCACCATCACCACTCGGGTGGGCCTGGTCGTGGGCTGCGCCGACGGCGCCGTCCTGGCCACCACCGAAGGCGAGAACACCGAACTGCAGCACATCCCCTACCCGTCCGGAGCAGCGGCTCCCGCCACCTCTTTCGAAGCCCGTAAGGGCCGCCCCACCGTGGCCGGGATCGGCGACGGTAAGGGGATCTGGTTGCTCGACACCCGTGAGAGCAGTTGGCAGTGGCTGAAGACCACCACCCCCGTGGTCGCCGCCGCTGCCGTGGATGACGCAGACCAGCACGTGGTGGCCGTGGGAGAGGACGGCACCGTGCAGGTGTACGACGCGGAGTCGGGTAAGCAGCTCGCCGTCACCGAGCCACTGCTGGCGAAGACCCTGGCCGACCCGGCCCTGTCCGGCAGCGTGCGGGTCACGGTCGACGGGCAGCGCGCCTACGTGAACGCCGCCGCCGGCGGTGTCGTGCACGAGATCGACTACGCCGACTCGGCCAGAGTTGCGCGATCCCTCGAACTTCCCGCCCAGCCGGTTCATCTCGTGGAGGTCGGCCGATGAGGCGCGGCGCACTGCTCACCCTGGCCCTGGCCTTCGCCCTGAGCGGGTGTTCCCAGGCCTCGGGCAGCGACCGGCCCCAGGTGGTGGTCACCACGAACATCCTCGGCGACGTGGTCGAGCAGGTGCTCGGCGACCAGGCCGAGGTGACCACCCTGATGCAGCCGAACGCCGACCCGCACTCGTTCGAGATCTCCGCCCGGCAGGCCGCCGAGATGGACCGGGCCGACCTGGTCGTCTCCAACGGCCTGGGCCTGGAAGAGGGCCTGCAGCAGCATCTCGACCGGGCGGCCGAGGCCGGCGCCCCCACCCTGGTGGCCGGAGACGTGATCGAGGTGGTCCCCTACGCCTCCGGGGAGGCGGCCGGCGCGCCCGACCCGCACTTCTGGACCGATCCGGCCACGATGACCGCCGTGGTCGACGCCCTGGAGTCGTCGGCCGCCGAGATCGACGGTATCGACTCCGAGAAGCTGGCCGCCTCGGCCGAGGCCTACCGCGCCGAACTGGCCGCGCTCGACGCGGAGATGACCGAGGCGTTCGCCGCGATCCCCGCCCAGAGGCGCGCCCTCGTCACCAATCACCATGTCTTCGGTTACCTGGCCGAGCGTTTCGGCTTCCGCCTGATCGGGGCGGTGATTCCGGGCGGCACCACCCTGGCCGCCCCCAGTGCGGCCGACCTACGCGATCTGAGCAGCGCGATCGAACAGGCCGCGGTGCCCACCATCTTCGCCGAGTCCTCCCAGCCCGACCGGCTGGTGCAGGTTCTCGCCAGCGAGGCGAAGGTCCAGGTCGACGTGGTCGAGCTGTTCACCGAGTCGCTGACCGCTCCCGGCGAGGGCGCCGACAGCTACCTGCAGATGATGCGCGCCAACACCCAGCGCATCGCCGACGGCCTGAACCCCTGATTTTCAAGCAGTTCCGACAGAAAGAAGATTCACGATGACTGCGCCCCGCAAACTGCGTCTCGGCGGCCTGGCCGCCCTGGTCGGCCTCACCCTGATCGCCACCGGCTGCGGCTCGGACGACTCGTCCGTCTCCGCCGCCGCGGAGACCTCACCGGCAAAGACCACGGGCACCGAAAAGGGACGGGTGGCCGTCTCGTACGAGGGTGGCATCGCCGTTCTCGACGCGACGTCGCTCGAGATCGTCGAGCAGTTCGAGACCGAGGAGTTCACCCGGCTGAACGCCGCCGGTGACGGCAAGCACGTCTTCGTCACCACCTCCAAGGGTTTCCAGCTGCTCGACACCGTCACCCCGGCGCTGACCGGCCTGACCTCCGAGGCCACCACGGCCGGCCACGTGGTGCGCCACGCCGGCAACACGGTGCTGTTCGACGACGGCACCGGCAAGACGTCGATCCTGAAGACCGACGAACTGGCCGCGGCCACCGACGCGTTGCCCGAGGCGCAGACCTACACAGCCGAGAAGCCGCACCACGGCGTCTCGATCGTGTTGGAAGACGGCACCCTGGTCACCACCGTCGGCGACGAGACCACGCGCACCGGCGCCGTCGCTCTCGAGGCCGACGGCGAGAACTGGAAAGAACTGGCCACCAGCGCCGAGTGCCCAGGCATCCACGGCGAGGGCACCGCGGCCGACGAGGCCGTGATCTTCGGCTGCGAGAACGGCGCCCTGCTGTTCCAGGACGGCAAGTTCGAGAAGTTCACCGCCCCCGACGAGTTCGGCCGGATGGGCAACGCCTTCGTCTCCGAGACCAGCCCGGTCGTGGTCGGCGACTACAAGGACGACCCGGACGCCGAGGGCTACCTGCTGAACTCGGTGGCGCTGATCGACACCGAGAAGCGCGACTACAAGGTCGTCGAGCTCCCGGAGAACGTGCAGTACACCTTCCGCGACGTGGCGCGCGGCCCGGGCGATCTGGCCTACATCCTGTCCACCGACGGCTCGATCCACGTGCTCGACCCGGAGACCGGCAAGATCGAGAAGGAGTTCCCGGTCGTCGACGCCTGGGAGGGCCCGGTGGAGTGGCAGGACGCGCACCCGGCGATCATCGCCAACGGTGACGTCGCCTACGTCACCGAGCCGGCCAAGAAGACGGTGCACGCGGTCGACCTGAACACCGGCGAGACCACCGCCTCGGTCACGCTGGAGGGCACCCCGAACGAGATCGCCGCCACCCTCGGCGCACACTGATCCGAGCCGAGAGGCCGCACCGCCCCTCGGGCGGTGCGGCCTCTCGGTCACAGACCCACGGACTGTGCCGCCGCATCGACCGCGGCCCGCTGGTGCGGCTGCAGGGCCTGCCCGCCGAACCCGCCGACCAGCTGAAGATAGGGGTCGGCGAGAGTGGTCCGGCCGGAGAGCTGCTCAAGGATGGCCAACCCGCAGAACGGCACGTAACCCGCCGCGTAGCCACCCTCGTGGACCATCGCGATCCGCCCTTCGCACAGCTGCTCCGCCACCTGCATGAGGGTGCTGGTCAGCTGACGGAAGCCAGCCGACGAGAGCATCTGACGGGCCAGTGGATCCATGGCGTTGGCGTCCAGACCGGAGGCCACCACGATGAGTTCGGGCCCGAACCGCTGCAGCGCGGGCATCACCGCCCGTTCCATGGCGTAGGCGTACCCGCCGTCTCCGGTGCCGGCCGGCAGCGGGACGTTGAGGATGCCCTCGGCGTTCTCGGCCAGGGATCCGCTGCCGGGCGGGAACACGTTGTCCTGGTGAAGCGAGATGGTCAGCACGTCGGGGTCGGCCGCGAACATGTGCTGAGCCCCGTTACCGTGGTGGGCGTCCCAGTCCACCACGGCGATCCGCGAGACCGCCCGGGTGCGCCTGACCTCGGTGATCGCGATCGCGATGTTGTTCAGATAGGCCATGCCCATCCCGGCGCCGGGCAGCGCGTGGTGACCCGAAGGCCGCACCAGCGCATACCCGTTCGTGACCCGCCCGGTGACCACCGCGTCCACTGTCGTGATCGCTGCCCCGGCCGCGCGCAGGAGGATGTCGAAGCCGCCCTTGCCCAGCGGCGAGATGCCGTCTCCGGCGTCGCCACCCGTGCCCGCACTGGCCGAGCGCAACCGCTCGAGGTAGGCCGGCTCGTGCACCCGCTCCACCTGAGCGAGGTCTGCGGGTTCGGAGGGCAGCCGGTGCAGATGGTCCACCAGGCCCGACACGACGATCAGCTCGTGGATGCGGCGTTTGGTGTCCGGCGAGTCGAGGTGCCCGAACGGCTGCAGGCCGGCTCCGGGGTCGGAGGGCAGCAGGGGTGCCGCGGTTCCGGTGTCGTGCCAGGCGAAGGCCTCGTGGTACAGGTACCCCGTGGTCATGCGTACGAACCTCCCAGAGGACGGCGCGGACAGGTAGCGCTCAGGACGGGTCGTCCTGGAACACGTCCGGCACGCCGTCCTGGTTCACGTCCACCCTCTCCTGTTCCGCCAGGCGGCGGTAGGTGCGGTTACGCAGCCGCAGCACCACCGCGGCGAGACCGGCGGCGATCAGCGAACCGGTGAGCACCCCGACCTTCACGTGCTCGTCCCGCACCGAACCGGCCCCGAACGCCAGCTCCCCGATCAGCAGCGACACGGTGAACCCGATGCCGCCCAGCAGGCACATCCCGAACACGTCCCACCAGGACAGGCTCTGGTCCAGTTCGGCCCGGGTGAACCGGGAGACGAGCGCGGTCGCGGCCAGGATGCCGACCGCCTTGCCCACGACCAGGCCGACGATGATGCCCAGGGCCACCCGGTCCTGCAGTGAGGTGGCCAGCCCGTCGAGCCCGCCCACGGTGACGCCGGCCGAGAAGAACGCGAACATCGGCACCGCGAACCCGGCCGAGAGCGGGCGCCACCGGTGCTCGAAGTGCTCGGCCAGCCCCGGCCCGGCCTCCGGGCCACCCTCGGCCGGCGACCGCAGCACCGGCACGGTGAAGCCGAGCAGCACCCCGGCGACCGTGGCGTGGATACCCGAGGCGTGCATCAGGGCCCAGGCCAGCACGGCCAGCGGGACCAGCAGCCAGCCGGAGCGCACACGCCGCTGCACCAGGGCCCCGAACACCGCAATCGCCCCGACGGAACCCAGCAGCGGCAGAACGGACAGGCCGCTGGTGTAGAAGAGCGCGATGACCACGATCGCCAGCAGGTCGTCGACCACCGCCAGGGTGAGCAGGAACGTCCTGAGCGCGGCCGGAAGATGGGTGCCGAGCACGGCCAGGACGGCCACCGCGAAGGCGATGTCGGTGGCGGTCGGGATGGCCCAGCCCTGCAGCGCACCGTCTCCGGTACCCAGATTGATCGCCACGAAGATCAGGGCCGGCACCACCATGCCCCCGACCGCGGCCACCACCGGCACCAGCGCCCGGCGCGGGTCCCGCAGGTCCCCGGCCACGAACTCCCGTTTGAGTTCCAGGCCGGCCAGGAAGAAGAAGATCGCCAGCAGACCGTCGGCGGCCCACTGGCCGAGGGAGAGGTCCAGGTGCAGGGCGTGCGGCCCGACCACCGTGTCGCGCAGCCCGGTGTAGGCCGCCGACCACGGAGAATTGGCCCAGACCAGGGCAATCACGGTGGCCACGAGCAGGAGGGCGCCGCCCACCGTCTCTTTGCGCAGCACCTGGGTGACGCGCTGGGTCTCGGGCCAGGAGCCCCGGCTGAACAGGCGGCGGGGCGGGACCGGAGAGCTGGTGTTCACGGGGATCTTCTTTCTGGTCGGGCGAATCAGGGGTCCCCGAAGGAACCGCCGACCAGACTTCCCGGCACACCAGGGGTCAATTTATCCGCTCGCCAGGTCTTCGGCAACAGCGGCCGCACCGGACCGGCGAAGCTCGGCCGTCACCTCGAGCACCTGGGCTCGGAACCACGCGTGCCCGGCGTCCCGCTCCCGGGAGGCGTGCCACCACATCGCCATCCGGGTGTTCATCGGACCACCCCACGGCGTGAGCACGCGGGCACCGCCCAGCGCGCCGAGACGCTCGGCGATGCGTCGTGGGATCAGCGCGACGTGCTGGGCGGAGCCGGCGAGAAGCATCGGCACCACGGCGTAACTGGGCAGCACGACCCGCACCCGGGGCTGGATGCCCCTGGCCTCCAGGGACGCGATCACCGAGGGGGCGTGGAACGAGCTGATCCAGTGCATCTCGCCGAGTCGCTGCGGCGTAGCATCTTCTGAGCTCAAGAACGTGTCATTGCCTGCCACGAGGACGATTTCGTCTTCCCAGAGATCGACTGCCGGATGCCCGGCCAGCTGCCCTCGGGGCATCAGGAGCACGTCGACGGCCCGCAGCGTGGCGTCGACGTCGTGCAGCGCGGCGTCGGTCAGCGCCACCAGCTCCAGGCCGAGGCCCGGAGTGTGCCCCAGCCGTGGGAGCAGCCGCTCGCCCAGCAGCACCATGGCTTCGTCGGCAGCCATCACGGTGAACACCCGGCGCGAGGTGGAAGGATGGAAAGTGCTGGCCAGAAGCACGGATTCGACAGCGGCCAAGGCCTCCTCCACTGCCGGCCGCAGGCCTGCGGCCAAGGGTGACAGCTCGTAGGCGGTGCCGTTGCGCACCAGCAGCGGATCGCCGAAGTGGGCCCGCAGACGACGCAGGGCCGCGCTGGCCCCGGACTGCCCCAGGGAGAGACGGGCCGCGGCCTGGGTGACGCTGCGCTCGCGCAGTAGGGCCCGCAGGGCGGTGAGCAGGTTGAGGTCGAGCGCGGCCAGTGCGTCGGGGCTTTCATCGCTGCCGGTGATGCCGCCATGCCCGGAATTCATGCCTTCTCCGTCCTTGCCGCATCGTCGCGGGCCCGCCTAACGTGCCTGCACCGGGCCCGCTTCC
Source organism: Kineosporia sp. NBRC 101677 (assembly GCF_030269265.1). NCBI lineage: Bacteria > Bacillati > Actinomycetota > Actinomycetes > Kineosporiales > Kineosporiaceae > Kineosporia > Kineosporia sp. NBRC 101677. The sequence goes on from NZ_BSTA01000003.1 coordinate 716,848, forward strand.
GCAAGAGGCCAGGAACGCCCTCGCACCCTATATGAAACGATTCACCCATCGTCTCTGGAGGATCCTCCGATGAGAGCGCGACAAAGACGTCAAGCGCCCGCCCGCCGCCGACTGGGCACGGCCGGTGCCCTGACGGCCAGCACGACCCTGGCGCTCGCCCTGTTCGGCCTTCCGGCCGAGGCCGCCGACCATCGTTCCCCCGCACATGATTTCGTGGCGGGCTTCAAGGCCGCCGACTCCTCCTACGGGGCGATGTTCCGCTGGTGGTGGCCCTCCTCGGTAGAGGCCTCGACCGCGGTCGAGCAACTGCGCGAGGTGGCCGAGGCCGGCTACAAGGGCGTCGAGATCGCCATGGTGATGGACGGCACCGACTACGTGGTCGACCCGGGTGAGCACGAGTACGGCGACGCGAACTGGCGGGCCGCCGTCCAGGCCGTGCTGACCGAGGCCCAGCGCCTCGACGTGCAGGTCGACCTCACCCTGGGCAGCCGCTGGCCGGCCGCGGTTCCCGGTCTGGACGTCTCCGACGACGCGGCCAGCCAGGAACTGGTCACCGGCAGCGCCGTGGTCGCGGCCGGCCAGGCCTACCGCACCGACCTGCCCCGACCCGCCGCCCGCACCTACGCCGAGCGCAGGGTCGAGAACGGCAAGGTCGTCACCACGACCAAGACCTCGGTGCCCACCTACGTCACGGCCACGGCCACCCGATGTGTCGCGTCCTGCACCGAGAAACAGCCCCAGCTGGACCTGACCACCGTCACCGACCTCAGCGGCTCGGTGAAGGCGGGCAAGGTCTCCTGGACCGCGCCGAAGTCCGGTACCTGGATGGTGACGAGCTACTGGAAGCGCGGTACCGCCCAGCGCAACGACGCCCCCTTCGGTGAGACCGTCTCGCCGCTGTCCGAGCCCGAGTCCCGGGTGGTCAACCACCTCGACAAGGCCGGCGCCGAGCAGTTCATCGCCTACTTCGACGGCCTGCTCGACCAGCGCACCCGCCAGCTCCTGAAGGCCAACGGCGGATCGATCTTCGAAGACTCCCTCGAGCTCAGCGGCGCCCAGTTGTGGACCCGCGACTTCCGCTCCGCCTTCCGCCGGGTCAGCGGCTACTCGCTGGACCCGTACCTGCCGGTGCTGGCCCGCACCGCCCCGGCCAGCCCGTTCGCCGCCCCCACCCCGGTGTACAGCTTCGCCAAGGGCCAGGACCAGGTCGGTGAGCGGCTGCAGCACGACATCGACGCCACCATCAGCGAGCTCTACCTGGGCAACCACGTCACCCCGATCCAGGCGTGGGCCAACCGGCTCGGCCTGAAGTTCCGGGCCCAGCCCTACGGTGAGCCGATCGACCTGGGCGACGCCGCCCAGAAGCTCGACATCACCGAGTGCGAGTCGCTGGGGTGCTCGGAGTCGCGGATGCGCACCTCGGCCAGCAGTGTCGCCCTGGCCGGGAAACGCGTGGTCAGCAGCGAGATGCTGCCCGGTGGCTTCGGCAACCTCTACGGACTCACCCAGGCCCAGATCGTCGCCCTGGCCAACCGCGAGTACGCGCTGGGCACCAACCAGATGGTGTTCCACGGCCTGCCCTACCCCACGATGCCGCCCAGCGCCGACGGTACGATCACCGACTCCGCCGCCTACTGGCCGGGTTTCCACGGTTTCGGCAGCAACATCGGTGAGGCGTTCGGCCCCCGTCAGCCCTCCTGGACGATGGAGAAGGAGCTCGCCGCCTACTACTCGCGCATGCAGCAGGTGCTGCAGACCGGCCGGGCCCGCTACGACATCGCCGTGCTGAACCAGACGTTCGGCGCCGACGAGCCCAGCCACGACGGCTCGTTCCTGGTCAAGGCCGGGTACACCTACGGCTACGTGACCCCCGGCGCCCTGGACCAACTGTCGGCCTCCGACGGCTACCGGGCCCTGGTGCTCGACGACTCGCCGATGTCGCTGGAGACCGCCGGCGAGGTGGCCCGGCTGGCCCGCTCCGGTCTGCCGGTGTTCTTCGTGGGCGGCACGCCCGAGCACACCGTCGGCTACGCCGCCTCGGCCGCGAAGGCGGCGAAGAACGACGCGGCTCTGCAAGCGGTGTTCGAGCGACTGGGCAACCGGGTGACGGTCGTCGCCGACGACGCCGCGGTGACCGCCGGACTGGCCAAGCGGAAGGTCAGGCCCTCCGCCGACATCGCCGACCGGGCCGTCCACTCGGTCCTGCGCACCGAGAAGGGCGTCAGCTACTACGTTCTGGTGAACACCGGCGACAAGGACGTCGAGACCACCGCCGATCTCGCCGGAACCGGCTCCCGCCGCTACGTCCTCGACCCCTGGACCGGTGAGGTCACGGCCGCGGGGAAGAAGATCGCACTCGACGCCGGAGCCGCCACCATCATCGTCCTCGCCGACCGCGACTGGGCCACCACTCGTCCTCGATCGACCCAGACCGAGGGCTCCGGGACCGAACTCGCGGACTGGACGCTCACCCTGGACGAATGGCTCCCCGGTGAGAGCGGCGACTCCTCAGCCACCACCCGCCACCGGGAACACGTCATCAAGAACGTGCCCCTGGTTTCGTGGACCCAGATCCCGGAGATCAAGGACGCCGTCGGCGTCGGCTCCTACACCACCACCTTCACTGCTCCCTCCACCGGAAAGGCCGATGGAGCCGTCCTTGATCTCGGCGCCGTCGCCGGCTCGTACCAGGTGTTCGTCAACGGGAAGCAGGCTCAGCCGGCCGACCAGCTGAGCTCCCGGATCGACCTCGGCAACGCCGTCCGTCCGGGTCAGAACACGCTGACCGTCAAGGTCGCCGTGCCGTTGCTCAACCAGCTGCGCGTGCACCGGCCGAAGGAGTTCGGCGAGCGCAAGCCCACCACCAACGGCCTCCTCGGGCCGGTGACGCTCCGCACCACCTCCTCCTGATCCACTGACTGCGGGCAGGTCCCCGGCGCCATCGGCCGGGGACCTGCCTGCAGGTTTGCCGGAACTCGGAATGCCCGTTTGGGTATGGGAGGGCAGATCCTCTGCCGACGAGTCCGAGGAGGACCACGACGTGACGTTCCGGGTGAGGCCGAGGCAGTCCAGGACGGCGGTGGCGATCGCCCTGGCCGCCCTGCTCGTGACCGGGTGCAGCGGCGAGAAGGGGGAGTCGGCCGCTCCGGCCCCCTCGGCCGGTGCGCCGAGCCCGGCCGCCGACCGGGCCCAGCTCGAACAGGCCGGCGAACAGGCCGGGGCCGAGGGCTTCGGCGCGCTGCTGTGCGAGTCGGTGCAGAGCGCGGTGCAGGCCGGCCAGGCCACCGGCGATGCGCTGAGCCCGGTGCTGAACAGCATCCTCACCGGCGCCGAGCGCAGCAGCGACAGCGTGAAGGACGCCGACATCGACGCGACCATGACCGCGCAGTGCCCGAAGGTCCGTACCGACGCCCTGGCCACGGCCGAGGTGGATAGCCTGAAAGACCTTGTGAACAGGTGAGTATCAACTGGCTCGCCTTCCTGCCCACGGTCCTGCTGATCTCCCTGATCCCGGGGGCCAGTCAGCTGCTCGGGCTGCGTAACGCACTGCGGCACGGGGCGACTCCCGCAGCCGCGGGTCTGGCCTCCCGCCTGACCGCGTTCGGGTTGCTCATCGCCCTCGTGGCCGCGGGTTTCGGGGCAGCAGTGGCCGCCTCGGCCACCGCGCTGGAGACGATCAAGTGGGTCGGCGTGGTCTATCTGGCCTGGCTCGGGGTGACGTCGCTGTGGCAGGCGCGGCGTGGTGGCGGGGCCACCGAGTTCGGCGCGCCCCGACCGGTCCCCAGCGGGTGGCGGCCGGTGGTCACCGGCGAGTTCCTGGTCGCCCTGACCAATCCCAAGGCGCTGCTGCTGTTCGCGGCGCTCCTGCCGCAGTTCACCGGCGGTCAGGCCGACCGCGCCCCGCTGCAGCTGGGCCTGCTCGGCCTGGCCTATCTGGTCATCGAGGGCCTGGTCGGGCTGCTGTACATCCTGGCCGGGCGAAGGCTTCGGGGCGGCGGCATCTCGGCCCGGGTCCAGCGCCGGGTGGACGCCGGCTCCGGGGTGCTCTTCCTGGGCCTGTCCGGGCTGCTCGCGGCCGAGGACGTGGCCTGAGCGGGGACACCTCACATTGCCCGGTATGCGCCGCGGCGTGAACATTGCCCGATCGGATGGGGTTCACGTCACCCGGAGGCGCGAAGATGAGCCAGGCGCACGAGAACCGGACCACGAGCACCGAGGCACCCGAGCGGCTCACCGGATCGGTGGTCGTGGTCGCCCTGGTGTCGGCCGTCTCCGGCCTGCTCTACGGCTACGACACCGGCATCATCTCCGGGGCCCTGCTGCAGATCGGTGAGGACTTCGACATCGGCTCCGGCTGGGAGCAGGTGATCGCCGCGTCGATCCTGGTGGGCGCGGTGATCGGCGCGCTGAGCTGCAGCTGGCTGGCCGAGCGGCGCGGTCGCCGGGGCACCCTGCTGCTGGTCGGCGTCGTGTTCGTGGTGGGGGCGGTGGCCGCATCTCTGGCCCCCACCCCGTTCCTGCTCTCGATCAGCCGTCTGGTGCTGGGTTTCGCGGTCGGCGGGGCCACCCAGACCGCCCCGGTCTACGTGGCCGAACTGGCCCCCACCGCCTACCGCGGGCGGCTGGTGCTGTTCTTCCAGATCGCCATCGGCGTGGGCATCGTCATCGCCACCGTGGTCGGGGCCAGCGAGAGCGTGCCGTGGCGGCTGTCCATCGGGGTCGCGGCCGTCCCGGCGGCCCTGATGTTCCTGCTCATGCTCCGCCTGCCGGAGAGCCCGCGCTGGCTGTTGCGCAGCGGCGACGCCGATGCGGCCCGGGCCGCGCTGGCCAGTGTCCGGCCCCCGGAACGCGATCTGGAGCGTGAGTTCGGCGAGATCCGCGAGAACGTGGAGGCGGAACGGGACGCCGGCACCCGCGGCTGGTCGGGCCTGCGGGCGGCCTGGGTGCGACCGGCCCTGGTGGTCGGGTGCGGGCTGGCGGTGTTCACCCAGCTGTCCGGGATCGAGATGATCGTCTACTACTCCCCCACGATCCTGACCGACAACGGCTTCTCCGACTCCACCGCCCTGCGCGTCTCGGTCGCCCTGGGCCTGACCTACCTGATCGCCCAGCTGATCGGCCTGGCCGTCATCGACCGGGTGGGCCGTCGCCGCCTCACCCTGATCACCCTGCCCGGGGCCGCGGCCGCCCTGTTCGTGCTCGGCGCCTTCTTCGCCACCGGCAACGACGGCAAGTCGATGATCCCGTGGATCGTCGGCACCCTGATCACCTTCATGGCCTTCACCGCCGGCGGCATCCAGCTGATGGGCTGGCTCACCGGCTCGGAGATCTACCCGCTGGCCACCCGGGCGGCCGGGGCCGCGGCCCAGTCGGCCGCCCTCTGGGGCACCAACGTCCTGATCACCCTGACCCTGCTCAGCATCATGCGCACGATCGGCACCGGGCCCACCTTCTGGATGTACGGCCTGTTCAACGTGGCCGCCTTCGTCTTCCTCTACCGCACCATGCCGGAGATGACCGGTCACAGCCTGGAGGAGATCGAGACCCGGCTGGAGGAGGGCCGGTTCACTCCAGCCGGTTTCGCCCGGTAGGACCTACGAACCGGGCGCCACGACAGCGACGAAGACACTGCTCGCGCTGATCCCGGCCACCGTGCGGCGTACCGCCTCACCGGCGGCCGCGGCCCCCCACTCGCCCTTCTGCAGCTCCTCCCCTCGCCGGTAGACCGGGCCGGACCACGGGATGTCCCGGTTCAGCTCGGGCAGGCTGCCGCTGGCGAACAACAGGGCCCCCAGCGCGGCGGTACGGGCGTCCGGCTCGGCCCCGTCGACCAGGCCGGCCCGGACCGGGGCGAGCACGGCGGCCCGGCGCGCGGTGGGCCCTTCGGTGAGCGACGAGGTGGGCAGGATGCCCAGCACCCGGCGGCGCTCGCGGGTGATGTCACCGCGCTCGAGGACCCGCTCGAGGACCTGGCTGCGCAGGCCGGGCCCGAACTCGTTGATCAGCAGATGGACGTCGGTGGGCCGGTCGGCGACACGGTCCCACACCGGGCGCAGCAGCGGGTCGGCCGGCGGCTCGTCGCCGGCCGGGTGCACCTGCTGCCCCTTGAGCGTGGTCCGCCCGTCGATCTCGATCCGCTCCTGAACGGCGAGATCCACCAGCACTGCCCCGGCGAGCACGTGGAACAGCTTCTGCCCCTCCCCGGCGAAGGTGCCCGAGCGAGGGTCGAACAGCAGGAGCAACAGGTCCTCGGCGAGCGCGGGCGAAGTGGGCAGGCTCATCCGGTCGACCTCCGGTAGGCGGGACAACGTGGTCAAATCTGCCGGATGTGCCGCCGTCCGCACGTCCACAGACCGACAACTGATCGTTTAGCCTGCTGATCGGGAAAACTTTGGAAAACCGACTGCCGGAGGAGCCGCGCCAAACCGTTGCCAGCGCCGTCAGCCCGCCTATAAGCTGGCCAAAGTTACCCTGAAACGTTTCACCCGCTGGGCTCAAAGGAGAGTCGCGTGCAACCTGTTCAGTCCTCGCGCCCGGCCCCGCCCAGCGCGTCCGGTCACTGCTCCACCTCAGGCACCCTGCCACCCACCGGTGGCCCGCCCGAGCAGCAGTACCTTCCCCTCCCCCGCCGGCGAACCACGCTGTCCGCCGGGGAGCCATGCGTACCGGTAAGCCCGACCCGCCGGATTCGCGTAGTTGGCAGAAAGCCGCCGACGTCACGATCAGCCCGACCGGGGCCGACCGGGCGACCCGGGCCACATTCGGGCCCGCTCCCCCTGCACACGCGCGCAGCATAGGCGCGCGCCGCCCGCCGACGGTTGCCATTTCGTGACCGAACCCGTTGTCACACAGCTCTTTTCGCAGTACCGGCGAGGGAACCGCGTGCTATACAACAGATTCGGCGAATCCCGGCCCGCCACCCCCGCCCGCCGAACGATGCAAACCGTTGCTTGACAGCGGTTCACCCCGACCCTACTTTCAGCATTTGAATCCTTTCAACGAGGCAAGGTGCTCATGGACAGCCCATCGCAGGCCGCCCTGCAGTTAACGGAAGTGTCGAAGTCCTTCGGCCCCGTGGTCGCTCTGCGGTCCGGCAGCCTGAAGGTCGACGCCGGCTCGATCCACGCCCTGGTCGGCGAGAACGGCGCCGGCAAGTCCACTCTCGTCAAGATCGTGGCCGGCGTGCACCGCCGCGACGGCGGCGAGTTCCTGCTCGACGGCCGCCCCGCGGACTTCACCTCCACCGCCGAGTCCAAGGCGGCCGGCGTGGCGGTCATCTACCAGGAACCCACCCTGTTCCCCGACCTGTCGGTCACCGAGAACATCTTCATGGGCCGGCAGATCCTCGGCCGGATGCGGCGGATCGACAAGGCCGCGATGTACGCCGAGGCCGAGCGGCTGTTCCGGGGCCTGGGCGTGAACATCGACCCGCGCCGGCCCGCCCTCGGCCTCTCGATCGCCGACCAGCAGATCATCGAGATCGCCAAGGCGATCTCGCTGGACGCCAAGGTCCTGATCATGGACGAGCCGACGGCCGCCCTCTCCGGGGTGGAGGTCGAGCGGCTGTTCACCGTCGCCCGGCAGCTGCGCGACGAGGGCCGGGCCCTGGTGTTCATCTCGCACCGCTTCGACGAGGTGTTCGAGCTGTGCGACACCGTCACGGTGATGCGCGACGGCTCCTACATCGGCACCCGCCCGATCGCGGGGACGACGGTCGCCGAGATGGTCAACCTGATGGTCGGCCGCGAGGTCGCCGAGCTCTTCCCCAAGCAGGAGACCGAGATCGGCGAAGAGGTGCTGAAGGTCGAGAACCTGCAGTCCGCCGGGGTCTTCCACGACATCTCGTTCTCCGTGCGCCGGGGCGAGATCGTCGGCCTGGCCGGCCTGGTCGGGGCCGGGCGCAGCGAGATCGCCCGGGCCGTCTTCGGGGTCGACCGCTACGACAGCGGCACGGTCACGATGAAGGGCGAGGCGGTCGCCCCGAAGAACCCGCGGGCGGCGATCCGCTCCGGCATGGCCTTCATCCCGGAGGACCGCCGCAAGCAGGGCCTGGTCACCGAGGCCTCGGTGGCCGAGAACGTCGCCGGGGTCATCCGGCGCAACCTGGCCAAGGCCGGCCTGCTCACCCGGGCCGCCGAGAACAAGGCCGTCGGCCCCTGGGCCGCCCGCCTCGAGGTCAAGACCAACGCCCTGGACGCCCCCGCCCGCACCATGAGCGGCGGCAACCAGCAGAAGGTGGTCATCGCCAAGTGGCTGGCCACGAATCCCGACCTGCTGATCATCGACGAGCCCACCCGGGGCATCGACGTCGGCACCAAGTCCGAGGTGCACCGGCTGCTCTCCGAGCTGGCCGGGCAGGGCATGGCGATCCTGATGATCTCGTCGGAACTGCCCGAGGTGCTGGGCATGGCCGACCGGGTCCTGGTGATCAGCGAGGGCCGGCTCACCGCCGACCTGCCCCGCACCGAGGCGACCCCCGAACGCGTGATGCACGCCGCCACGTCCGGCGCCACGTCCGATGCCGCCAGCCAGGAGATGGCCTCATGAGCCCCACCACCTCCGAGCACACGGAGACCACGACGCTGCTCGTGGAGCCCAGCTCGATGTCCCACCGGGACCGGCTGATCCGCACGATCCTGCGCTCCCGGGAACTGTCGGTCGCGATCGTCCTGCTGCTGGTCGTCGCCGCTGCGGCGATCAAGAGCCCGGACTTCGTGTTCAGCTCCACCGGCTGGCGCGACCTGCTGCTGACCCCGTCGATCATGCTGCTGCTGGCGGCCGGGCAGACGGTCGTCATCATCACCCGCAACGTCGACCTGTCGGTCGGCTCGATCCTGGGCCTGACCGCCTGGCTGACCGGTGACCTGTTCATGTCCTACCCGGGCATGTCACCGGTGCTGGCCTTCCTGGTCGGCACCGCCGCCGGCGCCGGCCTGGGCCTGGTCAACGGCGTGCTGGTGGGCTACGGCAAGGTGCCCGCCCTGGTGATCACCCTGGGCACCCAGTACATCTTCCGCGGAATCGTGCTCACCTGGGCCGGTTCCAAGCTGATCAGCGCCTCGCAGATGCCCAAGGGCTTCCTCGACCTGGGCACGGCCCAGATCCTCACCATCCCGGTGCTGTTCATCGTGGCCATGGTGATCGTGGTGGCGGTGGGCTACTACCTGCAGACCGCCAAGTCCGGCCGCGAGCTCTACGCGGTCGGTTCCGACCCCGAGGCCGCGGTCCTCTACGGTCTGGCCGTGCGCCGCCGGGTGATCGGCGCGTTCGTGCTCAGCGGCGCCCTGGCCGGCCTGGCCGGCGTCATCTTCGCCGCCCGCTACGGCACGGTCAGCTCCAGCGCCGGCACCGGCATCGAGTTCCAGGCCGTGGCCGCCGCGGTGGTCGGCGGCGTGGCCATCTTCGGTGGCTCCGGCACCGCCTGGGGCGCCGGCATCGGCGCGGTGCTGCTGGTGACCATCAACAGCGCCCTGCCCATGGTCGGCATCTCCGAGTTCTGGCAGCAGGCCCTGGTCGGTGCCCTGATCATCGCCGCCATCGTGCTGGACCGGGTGCTCGCGGCCCGGCAGGCGCGCAAACTGATCGAAGCGAGGGACGAGGCATGAGCACCGCAGCTCCGGAAACCGCTCAGCGGACGTACCCCGCCTACTCGCAACCCCTCTGGCGCCGCCTGCTGGCGAGCCGGGAGGCCGCCGTCGTCGCGATGGTGCTGATCGTCTACTTCTACGGCTACAGCAACATCCCGTACTTCGGCGACACCCTGACCCTGACGTACATCCTGATCGACATGACCACCATCCTGCTCATCGCCCTGCCGATGACCCTGGTGATCATCACCGGCGAGATCGACCTGTCGATCGCGTCCGTGGTCGGCCTGTCCAGCGCCGTTCTCGGGCTCCTGGTCCAGGACGGGGCCCCGATGGGCCTGGCGGTGCTCGTCGCCCTGCTCGTCGGGGTGGTGTGCGGGGTGTTCAACGGGTTCCTGGTGGCCTACGTCGGGCTGCCCTCGCTGGCCGTCACGATCGGCACGCTGGCCCTGTACCGTGGCATCGCGGTCGGCCTGCTCGGCACCGAGGCGGTCACCGACTTCCCCGCGAACTGGACCGAGCAGACGTCCAAGGTCCTGGGTTCCACCGGGATCCCCACGTTCATGCTGGTGTTCGCCGTCCTGGCCGCGATCTTCGTGGCGCTGCTGCACTTCTCGCCGTTCGGCCGGGGCATCTACGACATCGGGCTCAGCCCCGAGGCCGCGGAGTTCTCCGGGGTGAACGTGCAGCGCACCAAGCTGATCCTGTTCGTCCTGACCGGTACCGTGGCCGCCCTGGCCGGCATCTTCTTCACCCTGCGCTTCGGCAGCGCCCGCGGCGACAACGCCACCGGGCTGGAACTGCAGGTCATCGCCGCGGTCCTGCTCGGCGGGGTGTCGATCTTCGGCGGCCGGGGCAAGCTGGCCGGCGTGATCGCCGGGGTGCTCCTGATCGGCGTCATCTCCAGCGCCCTGCGCCTGGAGGGCATCACCGTGAACGTCATCAACATCATCATCGGGCTGCTGCTCGTGCTGTCCGTGCTCTCCCCCAGTCTCCTGGCGTGGGTCTCCTCCGTGAGCAACCAGCGTTCCAGGCGCAACAGCTCCACCGGTCCCTCCCCTGCTCCCGCTTCACCCGCTTCACCCAATTCACACTGACGTGAAAGGAACCACCACCATGAGCACCCTCACCCGTCGTAGCACCCTGCTCGGTGCGATCGGCCTCACCTTCGCCATCGCGGTCACCGGCTGCGGCAAGGCCGACACCGGCGAGAGCGATTCCGGCAGCGGCGGTTCCGGCTCCGGCGAGAAGGCGCTGAACATCGTCTTCCTGCCGAAGAACCTGGGCAACCCGTACTTCGACGCCAGCGACGCCGGCGGCAAGGCCGCGGTCGAGGCCCTGGGCGGCAAGTTCTCCGAGGTCGGCCCGCAGACCGCCAGCCCGGACGCGCAGGTGCAGTACATCAACACCGCCGCGCAGCAGAAGGCCAGCGCGATCGTGATCTCGGCGAACGACCCGAAGGCGGTGGGCTCGGCGCTGACCCAGGCCCGCGACGGCGGCACCAAGGTCGTCACCTTCGACTCCGACACCGAGCCGCAGTACCGCGACCTGTTCATCAACCAGGCCTCGCCCGAGGGCATCGCCAAGGCCCAGGTCGACGGTCTGGCCGAGCAGATCGGCGACAAGGGTGAGATCGCGATCCTGTCGGCGGCGGCCAACGCCACCAACCAGAACGCCTGGATCAAGCTCATGGAGGAGGAGCTGAAGGCCAACCACCCCGACATCAAGCTGGTCGACACCGTCTACGGCAACGACGACGACCAGACCTCCTTCGACAAGACCGCGGCCCTGCTGCAGACCCACCCGAACCTGAAGGGCATCATCTCCCCCACCACGGTCGGCATCGCGGCGGCGGCCCGCTACCTGTCCACCTCCGAGGCCAAGGGCAAGGTCGCGCTGACCGGCCTGGGCACGCCGAACCAGATGCGCTCGTTCGTCGAGGACGGCACGGTCACCGAGTTCTACCTGTGGAACCCGACCGACCTGGGCACCCTGGCCGCCTATGCCGCGGCCGCGCTGGCCAACGGCGAGATCACCGGCAAGGAGGGTGACAAGTTCACCGCCGGCGACCTCGGCGAGTACACCGTGGGCGCGAACGGTGAGGTCCTGCTGGGCGAGCCGACCGGCTTCAACAAGGACAACATCGGCGACTTCGACTTCTGATCGTCGTCTGACCACCCCGGCCCGGGACCGTCGGTCCCGGGCCGGGGTATTTTGCGGGCCGTCCCCCGACGGTTGTCCGGAATCCGCCGCTACTGCGCCGAGAACCCTGATATACCGGGCAAAGAGGGGTAGTCGACCGGGCGGGGGCTGGGCGCATGAATTTACGGACGTTCGTGGCGACGATCGCGGTCGCGCTCACGTTGGGCGGGTTGTCGGGTGGGGTGGCCCAGGCCGACCCGACGCCGCCCGGAGTCTCGGCCGCGCCCGAGGTCTCGGGCCGCACGGCCGGGGCCGACTGGTCGGTGACCCGGCGCGGGCAGGGCGACACCTACACAGTGAGACTGCGCCTGGCCCAGCCGGTGGCCATCCGCGCGGCGCTGCCCCAGATCGCCGTGGACGGGCGCGTGGTCGGGGTGGCCGCCCGGGCTGCGGACGGGCACACGCTCACGTTGCGTACCTCGGACGCCCGGGTGGCCAAGGCCCGCAAGGTGCAGCTGGCCTGGAACGGCAAGGTCGCCGGACAGGCTTCCTCCCGCACCTATGGCGCTGCTCCTGAGGCCGAGGCGCCGACCGGCGAGTTGCTCGCTGAAGACCCGGCTGCCCCCGGCCCGTATACGGTCGAGCGGGCCGACTACGACCTGGGCGACAGCGCGGTACGTCTGCCCGGGCTCGGCGGTCAGGCCGTCGAGATGCGGGCCGCCGCCTACCTTCCGAAGGGGGCCGAGGGCGCCCGGCCGGTGGTGATCTTCCTGCACGGCATGCACGGCTGGTGCTACGGCGAGCCGAAGGGCAACCCCGCCTTCACCTGGCCCTGCACCAAGGGCCTGAAGCCGGTGCCGAGCTACCGGGGGTACGACGCGCCGGCCAAGGCCCTGGCCTCCAACGGCTATGCGGTGTTCTCGATCAGCGCCAACGGGATCAACGCGGCCCTGAACGAGTCGGCGCCCGATGCGGGGGCGCAGGCCCGCGGTGATCTCGTGCTGGCCCACCTCGACCGGTTACGACGGTGGACGTCCGACGAGGGCAACGCGTTCAGTGGTCGCCTCGATCTGTCGAACGTCGGGCTGATGGGCCACTCCCGAGGTGGTGAGGGCGTGGTGGCCGCGGCGCTGGCCAACGCGGCCCGGCCCTCGCCCTACGGCATCCGCGCGGTGCTGCCCCTGGCCCCGACCGACTTCACCCGCGCCACCCTGCCCGGCGCGGCGATGGCGGTGATCCTGCCCTACTGCGACGGCGACGTCTCCGACCTGCAGGGGCAGCGTTACTACGACGACACCCGCTACTCGGGGCCGGACGACGTGCTGCGCACGTCCCTGGTGATGATGGGCGCGAACCACAACTTCTTCAACACCGAATGGACGCCCTCCACCTCGAAGGGGGGTGCGGTGGACGACTGGTTCGATCGGGAAGATCCGCTGTGCGGGAGCAAGGCGCCGGGCCGCCTATCGCCCCGGCAGCAGCGCGCCGCCGGTGCGGCCTACATGGCCGGTTTCTTCCGGCTCAACCTGGGCGATGAGCAGCAGTTCCTGCCCCTGTTCGACGGCACGGACGGCCGCGCGAAGTCGGCCGGGCCGGCGGTCGTGCACACCCAGGCCCAGCAGCCCTCCTCGGCCCGCACCGACCTGGCCACCTTCTCCGTGGCCAAGCGGTCGGTCACCACGTCGGGAGCGGCCACCTACTGCACCGGTACCGGCGAAATGCCCGCCGGCTCCAAGAAGACCCCGACCTGCTCGAACGCCAGCGAATACTCCGCCTACCAACCACACTGGGTCTCCGCCTACTTCGCCCCCGACGTCCCCACCACATCCGTGTTGCGCCTGAGGTGGACGTCCAAGACCAAAGCCGACCCCCTCGCGTCCGTGAACACCAAACCGTCAACTGCCCATGAGGCACTCACCTTTCGCGCCGCCACCCAGAGCGGCAAGGCCGACCTCAAGGTCACGGTCAGCGACCGGGACGGCACGAAGGCGACCGTCAACGTGGCCAACTACAGCAACGCCCTGAAACCCTGGCCGAAGCTGCAGGGTTCGGCCCGTGTCGTCATGCGCACCGTGCGCATCCCGCTGGAGGAGTTCGACGGCATCGACCCGGCCGCGATCACCCGGGTCTCCTTCGCCCGGGCCTCCGTGCGCGGCGACGTGGTCCTGTCCGACCTGGCCCTCGACACCCCCACCAGCGTCCTGGGTGGGCCCACCGACCTGCCCTCGGCCAGCGTCGGCGACCAGATCGCCTACGAGTACGACCGCACGCAACGCGTCCGGGTGCCGGTCACCTTGTCCGAGCCGGCGCCGGTGCCGGTGGTCGTGAACATCAACACCGACGTGGCCGACACCGACGCCCGGGTGCCGACCCGGTGGATCAAGGTGGTCGTCCCGGCCGGAAAGACCAGGACGGTGGCCGAGTTCCGGATGCGGGGCAACCAGAAGGGCGAGCCCCTGGCCCGTCTTGACATCACCCTCTCGGCGCCCAAGAACGCCGTGGTGGGCGACGGGTGGGGTGTGTTCACCGTCTACGACGACGACGAGGGCTGAGCGGTAGAGCTGGACTCGAGCTGGTCGCCGATCCGCAGGGCGGCGACCAGTTCGGCGTACAGCGGGCTGTCGCGCAGCAGTTCCTCGTGGGTGCCGCGGGCCACCACCCGGGAGGCCTGCATGACCACGATCTGGTCGGCGTCGAGCACGGTCGAAAGGCGGTGGGCGATGGTCACCACCGCCCCTTCCCGGGCCTGCTGGCGCACCGCGTCGTGGATGGCTGCCTCGGTGATCCCGTCGACCTGGGCCGTGGCCTCGTCGAGCAGCAGCACCGCGGGCCGGGCCAGCAGTGCGCGGGCCAGCGCGATCCGCTGCCGCTGACCGCCCGAGACGGTGGAGTCGCCGAGCCGGGTGTCCAGGCCGTCGGGGAGTTCGTCGATCTTGTCCTGCAGGCGAATGCGTTTGAGGACGTCGGTGACCTCCGAGTCGGTGGCGTCCGGGTTCGCGTAGAGCAGGTTCTCGCGGATCGTGCCGGGCACCACCGGAGTCTCCTGCTCGACGTAGGCCAGGTGCCGGCGCACCTCGGCGGGCCGGATCTGCTCGTAGGGAACACCGTTCAGCCGGAGCTGCCCGTGCTCGGGCTCCAGGAAACGCAGGATCAGCGAGAACACCGTGGTCTTGCCTGCACCGGACGGCCCGACCAGGGCGATGTGCCCGCGCGCCGGGATCACCAGGTCGAGCTCTCGCACCGCGGGAGCCACGCCCGGGGCGTAACGAGCCGTCACTCCGGCCAGTTCGACCACCGGGGCCCCTGCGTCCGGGCTCCTGGTCGGCCCGGCCTGCTCGAATTGCTGCTCCACCTCCAGGGACTCCACCTCACTGATCCGCCCGGCCGCGGCGAGCCCGGTCTGCAGCGTGGTGGCGTTCTGGCTGATCTCCATCACCGGGCCGATCAGGCCGAAGGCGTAGAGCAGGAAGGCGATCAGCGTGGGCACGTCCATCGCGCCCTGGTCGACCCGCCAGGCCCCCACGCCGAGGATGACCAGGATCGCCGTCTCCACCCCGGTCCAGGCGATGGTCCAGACCAGCGCCTCCCGCCGCACCGCGGTCAGGCTCTGGATGCGGGCCTGCTGGGCGTGCTCCAGCAGCCGCTGCACCTGACGCGGTTCAGCGCCTGCCGCCTTGACCGTCTTGATCGCCCGCAGCGTGCCGTCGAGCTCACCCCCGAGCTCTCCCAGCGCGGCCTGCGACCGCTCCTGGGCCACCCCGATCGCCGGCATCAGCATCACGAACAGCACGGTGACCACCGCGATCGACCCAACGGTGGCCAGGGCCAGCACCAGGTCGAGCACGGCCATCAGCACCAG
Organism: Kineosporia sp. NBRC 101677; assembly: GCF_030269265.1. Taxonomy (NCBI): domain Bacteria; kingdom Bacillati; phylum Actinomycetota; class Actinomycetes; order Kineosporiales; family Kineosporiaceae; genus Kineosporia; species Kineosporia sp. NBRC 101677. The sequence goes on from NZ_BSTA01000003.1 coordinate 732,436, forward strand.
CGTGCCGATCAGCAGGACGAAGGCGTTGATCAGCCCGATCACACTGGAGGAGGCGGCCTCGCGCAGCAGCACCGAGTCGGAGGTGACCCGGGTGACCAGCTCGCCGCTGGGCCGGGCCAGCAGCGGCAGGACCTTCGCCTGCAGGTAGCGGCGGATCATGCCTTCACGCACGTCGTAGACCACGTGCTCGGCCATCGCGCCCAGCACCCGCCACTGCCACCAGCTCATCCCGGCCCCGACCACGATCAGGGCCAGGAGCAGCAGGATCGGGTCGGACAGGGACTCGCCGCTGCCCAGGGCCCCGAGCACCTCACGGGTGGCCAGCGGACTGACCAGCCCCGAGGCGGACACCCCGAGCCCCAGCACACCGGCCAGCACGAGGGACCGGGCCCGGGGGCGGGCGTACCGCCAGAGCAGGGCGAACCGGTCCCGCTGCCCAGGCCCGGTGCCGGTGTCGGTGCCGGTGTCCGTGGCAGTGTCGGTGGCGGTCATGACTTTCCCTTCGGTCGGATCACCGGCCGACCGCAGGGCCCGAAGACGGTCAGGTGCCTGCGACTGGGCCGAGCGTGCGCTGGGCTGAACGCTCGGGACCCACCGATGGTTCGATCACGATCGGGACTGACCGGTGGCGACCCCGGTCATCGGTCCGGCGAAGCAGAAACTGTTCCGCGGGAGAGCCTTTGAGCAGGCCACCCTGACGGCTCCCGCCCCTTCCCGAGCGACCGCTCACAGGTGGTCATCCTTAGGGATGACTGTGGCCCGCTCCGACGAAAAGCTGACGCCCCTTTCGTCACTTATTCGTAAGTTCTCCTGCAGCGAAACCGCCGCAACCGCGCGGCGAACACCCGCCGACAAGGGTTGCGGCGAGGTTCCTCTCGCACGCAGCAGGAGAAAGGACTCTGATGAGGTTCACACGCGCCGGATCGCTCGTGGCGGCCCTGGCCATGGCTGCCTCAGGGACGGTGGCACTGGCCGCCCCCTCGGCCAGTGCCACCACCAGATCGACAGCACGCAGCGTGGGCGAGCCGGACCGGACGTCCGCGGCCGAGGCCCGGCGGATGGACCGGATCAAGACCCCCGAACTGGACTGGTACTCCTGCTACGCCCCGAACCTGCAGTGCGCCACCGCGAAGGTGCCACTGGACTACGACCAGCCCAAGGGCGCCAAGACCGAGATCGCGTTGCTGCGTTCGCGGGCCACCGAGCCGAAGAAGCGGATCGGCAGCCTGTTCGTCAACCCCGGCGGGCCCAGCGGCTCCGCCACCGACGTGGCCGCCAACGCCGCCGAGTTCTTCGATCCCGCCCTGCAGGAACGGTTCGACATCATCGGCGTCGACCCGCGCGGTGTCGGGGCCAGCGCCCGGGTCAAGTGCTTCACCAGCAACAAGGCCCAGAGCAACGGGCTGGAGGGCCTGAAGGCGGCCAACTACTACCCCGAGACCAAGAAGGAACAGCAGGCGATGATCGCCTCAGCCGAGCAGCTGGGGCAGAAGTGTTCCACCACCGGCAAGAAGCTGGCCGGGTCGATGTCCACCGTGCAGGTGGCCCGGGACATGGAACTCATGCGGCGCGCGGTGGGCGACAAGAAGCTGACCTACATCGGCTTCTCCTACGGCACGTTCCTGGGTGAGGTGTACGCCAACCTCTACCCCGATCGGGTCCGCGCCATCGCGATCGACGGCGTCCTCGACCCGATCTCCTGGACCGGCACCAAGAAGACCGGAAAGCTCAACCAGGACCAGCGTCTGCACTCTGCCGAGGGGGCCGACAAGGCGCTGCGCGAACTGCTGGTGCGCTGCGGCAAGGCCGGTGTCGAAGCGTGCCCCTTCGCCGCCGGCGGCAAGACCGTGGCCAAGTTCGACACCCTGACCAAGCGGCTGAAGAAGAAGCCCGTCGTCTTCCCGGACGGCTCCCGCTACGACTTCAGCAACCTGATCGACGACAGCCTCACCGGGCTCTACGACGTCTTCGGCGTCATGCTGCTGCCCCCGCTCCTGCAGAGCACGTGGGAGGCCACCGACCCGGGCGCCACCAAGGCTCAGCGCACCGCGGCGACCAAGCGACTGCGCAAGTCCCGCAACGCCACGCACGCGGCGGTGAAGCCGGCCCCCGGCCCCCGGCGCGGTTTCCCCTACGACAATCCGGACGAGGCGTTCTCCGCTGTCACCTGCACCGACGCCCGTCACCCGGCCAAGGCCTCGAGCTGGCCGGCCCAGGCCCGAGCGGCGGACAAGCGGGCCCAGTACTTCGGCGCCAAGTGGGCCTGGACCACCGTGCAGTGCGCCACCCAGACCTGGACGGTCAAGGACGAGGACGCCTACCGCGGCCCCTTCACCCGCAGGACCGCCGCCCCTGTCCTGGTCATCGGCAACACCTACGACCCGGCCACCAACCACGCCGAAGCCGTCTCCACCGCCCAGCTGATGCCCAACAGCCGCCTGATCAGCAGCGACAGCTGGGGCCACACCGCCTACAACTCCTCCGCCTGCGTCAACGAAGCGGTCTCGGCCTACCTGCTGACCGGGAAGGCCCCGGCCAAGAACCTCAGGTGCGTAGGGGATTTCCAGCCCTTCGTCACCGCGGACGAGCCGAGCGCCCAATCCACCCTGGCCGCCCGACCCAGCATCGTCTCGCCCCCGCCCAGCGTCTTCTCCCCCGAAGACTGATCCCTCAACCGGCCCTGACGGCCCGCCCGGTCGGCGCACCTCGCGTCCGGCCAGGTGGGCCGTCCGGCTGCCGTCTCCCGGATCGCCCGGCCCGCGCCTGGTCGAGCAGTTCCGGGTCCCGGCCCGGCCACGGCACCATCAGGGTTCTTCGTGTGGGATTCCCAGCGACTCGTCCACCGCCTCCTGGGGCCAGGTGTCGATCGGACCCAGGTTCTCCCAGACGAACTTCCGGTCCTTCTTCGACAGTTCGGTGCGCACTCCCCCGCTCCAGGCGATGCGGCAGGGACCGTCGTGCAAAAGGTCCGCGCCGCAGATCGCCGCGCCCACCACGTCCTGCAGGGCTATCGCCTGCTCCTCGGTGGCCAGGATCTCGAACCTCAGTTCCAGTGGCTTGCGCGGATCGTCCTTGGGCACGATGCGAACCTAGCCAGCCGTCGCCCGGCCCGAAACTGGTTTTCGAACGCTCCCCGACACCGAAGGGGACGTCTGTGGCCACGGTGCCCACAGACGTCCCCAAATTCTGTGACTAACTGACTTAGCTGCTGTACTCCTTCAGGAAGGCGAGCAGGTCGTCGCCGAGGCGCTCCTTGTGGGTGTCGGTGATGCCGTGCGGGCCGTCGGGGTAGACCAGCAGGCGGGCGTCCTTGACCAGGGCGGCCGAGGCCTGACCGCCGACCTCGATCGGCACCACCTGGTCGGCGTCGCCGTGCACGACCAGCGTCGGCACGTCGATCCGGGCCAGGTCCTCACGGAAGTCGGTGGCCGAGAACGCGGCGATCGACTCGTAGGCGTTGCGGTGCCCGGCGGCCATGCCCTGCGCCCAGAACGAGTCCCGGGCCCCGGCCGAGACCGGCTTCGTGGGGTGGTTGAAGAACGGGCCGTCGGCCAGGTCCTGGTACAGCTGCGAGCGGTCGGCCAGCGAGCCGGCCCGCAGACCGTCGAACACCTCGATGGGCAGCCCACCCGGGTTGTCCTCGCGGCGCAGCATCAGCGGGGGAACCGCGGAGACCAGCACCGCCTGGGCCACCCGGGCAGTGCCGTGACGGCCCATGTAGCGGGTGATCTCACCGCCGCCGGTGGAGAAGCCCACCAGGGTGACCTCCTGCAGGTCCAGGTGCTCGATCACGGCGGCCAGGTCGTCGGCGTAGGTGTTCATCTCGTTGCCGGTCCAGCTCTGGGTGGAACGGCCGTGACCGCGCCGGTCGTGCGCGACGACCCGGTAGCCGTTCTCGGCCAGGAACAGCTGCTGGGCCTCCCAGCTGTCGGAGTTCAGCGGCCAGCCGTGGGAGAGAACGACGGGACGGCCGGTTCCCCAGTCCTTGTAGAAGATCTGGGTGCCGTCGGAGGTGGTCACGAAACTCATGGGTCTGCACTTTCGATATGGGACGTGCTGTGGGCGCCGTCGACGCTAGGGCCCGTCCCGCTCGGATCGCGTACGTCGAACTACGTACTCGGCAGAACCCGGCCGAGTTCCGAGCGGGAGCGGATGCCGAGCTTGCGGTAGATCCGCGAGAGGTGGGTGGAGACGGTGCGTGGTGACAGGAACAGGCGCTCGGCGATCTCCCGGGTGCTGAGCCCTTCGGCGGCCAGCCGGGCGATCTGGGTCTCCTGCGGGGTGAGGGCGGTGACACCTTCCTCGTCGCGGCTGGTCCGGCGCAGCGACTCGCCGGTGGCGCGCAGTTCGTTACGGGAGCGCTCGGCCCAGGCCAGGGCGCCCAGAGAGTCGAAGGTGGCGGCGGCCGCGCGCAGCAGGGGACGGGATTCGGCGGGTCGGCGGTGGCGGCGCAGCCAGACTCCGTAGGCGTGCTGGCGGCGGGCCTGCTCGAACGGCCAGCCGGTCAGGTCTTCGCCGACTGCCTGGTCGTAGGCCTCGGCGGTGTCGGCCAGCACAGCCTCGGCGTAGCCCAGCCCGACCATCAGGGCCGGCGAACGCCCGAGCTCGGCGACCGGGGCGAGCCCGGCGACCAGCCGACGCAGCTGAGTGGTGGCGCCGCAACCGGCCGCTGCCTCCACGACGAAGCCCAGCAGATGGTGACCGGTGTAGGGGTGGAAGCCGTCGTCCGCCTCGTCGAAGATGCGGCACAGCTCGGAGAACGCCTCCTCGAAACGCCCGTCGGCCAGGGCCGCCAGCCCGCGCACCTGACGCACTCCGGCCAGCAGCGGGTTGCGGCCGTAGGCCAGCAGCATCGATTCGGCTGCTGCGGCCTGTTCGTGAGCCTCACTGACCTCTCCACGTAACGCGTGGGCGGCCCCCGCTGCCGTGCAGGTGGTCGGGATCCAGTTCGGCGCCCTGACGTCCCGGGCCAGCTCCTGAACCTCGGGCATCAACATCATGGCGGTGCGGGCGTCTCCCAGGTAGGTGGCCCCCACTGCCTGACTGATCCGGGCCCGGTAGAGGACACCCAGGCGTCCCTGTTCCCGCAGCCCGACCTGGGCCATCGCCTGCAGGGTGAACCCGGTGGGGGTGTCGCCGAGAACTGCGGCGGCCAGTCCCAGCTGGTGGGTGGCGTACGGATCAGTCCCGCCGCGGGCCAGCAGCTCCCGGATCAGCGGACGACAGTAGGGCCCCCGGGCCAGGGGCGCGATCAGTGCCAGGGCGCCGATGAGCAGCGGGTCGCCCGAGACCGACATGGCCCGGTCGATCGCCGCGACCAGACGCTTCACGGCGACCGGGTCAGGTTCGGAGTAGTGCGCGCGTAGCGAGATCCGGTCCACCAGTACTACCGCTCTGACCACATCACCGTTCTCGACCAACGTCTCGACCGCGTCCGCCGCCCTGATCAGCCGCTGCCCGCCGGACCAGTGGGTGGCGTACAGGGCTTCGACGTCGAGTTCGTAGACAGCCCGCTCACCTACCGACAGATCTTGCGGCCGGATCTCGGCCAGGAGCCGAGCGGTTGCGGCGAAATCGCCCTGTTCCAAGGCCATGTCGGAGGCAGCCATCAGGCGCTGGGCGCGCGCGGCGGGATGCTGACTGAGCCGGGCCGCCCGTTCGAACGCGGTCTGCGCGATCCCCGGAGCCTGTCGGTGCCGGGCCCGGGCCGCAGCGTCCTCGAGGGCGACGGCCAGCAACTCGTCGGGGCGGTCCGCAGCAGCCGCCCGGTGCCACAATGCCCGTTCTGGTTCAGCGGTGAGCACGTGAGCCAGAGCTGCGTGCACCTGCCGGAGCTGAGCGGTAGCCGCGGTGTGCTGTAACGCCGAGCGCAGCAACGGATGCCGAAACCTCAGGCGCAGCTGCTGATCGACCTGGACCAGGCGGGTCTGCTCAGCAGGCTCCAGATCCGCGTGATCGGCGGGACCGTTGATGACGACGCCGGTAGCCCGGACGATTTCGTCCACGTCGTCACCGTCGTCCAGGGCAGCGACCACCAACATGGCCCTGGTGGTCGCGGGTAGCTCGCCCACCAGCCCGGAGAAGGTTCTTTCCAGCCGCTCGCTCAGCGGAACGGAGCCGGACAGCGCGGCCGGGCCTACTGACCTCAGGGCAGCGCTCCCCAGCTCGACCAGGCCCAACGGGTTGCCGGCGGCGGTGTCGAGCACCTGGGCGCGCAGGACACCGGACAGCTGCGGCGCCACGTGCGTCAGAACTGTCTGCGCATCGGTCTCCGACAGTGGCTCGAGCCGTCGCTCCGGCAGAGCCACCGCATTCAGGCGCCGCTCGACCTCACCGCCGTCACGCGCGGTCAGCACCATCGCCGTCGGCACACCGTTCAGCCGACGGGCCACAAAAGCCAGTGCCACCCAGCTGCTCTCGTCAACCCATTGCAGGTCGTCGACGGTCATCAGAACCGGAACGCCAGCTTCGGCAATTGCGGCGAGCATCAGGGTCGCGACGCGGAACGGGACCGTGTCCGGCGCCTCCAGAATGACCTGAGCAGCATCCAGCAGATCGGGCGCCGCGTACAGCAGGCGATGCACCGCCGCGTACGGAATGTGCACTTCGGCCTGAACTCCAGCAGTGTTCAGGACGCGCAGCCCCGCCCGGCCGGCTTCCTCACCAGCCTCCTCCAGCAAAGTGGACTTGCCCACTCCGGCCTCGCCCCGCAAGATCAGCGCGCCACCGCGGCCCGCCGCAGCACCGTTCACTAGAGCTGACAGTGCCGCCAGCTCTGCGCCTCGCCCCACAATCACCGGCCGATTCTATTCAGTCATGAACTCAGCGACCCAAGACGGACGAAATGCCCGAAAAGGTTTGGGCGGTGGTGCCACAAGTGCGGCGGCACCGACAAAGAATCCGGATGCACTGTGGTGACGCAGTATGAGCACTTGCCACTGCCTGTTGTTCAGGACCGCAGTACCCCACTCAGTCATCCGGAACACGCGCTACTGCTGCTGGCGGCTGGGTCTCGCTGCATGCAACCGCTTCGACTCCTCGACCTGGGCCAACTGCTCAGGGGTCAGCTTCCGGGAGTCGTCGAGGTCCTCCGGTGGATAGATTCCCCAGCCGTCCTCGTTGCCCAGATCGTTGACGTAGACGCCCCCCTGGACGAATCCGCCGATCCAGCCGAACGACTCGTCCCCGGCCTCCGACGTCGTCTCGCCGATCCCCGTCGCTACTTGTCCCCGGATGATGACGGGTTGTCCGTGCGACAGCCACGGCGGGCGCTGGCTGCTGATGCAGGGCACCGCGGGGGCGTCACCGTAGGCCGCCGCAACCATGCGTGCGGCGGTCGGGCCCGACTCCCTCGTGCGGGCCAGCGGTTCGCTCGTCACCGGGCCGTCGGGGGTGTCCAGGCTGAGGCGGTAGCGGCGATCGGCGTCAAAGGTGTGTCGGACTTCGACGGTGAAGGTGTCTTGGGCTCGCTGAACGGCAGCGTTGATCTGGGCCCGCTGCCCGGAGGTCAGCTCGGCCTCGTCGCCCAGTTCGTCCGCTCCGAACAAGGCGTCCTCGCGACCTCCGACACCCATCACCCAGACACCGCCCTCCAGGAAGGCCCCGATCCAGCCCGGCGCGGCCTCACGACCGGGTTGCGTGCTGTCGGCGCGGACCAGGACCGGCTGACCGACCGACAGCCACGAGGGCTCCGGGGCGGTGATGTCGACCTGAACTCGGATCTCGGGCCCGACCTCGGGGAAGGGCCTGACGATCTCCTCCACCACATGCTGCGTCTGGGCGTAGCGGGTGTAGACCCTGCTGGTCACCGGGCCCTGCGGGGTACCGACAACCACCTGATACCGACGGTGCTCGTCATAGGACATCACGGCGTTGACGGCCACGAGTCCGTCGATGGGCGACAGGCCCGGAATCACCTCGAAGGGCTCGGGAAGGTTGATCCTGGATTCCTCGTGTCCCTGCATCTGGGCATTCTCCCGCAGAGCCCCACCTTCGTCCCGGTCCGGGTGGACCGGGACCTCTTCGCCTACGACGTCGACACCGGTCAACCGGCCTCCATATTCGTCCTGAGATCCACGACCCGCCGGGCCTTGCCGGTCGAGCGCTCCAGCCCACCCGGCGGCAGCAGGTCCACCTTCACCGACACCCCGATGCTTTCCTTCACCACCGAACTGAGAGTGGTTGCCCGCTGGGAACTCTGGGTCTCGTTCAGGGCGGTGCGGGCCTCGACGCGCACGGTGAGCTCGTCCAGGCGGCCCGGGCGCTGGAGCACGCACTCGTAGTGCGGGGCGAGGCCGGGCACGCGCAGGATGATTTCCTCGATCTGGCTGGGGAAGACATTGACGCCGTGCACGATCATCATGTCGTCGCTGCGGCCGGTGACCTTGGCCATGCGCCGCATGGTGCGGGCGGTGCCGGGCAGCAGTTGGCTCAGGTCGCGGGTGCGGTAGCGGATGATCGGGAGGGCCTCCTTGGTCAGGGAGGTGAACACCAGTTCCCCGGCCTCGCCGTCTCCCAGCACCGAATCCGATGCCGGGTCGACGATTTCGGGGTAGAAGTGGTCTTCCCAGATGTGCGGGCCGTCCTTGGTCTCCACGCATTCCTGGGCCACGCCCGGGCCCATGACTTCGGACAGGCCGTAGATGTCGACGGCATGCATGTCGAAGCGTTCTTCCACCTCCCGCCGCATGCTCTCGGTCCACGGTTCGGCTCCGAGCACTCCTACCCGCAACGACGCTTTCCGGGGATCGAAACCCTGGCGGTCACACTCGTCCAAAATTGTGAGCAGGTAGGAGGGGGTGGCCATGATGACCTCGGGGCGTAGGTCGGCGATCAGCCGTACCTGGCGTTCGGTCATGCCGCCGGACACCGGAACTACGGTGCAGCCGAGGCGCTCGGCGCCGTAGTGGGCACCGAGGCCGCCGGTGAAAAGCCCGTAACCGTAAGCAATGTGCACCAGGTCGCCGGGGTGGGCGCCGGCTGCCCGCAGTGAGCGGGCCATCAGGTCGGACCAGGTGTCGATGTCGCGGCGGGTGTAACCCACCACGGTCGGCCGGCCGGTAGTACCTGAGGACGCGTGTACGCGGCTCAGTTGCTCACGGGGCACCGCCAGCATGCCGAAGGGGTAGGCTTGGCGCAGGTCTTCCTTGGTGGTGAAGGGGAAGCGGGCCAGGTCTTCCAGGGTGCGGCAGTCGTCGGGGTGCACTCCGGCGGCCTCGAACGAGCGGCGGTAGAAGGGCACGTTGTCGTAGGCGTGCCGCAGTGACCACTGGAGCCGGCGCAGTTGCAGGTCGCGCAGTTCGTCGCGGGAGGCGGTCTCGATCGGGTCCAGCTCCAGCGGATGAATCACGTGCGCCTCCCTTGGGCCAGCGGGGTGCTGAGGACGTGGCCGGGTTTCACCACCTTCCCGACGTTAGGCGAATCCGGCGGGCCCGCCGGGCGTTGTGCGGTGAATGGCGGGTGAAGGTCCCCGCAATGCCGAGGCTGTCAACGGCCGGGCGGCGCACTCGCAGCGGCCCGGACGCCGAACCACTGCTCAGAGCCGAATTTCTGATACCTCTGCACCTCGACGAAGCCGAGCCGGGTGGCCAGACTCAGCGAACGCTGGTTGGCGGTCTGAGTGCACAGCACCACCGGCTCACCCGGGAACACCTCGTCGAACCAGGTCAGGGCCGCGGTGCATGCCTCGGCGGCGAAGCCCATCCCCCAGAACTCGGGCAGGAAGAGGTAGCCCAGATCCACCTCGCCGTTCTCGGGCCGGACGCGGTCGGCCGGGCCCAGGTTGCGGCGTTCCAGCATCACCAGGCCGATCATGACTCCGTCGAGATCGACCACGAAGACGCCGGGACGCTGTCCGGGCACCTCGGGCAGTCGTTCCAGTTCGTCCGCCGGCTGAGGGCCGCCGACGTAGGCGCCCACCTCCGCCGAGCCGAACAGTTTCTGGAACCGCTCCCGGTCGGAGGGGCGGGACGCTCTTAGGAGCAGCCGTTCGGTGCTGATCGGGGCTGGCGGCCAAGGGTCGTAGGAGACGTTCACCACTGGCCCAGTGTGCCCGATTTGTCGATGTCGGGCCCCTCGCAGTCAGGTCCCGTTCAGGGTGTGCGGTGCAGGCTGGGGGTCATGCTGTCTTTTCTCGCCCCGGAGCACCTGATCTCCACCTTCGGGCTCCTGGGCATCCTGGCCGTCGTGTTCGCCGAGTCCGGCCTGCTGATCGGTTTCTTCCTGCCGGGCGACTCGCTGCTGTTCACCACCGGCCTGCTGGTGGCCGAGGGCACCTACCTGCACCAGCCGCTCTGGCTGGTCTGCCTGCTGGTGGCGGTCGCGGCCGTGGCCGGTGACCAGTTCGGCTACCTCTTCGGCCGCAAGTTCGGCCCGGCCCTCTTCCGCCGGCCCGACTCGCGCCTGTTCAAGCAGGAGAACCTGACCCGGGCCCACGAGTTCCTGGCCACCTACGGCGCCCGCTCGATCATTCTGGCCCGGTTCGTGCCGGTCGTGCGCACCTTCACCCCGATCGTGGCCGGAGCCGGCCGGATGGACTACCGCACCTTCCTGGTCTGCAACGTGATCGGCGGCGTGCTCTGGGGTGGCGGCGTCACCCTGCTGGGGCACCAGCTGGGACAGATCGCCGTGGTGAAGGACCACATCGAGCTGATGCTGATCGCCGTGGTCGCCGTCTCGGTGATCCCGGTCGCGATCGAGGTGCTGCGGGCGCGTCAGCGCAACCGCCCGCGTCACGTGGCATAGCAGGCGCACAGGAAACGTTCAGAACGCGTGGATCGGTGACTGCGACTGTCTTTCCATGACAACGACCCGGACCACTCGTCAGCGCAAGTCCCTGTCCTTCGCCTCGATGATCCTGGCCGGCGCGCTCGCCCTGGGCGGCTGCGCCTCCGCGGCCGACGCCACCACCACCTCGGCGGTCAGTTCCAGCTCGGGCGCTTCGATCTCGACGATCTCGGCGGCCGATGAGAGCACCGACTCCAGCACCACCGCGGAGACCATCGCCGAAACCACGGCCGCGGTGGAGGCCTTCCTGGAGACGCTCTCGGACGAGCAGCGCGAGACGGTGCTGTACGACTACGACGACGAGACGAAAACCACGTCCTGGTCGAACTTCCCGGTGACCTTCGTGCAGCGGGCCGGCCTGAACCTGAACGACCTCACCGAGGAGCAGCAGGCCGCCGCGATGAAGGTGCTCGAGGCCCTGCTGAGCGACGAGGGCTACGCAACCGTCACCGGCATCATCGGCGGCGACGAGTTCCTGGCCGAGAACAGCAGTTCCACCGAGGATTCGCTGGGCCAGTACTACATCGCCTTCTTCGGCGAGGCCTCCACCGACTCCGCCTACGAGATCCAGTTCGGCGGGCACCACCTGGGCATCAACGCCACCCTGGACGGCTCGGCCGACTCGGCCGGCGAGATCACCTTCGCCCCCACCCACCTCGGCTCCCAGCCCGCCGTGTACACCAACGAGGACGGCGAAGAGGTTCAGCCCCTGGCCGGGATGTACGAGGACGCCTTCGCCTTCTACGACAGCCTGACCGAGGAGCAGCAGGCCACCCTCTACCAGAGCGAGGACGTCTCCGACCTGGTCTGCGCGGCCGGCAGCACCTGTGACTACCCCACCGGCACCGGGATCTCCGGCGCCGACCTCACCGACGAGCAGCGGGAACTGCTGCTGCAGGTGATCGCCAACTGGGTCGGCCTGTCCGACGAGGAGACCACCGACGCGACGCTGGCCGAGATCGAGGCCACCCTGGACGAGACCTACGTGAGCTGGTCGGGCGCGACCACCTACGACATGACGTCGGGCGGGGGGATCTACTACCAGATCTCCGGCCCGGACGTGTACATCGAGCTGGCCAGCCAGCAGGGCTCGGCCGGCGCCGACGTCGACGGGGTCACCACCGCCGGCTGGGGGCACATCCACACGATCTACCGCGATCCGAGCAACGACTACGCGGGCAGCGCCTCCCAGCAGGCGTCCACCGGAATGAGCGGGGGTGGCGCAACACCGCCGAACGGGGCGGGCACGCCGGCCACGGAGAGCTGACGTTCGTGGTTGCTAGGCTCGGGCGTCACTGTCGGGAACAGACGTACCGCGAAAGAAGTCATGGCCAGCACCGAGGAACCCGCTCCCTACGGCTCCGGAACACCGGCAACCGCCAGCACGTCCGGAACCCGGCCGGTGAAGCGGGTCCGCACCCACCACCTGCTCGAGATGAAGCAGCGTGGCGAGAAGTTCACCATGCTCACCGCCTACGACATGTACACCGCGCAGGTCTTCGACGAGGCGGGCATCGATCTGCTGCTGGTCGGGGACTCGGCGGCGAACAACGTCTACGGCCACCGCACCTCACTGCCGGTCACCGTGGACGAGCTGATCCCGCTGGCCCGCGCCGTCGCCCAGGCGGCCGGGCGGGCCCTGGTGATGGGTGACCTGCCCTTCGGCTCCTACCAGGGTTCACCGGAGCAGGCCTGGGACACCGCCGCCCGGTTCATGAAGGAGGCGGGGGTGGCCGCGGTCAAGCTCGAGGGCGGCGCCGCCATGGCCCCGCAGATCGAGCGGCTCACTCAGGGCGGCATCCCGGTCTGCGCCCACATCGGTTTCACCCCGCAGTACGAGCACGCCCTGGGCGGTTACCGCGTACAGGGACGGGCCGACGCGGCCGAACGGGTGCGACAGGACGCGCTGGCCGCCCAGGAGGCGGGAGCGTTCGCGGTGCTGATGGAGATGGTCCCGGCCGAACTGGCCGCGAAGATCACCCAGGAGCTGAGCATCCCGACGATCGGGATCGGCGCCGGCAACGGCACCGACGGCCAGGTGCTGGTCTGGCAGGACGCCTTCGGCCTGAACACCGGCAAGCTGCCCCGGTTCGTCAAGCAGTACGCCGACCTGCGCAGCGTCCTCTTGCAGGGGGCTGCCGCCTACCGGGACGACGTCAAGTCCGGTTCGTTCCCCGGCCCCGAGAACAGCTTCTGACGCACCAGCAGAGCCGCCACCCCGGCCAGCGCCACCAGGCCCACCGCACAGGCCAGCAAAGTGCCCTGTGCTCCCCCGTACTCGACGGCCAGCCCACCCAGAGCCGTTCCGGCCGGCACGGCCAGTAGCGCTACCGCGCTGTCGACGGCCAGCACCTGGGCCAGCCGTTCGGCCGGGGCCAGGCGCTGGTACAGCGCGATCGAGGTGGCCTGGTAGGGCGCCCAGCTCAGACCGACCAGTGCGAAACCGACAATGGACGCTGGTGTCGCAGCTCCCAGCCCCAACGGCAGCAGGCCCAGCCCGGCCGTCAGCACACCGGCCACGGTGATCAGCCACGGCGAGAACCCGCTCAGGTAGGGGGTGATCAGGCCACCGAGCACCGCGCCGATCCCGAAGGCGCTGTAGAAGGTGGCCAGGGCGAGGGCCGTGCCGTCGGGCTGCTGCACGAGGGTGGGCAGGGCCACGTAGACCGGGCCGAACAGGAAGAAGAACACTGCGCTGAGAGCGATCAGGCCGAGCAGCGCCGGGGTCTGCCGGACCACGGCCAGACCGCTCAGACGGGAGGCGCTGGGCGGGGGCGCAATCCGGGCCGGGATCCGGACGAGGTAGTAGGACAGGGCCAGGACGCCGAAGGTCAGGGCGTCGAGCGCGATGGCCCCGGCCGGGCTCCAGAACACGAGCAGGAGCGCGGCCACCGGCGGGCCGGCGATCGTGCCGGCTTCGGAAAGGATGGCCAGCAGGGAGTTGCCGGCCAGGTGCTGGCGTTGCGGCAGGATCTCGGCGATCAGGGTGAAGCGGCCGGCCGAGCCCCACGAGTGCAACACCGACGAGGCCGCCAGCAGCCCGATGCACAGGCCGATGTCCAGCACCCCGGCCACGTGGGCCAGTGGGATCGAGCCCAGGGTGAGGAACCGCCAGGCTGCGTCCCCGAACGCCAGCTCCGCGCCGCTGCGCCCCTGCAGGAACCGCCCCAGCACCAGCGCCCCGACCGCGCCCGGCAACGACGACGCGGTGACCGCCAGCCCCACCAGTGTGGCGTTGGCGGTGAGTTCCTGCGCCAGAAGCACCACCGCCACCACCGCGATGCCGTCTCCCAGGTAGGACAGGGCCATTCCCGGCGCCAGACGCCGGAACGTGGGGTTGGACAGCACCAGCCAATGAGACAAGACTCCACCTTCCGCGAACCGGATGCCGACCATCCTGGTGCGCGAAATCGTCCTCTGGCCAATGGTTCTGCTCGTAGGCAACCGGGTTCTGCCGGTTGCAGAACCTCACGCGTCGGGAGTGAGCACGACCTTGCCCATCACCGTGCGCGACTCGGCCAGCAGCATGGCGTCGGTGGCCGCCGAGAGCGGGAACCGCGCGGCGATCTGCGGCTTTACCTCCTGGTCGGCCAGCAACTGCAGTAGCTGGGCCAGGTCTTCACGACGGCGGGCCCGGAAGGCCTTGGGGGTGATCGTCTTACCCGCCCAGATGCTGAAGAAGCTGGCCCCACGGCGGTTGGGCAGGTAGTTCCACAGCATGAGCCTGCTGACCAGCGCCATGGTGGGCCAGAAGTTGCCGCCCTCGTCGTTCACCGTGGCGGCGTTGCCGTACACGCACAGGTAGCCGCCCTTGCGCAGCAGCTTCCACGACTTGACCAGGTTCTCGCCGGCGATGTGGTCGAACACCGCATCCACCCCTTCGGGGGCCAGGGCCCGGATCTGCTCGTAGGCGTCCGCGTCCCGGTAGTCGACCGGGGTGGCCCCCAGGGCCCGCACCGCGTCGTGGTGGCGGGCCGCGGCGGTACCGATCACCGTCATGTTCGCCGCGCGGGCGATCTGCACCAGCACCGACCCGACACCTCCGTTGGCGCCGAGCACCACGATCGTGCCGCCGGGGCGGACCTTGGCGGTGCGGTGCAGCATCTGCCAGGCGGTGATGCCGTTGATGATCAGCGTCTCCACCTCGGCCGGGTCGAGGCCCTCGGGCACCGGCATCAGGTCGGCCGCCTCGATCAGCAGGTGACTGGCCCAGCCTCCGATCTTGGTGATGGCGGCGAAGCGCCGGCCGACCGTCTCGGCCGCAACCCTCGGGCCGACCGCCACCGCGGTGCCGACCACGTCGTAGCCCGGCACGAACGGGAAGGTGGGCTGGTCGTAGTAGCGGCCGCGGCGCATCTGCTGCTCGGCGAAGGAGACCCCGGTGGCCTCCATCCGCAGCAGCACCTGCCCGGCGGCGGGTGCGGGCAGGTCACGAGCCTGCACCTGCAGACCCGCGGGCTCGATCGGGCCGGGCATCACGACCTCGGTGGTGACGGTGCTCGTCCCGCTCACGCCGCTCATGACTGACTCCTTGACTGCGCTGATCTCCATGGCCATGACATTACGCGCGTTAGTTAACACATGCAAGCTTACGGCCCTAAGTTTGTGGCTGTAAGCTTCCGTCATGGACACCGCGAAACCCGCCCGGGCCCGTAACCGCCGAGGTGAGGGCCGCAAACTGCGCGAGGAGATCGTGGCCGCGGCGATCGCCCTGCTCGACGAGTCGGAGGACGAACGCGCGGTCACCCTCAGGTCGGTGGCCCGCAAGGCCGGGATCTCCGCCCCCTCGATCTACGCGCACTTCGCCGACCAGCCGGCGATCATGCTGGCCGTCGTGCAGCACGGCCTGGCCGAACTGGAGCAGGCCCTGCGCGAGGCCGCGCAGCAGGCGAGCGACCCGGAGCAGAAGGTGTGGGCGATCAGCCGGGCCTACCTGGCCTTCGCCGCCCAGCACCCGACCCGCTACCGCACCCTGTTCGGTGGGCTGTGGATGCCCGCGATCGACGGCCAGAGCTCGGTCACCGCACAGGACATGGAAGACCTGGGGGTGGGCAGTCTCGGCCTGCTGGCCGAGGTTCTGGCCGAGGCGGGGCAGGCCGGCGTCTCGGACTCCGACGACCCGGCCAAGGACGCGGTGGCCCTCTGGCTGGGACTGCACGGCCTGGCCCACCAGCGCGCCGCCACCCGGGTCTTCCCCGGGCCCGACGACATCGAGGAACGGATGATCCCGCGCCTGGCCCGGCTCACCAGGGCAGAGCACCCTCCTCGTTGAAGAAACCGCCCCGCGGCCCGTCGTCGGCCACCGTGGCCAGCCGAACCGCGATGGCCGCACCCTCGGCGGTGCTGCGGTAGCCCTGGTAGGCGGTGAAGTCGCTGGCCACGTAGCCCGGGCAGACCGCGTTGACCAGGATGTTCGTGTCGGCGAACTCCCGGGCGTACTGCAGCGTGACGGCGTTCAGCAGAGTCTTGGACGGGCCGTAGGCGCCGTCGATCGCCCCGGCGTACATCGAGGCCTCCTGCTGGTGCGCCAGCGAGGCCATCGACGTGGACAGGTTGACGATGCGG
The DNA here is from genome assembly GCF_030269265.1 of Kineosporia sp. NBRC 101677. Taxonomy (NCBI): domain Bacteria; kingdom Bacillati; phylum Actinomycetota; class Actinomycetes; order Kineosporiales; family Kineosporiaceae; genus Kineosporia; species Kineosporia sp. NBRC 101677. The sequence goes on from NZ_BSTA01000003.1 coordinate 748,786, forward strand.
GGCGCGGCAGATCGACGCAGCAGGGGCAGGAAGGCGTTGGTCACCCGCATCACGCCGAACACGTTGGTGTCGATCACCCGGCGGAACCGTTCCAGATCGGTCCCGGACGGCAGCTGGAACGCCCCACCATTGATCCCCGCGTTGTTCACCAGCACGTCGAGCTCGGTGAAGGCGCCCACGGCCGCCTGAACGCTCTCGTCGCTGGTGACGTCGAGAGGGATGGCGAACACGTCCAGCCCTTCCGCCTTCAGCCGATCCACCGCCTCGGCCCCGCGTTCGCCGTCGCGCGAGCCCACCCCCACCCGGTACCCCAGCTTGCCCAGCTGCCGGGCGATCTCGTAGCCGATGCCTTTGTTCGCCCCGGTGACCAGGGCGGTCTTCGTTTCGCTCATGACCAGGACGCTAGGTTTCGCCCGCCCGGGTGGTCCAAGACCGCTCCGGTGCCTGCTCATACCCACCAGGTATCAGCCCCCAGGTTAGGATCCGGCGGTGGAGACTCGCGAGATGCGCTACTTCGTGGCCGTGGCCGAGGAGCTGAACTTCGGCCGGGCCGCCGAGCGCCTCGGCATGGCCCAGCCACCGCTCTCCCGCGCCATCCAGCAGCTGGAACGCCGGCTGGGCACGAAACTGCTGGAACGCGACCGGCGCGCGGTCGAGCTCACCCCGGCCGGAGCAGTCCTGCTGCGCGAGGCCCGCACCGCGCTCACCGCCGTCGAGGCAGCCGAACGGCGCACCCGCCGGGCCGGGGTCCAGCCCGACGGGATCACCCTGGTGGCCAAGACCGGTATGGGCAGCGAACGTCTGGCCAAGCTGCTCGACGCCTTCGCCGTCGAACACCCCGACGTGAAGGTCGACGTGGTGCTGGCCGCCCTGGGCGAGTCGGAGCCGATGCTGCACGACGGCCGCGCCGACCTCGGCCTGCTCACGCTGCCTTTCGACCGCACCACCGGGCTGGACTACGAAGAGCTCGACACCGAGAACCGGGTGGCGATCCTGCCCGGCGGGCACCCCTACGGCATCCGCGAAGGCATCACCCTGGCCGAGATGGACACTGTTCCCGGCCTGCCGCAGGCCCGTTGGCGCCAGGCCGACGGCACCTACCCCGACGGGCCCGGGCCCCAGATCCGCGACCAGCTGCAACTGCTGCAGCTGGTCTCGCTGGGCCGAGCCAGCGCCGTGATCTGCGAATCCTGCCTGCCCACGGCCGCCGGGCTGGCCTCGGTGCCGGTGACCGACGCCGCGCCGGTCACCAACGTCATCGCCTGGCCGGCCCACAGCCGCTCGCAGACGGTGGCCGCCCTGGTGCGCACCGCCCTCAGCCGCTGAGGGCTTCGGCCACCAGTTCGACCGGATGCCAGGCCGTACGGCGGGTTCCGTGGAAGATCTGCTCCCGACACGACGTACCGGTGGCCGCCACCACGGTGAGCTCGTCCTCGGCCTCGATCGCCGGGAACAGCCGATCTGCGCCCACCTTCATGGACAGTTCGTAGTGCTCGGCCTCGTAGCCGAACGAGCCGGCCATCCCGCAACAGCCCGCGTCCAGCTCCACCACCTCGGCGCCCGGAATGCGCCTCAGCAGGGCCATCGTGGCCGCAGTGCCGACCTCGGCCTTCTGGTGGCAGTGGCCGTGAAACAGGATGCGACGCCCGGCGAGCCAGGAATCCGGAGCCAGCCGCAACCGTCCTTCATCGATCGCCTCGGTGAGCAGCTCCTCGACCTGCCGCACCCGCCCGGCCACCGACACCACGTCCGGATCGCCGGGCAGCAGGCTCACGTGCTCGTCCCGCAGCGTGAACAGGCACGAGGGTTCACAGCCGACGATCGGGCCGGTGCCGGCGGCCAGCGTGTGCGCCATCGAGGCGGCCTTGGCCTGGGCGTCTTTCACCATTCCCTTCGAGAGCGCCGACCGGCCGCAACATCCCGCATCGGCGAGCGATACCTGCCAGCCGGACTTTTCCAGCAGGGTGATCGCAGCCTGACCGATCTGCGGCTCGGTGTAGGTGGTGAACGAATCGGCCAGGAAATTCACCACCCCCTCAGAGCTTTTGGACGGACGCGGCCGGGTTGCGTACCAGCGCTTCAGATTGCGGAAGCGAAACTTGGGTAAAGGACGCTGCGGCGAGATCCCGGCCAGACGCACCAGCGGCCGGCTCAGCCCACCCAGATTGGCCAACGGCGCGAAGGCCGACCCCAGCCGGTTCAACCGCCGGATCGAGGCGAACAGCCTGCTGCGGAAAGGAATTCCGTGCTGCTCGTGGTAGTGCGACAAGGTCTCGCTCTTCAGCTTGGCCATGTCCACCCCCAACGGGCACTCGGCCTTGCAGGCCTTGCACATCAGGCACAGGTCGAGGATCTCGTGCAGCCGCTCGTCGCCCAGCGCCGCCGCCGGATCCGGTTCCGACAGCGCCTTGACCAGCGCATTGGCCCGGCCCCGGGTGGCGTGTTCCTCGTCGCGGGTGGCGATGTACGAGGGGCACATCGCGCCGGTGGTGCTCTTGCGGCACAGGCCGATGTTCATGCACCGGTCGGCCGCTCCCCGCATGCCGCCGACCACGTCGAACTGCAGCCGGGTGCGCAGTTCCGGGGCCGGAGGCAGGGCCGCGTCCCGCAGGTGGTCGGTCATCGGCGGCGCATCCACGATCTTGCCCGGGTTGAAAATGCCCTTCGGATCAAAAAGCCGCTTGACCGAACGCATTGCCTCGTACAGCTCGTCGCCGAAGAGTTCGCGGTTGAACTCGCTGCGGGCCAGGCCGTCGCCGTGCTCGCTGGAGTTGACCCCGCCGAACTCGCGCACCAGATCCTTGATCCGCTCGGCCACCGCGCGCATCCGGGCGATCTCGTCGGGCCGGGAGAGGTCGACGAACGGCCGGATGTGCAGGCAGCCGACCGAGCAGTGGCCGTAGAACCCGGCCCGCATCCCGTACTCGTCGAGCACCTCGGCGAACCGCGCGGTGTACTCGGCCAGCCGCTGCGGCGGCACGGCCGTGTCTTCCACGAAGGCCAGCGGCCGGTTCGAGCCCTCGCTGGCGGCCATCAGCAGACCGAGGCTGGACTTGCGCACCTTGAGCAACGCCTTCTGCTCGGCGGCGGTCTCCAGCTGCAGCGTGTGGTAGCCGTGCCCGTTCTCGGCCCACAGGCTCACCAGAGCCTGCAGTTTCGATCGAACGATGGACGCCTCGTCCCCGGCGAACGAGACGAACAAGAGAGCCGCCGGGTCACCGACGAGATGCTCGCCCAGGTCGGCGTACTCGATCTTCTGGCGGGACAGGTCGAGGATGGTCTTGTCCATCAGCTCGACCTGGGCGGGTTCGCAGCTCAGGGCGTCGGCGGTGGCCTCGATCGCCTTCTGGGTGGTGTCGAAGTGGCCGACCGCGAACATGGTCACCGCGGGCCGGGGTACCAGGTCCACCTCGGCGTGGGTGACCACCACCAGGGTGCCCTCGCTGCCCACCACGAACTTGGCCAGGTCGAACTCCTGGACCAGCCGGTCGAGGCGGTAGCCGCAGGCCCGGCGCCAGAACGGCGGGAAGCCGTTCACAATCGCATCGGCATTGACCTGCAGGATCTTCGGAAGCTCCTCGTACAGCCGGGCTTCCAGTGATTCCCGTCCCGGTTGGCTGAGGCGCCCGGGCTCGAGCCGGGCCGTCGAGCCGTCGCTGAGCACCACGTCGAGTGCCCGCACGTGGTCGATCGTCATGCCGTAGCGCAGCGATCCGCTGCCTGCGGAGTTGTTGCCGATCATGCCGCCGATGGTGGCCCGGTTGCTGGTGGAGGTGTCCGGGCCGAACATCAGCCCGAACGGGGCGGCGGCCTGGTTCAGCTGGTCCTGCACCACTCCGACCTCGACCCGGGCCCGGCGCCGCTCCGGATCGATCCAGACGATCTGGTCCAGGTGCTTGGAGAAGTCCAGCACCAGGCCCGCCCCTACGGTCTGGCCGGCCAGGCTGGTACCCGCCCCGCGAGCGGTGACCGGCACCCCAAACTCCCCCGCGATCCGCACCGCCGCGCACACGTCTTCCACCGAACGCGGGAAGACCACGCCGAGCGGGGTGATCGCGTACATGCTGGCGTCGCGGGAGAAGAGGTGGCGGCTGTAGTCGTCGAAGCGCACCTCGCCGGCGATCTCGGCGCTGAGCCGCTCGGCCAGGCCAGCCGTCACTGGCTCTCGTCCCTCAGCGACTCCAGGGCCGCGTTCACTCCCCCGGTGTCGATCGGCACCCCGGCCAGTTGCAGCCCCATCTGCACGCCGCCCAGCGTGCCGATCAGGGTCAGGTCCTCGAAGGCGCCCAGGTGCCCGATCCGGAAGACCTTGCCGGCGACCTTGGAAAGGCCTGCCCCCAGGGACATGTCGAACCGCTGCAGGATGATGCGCCGGATCTCGTCGGCGTCGAACTGCTCGGGCACCAGGATCGCGGTGAGCGAGGACGAGTACTCCCGCTCGTCCTGGCACAGCATCTCCAGCCCGCCGCCCCAGGCCCGGACGGCGGCGCGGGTGGCCCGGGCGTGCCGGTCGTGGCGGGCGAACACGTTCTTCAGGCCCTCTTCACGCAGCAGCTTCAGCGACGCCTCGAGACCGTAGAGCAGGTTGGTGGCGGGTGTGTAGGGGAAGAACCCGTTGGCGTTCGTCTCGAGGATCGGGCGCCAGTCCCAGTAGGACCGGCGTAGCCCGGCGTGCTCGGAGGCGGCCAGCGCCTTGTCGCTGATCGCGTTGAAACTCAGCCCGGGCGGCAGCATCAGGCCCTTCTGCGAGCCGGCCACCGTCACGTCCACCCCCCACTCATCGTGGCGGTAGTCGATCGAGGCGAGCGAGGAGATGGTGTCGACCAACAGCAGGGCGGGGTGGCCGGTGCGGTCGATCGCCGCCCGCACCTCGGCGATCCGGCTGGTGACCCCGGTGGAGGTCTCGTTGTGCACGCAGCAGACCGCCTTGATCTCACCTGCCGGGTCGGCGCCGAGCCGTTCCTCGACCTGGGCCGGGTCGACCCCGTGCCGCCAGTCGCCGGGCACGAAGTCGACCACCAGGCCCAGTTCGGTGGCCATCTTCTGCCAGAGGGTGGCGAAATGGCCGGTCTCGAAGCACAGTACGCGATCGCCCGGGCTGAGGGTGTTGACCAGCGCGGCCTCCCATGCACCGGTGCCGGAGGCGGGGTAGATCACCACCGGGTTGCCGGTGCCGAAGACCGGGCGGATGCCCTCCAGAACGCGTCTGCCCAGGGCCTGGAACTCCGGGCCGCGGTGGTCGATGGTCGGGGCCGCCAGTGCGCGCAGTACCTCGTCCGGGCAGTTCGTCGGGCCAGGGATCTGCAGGAAGTGACGCCCCATCGCAGGACCTCCTAGTTAGGGCTTGACGTGACCTGCGTTACACGTGATGGTGCAAAAGGTACACGAACGTCGATTCCGTCACGTGGAACTCAGCTCCGGGAAGCATCCGTCCACCCTGTCGATGACGTCAGCGGGAGCCGCCGTGTCCGAAGAGCTCATCTCGATACTCGTTCTGGCCCTGGTGTTCCTGGTGGCCACCGTGCTGCCGGTGCACATGGGGGCCCTGGCCCTGGTGGCCGCGTTCATCGTCGGGCCGCAACTGCTGGACGAGGACCTGGACGCGGTGCTCAGCGGCTTCCCGGCCGACCTGTTCGTGATCCTGGTCGGCGTCACCTACCTGTTCGCCCTGGCCAAGGAGAACGGCACGGTCGACTGGCTGGTGGAGAAGGCGGTGCAGTCGGTGCGCGGCCGGGTGGCGCTGATCCCCTGGGTGATGTTCGCCGTGACCGGCGCGCTCACCGCGGTCGGCGCGGTGGTGCCCGCGGCGGTGGCCATCATTGCGCCGATCGGCATGAATTTCGCCAAGCGGTACTCCATCTCGCCGGTCCTGATGGGCCTGATGGTGATCAACGGGGCCAGCGCCGGCGGGTTCTCCCCGATCAGCATCTTCGGCAGCATCGTCAACGGCGTGGTCGAGCGCAACGACCTTCCCGGCAACCCGACCGCACTGTTCCTGTCCTCCCTGGTCTTCAACGTCGTCCTCGGAGTGGTGGTCTTCATCCTCTTCGGCGGACGCAAACTGCTCGGACAGCGCGACCTGGGCGACGGCGTCCTCAATTCGACCGAAAGCCCCGGAAGCCCAGGAAGCCCCGAAAACCCGCCCACGGCAGCAACTACGCCACCCGACCGCCGCGGAGACCGGGCCAGCACCACCGCCGTGCAGACCACCACGGTGGCCTCGCCACCCCGTACCGGGCACACCGATCTGGACCGCAACCGCCTGATCACCCTGCTCGGCATGCTCGGGCTGGCGGTGGCCGTGCTGGTGTTCGACCAGGACGTCGGCTTCACCGCTCTGGTGGTGGCGGTCGCGGTGACCATCCTGTGCCCCTCGAGCAACAAGAGCGCGGTCAGCGCGATCGCCTGGCCGACCGTGCTGCTGGTCTGCGGCATCGTCACCTACGTCTCGATGATGGAGCGGCTGGGCACGATCGACTGGCTGGGCGAGGGCGTCGCCGACGTCGGCACCCCGCTGGTCGCGGCCCTGCTGATCTGCTTCATCGGCGCCTCGGTGTCCGCCTTCGCCTCCACCACCGGCATTCTCGGGGCGCTGATCCCGCTGGCGGTGCCGTTCCTGCTGGCCGGTGAGGTGGGCGCGGTCGGCATGATCATCGCCCTGTCGATCTCCTCGTCGGTGGTCGACTCCAGCCCGTTCTCCACCAGCGGCGCCCTGGTGGTGGCCAACGCCCCGGACGACGAACGCGACCTGGTGTACCGGCGCCTGCTGCAGTGGGGCTTCTCGATGGTCCTGATCGCCCCGGTGGTGAGCTGGCTGGTCTTCGTCGTGCCGGGCTGGGGCTGAGCGACAGCCGCCCGTGTCAGGGCACGGGCGGCTCGTGTCAGGGGCGTGTCAGCGCCCACCTCCAGATTGAAGCCATGACGAACACCGCGATCGAGGCCTCCGGACTGAGGAAGGCCTACAAGGACAAGGCCGTGCTGGAGGGGATCGACTTCGAGGTCCCCGCCGGCTCGGTGTTCTCGCTGCTCGGCCCGAACGGGGCGGGCAAGACCACCACCGTGAACGTGCTGACCACGCTGCTGCGGCTGGACGGCGGCAGCGCCCGGGTGGCCGGCTTCGACGTGGCCTCCGAGGCCCGCCGGGTGCGCTCGGCGATCGGCGTCACCGGCCAGTTCGCCTCGGTCGACGAACTGCTCACCGGCCGCGAGAACGTGCAGATGATGGCCGACCTGCTGGGCCGGCGCGGGTCCGAGCCGATCGGGCCGCTGCTGCAGCGCTTCGACCTGGAGGAGGCCGCCGACCGGCGGGCCTCCACCTACTCCGGGGGCATGCGCCGCAAGCTCGACCTGGCGATGACCCTGGTGGGCCGGCCGCAGGTGCTGTTCCTCGACGAGCCGACCACCGGGCTGGACCCGCGCAGCCGGCGGATGCTCTGGCAGATCGTGCGGGACCTGGTGAACGACGGCATGACCATCTTCCTCACCACCCAGTACCTGGAGGAGGCGGACCGGCTCGCCGACCGGATCGCCGTGCTCGACCAGGGCCGCCTGGTGGCCCAGGGCAGCCCCGAGGAGCTGAAGCGCCAGATCCCCGGCGGGCACGTGGAACTGCGCCTCGCCGAGATCGCGGGCCTGGAGGCCGCCGCGCGGGTGCTGCCCGAGGCCACCCCCGACCCGGACAACCTGATCCTGCGGGTGCCGAGCGACGGCGGGGTGCGCTCGCTGCGCAGCCTGCTGGACCGGCTCGACGAGTACGCCGTGCCGGTCGAGGAGTTCACCGTGCGGCTGCCCGACCTCGACGACGTCTTCCTGGCCCTGACCGGCCAGTCCACCACCGCTACCGAGGAGACCGAAGCCCGATGAACAGCAACTCCGTGGTCATGCTGCGCCGCAACCTCCGCCACACCGTGCGCAACCCCGTCGCGGTCTTCAACGCGATCCTCTTCCCGATCATCCTGATGCTGATGTTCGTCTACGTCTTCGGTGACGCCTTCGACGTGGGCGGGGCCGACTACGTCGACTACGCCACCCCCGGCATGCTGATGCTGGCCATCGTCTACGGGCTCAGCGCCACCGTGATGGCGGTCAACTCGGACATGACCACCGGCGTGATCAACCGGTTCAAGGTCATGGACGTCTCCCGCAGCGCGGTGCTGACCGGGCACGTCTTCTCCACCGTGCTGCGCACCGGGCTGGCCCTGGCCGCGATCTTCGCCGTCGCCTTCCTGATGGGCTTCGACCCGCAGGCCTCGGCGGCCGAGTGGCTCGGCGTGCTCGGGGTGCTGGCACTGGTGGTGTTCGCGGTCAGCTGGCTCACCGTCGCCCTCGGCCTCTTCGCCAAGAGCCCGGAGACCGCCGCGTTCACCGTCGTGCCGCTGATCATGCTGCCCTTCTTCAGCAGCGCGATCGTCCCGGCCGAGGCGATGGGCACCGGCATCCGGCAGTTCGCCGAGTACCAGCCCTTCACCTCGATCATCGAGTCGGTGCGGGGTTTCCTGACCGGGACCCCCGACACCGGCCAGACCTTCGCCACCATCGCCTGGTCGGTGGCCATCATCCTGGTCAGCTTCTTCTGGGCCCGGGCGAACTACGGCCGGCGGGCCTGATTCATCTCAGAACGTGGCAAACTCGGCGCGTGCAGATCCTGCTGCTGGGCACGTTCGAACTCCGCACCGACACGGGCACCCCGGCCGATGTGCCGGGGGCCCGTCTGCGTGCGCTGCTGGCGGCCCTGGCCCTGCGGCCGGGCCAGCTGGTCACCAAGAGCACACTGATCGACTGGATCTGGGGCGAGAACCCGCCCGCCGAGGCCACCAACGCCCTGCAGCGCCTGGTCTCCCGGCTGCGCAAGGCCCTTCCGGAAGGGCTGGTCGAGGGCCTGCCCGAGGGGTACCGGCTGGCCGTCGCCCCCGAGCAGGTCGACGCCGTCCGGTTCGAGCAGCTCATTCTCCAGAGCCGTTCTCGCACCAGCGATCCGGTCCTGCGCACCGAACTGCTCCGGCAGGCGTTGCCGCTGTGGAAGGGCGCTCCCCTGGCCGAGGTCGGCCTGCAGGACAGCCCGGCCTTCGAGGCCGCGGTCGCGCACCTCACCGAACTGCATCTCACCGCCGCCGAGGAATGGGCCGAGGCCGAGGTCGTTCTGGGGCGCGGCGCAGAGATCCTGCCCCGGCTGAACGACCTGGCCGCCGCCCACCCGCTGCGCGAGCGCCTGGTGGCCACGCTGATGCGGGCCCTGGCCGGCACCGGCCGGGCGAACGAGGCCCTCGCGGTGTTCGGGCGCACCCGGCGGGCCCTGGCCGAGGAGCTGGGGGCCGACCCGTCGGCCGAGTTGTCCGAGCTGCACCTGTCGCTGCTGCGGGCCCCGGCCCCGCCGGCCCGGCCCCGCGCGCACAACCTGCGCTCCGAACTCACCAGCTTCGTCGGCCGCGAGACCGAGGTCGGCCGGATCGGCGACCTGCTCGGCGAGTCCCGGCTGGTCACCCTGATCGGGCCCGGCGGGTGCGGAAAGACCCGGCTGGCCACGGAATCCGCGCGGGCCCACGCCTCGGCCTGGAAGGACGGCGCCTGGCTGGTCGAGCTCGCCTCCACCAGCGCCGGCGGCGACGTGGCCCAGGCCGCCCTGGCCGCCCTCGGCCCGCGCGACACGCTGCTCGCCGAACCCTCCGAGACCACCCTCACCGAGCGGGTCGTGGCCGTGGTCGGCGAACGCGAGATGCTGCTGGTGCTGGACAACTGCGAGCACGTCATCGAGGCCGCGGCCACCTTCGCCCACCGGCTGCTGGGCGAGTGCCGGCAGCTGCGGATCCTGGTCACCAGCCGCGAACCGCTCGGCATCACCGGTGAGGTGCTCTGGCCGGTCCTGCCGCTGGCGGTGCCGGATCCCGAGGCCGGTGCCGGGCAGATCGAGGCCTCCCCCGCGGTGCGTCTGCTGCTCGACCGGGCCCGCGCGGTACGCAGCGACCTGGCCCTTGACGAGGGCACCGCTGAGGTCCTGGCCGGGATCTGCCGCGCGCTCGACGGTATCCCGCTGGCGATCGAACTGGCCGCGGCCCGGTTGCGCACGATGACGCCCGACCAGCTCGCCCTGCGCCTGAACGACCGGTTCCGACTGCTCACCGGCGGCAGTCGCACCGCCCTTCCGCGCCACCGCACCCTGCACGCGGTGATCGACTGGAGCTGGCAACTGCTCAGCGACGACGAACGCCTGATGCTGCGCCGGCTCTCGGTGTTCTCCGGCAGCGTGAGCCTGGAGGCCGCCGAAGCCGTCCTGGCCCCGTCAGCACAAGCCCTCGACCTGCTCACCGCCCTGACCGAGAAGTCGCTGCTGGTGGCCCTCGGCGAGGGCGCGCCGCGCTACCGGATGCTGGGCACCATCCGCGAGTACGCGGCCCAGCGGCTCACCGAGGCGGGCGAGGCGGAGTCTGCCCGCCGCGCCCACCTGGCCTTCTTCACCGACCTGGCCGAGACCGCGCAGCCCCACCTGCGCCGGGCCGAACAGCTCACCTGGCTGGCCCGCCTGCACGATGAGCACGACAACCTCGGCGCCGCCGTGCGCGCGGCAGTGAGCGCCCAGGACGCGGCCGGGGCCATGCGCCTGGCCGCCTCCGCCGGCTGGTACTGGTGGCTGGCCGGGCACAAGGCCGAGGGCAACGAACTGGTGGTGGCCGCCAGCCGGATCCCCGGCGAGGTGCCCGCCCCCACCCGGGCCATGCTCAGCGCCCTGGTGGTGATGTTCCTGAACTCCGGGCGGGGCGACGAGCGCGACGCGGCCGAGTGGATCGAGCAGGCCTACGAGCTCACCCGGCGCATCCCGCAGCCCGACCCGCTGCTGGGCCTGGTCGCCCCGCTGCACCGCATGCTCACCGACCCGGGCGCCTACCTGTCCGCCTTCGAACCCCTGCTCGACAGCGAGGACCCGTGGGTCGCCGCCCTGGCCCAGCTGCACCTGGGCAAGGTCCGGGTGGTGATGGGCCACAGCGGCACCGAGGCCGACACCTTCCTGCACACCGCCCTCGAGCAGTTCCAGGCCCTCGGCGAACGGTTCGGAATCTCCTTCGCCCACACCGAACTGGCCGCCCGCCTGGCCCTGCGCGGAGACCGGCTCAGCGCCTGCGAACACTACGAGCAGGCCATCCGGGCGGTCACCGAGCTCGGCGCCCTGGAAGACGTCATCGCGCTGCGCGCCCGCCAGGCCCACCTGTACTGGCTGAACGGCGACATCGAGGCGAGTACGGCTGCCCTGGCCCACGCCCACCACCTCGCCGAGCAGGCCACCTGGTCGGTCGCCCTCTCCGAACTGGCCATCGTGGAGGCCGAACTGGCCCGCAGCACCGGCAACGCGCCCGAGGCCCGCCGCCAGCTCGACCGGGCCGCCGCCGTGCTCGGCGAAGAGGCCGGGCGGGCCGAGTTCCGCGCGGTACGCCACGACCTGCTGGCCTACCTCACCGACGACCGGGCCGAGGCGGGAAGGCACCGGAAGCTGGCCTACGAGGCGGCGAACGAGGCCGGCTACCCGCTCACGATCGCCCAGGTCCTCGTCGGCCTCGCCGACCTGGCCCAGCAGCAACGCGACGACGAGCAGGCCGCCCGACTGCTCGCGGCCAGCGCCGCGCTGCGCGGCCTGCCCTACGTGGAACATCCCGACGTGACCCGGATCGAACAGACCGCCCGCACCCGGCTCGGCGAGGCCCGCTACGCCGAAGTCAGCCGGGAAGGCACCCGGGACAACTGGCCCGAGCTGGCCGACGCCACCCTCAAAATCTAACCCGCCACCACCCCGGCCTGCCGCAAGGCTTCAATCCGGTCACCGTCGAGCCCCAGCTCGCCCAGGATCTCGGCGGTGTGCTGCCCCAGCACCGGCGCCGGGTGCCGCAGCCAGCCCTGCTCACTGCCCTCGACCTTGACCGCCTGCCCCAGAACCCGCATCTCGCCCAGGGATTCGTGCTGCACCGTCTGCACCATGTCCAGTCCGGCGGTGACCGGATGATCGAGCGCCTCCCCCACGTCGAGCACCGGACCGCACGGCACCCCCGCCTGATTGGCCAGCTCGATCCACTCCTCGGCGGGCCGGGCGGCCAGACGCTGCTCGATCAGCCGCCGCAACTGCCCCCGGTTGGCCATCCGCGCAGCATTGTCGGCATATTCCGGCTGCCCCACCAGCTCTTCCAGGTCGAGCACACCGCACAGACGCCGCCACATCCGGTCGTTGCCGCAGGCCAGGGTGATCGAACCGGACCGAGTGCGAAAGGTGCCCTGAGGGAAGATGATCGGATGGTCGTTGCCGTCCTGGATGGGCACGACGCCGAGACTGAGATACTTCTGCGCCTGGTACGACATCAGCGTCAGCGTCGACTCCATCAGCGACGACTCGACCACCGCTCCCCGACCCGTGCGCTCACGCTCGTGCAACGCCGCAAGCACACCCACCGCCGCGAAAACCCCGGTGGCCGAGTCACTGACCGCGATACCGACCCGCAGCGGGCCGGTCTGCTCGGTGCCGGTGACACTCATCAGCCCGGACATGGCCTGCGCGGTCTGGTCGAACCCGGGCAGGGCCTGACCGGGTGGGCGCTGACCGAAACCGCTGATGTCCACGTAGATCAGCCGCTCGTTACGCTCCCGCAGCACCTCGGACCCCAGGCCCATCCGGGCGGCCGTGCCCGGGCGGAAGTTCTGCACGAACACATCGCTACGATCGGCCAGCTCACGCACCAGGTCGATGCCTTCGGGCGAGCGCAGATCGACCGCCAGCGAACGCTTGTTGCGATTGGAGGCCATGTAGTACACGCTCTCGTCGCCGTGGAACGGCCCGGACTCCCGGGCCGGGTCGCCGGCCGGCAGGGCCTCCACCTTGATCACGTCGGCGCCCAGGTCGGCCAGCAGCATGGTGAGCGTGGGCCCGGACAGGTAACGGCTCAGATCCAGCACTTTCAGGCCGGTCAGGGCCGCCACCGCTACGACCTTCCGGCCCGGAACACCGGCGGCCGGCGCTCGGTGAAGGCCGCCACGCCCTCGCGCAGATCCGGCCCGTCATAGGCCTCTTCGTGCAGCGCGCGCAGCAGTTCGTGCTGCTCGGTGGCCGACGGATCGGCCCCGGCCAGGTCGGTGACCTGCTTGGCCGCCCGCACACTGACCTCGGAGCCCAGGCAGATCGACTGCACCAGGGCAGCGGTGACCTCCACGACGCCCTCCTCCTCGACCACCTGCTGCACCAGCCCCCAGGCCAGGGCCTGCCGCGCATCGATCAGAGCACCGCTGAACAGAAGATATTTCAGGTTCGCGGCGCCGATCGCCCGGCTCACGGCCCGGGTCTCGGTCAGGCCCAGGGTGACTCCCAAGCGGGTGGCCGGAATGCCGAAGCGCGAGCCGACCGTGGCCAGGCGCACGTCACAGGCCGCGGCCAGCTCGCAGCCGCCACCAACGGCCAGCCCCTGCACCATCGCGATCACCGGAACCGGCACGGCAGCGACGGAAGCCAGCGCCCGGGCGACCGATTCGTTGTAGCCGTCGGCCACTCCGGCGCCGATCCGGCGGGACGGGAACTCGGCAATGTCGGCCCCCGCACTGAACGCCCGCCCACCGCAGCCTCGCACCACGACCGCCCGCAGCGCCCGGTCCTGGGCAAATTCGCCCGCCAGACGGGCGATCTCGTGCCAGGCGGCCAGGTCGAGCGCATTGTGACGCTCCGGCCGGCCGAGACTGACCACGGCGACCCGCCGCCCGTCGACCTCCACCGTGGCACAGTGCACCGGACCGGCTCCTGGCACCGGATCTGCCCTCAGGGCGGCCGTGAGTGCTTCTGGTGAGGTGGACCCCATGCCGTTGGCCGCCTTCCGATCACAAAATCGATGGTGAGCGCGCGCCCATAGTTACATAATTCCGGACATGACCGCACTGCCCCTGGAAACCGCCCGCACGATCATCGCCGCTGCCCGGGCCCACGCCCGCGAGGCCGGCCTGCAACCGCTCACGGTCGTGGTGCTCGACGCCGGAGGGCACGTGCTGGCCGCCGAAAGGGAGGACGGCGCGTCGAACCGGCGCTTCGACATCGCCTTCGGCAAGGCCCACGGTGCGATCTCGATGGGGCTGGGCTCCCGGGCCCTGATGGCCCGGGCCGAGAACCAGCCGTACTTCGTCGCCGCGGTCACCTCGGCCGTCGGCGGCGCCCTGATCCCGGTGCCCGGCGGGGTACTGGTGCGCGACGCCGAGGGTGCGCTGATCGGGGCGGTAGGCATCACCGGCGACTCCTCGGACAACGACGAGGCAGCGGCCGTGGCGGCGATCGAGAAGGCCGGGCTGACCGCGCAGACGGAGTGATCGCAATAATCACCGCATGAGTTTCGACGTGGGGGGACAGCCCGGTCCGGGCCCAAGGGTGATCGGCGCGCTCCCAGAACTGCGCCGCCTGCTCGTGGACCTCTCGCGTTGCCCCAACTGCGCGGCCGCACTGACCGGCCCCCGGTGCCCGGTCTGCGGGATCGACCTGTCCGGGCCCGAGGCGGCCCGGGTGCAGACGATGAGCCGGGTCGCCGCCGAGGCCCTCGACCAACGCGAAGTGGCGCTGCAGTTCCTGCGTGCGCAGGCGGCCCGAGCAAGAACAGAGCCAAGAGCAGAACTGAGGACGCCGGCGAGCGCGGCTCCCAGCCCCGGCGCACCGCCCGTCCCCAGCCCACCACCACCGCCCGGCCCGGTCCAGCCGCCCTGGCCCGACCGCGGTCCCGAACGCGCCACCCCGTCCTGGCTCAGCGTCAACACGATCCTGGTCGGCGCGGGCGCCCTGCTGCTGGCCGTGGCCGCCATCGGGTTCCTGATCTTCTCCTGGCAGAGCATGCCCCTGGCCGGCCGGGCGGCCGTGATCGGTGGGGTCACCCTGGCCGCCCTCGGCACCGCCACCTGGCTGCGACCGCGCCTGCCCGAGACCGCCGAAGCAGTCGGGGCCCTGGCCGTCGTCCTGCTGCTCGGTGACACCTGGGCCGTCCGCAGCACCGGGCTCCTCGGCGCCGACGAGCCCGACGTGGTGCTCTACACCGGCAGCGCCCTGGTGGTGGTGGGCCTGCTGCTCGAGACCTGGGGCCGGACCACCAAGGTGCGCGCGGGCACCCACGCCAGCGCCCTCCTGCTACCGCTGGGCGCCTACTTCCTGACCGCCCAGCTCACCCACGACCTCGTCGACACCTGGCAGCTCGGCCTGATCGCCGGCGCCCTGGTCACCCTCTGCCGCCGCACCCTGCCGCCGACCTGGCAGAACGAGCGCATCATCGCGCGGATCACGGCCGCGCTCATGCTGGCCGCCGCCACCGTGCCGTCCTGGCTGGGTCTGCCCGAGCTCACCACCGCAGCTCTCGGAGCAGTCGCCGTCACCGCAGCCCTCGCCGCACAGACCTGGGCCGACCGCCCTCTGGCCCACACGCCGTCCTCAAACAAGCCGCAACCCACCAACGCGAGCCCGCCGCCCAGCCCTCACGCACTCAACAGGGCCTGGTCCCTGGCCGCCGGCGTCTCGATCGTCGCGGCCGCCGCGGTGGGTGGCGGCGCCGTCGCCGAAGCACTCTCGCTGCACGGCGTGACCACGCTCATCCCGGTCGTCGTCGAGGCCGGCCTGCTGCTGATCCCCTTCACCTTCCTCAGGCCCCACCCCGAGGCAGCCCTGCGCCGCACCGCGGCCGCCATCGGCGCCCTCGCCACCTACGGCCTGATCGCCCTGCCCACCCTGACCCTGACCGCCTGGCACCTCCTGCGCCCGATCCCCACCAGCGCCCGCGCCCACGACGCGGGCACCAGACTGGGCGACATCGGCGCCCAGCAGCCCGACCTCACCCGTCACTGGCTGAGCGTCCTGGCCGGCCTGGCCGTGATCATCGCGGTCGGCTGGGTGGTCGGCCGCGGCCAGGCCTGGCCCTCGGGCCCCTGGCCCAAACGCGTGCACCGGCTGCTCAACCGCCTTCCGCTCCCCCTCGCGGCGTCCGCAGTCGTTCTGGTGGCCCTCACCCCCGCAGCCCCCGTTGCCGCCGGCGTCGCCGCGCTACTCGTCCTTTCGTTCGTTGCGGTCGCGCTGGCCCTGCGCAGGTGGCAGCCCCCACTGACCTGGACCGCCGCCGTCCTCACCGGCACGCTCGCGGTGATCCTGGCCTGGGGCACCGAGCAACTGCCGGGCGCCGTAACGCTGCTCGCCGCGGTAGCGGTGCTGGGAGCCCGACGCCGCTTCCCCGGCACCGACGAGAACACCCGGATCGGCCGCGCCGCCCTGGCCCTGCTGGCGGCCATTCTGTTCCCGGTCGCCCTGGCCGTCCTGATCGAACAGCTCGGAGCCGACCAGAGGACGTCCGTGATCTGGACCGCTCTGATCAGCGGTTCGGGGGTGGCAGCACTGCTCACGATTGCCCGCCTGCCGATCCCCCGGCGCCCGGGCCGGGCCGACTGGAGCCCTCTCGACCGGCTGATCGCCACCGCACCCGGTCTCGTGGCACTCGGAATCGGCTACTTCACCGCCGTTTCCGACCCCGACCAACTACCGGCCGTCACCCGGCCCGCCCTGATCCTGGTCGCCCTGGTCATCGCCCTGAGCGGCGTACTGTTCATCCGGGCCGCCCTCGCGACCGCCTATCCGCAGCTGCCGCAACTGTTCGCCGGCCTGAGCACTCCCCTGCTCGGTTTCCTGGCCGCCACCTGCGCCGAGGTCTGGAACCCGGACACCATCTCGAACGGCCTGATCTGGTCGCTCTCGACCGCCGTGGGCACTGCGGCCGTCACCGTTGGCCTGGTCAGCGACCGGGCCGACGCCCCCCGCTGGAAACAGCGTCGGATCGGCGCCGAAATCGGTCTGCTGGCAGCCGGTCTGATCGCCGTCTCGGTGACCCTGAGCGGAGACGCCGACACCGAGCGGGTCTGGCTGACCCTGCTCATTCTCGGCGTCTCGGCCTCGGCGATCGCCTTGAACCCCGACCGCAGCGAGATCGGCTGGCTGGCCGGGCTGCTGCTGGCCGGCTCCTCGTGGCTGCGCCTGGCCGATGCGGGTGTGCAGGTGGTCGAGGCCTACACCGTGCCGCCGGCCCTCGCCCTGCTGGCGGTCCAGCTCTGGGCCCACCGCCGAAACCCCTCTCTCACAGCCACATCGAAGCCCAGCTCGTATCCGCAGTGGTACCAGGATCTCGGCGTGCTGGCCCGCCCGCTGCTGATCGGCGTGGTGCCCAGTGTGCTGGCCGTCGGCGTCCGCGACGAGATCTGGCGGCCCATCCTGCTCATGACGATGGGTGGGCTCCTGGTGGCGGGCACGCTCTACGCCCAGCGCAGCGGTCGGCTCACCCGGCCCGGTCTCGCCCGCGCCCTGGTATTGACCGGCATGGTCATCGCCGTCGCGACCGC
The DNA here is from genome assembly GCF_030269265.1 of Kineosporia sp. NBRC 101677. Taxonomy (NCBI): domain Bacteria; kingdom Bacillati; phylum Actinomycetota; class Actinomycetes; order Kineosporiales; family Kineosporiaceae; genus Kineosporia; species Kineosporia sp. NBRC 101677. The sequence continues at coordinate 766,147 of NZ_BSTA01000003.1, forward strand.
CCTGCTGCGCACCATGCACCGCCTGGACGAACTGGCCCCGATGCAGGGCCGCCAGATCCCACTGACGGCCCTGGAAGCCTGGACCGTCCCGGCCGCGCTGATCCTGCTGACGTTCGGGCTCAACCGGTTCCAGCACCTCGAGAAGAGCACGCCCGCGCCCGACATTGCGCACTCCTGGCCCACCGTCGGGCCCGGCCTGCTGCTCCTGCTCAGCCCCAGCTTCCTGGCCACCCTCAGTGAGGCCGAAAGCCCCCTCTTCCGGCCCGTTCTGGTCCTTGTCGCAGCGGCCTTGGCCGTCGCGGCGGGTGCGGTCAAGCGGATGCAGGCCCCTCTGATCGGCGGAGCGGTGACGCTGGCGGCCCAGGCGTTGATTCTGATCGGGCCCTGGCTGCAGGAAGTCGGTCAGGCAGTGCCGCTGTGGGCCTGGGCCGCGATCGTCGGGCTGGCGCTGCTGGTGCTGGGCGGCGGCTACGAACGCCGCCTGGCCCAACTGCGCACCGTTCGCTCCCGGCTGGCCGCCCTACGCTGAAATCTCAGTCCCACCAGAACGACCAGAGCGACTCCCCGACCAGCCCGTCCGCGTAGGCAGCCAGACCGTCCATCTGCCCGATGTTGTCGGGGCACAACGCGAAGTGCTCCGCAGCGATCGGCAGCGCCTCGGCGCGACTGGCGGGCGGGGCGGGCACGCTCACATAGAGATCGGCGAACCCCATCCCGACCAGCCGCGCCCCGAACCGGTCCTCCCACGAGCGCAGAACGGCCGAGACCTGGGCCGTGTCGTCGATGTAGTTGGCCGGGCCCTGCCAGCCCGTGACCGACGGAGCATCAGCACTGCGCTCAGCCGCCACCAGTCCCAGCCGCAGATGCGGCTTCTCGGCCAGCATCCGGACCGCGCAGCGGTCCGCCTGCTCTTCCGGATCCACCGACAAGACCTGCGAGGGCACGAGACCCGGCCACCGACGTCCAAAAGGAGCGGTCAGCTCGTCGTCCTCGTCGTCCTCGTCGGTTTCGGAGTACTCGTCCCACCACTGCGCCAGCAGAGTGGCCGCGTCGTGCTCTTCGGGACTGCTCATGTCGCCCGGCTCCAGCTCGCCGGTGTCCCACGGACGGTCTACGTCGTGGTCGTCGCTCTCCAGCAGGATCGGAAGCAGGCCGGTGCGGAGGCGGTCGGCCCGGAGCGAGCGCCAGAGATGAACGGTGGCCGGCCCCTGACTCACCCAGAACGCCGAATGCCGGACTGAGAAGAGTTCCTGCAGCTCAGGCGGAAGACCGGAAGGCATGCGCGCGAGCATAGGGGCTCACCCGATCGGCTTGTGCATCACCGCACACTCCAGCCGCACCCCGTTGGGCGTGGCGAACGAGGTCTCCTCCACCACCACGAACCCGAGAGCGCGGTACAGCGGAACGCCCGGACGGGTGGCCATCAGCACGAACTCACCGAATCCCTCGGCCTGGGCAGCCGACTCGGCCGCCGCCAGGATCTGCCGGGCCAGGCCCCGCCGGGTCCGGTCCGGGCGCACGAACATCGCCCTCACGCGGGCAGGCTCAGTGGCCGGGTCGAGCAGGCGGGCATCGTCGTCGTGCGTGTGCCCGGTGCCGGTGTGCAGCTTGGCCCGCCGGCTCCAGCCCCCGCAGGCCACGAGCTCGCCCTGCTCCTCGATCACGTAGTAGGTACCGTCGGCGACCAGGTCCCGGTCGAGGTCGGTGATGAACCGGGCAGCCGCCCCGGTCTCGGCCGGATCGTGAAAACCGGGGAAGAGCCCCAGCACCGAGGCCCGCATCAGCTCTTCCGTCGCGGGGATGTCCTCGGCCGTCGCGGTACGCAGCATGAACCGACGGTAGCCGTTGCCGGCTCTCCACGGCGACGTCATAAAGTCAGCTCTCGTGCAACTGAACCTCAGTGGAGTGCAGCCTTCCGGCCTCACCCGCCGGGCCCGGTCGTTCCTGGCCGGCAACGGTGTGAAGATCGACGTACGGCCGGTGGACGAGGTCCGGCAGTGGTGGCTGGAGCAGGACGTGCCCACCGACGTGGTGGACCGGATCGCCGCCTTCCACCAGCGCTGGGGCGGCCTGCTGCTGCCGCCCTCGTCCGAGTACAACGGCGGGCCCAAGTGGCTGGAGCCCGACCTGCCGGTTTTCGTCGACGGGGTGGGCTGGTACTTCGAGGCGGGCGAGGTGCGCTGGTCGATGAGCTACTGGTTCACGGTCGGGCCCCAGGGCGAGTTCGGGGTGCAGTCCGGCGACCGGCACGTGCCGCTGTACGGCAGCACCGAGGGCTGGGTGGAGTCGCTGGCCCTGGAACACCACGCCACCTCGTTCGCCCCGCAGATCTCCCGGATCACCGGCGACGACGTGGACGACCTCGACCTGGCCGGCTACCTGCCGGTGCCGGAGGTGCAGGGCCGGGCCGACACCTGGTGGCGCGGCCCGGACTCGCTGCTGTCGGTGCGCACCGGGGTGGCCGAGTGCCTCGACGTGCCCGCCTACCGCAAGGCGACGCTCTACGCCGGGCTGGACGAGTGGGACCTACGCAGCGAGGTGATTCCGGCCGACGCGGAGTGACACCCGCGGCAACCGTTCAGGCTCCCTTACGGACCCGCCGGGTCACGGCCCGGCCGGTCTCCGGGGTGAGGGGACCGGTCACCTCGATGCCCAGGCTGGTGGCCAGCGACCCGCCGTAGAGGTCCACGGCCGACTCGACCAGCTCGGCGTAGCCGTCGACGGCCTGACGGGCCGTGACCCAGCCCACCACCCAGGTCGCCGCCCCGACGAGCGCGGCGGGCCACCAGATCAGGCCCAGCACCCCGGACATCAGGCCCCAGGCCGAGATCACGGCGGCCTGGTCGATCCGGGCCCGGGCGGCGCGGATCTCGGCGCAGGGGTGCTCGGGGAGAACGAGCCACAACCGGGGCCAGACCGTGGGAAGGTCCAGCCCGTAGGCGTTGCGGACCCGGATCTGCACCCCCGCGACGCGATCACCGGTCCACGTCGGGCGGCTGGGTTCGGCGCGGGCGAGGGCGTTGCGCCGGGCACCGAGCCGGGCGGCCTCGGCCGGGTCGGGGTCTTCGAGTGCCCTGACGAACTCGGCCTGGGCCTGCGTCCACCGTTGCCGCCGTCGGTCCGTCCGCCGTGCCGACCAGGCCCGGGCCGGCCGAGGCCACGAGCCCAGCCACCACAGCAGCTGACCGACCCCCAGCAGCTGGGCGACGACCCCGGCGCCGGTTGCTGCGAGGGCGAGCGAGGCGATCAGGACGACGCCGCCCGCCGTGTCCCAGTCCTCGGCCCGGGCCCACTCGGCCAGCATCTGCAGGTCCAGGGCGTGCCGGTGGCCCTGAACGACCCCGAGCACCCCGGCCACCACGAAAAGGACTCCGGGAAGGGCGATCAGGGCGCTCCAGCGGTCGAGCAGCCGGCTGCCGAGCGGGCCGAGCAGCGGGGTCACGGCAGATCCACCAGGGTCAGGGTCTCGCCCCAAAGCGCGCACACCGGTTCCGGGCCGCCGGGTTGCCGCAGGTCGTAGCGGGAGCATCCGGCCGTCGGGCACCGGTACCGATCGACCGAGGCCGGGCCCGGCCCGGCCGGCAGCAGCGAACCCGGGCCGGAGACCGTGGGCGGCCAGGCCCGTTCGGGGCCGGCCTCGGGGATGCCCAGCTGCCGGCACAGGTCGACCAGCCGGGCGGTCCAGCCGCCGTCGAGCCGGCCCTCGGCCGCCTCCTGGGCGAGCTGCTCGAGAGCGCTCAGGGCCCGGACCCCGGCGGCCGACGCACGAGCCCGCAGGAAGCCGAGGTCCTTACAGAACCGCCCGAGCTGATCTTCGATGTCCATGACCGAGTCTCCCCGCTACGCGCCGATGTGGATGTGGGCCGACCACAGGGTGGGCACGGACGGGGCCGCCCTGCGTTCCTCCTGCACGGCACGGTGCAGGGCGTGGGCGACGTGGCCCGGACCGTCGCCGCCCATGGCCCGGTGGCTGTTCCCGGCCAGCCGCTGGGCCACGTCGTCCGCGGTCCGCCAGAGCGTGCCCACCACGTGCCGGAACCCGGCCACATGGAAGGCGCTGGCCAGGTGCACGCCCTCGTCGGCGAGCGCCGGGGCCGCCCGGGTGGTGTCGCAGGCCGACAGGTAGGCGAACTCGGCCCCGCCCAACCGCAGAGCCGCGATGTCGGAGACGGTGAGGGGCGCGTCCTGGTGGTCGTGCAGGAGCAGGTAGGGCACGCCCGCGGCATCGGCGCTGCTGCGGGCATGACAGGCGAAGTGCACCCGGCGGCATCCGGGCAGGGCCGCCAGCACGCTGCGACGCGTGGCCGACTGGCCTTCGAGAACATCTGCCTCGGGCCAGATCTCGCGGTGCATCAGGTCGGCCTCGGCGTGAGCTCCGGGAAGTGGCGGGGCCCCAGGGGTAGTGGGCATGGCGACGACGAGTGAGGAACCGGGGGCGCGCGCCGACGGGTTCTCCGAGCCACGGTGGTGCAGGAGCGTGCGCAGGGTCGGGGTGTAGGAGGAAACCACCAGATCGAGCACGCACCGCCCGGGCGGAACCGGGGCGAACGGCTCGGGGTACTCGCCCGCCGCATGCAGCGGCAGGAACGTCAGAGGGCCGGTGGGCACCCACCAGATCCGCGGAAGGGGTTCGGAGGCGTTTGGCCGACGGCGATCGAGACCCAGTGCGGTCAGGACGGGTTCGGCCACGGCGTGCCACAGCCAGCGCAGGACGGCGCGGGCGTCGTCTTCCGCGGCCGCGTGCTCGGCCCGACCCCGGGCCGGGTCCCGGCCTGCCGCCACGGCCTCGGCGAACGCCTGCGCCTGCTGGTGGGCCTCGGCGGCAGTGAGGTGGGGCAGCGGCGTGACCCGCATCCTGGTCGGCTCGAGAATGACTGCGTCGCACCGCAGAGGGCTGACCACGAGGATGACCACCGGACCCTCGCGGCCCGCCGTCAGCAGTTCGGCGACGGTGGGCGGGCGCAGGAAACCCTCGAAGCCGGGCTGCGCCCGGATCGTGTCCAGCAGGGCGTCCCACTGCCGCGCCCGGTCGCGGCGCAGCTCGGCCCGGGCGAAGCTGTCGCGCGGCGCGGAAGGGCTTTGGTCGTCGGCCCGGATCAGCAGCCGGTGCAGGTCGGCGGCCAGCTCCGGGTGGGCCCGTTCCAGCGCGGCCGGGTCGACGGCGGTCTCCACGGCCCGGGCCAGCAGGATCCCCCGGCCCTGTTCCAGCAGCAGCAGGGCCAAGGCCGGATCACCGGCCGCCAGGGCGTAGGCCGCCGCGTCCAGCGCCAGCCCGGGGAACTGGGCGATCTGCACCTGCTGGTCGCTCCGGCCCAGGTGACGTCCCGGCAGCAGCGGGAACAGGTCGACGGTGCGCTCGAACGCCCACCGGGCCTCGGACAGGTCGGCGCCGGACAGCAGGGTCACCCCCGCCCAGGTCATGGCGGCCTGGATACGTTCGGCGACCGGCAGACCCGCGTTGTCGACGACGTGCCGCAACCACCGTCGCGACAAGGCCTCCGCCGCCTGGTTGCCGGCGGACCGGGCCCGAAGGTAGTCACCGGCGGCCCGCATCCGGATCGCGGTGGCCCGCAGGGGGTGCCCCTGTGGGGTGACGTTCTCGGCCTGCCGGCTCGCGCGCACGAAGTGCGTCAGGGCCGAGGGGTTCGGATCCTGCTGGTGCACCAGGTACAGGAGCCGGGCGTAACTGTTCTTGCGCTCGACCTCGTTCGGATGCCCGGCCGGGGTGGCGGCCAGCGAGGCCCACATCGCCTGCCGGGCCTGGGCCAGCACGGCCGGGTCGCGGGCGGCTGTCGGCAGGCTCATCAGGGTGAGGGCCAGGTTGGACTGGGACCGGGCGTACAGCGGGTGCGTGACCTCGGCTGCGGCCGAACGGGCCAGATCCAGGGCCCGTTCCAGGACCTCCGGGTCGCGGCGCACCTGGTACTGCTCGCGCAGGCCCTCGGCCAGATTGCCCCGGGTCAACGGTGAGGGCTCCCGGTGCAGGGCCACTTCGAGGAAGTCGGCCGCCTCGTCCAGGACCGACGTGTCCCGTGACCGGACGTAGTACTGCAGGAGCGTCACCCCTACGGCGGTCTGTCGGCCGACGTAGTGCGGATCCCCCGGCGCGGTGACCCCGGCCACGTCACGTGCCAGCTTCGCGGCCTCCCGCAGATCGTCCAGGGAGCCGCTTCTCAGTGACCGGGCCGCCAGGGCGCCGGACAGGTTGGCCCGCAGGCTGTTCCTGACCCCGGCCTCGGTGCCGGGCGCGCCCAGACCCGAGCGCAACCGGGCGATGGCGGCGTCGAGGAGCTCGGGGTGGCCGAGCACGTCGTACCGGTCCCACAGTGCGACGGCTTCGTCGTTGAGGCTCCCCGGGTCAGGGTGTGCCATCGGAGCCCAGCGCCGCGTCCAGCATTGCCGCATAGTTCTCGATCACCGGCCGGTTGGGGTCGTCCGGCGGAGTGTCGGCCAAGGCCTCGTGGGCGTACTGCCGGGCCTCCAGCAGCACGGCGGGCGCCTGGGTCAGGAGGCCGAACTGCATGAGGGCCTGGCTGAGGGCCACAGCGGCCCGGCCCCGCTGCCGGTCCCGTTCCGGTCGTAGGCTCAGGGCCTCCCGGCCGGTCACCACGGCCTCGGCGAGCATGTCCCGGTCCTTCTCCGCGGCCCCCGCCACGAACAGCACGTTGGTCAGATTGCTCAGCGCCGAGGGGTATTCGGGGTCGTCGACGTCGAGAGTGGTCACGATCTCCCGGTTGAGCTGGACGGCCTGTGCCAGGTGCCCGGCCTCACCGCGCTGGTGCGCATCGAGCAGGGCGGTGGCCAGAGCGGTGCGGCAACGGGCTCGGTTCTGACCGCACGCGTCGGCCGCGTCGACGGCGGCCCGGCCGGCGGCAACGGCTGCGCTCAGGTCGGCCTGGCTGCCCGTGCGGGCGGCCCGGGTACGCAGCGAGACACTGAGCGTGGCCGCCGACAGCGCCCGATCGACCGATCCGGCCGCCGAACCGGCGACCACCTCGGCGGCGAAGTCGACGGCCATGTCCAGTAGTTCCGGGTCGCTGGTGGCCTGGGCCCTCAGCCGAAGGGCGTCGGCCGCCGCGACCGGATCGTCGAGGGGCAGCGTGAGCGGTTCCCCCGCACCGGGCGGCTGGGCAGAAGGCCCGGACGGGCCGGGCCGGTCGGCGACCTCGAGCATCAGCTCCCCGGCCGGGTGCCCGGCCCGGGCCGCCTGCCGGAACCACCGCTTGGCGGCGCGGACCTCGCCCTGCGAGAGCAGAACCTGCCCCAGGCTGAGCATCGCCTCGACGTGGCCCGCCCGGGCCGCCCGGGAGTAGGAGTCGATCGCCTCGTCGGTGCGCCGCAGCCCTCTCAGCACGTTGCCCAGGTTGTTCAGGGCAGCCCGGTCGCCGGTGTCGGCCGCGGCGCGCAGCCACCGCTCGGCCTCTTCCCACCGGTCGGCCTGCTTGAGCAGAACGCCGAGGTTGTTCATGGCGTCGACGTGGCCGGCCTGGGCGGCCCGTTCGTACACCCGCATCGCCTTGGCCGTGGCACCGATCTCGGCGAAGGAGAAGCCCACTTCGAACAACACCCCGGGATCGGTGGCGTGGCTCGCGGCGGTGAGCCACTGTTCGGCCTGCTCCGGGTCTGCTGCTGCCAGGCGGGCCCGCCCGGCAGCAAGGAACCCGGCGAACTCCGAGTTCGACGGATCGACTTCCTCCGGCGGGGCGGCGCGCCTCTTCTTCCGACCGAACACTCGTCCCCCCAACGGATGAAGTGCACGAATGACACAAGAGCGACATCTTCACTGCAAAAATACCGGTTCGGACCGCCGGAAACGTCTCTGTATCCACAAGTGACCGAAAACCACCATCGGCCCATTGACGGCGAATCGCCGCGAATCCCCACGTACGCCGCTGACCTGCGCCGACGCCGTCCATAGTTTGCAAAAAAGGTGACCCGGACACCTCCTTCTGGGCGCAAACATCAGTTACCGTCGACATTCGCTCGGTCACGGAGGGCCGAGCCGCCGCGGATCTTGCGAACCCGCTTCCCGGCGAAAAACGGCAGGAGGCCTGATGTCACGCCCGAGCACGCTCACCCCCGACTGGAGCCCCTGGGGCAGCATCCAGGAGAGCGAGCCCCTCGGCGAGGACGGCATCCTGCGGGTGCGCACGGCCACCAGCCGTGGCTACTTCATCCCCCGTCAGGCCAACGACCGCGTCCACCAGACCTGGCGGGTGCGCACGGGCTGGTACGGGCAGGGGGAACGCGACGACCAGTGGGCCATCGTGGTGATCACCTTCCCGGAGCTCTTCCCCCAGCGCACCGTGCACGACGCCCACGCCCTCCAGCGCAAGGCCCACCCGATCCAGTACGCGACCGTGGTCAAGCAGGCCCCCACGCCGGACATCGTCCTGCCCGTCGACGTGGTGCAGGCCCTGTCAGCGGTGACAACGACGGCAACCAGCCTGCCCAAGCCGGCCGCCCCTGCGTCCGCGCCTACCACTACCCCGGTGCTGTCGGTCAGCTCGTCCTCCGCCGGAGTGGTGTCGGTGCGCCGTACCCCCGCCGCGCCGCGTAAGGCCGGACCGGTCGCCACGCAGGTCTGGGGCGAGTGGCACGAGAGCGTTCCGGCGGGCTACGTCGGGGTGCTCGCAGCCCCCGACGCCGACCCGACCGACCTGTCCTGGCACCTGGTTCCCGTGCGGGAGTACAACACCCGGCCCGGATTTCGCTTCGTGGTCGACCCGGACCAGCACCAGCCCTGGCCCGACCACCCCTGAGCCCGAGGATCAGGCCGGCAGCTCGACCAGCCTGCTCCCCTCCAACGCCCGCGGCGGATCCTCGGCAGTCGGGCAAGGGATTACTGAGCGACTCACAGCTCCCCCATCGCCGACCTTCCCCGACAGCCGGAAACAGGTGTGGAACTTCTCCCACTGCCCGGCGGCCACATACTTGCGCGATGCCCCACCGGCGAGGACTACGTCCCACTCCACCACGTCGGTGGACTTCACCCGGCTCTCCAACACCTCGAACGGGTGGGCGTCGGCCACCTCGGCCCGAGCGTCCTCCGCATTGCCGTCCGAGTCGACCAGCGCGGTGGACGCCTCCTCGGTCAGGTCAACCGCCGAGGCCTGGAGCTTGTCCCGCACGACCTGCTCCGGGTCCGGCCGCTCCCAGGTGGTGAGCAGGTAGCCCAGCACACCGAGGATCAGTACCCCGGCAACCGCCGCGCTGGTCGTGGCCCGGCTCATCACCGGCATCTGTCTGTGCACCGCGACACCGTAGCTAGGCGGTGCGACCGGCGAACAGCCGGGCCCCGACCACGAAAGACACCAGCGCAAGGACGATTGCAACGGCGGCTCCGGTGTACACGGTGGCATCGACCACCCCGGCGAACAGGTCCCGGGTGGCGTCCAGCACATGGCGCAGCGGATTCAGCCGGGCCAGCCAGTCCAGCCAGGCCGGTGCACCCTCGAGCGGCAGCAGGATCCCCGACAGCAGCATCAGCGGGATCGCCAGGGTGTTCACCGCCGGGGCGAACAGGTACTCGTTGGGCAGGGTGAGCGCCAGCACGTACGACAGCGAGGCCAGACCGATACCGGTGATCAGGATCAGCCCGAAGGCGGCCACGACCCCCACCGGATCGGCCGCCATACCCAGCGCGTAGCCCAGCAGGATCAACGGAACCGCCTGCAGAACCAGGACAACCGCATCCTTGAGGACGCGTCCCAGCAGGATGGCCAGTCGGCTCACCGGGGTGACCCGCAGTCTTTCGACGAAGCCGGAGCGGATGTCCGGGATCAGGTTGAAGCCGGCGAACCCGGTGCCGAACAACCCCAGCTGCAGCAGCAACCCGGGCACGAAGAAGAGCCAGGGGTTCTGCCCGGCCGGCAAGGCACTGCCCAGCAACGGGCCGAACAGCAGCAGATAGACGAAGGGCTGGATCAGACCGATCAGCAGCCAGCCCTTCATCCGCAGGGCCAGGTCGAGCTCACCGCGGAAGACGACCGCGATGTCCTGGACGGTGGTGATCATCAGACCATCTCCTCCGGCTGGGTGACGGAAGCCGTGCCGACCGGTGGCCGGCCGGTGAGTTCGAGGAACATGTCGTCCAGTGAAGGGTGCTCAGAACGTAGACCCCGCACCGCAATTCCCGCCCGACCGAGAGCCAGCACCAGCTCGGGCACCAGGGCGTCGGTGTTCTCACACCCGATGCGCAGCTCCCCCTCACCGACGTTGACCGTGCGCACCCCGTTCAACCCCAGGGCCACGGCCCGGGCCCGGGCGGCGTCCGGGCCGAGGTCCACCACCACCAGATCGCGCCCCAACTGCTGCTTGAGCCCGGCCGGGCTGTCCTGCGCGATCAGCCGGCCCCGGTCGAGCACCAGGATGCGGTCGCACAGCGCCTCGGCCTCGTCCAGATGGTGGGTGCTGAGCACGATGGTGGCCCCGCTGCGCCGGCGCAGGGCCCGCAGGTGCTCCCACAGGTCCAGCCGGCTGGGTGGATCGAGCGCCGCGGTCGGCTCGTCCAGAAAGATCACCCCGGGCGCGTGGATCAGGCCGATCGCCAGGTCGAGACGCCGACGCTGACCGCCGGAAAGCGTGTGGGTCGGCCGGTCCAGCACCTCTTCCAGCGCGAACGCCTCGACCATGGCGCGCACCCGCTGCCCCAGGGCCGGCAAACGGTAGAGCCGGGCCTGCAGCACCAGTTCGTCACGGGCGGTGGCGGTCGGCCGGGTTCCACCGCTCTGGGCGACCAGCCCGATGCTGCGCCGCACCCCTCGCGGATCGCGCCGCAGATCATGGCCGGCCACCCGGGCGCGGCCGGCGCTCGGGTTCTCCAACGTGGCCAGCATCCGCATGGTGGTGGTCTTCCCGGCCCCGTTGGGACCGATCAGGCCCACCGCCTCCCCCGGAGCCACCTCGAAAGACAGGTCCGCCACCGCCTCCACGGTCGCGCTCCGGCTCGAGAAGGTCTTGCCCAGGCCCTGGGCCTCGATCGCGTTCAGCACGGCTCCTCCTAGTCGTATACGACTATCCGTATACGACTGTACCCTCAAACCATGCCGTTGCGCGCCACCGACAACCCCCTCGTCCTGCCGCTGCTGGGGCTCCTCCTGGAGCAGCCGCGCCACCAGTACGGGCTGCTGGCCGGGCTGCGTGAGCGCTACCAGCACCTGCGGGTGCGCACCGGCTCGGTGTACACGCTGGTCGGATCACTACGCGCCGAAGGCTGGATCGAGCCGGCCGACCAGACCACCGACCGACCCACCTTCCAGCTCACCGAGGCCGGGATCGCGCACTTCCGGGCCCGGGTGCAGGCCGATCTGGAAGACGCCGACCCGGCCAACGCCGCCCGCTTCGTCACCGCCCTGGCCTACGTCGGCATCCTGGAACGCAGCATCGCCGTCAGCGCGCTCACCAACCGCGTTCAGGCCCTCCGGCAGCGGGCCGCCGAGCTGGAAGAAGGGCTCGACAACGCCGGACTGCCGGCGATCTACATGAGCGAGACCGCGTTCTTCGCTTCCCAGACCCGGCACGACATCGCCTGGCTGGAGCGGTTCACCCAGGAGATCGCCGATCCGGGCTACGCGTGGCCCGCCGAGAACCTCTGATCCAGGGCACCCGCCTCGAGCACCTGCGTGGAGTTGTGCTCCCGCACGATCCGCCAGCCCGCCGCCGTCCTTCGCCAGACCAGTGAAGAGGTGGTGCGGATGTCGGTGACCGCCTCGGCGGTGGCGATCCGGGCCAGGAACACCAGGGTGGACGCGGACAGGTCGCTTCCGGCGACGACGTGGGGGCCGTCTTCCACCAGGTGATGGGCGTACTGCATGGCGTCGAAGGCGGGCGTGAAGTTCTGGCCGTACTCGGCTGCGGTGGTGGCCACCCGGTGCTGCGGGTCGAAGTCGTCGTACAAACGGACGCCCTCCCCGCCGAAGTCGTACAGGTCACCGAAGATGCGGGGAAAGTCGAAGGGAACGTCGCCGGAGTTGCGTTCCCAGCCGAACACCCAGCGCGTGTGGAGCTCGGCAATCACGGTTTCTTCACTCATGTTTCGACCGTAGGTACCCGCCGCGACCGGTGACAGGCCGGGCCGCACCCACCCTGAGGCACTGGGCGACGTCCGGGCGACGTCTGGCGGAGCGCCCGGACAAAGCGGACCATGGAGCCTTTCAGCACGGCCGTACCTGCCGCGACGAGCGACAAGGAAACCCGTATGACGAACCAGCCCGCCGCCACCGACGCCGGCGACTTCAGCCTGAAGACCGGGAACCTGCCCGGCCCCGAGGTCCGCGACCTGCCCGACCCGCCCCGGAAGATGTGGCGCCTGATCGGGCCGGGCATCGTGGCCTCCGGCGTCGGCCTCGCCTCCGGCGAGTTCATCCTCTGGCCCTACATCACCAGTCAGGTCGGCCTGGTCTTCCTCTGGGGCGCGGCCCTGGGCCTGACCATCCAGTGGTTCCTCAACATGGAGATCGAGCGCTACACCCTGGCCACCGGCGAGACCGCGCTCACCGGGTTCAACCGCTACTGGAAGCACTGGGGCGTGTTCTTCGTCGTCCTGGCCGTGTTCCAGAACCTCTGGCCCGGCTGGGCCACGGCGGCCGCCACCATGTTCACCTACCTGTTCGGCGGGGACTCCACCGTGGTAGCGGTGATCATGCTGCTGGTCATCGGCGCCATGCTCACCCTGGCCCCGGTGGTCTACACGCTGATGGAGCGCCTGCTCATCGTCAAGGTGGCGGCTGTCGGCCTGTTCTTCGTGGTCGCCGTGACCCTGGCCCTGAAGGCGGACACCTGGCAGGCCCTGCCGGACGCGGTCACCCACGTCGGGCGCTTCCCCTCCGACATCGAGTTCGCCGTGCTGATGGGGGCGATCGCCTTCGCCGGGGCCGGCGGCGGGCAGAACCTGTGCCAGAGCAACTGGATCCGCGACAAGGGTTTCGGGATGGGCTCCTACGTGCCCCGTCTGGCCAGCCCGATCACCGGTGAGAAGATCGCCGCCCCGGACGCCCGGGCGTTCGTCTTCGAGCCCACCCCGACCAACCTGAGCCGCTGGCAGCGCTGGTGGCGCTTCGCCAACCTCGAGCAGGCCCTCACCTTCGCCCTGATCACGTTCGTCACCATCCTGCTCACGTCGATGCTGGCGCACTCCACCGTGCTGGGCACGCCCGGCCTGGAGAACTCCATCGACTTCCTGGACGTGGAGGGCGAGGCGCTGAAGGGCGCCGTGGGCGGCTGGTTCGGCACGCTGTTCTGGGTGGTGGGCACGTTCTCGCTGTTCGCCGCGGCCGCCGGGATCGTCGACTACACCAGCCGACTGGTCGCCGACATCCTCAAGGGCACCTACCTGGGCCGCCGGAACGTCACCGAGAACCGGGTGTACTTCGCGGCCGTGTGGATCCTGGTGCTCACCGGCGTGGGCATCCTCGCCCTGGGCCTGGACCAGCCGCTGGTGCTGCTGGTGATCTCGGCCTGCGTGGCCGGGGTCAGCATGCTCTTCTACAGCGCCCTGCTGCTGTGGATGAACCGCCACGCCCTGCCCCGGGCGATCCAGGTCGGTGGTGTGCGCGCCGGCGTCCTGATCTTCAGCACCGGCTTCTTCGCGGTGCTGTCGGCGGTCACGATCTACCAGCAGGTGCAGAAGTTCTAGAGCAACAACTTGAGGACGAGTGGGGGCGCCGCGGCTGCGCGGCGTCCCCACTGCGTCTGCTTAAGTGAGGCGCATGGGCGACATTGAGCGCAGTGAGATCGGCCGGGGCGAGTGGATCGACCGCTACGCCGCTGCGTGGCGCGAGCGCAGCCCGCAGGACGTGGTGCAACTGTTCACCCCGGACGCCCTCTACTACTTCTCCCCCACCGCGCCGCCCCGCCGCGGCCGTGAGGAGATCGCCGCGCACTGGAAGACGGCCACCGACTCGTTCGAGGAACTGACCCTGCGCTTCGGCACCCCGATCAGCGAAGGCGCCCTCACCAGCGTCGAAATGTGGGCCACCATGCGCGATCCGGCCTGGCACGAACGCCGCACCGGCACCGCGCCGGGGCCGGGCGAGGACTGGCTCACCTTTCCCGGATGCCTGGTGCTGCGTTTCGACGAGACCGGGCTGTGCGTGGAGCACCGCGAGTACTACAACACCGTTTTCGGAATGCGCGTGGATCCGCCCGCGGGCTGGGGTGCCTGACATTACAGCGCCCCCCGCCTGACTTTCCCGCAGGCACCAGGCACACTGGGCAGATGTCCGAGACCGTGAGGGATTCCGCCGTGCGGTCGAGGCACGACCGGCGGGGTTCGGCCCGCCGGCGCATCGTCGAGGCGGCCACGGAACTCTTCAGCACCCAGGGCTACGCGGCCACCACCACGCGAGACATCGCCGAGAAGGTGGGTATTCGACAGCCGTCGCTTTACTCGCACTTCGCGGTCAAGGCCGACATCCTGGTCGAGGTGGAGCTGCAGACCTTCCGCCCCACCCTCGAGCGCTTCGAGCAACTGCGCGCCGACCCCTCGCTCACCGCCACCCAGCGCCTGGGCAGGCTGGTCGAGTTCGACGTGAAGATGCTCTGCGACGGGCCGTACAACGTGGCCCTGCTCGGCTACCTGCCCGAGGTGCGCCACGAGGGCCTCGCCGCCGGCATGGCCGAGCACGGGCGCCTGCTGTACGCGGTCTACCGCGAGCTGGTGGGCGCCGCCCTGACCGAGAACGGCCGCAGCACCGACGATCTCGAGACCGTGACCGAGGTGGTGTTCACCATGGTCGAGGGCTGGATCCTGCGGCGGGTGCACAGCCGGGCGGTCGACGGCGAGCGCCTGGCCCCGGCGGTACGCGACGCCGTGCTCGCCGTGGTGCGCTGACTCACCAGCGCTCGACCAGATGCTCACGGCCGGCCGGGGGCTCGTAGGCCTCCGGCCAGAAGTCCGTGATGCGGCTGATCCGGCCCGACTCCGACAGATCGAGCCATACACAGGCGTCCACCTGTTCCGATCCGACCGAAACAGCCATCCAGACCACCGCGTTCAGGCCCTCGGCGACCACCCGCCGGACCGACAGGTGCCACTCACCCGGGTACTCCCGGTTGAAGCGCACGAAGCGCTCGCGACCCGAGATGCGCTCGCGGGTCTGCGGCATCTCGTACACCACGTCCTCGGCCAGCAGGGCCTCGAACGCGGCCCAGTCGCGCTGCTCGCACGACTCGACGTAGGCGACTGCGATCCGGCGGGTCTCGTCCATCCGGCCATCCTAGACGGCCACCGCCAGCCAGTTCAGCACGTCCTGCGAAGTCACCAGGGCCGAGGGCTGCAGGTGCTGGATCATCTTCAGCGCGTCGTCGTGCGCCTGCCGGCTCGACCCGGCCACCACGTCGCCGACCACGTTCAGCGTGAGGTCGCGCTGGTGCGCGTCGACCGAGGTGTACAGGATGCAGATGTCGGTGAAACCGCCGATCATCACCAGGGTCTCGACCTGGTACTGCTTGAGCACGATGTCCAGCTCGGTGGCGAAGAACGAGGAGTAGCGGCGCTTGCGGATGTGGTGCTCGGCGCCGACCGGCCCCAGTCCGGTGGCGATCTCGGTGGCCGGATTGCCCTCGATGCAGTGCGGGCCCTCGGAACCGTCCAGCTCCCGGCCGATGTCGGCCAGGTGCGGCTTGTGCACCTCCTGCACCCAGATCACCGGCACCCCGGCGGCCCGGCTGGCCGCGACCAGCGCCTGGGCCCGGTGCAGCTGCCCGTGGGCGTAGGCCGCCTTGGGGCCGGACAGGTCGCCGCCCTGGAAGTCGACGACCAGCAGAGCCGTGTTCCCCTTGATGTTCATGCGGACAACCAGCTTTCGACGGCGGCGAGGGTGACCAGCGAGTCACGCTGCAGGTACTTCATCGCGCGCAGGGCGGCCTGGTGCAGCTCGTCGTCCGAGCCGGTGATCAGATCGGTGACGGCCCGGAAGTGGTAGTCGAGCTGATGCGCGTCCACCGCGGTGTAGTGCACGGTCACATCGCTCGTGCCACCGGCCAATATCACCGTCTGCACCTGGTAGCCGCGCAGGATCAGGTCGAGCTCGGTGCCGAAGAAGGCCGAGTCGCGGTGCCGGCGCACCACGTACTCCTCGGGCCGGGCCTCGATCACCGGCACCGCGCCGAAGCGGCCGGCGAAGACGACCGGCACGTTCTGGTCCCGGCAGGCCCGGACCAGCGCTTCTGCACCGGTGTCGTCCAGCAGGACCAGCGCCACCGTTCCGACCGGCTTCAGCTCGCCCGACGGCGTCCAGTCCCGGACCCGCAGCGGCTCGTCGACTTCTGTCACGGAAAACCCTTTCAGGAGAGGCGGACGCGGGGGTCCAGCGCCGCCAGGCACAGATCGACAACGGTGTTGACGACGACGTAGACCGCGCCCAGCAGAAGGCTGATCGTGGCCACTGAGTTGGTGTCGGCCGCGCCGATCGCCCGGACCAGGTACTGGCCCAGGCCGTTCCAGGAGAAGATCTCCTCGACCACCACCAGGCTGGAGAGCATCATCCCGATCTGCACGCCGAGCAGGCTGATCGCCGGTCCGGCGGCGTTGCGCAGACCGTGCCGCCGCAGCAGCTGGGGCTCGGTCTCGCCCAGAGACCGCGCGGTGCGGGCATATCCGGAGCTCATGCTGGTCGACAGCCCGTCGGCCAGCACACGGGCCAGCGCCACGGCCGGGCCCAGGCTGGCCGCGGTGGCCGGCAGCACCAGGTGCCGGAGCGCGTCGAAGGCGTAGGCCAGGTTGCCGGTGATCAGCCCGTCCAGCACGAACATCCCGCTCAGGCCGCTGCTCGCCCCGTAGGAGGTGCGGCCGGAGACCGGCAGCCAGCCGAACTGCCCGAAGAAGAGCAGCAGACCGCCGGTGGCGATCAGGAACGCGGGGGCGCTGGCCGCGCTGAACAGCACGAACCGCAGCACGCTGCCCGCCCGGCCGCCCATGGTGTAGCCACGGGCCAGCACCAGCGCGATGACCACCGCCAGGACGATGGTGGCCAGCATCAGTTCCGCGGTGGCCGGGATGCGGGTGCCCAGCTCGTCCGCGACCGGGCGTTTGGTGCTCAGGCTCAGCCCGAGGTCGCCCTGCACCAGCCGGGTCAGGTAGTCCCAGTACTGCAGCACCAGCGGCTGGTCGAGGCCGAGCCGGGCCCGGGCCGCCGCGATCGCCTCCGGGGAGGCGTTGCCGCCGACGAAGGCCCGCACCGGGTCTCCGCCGCCGAACCGGCTGACCGTGAAGATCAGCACCGACAGCGCGAACAGCACCACGACCAGCGAACCCAACCGGGAAAGGGTGAACCGGACCATGACTCAGGCTCCTCTCGCCCGCAGCGTCGAGCGCAGGCCGTCGCCGAGATAGTTGAAGATCAGCGACAGCACGCCCACCGCGACGCCCGGAACCACCGCGATCCACCACGCGTCCAGCAGGAAGGGCAGCCCGGCGCTGGACATCAGGCCCAGTTCCGGGGAGGGCGCGGGCGAGCCGAGCCCGACGAAGGCCAGGGCGGCCAGCGTCATGATCACCCCGCCGATGTCCAGGCTGGCGGTGACCAGCACGGTCGGGAGCACGGTGGGCAGCGCGTGGCGCAGCATCAGCCGCGGCCCCCGGGTACCGGCCAGGCGAGCCGCCTCCACGTGCAGGCTCCCGGCCGCCCGGCGGATCTCGCCCCGGGCGATGCGGGCGTAGAGCGGCCACCAGACGATCGCGATGCCGATCATGGAACTGCGCAGGCCGGGCCCGAGCGCGGCGACGATCGCCATCGCGACGATCGTGGCCGGGAAGGCCAGGAACAGGTCGGTGACCCGCATCAGCACCGCGTCCACCCAGCCGCCCAGGAATCCGGCCACGGCCCCGATCAGCAGGCCGAGCAGGGCGCTGGCCAGGGTGACCACGAACGCGGCGAACAGGCTGATGCGCGCGCCCTCGAGCACGCGGGTGAGCAGGTCGAAGCCCAGGTTGTCGGTGCCGAGCAGATGCCCGCCGGACAACGGCGCCAGATAGGCGTCACCGGAGGGGATGTTGCTCTCGTAGGGCGAGAGCAACGGGCCGAACAGGGCCAGCAGCACCACGACCAGCAGGGCGGCCAAGGAGATCTGGGACCCCCGCCTGGTCTCAGTCGAGGACGGCATCCAGCAGCCTCCGTCCGTAGTCGCTGGTGATGGCGGTGCCGAGGTCGTCCGACGGCACGCTCTCGACGATCCGGCCCTGGCTGATCACGACCACCCGGTCGGCGATCACCCGGGCCGCGGCCAGGTCGTGGGTGACGAACAGCATCGGCAGGCCCAGGTCGTGCCGCAGCAGGTTGAGCAGGTTCAGCACCGAGCAGGCCACCGAGACGTCCAGGGCACTGGTCGGCTCGTCGCACAGCAGCAGCGAGGGCGGAACCACCACCGCGCGGGCAATTGCCACCCGCTGCCGCTGCCCACCGGACAACTGCGCCGGCCGGGCGTCCAGCACCTCCTCCGGCAGAGCCACCCGCTCCAGCGCCAGCCGCACGTGCTCCTGCCGGCCGGCCTTGTCCAGGCCGGCCCCGGTACGGGTGTTGCCCAGCCGTTCCAGCAGCAGCGACCTCACGGTCAGCCACGGGGTGAGCGAGGCGCCCGCGTCCTGGAAGATGACCTGGACACCTTCACCCCGTCGGCGGTCCACCACCACGTCGCCGCTGTCCGCCTGCTCCAGCCCGGCGGCGATCCGCAGGATGGTGGACTTGCCCGAACCGCTCTCCCCCACCAGCGCCACGCTCTCGCGCGGGCCGACCCGCAGATCAACGCCGTGCAGGACCGCTTTGCGGGTGCGGCGGCCGAATCCACCCGTGGCGAAAGACTTCTGCACCTTCGCCAACTCGAGCGCGAACGAGTTGACGCCGACCGCGGAGGCGACTGCGACGTCCTCTGTTCGGTTCTGACCGAAACGGCTCCACCGCAGGAGCCCGTCCGACCAGCTCTTGGTGAGTTCGGACGTCCCCTGTTCGCCCTGCCCGAGCGCTTCGGACATCGAGGCGACCACAGTCGCCTCCGGAAGCCCCACCGGACGTTCCCGGTCGGTGGCCAGGGTGAGCCGGGATGCCACCAGACGCTGGGTGTACGCGACTGACGGTTGCTCGAAAACCTGTTTTGTGCGTCCGTACTCGACGATCTTTCCGCTGTGCATCACCGCCACCTCGTCGCAGACCGACCGGGCCACCCCCAGGTCGTGGGTGACGAACAGGACGCCGCAGCCGAGTTGTTCGCGTTCCCGGGTGAGCAGTTTCAGGATCTGCGCCTGGACACTGACGTCGAGGGCGGTGGTCGGCTCGTCGGCGACCAGCAGGGTGGGCCGCCGGGCCAGCGCCAGCGCGATCATCACGCGCTGACGCATGCCGCCGGAAAGCTGGTGCGGGAAGCTGCGGAGAACCGTTTCCGGCTCGCGGATCTCGACCTCCTCCAGCCAACGCCGGCTTTCGTCAGCCTTGCCGGTGACCAGGCCGAGCAGCCGGCCGATGGTCATGGTCGGGTCGAGCGAGGACATCGGGTCCTGGAAGACGGTGGTGACCTGATGACCACGCACACCCCGCCAGCCCGCCTCGACTCCCGGGTCCAGTGGAGTGCCGCCGATCTCGATCTGACCGGCGGTCGTGATCCCGGTGGCACCGCGCTGATCGGTGAGCAGCCCCTGCACGGCCAGGCCGATGGTGCTCTTGCCGGAACCGGACTCGCCGACCAGGCCCAGGCAGCGGCCCGGCTCGATGACGAACGAGACGTCCTCCACGGCCCAGGTGCTGCGGCCGGGATAGCGCACGGAGAGTCCGTTCACGGTCAGCGCGGTGCCCATGTCAGGAACCCGCGGGGGTCAGGAGCTGCAGCTGCAGGTAGCCGGTGATCACCGGGTTGTACGACTTCTCGACACCACCGATGCCCGACTGGAACACCGCCGTACCAAGGCTCTTGGCGGCCGAGTACCAGTAGGCCGACTCACTGACCTTCGCCGCGACCTCACCGTAGAGCTTCTCGTCGTCGGTCTCCGCGGCCTCGGCCAGCAGTTGCGCAACCCCGGGCACCTCGGCCCCGAAGAGGTCCAGACCGCCGTCGGGAGTGTAGAAGACGGTGCCCCAGGCGTCGGGGTGGGCGGTGTCGGGGAAGCCGGAGAAGAAGGTGATGTCCGGCCCGTCGGCGCCCTTCTCCAGAGCCGGGAAGAACGTACCGCTGGCGTATCCGGTGCTCTCGGCCTTGACCCCGGCCTCGTTCAGGCCGGCGGTGAGGTTGTCACACAGCGCCTGGCCGGAGGCGCTGCTCTCCGGGTAGCCGCAGGAAATCGTTCCGCTGGAGAGCTTTCCCTCGGCCAGGTCGGGCAGGGCACCCGGCACCGGCTGGATCTTCTGCTGGTTGAGCTCGGCCGGGATCAGGTTCTCGGGAAACACCTGGGTGGTGGGGGCACCGGTGTCGCCGAGCGCCTTCTGGGCCAGGGAGGGGAAGTCGATGCCGGCCATGAACGCCTTGCGGGTGGCGTCGTCGCTCAGCTCGGGGCTCTTCGGGTTCACGAACAGGGTGGGCGTCTGCATGCTCGGGAAGGTGTACCCGGTCAGGTTCTCCTTGCTCTCCAGGGAGGCGTAGGAGGCACTGTCGGTGTAGCCGATCAGGCCGTCCACCTCACCCTTCTCGAGCTGGAGCTGCACCGTGGACAGGTTCGAGGCGACGGCGAAGTCGACGTTCGCGTAACCCGGCTCCTCACCCCAGTAGTCGGCGTACTCCTTCAGGCCGTATGACACGCCGGGCTCGAAAGCGCTGTAGCTGTAGGGGCCGGTACCGGCGTCGTTGGTGGCGAACCAGTTGTCCTCCTCACCGGTCCACGGGTGTTCCTTCAGCGCGGCCGGGCTGATCATTTTCGGCCCGAACGGTGAGGCGAGCAGGTCGAGGAAGGACGCGTTGGGGCTGGAGAGCCTGACCGTCACCTCGTTCTCGCCGGAGCTGGTCACGCTTTCGACACCCTTGACCATGTAGGCGGGCCCGGCGTCGACCGCGAGACGGCGGTCGAACGAGGCCTTGACCGCGTCGGCGGTGAAGGGGGTGCCGTCGTGGAAGGTGACGCCCTCGCGCAGGGTGAAGGTGAACTCGGTGTTGTCGTCACTGGCCGTCCACTCGCTGGCCAGCCGGCCCACGAGCTCGGGCTCCGCCTGGCCGGGCCGGTAGTCGAGCAGGCCCTCGTACGCGCTGTTGACCAGGTTCAGTTCGTAGCCGTCGTAGGCGCTGTCCGGGTCGGGGGTGGAGATGCCACCGAGGAACGCCAGGCGGAGCGTGTCCTCCCCGTCGGCGGTGGTGCCGGTGTCGGCCCCCGGGGTGCTGCCGCTGCAGGCAGACAGGCCCAGGACCAGAGCAGCGAGGCCGGCGGACAGGGAGATCGTGGTGCGCGAGCGCTGAGGCATGGGCGGACGCTTTCTCGGGGACGGCCGGGGCCCCTATTAGCTATCGGGCGATAGTTACGCATGACGGCCGCCGCCGTTACCTGCACGTTTCTCCACCTTGGCAGACGAGCGTGACCCACATCACCCAGCCTCTCCCCCGCTGGGCGCCCACTGCCGTCATGTACCGTCAAACCGCCCGGTCGGTTCGGCGAGACCGGGTGTTGTTCGAGATCCGCACCGATGAAGGACGAAGACCCGATGAGACAGACCAGCGTCGTGGACGACGTGATGCGGGCGGCCCTGGAGCTGTTCGCCGACCAGGGTTACGCCAACACCTCGGTGCAGCAGCTGGTGGAGACCGCAGGCGTCACCAAAGGCGCTCTCTACCACTACTTCCAGTCGAAGGACGATCTGCTCTTCGCGATCTACGAGCGGATCCTGTCGGTGCAGACCGAGCACCTGCAGGCGATCGTGGACCGGGGCGCCGGGGTGCACCAGACCCTGCGTGAGGTCTGCGTCGACGTCGTCGAGACCTCTGTGGACTTCCTGCTCGAGGGCACTGTGTTCTTCCGCAGCCAGCACATGCTCTCGGCTCCCCGGCAGGCCGAGGTGACCCGGCGCCGGCGCGCCTATCACGACGTCTTCACCGGCCTGCTGACCCGCGGGCAGGACGAGGGGCTCTACCGCACCGACATCCCGGTCACCGTGATGGCTGCCCACTTCTTCTCCGACCTGCACTACCTCTCGTCCTGGTACTCACCGGCGGGCCCGGAGGACAAGACCACCCTGGCCGAGCAGCTCACCGACATGTTCCTGGTCTCGATCGCCGCCTCGTCCCAGCACCCCGCACCCAAGCCGTCCTCACAAACGTCCTCAAGATCGTCGCGGAACCAGAAGGCCAAGCCCCCCAACCCACAGGAGTGACCCCATGAGCCCCCAGCCCGACGTCAGCTACTCCCTGGAAGGAAGGGTGGCCCTGGTCAGCGGGGGCGCCCGCGGCCTGGGGGCGGCCTTCGTGCGCGGCCTGCACGATCAGGGCGCCACCGTCCTGATCGGCGACCTGCTCGAGGACGAGGGCCGCGCCCTGGCCGAAGAGCTCGGCGACCGGGCCCGTTTCGTGCCCCTCGACGTGACCAGCGAACCGGACTGGGCCGCCGCCACCGAGGCCGCCACCGGGCTCGGCGGCCTGCATGTCCTGGTCAACAACGCGGGCATCGCCAACGCCGGGCGGATCGAGAAGTACGAACGCCCGCAGTGGGACTCGGTGATCGCGGTCAACCTGACCGGCGTCTACCTGGGCGTGCGGGCCGCCGTGGCGCCGATGAAGGCCGGCGGGGGCGGGTCGATCGTCAACATCTCCTCGGTACAGGGCATGCGGGGCGGCGCCGCCCTTCACGGCTACACCGCCTCCAAGTGGGGCGTGCGCGGGCTGACCAAGTCGCTCGCGGTGGAGCTGGGGCCGGACCGGATCCGGGTGAACTCGGTGCACCCGGGGTTTGTCGAGACCGACATGACGGTGCACCTGGACGCGCAGCGCCAGATCATCCCCCTGGGCCGCACCGCCCGGCCGGACGATCTCGTCGGCGCGGTGGTGTTCCTGGCCGGGGACGCCTCGGCCTACGTCACCGGCACCGAGCTGGTGGTCGACGGCGGCATGATCGCGGGCGTTCCGCTTCGTTAGGTAAAAGACATACCGTCTGGTCGGTTTAGGTCGTACTCTGGCCTCACCCCCGACTCGATGAGGTGTCGATGGCCACGTATGACGCGGCGCGTGCACAACCTGGCGGTTCCCCACCCGGCGCCTCGGCGGTGCCCCGGTTAAGGGTGCAAGGGCTCGGCGTACGGTTCGGCGGTCTCGACGCCCTGGTCGACGTCGGCCTGGAGGTCGCCGACGGCGAGGTGGTGGGTCTGATCGGCCCCAACGGGGCTGGTAAGACCACCCTTTTCAACGCCGTGTGCGCCTTGGTCAAGCCCCGGACGGGCACGGTCGAGGTGGCCGGGGCACCGGCACCCGGCCGCCCCCACGAACTGCCCGACGTGGGCATCGCCCGCACTCTGCAGGGCCTGGGCGTACTGCCCGACCTCAGCGTGCTGGAGAACGTCCTGGTGTCGGTGCTGCGCCGACCCGACCGCGACGAACGGGCCGCGGTGGCGCTGAAGCGGGTCGGGCTGACCCACCGGGCCGGCGACCCGGTGGGAGCCCTGCCCTATCCCGAGCAGAAGCGCGTCGCCCTGGCCCGGGCCCTGGCCACCCGTCCCAGGTTGTTGCTGCTCGACGAACCGGCCGGCGGCCTGGGCCCGGTCGACGTGCTCGACCTGGGCACCACGATCCGCGACGTCGCCGCCGACGGCTGCGCAGTGCTGCTCGTCGAGCATCACGTCGACTTCGTGATGGGCGTCTGCGACCGGGTGGTGGTGCTCGACTTCGGCCGGGTGATCGCCACCGGCCGCCCCGACGAGGTGCGCCGCGACCCGGCCGTCGAAGAGGCCTACCTCGGCATCAAGGTGGCCCGATGAGCGCGGCCCTCGAAGTGCGCGGCCTGACCGCCGGTTACGGCGCCGGCCCGGTGCTGCACGATGTCAGTCTGCAGGTGCCCGACGGCCAGGTGGTGACCCTGCTCGGGGCCAACGGCGCCGGGAAGACCACCCTTCTCAGAGCCATCTCGGGGCTCCTGCCGACCAGCGGTTCGGTACTCCTGCGCGGAGAAGACCTGACCGGAGTGGCACCCGAACAACGAGTCCGGCGCGGCCTGGCCCACGTGCCCGAAGGACGGGGGGTGATCACCGAGCTCACCGTCGAGGAGAACCTGCGCCTGGGCGGTCTCTGGCGCCATGGCCGGACCGCACTGCGAGCCCGGATCGATGCGGAGTACGAACGCTTCGAACCCCTGGCCCGCCGCCGCCGTTCCCTGGGCCACCAGCTCTCCGGAGGCGAGCGGCAGATGCTCGCCCTGGCCCGGGCCCTGGTCTCCACCCCGGACGTGCTCCTGCTCGACGAGCCCTCGCTCGGCCTCGCCCCGCAGATCGTGCACTCGATCATGCAGACCCTGCGCGACCGGTGCGACGAGACCGGCCTGACCGTCCTGCTCGCCGAACAGAACGCTGCCAGCGCGCTTTCCATCGCCGACCGGGGTCTCGTCCTGCACCTGGGCCGGATCCGCACCGACGCGCCGGCCGACGCCCTGGCCCGCGACGCCGTCCTCCGACACGCCTACTTGGGGTACTGATGGAACGCTTCGTCTTCCTGCTGACCGCCGGGGTGGCCGACGGCGTGGTGTTCGCCCTGTTCGCCCTCTCCCTGGTGCTGATCTGGCGCTCCACCCGGATCATCAACTTCGCCGCCGCCGCGATGGCCGTGGCCGCCTGCTACCTCGCCCTCGCCGTGACCAACCTGACCGGCAGCTACTGGGTCGGCCTGATCACCGCCGTCCTGGCCGGGGCGGCCTTCGGCTGGGCGGTGGAACGAGGCATCATGCAGGCCGCCAACAACCCGCTCTCGGGCGTCATCCTGGCCATCGGCACCGTGATGGTGCTGCAGGCCCTCACCGGCATCATCGCCGGCCCTCGATACCGGCCCGTGTCCATACCTTTCGACGACCGCCCGCTCACCGTGGGAGGAGTGTCCACGCTGTCCCCCTACGACCTGTTCACCATCACCGTCGCGGTCGCCCTGATGGCCGGGTTGCGCCTGTTGTTCGCCCGCACCTCCCTGGGCCTGCAGATGCGTGCGGCCGCCTTCGCCCCCGAGATGTCCCGGCTGCTGGGAGTTCAGGCGGCCCGGATGCGCACGATCGGCTGGGTACTGGCGGCCTCGGTCGGCGCGCTGGCGGTCATGCTGGCCGTGCCGGGCGAACTCGGACTGCACCCGCACGCGGGTGACACCCTGTTCGTCAGCGCCTTCGCCGTCGCCGTGATCGGTGGTCTGGACTCCTCCGAGGGAGCCGTGATCGGCGGCCTGCTCGTCGGCATCCTGATCAGTCTGGTCACCGGCTACCTGGGCGCCGGGGTGGCCCCGCTCGGCGTACTGGCCCTGCTGGTCCTGGTTCTCCTGGTCAGACCGGCCGGCCTGTTCGCCTCGGTGAAGGCGAGGCAGGTGTGAACCGCCCACCCGCCCGGCCCGACCTGCGGCGCATCCTCCTGTTCACGGTCGGCGGCCTGGTCGCCGCCGTCGCCGGCACCTTCCTGCTCGACCCCTACCGCAACTACCTGCTCGCCCTGGTCGCCGCCCACCTGTGCGCGATCGCCGGGCTGAGCCTGCTGATCGGGCGCACCGGCCAGCTGTCACTGGGGCACGCCGCCCTGATGGCCTCCGGCGGCTACGGTTACGCGCTGACGGTGAACGCGGGCGACGCCGCCCTGCCGACCGCCCTGCAGCCGGTCGTAGGCCTGATCGCCGCGGTACTCACCGCAACGGTCGTGGGTCTCCTGCTGGGCCTGGCCGGGGCGCGCCTGCACGGCCCTTACCTCGCCGGGCTCACCCTCGCCGTGGTGATGGCCCTTCCGGCACTGACCACCAAAGTCTCGGCCCTGGGCGGTGACCAGGGCCTGATGGTGCCCTTCCAGTCGGTACCCGAGGCCCTGGACGCACTGATCGCCCTGGAGCAGTGGCAGGCCTGGGTAGCCCTGGCCGTGCTCGCCGTCGTGCTGGCCGTACTCGTCTTCGTCGACAGCGGCCCGACCGGCGTACGGATGCGGGCGGTCAAGGACGACGAGGTGGCCGCTTCCTTGGCCGGAATCCGTCCCGAGCGCACCAAGGTGCTGGCCTTCGTGCTCTCGGCCGGGGCCGCCGGAGCCGGCGGCGCGGTCCTCTGCTTCGTCGACTCCGGCGTCCGGCCGGGCGGTTACGGGGTCACCCTGTCACTGCTCCTGGTGGTGGGCGTGGTCGTCGGGGGCACCGGCCGCCTCGCCGGGGCCGCCATCGGTGCTGCCCTCGTGGTGCTGCTGCCCTGGCTGATCGGGCTCGCCACGTCCCAGTTCGCGCTGCCCGCCGACGTGGCGCAGCGGTTGGACGGCAACCTCGCCGTCCTGGTGTTCGGCCTGCTCCTGATCTGTCTCACCGTGCTCGCCCCGGGCGGGGCGCTCGGCCTGCTGTCCCACGTCCGGATCCGGTCCCGCCCCGATGCAACCCCGCAACCCTCCCCGCCCCCACCGTCCGTACAAACGTCCTCACAAACGTCCGTAAAAACGTCCCCTCAACCGTCAAAGGACTGACAATGACGTCGCTCTCCCGACCCAGCGTGCGCCGCCCGGCCGCGTTCCTGATCGCCACTGCTCTGCTCGGCGCCGGACTGGCCGCCTGCAGCACCCCCGAGGACGAGGATTCCGGAACCGCGACCAGTCCCGGGGTCAGCGAGACCTCCGTCAAGATCGGCACCCACACCCCGCTCACCGGGCCGGCCGCGGCCGGCTACTCCTCGATCTCCAAGGCCGCCTCGGCGTACTTCTCCTACCTGAACGACAAGGGTGGCGTGAACGGCCGCAAGATCGAGTACGTGGTCCGCGACGACGGCTACAACCCGGCCACCACCTCCACCGTGGTCCGTGAACTGGTCCAGCAGGACAAGGTCTTCGCGATCGTGAACGGCCTCGGCACCCCCACCCACTCGGCCGTGGTCGACTACCTGGCCCAGCAGAAGGTGCCCGACCTGTTCGTGGCCTCCGGGGCGAGCCTGTGGAACCAGCCGGACAAGCTGCCCCAGACCTTCGGTTTCAACGTCGACTACGTGCGCGAGGGCAAGATCCTGGCGCACTACCTGAAGGAGGAGAACCCCGACGCCAAGTTCTGCGTCCTGCGCCAGGACGACGACTTCGGCGCGGACCTCACCAAGGGGATCACCCAGGTGCTCGGCGAGCTCACCGCCGAGGAGGAGTACGCCGTCTCCAACGAGTCGCTGACCGCCCAGATCGGTGCCCTGCAGGCGGCCGGCTGCACGGTGAACATGCTGGCCACGGTGAACGGCTTCACCGCGCTGGCGCTCGGCACCGCGGCCCAGATGGGATACCGCGCCTCGTGGGCCACCTCGTCCTCCGGCGGCGACTACCCGACGCTGGTGGAATACCTGGGTGAGGACGTCGGCCCGCAACTGCTGGAGGGACTGGTCGCGGCGAACTACCTGCCCTTCAACGCCGACGACGAGTGGGTGAAGCTGTTCCAGCAGATCAACACCGAGTACAACTCCGACGCCCCGTTCACCGGCAACACCATCTACGGGATGTCGGTGGCCTACACCTTCGCCGAGGCGCTGAGCCGCGCCGGGGAGAACCCCACCCGCGAGGGCGTCATCGAGGCACTGAACTCCGGTGCGGTGAAGTCGAACGGGATCGTCCCGGCGACGTTCTCGGCGACCAACCACGACGCCTTCGGCGGCGCCGGGATCACCGTGGTGAGCAAGGGAGTCCAGGCCTACCTCGACGGTCAGGTCTTCACCACCGACACCGAGACCGGCCCGGTCGAGCCGTTCACCGGGTCGGCCGTCCCGCTCAGCGGCGAAGGAATCCCCTCCGCCTCCTGAGCCGGTCTGCTCCTTGTTCAAGACTGTCGGTGGCTTGGTCTAGCTTTGTCTCATTGGAGTTGGGACGGCGAAAATCATTGCCACCGGGGGGTGTTGATGTGAGCAGACTGAGCGAGGGGACGTTTCTGGTCGGCAAGACTGTCATCGCACCTCGAACGGTGGTCACGCCCCAGCCGGCTGGTCCGGCTGGGGCGAGCCCTTCAGCCCACGCGGTCGCCGAGGCACCCGCCTTTCCCACGCAGGTCGCGATCGACCTCGGCAGCATCGATCTGACCGGTCTGGACGACACGTCATTGGCAGAGACGGTGCTGGAGTGCGAGCGCCTGATGCGGCAGGCCGCGGCCATCCAGGTCGAGGCGGTGACGCTGATGACCGCTCAGACCACCCCGGCCCGCCGTGGGCAGCGCCGCGCCCGTAAGGATCCAGCCGGCCAGGAGAGTCAGGACGGTCAGGACAGCCCAGAGAGGCCCGAGAGTCCAGACAGCGATTCTCCGTCCCAGATTGGTTCTTCCACGCTGGTCGCCGCGCGACTGGCCCCCGAGCTCACGGTCTCCCCGCAGTGGGCGAACAGCTTGGTCAGGTCCGCCTGCGAACTGGCCACCAATCTGCCCCACGTGCTGGCCTTGCTGCGTGACGGCCGGCTGGACTGGGCCCGAGCCCGGCTGATCAGCAACAGGATGCACCATCCCCGCGCGGGCCTGGAATGGTTCGGCCCGCGTTGCCCACAGTGGGCCGTTCTCCAGGCCGCACTGGTCGACCAGTCGCCCTCCCTCACCTACCCGGCCCTGGAAAAGCTGATCGACCGCTTCTTCCTGAGCCTGATGCCGAAGGATGCCAACGCCGCTCACGCCCGCGCCAAGGCCGACCGGCGGATCTGGGGGCAGGTACTGCCCGACGGCATGGCCGCGCTCGGAGCGATTCTGAGCGCCGACGTCGTACAACTGATCGAGGGCGTCCTGGACGCCATGGCCGACGCCTGCCGCGACGCTGCCCTGGCAGAGGGCACACCTGATCCCCGCACCCACGAACAACGACGCGCAGATGCCTTGGCCGCCATCTTCCGTGCCCTGGCCGAGGGGATCGACGTACCCCTGGCCCAGGACCCCCGTCAGTACGTTCGCGAAGACCACGACTACGACACCCGCGAGCCCCGGGCGGCACGGACCCCTGACGCCGGCGCTCCGCGCACTGCCACCGAACCCGACGCCGCGGGGGCTAAGAGCTCGGCCACACCAGCAGACTCAAGCACCAGCACCCCGGCAGCAACGTCATCAACAGATCCGCAGCCCGAGCAGGGCACTGCAGACGCGGCAGAGACCGACTGCCCACCCTGCCGTCAGGACGAACCTGCAACTGCGGGCGATAGCCTCGGCCGTGCCCCTGATGAAGGCAACGCCGAGGCTGAAGCAACGGCGGAGGCTGAGGCGCAC
The DNA here is from genome assembly GCF_030269265.1 of Kineosporia sp. NBRC 101677. NCBI lineage: Bacteria > Bacillati > Actinomycetota > Actinomycetes > Kineosporiales > Kineosporiaceae > Kineosporia > Kineosporia sp. NBRC 101677. The sequence continues at coordinate 795,442 of NZ_BSTA01000003.1, forward strand.
GAGTACACCCAGTTCGGGCTACAGCCACTCCCTGCAGGGCACATCCCTGCCTTCTGGAAGCTGCCCACGCTCCCCCGCCGCAGGGGCCGAGGCCCACACCTCGTCGTCACCATTTCCGACGCTACGCTCCTGGGCCTGAACGACACCCCAGGCCTCCTCCAGGGCTACGGGGCCATCGCAGCCGACTACGCCCGCCAACTGGCAGCCATGGCCGGCAGCATCACCCTGCTCCCCGCATCTCCCATCCCCCCGGGCAGCTTCCCACCCGCCGGATGCCCGGAGGGCAACGATCACGCCTCACCCGAGGCCAATCGCTACCGCCTCAGTTCAGCCGTGATCCGCCAGATCGTCTCCCGCCACCAGCACTGCACCTACCCTGGCTGCCCCCAGCCTTCCAGCAGATGCGATCTCGATCATGTGAGACCTTTTGACCAGGGCGGGTATTCGTGCGCCTGCAACATGAGGCCGGCCTGCCGCCGGCACCACCGCCTGAAGACCTTCGGAGGGTGGCAAGCCCGCCTGACCCGCCCCGACGAGCCTTACCCCTACGGCACCATCATCTGGACCACGCCGGACGGAACCAGCCACAACAGCGCACCACCCTGCCTACCCGGAATGAAGGGCTGGACTCTGCCACCTGTCCCCTCGACGAAACCCCGTCAAGGAAGCAGAACTACCGGCGCCGCTCAGGGACCGACGCCCAACCTACCCATCCCGTCCAACCCGTCCGGCCCCGATTCCGACGCGGCGCGGGCAAGGACGTCCGCCGCAGGAGTGCCCAGGCCTGCCTCGCCTAGGTCCGCCTCACGTGGGCCAACTGCGCCGTCAGCGGCCAGTCCAAGCGCCGCAGCATCGGCGGCAACTGGCTCCAGCTCCGACACCGCCAGCTACCAAGACACCTACCGAGACACCCACCAAGACACCTTGCCCGCCAACACCCGCACGTCCCGCCGAACCCGCCGCTGGCAGCAGAGGCTCGACCGCCAAGCCGTCCATGACCTACGCCGCATGCTGAACCTGCGCAGTCTCCCGTCCCTACCCCGCCCGCCGCACGCCCCCCGGGGCGAAAGCACCAGCCAGCACCCCGGGAACGGCGAACCACCCTTCTGATCAGACGTTGCCCGCCGTTGCCTGCTCAGCAACCAGTTCCCGCTTGAGCAGCTTGCCGCTGGCGCCGGTGGGCAAAGACTCCCGCACGTGCACCACCCTCGGATACTTGTAGGCCGCCACCCGCTCCCGTACGAACTCCAGAAGTTCCTGGCCGGGCAGCGACTTTCCGGGAACCAGCACCACCGCCGCGTGCACTTCCTGGCCGTGCACGGCATCCGGTACCCCGAAGACAGCGGCCTGAGCGACGTCCGGGTGGCGCAGGATCACGTCCTCCACCTCACGCGGGTACACGTTGTATCCGTTGCGCACGATCATGTCCTTCTTCCGGTCGACGATGGTGACGACGCCGTCCTCACCCTTCGTCCCCAGATCGCCGGTGCGGAACCAGCCGTCCACCATGACCGCCGCGGTCGCCTCGGGATTGCCCAGGTACCCCTTGAACAGGTTGTGCCCACGCACAACGATCTCGCCGAGCTGGCCGGCGTCCAGAAAGACGATCGCGTCGTCCACCGCCGGGTCCACGATCTCCACGTCGACACCCCACAGCGCCCGGCCGACGGTCCCCGGCCGGGGCGGCTCGCCCACGTAGTTGAACGACACCGTGGGAGAGGTCTCGGTCAGGCCGTAGCCCTCGTGCACCGCCGCGCCGAACGTCTTCTCGAACGCCTCGAGCAGGGGCACCGGCAACGCGGCCCCACCGGAAACCGCGTACTTGAGCGGCGGAACGCCCTCAGCACGCGTCGCCGCCTGCACCAGCCCCAGGAACATCGTGGGTACGGCAGTGAAAATGGTGGCACCGTGGCGCACCATCAGACTCAGGGCCTCGTCCGGATCGAAGCGGGGCAGCAGAAGCACACAGGCCCCCCGCCGGAACCCGATGTTCAGCACCGAGGACTGACCGAAGGTGTGGAAGAACGGCAGTCCCCCGAAGATCACGTCGTCGGAGGTGATCTCGGCGGTGTCGATCAGGGCGACGTGCACCTGCTCGACCAGGGCCAGGTGGCTGGACACGGCCCCCTTGGGCCGGCCGGTGGTACCGCTGGTGTACAGGATCGTGGCCGGCGCCAGCGGGTTCACCGATACGTAGTGGCGGATCGGCTCACTGGCGCGGGCCTCGTCCTCCAGCCGGCTCGGGCCCTCCGGACCACCAGCACCCTCGGGCAGCAGCACCGTCACCACCGGCACCCCGGCCGATGTCGCCGCGGGAAGTCCGTCCGCCAGCGCGGGGGCCGCCAACACCAGCAGGGATGCACCACTGTCGCGCAACACGTGCTCGATCTCTTCGGCCTTGAACAGCAGATGCACCGGAACCACGACGGCCCCTAGCGACAGCACGGCGTAGTACACACGAGCGAAGTCCGGCACGTTAGGTATCAGCACAGCCACACGGGTTCCCGGGCCGACCCCCCGCGCAGCCAATGCCCCGGCGTAAGCGCGAGTCTGGTCCCAGAGAGCACCGTAAGCGATGGACCGCTCCCCCATCACCAGCGCCGTGCGCTCGGGGGTACGGCGGGCGGTCTCGGCCAGGATGGCGGCCACGGAGAGGGTGCCGTGCCCAGCTCCGGTCAGTGCATCGTCATGGTGCGGGTTCATCGTGGATCCCCTGTCTCGTCGCTGAGCGGGTGCCTTGCCAGTGAAAAAGCTTCAGAACAATGGACGTTTGTGCCTCAGAGAACGGGAGCCCGCCGGAACTCGGCGCGGCCCAGTGAGGACAGATGCACCTCGTCGGGTCCGTCGGCCAGGCGCAGGGCACGGGCGCCGGCCCACAGGGCCGCCAAGGGCACCTCGTCCGACACCCCGGCCGCGCCGAACACCTGGATCGCGCGGTCAAGGATCTCCTGGACGGCCCGGGGCACCGCGATCTTGATCGCCTGGATCTCGGTCATCGCGGCCTTGTTGCCGACCGTGTCCATCAGCCAGGCGGTCTTGAGCACGAGCAGGCGCAGAGCCTCGAGCTGGATCCGGGCCTCGGCCATCCACTCACGGATCACCCCTCGCTCGGCCAGGGGCCGCCCGAAGGTGGAACGCGCCGTGGCCCGCTCGCGCACCAGGTCCAGGGCCCGCTCGGCCGCCCCCAAGGACCGCATGCAGTGGTGGATGCGCCCCGGGCCGAGCCGGGCCTGGGCAATCGCGAATCCCTCACCGGCACCGCCCAGCACGGCGTCGGCCGGCACCCGGACCTGGTCGAACGCGACTTCGGCGTGGCCACCGTGGTCGCGGTCGTCGTAACCGAAAACCGTCAGCGGCCGCACGATCTGCACGCCCTCGGTCTCCCGCGGCACCAGCACCATGCTCTGCTGCCGATGCCGGGGCGCGTCCGGGTCGGTGACTCCCATGACGATCAGCAGGCGCGCGTCCGGATTCATCGCCCCCGTGGACCACCACTTGCGTCCGGTGATCACCCACTCGTCGCCCTCCCGGCGGATGCGGGTGGCGATCTGGGTGGCGTCGGAGGAGGCGACGCCGGGTTCGGTCATGCAGAACGCCGAACGGATCTCGGCCCGCAGCAACGGGTGCAGCCACCGCTCCTGCTGCGCCGGAGTTCCGAACTGGGCCAGCAGCTCCATGTTCCCGGTGTCGGGGGCCGCGCAGTTCATCGCCACCGGGGCCAACTGCGGCGAGTGTCCCGTGAGCTCGGCGATCGGCGCGTACTGCACCTGGCTGAGCCCGGCGCCGTGCGCGCCCGGCAAGAACAGGTTCCACAGCCCGGCCGCCTGCGCCTTTTCCTGCAGTTCCCGCACCACCGGAGGTGCCGACCAGCGATCCGGTTCAGCGGCGAGCTGCTGGTGCAGAACCGGTTCGGCCGACAGGACGTGGCCGGCCAGGAAGGCCCGGGCCTGGTCGGTGAGTTCCCGGGTGCGTTCGTCCGGTGCGAAGTCCACGTGGTCTCCTCAGCTGGTGGCTGCGCCTGACAGATGGGCCAGGCCGTGCTCGGCGAGGGGTCGGGCATAGTCGCCGATGCTCTCGAAACCCCCGCCGACGGTTTCTCCGGCCTGGTGCCGGAAGTGGACCCCCTCGAGGATCACCGCCAGCTTGAAGGCGGCGAAGGCGCGGTACCAGGAAAGGTGGGCGACGTGGGTGCGCAGGATCTCGCCGTACGTGTCCAGCAGTTCCTCGAACGAGGGGTAACCGGCCGCCGGGTCGACGGCGCTGAAGGCCCGGCCCGGCACGATCGCGTTGATCTCCCAGTACAGCCCCAGCAGACCGATGTCGACCGCGGTGTCTCCCAGCGAGGACAGCTCCCAGTCGAGGATCGCGCTGATGGGCGAAGCCCCGCCGGTGGGACGGACGAGCGCATTGTCCAGACGGAAATCCCCGTGCACGAGTCCACTACGGACGGTCTCCGGAACGCCCTCCCGCAGTCGTTCCTGCAACAGGTCCAGCCGGGGCAGATCGCGCGAGCGCGAGCCGTCGTACTGCAGACCCCAACGGTGCAACTGGCGGCCCAGATAGCCCTCGGGACGGCCGAAGTCGCCCAGCCCGACGCTGTCCGGGTCGAGCCGGTGCAGTTCGGCCAGGAGCCGGACGAGTTCGAAGCTGACTTCCCGGAGCTCACCGGGCGTGTACCCCGCGTTCTGCCCCCGGTGCGTGAGCACGTGGCCCGGAACCCAGGACATCAGGAAGAACGGGGAGTCCAAGCCGGTGGAGACGTCGGCCGTGGGGTTGAGAGCGAGCGCCTGAGGTACGGGGACCGAGGTTCCGGCCAGCGCGCTGATCACCCGGTGCTCGCGGGCCATGTCGTGGGCGGTGGCCTGGACGTGCCCCAGCGGGGGCCGGCGCAGCACCATCGGCTGGGCAGCGCCTGCGATGCGATAGGTGACGTTGGAGCGACCGCCGGGCATGAGTGTGGCGGTCAGTTCACCGGGCCCGGCCAGGTCGGGATGCGCCCGGCGCAACCAGCTCTCGAACCGGGGGACGTCCAGGCCCGGGGTCGGCGGGGACGCCGCACCGGAGCGTGAGTCTTGGGTCATCCGTGTTCCTCTCGCCCAGAACCTGCGACTTCCGGCAGCATACCGCTCGGTCGGTTTGTCGTGCAGGGGTGTGGGCGACGGGTTTTTGGGGACGGGTGGTGGCAGCTTTGCGGGGACGGTCGGAGAACGAGGTGGCCGGCTTGCGCGAACTAGGGACGAGCGTGGCGGCCTGGGGCGCGTCAGCGCGCCTGAGGGGGCCTCCCGTCGAACATCAGACGAGCAGATCCCGCTCGATCGCGGCCCGCAGATCGGGCGGAATCGGCACCGGCCGACGGCTCTCGGCATCTACGAACACGTGCACGAAACGCCCGACCGCGGCCGGCTCGTCCCCCGCACCTGCCGTTTCCTCCGCACCCGGAACCCGGTGGATCTCCAGCTCCCACGTGACGCTGGAGCTACCCACCCGCCCCGCTCGCAGGCCCACCCGCATCACGTCCGGGAACGAGATCGGCGCCCGGTACTCGCAGGCCGAGGACACGCAAACCGCGATCTCGCTGCTTCCGACCGGCCGCAGACCCCCCACCGTGATCAGCCAGGTGTTGATCGTGGTGTCCATGGCCTCGTAGTAGACCGCGTTGTTCACGTGCGCGTACTGGTCGTTGTCGTTCCACCGGGTCGGGAACAGACCGTGGTAGCCGCCGGCCGGTTCACTCATCGGGCGTCTCCGGCCGGCCGCACCACGAACTCGAAGGCCGTGCGCACCCGGTCGAAGCTCGGGGTGTCTCCGGTGATCAGGTCCGCGTAGGTGTGCGACTCCGAGATCCGCACCAGCAGATAGGCCAGCTCGCCCGGCGATATCGCGGTGCCGAACGGGTGCTCCCCCAGCTCGGTCCGCACCAGGTGCTCGACCACCGCGACGTAGCGCCGCTGGATCTCGCTCTCCTGCGTGGTCAGCAGCCGCAGGGCCCGGGCCGGTTCGCGGCGCAGGAAGGTACGGAAGTACTCCGCCGAGATCAGGTCCTCGGCGAACGACGTGAGCACCGCCACCACCCGTTCGGGCCCGCGCAGTCCGGCGTGCGCCTCGTCGGCCTGGGACAACGTGGGCACGGCGAGCGACCACAGCACCTCCGACAGCAGGCTGTCCCGGTTGCCCACCCAGCGGAACAACGATGTCCGGTCGATCCCGAGACGAGCCGCCAGACGTCCCATGTCGATGCGCTGACCAGCAATGAACGTCTCGCGGGCCAGCCGGAAGGCGGCCGCCGTGTCGGGGTGCTCACCACTGTGCAGGCGCTGCGACAGCCAGGAGGGCGCACTGGCCGCGCCGACCAGGGCCAGGGCGGTGCCGTGCGATCCGGGCAGGTCCTCGCCGGCGAATGTGGTTGCGGCGTTCGGCATGAGGGAACTGTAGACCGGGCCCCGGGTCGTGGTGCAACATTCTCGGAAGTGATGCACGAGCTCGGCCGACGACGATCGAGGGAGACCATGACCGAGACGCTTGGCGAAGTCCGGCCCGCGGGAAGTGCGGGCGATCGCCTCGACACCCCGGTTCCGGCCATACTGAAGGCCGACTTCTACAACTTCCAGGCCGACCTCAGCCCGGTGGAACAGCAGGCGGTGCTGCGGCTGCGCACCTTCCTGGAACAGCAGGTACGCCCGATCGCCGACGACTACTGGGACCGGGCCGAGTTCCCCCGCGAGATCATCCGGCCGCTGGCCGACCTGGGAATGTTCGGCCTGCAGATCCCCAGCACGGCGCGCTTCGAGAACAGCTCGGTCTTCCGGGGCTGGGCCGCGCTGGAGATGGGCCGGGTGGACGCCTCGACGGCGACGTTCGTGGGGGTCCAGAGCGGCCTGAGCATGAACTCGATCGCCCTGGGCGGCTCGCCCGAGCAGCAGCAGACCTGGCTGCCGCCGATGAGCCGGGGCGAGCTGATCGGCGCGTTCGGCCTGACCGAACCGCTGTCCGGCTCGGACTCGGCCCGGGGGCTGCGCACCACCGCCGAGCGCCGCGGTGACACCTGGGTGTTGGACGGCGCCAAGCGCTGGATCGGCAACGCCACGTTCGCGGACGTCGTGGTGATCTGGGCCCGTGACGTGGCCGACCAGCAGGTCAAGGGCTTCCTGGTGCGGCGCGGCACGCCCGGCTTCAGCACGTCCAAGATCCAGGGCAAGCAGTCGCTGCGGATCGTGCAGAACGCCGACATCGTGCTGCAGGGCGTGGAGGTTGACGAGGCCGACCGGCTCCCCGAGATCCGGTCCTTCGAGGACGTCGCCACCGTGCTGCGGCTGACCCGGGCCGGGGTGGCCTGGCAGTCGGTCGGGGTCGCGATCGGCGCCTACGAGGCGGCCCTGCGCTACGTCGGCGAGCGTGAGCAGTTCGGCAAGCCGATCGCCTCGTACCAGCTCGTCCAGGACCGGCTGGCCCAGTGCCTGGGCAACATCACCGCCTGCATCGCCCTGTGCGTGCAGGTGTCGCGGATGGAGGACGAGGACCGGCAGAGCCACGCCCACGCCGCCCTGGCCAAGTCGTACGCGACCAGCCGGATGCGCGAGGTGGTGGCCTGGTGCCGGGAACTGCTCGGCGGCAACGGGATCACCCTGGCCGGCGGGGTGGCCCGTTACTTCGGCGACGCCGAGGCGCTGTACTCGCTGGAGGGCACCCGGGACATGAGCAACCTGATCGTGGGCCGGGACATCACCGGCGTCTCCGCGTTCGTCTGAACTCACCGACCACTGCAGAAGAAGGAGGATCCGATGGCTGAGGCCTACATCGTCGCCACCGCCCGGTCGCCGATCGGGCGGGCCCACAGGGGCTCGCTGAAGGGGGTGCGGGCCGACGACCTGGCCGCCGACATGGTCCGGGCCGCGCTGGCCAAGGTGCCGGGGCTCGATCCGGGCCGGGTCGAGGACCTGATGCTCGGCTGCGGCATGCCCGGCGGCGAGCAGGGCATGAACCAGGCGCGGGTGGTCGCGGTCCTGGCCGGGCTGGACGACGTGCCCGGCACCACGGTCAACCGGTACTGCTCCTCCAGCCTGCAGACCACGCGGATGGCACTGCACGCGATCCGGGCCGGCGAGGGCGACGTGTTCATCTCGGCCGGGGTCGAGTCGGTCAGCCGGATGCAACGCGGCAGCAGCGACTACATCCCCGGCGAGGACCTCACCAACCCGCGCTTCGCCGACGCCGTCGCCCGCAGTGCCCGCGCGGCCGAGGGCGGCACCACCTGGCACGACCCGCGCGAAGACGGTGAACTGCCCGACATCTACATCTCGATGGGGCAGACGGCCGAGAACGTGGCGCAGCTGACCGGGGTCTCCCGCGAGGAGCAGGACGCCTACGCCGCGCTCAGCCAGGGCCGGGCCGAGGCGGCGATCGCCAGTGGGTTCTGGGCCCGGGACATCACCCCGGTCACGTTGCCCGACGGCACCGTGGTGGCGGCCGACGACTGCCCGCGCCCGGGCACCACGGCGGAGACCCTGGCCGGGCTGGAGCCGCGGTTCCGGCCGGACGGCACGGTGACGGCGGGCAACGCGTGCCCGCTCAACGACGGCGCCGCGGCCCTGGTGATCGCCAGCGACCGGGCGGTGGAGGAGTTCGACCTGACCCCGCTGGCCCGGATCGTCTCCACCGCCGTCACAGCCTTGTCGCCGGAGATCATGGGCCTCGGGCCGGTCGAGGCCAGCCGCCGGGCGCTCACCCGGGCCGGCCTGACCATCGGCGACATCGACCTGGTGGAGCTGAACGAGGCCTTCGCCGCGCAGGTGCTGCCCTCGGCCAAGGAGATCGGGGCCGACCTCGACAAGGTCAACGTGCACGGCGGGGCGATCGCGGTCGGCCACCCGTTCGGCATGACCGGCGCCCGGATCACCACCACGCTGGTGCACGGTCTCCAGGAACGTGACGGCACGTTCGGCCTGGAGACGATGTGCGTGGGCGGCGGTCAGGGCATGGCCATGGTGCTCGAACGGGTGAGCTGACCGCCACCTGCGCCGGGAGGTTCAGGGCGAGGGCACGACCAGCGAGATCGACCGGGCCACGATGGCCGGCCGGTCACCGCCCTCGACCTGGACCTCCACGTCGGACGTCAGACGGGTTCCGCGGGAGCCCGGTTCGGCCGAGACGATGGTGGTGTGGGCCCGCACCCGGGATCCCACGCTCACCGGCGTCACGAAACGCACCCGGTCCAGACCGTAGTTGACGATCATGGACACGCCCTTCACCTCGACCAGGCCGGCCACCAGCCGGGGCAGCAGCGAGAGGGTCAGGTAGCCGTGGGCCACGGTCGCGCCGAACGGCCCGGCCGCCGCCTGCACCGGATCGGTGTGGATCCACTGATGGTCTTCCGTCACCTCGGCGAACCGGTCGATCCGGTCCTGCTCGACGGCGAACCACTCCCCGGTGGCCGAACGCCCCACCGCCTCCGGAAGCTGCTCGGGAGAAGCGATCTCGATGCTCATGTGCGGGGACCGCCTGCCACGTAGAGAACCTGACCGGAGACGAAAGATGCGTCCGGAGAACAGAAGAAGGCGACCGCGGCGGCCACGTCCTCGGGCCGGCCGCTGCGGCGGACCGGGATCTGCGCGGCCGTGGCGGCGGCGAACTCCTCGAACGCCACGCCCACCCGAGCCGCGGTGGCCCGGGTCATCTCCGTCTCGATGAAGCCCGGCGCGACCGCGTTGGCGGTGACCCCGAACGGCCCCAGCTCGATCGCCAGCGTCTTGGTGAAACCCTGCAGCCCGGCCTTGGCCGCCGCGTAGTTGGCCTGCCCGCGGTTGCCCAGGGCCGAGGTGCTGGACAGGTTCACCACCCGCCCCCAGCGGGCGGCGACCTGGTGCTTCTGCACCGCCCGGCTCATCAGGAAGGCGCCCCGCAGGTGAACCCCGATCACGTCGTCCCAGTCGCCGGCCGCCATCTTGAACAGCAGGTTGTCCCGCAGGATCCCGGCGTTGTTGACCAGGACCGTGGGCGCGCCCAGTTCGTCGGCGACCCGCTGAACGGCCTGCGCCACAGCATCTTCCGCGGAGACGTCGGCGCCCACGGCGATCGCCCGGCCGCCCGCCGCGGTGATCGCCTCGACCGTGCCCTTGGCCTGGGCCTCGTCGAGGTCGACGACGGCGACGTGGTGCCCGTCGGCCGCGAGCCGCTGGGCCGTGGCCGCGCCGATCCCACGGGCGGCGCCGGTGACGATGGCCACGCGGGTCTCCGGCGGGACGGCGACGGACGGGGTGGTCGCGCTGGATTCAGTGCTCACCAGTGGATCCTCTCGGCATTGAGGAGAACTACAACCGACCGGTCGGTATGAACGAAATCTAGCTCATTCGAGCAGTTTCCGGAAGCGTAACGCCGGACCCACCTCGTCCGAACGGCCAGTGACCGACGAGTACGGCATAACCGGCCGCCACAATTCGTTGGACGACTTCGGCGACGGCGCCAGCTCCTGTCCCTCCCCTTCCCGAAAGGAACCCCGTGCTCTCCGCAACATCCGTCGTGTCCGACGCCGCCCGACCCGGCCCGGACACAACGGCCAGCGCCGACCCTGCCCAACTGTGGAACGAGGTGTCCGACGCCGCCCAGGACGGCCCGGACGCCCTGACCCGCCTTCTGCTCGACATCGGTGACACCGCAGCGCATCTCGCCCTCAAGGCCGTACTCGTGGTGGCCGGCCTGCTGGTGGCCCGGCTGGTCCTGCACCGTCTGATCGACTCGGTGGCCGACAAGATCGCCACCAGTGCCTGGTCCGGACGCTGGGACGCACTGACCATCTGGCCCGGGCAGCGCGCCTGGCCGCGGCTGTTCCCGCGCACCCGGCGCCGCAGCGAGTCGCACATCGACGAAATGGCCCGGCGCGCCACCGAACTGAACGAACGCCGGCGCCAGCGGGCCAAGGCGATCGCCTCGCTCCTGGCCCACCTCACCTCGGCCGCACTGGTGGTGGCCGGGGTACTGATCTTCGTCTCCGGCACCGGGCTCTCCCGGGCCGGGGTGTTCACCGCCGGGCTGCTCGGCGTGATCGCGGCGGTGAGCGTGCAGGGGCTGGCCAAGGACATCGTGGCCGGGCTCTTCGTCCTGGTCGAGGACACCTACGGGATCGGCGACTACGTGGACACCACGTTCGGCGCGGCCGGGGTGGTGGAGGAGATCGGGCTGCGGACCACCCGGCTGCGGGGCAAGGACGGCACGATCTGGCACGTGCGCCACAGCGAGGTGGCCCGCCTCGGCAACCGCACCCAGGCCCAGACCCACCTGACGCTGGACATCCGGGCCGGCTTCCCGGACTCCCCCGAGTCCGCCCTGCCGCCCACCGCGGCCGGCCGGCTGGCCGCGGCCGAGCGGGTGGTGCGGATGAGCCTGGACCGGCTCGACCGTGACCTGGCCTCGGCGGCCGGCGAGAACCCGATCGACCGCGGCGAGGTGCCCGGCACCCTGGTCGAGATCCTGCCGGTGCTGGTACCCCGCGCACCCCGCAAGGCGCTGGCCGCCCTGGCCGCCGCCACCTCCAGCGCCGACCTGGTCGACACCCAGCCGCTCGCCCTGGCCCCGGGCACGCTCGACGACCTGGAGCGACTCGGCGACATGCTCGAGGACGCGCAGGTGCCGGTGCTCACCCGCACGGTGCTGAACGGCCTGATCAACGCGGGCGACGACCACGTGGTGCTGCGGGTCACCGGCCGGGTGGCCGACACCTCGCTGGAGCAGGCCCTGGCGGTGCTGCGGCGCCGGCTGTACCTCGACCTGAACACCGCGGGTTTCACCGCCTCGTTCAGCGTCCCGAAGGCCGAGGAACTGTAGACAGCCCGGGAGCCCGCTGCCTGCGAATCCTGCGAATGTGACGAATTCGTACTTTTTCTATTTCAATCACGCAAAGGGGATTCCCTCTGGCAACGTCAGTCACGTCATCCCTGACCTTCGGAGGAATCTGCATGACTCTGCGCCGTAACCGCGTGTCCGCTCTCGTCGGCACCGCATCGATGCTCGCTGTCGGCTTCTCCCCGCTGCTGCTCACCGGGACGGCCCACGCCGCCGACGCCAACTCCGTGGTCTGGGCGTCCGACAAGGGCTTCACCTACGACGGGAACATGGGTATCAACAACCAGCTCGACCTGACCCTGTCCGAGACCGAGGAGAAGTTCGTCTTCACGGCCGACGACAGCGTCCCGATCGTCGCCTACGACGACTGCACCCACCCGGACAGCGCCGACCTGACCAAGGTGGTCTGCGAGATCCCGAAGACCGCCCCGGTCGCCGAGGTGCGGCTCGGCAACGGCGCCGACCGGGTGACCTACACGAACACGACCGGGGCCACCAACTTCACCGAGATCAACCTCGGCGTGGGTAACGACGTCTACGTCACCGGCAGGCCCGAGGCGAACGACGCGGTCGTCTACGGTGGCGAGGCGAACGACGACATCACCCTCGGCACCAACGGGATCGCCTACGGCGACCACGGTTACGACACGATCAACCTGGTCGGCGGGACGGCCAAGGCCTACGGCGGCGACCACAACGACCAGATCAACGGCGGCGGCGGCAACGACGAGCTGTACGGCGACGCCGGCGACGACATCATCTACGGCAACGACGGTGACGACAGCATCACCGGCGGCACCGGCAACGACGAACTGTACGGCGGCCGGCACAACGACACGCTGTACGGCAACAGCGGCGACGACACGATCTTCGGCAACAGCGGGGACGACTACATCTCCGGCGGCGCCGGCCTCGACACGATCTCCGGCGGGGCGGGCAACAACACCATCGTCGACATCTGAGTGATCTGAACCCGGCAGCCCCGGGCGGCGGCGACTCCTGGAGTCAGGAGGTCAGACCGTCGTCCGGGGCTCTCTCAGGTCCAGACTGGCCGACGTGGCGACCGTCTGCCGGCGCATGTGGTGCCGGCGGCAGAGCACCTCGTAGGCGACCGCACCGGTGGCCCCGGCGCTCACGTCGCCCACCACCACCTGCTGACCGGCCACCACCATCACCCCGTCGACGGTGCGGGCGTTGTGCGTGGCCCGGGCCCCGCACCAGCACAGGGCCTCGGCCTGCGAACCCACGATCCGGTCGGCCAGTTCCACGAAGCGGGCGGACGCCGGGAACAGCCGGGTCCGGAAGTCCGACATCAGCCCGAACGCGAACACGTCCACCCCGTGGTCGTCGACCAGCAGGGCGAGCTGCTCGACGTGCTCGGGCGTGTAGAAGTGCGCCTCGTCACAGACCACGTAGTCGACCGGGTGCCCAGCGCCGATCCGGGCGGTGACCAAGGCGTGCAGATCGGTCTCGTCATGCACCTCGTTGGCCGCCCGGGAGAGCCCGATGCGGCTGGAGATCACCGCCTCGCCGGAACGGTCGAACCGGGAGAACAGCAGGCCCTGACGGCCGCGGATGCGGTGGTTGTGGTCGGTCTGGAGCGCCACGGTCGACTTGCCGCAGTCCATGGTCCCGGAGAAGAAGACGAGTTCTGGCACCCCGGTATCTTGCCAGTTGCCCGGCCCTGCTCCGGGCCTCAGCCACGACGGCGCAGCAGGACGGCACCGCGGTAACCGCCGTCCCCGTAGGCCGCCATCTCGTCGAGCGCCGCGAAGGCGATCGGCAGCAAGTGACCGTCGACCCAGCTCTCCCCCGAGGCCGGGTCCACCGCCGGGTCGTCGATCAGCACCGCGTCGCCGGCCACCCCGCAACAGCGCACCCAGTGCGGCACCGGGAACCCGCGCATCAGCTGGATCGAGATCAGCAGGAGCACCTCGGTCCCGTCCTCGAGCGCGGCCGCGATCTCGGCGACGGTGAGCCGCCGGGAGACGACCGGAATCCCGAGTTCGGCCGCCGCCCGGCGGGATTGACGCTGCAGGTCGGCCCGCCAGGCGCCTTCCTCGTCGCTCAGGTGCTCCACCACCACCGGCTGGTCGGTGTCGAGGGCGATGGTCACGTCCAGGTCCGGCCGGCGGCGGGCCAGGGCCACCCCGAGCCCGACCGGTTCACAGGCCGGGTGATTGGTCGCCTCGGCCCAGAAGGCCATCTCGGCCTCCGCGTCGAGCACCGCCTGATCCCCCGCCGACGGCGCCAGGGCCGCCGAGGCCGAGAGCCCGGTGACCGCGCCACAGGTGTACATGGTGGTCTGGCCGTAGTAGCGCACCGGGCGCACTGTGACTTCGGGCACCAGCCAGCGCACCGAACCCGTGGCCGGGAAGCTCGTACCGGGGCCGGAGACCAGCGGGGGCTCCAATTGGGTGAAACCCGCGCCCCAGCCACCCTCCCACTTGACGGCAACCGCTCCGGCGCGCCGGGCGTCCTCAAACACCGCCTCCACCACCGCATCGACACCGGCTGAGGTGCCCACCACGTCCACAATTTTCTGGTAGGAGGTGTGCGGGCGGGACGTGACCAGGGCGGCTGCCACCCACTCGTCCGCACTGCCCTCGTGCGTGGCCACGACCAGGCGCGGCCCCCAGGCCGAGCGGTCGATGTCATGCCAGCGCGCCCGTGACGCCGGTGGCACGAGCCGCTCGAACGATTCCGGGAGCGTGGCCCGGTCGAAGGGGTGGAAGCGGACAGCCAGCGGGTTGTTCATGGCGCCATCATGGACTGTGCTCGACGATCTCGACCTCCAGCTGCTGAACGCCCTGCAGTTCGCCCCGCGGACCTCGTGGACCGCCCTCGCCCCGGTGCTGCGCAGCGACGCCTCGACGCTGTCGCGCCGGTGGATCCGGCTCACCGAGGCGGGGCTGGCCTGGACCACCTGTTACGTGCTGCCGGAGCGGATCCGGGTGTACTCGGCCGACGGGCAGCCGCTGCGCTCCAGCTTCGCCGTCATCGAGATCCGTTGCGAGGCAGGCCGACGGGCCGAAGTGGTCGCGGCCGTCGCCCAGAAGCCGGCGGTGCTCAACGTCGAGTGCACCTCGGGCCCGCGCGAGCTCACGGTCAACGTGCTGGCCGACTCCCCCAGCGCCCTCGACCGTTACGTGGCCGACCACGTCGCCGCCGTGCCCGGGGTCGTCTCCACCAGCACCCGGTTCGTCCGGACCATCTACCGGGAGGGCTCGGAGTCGGACCTGATGGCCCTGACCTCGGCCCAGCGCAGCAGCCTGGAAGGCCTGTTGCAGCAGGACCAGGGCGAGCGCGCCGAACGCCCCGAACTGGAACCTTCGCCGCTCACCGAGCGGGTGCTGCGGGCGCTGCAGCCCGACGTGCGGCGCTCGGCGGTCGAGGTCGCCACCGAGGCCGGCATCCCGGTGGCCCTCGCCCGGCGCACGATCGCCGGGCTCACCCGGTCGCCGTGGGTACGGATGCGGGCCGACTTCGCGCACGACCGGATCGGCTGGAACGCCTCGGTGCAGCTGTGGATGTCGGTGCCGCAGGACTCGCTGCCGGTGGTCGCGGCCGCCCTGTCCCGGCATCCGGCGGTACGGCTGTGCGCCTCCACGGTCTCGCCCGACAACCTGGTCGCCACCCTGTGGATGCGTGAGCTGGACGACCTGGACGCGATCGAACTGTCGCTGCAGCGGCGTTTTCCCCAGGCCCGGGTCACCGATCGCTGGATGGTGACCCGGGTGGTCAAGCGGATGGGCACGCTTTTCGACGACAGTGGCCGCCGCTGCGGTTACGTCCCGGTGCCGTTGCCCTGGCGGTGATTTCTAGGTGACTCGCGAGCGCTCGGCCGCGAATGCCTCGTACTGCCTGCTTTCCACCACCTCACGCAACCGGTCGGCGGAATCCCACACGTCGGTGAAGCGGGTGTACAAGGGGACGGGGGTGATCCGGATCCGGCTCGGCACCCGGAAGTCGGTGATCACCTTGGCCTTCTCGGCCAGGGCCCGGCAGATGCGCCAGGCCTCGGCGTGTTCCAGCGACACGTGCCCACCCCGCCGGCCCGGCTCGGCCGGGATCGCGGCCCGGAACCCGAGCGGTTCCAGCCACTCCCGGGTCAGGTCGAGCAACAGTTGGCACTGGGCAACACTCTTCGCCCGCAGAGCGGCCGGACCGGCCTGCTCGAACGAGGTCAGCGACGGGCCCAGTGGGGCCATCGCCAGGATCGGCGGGGTGCTGACCAGGAAGCGGCCGACATCGTCCACCGGGTCGTAGTCGGCGCCCATGCCGAACTGGTCGCGCTGGCCGAACCAGCCCCAGATGGGTTGACGCAGAGCGGTTTGCAGTTCCTTGCGCACGTAGAGGAAGGCTGGGGCGCCCGGTCCGGCGTTGAGGTACTTGTAGGTGCACCCCACCGCCAGTTCCGCCCCAGTGCCGGTGAGGTCGATCGGCACGGCGCCGGCGGCGTGGCACAGGTCCCACAGCACCTTCGTGCCGGCCTCGCGGGCCAGTTCGTTCACCGCGGCCATGTCCTGCACCGCGCCGCACCGGTAGGAGACCATCGAGAGCACCACCAGGGCCACGTCCTGATCGATCACCCGGCCCAGGTCGTCCGTGCTCAGCCCCTCGTCCAGATCGCTGGAGACCACCCGCAGGCGCAGGCCCCGAGCCTGCGCCAGGCCCTGCACGATGTAGCGGTTGGTGGGGAACTCCTCGGCGTCGAGGACGATCACGTCGCGCCCCGGCCCGGCCGCGTCCAGCGCCGCGACGGCCAGCTTGTAGAAGTTGACCGACGTGGAGTCCGACACCACGACCTCGCCCGGCCGCGCCCCCAGCACCGAGGCCGCC
The DNA here is from genome assembly GCF_030269265.1 of Kineosporia sp. NBRC 101677. Lineage (NCBI taxonomy): Bacteria > Bacillati > Actinomycetota > Actinomycetes > Kineosporiales > Kineosporiaceae > Kineosporia > Kineosporia sp. NBRC 101677. The sequence goes on from NZ_BSTA01000003.1 coordinate 812,116, forward strand.
AGCCGGTCGCCCAGAGCACCGGACCACTCGATCCAGTTGCCCCACGAGCCGATCAGCTGGTTGCCCCACTGCTCGGTGACCACTGCGCTGACGGCGGCGGGCACGTCCCGGTGCAGCCGGCCCAGCGAGTTGCCGTCCAGGTAGATCGTCTCCTGGTCGGCGAACACGAAATCGTCCCGGAAGCGGGCGAGCGGATCCGCCGCGTCCATCTGCTGCGCATCGGACCTGCTGATACCCGAAAACTCGTCGCCCACCATGGGCAGATCCTCTCAGGAAGCCCTCATTCGTTACCGTGGAGCCCAATGGAGCCCATCGTCCTGCCCGGTGTCGTCGAACTGTCGGCCGACCAGACCCGTCCTGGGCTGGTGGTCTGCACCTTCCTGGGCGGGCCGGCGCTGTCGGTGGTGATCCCCCGGGCGAAGGTGCAGGAGATCTTCGACTGGTGGCTGACCATCGCCCCCGAGCTCGCCGTGGACGGGTATCTCGAGGAAGCCACCCTGGAGCAGTTCCGCAACGACATCATCGCCGCTGCGGTGCCCGACGACCTGTCCTGACCGTGATGTTGCGCTCCCGGTATTCACTCGGGCGGCCTATCTGCCGATGATGGGCTCGTGCCCATGCCCACACCCGCCCTCACCCCCGAGGAATTCATCGCTGCCGCCGTCCGCGAGCTGGACGAGGCCGTCGATGCTGCCGGGTGGGACGAAGAGGCCAAGGCCGAGCTGCACAAGGGCATCGACTACGGCGTGCGGGCGCACACCGGGCAGGACCGTAAGAGCGGCGAGCCGTACATCACGCACCCGCTGGCCGTAGCCACGATCGTGGCCGGGGTAGGCGCACCACCCGCAACGGTCATCGCGGCGGTGCTGCACGACACCGTCGAGGACACCGAAGTCACACTTGAAGACGTCGAGCGCACCTTTGGTCCGCAGGTGGCCCTTCTCGTGGACGGGGCCACGAAGGTCGCGGCGGTACGCGGGGACGACCCGGACCGCGTCGAGGCCGCACGCCTGCGCAAGCTCTTCGTCGCCCTGGCGGCCGACCCGCGGGTGGTCACGATCAAGCTGGCCGACCGCCTGCACAACCTGCGCACCATCGGCTCGTTGCCCGCCGCCAAGGCGGCCCGGATCGGGCGGGAGTCGCTGGCGATCCACGGGCCGCTGGCCCACCGGCTGGGCTTCGCCCTGATGAAGGCCGAGATCGAGGACCGGGCGTTCGCGGTCGCCTACCCGGACGAGTACCTGGAGCTGCGGGCCGAGCTGGTCAACCGCCCGCACCTGGAAGAGACCCTGAACGAGGCGATGCAGCGCCTCGGCGAGCACCTGGACGCCGCCACCGGCACCCAGGGCGGGCACGACATCAGCGGCCGGATCAAGCACCTGTGGAGCATCTACCGCAAGACCGCGGCCACCGGCCGTGACCTGGAGACGCTGCACGACCTGATCGGGGTGCGGGTGATCGTCGAGGACGTGGAGGACTGCTACCGGGTGCTCGGCCTGGTGCACGCCCTCTGGGAGCCGGTGCCCGACCGGTTCAAGGACTACATCGCCCGGCCCAAGTTCAACGCCTACCGTTCGCTGCACACCACCGTGCTGCTGAACGGGCGGATGGTCGAGGTGCAGGTCCGGACCCGGCAGATGCACACCGACGCCGAGAACGGCAGCGCCGCCCACCACGCCTACAAGCAGGGTGGCGACGCGGCCGAGCCGCAGTGGCTGTCGCGGGTGCTGGCCTGGCACGACGCCGACGACAGCGAGTACCTGACGGCGATCGCGGGCGAACTGCAGGCGCAGGAGATCTGGGTGCTGACGCCGCGTGGTGACGTGCACTCGCTGCCGGTCGGCGCCTCGGTGGTGGACTTCGCCTACGCCGTGCACTCCGAGGTGGGTGACCGTTGCTCGGGGGCCCGGGTGAACGGCGCCCTGGTGCCCCTGAACACGCGTCTGACCAGCGGAACCACGGTCGAGATCATCACCCGCCGGACCACCGGGCCCTCGCTGGACTGGCTGCAGTGGACGGTCACCGCCCGGGCCCGGCAGCGCATCCGCGCCTGGCACACCCGGGCCCGGCGCGACAACGACCGGGCCAACGGCGAGGCCGCCCTGGTCACCCTGCTCTCGCGCCGCCGGCTGCCCCGGGCCCAGGCCGAGGCCGCTCTGCTGCGGGCGGCCGGCCTGGACTCGCTCGACACCCTGGCCGAGGAGGTCGGCGCGGGCCGGATCGACATGACGATGCTCGCCAACGCCCTCTCCAGCGCCGCCCTGGCCCCGCCCTACGCACCCAGCCTGCATGCCCCCGTCCCTCCGCAGCCGGTCACCCACACCCGCCCGGAGCCCGCGGACGAACCTCCGGGCCCCGCCCCCTCCCCCGCCGGTGTGCCGCCCATGCACGTCACCGCGCCCGGGCTCAGCGGCGTCAGCCTGACCTGGCCCGGCTGCTGCCACGCGGTTCCCGGCCAGGGGCTGCTCGGTGTGCTCTCCCGCACCCGCGGCATCGTGGTGCACGCCGCCGACTGCCCCCAGGCGCTCTCGTCGCTGGCCAAGGACCCGGACCGGGCCACCCGCCTGACCTGGGTGCGGGCCGGTTCCAACCTCTCCCAGATCGAGCTGGTCTGCGAGAACGCCCCCGGCATGATCGCCCGGGTCACCCTCGCGCTGGTCGAGAACGGCTGCGACATCGAGGCTTCCAGTTCGTACATCGGCGAGGACGGCGCCGGCCACCAGACCTACGAGGTGGTGCACCCGGGCAGCCGGGCGGAGCTGGCCAACCGGCTGCGGGAAGTGCCCGGGGTGCGCTCGGCGCTGGTGCGCTGATCCGGCTCGCTGGGGCCCGGTCGAGTGGTGACCGGGCAGCGCGGATTGCAGGCTTGGGCGTGCGAGGCACCTGGAACCAACGGGCGCGCTCGTGATCGGAACCAAGGAGCCTTTCTGATGACCGACGGCGCGCTGCTCGACCTGCTCACCCTTCTCGCTGAGAACGGGTACGAATTCGTCACCGTCACCCCGGAGACCCACAGCCGGGTGAACCGCCGGGTCGGCAATGCCTGGGCCCAGGACCTGCGCGGAGTCTTCGGCTGGAGCCGCCCCTTCCGGCCCGGGCTCCTGCCGGAGCGCCTCCTGCGGGCCATGGAGGCCGCCGGCGTGTTGGAGGGCACTCCCTCGGAGGGGTTCCGCAGTACCGTTCGGGTTTCGAGCCTGGACGGCCGGCTGTACGTGCACAGCGCTTTTCCCACCCTGGCAGCTGATGCGGTCTTCTTCGGACCCGACACCTTCCGGGCGACTACGGCCGCCTTGGCTCATCTGGAACGCCGCCCGAACCCGGTGCGACGCATCGTCGACATCGGTTGCGGCAGTGGGGCAATCGGCATCACGCTGGCCGCCCGGTGCCCCGAGGCCGAGCTGGTGATGGTCGACATCAACGACCGGGCCCTGCGATTGGCCCGGATCAACGCCGCCGCGGCCGGTCTCGCCGACCGGGCCACGGCGCAGCGCAGCGACCTGCTGAACGACGTGGACGGCGAGTTCGATCTGGTGGTCTCCAATCCCCCGTTCATGATCGACCCGCTGGGCCGGCGCTACCGGGACGGCGGGGTGGGCGGCCACGGGCTTCCGGTCAAGGTGATGCATGCCGCGGTGAACCGGCTGGCCCCGGGCGGCAGCCTGGTCCTGTTCTCCGGCACCGGCATCGTCGACGGGGAGGACCCGTTGCGCGCGCAGGTCGAGAACCAGCTCGCGGGGACGCCGTTCGACTGGTCGTACGTGGAGGTCGACCCCGACGTGTACGACGAGGAACTCGACACCCCGGCCTACCAGCACGCCGACCGGATTGCCCTGGCCGTGCTCACCGTGCAGCGCCCGGTCAGTTAGGCGTTCGGTGTCGGCGGGGTGAGGAAGACCTCGAGAAGAGCGGCCAGCTGCTCGCTCTGCGGCTGGTCGAGGCGGGCGAAGGCCGGGCCGAGCAGTTCACGCACCCGCGCGTACATCACTGCGGCCAGCTCGAGGCCGGCTTCGGTGATCACGACGTCCACACCCCGCCGGTCTTCGGGGTTCTTCCGACGGGCCAGCAGGCCCCTTCGCTCCGCCCGCTCGACCAGCCCCGACATCGTGGACTTGTCCAGGCCCATGTAGTCGGCCAGTTCCGTCACCCGCACCCGGCGGTCGCGCAGGATGCCCAGGACCCGGATCTGGGTGAGCGAGAGGTTGTGTTCCGCGCCGACCGCGCTGAGAACCCCCGCCACCTGGAAGGTGGTGCGCATCAGGGCATCTTCCAGGGGGCTCTCCGGAGGGTCCCCGGGGTCGTTCAGCCGGTTCACGTTGCGCCTTCCTGCTCGCGGTCACCCAGATCGTACTTGATTTAGATGGCAATACCCACGACTATGAAGTCGTTGGGATTACCATCTATCTCTCGGAGGTCCTCATGCACGCCGCCCTCGTCACCGGCCCCGACGCCGTCCCGGTCTACGGGGAACACCCCGAACCGGTCGCGCAGAACGCCGACGAGATGGTCGTCGAAGTCCTGGCCGCAGGCCTGCACCACCTGACCCGGGCCAAGGCGACCGGCTCGCACTACAGCAGCAGCGGCACCTTCCCGCTGATCCCCGGCGCCGACGGCGTGGTCCGCGACCCTTCCGGCCGCCTGCGCTACGCGGCCCTCGAAGACGCGACGGTGGGAATGTTCGCCGAGCGCACGGTCATTGATCCTCGGCGCAGCATCCTGCTTCCGGACGACGCCGACCCGGTACTGATCGCCGCGGCGATGAACCCCGGCATGTCCTCCTGGGTGGCGCTCAGCCGGCGGACCGCCTTCCAGGAGGGGCAGCGCGTCCTGATCCTGGGCGCCACCGGCAACGCCGGGCGGATGGCGATCCAGGTGGCGAAGCTCTTCGGGGCGTCCCAGGTGATCGCGGCCGGCCGGGACGCGAGCCGGCTGGCCGGCCTCACCTCGCTCGGGGCCGACCGGACGATCACGTTCGACCAGGCCGAACAGGCCGCCGACGTCGACGTGGTCCTGGACTACGTCTGGGGCGAGCCGGCCGCCTCGATGATGCTTCCGATGCTGCAGGCCCGCCGCGACCGGAGTGCCCCGCTGACCTGGATCGAGATCGGGTCGATGGCCGGCCGCACGGCCCCGGTCCCGGCCGCTGCCCTGCGCGCCGCCCAGTTCCAGATCATCGGCAGCGGAATAGGTTCGGTCAGCGCCCGCGACCTGATTGCCGTGCTGCCCGATCTGGCGGTCGCGGTCACGAAGGGCCTGATCGACGTGCGCGCCCGGGCCGTGCCCCTGGCCCAGGTCGCGCAGGCCTGGTCGGCCACCACGAGCGAGCGGATCGTCCTGGTTCCCTAGACCGCGACTTCCGCGACTTCCGCGGGTTCCGTGAGTTTGTCGGCCCGGCGCATGCGCCCGGTGCGGGCTGCGTAGGTGAGCAGGGCCAGCGTGGGCAGGCTGAGGACGGCCAGCACCACCACGCTGGCCTCCGGCCCGAACTCACCCCCGGTGAGCCACTGCGAGCCGTCCAGCGTGGTGTGGAACAGCGAGTTCTCCTGCTCGGTGCCGGACGAGCGGACGCCGAACACACCGGCCTGCAGCAGGTTCCAGCCGAAGTGGATGCCGATGGGCAGCCAGAGGGAACGGGTGGCCAGGTAGGCGGCTCCCAGCAGCAGGCCCCCGGTCAGGCCGATCGCGAGCGCTCCCTGCACCGTGGCGTGCTCGTTGACCAGGTGCATGGCCCCGAACAGCACGGACGAGACGGCGAGCGAGCCCCAGCCGCCGAACCGTTCGGCCAGGATCCGGACCAGGACCCCGCGGAACACCAGCTCTTCACAGGCCGCCACGCAGGCCATGATCCCGGCCGTGACGGCCAGGCCTTCCAGAGAACCGTCGGTCTGTCCGCCCCAGCCGCCGAGCAACCGGATCGCGAGCATCAGTGTCCCGAAAAATGCAGCTCCCAGGACGATCCCGGGGATCAGCCAGCCCACACTCCGGGCTTCCGGTACGGGCCTGCCCTCCACCCAGCGGGTCAGGCCGGCGTAGGCCAGCACGGCCAGGACGGCGCTGCTCACACCGGCCGACACCGCCCAGGTCAGGTCGTCCTGGCGGGCCGCGGTGGTGCCCTCGGCCACCGCCAGGATCAGGAAGGTCCCGACCAGCAGGATCGGAAATCGGAAACGCCTCCTCCAGGTGCCGGGCATGGCTGGTCCTCCTACACATCGATGTCGAAACAGACATCAGGACCCTAGGAGCCCGATGGGCCACAAAACGTCACCCTGGGGTGGACATTCGAGGTGTAGCTCGCGCGGGGGACTATCGCGCGCTCACTCTCCGCTGCCGACCAGCCCGTTCTGATACGCGTACACCACGGCCTGGACCCGGTCGCGCAGGCCGAGCTTGGACAGGATGCGCGAGACGTACGTCTTCACCGTCTCGCTCCCGATGCCGAGCTCGGCCGCGATCTCGGGGTTGGACAGACCCTGGGCGATCAGCAGCAGCACCTCCGACTCGCGTGGGGCCAGGACCGTGGACCGCGGCGGCGAGGCCGATGGCGCCCGCACCCGCGACCCGAAACTGCCGATCAGACGCCGCGTCACGGCCGGCGCCACCAGAGCCTCGCCCCGGGCCACCGTGCGCACCCCGGCGACCACCTCGTCCGGTTCGGCGTCCTTGAGCAGGAAGCCCGAAGCCCCGGCCCGCAATGCCTCGTACACGTACGAATCCAGATTGAAGGTGGTCACCACCAGCACCTTCAGCGGCTCGGGAACGCCGGGCCCGGCGAGCCGGCGGGTGGCCTCGATGCCGTCGAGCAACGGCATGCGGATGTCCATCACCACCACATCGGGGCGCAGCTCACGAGCCAGCTGCACGGCCTGCTCACCGTCCGCGGCGGCGCCGACCACCTCGAAGCCCGGCTGCAGACCCAGGATCGTGGTGTAGGCCGTGCGGATCAGGGCCTGGTCGTCGCAGACCAGAACGCGGATCACGCCGGAACCCCGGCCCGCGGCAGGAAGGCCCGGACCCGGAACCCGCCCTCCGGGTCGGGCCCGGCCTCGAAGTCTCCACCGAGGACGGTGGCCCGCTCGGACATCCCGGCCAGTCCGTGACCGGCCCGGACCTCGTCGTCTGCGCGAGCGGACTTCTCGGTGACCACCTCCACCGCGACCCCCGCCTCGGCATAGGAGACCACCACCCGGGTGGGGCAGCCCTGGGCGTGTTTGACCGCGTTGGTCAGTGACTCCTGCACCACCCGGTAGACGGCCAGGTCCACTGCGCCGGAACCGGTTTCCGGGCTGCCGTTGACCTCCAGCCGCACCGGCTGCCCCACCGACCGGGCGCGTTCCACCACGTCCTCGACCTGCCCGCCGGCCGGTTCACGTTCGGCGGCCGAGGCGTTGAGCACGTGCAGCAGATGCCGCAGCTCGGTCAGGGCCTGCCGCCCGGTGCCGCTCACGGCCGCCATGTTCTCGCTCGCGCGGTCCGGATGCACCGGGGCCAGCATGCGGGCGGCATCCGCCTGGAGCACCATGGCCGTGACGTGATGGGTGACCACGTCGTGCAGCTCCCGGGCGATGAGGGCGCGTTCGGTGGCCAGCGCCAGCGTCACGCTGTCCTGGCGGCGTCGTTCGGCCGCTGCCCGTTGTTCCCTCATCCACCGGCCGGCGACCCAGACCCCGGCCAGCACGAGGTAGAACTCCAGGTACTGCAGCGCATTCTGGGTGGAGCCGAGCTCGTGCAGCACCAGGGCGAAGATCAGGAACCCGACGGAGAGCAGCACGGCCAGCTCGCGTCGCCCCCGGTTCTGGTAGGCCCCCAGGCCGTAGAGGGCGAACGGAAAACCGAGGCTGGCGGCGGTGATCGGGTACGCCAGACCCTGATACAGCACGAAGGCGATGCCGGTGGCCAGGGCGCAGACCACCGGCAGACGGCGCCGCAGGGCGAGGGGCGCGCACAGGCCCAGCAACAGCAGCGCGCCGAAGGCGTCGAGCGGCTGCTCGGGGAACTCCGGCAGATCGGCCCCGCTGCCGTCCATGCCCGGCACCAGCGAGACCACCAGCAGCGCGCTCGCACCGATCGAGTCACGAACGGTGACATTCAGTCGCCTCCAGCGCTCGAAGGGCACGAATCCGGTCATGCCGGGGAGCATAGGCGCCTAGACCCCGAAGGCGCCGCCCTCGACCAGGATCAGGACCCCGACCGCGATCAGGACCACCGGCAGCAGGATGTGCCCCCAACGGGAAAGGGCGGCGGCGACGGAGGGACGGGTGGCGAAGAAGCAGCCGGCAGCTACCCAGACGGCGACCAGGACGAGGAACACCGCCATGTAGACCGTGGTCCCGCTGAGCCCTGCGTTGGCGAAGACCGGCACGTAGACGCCGATGTTGTCGCCGCCGTTGGCGAAGGTGACAGCGGCCAGTTCCAGGCTGCTGGGCACGGTGCCGCCATCGGTCTGCGCGTCGTCGGGCTCATGACGATCGCGCCAGGTCTGCACGGCAGAACGGAGGCCGAGGAACAGAGGAAGCAGACCGAGGTACGGAAGGACGCTCTCGGGCAGCAGACTCGCCCCCGACGCAGCGGCGACGGCCGCCACCAGAATGCCGAGGAATCCCAGGTACTGGCCCACGGCGATGGCCCGGGTGGTGCCGCGCTGCCCGGCTCCCCGGGCGAAGAAGAGCGCCAGGATGAGCAGGTCGTCGATGTTGGTGACGGCGAACAGGCCGATCGCTGAGCCCACGATTCCGATGTCCACAGTCATCGGCCGCAGCATCCCACAGCGGCGGACGAGCGAAATTGCGGCCCTCCGAGCGCATGGCCAAGACTGACCGAATGACCCTCTACGAGAGGATCCGGCGTCGGCGGGCCAGCGGGCCGTGGCTCCTGGGCCCGGTCCTGGCCCTGATGCTGGCCGGTGACCTGATCGTGGCCGACAACCTCGATCTGCCCCGCAAGTGGTGGGTCGTGCCCGGCGCGCTCCTGCTCTGCCTGTGCGCCCTGTGGGTCGGCCGGGCGCCGGTACGGGCCGCCGTCGCTGCGACCGTAGTTTTGGTCGGCGGGTCGGAGGCGCTGCGGCTCCTCGAGGTCCAGGTGCTGACGGCCAACGGCGCCCTCCTGGCGGCCGAGATCACCGCCCTCTCCTTCCTCGTCATGGTCCTGACCCGGCAGACCGACTCCGCCACCGCCGTCCGTACTTTGCTGGTGGTCCTGTTGAGCTGCGCCGCAACCAACTTCCTGCGCCCCCAGTTCGGATTTCTGCCGGCCGATCCGTGGTGGCAGGACTACGTCGAGAACGGCCTGGTCCTGAGCGCGGCGGCCGGCGTGGGGCGGTTCCTGCGTCACTGGGATGCCGAACGGGCCGGTCTGCTCCGGAGCGCGGTGGCGGCGGCCCGACAGCGTGAGCGGCTCGGAATGGCCCGTGAACTGCACGATGTGGTGGCCCACCACGTCGGGGGGATGGTCGTGCAGGCCCAGGCCGCCCAGCAGGTTTCCGGCACCGACCCGGGGGCGACGGCGCGGATGCTGCCCGGTATCGAGAGCAGTGGCCAAGAGGCTTTGAGGGCCATGCGGCAGGTCGTGGCCACCCTGCGCGAGAGCGACCCCGAGGGCGTCACGCACATCTCCACGACCACGTCCGACCTGATCGCGGATCTGCGGGCGGTGGCGTCCACCCCCGGGCCCGAGGTGTGCCTGACCATGGACCTGACCGAGCAGATCCCCGCTCCGGTCGCTGCGTCGGTCTTACGGGTGGTCCAGGAGAGCGTGATCAACGCACGGCGCCACGCCCGCGATGCGGGCCGGATCGAGGTGTTCGTGCGCTCGGGCGACGGTGTCGTGCGTCTGCGGGTCAGGGACGACGGCCGGGGTCAGGATCAGCCCGGCCAGACAGGGTCCGGGTACGGGCTGATCGGCATGCGCGAACGTATTGGCCTGCTGAACGGGCATTTCGCTGCCGGCCCGCTGGAGGGAGGGGGTTGGCAGGTCGCGGCGGAGGTGCCGCTGTGTTGAGCGCGTCCGCCGCCTGGTGAACCGGGATCATGGTGCGGGTTGGCGATGCGGTGACCGAGGTGTCAGCTACCTCTTCTCTCTCAGGCCCAGACGAACTGGCTGTTGGTGGCCCGCTGCGCCGCGCTCAGCGCGTGAACGCCATCGCCACCCACTCGGCGTTCCAGGCCAAGGTCAACGCGCTGTAGGTTAGTCCGTCGTCGACGCGCCCCCGCCTCTTCGGAGGTGGGGGCGCTTCGTGCGTTTGGCGGGTATCTCAAGCCGTCCACCCCGGGGTCGCCGAGAGCCAACAGGCTGAGCCGATGCTCTACGAACTCTTCCGGCTGCTGCACTCGTTGCTGGGGCACATCGTCGTCATCGCCCCGCCAGTAGATGACGGGAACGGTGCCGTGGATCTGGCCGACATTGTGGGCGGGTGGAGCACGCTCGGTGCATTCATCGCAGCGGTTGCTGCCGCCGTCTATGCCGTCCGGGTCTACCGCATAGAGCACGGGCGCGACAAGAAGCAGCTTGAGCGGGAGGGGCGCGAGCAGGCCGAGATGGTCAGTGCATGGATGGCGATTCAGCCCAACCCTGACTACCAGCCAATAACTCTCGCCGAAATGAGCGACTCGCCACGGATGGAAACCGTCCTCCACATCGCCAACCTGTCCACCCAGCCGATCTACGACGTCAAGGTCGAACCCAACCGTCTCGACATCGACCCGATCAGCCTTGGCGTCCTGCCGCCCCAGGAGACCTACAAGCTAGCCGGGGACGAGGGTTTGATACCCGAAGGCGAGGAGTACTCGTCGCACATCACGCTCAAGTTCACGGACGCGAAGGGCGCTGAGTGGGTGCGCGGGCCGGGAGGTGAGCTCTTCAACCCGTAGGTCAGCAGCCCACTACCCTCACCCCATGCGCGACTGGTGCCGCAGTGAACTCCGCACCCTCGCCCCTCTGGCACTTCAACCAGGCCTGGCAACTGAACGACGACGACTGGACCATCGTCATCACCCACGTTGGTCGCCGCGAACACCCGCCAGCGACGCGCACGATCTGCGCCACCTCAACGCGCCGGCCGCGGCGGGTCGCAGTCCAGTAGCCGCTACCGATCAGGGCGACGCACCAGCCGGACAGGACTGCCCACGCCCACCCGGACATGTCCGCCCACCGAAGAGCGACCGCGGTCAGCAGCACGGGCACCGTCAAGACCAGGTAGACGTCGAGCGTGGACCACCGCTTGTCCGGCACAGTCGGCACCTTCTGTCCGGCCGATTGTCCGGCTCGGCGACCGCCCGCCTGTCCGGCTGTGCGGGTCCGGGGCTTGGGCAGCAACTCCTTGATGCTGTCCGCCACTTCGTCCACCGCGTCATCAACGAGGGCGATCTGGAAGGTTCCCGCTTTTCTGGACACCAGATTAGTACTCCAGCGACACTTCGTGATCATGTGCTCTCGGTAGCGAGTTGTCTACGGACGTGACTTTGGTGGGCTCTGGCCTGGTGAGTTCGTCTCCAGTTCGACCAGTGCAGGGCGTGGACGACGTCGTGA
>NZ_BSTA01000004.1:0-806600 GCF_030269265.1 Kineosporia sp. NBRC 101677
CAGCCCAACACTTCGGGCTCTGGCCCACCGCCATCTCCCGCCTCGAACGAGGACTACAACGCGACGACGACCTCGCCGACCGCTACCGAACCTGGCTCACCACGGCTTGACAGCAATAGGAGCATCAATCTTCCGGCGCGCAGAGGTGACGGCGAAAGGGTTGTGCCCACAAGCGTCCTCAAGTAGGGGGTAACCACCCAGAAAACCGGCACTGCCCCCGTACCCGAAACCCCATTGCCAGAACCGCGCTCCGCGCGAAAGGGTCGGTCGGAGGGGCATGGATGCCCGACTCTCCCCGGCATCCGGTCCGGGGACTCGTGCGGAGGTGTGCAATGCAGGACGTCCAGGACAGCCGTCGGTCCGAGACCGTCGAGGTCACCAGCGAGGCGGCGCTTCGCGAAGTCATCGGGCACCCGATCCCGCGGGTGGCGGGGAAGGTCCGCCGGCGCCTGGAGGAACCGCACCGTCAGTGGCTGGCCGCCTCGCCGTTCCTGGTGCTGGGCACCTCGGCCGCGGACGGCAGCGGTGACGTCTCGCCCAAGGGCGACCCGCCGGGGTTCGTCAAGGTGCTGGACGACCACACCATCGCGATCCCCGAGCGGGCGGGCAATCGGCGGGTCGACGGCTACCTCAACGTCCTGAGCAACCCTCAGGTCGGTGTGCTCTTCCTGGTCCCCGGCCGGGACGACACGATGCGCATCAACGGGCACGCCCGGATCGTCAGCGAGGCGCCCTTCTTCGACTCCATGGTGATCAGGGGCAGCCGTCCGGTGCTGGCCCTGGTGGTCACCGTCGAAGAGGTGTTCTTCCACTGCGCCAAGGCGTTCATGCGCTCCGGGCTGTGGGCGCCCGGCACCTGGAGCCCGGAGAGCGTGCCCACCCGCGCCCGCATCGCGCACCAGATGGAGAGGTCGGACCAGACCCTGCAGGAGGTCGAGGCCTACTACAGCCCCGAGAACTACGACGCGGGCCTGTACCCGGTGAAGCCTGAGTGACGTGAGTTGGCCCGCTGCCGAGGCAGTGGTATAAATCACACTTGTTACAGGTGGGGTGGTAGGTGCCTTATGGCAGGATTCGACGGGAAATCCTGTCACGGGTCCGGCGCGCAATTGACTCGTCCCTGAGCGTCTGAAAAGGCGGCTCCGGGCGGGTCACGTTTGCTCCCGTAAAATCAAGCTGGGTCGGACGAACAGCGCGCCGAAGTGCCGGGATGGGGCCGAACTGTGGAAAGCACCGAGACGGCATCCGTGCCGTCCTTTCCGCGTCCACGTGTTTCTGCCGAGGACCTGGAAATCCGGCGGCTCCTGCGACTGGCCCGGGTGCACCTGGGCATGGAGTTCGCGGCGGTCGTCGAGGTCCTGGGCGACGAGGTGGCCCTGCGGGTCGTCGACTGCGGGCAGACCACGCTGAACTTCCTGCTCGACCGTCGGCTGCCGGCCGAGGGCACCTACGCCCAGCGCATCCTGGCCGGCACGTTGCCCACCCATCTGGCCGACACGCACTGGCACCCCGGCACCCGCGACCTGCCCACCACGCGGATCAACGGTGTCGGCTCGTACGCGGCGGCGCCCCTCGGCCCCTCGGCCCTGCTGGTCTGCGCGAGCGGCACGAGCACGCCCGGTCTGGACGAGCGGGCCCCGCAGTTCCTGAACCTGCTCGCCGAGGTGGTGGGGGAGCAGGTCCGGCGGGCCCACCTGTGGGAGCCGGGGCGCATCCACGAGGCTCTGGACGCGGCCCGGTTCCGCATGGTCTACCAGCCGATCGTCGATCTGGCCCACGGCGGCGTGGTCGGCTACGAGGCGCTGGCCCGGTTCGACGACCCGGGTTTCCCCACACCCGCGCACGCTTTCGAGGCGGCCGCCCGGGCCGGGGTCGGGGTGCAGCTGGAGCTGCTGACCATGCGCTCGGCACTCGAGCAGCTGCCGGCGGTACCGGCCGGCGGGCGGCTGAACGTCAACCTGTCGGCCGAGGCGCTGATGACGCCGAGCGTGGTCGACGTTCTGCTGCACCATGCGCAGTACCCGCTCAGCGTGGAGATCACCGAGCACACCCAGGTCCGTGACTACGTGTCGCTCTCGGAACCGCTGGAGCACCTGCGCCGCGCCGGGGTGGAGATCGTGGTGGACGACGCGGGGGCCGGTTTCGCGAACTTCGTGCACCTGCTCAAGCTCAGGCCCTCGGTGATCAAGCTCGACATCGAGATCGTCCGGGGCGTCGACCGCGACCCGATGCGCCTGGCCCTCACCCGCAGCCTGGTCGGCTTCGCGGCCGAGGCCAAGGTGGCGCTGGTGGCCGAGGGCATCGAGACCGACGGCGAACTGCAGACCCTGAGGACGCTCGGGGTCGGGTTCGGGCAGGGGTTCATCGTCGGGCGTCCGGCAGACCTCCCAGCCGTCTGAGCTTCGGGTTCAGTCGTCGATCAGGGACGAGAGAACGGCCGTCCGGCTGCTGCGTCGCTTGGCCTCGTACTGAGCCTGGTCGGCGGCCCGGAACAGGTCGTTCGCGCTGAGATGGGGCCAGGCCCGGGTGGTGCTGGCCACCCCGCACGACACGCCGGCCCCCGCCGGTAGCCCGGAGGCCGCCGCGCACAGGGCGTTGGCGCAGGTCAGCACGGCCTGGACGGAGTGGTTGGGCACCAGCACGACGAACTCGTCGCCGCCGACCCGGGCGATCAGGCTGCCGATCAGCGGGGAGAAGTGCTGCACGAGCAGGCGGGCCACAGAGGTCAGCAGTTGGTCGCCGGCCGCGTGCCCGGTGGTGTCGTTGACTCGTTTCAAGCCGTTGACGTCGACCGCGACGGCCGTCACCCGGCGGGCGCCGGTCTCGGCCCCGGTGCGGTTACGGACCCGCCCGTCGTAGCCGTCACCGTCGTCGGGCCCGACGACGGTGGGGCTGAACCCGGCCAGGTGGCCGGGCAGGTCCTGACGCGAGGCGCGGCGGTGCTGAAGGGCCACCTCGGCGGCGTCGTCCAGGGCGCGGCGGTTGGCCAGGCCGGTGAGCGGATCGCGGAAGGCGAGCTGTTCGAGGGCCTCGAAGTGGATGGCCCGGGACAGGGCACCGGCCAGGATCGCGCACAGCGCCTCGGTGTAGGCCAGGTCGAGCGGGAAGAAGCGGTTCAGGTCGTGGTCACGGGTGGCGTAGAACTCGCCCCAGAGCTGGCCGTCGACGATCAGCGGGGCGGCCAGGGCGGTGCGCTTGCCCAGCTTGCGCAGCAGTTCCACCTCGACCGGGTCGCTCAGCGGGTCGTCCACGTCGGTGACCCAGACCTTGAGGTCGGAGAGCACCTCGCGGGCCTGCGGGTAGTCGTCGAAGTGATAGGTCTCGTGGACCGGCCAGCGTTCCTCGTCCGGCGCCAGGTCCCCGACGTTGATCAGGGTGTGCAGGGTGCTGGTCCCGGGCTGCAGCCGGCTGATCGAGATGCTGCTGGCGCCGAGGGCCGTCAGGGCCGACTCGCTGGCCAGTTCCAGCATCTGGTCGAGGCGGATGGACAGCCCGAGGGCGCGCGCGACCGTGGCGAGGCTCTGGATCCTCGCCGTCGCCTCGTGGGATCTGGCGGTTGCTTCGTCGGATCGTGATCGCACGGTCGCCCGTCGGAGGTCGGTCGGAGCTGGTTCGCCCGAGTTCGGCACAGGAGGTGATGATGTCATCGTTCGGGCCAGGATGACCTTGAGTCTTCGGTCAGTAACTAGATTGACGGGACTTGTGGGCATCGTGGGGCGGAATTTTGGCCCTCCGGAGTGCCGGTAGGGGCCGATGCGACCGGTTGGACACGTGGGGCGGCAACGCTGGCCACCGGGCCTAGGCGCTCGACGGCGCCCCAGGGTGGCTCCTGGGGCCGCGGACGGCCCCCGGATCGGCGAGCGCGGGAACCGCGCCCGTGTGAAGGGTGGTGCTGGTGCGCCCGGCAGGATTTGAACCTGCGACCGACAGATTAGAAGTCTGTTGCTCTATCCGCTGAGCTACGAGCGCGCGGGGGATCACTGAGCGAGTCGCCGCGACTGCCGACGCCTCACCGGCTGACCCCCGACCGCGATGATACCGGCGCGTCGCCTCTGGTGAAGGGAATATGGAATGACCGCGTCGGCCAACAACGGGTAAATGGTGCGAACCGTACTTTTGGCTGGGCGTGAGGCTGTGGGAGATTGTCCTGCGCATTAAAGAAGTAGTGACCAAGAGTATTTGAATGAATGCGCAGAGTTTAACTGACCCTCCTCTCGCCGTATTTGCCGGGAAGACTTGTGTGCTGGGTCTCCCGGTACGCCCATTCGAAGGTTTCGGCGTGGGTGGGCGGTGTTCCGGGCGGGAAGGCAGTAAACATAGGTTCGGAACCTGGTCAACTGAGGCCCTTCCTCGCCCAATGCACAATTAGTTATCTTTGCTCGACGGAACGTATTGCATTCGGTCGTCAGGTCGACGACGTCGCGGACGACAGGGAGGTGGACGGCGCTGTGAGCCCGGCACGAGATGGCCGCCGCACGGAAGATCCTGGTGGAGCCGAGGGTCTCGACGGCGAACAGCGTCATCCGGAAAGAGCTGGAGGCGAGGCCTCCGGGGAGTCCGTTCCTGCCTGGGTCGTCGCCGCGGAATCGGCGAGCGGTTCGTGGATGACCGGCTCTCCTGCCCGTCGCGTGGATCTGAGTGAGATCGAATCGGCGGAGCGCGAGAAGGCGGCCGCGTCGGCCCGGTCGGCTGCCCCGGTCGTTGGCGGTGCCTCGTCCGCGGGTGCGGGTGCGCCGGGTATGGCAGGTACGGCTGCTTCGAAAGTTTCTCGTTTTGCTGGAGGAGTTCCGGTGGCTGGTCATGAGGCCCCATCGCCGGCTGTCGGCGGGGTCGAAAGTGGGCCGGGTGGGGCCGTGCCCGCCGGTCAGGCTGCATCTGCTGGGCAGGCTGTCTCTCCGGGCCAGGTTGTCTCGTCGGGTCAGGCTGGATCCGTGGGCCGGGCTGGATCCGTGGGTCAGGCTGGATCCCCGGGTCAGGCTGCCTCTTCGGGCCAGGCCGCATCCGTGGGCCGGGCCGGATCCGCTGGTCAGGCAGCATCTGCGGGTCAGGTTGGAGCCGCTGGCCAGGTTGGAGCCGCTGGCCAGGCTGGATCCGCCGTTCAGGCCGCCGCATCCGCCGGTCAGGCCGCACCGTCGCGTCGGGCGTGGCCGGTCGGCCGAGGCGGAGCACATGCCGAGGTCCCGGAGACTCACACCGACGCTGATGCCGACCAGTCCTTGTCCGACGGCGTATTCGCTCCTGCCGTAGGCAGAGCTGTGCCCGGCGCCGCTCGCGCTGTCCCCGGCCCCGCCGCGCCTGGCCAAGCTGTGCCTGGCGCTGGCGCTGGCACTGCTGCGTCTGCTGCTGGCCCTGTTGCGCCCGCTGCCGGGCCTGGGGTCGTGCCGGGTGCCGGTCCGGGTACGGGACCGGTGCGGGTGAGTCGTGCCGCGGGCGTTCGCCGTGGTGGCGTGCCGCGAAACGGGCCTGTTGGTGCGCGGCCTGGTTCTGCGCCGGGTGTCGGGCCGGGTGTCGGGCCGGGTGTCGGGCCGGGTACTGCGCCCCGGGGTGGGCCTGCTGGCGCGGGGCAGGGTGTTGGCGCCCCGCCACTGAACGAGTTTGCTAGCGCTGGGCAAGGTGTCGGGGCTGATGCTGTGCCGGGGACCGGTCCTGGTGTCGCGTCCGTTGCTGGCCGTGGCGCTGGTCCCGGTGTAGGTGCAGGTATCGGCGTTGGTGCCGGTGCCGGTTTCACGGCTGGGCCGGGTACCGGAACTGCCGTGGGGCCTGGGGTTTCGCCCGGTGGAGCCGGTTTGGTTGCCGGTGCGCAGGCTGAAGCGGGTCCTGGAGCTGCCTTCGGGGCCGCGACTGGGGCGCCCCAGCGGCGGCAGGAGCGTGGAGGGCCGGTGCCGCGTGGCGCCCGGGCCGGCAACGGGCCGGGCGGTGCTTCGGGTCCCGCCTCTGGGCCGCTTCCGGTCGGTCGTCGGCCCGTGGCCCCGGCTGTCGGCGGCCCAGCTCGCCCACCCGAAATGGGGACGGCGGGTGTTGTGGGCCCGGGCGCTCGTCCCGTGGGTAATGGATCGCAGACGGCTCCGGTCGGGGCCGGTGTCGCTGGCGGCCCGGGGGCTGGTGCGGCCTTGAGCGGTGGGGTTTTCGGCGGTCTCAGTGGCAACTCTGCGGTCGGGCCGGCTGTTGCCGGAGCTGATTCGGGTGTCGGTGGGCGCGCTGGGAATGCCACCGGTTCGGGCTTCGGAGCTGGGCCAGAGGTTGGTGCTGGCGGGAGCCCTGGTGGGACCGGGGCGCACCCGACCGGTGCAGGTGCTGGCGCACAGCTCCTGCCTCCGTTGGGGGCGCAGCCCGCTGGGAGCGGCCCGGTCGCGCAGCAGGGACAGGCGCCGGCGGGGGCCTCCGGGCAGCCGTGGTTCAGCCGTGATGCCGCAGGCGCGAATGTTTCCGCTGCGCAGGGACAAGGCGCTGGAAGCGGGCCCGGCCTCGCGGCCGGGACCTCCCGCGCTGAAACCGGGGCCGAAGCCGCGTCCACGGCCAAGCGTGGTCGCTCGGACAAGAGCGCGAAGGCCGCCCTCGGATCGGATGCGGCGCAGGATGCGGACGAGAACACGCTTGGCTTCGCGGCTCCCGTCGGACGCCCCTGGGTGAAGCGCCCCGACAGCGCTCTCCAGAGCGCCCGCCCGGAACCGGGCCGTGAAACTGCGACCGGACCCGCTCGCCCCGAGGGCAGCCCTGGAGCCGACGAAGACGGCTCGGAACAGAACCTTTTCGCTGCCGGACCGGTCAGTGGCAAGGCCGGCGGTGTCGGCCGGGCTGCCGGGGCCGGTCTGGCTGCGCCGATCAGTTCGGCCGCCGGGAGTGTGCAGCAGGGGGCGCCCGGTTCGGCTTCCACTGCTGGTCCCCGGACGGATACGGCCGCCGAGACCCCGGCTGCGCCGGCGGTCGGACGTGGTGTTGAACCCACAGCGGTGACCGGGCCTGCCGGTGCCGGTCAAGGCGTGGATGCGGCTGGGGGAACCACCGTGCCGAAGCGACTGGCTGCCGTCGAGCGGCTGCGTACCCAAGTGGCGACCCTGCCCCTGACTCTGGATGTGGAAGGCGTGGCCGACGTCCGTCGGGAGCGAGAGGACCTGCTCAGCCAGTTGGACGACTACATCCTGCCGCGGCTCCAGCGTCCGGACGCTCCGGCGCTCGCCGTCATCGGTGGTTCCACCGGGGCGGGCAAGTCGACGCTGACCAACTCCATCGTCGGCCGCGAGGTCACCCGGTCCGGCGTGCTGCGGCCGACCACCCGCTCGCCAGTACTGGTGCACCACCCGATCGACTCGGGTGCGTTCCTGTCGCAGCGCATCCTGCCGCGACTGACCAGGGTGACCTCCGAGGCGCCGGAGCCGGTGCAGCCGATCGACCCGAACGCCCCGCGGATCACCGGTCTCCGGCTGGTGCCGTACGACGGCCTGGCCCCTGGGCTGGCCCTGCTCGACGCGCCTGACATCGACAGCCTGGTCGAGACCAACCGTGATCTCGCGGTGCAGTTGCTCCAGGCCGCGGACCTGTGGGTGTTCGTTACCACCGCGGCCCGCTACGCCGATGCAACGCCCTGGAAGATGCTGCGCCAGGCGGCTGAGCGGGGCGCCGCCATCGCCGTGGTGCTCGACCGGGTGCCGCCGGAGTCGCTGCAGGAACTGCGTATTCACCTCGCCACCAAGCTGCGCGACCAGGGGCTGGGCGGGGCGGCGCTGTTCACCGTTCCGGAAAGCCCACTGGAGAACGGGTTCCTTCCGCCCGCTTCGGTCAAGCCGTTGCGTGACTGGTTGCGCCGGATCGCCGGTGATGCACGCTCGAGGTCGGTGGTGATCGAGCGCACGCTCAAGGGCGCCCTGCGCAGCCTGCCGCCGCGGGCCCGGTTGCTCGCGAAAGCGGCTGCGGCACAGGCTGACGGCTGGTCGCAGCTGTGGGAGGAGACCGACGAGGTCTTCATCCCCGCCCGCTCGCGCATGCTGGAAGGACTGGCCGACGGTTCGCTGATGAGCGGGCAGGTGCTCTCGCACTGGCAGGAGTTCATCGCCCGCGGCGACCTGGCCTCCCGTCTGGGGGGCGTGACGACCACGCGCACACAACGGATCGGAGCCGCGCTCAGCCAGGCGGAGGAGAGCGAGGAACCGCTCGCGGCCACCATCTGTGAGGCCGTCTCGGCTTCGGTGCACCACAGCGTGCGCACGGCGATGGAGCAGGTGGTGGTGACCTGGCGCAAGCACCCCTACGGGGTCGGCCTGCTCACCGCCCGCGGCCATCAGGTGACCCCCACCGACCGGGAGAATCTGCTGGGCCGCCCGGTCGACGAGTGGCGGCGCGGGGTCACCGAGCAGGTGACGGAGGCGCTGAACAAGGTTCGCCAGGAACGCCCGGACGTGTCGGTCGACGAGCAGACGGTGGTGGACGTGATGTTCACCGTCACCGTGGCTCCGGATCACGATGCGACCTCCGTGTCGTCTCCCGCCGGGGGCACCGGAGCAGTCGGTGAGCAGGCCGATCCCTCGACCGAGGGAACCGGGCCTGCGGCTGAGCCCGAGGACGTCCCGGCCGGCTCCACCGTGGGTGCGCGCTTGGCGGTCGAGGAACTGCTGGGGGCCGAGACGGTGCGGGCGATCGTGGATGCGGCCCGGGCGGACCTGCTGGAGCGGGCCGGTTCGGTCATGGAGAACGAACGCCTGCGGCTGGAACGGGTGCTCGAGAGCCCGGAGGGGCTCGGGTTGCGCGTCGGAGGGCTGCTCGACGCAGCATCCGCCGTGAACATCGCCGAATGAGCCCTACCCTTGAAACACATGAGTGCTGACGCGCGCCCGGGCCGTCCCGCCCGGGCCGCCGCGTGGTCACCCGACGCAGCTTCGCGAGCGACAGGATCGGCAGGATCGATGACGGACAAGGACGGCGACCGGTGAGCGACGTGATGGGGCGCGTCGCAGCACTGTCCGCAGCACTGGACTGCGGCGCTCCCTGGCTGCCCCCGGAGGCGGTCCAGAACACCCGCGACCGGATGGAGCACGTCGGCCACCGGCTCGACCTGGGTACCGAGCGCACGGTGGTGGCGCTGGTCGGCGCCACCGGCAGCGGGAAGTCCAGCCTGTTCAACGCGATCGCGCGGATGGACATCGCGGCGGTCGGTGCCCGCCGTCCGCTGACCACCTCGCCGATGGCCTGTGTCTGGGGCGAGTTCGGCTCGCAGACCCTGCTGGACTGGCTGAAGGTGCCGGCCGACCGGCGGATGGCCCGCGAGTCGGTGCTGGACGCCGACGACCAGGCCGCGCTGCACGGACTGGTCCTGCTGGACCTGCCCGACCACGACTCGACCGAGGTCGTGCACCGGGTCGAGGTGGACCGCCTGGTGCGGATGGTCGACCTGATGATCTGGGTGGTCGACCCGCAGAAGTACGCGGACAACGCCCTGCACGCGGGGTACCTGCAGAAGCTGACCAGCCACGACGGGGTCATGCTGGTGGTGCTGAACCAGGTGGACAAGCTCACCGCCGAGGAGGTCGACACCTGCGTGACCGACCTGCGCCGCCTGCTGGACGGCGACGGGCTGGGCCGGGTCGGCATCGTGCCGGTCTCGGCCACCCGGGGCGACGGGGTGGAGGAACTGCGCACGCTGCTCGCCGACGTGGTCCAGGACCGGTTCGCCGTGATCGAGCGGATCGAGAGTGACCTGGACATCGCGGCCGAGGAGATCGCGGCCGGTCTGGCTGCGGCCGAACCGGGCGCCGGGCAACCGGTCTCGCAGCAGAAGCTGAACGCCGACCTGGCTGCTGCGGCCGGTGTTCCCGCCCTGCTCGACGTGCTCACGGCCGAGTACCGCCGCCGGGGCAAGGAGAAGCTCGGCTGGGCCCCGTCGGGCTGGATCTCCAGCTTCCTCGCTTCGCGCCGGCCCAGCGCCGGGGCCGCCGAGACGCGGCTGCGGGCCGAGACCGCATCGCTGAAGGCGCTGGCTTCGCCGGCTCAGCGACCTGCTGTGCGGCTGGCTGTGGAGGCCGTTCTGGCCGACAACGCCGACCCGCTGCCGGAACGCTGGGCCACCGAGATGCGGGCCCTGGTGGCCAAGGCGGGCGACCCGGCCGTAGCGCCGGAAGACGCTCTGCTCCCGCCGGCCGGCGAAGATGACTCTTCCCGTTCGGCCGCGGTCCGGGGTGCCGGATCGCGCGGGCGGGGACGGCACACGCCGGCCTACGGCATCCCCACCATCACCCCTGGGGCCGCTGCGGGCGGGGAGCCGGACCCCGACGGTCTGGCCCGTGTCCTCGACACCCGTCTCTCCGCTGTCGATCTCCGGTTCACCGTTCCGCTGTGGTGGCGCGTGGTGCAGGTTTCGCAGCAGATCCTCTGCGGTGTGGCCGGGTTCGGTCTGCTCTGGATGCTGGTGGCGGGACTGCCCCAGCTGGCCGGCCAGAACCTGCCCGGTGCCCTCGGCTCCTTCCCGGCGGCTGTCTCGGTAGGTGTGGGCGGCCTGGTCGCCGGGCTGCTGCTGGCGCTGCTGTCGCGGTGGTGGCTCGTCACCGGCGCCCGTAACCGCCGGGCCGAACTCGAGAACCGGCTGAACGCGGCCGTCGCCGAGGTCGCGGCCGAACGGGTGGTCGCACCGATCCGGTCGGTGCTGGCCCGCCACCGTGAGACCAGGCAGGTACTGCTCGGCGAGAAGGCCCCCGCGGTCGGGCCCGGGCCGGGGGGCGCCCCCGGCGTGGGACACCGCCAGGCCCCGACGCTGGAGACCCGGGGCGAGCCGGTCGCGGCCCTCTCCAACTGAATCAGCACGCGGGGCATGTGTCTTCATGCCTCCGATGGTCGGCCCGAACGGTCGTGCGGTGCCATCCGCACGGCCGTTCTGTGGATAGATGCGGGTTCCTGCTTTCCACAGCCGACACGACCGGCCAGTTATCCACAGATCACCTTCCCCGCTTTGAGCCGTGCCCTCGGGCAGCCGAACCTGGACTCCTGACCGGGCATCCGGCCCGGCGGTCCCGGCTCATCCGGCCGGTGGCGAAAGGGGTCTGCAATGAACGACATCCAGGTGGTCCTGCGCGGAAATCTCGCCAGCGACCCGCGGTTCGTCCAGTTCGACGACGGCAACACCGTCACCAGTTTCCGGCTCGCCTCCACGTCCTCGTGGTTCGACCGGGAGCGCAACACCTGGGTCGACCGGCGCACGACCTACGTCAGTGTGAACTGCCGCCGCGCGCTGGCCGACAGCGCCCGGCAGAGTCTGCGCAAGGGGCATCCGGTGGTGGTCACCGGCAGGCTCTGGGAGCGTGCCTGGGTCAAGGAGGACCGCTCCGGCCGCACGCTCGAGGTGGAGGCCGAGACCGTCGGTCACGACCTCACGTTCGGGATCTCTGCGTTCACCCGGGTGGTCCGGGCGAGCCGGGACCGGCACGTGGGTGAGGACGGGGCCGAGCCGCGCAGCGCGCAGGAGTCGGAGCTGCACGGGCGTAAGCCGGAGGAAGTGGCGGTGTTCGACGCTGTCCGGGAGATCAACGCAAGTATCACCGACGTCTCCGGTCTCCCGGTCCTGGAGGATGAGCCGGCTGGTTCCGAGGGTGAGGAAGAGGCCGCCGGAGACCGGTTCTCCACGTCGCGGGCGGGGTAGGCGTCGTAGCCCGTGGGGTGAGCATGAGGTCCGCAGGTGCCGGGGAGGGCTTGTGTACCGGGTCGGGTCATGAGGTGCGGCAGGATGCGCTGTCATGAGTTCCAGGCATTCGACCGGCCAAGACCTCTCGGCACGGGCCATGGGCATTGCTGCCGGAGTGCTTGCCGACGCGGTGTTCGGTGACCCCCGCAGGGGCCATCCGGTGGCCCTGTTCGGCACTTGGGCCGGGTGGCTCGAGCGGCGCCTCTACCGGCCCAGCCGCCAGCGGGGG
Source organism: Kineosporia sp. NBRC 101677 (assembly GCF_030269265.1). Lineage (NCBI taxonomy): Bacteria > Bacillati > Actinomycetota > Actinomycetes > Kineosporiales > Kineosporiaceae > Kineosporia > Kineosporia sp. NBRC 101677. Next base: position 11,892 of record NZ_BSTA01000004.1, read on the forward strand.
GCTGTGTTCACCGCGATTGCTGCGGGGACGCCGGTGGTCGCGGTGGCGGTGGCGGACCGGCTCTGCAGCGAGCACCCGGCCGCCCGGGCCGGGCTGACGGCCTTGGCCACCTGGACGGCGCTCGGGGGCACGAGCCTGGCCCGCGAAGGCGCGCGGATGGCTACGGCGCTCGAGGCGGGGCACGTGCTGCAGGCTCGGGAGCTGCTCACACACCTGTGCGCCCGGGACCCGTCCGGTCTCGAGCCGCCGGAACTGGCCCGGGCAACGGTGGAGTCGCTGGCCGAGAACACCTCGGACGCTGTGGTGGCCCCGCTGTTCTGGGCAGCCGTGGCCGGTCCGGCCGGGGTGATCGGGTACCGGGCGGTGAACACGCTGGACGCGATGGTCGGGTACCGATCGCCGCGGTACGAACACTTCGGATGGGCGGCGGCGCGGGTGGACGACGTGGTCAACCTGCTGCCGTCCCGCCTGACCGCGCTCATCACGATCGCAGCGGCGTCCTCGGTCCAGGGGGCGCCCGGTGAGGCCTGGGCTGTCTGGCGACGGGACCGGGGGCGGCATCCCAGCCCGAATGCGGGCCAGTGCGAGGCTTCGGCTGCCGGGGCGCTGGGGGTCCGCCTCGGGGGGACGAACGTCTATGGCGAGCAGGTCGAGTCGAGGCCCGTCATGGGGGAGGGCAACCGTGCACCGGACGTCGGGGACGTGCGTCGGGCCGTGAAGCTCGGGCGATGGGTGGGGGCCTTGGCGGCGGCCGGTGCGGTGGTGGGTGTGGTGGGGGCTGCTCGAGGCCGGGCATGGCGGTAGAGAACGCAAGGATCGAAGGGGAGCCGGGACGATGAGTGCGGTTGAGCAGAACGGTACGAGTGGTGGCCCGTCGTCGTTGAGGGGCGGCCTGATGGTGGCCGGCACCACCTCCGACGCGGGCAAGAGCGTGCTGGTGGCCGGGCTCTGCCGCTGGCTGGCCCGGCAGGGCGTGCGGGTGGCTCCCTTCAAGGCGCAGAACATGTCGCTCAACTCGTTCGTCACCCGGGGTGGGGCGGAGATCGGCCGGGCCCAGGCGATGCAGGCCCGGGCGGCCCGGATCGAGCCGGAGGCGGCGATGAACCCGGTCCTGCTCAAGCCCGGCAGCGACCGCACCTCCCAAGTGGTGGTGATGGGCCGGCCCTTCGCCGAAGCCGGCGCGATGGACTACGGCGACCTGACCCCCCGGCTGCTGCCGGTCGTCCTCGAGGCCCTGGAAGATCTGCGGTCCCGGTTCGACGTGGTGATCTGTGAGGGGGCCGGCAGCCCGGCCGAGATCAACCTGCGCCACCGCGACATCACCAACCTGGGCCTGGCCCGTCCGGCGAACCTCCCGGTGCTGGTGGTGGGGGACATCGACCGGGGCGGGGTGTTCGCCGCCCTGCACGGCACCCTGGCGCTGCTGGACGCGGACGACCAGCGGCACATCAGCGGATTCGTGATCAACAAGTTCCGGGGCGATCCCGCGCTGCTGGACTCCGGGCTCGACATGATCCGGAAGATCACCGGGCGGCCGGTTCTCGGGGTCCTGCCCTACCTGACCGGGCTCTGGCTCGACGTCGAGGACTCGCTCGACCTGGAGAAGGACCGCGGGCCGATGCGCCCGCCTCTGGGCAGCGACGTGATCCGGGTGGCGGTGCCGCGCCTGCCCCGCCTCTCCAACGTCACCGACATCGACGCCCTGGCCGCCGAGCCCGGTGTGGCCGTGCGCCTGGTGCATCACGGCGCCGAGATCGCCGGAGCCGATCTGGTGGTGCTGCCGGGGACCCGGGCCACCGTCGACGACCTGGCCTGGCTGCGTTCCACCGGTCTGGCCGACGCAATCGTGGCGCACGCCGGGGCGGGGCTTCCGGTGCTGGGCATCTGCGGTGGCCACCAGATGCTCGGCCGCACGGTCACCGACGAGGTGGAGTCCCGGCGGGGCCGCGTGCCCGGTCTCGGCCTCCTGCCCACCCGCACCGATTTCGGTGCCGAGAAGGTGCTGGCCCGGCCGCACGGAACCGCGCTCGGGCACCCGGTGGAGGGTTATGAGATCCACCACGGCGTCGTCACCCTCGACCCGGAGGCCCCCGAAGGGCTCCGGAGGTCGGCCGAGGTCTTCCTGGACGGCTGGCGCAGCGGGCCGGTCTGGGGCACCACCTGGCACGGCGCGCTCGAGAACGACGCGTTCCGCCGGGCCTTCCTGACCGAGATCGCCGATCTGGCCGGGCGGGACGGGTTCCGGGTCGCCCCCGACACCTCGTTCGCGGCGTTGCGTGAGGCCCGGCTGGACTCGCTGGCCGACATGGTGGCCGACCACCTCGACGTCGCGGCCCTCGAGCGCCTGATCAACGGGGGTGTGCCCGACGGGCTGCCGTTCGTGCCGCCCGGCCGGCCATGATCACGCCGCTGGCAGCGGTGGTGACGTCTGGTGGGGGATTGCCCGGACATCCGGATGTGGCAGTATCCGAGGCGACCCGCGCGGAGGAACACCGGTGCAGGAGGTCCGGCCTGTCACGGGTGGTCCTCCGAGTCCGGGGCGGTCCCGCCACTGTGACCGGACACGATCCGGGAGCCAGGTACTCCGATCAGGTCCCCGTGCCCGCCTGGGTGCGGTGTGCGCTAGCGGTGGGCGTGGAGACCCACCGGGAGTGGAGGAACCACTGGTGCCCCCGTATCCGTTGACCGCCGTCGTCGGCATGGACGATCTGGTCCTGTCGCTCCTTCTCTCGTCGGTGGCCCCCGACATCGGCGGTGTCCTGGTCCGTGGTGAGAAGGGCACAGCCAAGTCCACCGCGGTGCGCGCGCTGGCGAACCTGCTGCCCCCGGTCGACGTGATCTCCGGCTGCCGCTTCGGCTGCGACCCGCACGCTCCCGACCCGGAGTGCCCCGACCAGCCGCACGGCCACGAGCACCACCCCCGACCGGCCCGGCTGGTCGAACTGCCGGTCGGCGCCACCGAGGACCGTCTGCTCGGCTCCCTCGACCTGGACCGCGCGCTCTCCGCCGGCGTACGGGCCTACGAGCCCGGGCTGCTGGCCGGGGCGCACCGCGGGATCCTCTACGTCGACGAGGTCAACCTGCTGCACGACCACCTGGTGGACGTGCTGCTCGACGCGGCCGCGATGGGCCGGGTGCACATCGAGCGGGAAAGCATCTCGATCACGCACGCCGCCCGTTTCGTGCTCGTCGGAACGATGAACCCCGAAGAGGGGGAGCTGCGCCCGCAGCTGCTCGACCGGTTCGGTCTGACCGTCGAGGTGCGGGCCAGCCGGGATCCGCAGGTGCGGGCCGAGGTGGTCCGCCGCCGTCTGGCCTTCGACGCGGACCCGGAAGCTTTCGTCAAGGAGTGGCAGGAGGCCGAACGCGAGCTCTCCGCCCGCATCGTCTCCGCCCGTGAGCGTCTGGCCGCCGTCGAACTGTCCGACGGGGTGCTGCACCAGATCGCCGGTGTGTGCGCGGCTTTCGACGTGGACGGCATGCGGGCCGACCTGGTGGTCGCCCGCACCGCCCGGGCTCACGCGGCCTGGGCCGGGCGCAGCAGCGTGACCAGCGAAGACGTCCGGGTTGCAGCGATGTTCGCGCTCCCGCACCGCCGCCGCCGGGACCCGTTCGACGCCCCCGGCATGGACGAGAACCTGCTCGACGAGGCGCTGCGCGACAACGCGCCCGAAGACCCGGAACCGCCGCAGACCGATCCTGACGGCGGCCCCGAGGGCCCGCAGGGTGGCCCGGGTGGGCAGGACCCGCAGAATCCGCAGGGGCCCCAGGGCGATTCCGGCGAACAAGAGCCTGTGGACGATCGTCAGGCCGCTGGTTCGCAGCCCGAGTCCGTCTCGGATCAGGCTGGTCGGGACCAGGCCGGGCCATCTCCAGCCGGAGGGAACGCTTCCGCACGAAAGAACGAGGACGAGCCGGACGAGCAGACACCTCGTGCCCCGGCTCCCACTCAGGACGCGGTTGCGGCCACCAGCCCGTTCAAGGTGCGCTCGTTCAAGGTGCCCGGACTCGGAAAAGGCGCTGCCGGCAGGCGGTCCCGGGCTCTGACGGTCTCCGGCCGGACGATCGCCACCCTGCCCCTGACCGCGGAACGGGACTCCGGCGGCCGGGTGCATCTGCCCGCCACCCTCACTGCAGCCGCGACTCAGCAGCATGCTCGCGGCCGGGTGCCGGGCGGTCCGGTGCTGCTGCGCCGGGACGACATCCGGCTCGGTGTGCGAGAAGGCCGTGAGGGCAACCTGATCCTCTTCTGCGTGGACGCCTCCGGCTCGATGGCCGCCAAACAGCGCATGGCCGCGGTCAAGGGTGCTGTGCTCTCCCTGCTCCTCGACGCCTACCAGCGCCGTGACCGGGTCGGGCTGGTCACGTTCCGGGGCCAGGACGCCGAGCTTGCCCTTCCGCCCACCGGTGCCGTCGAGGCCGCTCGTATGCGTCTGGACAGGCTCCCGACCGGAGGCCGGACCCCGCTCTCGGCCGGTTTGCGCAAGTCCTGGACCGCCATCGGTAACGAGCGCCTCCGAGACCCCCACCGACGTCCGTTGTTGGTGATCGTCACCGACGGCCGGCACACCGCGGGTGAGGACCCGACACCGATCGCCGCGGAATTTGCCCGAAGGGGCATCCGCAGCGTGGTGGTCGACTGCGAACGCGGGCCGGTGCGGCTCGGTATGGCCGGAAAGCTGGCCGCCGGCCTCGGCGGCGAACTGATCACCCTCGACGATCTGCGCGCCGAGTCGCTGGCCGGCCTGGTGCGCCACCAGGTCGCCCAGACCCAGGAACGGAGGATTGCCTGATGCCTCAGGGAAAACCGGTCGCTGTCCCGACCGACGGTCTGACCACCCGTCAGCGCCGCAATCGTCCGCTGGTCATCGTGCACACCGGCACGATGAAGGGAAAGTCCACCGCCGCCTTCGGTCTGGCGCTTCGGGGCTGGACCCAGGGCTGGTCGATCGGCGTGTTCCAGTTCGTGAAGTCGGCGAAGTGGAAGGTCGGCGAGGAGAACGCGTTCCGGGCGCTCGGCCGGCTGCACGAGCAGACCGGTGAGGGCGGGCCGGTCAGCTGGGCCAAGATGGGCGAGGGCTGGTCGTGGTCGCGCAAGCCCGGCTCGGACGAGGAACACGCCGAGGCCGCACTGGAGGGCTGGCGCGAGATCCAGCGCCGGCTCGCCGCCGAGGAACACGGGCTCTACGTGCTCGACGAGTTCACCTACCCGATGAAGTGGGGCTGGGTGGACGTGGCCGAGGTGGTCGAGACGCTGCGCGACCGGCCCGGGCACCAGCACGTGGTCATCACCGGCCGCGACGCGCACCCGGACCTGGTCGACGCGGCCGACCTGGTCATGGAGACCACCAAGATCAAGCACCCGATGGACGCGGGCCAGAAGGGCCAGCGGGGCATCGAATGGTGACAACCACCGGCCCCGGTAGGCCCGCGTCCCGGACCAGGGCAGTGCCCGCGACCGGCTCCGGCCCCGGGGGCGCCCGGTGACCGCCCGGATCGTGGTGGCCGCCCCGGCCAGCGGCCACGGCAAGACGAGCGTCGCCACCGGTCTGCTCGCGGCCTTCGCCGCCCGGGGGCTCACCGTCAGCCCGCACAAGGTGGGCCCGGACTACATCGATCCGGGCTACCACGCGCTCGCCGCTGGGCGTCCGGGCCGCACGCTCGACCCCTGGCTGGCCGGCGAGGAACGGCTCGTCCCCCTGTTCAAGCACGCCGTGGCCACCCCCGTCCCGGCCGACCTGGCCGTGATCGAGGGCGTGATGGGGCTGTACGACGGGGCGGCCGGCCGGGGCGAGTTCGCCTCGACCGCCCACGTCGCCCGGACGCTCGACGCCCCGGTCCTCCTGGTCGTGGACAGCACCGCGATGGGCCGCTCGGTCGCCGCCCTGGTCAAGGGCTTCGCCGGGTTCGACCCGCGGATCCGGGTCGGTGGCGTGGTCCTGAACCGGGTCGGCTCCGACCGGCACGAGATGATCCTGCGCCTCGCTCTGGAGGAACTGGGCATCCCTGTGCTCGGCGCGATCCGTCGGCACGATGCACTCGCGACGCCCTCTCGGCATCTGGGCCTTGTGCCCGCCGCGGAACGGTCGCAGGAGGCCGTGGACGTGGTCCGCGGGCTGGGTGCGGTGGTTGCCGACGCGGTCGATCTGGACGCCGTGCTGGCCCTCGCCCGCTCCGCGCCGGAGCTGCCCGGCCCGGCCTGGAACCCCGACAGCGAGATCGCCGCCCTCCGGGAGAGCGCGCCCACCGACGGATTCCGGCCGGTCATCGCGATGGCCGGGGGTGCCGCGTTCACCTTCTCCTACGCCGAGACGGCCGAGCTGCTGACCGCCGCCGGCGCGGACGTGGTCACGTTCGACCCGCGCAGCGACGAGACGCTGCCGGCCGGCACCAGCGGGCTGGTGATCGGCGGAGGCTTCCCCGAGATCTACGCAGAGGAGCTGTCGGCCAACCGTCCGTTAAGAATTGCCGTGGCCGAACGGGCAAAGGTGAATGTGCCCATCGTGGCGGAGTGCGCGGGTTTGCTCTACCTGGCACGCTCTCTCGATGATCGGGAGATGTGCGGTGTGCTGGACACGGAGGCGAACATGACCGGCCGGCTCACCCTGGGATACAGAGAGGCGACTGCGATGAGTGACTCCGTCCTCGCCACCGCCGGCGCAACGGTGCGTGGCCACGAGTTCCACCGGACGGCCTGTCGTCCGGGCACGGGTGTCACACCGGCCTGGGAATGGACGGCTCCGGACGGGAGCCGGCACCGGGAGGGATTCGTCCAAGGTGCTGTCCATGCCTCCTACCTCCATCTGCACTGGGCCTCGATGCCGGGCGCCGCGCTGCGCCTGACCGAGGCAGCCCGCGTGAACGCCCTGACCGGCGACGTCGTCCACAGCTCGACCGGTGCCACCGGTAGAGGAAGAGAGGTCAAAGCCTGATGTCGACCACCGCAGCCTCCGACACCGGCTCGACCGACGGGCGCAGTCCCGAGGAGATCCGCGACCGCTACAACGAGATCGGGCCGATCACCGGCGCCCTCCAGCTGGGCCTGCAGGGCACCGGCGACCAGATCGTCGTGGGCATCGGCTCACGCCGGGGGGTCGGCATCCGCGACGTGCGGATGGCGATCGGCCAGGCCCTGTCCAGCTCCGGGGTCCGGGCCCGCGACGTGATCGCGATCGCCACGGTCGACGCCAAGCAGAGCGAGGAGGCCCTCCTCGAGCTGGCCGACATGCTCAACATCCCGCTGCGGTTCCTGCCCGCCGACGTCCTGGCCGGGCAGAACGTGCCCAACCCGTCGGCCACCACCGAGCGGCTGGCCGGGGTTCCCTCGGTCGCCGAGGCGGCGGTGCTCGCCTCCGACGCCGAGCTGATCGGCCCCAAGCACACCTACCGCGGGGTCACGGTCGCGGTCGGCCGGATGACCAGGGCCGCCCCCCCGCAGCAGCACGGCTGGGCTGCCCAGAGCGCGCACGGCGTGGGCACCGAGGCCCGGGTCTACGAACAGACCTACGACGAGGCGTACATCGCCGAGGACCTGGGGCACCACGGAGACGCCGAAGTGGCGCCCGGTCTGGTCGATCTGGCCGTGAACGTGCGCGGCTCCGCGCCCGAGTGGCTGCAGCAGCGCCTGCGCGACGCGGTCACCGACCTGGCCGCCTATCCCGACCCGCGGGCCGCCACCGAGGCGATCGCGGCCCGGCACGGCCGTCCGGCCGACCAGGTGCTGCTGACCTCCGGCGGCGCCGAGGCCTTCGTGCTGCTGGCCCGGGCGCTGGCCCCGCACCGCGCCGTGGTGATCCACCCGCAGTTCACCGAGCCGGAGGCCGCGTTGCTGGCCGCCGGGCACGAGGTGCAGCGGGTGGTGCTCGCCCCGCCCTTCCGGATCGACCCGGGCCTGGTGCCCGATGACGCCGACCTGGTCATGGTGGGCAACCCGACCAACCCCACGTCGGTGCTGCACCCGGCCGAGACGCTGATCGCGCTGTCCCGGCCGGGCCGGGTGCTGGTGGTCGACGAGGCCTTCATGGACGCGGTCCCGGGGGAGTCGCAGTCGCTGGCCGGCAGCCCGCAGCGACCCGCGCCGGACGTGCCCGGCCTGGTGGTCGTGCGCAGCCTCACCAAGAGCTGGGGCCTGGCCGGTCTGCGGGTGGGCTACCTGCTGGGCGCTCCCGAGCTGCTGCGGGCCTGCGCGGCGACGCAGTCGCTGTGGGCGGTGAACTCGCTGGCGGTGGAGGCGGCCACCGCGGTCACCACGCCGGAGGCCCTGGCCGAGGCGCAGACCTTCGCCGCGCATCAGGCCGAAGACCGTGAGCACCTGGTGCGCGCCCTGGCCCAGGTGCCGGACGTGGAGGTGCAGGGCCCGGCCTCGGCGCCCTTCGTGCTGCTGCGTGCGGGCGGCCCGGACCCGGCGGGCGTGCACCAGCGCCTGCGTGAGGCGGGCTGGGCCGTGCGCCGGGCCGACACCTTCCCCGGTCTGGGTTCGGGCTGGATGCGGGTGGCCGTGCGCGACCGGTCCACGTCGCAGCAGTTCGCCGTGGCCCTGAACCGGGCCGTGCACGGGTAGCCACTCCGCCTGCTCAGGACGGTCTGGCTCAGCAGAGCCAGACCGTCCTGGGCAGAGACATCCACAGCGGCTGACCAGACTCCTGAAGGGGCAGCGGCCCGCACCGGCGCCCAGGCAGAATCGCTGCCCGGGCGCCGAATGCTGTCAGGACATCGCACGACCGGCGGGAGCGGCCGAACAGCCGTCCTTCCGCCCCGACACCGCCAGGAGCACCACATGACAGCCGACCAGGGCCAAGGACACGGCCAAGAGCCGGGCCAGGCGCAGGGCCGGGCCCTGCTCGAGGCCACCCTCGCCGCGATCACCCCGGCCGATCCGCAGGCCCTGGAGGCGGCCCGGGACCGGCAGGCCCGCCTGACCAAGCCCGCCGGCGCCCTCGGCGTGCTCGAGGACGTCTCGATCCGCCTGTCCGGCCTGGCCGGCACCTGCCCGCCGCCCGACCCCAGCCCCGCGGCCGTCGCCGTGTTCGCCGCCGACCACGGCGTGCACGCCCAGGGTGTCAGCCCCTGGCCGCAGGAGGTCACCGCCCAGATGGTGGCCAACTTCCTGGCCGGTGGCGCCGCCGTCAACGTGCTCGCCCGGCAGACCGGCGCCACGGTGGTGGTGGTCGACGCGGGCGTGGTCACCCCGCTGCCCATTCCCGACGGGGCCCTGGTGGCCGACGCCCGCAACCTCACCCCCGAGCAGCCCCGCCTCCTCGAGCGCGCGGTCCGGCGGGGCAGCGACGACATCTCGGTGCGCCCGGCGATGACTCGGGAGCAGGCCGTCCAGGGCCTGGCCAGCGGTATCGAGATCGCCGGGCAGCTGGCCGAGGCCGGCCACCGCTGCCTGGTGGCCGGGGACATGGGCATCGCCAACACCACCGCCTCGGCCGCCCTGATCGCCGCCTTCACCGGCACCGACCCGGCCGACGTCACCGGCCGGGGCACGGGGATCGACGACGAGGCCCACCGGCACAAGATCGGCGTGGTCCGGGTCGCCCTGGCCCGTCGCACGGCCGAGAACGAGACCCACCCGCAGGACCCGATCGACATCCTGGCCTCGGTCGGCGGCCTGGAGCACGCCCAGATCGCCGGCTTCGTGCTCGGCGCCGCCGCCCACCGCGTCCCGATCGTCCTGGACGGGGTCATCGCCGGCGCCGCCGCCCTGGTCGCCGTCGCCCTTGCCCCCGCCGCTGTGGACGCCTGCCTGGCCGGTCACCGCTCGGCCGAGCCCGGGCACGCCGTGGCCCTCGGCCACCTCGGCCTGACCCCGCTGGTGGACCTCGAACTGCGCCTGGGCGAGGGCAGCGGAGCGGTGCTGGCCCTGCCGTTGGTCCGATCGGCTGTCGCCGTGCTGCGTGAGATGGCGACGTTCGACACAGCCGGCGTCACCGAGAAGAGTTCCTGAGACAATGCCGCAAGTGGACAGGCCGTACATCGCCGGGCTCGATCTGACCGGTCGCCGAGTGGTCGTGGTCGGCGGGGGAACCGTCGCCCAGCGCCGGTTGCCGCCCCTGCTCGACGTCGGGGCGCAGATCGTGCTGGTCGCCCCCGAGGTCACCCCCGCCATCGAGGGCATGGCCGAGGCCGGTGAGCTCACCTGGCACCGGCGCAGCTACCAGCCGCACGACCTCGAGGGCGCCTGGTACGTCCTCGCCCTCACCGACCAGCCCGAGGTCAACGCGGCGGTGGCCGAAGAGGCCGAGCAGCGCCGGGTGTTCTGCGTGCGCGCCGACCGGGGTGCCTCCGGCACCGCCTCCACCCCCGCCAGCGGTGAGTGGCGAGGTCTGCGCGTGGCGGTGGCCAGCGAGTCGATCGGCCCCGGTTCCGAGCACGGCGCCGACCCGATCCGCGCCGCCGTGGTCCGCGACGGCCTGCTGGAGTGGCTGCGTTCCGGCGCGGGCGACGAGCTGCTGGCCCGGCGCAAGCAGGCGCGAGGCGAGCAGACCCGGGCCGACATGGCCCCGCAGAAGCTTCCCGGGGTGGCCCTGGTCGGCGGTGGCCCCGGCGACCCCGACCTGATCACCGTGCGCGGGCGCCGGCTGCTCGGCCAGGCCGACGTGGTGGTGGTCGACCGGCTCGGGCCGCGCAGCCTGCTGCCCGAGCTCAGCCCCGAGGTCGAGCTGATCGACGCGACCAAGCTGCCCCGCGGGCGGTCGATGTCGCAGGAGGCGATCAACGCGGCCCTGGTCGAGCACGCCCTGGCCGGCAAGTTCGTGGTCCGGCTCAAGGGCGGCGACCCGTACGTGTTCGGCCGCGGTTCCGAGGAGCTCGAGGCCTGCCTGGCGGCCGGCGTACCGGTGCAGGTGGTCCCCGGCCTGAGCAGCGCCATCTCGGTGCCCGGCCTGGCCGGGATCCCGCTCACCCACCGGGGGGTGGCGCACGAGGCGGTGATCGTCTCCGGGCACCTGCCGCCCGACAACCCCGACTCGCTGATCGACTGGACGGCCCTGGCCCGCCTGCACGGCACGATCGTGGTGCTGATGGGCGTGGCCAACCTGCCTGCCATCGCCGAGACGCTGATGGCCCACGGCCGCGACGGCAGCACCGGGGTCGCGGTGATCCAGGACGGCTCGATGCCCGCCGAGCAGGTCACCGTCTCCAGCCTGGCCGAGATCGGTGCGCTGGCTCAGCAGGCGAACATCCGCCCACCGGCGATCATCGTGATCGGGGAAGTGGTGAACCGCAGGCCGCAGTAGCCGTACGGGGGAGGCTCAGGGATGAGCGAAGTGGCCGACGTTCTGGTGGTCGGCGCCGGTCCCGCAGGGGCCAGCGCCGCCCTGGCGGCCCGGCAGACCGACCCGGCCGCAGACGTCCGTCTGCTCGATCTGGCCGACTTCCCCCGCGACAAGGTGTGCGGTGACGGCATCGCCCCGCACGCCCTGGCGGAACTGCGACGGCTCGGGGTCACCGGCCTGGCCGAGGGCTACGGCCCGATCCACACGCTCGACCTGCGCTCACCCGGCGGCCTGCAGCTGAAGGCCCGGGCGCCGGAGCCGATGTACGTGATCCCGCGGGCCGTGTTCGACGCGCGGGTGGTGGCGGCGGCCCAGGCTGCGGGCGTCACGCTGGTCAGACACCGCGCCAGGACGCTGGAGCAGCACCGCACCCATGTCCGGGTCGACAACGAGCACGCCGGAAAGACTCTGGTGATCGCCGACGGGGCGAACTCCACGCTGCGACGGGCCCTGAACATCCCGCGCAACCCCGACCAGCACATGGCCGTGGCGATCCGGGGTTATGCACCCGAACACCCGGCCGACCACCTGGACCCGGCCCAGTCCATCGTCATGCAGGACGACGCCTGGCCGGCCTACGCCTGGTCGTTCCCACTGGTCGACGGCAGCGGGACGGCGAACATCGGGTACGGACGCCTGCGCTCGGCCCTGCGCTCCCGTCGCCAGCTCGAGGAGGAGCTGACGCGGCTGCTCCCCGGCCGGCCCGCCGAACGGCTGCGGGCCCACCACCTGCCGCTGGCCACCTGGCGTCCGCGGCAGCCCGACGGCCGGGTGCTGCTGGCCGGTGACGCGGCCTCGCTGATCAACCCGCTGACCGGTGAGGGCATCTTCTACGCCGTGCGCTCGGGCCGCCTGGCCGGGCAGGAGGCCGCGCGGGCCGCCGCGCGCGAACGAACGGCGACCACCGAGCCGACCAGGGCGAACCCCGGCCGGGCCTACCGCGAGGCCCTGCGGGCCGAGCTGGGCCGGCACCTACGCCACACCAGCTGGCTCGCCCGCCTCTCCGCCCACCCGGGAGCCGTGGACGCCGCCGTCGCCGCAGCCCAGGCCCGGCCGGAGACCCTGCACCGCCTGATCGACCTGGGCCTGGGCGACGGCGTGATCCCGGCCCGCCTGGCGCCGCCGGTACTGCTGCACTTCGCCCGGGGGCGGCTGCTCAGGCTGCCTGCCAGTACGGGTCGCGCCCGGTGAATGCCACCAGCTTCTCCAGGTCGGAGGCGGTGCCCGGCACCTCGACCTGGTAGCCGAAGCTCTTGTCCGGCCCGCGGTACTCGTCGGTGAGCATCTTCGGCATGAACGCCAGGGCGGCCGCCACCGCCTCGGCCGGCGGGTTCCAGGGCAGGCCGGTGGCCTGGGCCAGGTCGTGCCCGTGCACCAGGTACTCGCCCAGGCACATGCCCAGCCCGGCCGAACCGGGCAGCGGCCCGCCGAACATGACCACCTGCTCGTCGGCCACCCCGGCGTCGACCCCGGCGCTGATCTGACGGCGGGCCCCGCGCATCACCTCGGCCGCCTCGGCCGGGCTCTGTGGGGCCTGGTAGCCCTCGACGTCAGGCCGCTCGTCGGTGCCCTGCGGCCGCTCGAACACTGCGCCGAAGAACAGCGCCCAGCCCAGGATGTGGCTGCGCAACTTGGACACGTCGAACTCGGGGCACGGTGTCGGCGCCGAGTACTGCTCGGGTTTCACCTGGGCGAGCAGGTCGGCGAGTTGGTCCAGGACGATCGGCAGATGCAGCCCTGCGGGCGACGAATTCGTCATGACAATCAAACTAGGGGTGAGGTACGACAGTTTCTTGAAGAACCGCGACACCGGCACCCGCAGTAAGGTCACCGTCATGGAGGGCCCGAAACCCGTCACCGAGGACAGCAGAGGCATCATCGGCCCCGAGGCTCTGCGGCGTCACACCCGCCTCGACCGCTACCCGGCCGGAACGGCGCTCGAGGGTCTGATCGCCTGGTTCTGGGTGGCCTCCTGGTCGCTCCCGGCGAACACCGTCCACACCCAGGAACTGCTCACCCACCCCTGCGCCAACCTCTACGTCAGTCCCGAAGAACCGAACGGCGTCACGAAGGCCGAACTGGAAGGCGTTCTGCAGCAACGTTCCAGCCGCCGCCTGGCCGGCACCGGGATCTGCGTCGCCGCAATGACCACGCCCGGCGGCCTGGGGGCCTTCCTCGACGGGCCCGCCGGCCGGTACAACGACCGCGTCGTCCCCCTGGGCCAGGCCATCGGCACCGATGACCAGAGTCTCGTCACGCAGATCGAGGCGACCGACGACGAAGTCGCCAAGGTCGCCGTGTTACGGCGGGCGCTCGAAGCAGCGGTCCAGGAGCACCGTGTCGAGCCCGCCCGCGAGGTCGCGGCGGTGGCCAGGCTGGCCGAGACCGACCGCACCCTGCGCCGAGTGGAACAGCTGGCCACCGAGGCCGGGACGAGTGTGCGCACCCTGCAACGGATGTTCGCCGAGTACGCGGGGGTCTCCCCGACCTGGGTGCTGCGCCGCTACCGCCTGCTCGACGCGGCCGAGTCCGCCCGCCGGGGGGAGAACGTGAAGTGGGCCCGGATCGCCGCCGATCTCGGCTACAGCGACCAGGCCCACCTCGTCCGGGACTTCAGCGCGGCGATCGGGTCCACCCCGGCCGCCTATGCCAAAGCCACGCTCTGAGAGCTACTTACCCTCCAGATCGCCCTCGGTACGCAGAAACACCTCGCGCAGCGCGTCCAGCATCGCCTCGTCCGGCGCCGCCCACAGTCCCCGCTCGGCCGCCTCCAGCAGGCGCTCGGTGATGCCGTGCAGCGCCCACGGGTTGGAGTCGGTCATGAACTTCTGCATGCCCTCGTCCAGCACGTACGTCTCGGCCAGCTTGCCGTACATCCAGTCCGCGACCACACCGGTGGTGGCGTCGTAGCCGAACAGGTAGTCGACCGTGGCCGCCATCTCGAAAGCGCCCTTGTAGCCGTGCCTCTGCATGGCCGCCACCCAGCGCGGGTTGACCACCCGGGAGCGGAACACCCGGGAGACCTCCTCGTGCAGGGTCCGGGTGCGGACGGCGGAGGGCTGGGTGCTGTCTCCGATGTACGCCTTGGGGGCGGTGCCGGTCAGCGAGCGGACCATCGACACCATGCCGCCGTGGTACTGGAAGTAGTCGTCGCTGTCGGCGATGTCGTGCTCGACGCTGTCGTAGTTCTTGGCCGCCACCGCGATCCGCTTGTACGACGACTCCATGTCCTCGCGCGCGGGCCGGCCGTCCAGCCCTCGCCCGTACGCGTAACCGCCCCAGACCGCGTACACCTCGGCCAGGTCCTCGTCGTTGCGCCAGGTCCGGGTGTCGATCAACGGCAGCACGCCGGCGCCGTAGGTGCCCGGCTTGGAACCGAAGATCCGGGTCGTGGCGCGGCGGGAGTCGCCGTGCGCGGTCAGATCGTCCTGCACGTGCGCCCGCACGAAGTTCTCCTCCGGAGACTCCTCCAGCGAGGCGGCCAGCTGGACCGCGTCGTCCATCATCGCGACCACGTGGGGGAAGGCGTCCCGGAAGAAGCCCGAGATCCGCACCGTGACGTCGATCCGCGGGTGGCCCAGTTCGTCCAGCCCGATGGCCTCCAGCCCGGTGATCCGCCGGGAGGCGTCGTCCCAGACCGGCCGGATCCCCAGCAGAGCCAGCACCTCCGCCACGTCGTCACCGGAGGTCCGCATCGCCGAGGTGCCCCAGATCGACAGCCCCACCGAACGCGGCCAGTCGCCCTCGTCGGCCCTGTACCGCTCGAGCAGCGACTCGGCCATCGACCGCCCGGTCTCCCAGGCCAGTCGGCTGGGCACCGCGCGCGGGTCGACCGAGTAGAAGTTGCGCCCGGTCGGCAGCACGTTGACCAGACCTCGCAGCGGCGAACCGCTCGGGCCCGGGTTGACGAAACCGCCTTCCAGCGCGTGCAGCACGGCCGTGAGCTCGTCCGTGGTCCCGGCCAGTCGCGGAACCACCTCGGTGGCCGCGAACTCCAGCACGGCCCGCAGGCCTTCGCGGTCCACCTTCGAAACGTCCAGATCAGAGGACGCCAGCACCGACTCGATCACGGACGGCACCGACTCGACGGCCCAGGAAGCGTCGTCCAACCCCTGGACCAGCGCCACCGCGGTCAGTTGCGCGGCGTCCACCTCTTCCAGACCGTCCGCTTCAGCAACGCCGGTACCGACCGAGGCCTCGTCCAGGCCCAGCGCCTCGCGCAGACCGGGCAGCGACTGCGAACCGGCCCACAACTGCCGGGCCCGCAGCATCGAGGTGACCAGGTGCACCCGCACCGAACCGGTCGGCGCTTGCCCGAGAACGTGCAGCCCGTCCCGGATCTGGGCGTCCTTGACCTGGCAGAGCCAGCCGTCCAGGTGCAGGATCATGTCGTCGAACTCGGCCTCGTGCGGCCGCTCGGCCAGGCCCAGGTCGTGGTCCAGCTTGGCGGCGTGCATCAGCGTCCAGATCTGGGTCTGGATCTGCGGGGCCTTGGCCGGGTCCATCGCGGTGACCGCGGCGTACTCGTCCAGAAGCTGTTCGAGCCGGGCGATGTCGCCGTAGGAGTCGGCCCGGGCCATCGGCGGCACCAGGTGGTCGACCAGCGTGGCGTGCGCCCGGCGCTTGGCCTGGGTGCCCTCGCCCGGGTCGTTCACCAGGAACGGGTAGATCAGCGGCAGGTTGCCCAGCGCGGCGTCGGGGGAGCAGGAGGCCGACAGCGCGAGCGTCTTGCCGGGCGTCCACTCCAGGGTGCCGTGCTTGCCCAGGTGCACCAGCGCGTCGGCGCCGAAACCACCCTCGGAGACAGCCAGGTTCAGCCAGTGGTACGCCGCCAGGTAGTGGTGCGAGGGCGGCAGTTCCGGGTCGTGGTAGATGGCCACCGGGTTGTCGCCGAAGCCCCGCGGCGGCTGCAGCAGCAGCACGATGTTGCCGGAGACGATGGCGGCCAGCACGATGTCGCCGTCCGGGTCGCCGGAGGACAGCGCCCCGCCGGGCGGGTCGACGAACATCTCACCCGGCGCCGGACCCCACGACTCGACCACGGCCTCCTGCAGATCGGCAGGGAGCGTCTGGAAGAACCGGCGGTACACCGCGGCCGGGATCCGGACCGGGTTACGGGCCAGGTCCTCTTCCGACAGCCAGTCCAGGTCCTGCCCGCCGGCCTCGATCAGCCCGTGCACCAGCGCGTCGCCGTCCATCGCCTCGAGGCCGGGCAGCGCCTCGGAGCCTTCCAAAGGCCCGACATCGTAACCAGCTTCAGACAGCGCCTTCAGCAGCACCAGTGCCGAGGCCGGAGTGTCCAGCCCAACTGCGTTACCGATCCGCGCGTGCTTGGTCGGGTAGGCCGTCAGCACCAGACCGATGCGCTTCTGCGGAGCGGGCAGGTGCCGCAGCCGGGCGTGGGCCACCGCGATACCGGCCGCCCGCAGGGCGCGCTCCGGGTCGGCCACGTACTGCGTGAGGCCCTCGGAGTCGACCTCCTTGAACGAGAACGGCACCGTGATCAGCCGGCCGTCGAACTCCGGGATCGCCACCTGGTTGGCCGCGTCCAGCGGGATCAGGCCCTCGGAGTTCTCCAGCCAGCGCTCCCGCGAGGTCAGCGTGCTGATCGCCTGCAGGATCGGCACGTCCAGCGCGGCCAGCGCCCCGATGTCCCAGGTCGACTCGTCACCCCCGGCCGAGGCGTTGGCCGGCCGGTTGCCGCCCGCCGCCAGCACCGTGACCAGCAGCGCGTCGGCCGTGCCGAGCAGCTCCATCAGGTCGTCGGGGGCGGCCCGCAGCGAGGCACAGAAGATCGGCAGGGGCCGCCCACCGGCCTGCTCCACCGCCTGGCACAACGCCTCGACGAAGGCGGTGTTACCCGCAACGTGATGGGCGCGGTAGTAGAGCACCGCGATCGTTGGGCGCCCACTCTCGTCCTCAAGCAACGGACGCTCGAGCACACCCCAGACCGGCGTGCTGCGCGGCGGCTCGAAGCCGAAGCCGGTCAGCAGCAGGGTGTCGGTCAGGAACGAGTGCAGTTCGGTCAGGTTCTCCGGACCGCCCTCGGCCAGGTAGCCGTGCGCCTGGGTGGCCACCCCGACCGGCACCGTCGAGCGGCGCATCAGGTCGGCGTCGGGCAGCGCCTCGCCGGAGAGCACCACCACTGGCACGCCCTTGGCCAGCAGCGCGGCCAGGCCCTCTTCCCAGGCCCGGGTGCCGCCGAGCAGGCGCACCACGGTGACCGCGACGCCTTCGAGCAGGCCGTCCAGGTCTTCCACGGCCACCCGGTTGGGGTTGGCCAGGCGGTAGGGCACCTTGCTCGCGCGTGCGCTGAGCAGATCGGTGTCCGAGGTGGAGATGAGCAGCACAGTGGAGCGCTCGGGAGCCTCAAACGTCACGTACGTCCTCTTCCTCGCCGTCCGCGCGGCGGGTTGCTGCGGTGCGGCACAGTTTCCTGGCTCGGCGTCCGCGTGACGTCCCGGCCTTCCAGCCCTCACAGGCCGTGACCATGGAGTTCTGGAACGTCACTCAGCGCTCACAGTGGCGCGACCGCGCCGGATTCTCACCGGCTTCCTGTCCGCCACACCGCGGTTGCTTTACGGGGCCACTGTGCCAGCCCTCGGCAACCCGCCCAACCCCCGGCCGTGGAGCACCTAAGCTGACCGGGTGTTCGTCGTGCATGCGTGGTGGTCGATCTCTGCCAATGACCCCGCTGACGACGGCTCCCTGGTGCTCTGGGCCGAAGATCCACAGATTCGCACTGCCCCCGCCGAACGCACCGGCCGTCGGCCCAAGATCCGCGAGCACCCCTTCGACGTGCCCTCCGAGGAGCTCCGGCACACCATCACGGATGTCGCCGACCTGGTGGACGAAGGCTGGAAGGAGGGCACAGCCGACCTTGTGCTGCCCTCGTTCCAGCACGCTCCCGGCGGTTCGCCCGAGCTCCTGGACCTGCGTTCGGGCTGGCCCAGTGATCGTGCCGAGGGGGAGTCGGCGCGGCTGTTCCCACAGGTCCGCTGGCGGGTAAGGACGATTGCGGTGCCCGCCTGGCAGGCCCCCCAGGTGTTGCTGGGGTTAGGTAAAGAGCTTGAAGACGCCCCAACGCTCGGATCCGACGTCCGTCACCTTCTCGCTCTGCACCAGTTCGCAGAAAACCTGATCAGCCGCGGTCGCGTGCTTCCCGTCGTGCTGGAGACCCCCGACGGGCACGGAGTCGCTCGTTGGCGCCCGGTGATCACCGGGGACGACGGCGAATGGTTCCGGCATGTGGTGCACACTCTGCCCCCGTCCTGGAATGCCGAGGCCCCCGCCGACCAGAGCGCTGCGGCCGCAGTCGATGCCCTGGTCGACGTGGGAGTGCGGGGCAGGCTCGGGCCTGGCCCGGGTACGGGCGGGCTGGGGCTGCTGGGCTGGCGGCAGGCCCTGCACGGGCAGTACCCCGCGTTCCCGGCGAACCAGCGGCAGATGCGTCACCTGGTCGAGGGCCTGGACACCTGGCAGGCCGAGACGGTGCACGGCGGGCTCGTGCGGGCCGGCTTCCGCCTCTCCGAGCCCACCGACGACGACCTCGACAGCATCCTGCGCCCGGCCCGGATCGAACTGCGCCCGGCCGAGCTGGCGGCCCTGTGGCGGCTGGAGTTCGGCCTGCAGGACGCCGACCAGCCCGGCCTCTTCGTGTCCGCGCAGGACATCTGGGACCGGGAGCCGAGCCTGACCCGGCTGCGCCGCAACGCCCCGCGCCCGCAGGAGACGCTGCTGGCCGAACTGGGCCGGGCCCTGCGGCTCTACCCGGCCCTGCGTGATGCGCTGCTGCACGCGCAGCCCGTCGAGCTCCTGCTCGACAACGCCGGGGCCCACCACTTCCTCACCGAGGCGGCCGGTCTGCTGATCGGCGCAGGCTTCGGGGTGCAGCTGCCCGGCTGGTGGTCACGGCCGCAACGGCTGGGCGCGCGGCTGCAGGCCGGCACCAAGCCCCAGCCCGGAAGGGTCGAGGGCACACCGGTCTTCCGGCAGAACGACATCGTGGAGTACGACTGGCGGCTCTCCGTCGGCGACGCGCTGCTCACCGACGACGAGGTCGAGTCGCTGATCGAGGCCCAGGCGCCACTGGTGAAGCTGCGCGGCGAGTGGATGCAGGTCGATCCCGAAAAGCTGCGCAAGGCGCGTACTTTTCTGCGCAAACAGCGCAAGACCGGCCCGCAGACCATGTCCATCGCCGACGTCCTCTCGGTGATCGGTGCTGGTTCCGAAGGGCCCGCCGGGCTCGAGGTGACCGGGGTGGACGCCTCCGGCTGGCTGGCCGACTTCCTGGCCTCCCCGGAAGAGCGTCAATTGACGACGTTTCCGGTGACCAGTGATTTCAAGGGCACCTTGCGCCCGTATCAGGAGCGCGGTGTCTCCTGGCTGGCCTTCCTCGAATCTCTCGGCCTGGGAGCGGTTCTGGCCGACGACATGGGGCTGGGCAAGACCGTGCAGCTGCTCGCCCTGATCGCCTCGGACCAGGAAAAGCCTCAAGGCACCGATGATCTGGTGCCCGCGCCGACGCTGCTGGTCTGCCCGATGTCGCTGGTCGGCAACTGGCAGCGCGAGGCCGCCAAGTTCACCCCGGGACTACGGGTGCACGTCCAGCACGGCTCCGACCGCCCCCAGGGTGAGGAGTTCGCCGCTGCCGTGGCCGGGTCCGACCTGATCATCACCACCTACTCGCTGCTCGCCCGCGACGCCGTGGCCCTGCGCAAGTACGGCTGGCGGCGGATCGTGCTGGACGAGGCCCAGGCGGTGAAGAACGCGGCCACCCAGGCGGCCACCGCGGCCCGTTCGCTCACCGCCGAGCGCCGG
Source organism: Kineosporia sp. NBRC 101677 (assembly GCF_030269265.1). Classification (NCBI taxonomy): domain Bacteria; kingdom Bacillati; phylum Actinomycetota; class Actinomycetes; order Kineosporiales; family Kineosporiaceae; genus Kineosporia; species Kineosporia sp. NBRC 101677. The sequence goes on from NZ_BSTA01000004.1 coordinate 31,991, forward strand.
ATCGCGGTCACCGGAACCCCGGTCGAGAACCGTCTGGCCGACCTGTGGAGCCTGATGGAGTTCGCCAACCCGCGCGTGCTCGGCGACCCGGCGGACTTCAAGAAGCGCTACGCCCTGCCGATCGAGCGGGTCGGCTCCGAGGAGGCCCGTGAGCAGCTGCGGGCGGTGACCCAGCCGTTCGTGCTGCGCCGGGTCAAGACCGACCGGAAGATCATCAGCGACCTGCCCGAGAAGCTGGAGATGGAGGTGGTCTGCACCCTCACCGCCGAGCAGGCCGCGCTCTACCAGAACGTGGTCACCGACATGATGGAGCGGATCGAGCAGAAGGAGGGCATGGAGCGGCGCGGGCTGGTGCTGGCGGCGATGACCCGGCTCAAGCAGGTCTGCAACCACCCGGCCCAGTTCCAGCGCGACGGCAGCCGGATCCCCGGTCGTTCGGGCAAGCTGGCCCGGCTCGAGGAGACCCTGGAGGAGGTGCTCGCCTCCGGTGAGAAGGCTCTGCTGTTCACCCAGTACGCGGAGTTCGGCGAGATGCTGCGCACCCACCTCACCGCCCGGTTCGGCCGCGAGGTGCTGTTCCTGCACGGTGGGGTGAGCAAGACCCGGCGCGACGAGATGGTGGCCCGGTTCCAGAGCGGCGACCACGACGCGCCGCCGATCTTCGTGCTGTCGCTGAAGGCCGGCGGCACCGGGCTGACCCTGACCGCGGCCAACCACGTGATCCACGTCGACCGCTGGTGGAACCCGGCGGTCGAGGACCAGGCCACCGACCGCGCCTTCCGGATCGGCCAGTCCCGTACGGTGCAGGTCCGCAAGTTCGTCTGCGCCGGCACGCTGGAGGAGCGGATCGCCACGATGATCCGCGACAAGCGCGGTCTGGCCGCCTCGATCGTCGGCACCGGCGAGGGCTGGCTCACCGAACTGTCCAGCTCCGAGCTGCGCGACCTGCTCACCCTCGATCCCTCGGCGGTGGGCTGAGATGGCCGATTTCAGCAAGTTCGGAGCGCCCCGGCCGGTCGAGAACGGCCTGACCGCCCGCAGCGAGCGGGGTGACATCGGCGAGCAGTGGTGGTCGCGCCGGTTCATCGGGGTGCTGGAGTCGTTCGCCCTGGGCACGTGGCTCACCCGGGGGCGGTCCTACGCCCGCAAGGGGCAGGTGATCTCGCTGGAGATCGCGGTCGGCGAGGTGCAGGCCGACGTGCAGGGCTCGCGGGTGACCCCCTACCGGGTGCGGATCGGCCTGAAGAAGTTCAGCGAGCTGGTCTGGGCCAAGATCGAGGTGGCGCTGGCCGAGCAGGCCCTCTACAGCGCCCAGCTGCTGGCCGGGCAGTTCCCGCGCGAGCTGGAGCCGGTCCTGGCCCAGATCGGGGCGCCGTTGTTCCCGGCCCGGCTGGCCGACCTGGACCTGCGCTGCACGTGCCCCGACCAGGCGGTGCCCTGCAAGCACATCGCGGCCGTGTTCTACCTGCTGGCCGAGCGTTTCGACGAGGACCCGTTCCTGCTGCTGCGCTGGCGCGGCCGCTCGAAGGAGGCCCTGCTCGAGCGGCTGCGGGCACTGCGCGGCGACGTCGAGGAGGTGCCCGAGGAAGACCGGCCGGTCGCGGCGCCGGTGCCGACGGGCCGACCGGTGCTCAGCGCCCGGCTGGCCCTGGGCGAACCTGACCCGATAGCGGCGGTTTCCGGTGGCAAGCAGGCCAAACCCGGCCCCGCGGGTGGGGATGCGGTCGCGTTCTGGACGGCGGGCCGGTTGTTGCCGCTGCCCAGCCATCCCGAACTGCCGCCCGACCTCCTGTTGCGCCAGTTGCCGGTGCCCGGGGCCTGGCTCGGCGGCGAGGAACTGGTGCGGGAACTGGCCACGCTGTATCAGCGCCTGGCTCCGGAGGATTGAGCCGACTTCGCGGATTTTGACCGGTGAGCAGGAGCCGGTCCGCACGATGAAGTCGCCCGGCACTCCGCGTGCTAGGCGGGATTCCGGGCGCCCGGCCGGGCAGTCTTGGGCGGTGACCTCCGGACAGAAGCCCAGGGCCAGGAAGACGCCGCGAGCATCGGCCGCGCGCAAGACCGGGGTGCAGGAAGCGGCCGGCGCTGCCGAAGACAGCAAAGTGAGCGCGGCAGCAGCGAAGACGGGCCCAGTGAATGCGGACGGAAAGACCCCGGTCAAGGACGCCCTGGTCCCGGCCCCCCGGACCGCGGCCGACGAGTCGCCCCGGCCGCAGGAGATTTCGGCGTCCAAGTCCGACCGGTCCGAGAAGTCCCCGTCCGACGGCAGTTCGTCCGATGCGGACGGTTCCGACGAGAAGGCCTGGGGCGACGGCGGGGTCTCGTGGGGTCTGCCCGCCGAGCCGACCGCCGAGCACGCCCGCCTGGCCGAGTCGCCCGGGCCGGGCAGTCCTTGGCGGCAGTGGGGCCCCTACCTGGCGGGCCGCCAGTGGGGCACCGTGCGTGAGGACTACACGGCCGACGGCGATGCCTGGTCGGCGTTCCCGTTCGAGCACTCGCACGCCCGCGCCTACCGCTGGGGTGAGGACGGGCTGGGCGGCATCTGCGACCGGTTCGGCTTTCTCAACTTCGGCGTCGCCCTCTGGAACCGGAAGGACCCGATCCTCAAGGAGCGTCTCTACGGCCTGACCAACGGCCAGGGCAACCATGGTGAGGACGCCAAGGAGTACTGGTGGGCGGTCGACGGCACTCCCACCCACAGCTGGATGCAGTGGCTCTACCGCTATCCCCAGCGCGAGTACCCCTACCACCAGCTGCGCGAGGAGAACGCCCGCCGGGGCCGGGACGAGCGCGAGTTCGAGCTCGGCGACACCGGGATCTTCGACGAGAACCGGTTTTTCGACGTCCTGGTCACCTACGCGAAGGCGTCTCCGGAGGATCTCTGCATCACCGTCCGGGCCACCAACCACGGCCCCGAGGCAGCGCCCCTGGACCTGCTGCCGCAGATCTGGCTGCGCAACACCTGGGCCTGGGGCCGGGACTCGCGCCGCGGCCACCTGAACCAGCTCCTGCCACCCACCCTGGCGGTCGGCGGGATGGAGGCGCTGGAGGTGCAGCACGGTTCGCTCGGCACCTACTACCTGGCCGCCGAAGGTGCTCCGGTGCTGCTCTTCTGCGACAACGAGACCAATGCGGTGTCGCTGTTCGGGGCCGAGCGCAACAACAGCCAGTACCCCAAGGACGGCATCAACCAGCGGATCGTGCACGGTGACACGCAGGCGATCAACCCCTTCGACGAGGGCACGAAAGCCGCGATCTGGTACTCGTTCGACTCGGTCGCCCCGGGTCAGTCGGTCACCGTCAAGCTCCGGCTCAGCCGGCAGATGCCGGCGAACAGCACGTTCGGCCCGGGTTTCGAGGCGGTGATGAAGGCCCGGCGCCGGGAGGCGGACGAGTTCTACAGCCGGGTGATCCATCCCGACATCAGCGCCGCCGACCAGCACGTGGCCCGCCGGGCCTACGCCGGTCTGCTCTGGGGCAAGCAGCTCTACCGCTACGACGTGGAGCAGTGGCTGGAGGGCGACCCGGGCAGTTCGACCGCGGCGCCGGAGTCCCGCCGGGCCAAGGGGGCCCGCAACACCACCTGGCGCCAGGTGTCCCTGGCCGACGTCATCTCCATGCCCGACGAGTGGGAGTACCCCTGGTTCGCCGCCTGGGACACGGCTTTCCACGCCATCCCGCTGGCCCACGTCGACCCGGACTTCGCCAAGGAACAGCTGGTGCTGATGTGCCGGGAATGGGCCATGCACCCCAACGGCCAGCTCCCGGCCTACGAGTGGGAGTTCAGCGACGTGAACCCGCCGGTGCACGCCTGGGCGGCCTGGCACGTCTACCGGATCGACGGCTACCGCGACCGCGAGTTCCTGATCCGGGTGTTCACCAAGCTGCTGCTGAACTTCTCCTGGTGGGTCAACCGCAAGGACTCCACCGGGTCGAACATCTTCGAGGGCGGCTTCCTCGGGATGGACAACATCGGCCTGTTCGACCGGTCCGCCCCGCTGCCGCCCGGTTTCCGGCTCGAGCAGTCCGACGCCACCAGCTGGATGGCCTTCTACTGCCAGCAGATGTTCAAGATCGCCCTGGAGCTGTCCCGCTACGACAAGGCCTGGGACGACACCGCCACCAAGTTCCTCGAGCACTTCCTGTCGATCGCCCGCTCGATGACCAACTTCGGCTCGCACGAGGTCTCGCTCTGGCACGAGGAGGACGGCTTCTTCTACGACGTCCTGGTCGGCCAGGACGGCAGTGCCCAGCCGATGCGGGTGCCCTCGATGGTGGGCCTGCTGCCGATCCTGGGGGCCACCGAGGTGCCCTCCTGGATCAACGAGGAGTGCCCTGACGTCACCGCCCGCCTGCGCTGGCTGCAGCGCCGGCGGCCGGAACTGGTGGGCCCCCTGCTGTTCGCCAAGGGGCAGGGAGGCCGCAAGATGCTGCTCTCCCTGCTCGACCCCGAGCGGCTTCGGCGCATCCTGGAGCGGATGTTCGACACGGAGCAGTTCCTGTCTCCGTACGGCATCCGGTCGATGTCCCAGGCGGTTCGTTCCGGGGTCACCACGGTCATCGATGGCCGCAGCGCCTCCATCGAGTACGAACCGGGGGAGTCGCGCACCGGTCTGTTCGGGGGGAACTCCAACTGGCGGGGGCCGATCTGGTTCCCGGTGAACGTTTTGCTGGCCGACAAATTGAGGACGTACGGGCGCCACTTCGGCGATACGTTCACCATTGAGATCCCCACGGGTTCGGGGAACCACTGCACTCTCGTAGAGGCCGCGGACATGATCGACCGTGGCCTGACCGCCCTGTTCCGCCCGGTGGACGGGAAGCGTCCGGCAGACGGGAACCGGATCGAGGCCTCGGACGACCCGCTGTGGGCAGAGCACCCGACGTTCAGTGAGTTCTTCGACGGGGACACCGGGGAGGGCCTGGGAGCCACTCATCAGACCGGATGGACGGCGTTGGTGGCTCATCTGCTCAACCCCCGGCTGCCACCCGACCCTCGCCAGCGCGGCTGGGCGTAGCGCCCGTTCCGTCCTCTTCGGGACTCTTGCCCCACGGTGAGGAAGACCGGCGGGGGTAGGCATCCGGCGCGGCCACGTAGGATCGAAGGCGTGGTTGGACGGGTGGCGCCGATGCCGGTGCAGCGAGTGGCGGCAGATTCCTGTCCGGGAGTCCTGCGTCCGCATCAGGCCGCAGACGGAGCGCTCGCACGCCTGCGCGCCCCCGGGGGAGCGTTGACGGTCGATGCCCTGCGCGGCCTACGGGCGGTTGCGGAAGAGTTGGCCGACGGCCGCCTCGGGCTCACCTCGCGAGGAAACCTGCAGGTCAGGGGAGTGGACCCGGCGAGCGTAGGCCGTCTCGAAGCTCGCCTGGCCGGGCTCGGCCTGTTGCCCCACCCCACGCACGAGCGGGTGCGGAACATCGTGGCCTCACCTTTGGCGGGGTGCGGGTTCGGGTCGATTGAGGACGTCGGTGAGCTCGTTCCGTCGTTGGATGCGGCTCTGTGCGCACGGGCGGATCTGGTCGAACTCCCCGGGCGGTTCCTGTTCGGCCTGGACGACGGCACCGGCGACATCGCCGGGGAGGAGCCGGACGTGCTGATCCGGGCCGCGGCGCCCGGACGGTTCGAGGTGTGCCCCCTTGGGGCGTCGGCCGGAGTAACGGTCGGCCGGGCCCAGGTGGTGGAGGCTGCGCTGGTCGCCGCCACGGCCTTCCTGGCCGAGCGGGCGCGCCAGGAGAGTAAGGCCTGGCGGGTCGACGAACTGCCCGGTGGTGCGGCCGCCGTGATCACGGCTCTGCTGACTGCCGGTCATCCCGAAGCCGACGACCTAGGCGCTGGGCGACTCGCAGCCTCTGTCGTCACCCCCGGGTTGACCGAGCAGCGCGACGGCCGGTTCGCGGTCTGCGCCGTGGTTCCGCTCGGCATTCTCGACGGCGAACAGATGGACGCCCTCGCCGCCTGCTGTGAGATGGCTACCGACGAAGGTCTGGCCGAAGAGGAACTCCTGGACGGGTACCCCTCGTCCGATGCCCTACTCGACGGCACAGACTTCCCCGGCGCTGAGCCGGACGGCTTCATGGTTGCCGGGTCTCCCGGCAGCACCCCCCTGCGCATCACCCCCTGGCGCCGCGTGGTCGTCCGTGATCTCGAACTTCCCGCCGCCCTGGCCGCCCAGGAACTCCTGGCCGCGGTCGGGCTGGTGGTCGAACCCGAATCGCCCTGGGCCCGGATCACCGCGTGCGCCGGGCAGCCGGGCTGCGCCAAGTCGCGGACCGATGTCCAGGCCGACGCCCGGGCCTTCGCCACGATCTCCGCACCGGACGGGCCCGCGGTGCACTGGGCCGGGTGCGACCGGGGCTGCGGCACCCCTCACGCGGCCGTCGCCCTGCTCGCGGCCGAAGGCGGCTACCGGGTGAACGGTGAACTTCCCGAAAGCGACCGCAACGCAGCGGCGTCCTCAAGTATTGGACTGAAAGACGAGCCCCGGCAATGACTGACACCACCCCCTGGCCCGGTCCGTACGAGGCGAACGGCGTGGAGATCTACCGGGAGTCGTTCTCGACCATCCGGTCCGAGACCGCTGCCGACCTGGCCGGGATGCCGGCCGACGCGGCCCGGGTCCTGGTCCGGATGATCCACTCCTGCGGGATGACCGACCTGGCCACCGATTTCGCCTACAGCCCGAACGCGGTCAAGGCCGCGCGGCAGGCCCTGCTCGACGGCGCCCCGGTGCTGTGCGACGCGCAGATGGTGGCCAGCGGCATCACCCGGGCCCGCCTGCCCCGGGACAACGAGATCGTCTGCACACTCAACGAACCCGGCGTGCCCGAACTGGCGGCCAAGCTGGAGACCACCCGCAGCGCCGCCGCCATCGATCTGTGGATGGACCGGCTGGAGGGCGGTGTGGTGGCCATCGGCAACGCCCCGACCGCGCTGTTCCGCCTGCTCGAGCTGATCCGCGACGGCGCTCCCCGCCCGGCCGCGATCCTCGGCATCCCGGTCGGTTTCATCGGCGCGGCCGAGTCCAAGCTGGCCCTCAGCCAGAACCCGCTGGGGCTGGAGTACCTGGTGGTGCACGGCCGGCGCGGCGGTAGTGCGATGACCGTCGGAGCCGTCAACGCGATTGCGAGCGAGAAGGAATGAGCGGCACTCTCTACGGCGTCGGGCTCGGCCCGGGCGACCCGGAACTGGTCAGCGTCAAGGCGGTCCGGCTGATCGGCAGCGCCGACGTGATCGCCTATCACAGCGCCCGGCACGGTCGCAGCATCGCCCGCTCGATCGCCGAGCCCTACCTGCGCTCCGGTCAGATCGAGGAACAGCTGGTCTACCCGGTCACCACCGAGACCGTCGACCACCCGGGCGGTTACCAGGGCGCGATGAACGCCTTCTACACCACCGCCGCCGAGCGTCTGGCCGCCCACCTGGAGGCCGGCCTGAACGTGGTGGTGCTGGCCGAGGGCGACCCGTTCTTCTACGGCTCCTACATGCACATGCACAAGCGGCTGGCCCACCGGTACCCGACCGAAGTGGTGCCCGGCATCACGTCTTTCAGCGCTGCGGCGGCGGCGCTGGGCCGTCCTCTGGTGGAGCGCGACGAGGTGCTCACCGTGCTGCCCGGAACCCTGCCTCCCGCCGAGCTGGCCCAGCGCCTCGCCACCACCGATGCCGCGGTGGTGATGAAGCTGGGCCGCACCTTCGAAGGCGTGCGTGACGGTTTCGAGACGGCGGGCAAGCTGGACCGGGCTTGGTACGTGGAGCGGGCCAGCAGCCCGCGCCAGCGCACCTCGGCCCTGGCCGACGTGGATCCGCAGGCCGTGCCGTACATGTCGATCGCGCTCATGCCCGGGCCGCTGAACGAGGGCAAGGCCGCGGTGGTCGAGGCCACTGCGGACGGCTCGCACGGGGGAGAGGTGGTCGTGGTCGGTCTGGGCCCCGGCCCCCGCGACTGGACCACTCCCGAGGTGCAGCAGGCCCTGGCCGAGGCCGACGATCTGGTCGGCTACATCACCTATCTCGACCGGGTGCCGGTCAATCCCCGCCAGGAGCGCCACTCCTCCGACAACAAGGTCGAGTCCGAGCGCGCTGCCTTCGCTCTCGACCTGGCCCTGCGCGGGCGTCGCGTGGTGGTGGTCAGCTCGGGCGACCCGGGCGTCTTCGCCATGGCCTCGGCCGTGCTGGAGGTCGCCGACGAGCCGGCCTACAAGGGCGTTCCGGTGCGCATCCTGCCCGGAGTCAGTGCCGCCCAGGCGGTCGCGGCCCGGGCCGGAGCCCCGCTGGGGCACGACTTCTGCACGATCTCGCTGTCCGACCGGCTCAAGCCGTGGGCGGTGGTGGAGCAGCGGCTCGACGCCGTGGCCGCCGCCGACCTGGTGATCGCGATCTACAACCCGGCCTCCAAGGAGCGCCGCGAGCAGGTCGCCCGGGCCCGCGACGTGGTGCTGCGCCACCGCGACCCGGCCACCCCGGTGGTGATCGGCCGGGCGGTCGGCTCCGACCAGGAGAAGGTCGGCGTGGTGACGCTGGGCGAGCTCGACCCGCAGGTCGTCGACATGCGCACGCTGCTGATCATCGGCTCGTCGCAGACCCGGATCAGCACCCGCCCCGACGGGTCCCCGGTGGTCTGGACGCCCCGCCGCTACCCGACCTGATCAGCCTGACGCCTGCGCAGGTTGCGCACCGATGGCGGGATCAGCGCCAGAGCCGTTGATCCCGCCATCACACCCGCCGCGACCAGCAGCCAGGTGCGCTCGCCGGTGGTCTGGACGACCGGACCGACCACGGCCAGGCCCAGAGGGCGCATCACGTACGAGCCGACCTGGTCGAAGGCGAACACCCGGGCCAGCTTGTCCGGCGGGATCTGCTCCTGGATGGCCAGGTCCCAGTTCACGCTGAAGATCTCCAGGCCCAGACCGTGCACGAAGGCGCCCAGCAGGATCACCGGCAGCGGCACGTCCAGGGCCATGGCCAGCGGGAAGCAGGCGGTGAGGGCGAGCATCGTGGTGCCCGCGAACAGCAGCCGGGTGGGCCGGTAGCGCAGGCTGATCACCCCGCCGGCCATGAACCCCACCATCAGTGCAGCCAGGGCCAGACCCCAGGCCTCCTCGCCGAAGTCGCGGGTGATCACGATCGGCCCGACCACGCCCTGCACCCCGCCGTAGACCAGGTGGTAGATCAGGGCCTGGGAGATCAGCAGCCACAACCAGGTGTGCCGGAACACCTCTCGTGCGCCGGCGCCCAGGTCGTCCAGTAGGCTCTGGGACTCGGCCGCGGCCAGGGGAGCCACCTTCATCGCCGTGTAGCAGAGCCCGGCCAGGGCGAACGTGGCCGCGTCCACGGCGATCGCCCAGCCCGCCCCGAAGAACCCGACCAGCACCCCGGCCAGGCTGAAACCCAGCACCATGGCGGTGTTCTGGGACAACCGCAGTGCCGAGATGGCGTTGGGCAGGGCGGCTTCGGGCACGGTCTGCGCGACCACCGCCCGAGAACTCGGTCCGGCCAGCGCGGCCAGCGCCCCGTTCACCCCGCCCATCACCGCCAGCAGCGGCACGGTGGCCCAGTCGGCCAGCAGAGCCACCGCCACGAAGGTCTGAGCCACGCACGACAGCGCGGCCGAACCACGCATGAGCAGGGTGCGCGAGAACCGGTCGCCGATCACCCCGGCCAGCAGCGTGGTGAGCACCTCGACCAGGGCGTAGGCGGCCACCACGAGTCCGAGCTCGGTGGCCGACCCGCCCAGGTGCAGCACCGCCAGGGCGAGCGCGACCGGGGCGATGGCCGATCCCAGGCTGACCACCGTGCGCCCGGCCAGCAACCAGCGGAAGGCCGGCGACTCCCAGGCCCGGGCGTCGAGGACCGCAGAAGCGGGAGGCCCGGGCACTGACCCACCGCTCCCAAGATCTGCGGCCGGCCCGTCAGCTCCCGCCGCGTCACGAATTCCGGCCGTCTCGTCCATGTCGCCGGATGCGCCCCTGCTCATGTTGCTCTCCATCCTGTCTCCCCCGTCTGCCCGGCCACCCACCGCCAGCAATTTAGTTCGCCAGCGAAATATTCGTCAACGAACTTCTCGCCCCGCCGATCACCGGAAAGGTAGCCTCGGGGAATGGCTGAGGACTTCGCCGAGCGGCACGTGGCCCGCTGGCGGGACCACTGGATCGACATCGACTTCGACGACGCGGTCGAGCTGGCCACCGTGCGCATCTCGCGGATCAAGCGGCACGCCAAGGAGAGCACCCGCCGGGCTGCGGCCGAGGTCGGTCTGCAGGTCTACGAGTACGAGACGCTGCACGCCCTGATGATCCGCGACACCCCGGGCACCGCCTCGCCCCGGGAGCTGGCCCTGGCCGCCGACGTGTCGCCGGCCGGGATGACCGGCCGGCTCGACGCGCTGGAGAAGGCCGGCCTCATCAAGCGCACCCCCAGCCGCACCGACCGGCGCAGCGTCACCGTCGAGGCCACCTCGCGCGGGGTCGACGTCTGGCGTCGGGCGATGGATCTGCGTGGCCAGGCCGAGCGCCGGCTCTTCGGTGCGCTCTCGCCCAAGGAGCTGGCCTCGCTCAACCGCCTGCTGCGCAAGGTGGCCCTGGTGGCCGACGAGGAGTTCCCGGCCGAGCCGTAGGCCCGTCACTGCCCTGGGTTCCCCACTCGAGTAGTGAACCTCCGACGGTCGCCCAGCACCGGCGTCCATCAATTCTGATCTTTTGTTGCAGGCCTCTGACCTGCGCCTTCGTGCTGCCTGCGGCCCGGGTCGGCCAACTGTGCGTTGACACCGGGCCGACCAGGTTGCATGGTTAGTTACATGAGTAATGAACCAGCGAGGTGGCGAACCCCCGATGGATGAGGGACGCCCGATCTTCCTGCAGATCGCCGAGCAGCTGGAGAACGCGATCATCGACGGCTCGCTCGCCGAGGGGGCGCAGGCCCCGTCGACCACCGAACTGGCCGCCTTCCACCGGATCAACCCGGCCACGGCCGCGAAGGGTGTGAATCAGTTGGTAGCCGACGGAGTTCTGCACAAGCGCCGCGGGATCGGGATGTTCGTCTCGGACGGCGCCCGGGGGCAGCTGAAGGAGCGGCGGCGCAACGCGTTCGCCGAGCAGTTCGTGGTTCCGCTGGTGGTCGAGGCCCGCAAGCTCGGCCTCGACGCCGACGAGCTGAAGAACATGATCGACAAATGGGGTCAGGGAGCCGCCGGATCGGACGAGGCGGTCATCACTCAGGAGGGGAAGCGATGAACGCCCTGGAGAACCGGACGTCCGTGCCGGCCGCCGTCGAGGTGGCCGCACTGAGCGGGGTGAGCAAGCGGTTCGGCGACTTCACCGCGGTCGACGACGTGAGTTTCACGCTGCGGGCCAACACGATCTACGGTCTGCTCGGCCGCAACGGGGCCGGCAAGAGCACGATCATGCGGATGATCTCGGGGCAGGCGCTGCCCACCTCGGGGCAAGTGATGGTGCGCGGCGCCGAGCCGTTCGAGAACGACGCGATCACCCAGCAGATCTGCTTCGCGGCCGAGAATCAGGTTTATCCGGACGGTTTCCGGGTCCGGGACGTCCTGACGGCGGCCCGCCTGCTCTACCCCCGGTGGGACCAGGACTACGCCGACGAGCTGCTCGAGGTGTTCAATCTGCCGAAGAAGCGCCACGTGAAGAAGCTTTCGCGGGGTATGCGCTCGGCCGTCGGGATCGTGGTCGGCCTGGCCGCCCGGGCCCCGATCACCATCTTCGACGAGCCCTACCTCGGCCTGGACGCCACCTCGAGGCAGCTGTTCTACGACCGGCTGCTCGCCGACTACGCCGAGAACCCCCGCACGATCATGCTTTCCACGCACCTGATCGACGAGGTGAGCGAGCTGATCGAGCACGTCCTGGTGATCGACCGGGGCCGGCTGGTGATCGACGAGGAGGCCGAGCTGCTGCGCGGCCGGGCGATCAGCGTCAGCGGCCCGACCGAGCTGGTGGACAAGTTCAGCTACGCCATGACCCGGATCCACGAGGAGCAGATGCTCGGCCAGAGCCGGGTCACCGTGCTCGGCGACCCGGACGACCCGCAGCACGCCCGGGCCCTCGGCCTGGACGTGAAACCCGTTTCCCTGCAGCAGCTCGTGGTGCAGAGCACGCTTCAGGTCAACCCGGAGAAGACGGAGGGCAAGCGATGAACCGTGTCGTCGGTGCGGCCCGGCTGCATCTGCTCGGCTACCAGAACGTGCTCGTGCCCTGGAGCGTGCTGGCCAGTGCCCTGGTGATCAACCTGCTGCTCTTCTGGTCGATCCAGCTGGGCAACCCGTCGGAGTCGGCCGCCTTCACCGGGGGCCTGCTGTCGATCTACATCTGTGCGGCGGTGGCCGCCGTGCAGATGCTGAACCGCAACTTCGACTTCGCTCTGGGGCTGGGCCTGACCCGCCGGGGCTACCTGCTCGGCACCGCCCTGTTCGCCCTGCTGATGGCGGTCGGCTCGGCGCTGGCGCTCTACGCCCTGCTGGGCATCGAGAAGGCCACCGGCGGCTGGGGCCTGGAGCTGGAGTTCTTCGGGCCGGCCGGGCTGTTCAGCAGCAATCCGCTGGTCGCGGTGCCCTCGTACGCGGTGCCGATGCTGGCGTTCATGGCGCTGGGGGCGCTGTACGGCGCGATCAACAACCGGTGGGGGTTGACCGGGGTCTACGCCTCGGGTGTCCTCGTGGCGCTGGTCGGTGGCCTGTTCACCGTCGCCATGATCTACGCCGGAGCCTGGGGTTCGTTCTTCACCTGGTGGGCCGGACAGCCTACGGTGGCCGTGATGGCCGGTTACCCGCTGATCGCGGTGGCTGTGTTCGGCGGGGGCGCCTACCTGGTCGCCCGACGAGTGGGGGTCTGAGAGCGCGATGAGTACCGTCGAGCAGTTCGCGGTGGGTCCGGCCGTCACGGCCGGCCGGACCCCGCTGACCCGGATCACCGACGCGGCCCGGCTGCACCTGATCGGCTGGCAGAGCATCCTCATCCCGTACTCGGTGATGTTCAGTGCCCTGGCGGTCAACCTGCTGATCTTCGGTCTGCTGCGGGCCCGGGGGATCGGCTCGGACGAGGCCGCCTTCACCGGCGGTCTGCTCTCCCTCTACATCACCGTGGGCCTGGTGTTCGTCTCGGCGATGAACCGCCAGCTCGCCTTCGCCCTCGACTTCAGCCTCACCCGCTGGGCGTACCTGCTCGGCACTGCCCTGTTCGCCGTCGGCCTGAGCCTGGCCTCGGCGCTGGCGCTCTACCTGATGCGGCTCGTCGAGAACGCCACCGGCGGGTTCTGGATGGATCTGCAGTTCTTCGCGATCGGCGGCTGGGACACCGGCGACCCGGTCACCCAGATCCTCGGCTACGCCGCCCCGATGCTCGCGGTGAGCGGGATCGGGGCGCTCTTCGGGGCCGTGTACGCCCGCTGGGGCACGATCGGCTCCTACGCGGCCCTGATCCTGCTGGCCCTGGGGATCGGCCTGTTCGTGGTCGGGGCGACCTACGCCGAGGCCTGGACCTCGATCGGCGACTGGTTCACCGGCCAGCCGATGGCCGCGCTGCTGGCCGGCTACCCACTCGTCATCGCCCTGGTGTGCGGGGCCGGGGCCTACGCGGTGTGCCGCCGGGTCAAGGCCTAAGACATCAGCTCGTCCTGGCACCACTGCCGGAAGGTCGTGGGAGAGCTGGTCTCCCGGATCCGCTGCAGGTGGTTGTCCAGCCCCTGGGCCTTGGCGGCCAGCATGTCGCACCGGGCCTGGGCCACGGCCTCGCTCACCCCGGCGGCCAGCTGCTGCCGCTTCAGGTCCGACAGCCCGATGCGCTCGTAGCGCACGGGCTGTCCCAGCACCTCGGACATGATCTCGGCGCAGCGGCGGCGCGACAGGTCTTCCGGGCCCAGCAACGGATGCTCGGCCACACCGCTCCAGGCGCCGTCCAGCAGCAGGTCGGCCGCGGTCGCCGCGATGTCCCGCACCGCGCACAGCGGCGCCTCGTGATCAGGGTCGAAAATGTCGGTGAAGAAACCCTGCTCGCGAATCTGGGCCACCTGACGCAGCCAGTTGTCCATGAACGAGGGCAGGGTCAGGGCCTGGTAGTCCACCCCCGAAGCCGCGATCAGGTCGTCCGTCGCCCAGGAGGCGGAGGCCAGACCGGCCGAGTCGGTCGTGCCCCGCCCCAGCGCGGAGATGCCGACCACGCGGCGAATTCCCTTGGTAGCGAAGAGAGCCGCGGCCGGACGGGTGAATCCGACGTAGTCGTCGAGATGGGCCAGCGAAGGGTCCGGCGGCCGGAGCCAGAACACGGTCTCGACCCCGGTGAGGGCCCGGTCGAGGACGTCGGGGTCGTCGTGGGCGCCCGGGACGACCTCCACCCGGGCGGCCACCTCGGGTGCCAATCGGTCTGGTCGCCGGGCGATCACGCGGACCGGAACCCCCGAACTGACAACGAGGGGGAGCACCTGTCGGCCGATCTGTCCGGTCGGGGTGGTGATGAGGATCAAGACGATCTCCTGGTGTCGGGGCGTTACGGCAACCATCGGCCCGGCCGGCGCGCAGCGTCCAATACCTGTTCTGCGCGATTGATACCCTCAGGGCATGGATCTGGATCTGCGCAAGCTGCGGTATTTCGCCGCGGTGGCCGAGCTCGAGCACTTCGGGCGGGCCGCCGAGCGGCTCTACATCGCGCAGCCCGTGCTGAGCCGGCAGATCCGGGCTCTGGAGGCCGAACTGGGCTGCGCCCTGCTCGAGCGCACCACCCGCAGCGTGCGTCTCACCGACGCGGGCCGGCAGCTCTACGCGGAAGTTCCGGCCGTGCTTCAGGCAGCCGAACAGCTCACCCGAAAGGTCCGTCGGGCCGCCCAGGGTCCGCAGCGGATGGTTCTGGGCTTCGCGCCCGGGCTTTCGGTGGCGCCACTGGTGCGGGAGTGGGCGGCGCTCCACCCGGAGGTGACGGTCGAGCTGCAGCAGGTGCAGTGGTACGAGCAGGGGGCGGCGGTGCGTGAGGGGCGGGTGCAGGTCGGCTGTCTGCGCACCGCCGAGAAGCTCGATGATCTGCGCACGGTCCCCGTCGGGATCGAGCAGAAGGTGCTGTGTCTGCCCTCCGGCCATCGGCTGGCCCGGCGCCGCAGATTGAGCATGGCGGATCTGGAGGGCGAGGTCATGCTCGACGTCCAGGCCCGCCGGGTGGGCACGCTGGAGGAGAAGTTGCAGCTGATCGCCGCGGGCGAAGGGCTGGCCCTGGTGCCGGTGAGCGTGGCCGAGACCTACCGGCGGCCGGGCCTGGTGCACCGCAAGGTGGTGGACGGCCCGCACGTGGGGCTCTGCATCGCCGTCCTGCCCGGCCGGCACCCGGCCCACGTCGAAGAGTTCGTCGAACTCGCGGCGCGCCTGGCCGACCTCGGCTGAACGGGTGAGAACGATTGTGCCCCGGCTGTTTCCTACCCGTGCGTTCGGCTGTTCCTACTACCGGGGATGCGCTAAACCAGGCATACCCCGTCAAGCCGATCTGGCCGCGACGCCGTCCCTCCTCATCGGGGCGGACGCCGCGGCCAGATCGGCGAGGGTGTGTCAGTCCAGCGCGCGGCCGGTCCGGGCCCGTAGCGAAGCGAAGGCCTCGCGCAGTTCCAGCGGCTCCAGGTCGCTCAGGTCGGCGTCGAAGGTGAGCATCAGTCCCGCGATCCCGGCCCACGACCAGGCGCCCAGCGTCAGCCGGCAACTGGCCTCGGTCAACTGCTCGACCGTGGAGCCGCCGGGAGCGTAACGGGCCACCACCGGGGCGGGCAGGGCCAGCACCGCCGATCCCCGGCACTGCCACCGGGCCGGGGTGTCGCCCCGGTCGGGCGTGGTCATGACGAAGGTGACGGCGTCGTTCAGGGGCACCGGGCGCCGCTCGAACGGGGTGTGCGTGGGTGGCCCCGGCACCAGGCCGTCCGCCCGCATCACCCGCCAGCGCTGCGCCTGCGGGTCGAACGCCACCAGGTACCAGCGGGCCGCCCAGACCACGAGTTCGTGCGGTTCCAGGGTGAGGTCGGTGCCCTCGTGCTCCACCCGCAGCCGGTGCCGCCGGCTGATCGCACTGCCGATCGATCGCACGATCCCGGCGTCGATCGGGGGCGCCGGGAACTCCCAGTAGTTCCGCGCGGCCGAGACGGTGAAGGCCTCGGCCTGCACGCGACTGCGGGCCGGCATGGCCTGGCGCAATGTGGCCAGGGCCCGGGCCGAGTTCTCCCGGATTCCGGACAGAATGGTGGGAACCGTCTGCAGGGCCACCGCAGCGGCCACCGCCTGGTCCTCGTCGAAGACCACCGGGGGCAGCCGGGTGGCCCGCCCGAGCCGGTAGCCGCCGCCCGCTCCGTGGATCGCCTCGATCTCGTACCCGAGTTCCCGCAGGGTCTCGATGTCGCGGCGCACCGTGCGCACCGAGGTGTCCAGACGCTCGGCGAGCGCTGCGGCGCCGAGCGTCGTGCCGAGCCCCAGCACCGACAACAGCCGGAGGGCGCGGGCGGAGGTGGTGGCCATGTCGGCGATGCTTCCACCTAGGACAGGACCTAGTGGCCATCCCGCGGCCACTACGGCTGCCAGGGTGCGTCGCATGACCGACTCACCAGGCACAGACATCATCGTCGTCGGGGGCGGGATCGGGGGTCTCGCGCTGGCCGCGGGCCTTCGCCGGCACGGGTTCGAGGTGACCGTGCTGGACCGGGACACCGACCTGCGCCGGACCGGCGGCTACCACATCACCCTCGATCCCCGAGCCCAGCAGGCCCTGGCCGGGCTGCTGCCGCCGGACGTCTTCGAACGCCTGCTGGCCTCCTCGGCCGACGGCAGACTGCGTGACCCGGACCCGTTCTGGGACCACAAGGGCCGGTTGATCGGCCAGGCCAGGACGGCGAGCGGGGTCCCCGGCATCGACATCGACCGGATCACCCTGCGGGTGCTGCTGGCCGAGGCCGCCGGTGACCGCCTGGTCCTCGGCCGTACCTTCGAGAACTTCCGGCACAGCGAGAACGGCACCGTGGTGGCGCGGTTCGACGACGGCAGCGAACGGGAGGCGGGCCTCCTGGTCGGGGCCGACGGAGTGCAGTCCCGGGTGGCCCGGCAACTGGCGGGCGGGCCCACCAGCAGGCCCACCGGCCTGGTCGGGGTCTGCGGCCGTACCCCGCGGGCCCGGCTGAGCCAGGACGAGCAGGATCGGCTCGGAACCCGTTCCAGCCTGGCGGTCGGAGCTCACGGCACCGCTCTGTACGTGGGCTACCTGGACCCGGGCGCCCAGGCCGTGCTCGACGCCCCCGAGCTGAGCATGGCGGTGACCAAGGAGCCGATCTACATCTGGGGAGCCATGTTTCCCGAGAGCGAGCACACCGGACAGATGCGTGCGCTGAGCGAGAGCGGTCTCCGTGACGCCACCCGTGACCTGTTGCGCTCGCGGGGCTGGGGAGAGCGCCCGCTGGCCGTGCTCGAGCACACCGACACCCAGGGCATCGCCGTCTTCCGGTTCAACGCGGCCTCTTCCGACCCGCAGGAGCAGGCGCCCTGGCCGGCCGGCAACGTCACTGCATTGGGGGACGCCGTCCACGCCACTCCGCCGACCGCCGGGATGGGTGCGGGGGTGGCCATCCGGGACGCGGCCGCGCTGGTCGAGGAGCTGCAGGCGGCCCGGGCCGGGCAGAAGGCGCTGCGGGTGGCCGTGCACGACTTCGAGGGCGGGATGCGCGAACGCGGCGCCGAGGCGATCCGGGCCGCGATGAAGACCGTGAACTGGGTGCTGGCCACCAACACCCCGGCGGGGGCGGCCCTCACCCGTGCGGCCCTGCCGGTCCTGGCCGGGCTGCACGGGCTCAAGCGGTCGAGCTGGTCGAGCTGGTCGGGCTAGTCGAGCAGGGCCTGGTACTCCTCGGAGGTCAGCAGCTTGGCCGTGGTCTCCGGGGTGACGGTGAACAGCCAGCCGTTCCCGTAGGGGTCGGCGGCGATCAGCGCCGGGTCGTCCACGATCGCCTGGTTGACCTCGGCCACCACTCCGGTGGCCGGGGAGTACAGGTCGGACACGGACTTGGTGGACTCCACCTCGCCGCAGGCGTCGCCCGCGGTGACGGTGGTGCCCACCTCGGGCAGGTCCACGAACACCACGTCGCCCAGGGCGTCCAGGGCAAAGGTGGTCAGGCCCACCTGCACCGGCCCGGTGGGCAGGCTGTCGTCCGTGGTGCCGGGCGCCAGCAGGATCCACTCGTGCTCGGCGGTGTAGAGACGGTCGGCGGGGTTGCTCATCGTGGGACTCCTCAGGAGCGCTTGTAGAACGGGTACGGGACGACCTCGAAGGCCAGGTGCGTGCCGCGCACGTCGACCTGCAGCCCCCGGCCCGCCAGGGCCTCCTCGCGGTCCACGTAGGCCAGCGCGATCGGGCGGCCCAGGGTGGGGGAGAGGGCGCCGGAGGTGATCACACCCACCGGCCGGCCCTCGGCGTCGAGCACGGTGTTGCCGGCGCGGGCGGCGCGGCGGCCGCTGCCGGCCAGGCCGGTCAGGACCCGGGCGGGCGGTTCCTCGGCGAGCCGGGCCAGGGCCTCCTGGCCCACGAACGGCTTGCCCAGCTGGGCCACCCGGCCCAGGCCGGCCGCGTACGGGGTGGTCTGCAGGCTCAGCTCGTTGCCGTACAGCGGCATCCCGGCCTCCAGCCGCAGGGTGTCGCGGCAGGCCAGGCCGGCCAGGCGCCCACCGGCCGCCTCCAGGCCCGGCTGCAGCGCCTGCCACAGCGTCACGGCCTGGTCGGCGGCGACGTAGACCTCGAACCCGTCCTCGCCGGTGTAGCCGGTGCGGGCCAGCAGCACCGAGAGACCGGCCAGCTGGGCGGGCATGCAGGCGTAGTAGCGCAGGGCGGCGACGGCCTCGCGCTCGGCGTCGGTCGCCACCAGCGCCTGGACGATCGCCTGCGAGGCCGGGCCCTGCACGGCGATCAGGGCGGTCTGCTCGGTCTCGTCGGTGATCCGGGTGTCGAAGCCACCGACGCGGGTGGTCAGGGCCTCGAGGACGGTGGCGGTGTTGGAGGCGTTGGCGATCACCAGGAACTCGTCGTCGGCGAGCCGGTAGGTGACCAGGTCGTCGAGGATGCCGCCGTTCTCGTCGCACAGCAGCGAGTACTTGGCCCGGCCGGGGGCGATCGCCGACAGCTTGCCCACCAGGGCGTGGTCCAGGGCCGCGCCGGCCTCCGGGCCCTGCAGCCGGATCTCGCCCATGTGGCTCAGGTCGAACAGGCCGGCGGTGGTCCGCACCGCCTCGTGCTCGGCCAGTTCGCTGCTGTACTTCAGCGGCATGAGCCAGCCCGCGAAGTCGGTCAGCCGGGCGCCGGCCGCGGCGTGCACCTCGTGCAGGGGCGTGGAACGGGGCACGGGCCTGTCGGACATGAGCTGCCTTCCGGAATCCTGCGACCGCGCGCACGGCGGCGCCGGTGGGCCGATTCCTCCCCGCTCTGTCCTGGGACCTGAGAGCTTGGCCGCCGCCCGCGGACGGGTGGGGCACTTCACCTTCGGTAAACCGGCATCCGGCCGGATTTCTCCAGAGTTGCCTCGTCGCGACGGTATCTGGGCCTGAGAGATTCCTGGGGAGGGATTGCTCCTACGGCGCTTCCGGTACGGAAGGCTCTCCCGTCGCGCGTCGACGGCGTATTCAGTTCTGCGTGCGGCAGGCAACCGTAGCCTGGCCCGCACACCCCCATCAACACGAAGCGGTGTGTCCACTCGGGTGGAATCGGCCCTTTGCCCCGGCTCGCCGGCCCAGCAGCATGCCGCTGAGGCACAACCGGAGGGGGAGAACATGATCACGTTCGCGCACGTCAGCGATCTGCACATCGATCTGGGGGAGCGGGCCACCGAGCGGGCCCGGCGCCTGATCGGCCGGCTGAAGGCGATGTCCGGGCTGGACGCCGTGCTGGTCACTGGTGACATCGCCGACCACGGCACTGCCGCCGAGTACCGCCTGGTGCGGGAGCTGCTCGCCGAACTCCAGGGGCCGGTGCTCGTGCTGCCCGGCAATCACGACGTGCGCGAGCAGTTCGGGCCGGCCCTGCTCGACCGCGACGCCTCCGCCGATGAGATCAACCAGGTGGTGCCGGTCGGCGACTCCGACTTCCTGCTGTGCGACAGCACGATCCCCGGCGAGAGCGGGGGCCGGCTCAGCCCGGTCACCCTGACCTGGCTGAAAGAGGTTCTGGCGGAGCGGGATCCGGCCCGTCCGGCGGTGCTGGCCTTCCACCACCCGCCGGCCGTGCTGCACATCCCTTCCGTCGACGCGATCCGGCAGACCGGCGAGCAGGAACTGGCCGATCTGCTGGACGGGCGTCCGGACGTGGTCGCCCTGGTCTGCGGCCACGCCCACACCGCCGCGACCACCACGTTCGCGGGCCGGCCGCTGGTGGTCGGGCCGGGCTGCGTGTCGACCACCCAGCTGCCGGTGCTGGGCCCCGAAGTCCTGGAACCCCAGGCCCCGCCCGGTTACGCGATCCACCTGCTGGACCAGGACGGCCGGCTGGTCACTCACTTCCGCCCGGTCCAGGTCCGGTTGGGCCGAACGCCGTAACCACCCTTCACCACCCCCGTCCATCGTTCCGAAGAACTCCTGGTGAGCACGACCACGGACAAGGCGCCCCCGCAGACCCCGCCTGCCCCCGCCCAGGTCCTGCTGCACGACATCGCCGAGGAGGCGCCGCTGCGCGACCCGGTGCGCCGGCGCCGGTTGCTGCTCGGGATCGGCGTCGCCGTCGTCGCGCTGGCCCTGGTGCTGGCCACGCTGCGGCTGGTCGGCGTGGTCGGCGCCCCGAGCGAGGCCGACAAGGACGCCGAGGCCCTGGTCACGGTGCAGGAGCAGGTCCGGCCCGCGCTGGACGACCTGATGAGCTCACGGGCGGTGTTCTTCGACGCCGAACGCCGCTACCTGCCGGCGATGAAACAGGCCGAGACCAGGGCCCAGGCCTACAACCGGCGTTACCTGTCCGGTCAGCGCCGCACCGCGGTGCCCGACTTCAGCGGCCCGGCCGGTGAGCTGGACCAGGTGGCCGACGAGCTGACCGCGCTGGGGAAGCAACTGAGGGAGGTCCGGCCCGAGGCCGGGGTCACCTCCGACGCCCACGACTACCTGATCAACGCCGTGCGCACGCTGGCCCGCGACGCCCGGCGTAACGCCGCTGTGCTGCAACGTTCTCGCGGCCCGTTCGTCCTGGTCGCGGTCGACGACGACAACGCCCTCAACTCGATCCGGCGGATGAACAAGTCTCTGCTGTTCGTGCTCGACGCCACCCAGTTGCCGATCCGAGAGTTCGACCTGCCCGGGGGCACCGACCCGCACCGCGACGACCACAGCAACCTGATCTGAGGCGTACAGCGGCAGATAGCGGCGTATAGTTGCGTTCGTGACTCACTCGTGCCCTCCGCCCGCCGGGCGTCTGGAGGTCCTCGGCGCTCTCCGCGCCGGCACGAGGTAGCTCTGCCCTCATCCGGTGATCCGCGTGCGTCTTCCGCACGCCGTCCGTGGCCTCCTCGAGGTCATTTCCCACCACTGAGAATCGTCATTCCCTGCGGCCGGTCCGGCCGCGGGGCGATCAGACATGAGGCAGAACCTTGCGTCCCATCACCGAGAAGCAGATCCGCACGTCCTTCGTGAACTCCTCCCTGCGCGAGCGCAAGGAACTCGTGCTGCCGGAGAACCTCGGCGAGCTGGACTGGGAGAACCTGGACTACCTGGGCTGGCGCGACCGTAAGTACCTGAACCTGGGCTACGTCCTCGCCCAGATCGACGATCAGCTGGTCGGCGTGGTCATGCGCCAGGCCGACGCCCAGACCCGCAGCCGGCCGCTGTGCAACTGGTGCGAGAGCGTGCAGGACAACAACGACGTGGTGTTCTTCAGCGCCCGGCGGGCCGGTCCGGCCGGGCGCAACGGCAACACCCTGGGCACCCTGGTCTGCTCCGGGTTCGAGTGCTCGGCCAACGTCCGGATCCTGCCGCCCACGCCGTACGAGGGCTTCGACCATGCGGCCGCCCGACAGCGCCGTTCTGAGACCCTGCAGCTGAACGTGTACGCCTTCCTCAGTGCTGTGCTCAGGCAGGGCTGAGAGCGGGCACAACCTTTCTGTCGGGTCACGCGTCGTACCGGGGTGATGGTCATGTCCTCCTCTGCCGGCACCTCGCCCGGGTTCGGTGACGAGGTGCCGGCGGCGCCCACCCTGTCCGGTCTCGACGCCGAGGCGGCGGTCGAGATCCTGTTCGACCGCTACCAGCTACGCATGCTCCGGGTGGCGACCGTGCTGGTCGGTGATCCGGTGCTGGCCGAGGACGTGGTCCAGGACGCGTTCCTGGCCGTGCACGGCAGCTGGGAGCGGATCCGGAACAAGGACGAGGCGGTCGGCTACCTGCACCGCAGCGTGATCAACACAGCCCGGTCCCGGCTGCGCCGGCGCTCGGTGGTGCAGCGGCTGGCCGGGCTGCGCCAGCACGACCAGATGAGCGCGGAGGACGCGGCCCTGAAGGCGCAGTTGCCCGGGCCGCTCACCGCGGCCATCGCGGCGCTGCCTCGGCGGGAACGGGAGGTGGTGCTGTTGCGGCACTACCTGGATCTGTCCGAGAAGGAAACTGCGGACGCTCTCGGGCTGCGGTCCGGTTCGGTGAAGGGGTACGCCTCACGCGGGCTGGCGAAGCTGCGCAAGGTGCTCCAAGAGGAACAGCGACCAGAGCTGCTGCAACAGAAATCATCAGGGAAGGAGGAACCGCGATGACCGACGAAGAGCGTCTGCGCCAGCAGCTGGACGAGGAGCTCGGCGACATCCAGGTGCGGGCCGGCTCCCGGGAACGGCTGCGGCAAGGGATGCGCGGGCGGCGTAAGTCGCGGTGGTTCCGGGCCTCGGTGATGGTGCCGGTGGCCGCCGCCATGGCGATCGCGGCCCTGGTGCTGAGCATTCCGCTGCTGCTGGACCGGCCCGGGCAACGGGTCGAGGTGGTGCCGGCCGGTCCGCCGCCGGTCGTGGCGACCACCCCGGACCCCAGCCCCACGGCCAGCACCCGCCCGGTCGAGTCCGGCAAGATCGAGCCGAGGCCCTCCGCCGAACCCGAGCGCACGGCGGCCGTGCCGAGGTCCAGCCCGGCGAAGGTGCGCGAGACCACCACCCGGGCGCCGTCGCGCGAGTCCGTGCCGCGGGCCACCGAGGCCGAGCCGACCCGCCGCACCGACAGCCCCACCGACGACTCGGAGTGACCGGAAAACTACTTCCCCGAAAAAGCTTTCAGTCGCACAACCTTTGTCCCCACCGGTGAGTCGTTCGTTCAGTGAGACCGGCACCCCTGCCGGATCACCGGACGAGGAGGACGAAGATGCGCAAGACCAAGCTGGTGGCTGCGGTACTGGTTTCGGCGGGTTTGCTGTTCGGGGCGTCGGGCACGGCCCTGGCCGCCGGGAACGACCTCACGCCGGAACCCTCGCCCACGGCGGAGGAGAGGACGCGGCCCGCCCCGGTCGAGACCACGGCCCGGCCCAGCAAGCGGCCCTCGGAGGCGACTCCCACCGCGATGCCGCGGGACGAGGGCAAGGTTCCGGCGGCTCGCCCGGCCCGGCCGGTCCAGGGCGACCCGAGCTTCACCGGCTGAGCCTGGTGCGCCGTACTTCTGGTGGTCGTCCCGCCGGGCTCCGAGCCCGGCGGGGCACCCCGCAGATTCTGACCGCTGTCGCAATTGCCTGCGGCGTATTGCTTTCCGGGTGTTCCTCGACTGCCGAGGAACCCAAGGCGCCGGTCGCCGATCAGGCGGCACCGTCGTCCTCAATCGGAACTGACGAGCAGGCGCAGGTGGTCAGCCATCTCGAGAACCTGCAGCACGGAAGCAGTCTCGTGGCCACCGCGACCGGCAGTGGGGTGGAGGTGCTGAAGAAGCCGGGCGGGACCAAGGGCAAGAACCTGGCCAGCCCGATCGAGAGCGGGGGACCGCTGACCTTCCTGGTCACCGATGAGAAGGACGACTGGCTGAAGGTGCACCTGCCCACGCGGCCGAACGGCTCCACCGGCTGGGTCTCACGCTCGGAGGTCGAACTGTCGGTCACGCCCTACCGGCTGGTGGTCTCGATGAAGAAGCACAGCCTGGTGGTACTGAAGGACGGCAAGCTGGTGGCCGAGCACGAGGTGGGAGTGGGTAAGGCCGCCACCCCCACCCCGCCGGGCGAGTACTACCTGACCGAGCTGCTTCAGCCCAGTGACCCGGACGGCGCCTACGGTCCCTACGCCTTCGGCATCTCCGGGCACTCCGACACCCTGAAGAAGTTCGCCGGCGGTCCGGGGCAGCTCGGCCTGCACGGCACCGACCAGCCGGACAAGCTCGGCACCGACGTCAGCCACGGCTGTCTGCGCCTGTCCAACGAGGTGATCACCGAGCTGGCCGAGACCCTGCCCCTGGGCACCCCGATCGAGATCCAGGCCTGAGAGCCGGCCCGGTTCTGAGGAGTTCGCGGGGAACAGCACCCGATCGGCCCAGGTGCTGGTTCCCGCGTGCTACTCCTTCAGGGGCGGCACTGGGCCGGGCGGGTGGTCGGCGCCGTGGTGTCGTGACGCTCAAGTACCTCTCCGCACATGATTGAGCCATGGACGAACTCAGCCGCCTGGCCGGCATTCTGCAGGCCTGCTCGGACAAGCTCGAGGTGCTCTCCGGGCAGGTACGCGCCGACGCGCTCTTCTTCGACCTGACCAGCCACCCCGATCTGGCCTACCTCGACGCGCAGGTCGACGGGTACTACGGCCGCTGATCGCGGAAGAGACCGGCCAGCGTGTCCATGCCGTCGACCCAGAGCTGATCGGTCCCGGGCGGCGGCGGGGTGCTGAGCAGAGCCACCGCCGCCACACCCCCGGCCTGTGCGGCCAGGATGTCGCTGGAGGAGTCGCCGATCATCGTGGTCTCGGCCGCGGTGGCGTTCAGCGCCCGCATGGCCCGCAGCAGCGGGGTGGGGTCGGGCTTCATCAGGCGCGGATCGGGATCGCGGCCTTCGACGTGGCCGACGAGTTCGGACAGGCCGTAGAGGGCCAGGACCTTGTGCACCGCCTCGGCCCCGTTGTTGCTGACGACCGCCACCGGCCGGCCGCTCTCGGCGCAGGCCCGCAGGAAGTCCTCGGCCCCCACGGTCAACGGGGCCTCGGCGGCCGCGTCCACCTCCAGCGCCCGTACCGAGGCGTCCACGCGCGCGGTGAGTTCGGGGTAGATCTCCGAGACCCCGTCGAGCAGGTCGAGCGGGTCGTCGATGTCGGTCAGCTCCTCGTCCACCGGGCCGCCGACGAAGGCTTCCAGCTCGTTCAGCGCCGCGTCGGCGAGCACGTCGGCGGGCAGGCCGGCGAACAGGTCGCAGATCGGCCCGTCGAAGTCGAGCAGCACGTACTTGGTGGCCGCGACGAGTTCGGCCAGGCGCGGTTCGTCCTCCATGAGCAGCGACACTAGACCCGTTCCGCAGATCGGGCCTTCGATTCGGACCGGAAGTACCAGAGCGCCACCACTGCGCAGATCAGTGCCGTCAGGGCCAGCCCGGCCGTGCGCTGCACCAGCGTGGGAAGGTCGGCGTCGCGCAGCGGTTCGGTGGCGAACGCGTGGAAGAGGTACACCCACAGCGACTGCTGCCCCATGAACACCAGCCAACCCGCCCGCGGTTCGCGCAGTTCGTCGAGGGCTGCAGGGACAATCGTGACCAGGCACAGGTTGAGCACCAGGAAGCTGATCGCGGCCAGCCAATCGCTGCCCTGGTACGAGTACGAGTAGACCGCAGCGGCCAGGAGCCCGGGGATCAGCAGCGCGGGATGAGGCCGTAGGGCAGCGGTGTTGCGCGCGCTGAAGCCGGCCACGAACCAGACCAGGTAGCTGAAGTACCGATCGTCGACCAGATCCAGCTGCGGCGGGAGCTGCTCGGCCAGCGGCGTACCCCAGATCAGCCACCCGACGGCGGCGGTTCCGGCCAGGAGCAGGAACGGGTGGGGTAGGCGAACGGCGAGCCAGGTCAGGCTGATCATGGCGAACAGCACCGGCACGTACCAGAGGTGCCACTGCGGCGCGGTGAACAGTTCGGCCACTGCTCGCAGGTCGGTGGGGAACACCCCGAAAGTGCTGGCCCAGAGCAGGCTCACGGCCAGCCAGGGCAGCAGCATGCGGCGGCCGTAGTCGGTGAGCAGCTCGGGATAGCTTCTTTCCTGCAGTCGCTCGGCCCGCAGCAGATAGCCGGACAGGAACAGGAACGCCGGCATGTGGAAGCCGTAGATCAGCCACTTGGTGAAACTGTCGTCCAGGCGTTCGGCGAAGGTGTGCCCGAAGATCACCAGGACCAGCAGCAGGGCCTTGAGCTGGTCGGGGCCGGCCGAACGGGATCGGCGGGGCCGAACTGACACCTGACGCTCCCTCTGCGTGGACCGGCGGCACACGCTAGCCAGGTCTGTGACAGGAGTGCACATCGGGGAGCGTATCGGCTCTTCGGCCGAGACCCGCGAGTATCCGCCGGGTATCCGCTGATGGGCCGGTACCGGGCTCTACGGTGGTCGTCTTCCGCCCGGTGCCGCGGGCGCGGACGTAGGAGTGGGCAGCTGAAGAGGGTGCTGGTTCTGGTGTGCGCGGCCGTGCTGCTCGCCGGCTGCACCGAGCCCCATACCCCGCTGGCCGCAGCCTCACCGGTAGCTTCGCCCGGCGTCTCCGGAGTTGTCGGCCCGACGGGCGGGCGGGTGGCGGTGCCGGGCGGTCCGGTGGTGGACGTGCCGGCCGGTGCGGTGTCGGGTGCGGGCACGCTGGTGGTCAGGGAACCCAACAATGGACGACTGGCGCCGGTGTCCGGCTCACCTTTCCTTGGAGTCGGGGGCGCCTACGAGATTGCTCTGCAGGGAGCCCGGCTGACCGGGCCGGTCCGGCTGACCTTCCCGGTGCGGATGGAGCCGCTACCGGCGGCCGCGGACGCCGATGCCGCAGCCGTGCTCGGCCACTACGACACCGCCGAGCGCACCTGGAAAATCGTTCCGGCGCAGTACGATCCGGACAAGAAGACGATCACCGCCGAGGTGTACGAGCTGGCCTGGTGGAACGCCTTCGTCTGGGACTTCTCCCGGCTGCGCGACGCCGTCGCCACCACCTATGCCTCGGTGCTGGCCGAGCCCGGGGCCCAGCCGACCTGTGAGCACGAGTCCGCCGCCCGTCTGACCGGTGTGCGGGTCAGCGCCGGGCCGAGCGAGCGGATCCGCTGGTGCTACGGGCTGGCCGACGGGGCGCCGGTGCTGAAGGTGGTGAACGTCGGCGGCTATCCGATCAGCATCGAACATCCGCGTTCGTGGCCGGTGCGGCGGCACGAGGACAGCGTCCGGATGCCTCCCGAGCTCGACGCCCTGGTCAAGCGCCCCGGAAAGGTGCTGCTGGCCGGGGGCTCGACCCTTGAACTGCGTCCCGATGGGCTCACGCCCGGCGGCACGGTGACCGCGCGGACCAGTGGCGCCGGCTTCCTGGCGCTGGCGCTGGCGCTGGGGCAGGACTCGTTCGACCAGGTCTCGGCCGGAGTGCCGGGGGCCCGCCCGGCCGAGGCGGCCGATGTGCTGCGGAAGGTGCTCGAGGGCGACTGTCTGGAGCGGTACACCCGGCGCATGGACCGGCCGGTGCCCGACCTGGCCGATGCCGAGCAGCGCGCGCTGGAGGCGCACACCGTGGCCTTCGACTGCCTGCGCCGGGCCTGGCCCGGTTCGGAGGCGTTCACCGGGGTGGCGCTGGCCTGGCTGGCCTCGGGCATCGGGGTGCTGCTGGACGGGGTGACGGGGGTGGCCGACGCGGCGGTGTTCGCCGAGCCGGAGACGATCCAGGTACGCGTGGACCAGTAGCCCGGGATCACCGGAAGGCCGTGAACGGGCAAGTTGATCACGTCCTGCTACGGTTTTGGGGCTCACCGACCTGAGCGCGTTGACGTCCCCCCGGCCGACCGGAGCTCACGGTGATCGCTCTTCTTCTCGACCTGTCCAACATCGTCGGCGGGCTGTTGCTCGGCCTGCCTCTGCTGCGCCTGGCCCCCCGCGGGGGTGAGCAGAGCGCCCGCCTGATCTCCCGGATCGACCCCTGGGCCTGGATCGTCGGTGTGGTGGCCCTGGTCACCGGCGGCTACTACCTGATCGTGCACCTCGTCTCGGGTCCGCACCTGTTCCACTTCGAGGTGGTCGGCCTGGCGGTCGGCGTGATCCTGCTGTGGGACCGGCTGACCGGTCGCCCTCCGCTGCGGGGCCAGGCCGGCCCGCCCGAGGGTACGGCGCTGGTGCTGGCCATCTTCGGGCTGATCGCCGTGGTGGTCGGGCTGCAGGGGCTGTTCACCCCGAACTGAGAGGGGGCCGGTGGAGACGGGAATCCGGGGCATCGGCGCCCGCCTCCACCGGCGTTCGGGGGCCCGGCCGGCTGCTGGCAGCGACTGACCGGGGGAGTCGCGCGCGAGTTCTCCACGCAGCGGCTCTGGACGTTACCCGGCCCGGCCCTCGCGCCGCCACCAGGGGTTACTGGTGAGCACAAAGGGCATAGGGCGAGGCGGACTCACCCCTGATCTGCGCCCAGCTCGCGGTACAGCGGCTCCCACCGCGCCTTCCGGTCCTGGCTGGACTGCTCCCACCAGGGGGTGCCGCGCTCGCCGAGGGCGACCTTGGCCCGCTGCACCCGGTCGCGGGCGGCCCGCTCGGCCGCCTCGTCTTCCTGCCGCAGCGCGCGCCCGACCTCACGCCGCGCGCTCATCAGCTCCTTGCGCAGGACCGCGCCGACCTCTTCGGGCAGCTCCGGATCGGTGGCCCGCCACTTCCGCCCCTTGATCACCACATGATGACCGTCGGGGGTGAGTTCGGGGTTCACGCGTTCTCGACGATGCTCTCCGCCACGTCGCGCAGGTGCTCCTGGTTCGGGGCGAAGGCGTCGGCGATGTCCGGGTGCAGACCGGCCCGGGTCTTCTCCAGGAGCTCCTCCTCGACCTCGTCGACGCTCTCGCCGGAGTAGTGGCCGTCGACCTTCTTCACGGCCACGCGCAGGGCCGAGGTCAGCTGGTCCTCCAGCGGCTCGCGCAGCTTCTCGACCGGGCCGAGCGAGGTGTCGGGATCGAGCTTGACACGGGGCTGCACCATTTTTCGGGCCTCCAGCACTCAACCAGCCGGGCGGATCCGGCGGTGCCCAGTATGTGGCCCGAAGATCGGTTCGGCATCCCGGGCCCGAGGTGCGCCGCGGCCGCCCGAGCACAAGAATCGGACGGGTAACGCAGGCCCGAGTCACGCAGAAGGTGGTCATGGAACCGATGTCCCTGATTCTCACGGCGGTCGTCGCCGGGGAGTCCAAGACCGAGACCAACACCATGATCGGTGCCGTCGAGGACGACTACGGCAAGCTGCACAGCGCCCTGCAGGCCCGGCTGGAGGGCCGTCCGGACGCGCTGGAGGCCCTGCAGCAGTACGTGGACCAGCCCGAGAACGACAAGGACACGCTGATCACCGGGCTGCAGCAGGCCGGTGTCACCCACGACTCCGAAGTGCTCGAGCTGGCCCTGAAGGTGAT
Organism: Kineosporia sp. NBRC 101677; assembly: GCF_030269265.1. Classification (NCBI taxonomy): domain Bacteria; kingdom Bacillati; phylum Actinomycetota; class Actinomycetes; order Kineosporiales; family Kineosporiaceae; genus Kineosporia; species Kineosporia sp. NBRC 101677. The sequence goes on from NZ_BSTA01000004.1 coordinate 61,498, forward strand.
GCAGCGGATCGACCCCGAGGGCAGCGCCAACGGCAACTACGCCGTCGACCGCTCGTAGGTCAGGCGCGTTCCACCCGCAGACCGGCGCGCTCGGCGTTGCTGTAGTCGTCGGCCACCCAGACCACCTGGCGCCCGGCGCGTTTCAGCAGGCTGGCGGCGATCGAGGAGCGGTAGCCGCTGACGCAGTGCACCCACAGCTCGCCCGGCGGCAGCGAGTCCAGCCCGGTGAGCAGCCGGTGCAGCGGCAGGTGGGCCGAGCCGGGCAGGTGGCTGGCGGCCCGTTCGTCGTCGCGGCGCACGTCGAGCACCACCGCGTCGGTGGCCCGGGCGAGGTCTTCGAACGAGGCCTTGCGGTAGGACGCGGGCTCGTCGGTGAAGGCGGCGACGTCGCCGAACGCCGTGGCGTCGGGCCGGTCGATACCGATCCGCACGAGCTGGCGCTGGGCCTGGGCGATCTGTTCCTGGTTCTCACCGATCAGGGTGAGCGGCGCGCCCCAGGGCATCAGCCAGCCCAGGTAGGTGGTGAACTGCCCGCTCAGGTCGATGCTGACGGTGCCGGCCAGGTGCCCGGCGGCGTAGGCGGTGCGATCGCGCAGATCCACCACCCATTCCCCGGCGCTGATCCGGCGGTGCAGCTCGTCGGCCTGCACCGGCTCGGCTACCGACAGGTCGACCGGACCGGGGCCCTGCCGGTTCAGCACGCCCATGTGCACGTAGTACGCCGGGTAGGCGGTCAGCCCGGCCACCAGCCGCTGCACGAACGCGTCCTCGTCCGGTTCCAGCAGCGCGTCGTTCACCTTCTTCTGCTCGCCGATGGTGCTGGCCGAGCCGCCGGTGGCGCTGCCCGCCGAGCAGAAGCTGCCGAACCCGTGGGTGGGCATCACCTGCACCTCGTCGGCCAGTTCGTGGGCCAGCCGGTGGGCCGAACGGTACTGGGCGTGGGTGAGTTCCACGGTGCGGGCGGCGTCGACCAGGTCGGTCCGGCCCACGCTCCCGAACAGCAGCGAGCCGCCGGTGAACACCACCGGGTCGGACGAGCCGTCCTCCACCACGTAGGCCAGGTGCGTGTCGGTGTGCCCGGGGGTGGCCACGACCCGCACCCGCAGCCCGCCGGCGGTCAGCTCGTCGCCGTCACCGATCGGCCGGCGCTCGAAGCCCACCTCGTCGTCCCGGTTCACGCCGTACTCCGCGCCGGTGCGCCGGGCCAGCTCGTAGCCGCCGGTGACGTAGTCGTTGTGGATGTGCGTCTCCAGCACCAGCACGCAGCTCAGGCCCAGCTCGCCGAGCCGGCCGAGCACCCGGTCGACGTCGCGCTGCGGGTCGATCACGACGGCGCTGGAACCGTCGTGCGCGATGTAGCTGCGGTCGCCGAGCTCGCTGGTCTCGATCACGTCCACCTGGATCACGTGCTCACGCTCCCGCGCATTGCTGGGACATCCGAATGTCCGTACATTAAGTGCCCAGCGCAGACGAGGGCAACGGAGCGATGGTGAACTTCACGAGCGTGCACACCGAAGAAGGGGCGCCGGCCCAGGGGTCCTGGTCGGCCGCGATCGACCGGTCCGCCCCGCTGCCGCTGTGGGCCCAGGTGCACGCCGACCTGCGTCGCCGCCTCAATGCTGAGCAGTTCACGGCCGGTTTCCCGGGTGAGATGGCCCTGGTCGAGGCGTACGACGTGAGCCGTCACACGGTGCGTGAGGCCCTGCGGCGCCTGCGCGACGAGGGCGTGGTGATCGCGGCGCGCGGCCGCCGCCCCCGGGTCGCCTCCGGCACCCGCCGCATCACCCAGCCCCTGGGGGCGCTCTACAGCCTGTTCGCCTCGGTCGAGGCCGAAGGGCTGGAGCAGCGCAGCATCGTGCGGGCGATCGATCTGCGCACCGACGCCCACGCCGCCTCCCGCCTGTCCCTCGGGCCCGACACCGAGCTGTTCTACCTGGAGCGGGTGCGGCTGGCCGGTGACGAGCCGCTGGCCTTCGACCGGGTCTGGCTGCCCGCCGCCCTGGCCGCCCCGCTGCTCGAGGCCGACTTCAGCCACACCGCGGTCTACCGCGAACTGGAACAGCGCTGCGGCATCCGGCTGGGCGGAGGCGAAGAGACGATCCACGCCGTCCTGCCCACCGCCCCGGAGCGCGAGCTGCTCGGAATCGGTCCGGAGACGGCCGGGTTCGCCATCGAGCGAAGGGCTCAGGGGCCGGCCGGGCCGGCCGAGTACCGGCGCACCCTGGTCCGGGCCGACCGCTTCGCCGTGGCGGTGCAGTTCTCCACCGGCGGCGGCTACAAGCTCAGCCTCTCCGGCGCCTGAATGTGGCTACCCGCAGCCATATCTCTCGCCGACTGTTCCTGACCGCCACCGCCGGTGCCGTGGTCACCGGCGCCGGGGTGGCCGGCTACCTGAGTGGTGTCCTGCCCGGGGTCGGGGGAGCGGAACCCAAATTTAAGACGTTTGACTCCAGCGCGCGCGGAAAGCCGGTTACGTACGGGTGGGCTACTCCGCCCGATCACGAACCTGACGGGCTGCCAGTTGTTCTGGTACTGCACGGCCGGGGAGATGATGCCCACTCCGCCTTCGATTCCCTTGCCGCTCATGAGTTCTTGGCCCAGCACGTGGCCAACGGCGGTGCGCCGGTCGGCATCGCATCGGTCGACGGTGGCGAGACCTACTGGCATCCCCGGGCCGACGGCGACGACCCGCTGGCCATGATCTCCGGCGAACTGCTGCCCCGACTCGGCGAAATCGGCTTCGACACCGGCCGCCTTTCCCTCCTGGGTTACTCAATGGGTGGTTTCGGGGCCTTGATGTTGGCCCGGGAGGCGTCGAACGGCCGCTTCGGGGCGCCCGGCCAGTTGGTGGCCGCCGCTGCCTCCAGCCCGGCCCTCTTCGCCCGGGCCTCGGTCACGTCGGCCGGATCGTTCGACGATGCCGAGGATTTCGAGCGCTGGGGTGACCTGGCCGCCGATCCTGACGTCGGCGACCTACCGCTGTCGGTCTCCTGCGGGGCGGACGACCCCTTCCGGGCCGAGACGGAGCGCTACTGCAAAGCCTGTGACCCGGCTCCGGCCGGCTCGCTCGGCGAGGGTGGGCACGACCACGGTTACTGGCGCAGCCTCCTGCCCGATCAGCTGGTCTTCCTCTCGGAGCGGTCATGATCCAGTTCGGCTTGCGGGAGTGATCGATTGCCCCAATGGTGGACATGTCGGGTTTTCGCCTCGCAGCAAGGGAGAGAAGACATGCCTTTCACGTTCCGCAAACGGATCAAGATGCTCCCGTTCCTGCGCCTGAACGTCTCCAAGACGGGCACCAGCCGTACCTGGCACATCGGTCGCTGGTCGTGGAACTCGCGCAGCCGCCGCCACTCCGTCGACCTGCCGGGTCCGGTGAACTACCAGAGCAAGGCCCGCGGCCGCCGCTGAGTCCGCACTACGCGCCGATGCCCGTGGCCGCCAGGTGGTTCACTTGGCGGTCATGGACACGGCCGTGAGCGGGGTCAGGCACCACACCTTCACCGTCTCCCGGGAGCTGGACGCCCCGCCGGAGACGGTTTTCCGGGTTTTCGCCGACGATGATCTGCGCCGGATCTGGTTCCGCCTGCCCGGCCGCGACAGCGAGTACTCGTTCGACTTCCGGATCGGCGGTACCGAGCAGGCGCGCAGCACGTTCACCCCGCTCGAGGGCGAACCGGAGCTGGTGCACAACCGCTCCCGCTGGATCGACATCGTGCCCGGGCGCCGCCTCGTGCAGTCCTACGAGGCCGCCATCAACGATGTGCTGATGTGGACGGCCCTGCTCACCGTCGAGCTGTACCCACTGCCCGGAGCCACCGGCGAACCCGGCGGCACGCTGCTCGACTGGACCGAGCAGGTCGCCTTCCTCAACTACCGCGGCGACGGCGGGGTCGACCTGCAGCACCTGCGCGGCGCCACCGGCCTGCGCCTGAACGGGCTGACCAAGGCCGTCGCCCAGGCCTGACTCACCTCGAAAAGTCCACCGCCCACCCCCGAGTCCCACCGGCAGGCCGTCGGCGGATCGTGGGTGGGCGGTGGATGATCCGACCCTGGGGCGGCCAGGGCCGGAGCTCGTGGGTCCCGGGCCTAGAGCCGGGAGTCCTGGGTGATCGCGACCGCTGCCCTCGCCGGCACCTTCACCGAGGCTTGGCCGTCGGCGCCCACCTTCACAGTGGTGCCGACGCAGCTGCCGTCCTGAGTGCCGCCGCTGGTCAGATCGCAGTAGGTGCCCTCGGGCAGACCGGTGGCGAACGTCTGCGTCTGGGCGGAGGTGCCGTTGTTCAGCGCCGTCCAGCCGGCCTCACCGCGACTGAACGAGATCAGGTCCGCGCCGTCGTCCGACCAGTTCGTCACCGCCGCGTCGCCCACGCTGTTGCGGAAGGCGACCATCCCGAGCACCGCCGGGTCGCGGTCCAGACAGTTCCAGGCATCGTTGTCGCAGTCGGTGTCGGTGATCAGGCCGTCGGCCCCGGAGGGCGGGGCGTCGTCGTAGGCGTTCCACCGGAACGACGAGTAGACCTGCGGGACACCGTAGTCGTGAGCCAGCACGAACTGGGTGGCCAGCTTCTCGGTGGCGGCGTCCTTGGAGCTGATCGACTCACCGGTGCGGTCGGTGTCGTGGTTCATCACGAAGGTCAGCGACTTGTCCGAGGCCACCAGCCCGTCGCCGAAGTTCTCCAGTGCCGCGAGGTTGCCGCTGAACGCCTTCTTCAGCTGCACCGAGGCGTCCAGGCCGAGCACGCTGCCCAGCTCGGAGTAGGCCGCCTGCGAGAGCTCACCCTGACCGCCGAAGACCTCCAGCGCCACGTAGGGCCGGGTGCCGTCCACGGTCGGGTCCAGGCCGTCGATGATCGCCTTCAGGTCGGCCCGCGGGATGTGCTTGGCGGCGTCCACCCGGAAGCCCGAGACCCCGTACCCGACCAGCTTGTTCAGGTACTTGGTGATCGCGCCGCGGACGTAGTCGCTCTCGGTCTTCAGGTCCTCGAGCTTGCCGAGCCGGCAGAAGTGCGCCTGCTGGACGTCGTCGTAGTTCTCGACATCCCCGGAACTGGTGGGACAGTCGGCCGCCTGGTGGAAGTCGTCCTTCATGTACAGCCCGGGATACGTCATCGCGCTGTACTTGTTGCCGCTGTAGGAGGTGGCGCCGCTCGCGGTCATGTCACTGCCGGACATGTGGTTGATCACCGCGTCCACGTAGACCTTCACCCCGGCGTCGCGGCAGGTCTGCACCATGTCGCGGAACTCGGCCTCCGACCCCATGCGGCTGTTCAGGTCGTAGCCGGCCGGCTGGTAGACCTCCCACCACGGGTGGTGGTCCCAGTTCACCCGGATCGAGTCCTGCGGCGGGGCGACCTGCACGCCGCCGAAGCCGTTCGGCCCCAGCACCTCGGTGCACTCGGTCGCCACGGAGGCCCAGTTCCACTGGAAAAGGTTGGCCATCACGTCCCCGGCCGAGGCGCTCGCGGCAGGTGCGCTGACTTCAGTGCTGACTTGGGTGCCGGCTCGGACGCTGTCCTGCTGAGGCCAGGCCATGGCCGTGGCGGCGGCCCCCACCACGAGAACGGTGGTGGCACCGGCGACGGTCGCAATGCGCCGTTGCCTGGCCGAGCTTTCTTTACGCCGAGTCACGGCGGTGACCCTAACAGCCCGCAAAACCCCCGTGCACAGCCATAATTGGAACGCACGTCCGACTACTCTGCGTAGCTTAACCATGCATCCCGGCGTGATCACCCAGGTCTTCGGTGCTTGATCGGCGTCGGTTGTCGTCAGAGACAACAGCGCACTTAGCTCCCGTTTAGCCCTCATCGGCCTGACTGCCCGGCCTGCTGTGACTCAGGTCACCTGAAATTCTGCGACCTAAACCGGGCCTGCGCGCATCTCAGTAGGTGTGCGGGTACCGGGCTGTCCCCTGAGCAGCCTGGTCCGCATCCGAGATCGTGAACGCCCGAACGGAGCCGCAGTGGCATCCGCCGGGCTCGTAGCGCCCGGCTGGGTTCAGGGGCCCGGCCGGGTGAGGGCGACGGTGTCGGGGTGGAATTGAGGGCCACCCCGGCACCGCGCCCGCAGGTCGTCGGAGTCACGCGAGGTCGCCCGGCTCCGGTGAACGATGCGCTACTTCATCGCCGGAGAGGGGTACACCGTGCCGATCCGCAGGCCGTCCAGCCAATCGGTCAGGCGGGCGGCCTCCTTGTCGAGCGCGCTGCGCACCCCCGGTGGGACATCCTCCACCAGGCGTACTTCCACGCGCCCGGCCGCGTCCTGCACCCAGCAGCCGACCATCCGGCCGTTCGCCCAGGCGCTGGTGCCCACGTTGCCGCGGGTGTCGAAGAGCCGGGCCTTGTGGGGGCCGAGGTAGAAGTCGCGGGCCTGCCAGCCCATCACGGTGGCGTCCAGCACGGGCAGCAGCCTGACCCAGGGGCCGGGGTCGGCGACCGGCTCGAGGTCCTCGGGCAGCAGCCAGCCGGTCGAGGAGTCTTCCAGCTGCACCGCCTGCGCCCCGAGCTCGGCCAACGCCGTGCGCACCGCCTTCTTGGTCGAGCCCAGCCACCACACCAGATCGCCCTCGGTGCCCGGCCCGAACGACCAGAGCCAGCGCCGCACCAGCTCCCGATAACCGGCGTCGACATCCGGCACCCCACCGTCAGCCAGGCCGTCCGAGTCGCCCGAGCTGGTCGGCTCAGCCAGACCAGCGGAGTCGACCGAGCCACCCGGGCCACCCGGGCCAGCCGAGCCACCGGCAAGCCAGTCCCGGGTCAGTGTCCATCGCGGCCGGGAAGCCACCCAGCGCCCGGTGTTCACACCCCGCACGATGTCGGCGGAGGCGCCGAGCAGGACCAGCATCCGCGGCCCGGCCCAGGTCTCGCCGCCCACCGCGCTCGCCTTCACCCGCAGCCGGGGCACGGCCTCACGGATCTCGGCCGCGGTCAGCCCGGTGGGGTGCTCGGCGAGAACAGCCAGAATCTCCGCCCGCGCCGCGTCCAGCCAGCCGGCGCCCTCCTCGGCAATCCCGGCCGCGACGACGTCCTTGATCAGTTTCGCTCGTTCGGTGGCCGCCACCCGGGCTGATGCGCTGGACCGCACCGAAGGCAGCAGCTCCCGGGGAAACACGAACAGGGTGCGCCGCATGGCCAGTTGCTTCACCAGGGACCGCTGCTCGTAGAGCGCCTGGTCCAGATCCTTGGGCTGCATCGACGTGGTCCGGGCCCAGCACGACAAGTACGGCGTGGCCGGCTCGGTGGCGTGCAGTGCGGTGAGCGCCCGGGTGACCGCGTCGGGGGAGTCCGCCTCCAGGCCGGGAACCAGCGCATGACGGACCGCCAGGCGGGAGCGGCGTTCGGCATCGGTGACCAGTCGCACCTCGCCATCATGCCGCCCGGCGACCCACGGCGGGGAAGTCCGGGTCATGGCCTTGATCTGAGCAGGCCCGCCGCCGATGTATCCCTGACCAGACCGTCCACGGCTTCGGGGGCCAACGTGGGTGTCACGACGCTGTCCTGTCCCGCCTGCGCGCGCCCACTGGGGCACCGGCAGACCTACTGCGAGACCTGCGGGGCCCGGGCCGGCGATCCGCCCGCGCGGCCGGTGCGTAGGCCGGTCGTCCAGGTTCCGGGGCCGCGCCAGGTGCACATGCAGGAGATCCTGACGCCCGCGAGGCAGGGCTCCCGCGGCGGTGGCTGGGGGATCGGGCTCGGCCTCGTTCTGGTCGTGCTGCTGGTGGTGGCCGGTCTGACCTTCGCCACACTGAGATCCACCGGAGTGGTGGGCGGTCCGAGCGAGACCGAGCGCCAGGCTGCCGCAATGGCTCAGGAGCAGGCCGACCTGCGTTCCGGCCTGGGCGTTTTCATGGAGATCCGGGCGGTGTTCTTCGGGGCCGAGCGCCGCTACCTGCCGGCCATGCACCAGGCGCGGGTGCAGATCCAGGAGTACAACACCGAACTCGCGCAGGTCGAGGCGCAGATCGACGAGATCAACTCGGCCAACGCCGCTCGCCTGCGGGGCTGCGGCAGTTCCTGCCCCGACCTCGACTACCCGGCCTACCCGAAGATGCCCGAACTGGGGCCGCAGATCAAGGATCTCAAGGCGGTGGTGCAGCGCACCGGCGAACTCCACGGGCAGCTCTCCGCCCTGCGCGAGACCGGTGTTCTGGTCATGGCCTACTCCGACCTGCTCAGCGCGGTGGATCTTCTCGGTGAGGATGCCCGGGAGAACCTGGCCTCGCTGAAGGACATGCGCCGCAAGCCCAAGACCGGGTCGTACGCCGACGGCCGCACCCGCCTGCGCATCGGCACGCTGAACGGGAACAGTTCGCTGCCGGTGATCCGGCGGATGAACGGCAATCTGGTCCGGCTGCTGGAGCGTACCGACCTTCCGGTACGGGGCTACGATCTGCCCGGGGGGCGGGACCGGGACCGGTCCGATCACAGCACTGCGGTCTGATCAGGCCTGGGCCGGCACAGCGGATCCACAGCGAATCCGTGACGAGTGCCTCATGGTTGAAAGCTAAATAGTTGTTGCTTCAAGTTTCGCGCTCGGTCAGGCTGGACCGGCTGGCCCTCCAAGACCGGCCGCCGGGGAGCGACGGGGCCCCTCGCCGGGCCGGACCTGTGACCTGTCGAAAGGAACTGTCGTGAACAACGCCGTACTGCGGGACGTCGCCGTACTCATTGCCCGGATCGCCCTCGGGGTGGTCTTCATCGCCCATGGCTGGCAGAAGTTCAGCGAGTGGGGCATGGAAGGCACGGCCGGCTCCTTCGAGCAGATGGGCGTGCCGGTTCCCACCGTCAGTGCCTGGTTCTCGGCGATCGTCGAGGTGGTGGGCGGCGCCCTGCTGATCGTCGGTCTGGCCGTCCCTGTGGCCGGACTTCTGTTGCTCGTCAACATGTTCGGCGCATTGTTCATCGTGCACCTGGAAAGCGGCATCTTCGCCGCCGACGGCGGCTACGAGCTGGTCCTGGTGCTGGGTGTCACCTCGCTGCTGCTGGCGGCGGTCGGCGCCGGCCGGTTCAGCCTCGACCAGGTGGTGGCCCCGCGGCTGGCGCAGGGCGCCGGAGCCCTGGTGAAGGCCTGAAAAGCTCCCCAACTGAGGACGGCGGTGGCCAGTGGGCCGTCGCCGTCCCGTTGGGTGCGGCACCAGTGGGGTAACGGCGGTCAGGTTGACCTTCAGGTCGGATGAAGCTCCAGGATGACGGCATGCCCACCGCAGACCTCATGCCCATCGGTACTTTCGCCCAGCGCACCGGCCTGACCGCGAGCGCCCTGCGCTTCTACGCCGACGCCGAGGTACTGGCCCCGGCCCGGGTCGACCCGTCGACCGGGTACCGGTTCTACTCCGAGACCCAGGTGGAACGGGCCGTGCTGGTCCGGCGCCTGCGGGAGATCGGGATGCCGCTGCCGGCCGTGTCCGACGTGCTCGCCGGGGCGGTCGAGCTGGTCGAGGAACATGTGCGCCGGATGGCCGACAGTGCCGAGAGTGCCCGGCTTCAGGCCGCTCTCATCGTCTCGACCCTGAACGGGGAGGCGGGCGAGCCGGTGCTCACCCTGAGCGGGCCGGTGTTCGCGGCGGCGGTGGATCAGGTGCTCGCGGCCACCGCGCGGCAGGCCGAGCTACCCATCCTGAACGCGGTGAGGATCGAGTTGGCCGACGGTGCCGTGACTCTGACTGCCACCGACCGCTACCGGCTCTCGACCCGCACGCTCACCCCGCTGGATTCTCGGGGGACGTTCGCGGTCACTGTGGATGCGGACGACCTGCGGGCCGGTCTGCCCGAGCTCAGGAGCAGTCATCGGGTATCGGTTTCGATCGGTGAGCGCGCCCTGACCCTGCATCTGGACGGGCGGGAAGGTGTACAGGAGAGCGGCTACCGGATCCGGCCCGGTGACTATCCCGACCACCGCGCCCTGCTCGAAGGGCTGCCGGAGGTGACCACCCGCGTCCTCACTCAGAAGTCGGCGGTCCTGGCCGCGCTGGAGACCGGGCCGGGCGATCGCGCCGTTCTGCGGGTTTCTCCCGAAAGCCTCCTGATCGGGGAGGTTCCGGTGGAGGCAGTGGTGAGTGGGACGTCCATTGTCGTGCAGTTCGAGCTCACCAACCTGTACCCGGCGATCAGCACCGCGATCGGGACCGATCTGGTGGTGGAACTGAGGGGTGCGGCCCTGCCTGCGACCATCCGCTCGGCCGACCACGGAGACCTCACCACCCTCGCCATGCCGGTGGCCTGAGCCGCCCGAACGAACCGGGCCCCGCGGAACGAGTTCCGCGGGGCCCGGTTCGGTGCGAGGAGCTGGTCAGCCCTTGACACCCTGGTACGGGTAGATCTTCAGAGTGCGCTTGCCGCCCGGCTTGCCGCCGATCTTGACCTTGCGCAGCGAGGAGTTGTTGTCGTAGTTCGCCTCGCCGAGCTTCTTGTCCGGGTTCGCGATCGTCTGGATGTAGTAGATGCCGTTCTTGACCTTGGTGATGTCGAACGACTGGCCCGGCAGGTACTGGCCGTAGGTGTCGCCCCAGCCGGTGCCCAGCACCTCACGGATGCTCAGCAGGTTGGCGTTGCCCTGACCGCAGGCGGTGTAGAGGTCGATCGACTCCGGCTGCCACTGGGCGCCCTCGACGTTCGGGTCGACCGAGTCGGTGGGGGCCAGGCAGAAGGCCTCCTTGCCGCTGATGATCGCCTTCTTCTTGGTCGAGTCGAGCAGCCGGTAGGAGGCGAAGTCCCGGAAGTGCCAGTGGTTGTGGCCCTCGCGCGGGTCCCACTCCATCTCGCCGGCGCCGGTGTAGCCGACCTGCTTGCCGTCCTTGTCGAAGTAGTACTGGTAGGCGTCGAGGACCGGCTTGCCCTTCTGGCGGAAGCCGTCGACCACCAGCGGCGAGGGGCCGGCGTTCCAGACGGTGGCGCCGAAGCTCAGGTAGGTCTTCTTCTTCTTGCTCGAGGTGTCGAGCATGATCTGGTACGCGGGGAGCGAGCGCAGGTCGGGCTTGGGCAGGTCGTCGACCGCGGCGGCGCCGAGACGGTTGCCGGTGGGCGCGGTCTTGGCCGGCACGTTGGGCTTGCCGAGCGCGGCCTTGCGGTCCATCTCGCGCTGGGCCTGCTGCGGGGAGAGGTTCTCGGCGTCGGGGTCGATGCCGGCCGGCTGCTGGCCGTGGCTGTGGCCGGCCTCCGCGGCGGCGAAGCCGATGCCCTGGTCCTCCTTGACCGTCTTGACCTTGACCTTGATCTTCGAGGTGGCCTCGGCGGCGGGGATGCCCAGGGCCTTGGCCCACTGCTTGTTCACCGTGGCCTCGACGGTGTACGTGCCGTCCTTGCCCTTGAACTGCAGGGGGTTGTTCCAGTCGGCGAAGACCGGGGTGGACCAGCCGCCGGGCAGGCCGAACAGGCCACCGATCGCGTAGGGGTGGTAGCCGCACTGCTTGGGGTAGGGCGACTCGGCCGCGCCGTCGGGGGCGATCCGGCTCTGCTGGTCGGAGTTCAGGCAGAAGTCGAGCTTGCTCTTGTGCACCGTCTTGCCGGCCCGGGTGACCTTGAGGTCGAAGAACTTGGTCAGCGTGGACGGGCTGGCGGTGATGTTGGCCGGCAGGGTCTTGGTGACCTTGCTGTCCCCCTCGCCGACGATCAGCTTGGTGGTGATCGGGTTCTTGTACGACTTGCCCCGGTCGGTGCGGATCTCCAGGGTCTTCGGCGCGACGGCGTAGAAGCCGAGGCCGTAGAGGGCGATCGGCTCGCCCTTGAAACGCTGCACGCTCTGCGTCTTCACCGGCACGACGAAGTCGAGCGCGGCCTTCGAGGTGGCGGCGGACTCGGCCCCGGAGACCTGCCCGGCCGCCTCCACGGCAGCGGCGGTCATGACAGAACCCGCCATCACGGCGGTCAGGGCCACGGCGGCGACAGGTGCGACGCGCCTGGCGGCAGGGCGGCGGATCGGGCTCACGGGGGTCCCCCTCATGGGATCAGGAATGGCATCACCTCAAGTGACGCATTACCGAACCATAAGGTTGTCTGGGACGAAGCCGAATCAGCCTCCGGGATGATGCTCGCCGCGCGAAGGGGCCGCGGCGATCCTCCCGAAGGATGAGTATCAGACGACTGTCTTTTTGCCGTGGCGGGTGGGTGACGCTCGGTGGGCGGTTGCCGAGACCGCACCGCAGCAGGGCGATCTCGCTACGGTCGGCTGGGCGGGGATGACCGTGAGGTGTCGATCGCGCTCGCTCGGCCCAACTGAGGCCCGATCCGGCCCCGCATGGTTCAGGGGTGGTCTATCGTTCGGCGACCCGGACCTGCCCGACGAAGGAACGCCGAACGTGATCAGAAGGTTTCACCCGGGTCACTACGTGCTGGCCGGGCTGCTGGCCGTGACCACGCTGGTCGTCCTGGCGCCGGGTGTGTCCTTCTCGTTCGGCTCCTCGTACGGCCCTTCGGACGGGTCGAGCACGGCCGAGGAGCTGTGGGAGTCGGGTCCGTCGGGCATCGGTGGCGCTGAGAACGACCAGTGGGTGATGGAGGACGCGCAGGCCCGCACCATGGAGATCGCGGGCTGGGGCACCGGTTACATCACCTCGAAGTTGTGGAGGCTGGCCCGCGACGGGAACGCGGACGTGGACGTGTGGGCCTACGAGCACAAGGCGACGGCCAGCCCGCGAAGTCGCGCCGGACAGCCGGATCCCGTGGTCAGCCGCCTGTACCTGCAGGCCACCCCGCGGACGCCGGTCGAGGAGTGGCTGGACTGGTCGGGTAGCCCGTCGGCGGACTTCCGGATGAACGGCGACGTGCCGGGGGAGGCCTCCCTGGCGGTCGAACCCGGCTGGTTCGCCCCGGCCGGCGGGCAGAGCGCCTCGTACGTCACGGAGTTCACGGTGAAGGCCGGGCAGCGGCCGGTTTTCGATCCGGTGCAGGAGATCGAGTTCCGGTCGGTCTGGCGGACCACCCGTTCATGTTCCGCGAACGGGTCCGAAGACGAACCAGAAGACTGCGTCACCGACCTCAGCTGACCGAGCGTGGTCTCCTGAGCGAACCGCAGAACCCGCTCACGGACGTCTGTGCTCGGGTGGCCGCCCGAACCCGCCTACGGGTGCCGGTGGTGGGTGGACCACAGAACCCGCTTGAGGACGTTTGTGCTGGGCAGTCGCGGTGACCTCGCCTTCGGTGGGTTCTGGGTCCTGTTCTGTGGATCACTCGCCTACTGCGGGGCAGGTCTAGTCGTGTTCGATGTGGTCGCGGCCCGGGCCGCCGGAGATGGTGTCGGTGCCGGGGCCGCCGTACAGCCGGTCGTTCCCGCTGTTGCCGAAGAGCTCGTCGGCGCCGGCCCGCCCGTAGACCACGTCGTTTCCTTCGCCCCCGTAGAGCCCGTCGGCCCCGGCGCCCCCGTCGAGCAGGTCGTCACCGCGGTCGCCGCGCAGGAACGAGGCTCTCTTGTCGCCGTAGAGCTTGTCGTCGCCGTTGCCGCCGTGGGCCGAGTTGTAGCCGCCGCCGATGCGGATCGTGTCGTTGTTGTTGCCGCCCCAGACGCCGCCCAGGTCGCCGATGCCGCCGGCCGTGATCTGGTCGCGGCCGTCCTGCCCCCAGATCCCGCTGCCGTCGATAGCGCCCGGCTGCGGGCGGGTGTCGGCCTTGTCGTTGCCGGCGCCCAGCCAGAACTCGTTCGAGTAGTAGGCCTGCCGGGTGCGGTTGTGGAAGCGCACGGTGTCGCTCTGGTCGCCGAGCCGGAACTTGGCCATCACGTACGGGTCCTGCGACTCCCGGCCCTCGACCAGGCAGACCACCTCGGTCAGGTCGGCGGCGGCCGGGTACTCGCAGCCCTCGCCCGCGTCGATCGGCTGCGAGTCGTCGATGGTGTAGCGGTAGAACCCGTCGTCGGCCAGCTCGGTGGTGACGGTGAGCTGGTTGGCCTGCCCGGGGGCGGCCGTGTAGTGCAGGTACCAGTTCTCGACCTCGGCCTGCCCCTGCGCAGCGCTGCCGGCCAGAGCGGGAGCGGCCGGCCCGAGAACGGCCGAGGCGCCCAGAGCCAGAGCCGAGGCAGGTAGCAGAACCCGGCGAAGTGCAGTCTGAGTGAGCACGACTGGTACCCCCTGGAGCGATGCGAGCGTGACCTGCCTCACTGTACGCCGGAGGGCATTCCGGCTGCCGGGCGATCCGGCCATATGTGGATAACTCGGCGCGTCTGTGGACCGGCGCGACCTTCTGATCAGTGTGGGGTGTTTGACCGTCACCACCGCACGCAGCCATGACACAGACTTCATACGCGACAACGAGCGCGCCGGACCTCTTCTGCCCCTTGGGTGGCAGAGGCTGCTCGGCACCCGAGGAGGGGCGGGTGCCGGGCGCGATCCGGCTGGGACGACTGGTCTTCTATTGGTGACCAGACGTGATGGTGCGTCACTTTCGGGTGACATATGGTGAGTCTTGCACTGCCTGCTGTCATACTGCGCCCGTGTCGTCACCGCCCGTCGAGCGCGAATCGCAGGCACCGGCCCTGCGCCCCGCAGTCGGCAGCCGGGCCCTGGTTGCGGCCGGACGCAACCGTCCTGGCCTTCCCCGGCGCCCCCGCGAGCGGCTCGTGGCCGATCCGGCGCAAGCCCGTCAGCTACCCACCCAGGTGTCTCTGACCTGCAGCGTCCGGCCGGGTGAAGCCGCTTCTTCCCGCCACCTCGGTCAGGGCGGGCGCGCCGTCGGGAAGCTCGCCGACGGCCGAGAAGGCACACCCGCTGAACCAACACGTAAGGACGTCGTCTCCGGGGACACCGGCGGCCGGGTACGGGTGAGCCGGCTGGTCAGTGACGACCGGCTCCGGGTGGAGGTGGCATGGGAAGCACGGACGGCGCGGACGGTGGACGGCCGGACGGTGCGGCTGTGAGCGCCGACGTGCAGGTGGTTCTGGTCGACGACCACCCGGCCATCCTGGCTGGGGTGCAGGCCTGGATGGCGCTGGCCAGCCCGGCGGTCGATGTGGTGGCTGCCGGGTCCGACCTGTCGGTGGCCTGGCTGGAGCCCGGTCGTTCGGTGCCTGTGGTGGTGATGGACCTGCAGCTCGGCGGCGCCCCGGCCTACGCCGACCTGTCGCGGCTGGTGGAGCACGGCCGTCAGGTGGTCGTCTACTCCATGCGCGAGGACAGCGACACCGCGCTGACCTGCCTGGAGATCGGCGCCTTCACCTACCTGACCAAGGCCGAGGGGCAGGCCCACCTGGTCGACGCGGTGCGGGCGGCGGCCGAGTCGCGGCCCTACGTCTCGCCGTCGCTGGCCGGGGCGATGGGGGTGGACAGCCGCCGGATCCGCCCCGACCTCGCGCCCCGGGAGATCGACGTGCTGCTGGAGTGGTTCCGCTGCGAGTCCAAGGACCTGGTGGCGCAGAAGCTCGGGATCTCCGCCCGGACGGTGTCCACCTACATCGACCGCGTGCGGATCAAGTACGCCAACACCGGCCGGCCCGCCTCGACCAAGGCCACGCTGGTGGCCCGGGCGATCCAGGACGGGCTGGTCTCGCTGGACGACCTGTGAGCCGGCTCGGAGCCGGGATCTGAGCAGGGTTCAGGAGAGGGCGTCCTCGAGCGCCCGGCGGATCTCGGCCTGCCCCCGGGCGTTCGGGTGCAGGCTGTACGTCGGGTTCACCGGGTCTACGTAGGTCAGCCAGCGCCTGGCCGGCACCTGCTCGCAGGCCGCGTGCCCGGCGAACGGCTCCACCAGGTCCACGAACGTGGTGCCCGGTACCTTCTGGGCGATCAGCTCGGTGCGCCGGTTCAGTTCCAGGGTGATCGCGTTGATCAGGTCGGTGGCCGGCTTTCCGAGCGGGGCGCAGGCCTGGGGATCGTTCGGCGGGAACAGCATGGGGTAGCCGGTGACCGCGAGGTGGGCGTGCGGCGCGGCCTCGTGCACGGCCCGGAAGGTGCGCTCCAGCAACGAGATCCCGCCGTGCTCGGGCAGCGGCGTGGTCATTGCGGCCAGGGCGCGGGTGGCCTGGGCCAGGGCCTCCTGGCAGCCGGCAGCGGGCAGGCACGAGGTCAGGATCTTGCCCACCCCCACGTCGTTCCCGCCCACCGAGAGCGTGACCAGGCTGACGTCCGGGGTGGCGGCCAGCCGCGCGAGCTGCCCCGGCTCGCCCTTGGATCCGGCCAGCAGCCCCGGGATCGTGACGCCGCTGCAGGCCACGTGCCGGAAGGTGGTGCTGCCCCCGGCGGGGACACGAGCCCGGTCGGCCAGCTGGCGGGTGGCGGCGGTGGCTGAGCGGTGGCAGCCGTTGGCGGTGGTGTCGTACTCGTCGGTGACGAAGGGCGGGTCGGCCTCGCCGGAGGCGTAGGAGTCGCCCAGCGAGACGAACGAGACGTCGTCCAGCACCTGCGTGCTCGTGGTGCTCCGGGAGCCGTCGGGACGGCTGGCGATGAACGCCATCCGGCCACCCCGGGAGCGGTCGCGTACCCGGCACTCGGCCGCCGAGCCGCTGGTCTTCAGGCAGCTGGCTCCCCGGCCGGTCCAGGTCAGGGTGGTGCCGGCGGCGGCCTCGACGGTGAACGTGGTGTCTCCGATCACCGGCCGCAGCACCTTCTCCGGCGGCGGGGTGAGCCACTGAGGCTGGTCGGACTGCACCGCCGACGCGGTCTGGGTGACCCAGGCGACCGATGTCACCACCGTCGCCGTGGCCACCACCGCGGTGACCGCCGAGCACAATCGACCGGATCTGCCGAGCTTCATCGTCTTCCCCCGTTTTCCCCGTGAAACCTGGCCAAGACCGTAGGACGGGGGTGCGCGGCTTTCGCTGGAACCGGGGGTAATCCAGTGAACGGGGGACGAGGGTTTGGGGCGCGTCGCCGTCGAGGTGAGGCTGGTGGGGTGCGGGGGTATCGGTGGCGCAACGCGCCGGATCCGGAACAATCGCGGCCATGACAGCTGCTCTGCCCCTTTCCTGCGGATCCCTGGAGGCGTCGTGTTCGCGGCGCTGACCGGTTCCGGCCTCGCGGCGGCGGCCGGGCTGAACGCCTGGATCCCGTTCATGCTGGTGGCCCTGACCGCCCGGACCAGCGACCTGATCGAGCTGCCGGGCGACTACGACTGGGTGATCAGCGACTGGGCGATCGGGGTCGGGGCCCTGCTGCTGCTGGCCGAGCTGGTGCTGGACAAGGTGCCGGTGGTGGACCACTTCAACGACCTGGTGCAGACCGCGGTCCGGCCGACCGTGGGCGGGCTGATCTCCAGCGCCACGTTCAGCGCCCAGAACCTGGACAACAGCCAGTGGATGCGCGACAACCCCTGGGCCGGGGCGGTGATCGGCGTGGTGGTGGCCGGGCTGACGCACGCGACCAAGTCGGCCGCCCGCCCGGTGGTGAACGTGAGCACGGCCGGGGTGGGGGCGCCGGTGGTCTCGACGGTCGAGGACGTGCTTTCCCTCGTGCTCAGCGTGCTGGCCGTCTTCGCGCCGGTGCTGATCGTGATCGCGCTGATCCTGCTGGCCTGGCTCATGTTCGTGATCTGGCGCAAGTGGGCGGCCCGGCGACGGCGTCGGGAGGCCGCAGTGGCGGGCGGCACCTGAGGCTGCGAAGCCGGTACTTCGGGACGATTCGCCCACCTGGACGGCTGCCTAGCTTGCTGGTGTGCATCTTGTCGGTCAGCTTCTGCTCCGGGCCGCGGTCACGGTGATCAGCGCCGGGTTCACGCTCTTTCTCTGGTTCGTCTTCCTGGTGTTCTTCTCGGGGGACTGGTTCAACGGCGTCTCGGCCATGTGCCGTAACGGTGTTCCGGACTACCCGCCGATGAAGGAGCGGTTGTTTCCGCTCTCGCAGGCGTGCGTGTACACCGACGGCCGGACCGAAGAACTGGTGCCGTGGATCGCCAATCCGGTGATCGCCCTGGCCGGTGCGCTGACCCTGTACTGCCTCTTCCGGTGTCTGCGAACGGTGAACGAGATGGTTCGGGCGGTGGCCGGGTACGCGAGGTCGTTGCGGGCCTGACCCGCCGCTGAGGCGAAGGTGCGAGGGTGGGCGGATCTCGGTGGCGGGACCGGTGTCGCCTACTCGCCGCGGACACCGTCGATCGCCTCGCGGATCAGGTCGGCGTGGCCGTTGTGCCGGGCGTACTCGTCGACCAGGTGCAGCAGGACCCAGCGCAGTGACACGGTGCGGCCGTTGACCGGGTGCACGACCGTGTCGCCGAGGGTGAGCCCGGTGGTGATCCGGCGCGAGTGGGCGACCTGCTCGCGCCACGTGGCCAGGGCGGCTGGGCCGGTGGCGGTGGCCAGGTGCACGAACTCCTCCTCCGCGTCGTCGGTCTCGGTGTAGAGCTCGGGCGGGTTCTCGTCGGCCAGGACGACCTGGAAGTACCAGCGCTCGACGGCGGCCAGGTGCCGGAGCAGACCGAGCAGGGTGAGCTGCGAACTGGGCACCGGGTGGCGCCGGAGGTCGGCGTCGGCCACCCCCGCACAGTTGCGCACCAGGGCCTCGCGCTGGAAGTCGAGGTAGCCCAGCAGCAGGGCGCGCTCATCGGTCGAGGCCGACAATTCCCATCGTGAATCGTCCATGAGCACAGCGTGCCGGAGGGGTACGACAAAATGGACTCGTCTCACCCTCCGGGGCCGATCCGTAGCCTGCGGTGAAAAGACGCGGGCGACCCTTGTGCTCAGGCTTAACACAGGTCACCTTGGTCTCTGTGACAACGGTGGCGGGTGCGCGTGAGTGGCCGGAACCAGCCACCCTCACCGGCGGCCGCTACCCCAAGCGGTCCGAGCTTCGCAGGGCCGAAGCGCGACGTGGCCATAACGGTTCGTCTGCCCGTCCCGCTGACAGCCGGCCGTCCGGTGCTCCGCACAGTTCGTTGCGTCCCCCGGCCGCCCCCGTAGCTGCCGCTCGCAGCGTTGAGGCCCACAAGCGTCCTCAGTTACAGCAGTTCCCGTACTCGCACCCGCCGGTCGCCGTGGCGCCTACCCCGGCGGTTCTCCCTATACCGCAAGCCAATCCGCGCCGCCCCGCGGGCATCGACGTACCCCTGCCGCCGCAGGTCTCCTCCGATCCATTCCGCAACCCCGCGCAGGCGGCGCCCATGGTGCCGATCGCCTTACCCGCCACTCGCCCGCCGTTAGGTAGGGGCGTTACCGGAGCCGCGCGTCTTCTGGTGATGGCTCTCGTCGTGGGTGCGCAGGGGGTCGGGGCGTCTTACCTTGCCGATCACGCCCTCCCACTGTTCGGCGATGGCGAGGGCGCTGCCTCGGCCGCCTTCGTGCTCAGCGATGAAGAGCGGCAGAACCAGGCTGCCGAGCGGGAGCAGGCCGAGGCCGAGCAACGGGCGGTTGCGGCAGCGGCGCAGGAGTCGGCTGCGCTCAACAGCGCGGTCAAGGAGGCCTCGCCGGCCAAGGCGGAGGCCGCGCTGGCCCAGTACACGCAGGCCAAGGCCGCGGCCGACCGGATCAAGGCGGCCGAGGAACGTCGTGAGCGGGCCCTGCGCAACGCCCAGCGCGACCCTCGGTCGGCAGCCCGGGTGATGCTCGAGGACCGGGGTTGGTCCTCGGCCGAGTTCTCCTGCCTGGACTCGCTGTGGACCAAGGAGAGCCACTGGAACTACCAGGCCACCAATCCCTCGTCCGGGGCCTACGGCATCCCGCAGGCCTATCCGGGCAGCAAGATGGCCTCGGCCGGTTCGGACTGGCAGACCAACCCGGTCACGCAGATCCGCTGGGGCCTCGACTACATCGCCGAGCGTTACGGAACCCCGTGCGCAGCCTGGAACTTCAGTCAGGCCCACAACTCGTACTAGCGGGTCAGTGTCACTCGGGCCACATCGGTGAAGCCTCGGCGGCGGTACCAGGACAGCGGCCAGTCGTCCTCGTCCGCCCCCACGATCACCGTGTTCACTCCATCGGCGTGCAGCTGGTGCAGGGTCGCGGCGAGCAGCGCATCGCCGAGGCCTTGCCCGCGCCAGGCCGGGAAGATGTCCACCTCCTGCAAACGTGCCCACCCACTTTCGCCGAAGTGACCGATCGAGCCAACCACCCCGTCCTCTGTTGTGTGCCCGAAATACATGGCCAGGCGCAGGATTGCGGTGCGTTGACGAAGAACCGCGACAATTGTGCGGGCTTGAGGTGGGGGTACGCCGAAACCGGCCTCTACCTCGATGCGCAGCTCCTCGTAGAGCCGCCAGTCGGCGGGGGAAGAGATTTGTTTCAGGGTGAGCTGTTTGGCGACAGGCGGCGGTTCGCCGGTGTGGGCCAGAAGAGCCTTACCTATGGACGGGTCGTCAGCCGCCAGTTCGCGGGTGAGGGGGAACAGCAGCCTTTCTGACGTAAGCGCCAGATGGTCGCTCATGCTCGCGGCCTGGTGGCCAGAAGATGTGCGTACGGACGGGTTTCGTGAGGTGGGTGCGGCTCGTGCACCAGGCGGGCCTGGACCTGCAGCCCGGCATCAGTGAGCGCCTGCTCCACCTCGTCCGGCACCAGGCGCTGCAACGGCAGCGTGACCGGATGGTCGAGCCAGCTGGTCATCCGGAGCGGCTCCTCGCGCACGCTGAAGGCCAGCAGGGCCACCCCGCCCGGCCGCAGCGCCCGGTGGAAGCCCTTGAAGGCCTGCGCAAGATGTTCTGCCGGAACGGTGTTGAACGAGAACAGGGCCACGATGCCGTCGAGGCTCAGATCGGTCACCCGCAGGTCGAGGACGGAGGCCTCGTGGAAGGACAGGTCCGGGTAGGTCTGACGGGCCTGCGCCAGCATGGCCGGGGAGAGGTCGAGGCCGAACGCGTCCAGGCCGAGTTCCCGCAGCCAGTGGGTGACGTGGCCGGGACCGCAACCCACGTCGGCCACCCGGGTGCCGCCGGCCTCGCGCACCAGCTCGGCGAACAGCGGCAGCATCGCCCGGTCGTAGGGCCGGTGGGCCAGCTTCTGGCTGCTGGCCTCGGTGTAGGCCTGCGCCACGGTCTCGTAGGAGTCGCGGGTGGCAGTCAGGAACTCGGGTTCGCTCACGAAGCCACGGTATGGTCCCGGCGACCACGCCGGTACTCCCGGGGCGAGACGCCGACCACCCGCTTGAAGGCCGTGCTGAGCGCGCTCTCCGAGCTGTAACCCACCTCGCGGGCGATCCGGTCGAGGGTCTGGTCACCCTGGCGCAGGCGTTGCGAGGCCAGTTCGATCCGCCAGGCCGTGAGGTACTCCAGCGGGCCCTGCCCGACCACCTGCTTGAACCGGGCCGCCAGCGAGGAACGCGAGACCCGGCTCACTGCGGCCAGTTCGGCCACCGTCCAGGCGTACCCGGGCCGTTCGTGCAGGGCCCGCAGGGCGCCGGCGACGAGCGGGTCGGACAGCCCGGCCAGCCAGCCGTGGACCTCGGCGGGGCGGTGCCGCAGGTGCAGGCGCAGCACCTCGATCAGCATCACCATGGCCAGGTGCTCGGCGATCGGCCCGGCCCCGAAGTCACCTCCGGCCAGTTCGGCGCCGATCTTGGCCAGGGCCCAGTGCACGGTCCCGGCCTCCGGCAGACCGCCCGGGACGTGCACCACCGGCGGCAGGTTCTGCAGGAGCACACTGCGGGCGCGCTCGTTGAACAGGAAGCCGCCGCCCAGCAGGAGCACGTCCTCGCCGTGCCCGGCCCGGGCCGGAGCGGGACCGGCCGCCGCGAAGATCGGGGCGGCCGCCAGCGCAGGCCGGTTCAGGTCGCTGGCCAGGACGAACGCCCGCGGTTGGGTGAGCAGGAAGCAGTCGCCCGGCGCCAGGTCGATCGGTGCGGGCAGGCCCTCCACCTGCAGCCGGCACCGGCCGCGTTGCACCGAGTTGAACTTGACCCCGAGGGGCGGCTCGAACCGCACCGCCCAGTCGCCGCCCGCCACCATGCCGCTGGAGAGGTAACTGGTGGCGCCGACCACCGAAAGAACGTCCTGAAGCGGATCCATGAGACCTCTCGCTGGACGATGGATGAAGAAGCCTGGACTCAGGAAGACGATAAGTCCACGAGACGGGTCGTTGTGCAGGACATGATCACGACTTCCTTCTCAGCCCGCACCACCGCGTCCGAAATTCTCGAGGGCGTCGACCTGACCGGCCGCCGGGCGCTGGTCACCGGGGGCGCCTCCGGCCTCGGGGCCGCCACGGTCCAGGCCTTGGCCGACGCCGGGGCGCAGGTCACGGTGGCCACCCGTAACCCTGACCCGGCCTCGTCGGCCGTCCGGCTGGACCTGAGCGACCTGCAGTCGGTGAAGGCTTTCGTGCAGAACTGGCACACCCCGCTGGACATCGTGGTGGCGAATGCCGGTGTGATGGCGGTGCCCACCCGCCAGGTCACCGCCGAGGGCTGGGAACTGCAGTTGGCCACGAACTTCCTGGGCCACTTCGCCCTGGTCACCGGCCTGCGCGAGCACCTGCGGCCGGGCGCCCGGGTGGTGGTCGTCAGCTCCGGGATCCAGCGGCAGGCGCCGTTCGACTTCGAGGACCCGCACTTCGAGCGCCGGGCCTACGACCCGTGGAGCGCCTACGCCCAGTCGAAGGTCGCCGACGTGCTCCTGGCCGTGGGGATCACCCGCCGGACGGGGGTGATGGCCAACGCCCTGAACCCGGGCTACATCCACACCAACCTGCAGCGCCACGTCGACGCGCAGACCATGCGCGCGCTGGGCGGGATGGACGAGGAGGGCAATCTGGTCACGCCGGACTACTACAAGACGCCCGAGCAGGGGGCCGCGACCTCGGTGCTGCTGGCCGCCTCACCGCTGGTCGAGGGCGTCGGTGGCCGGTACTTCGAGGACAACCAGGAGCTGCCGGTGGTGAAGGCGGACGCCGACGGGCCGGGTGTGGCCGAGTGGTCGGTGGACCCTGGGGCGGCCGACCGGTTGTGGGACTACGCGGCCTCGGTGGTGGTCAGGGCCTGGGGCGGGAGGTAGCAGATCGGATGGCTGAGCGGGGGCGGCCGTCGTAGCGTGCCAGCATGTCCAAGCTCCCTGCGACGGTCCTGGCCGACCTGCTGAACATCCGGTTCGCCGACGCCACGCTGGAGGAGGTGCTGGGCCAGTACGTCCGGATCGCGAAGGCCGGGGTGCCCGGGGTGGACGAGGCCTCGATCACCCTGATCCGGCAGAACCGGCCCTTCACCGCCGGCTACACCGGTGATCTCGCTCTGGCGGCCGACGAACTGCAGTACGAGCGCGGCTACGGCCCCTGTATCGACGCTGGTACGTCCGGCACCGAGCTGGTCATCCCGGACATGCGCGAGGAGACCCGCTGGCCGGACTACTCCGCGGTGGTGGTCGAGCGGGGAGTGCTCAGCTCCCTCTCGATCCCTCTGCCGGTGCAGACCGAGCTGGTCGGCGGGCTGAACCTGTACGCGCGCAAGCCCGGGGCGATGGGCCCGGAGTCGCTGGAGGCGGCCCGCGAGGTGGCTGCGCACATCGCCGTGGCCATCGGCAACGTGGTGTCGTACCAGGACAGCGCCAAGCTGGCCGCGGACATGCAGGCGGCGATGGCCAGCCGCGCGGTGATCGAGCAGGCCAAGGGGGCGATCATGGCGCAGAACCGGTGCACGGCCGACGAGGCGTTCGAGATCCTGCGGGTGGCCTCGATGGGCCGCAACGTGAAGCTGCGCGATCTGGCCACCGACATCGTCGAGAGGTTGCAGGCCCCGTCCGCCTGAGTCCTGACGCGGCTCAGCCGGCCGGGCCGATCACTGCCCGTTCCGTGGGCAGGGGGTTGTGCCGGACCTGAGCGGTCGTGCCCGGCCGCCGGGTCTCGGTGAAACGGCGGAACAGGATGGGGACGCCCACCGCGGTGCCGAGGTCGAGGCGGTCGCTGACCTGCAGGTGCAGATGCGGCTGGGTGGAGTTGCCGGAGTTGCCGCAGTCGGCCAGATGCTGGTGAACGCCGATCCGTTCACCTTCGGCCACCCGTAGCGACCCCCGCCTCAGGTGTACCAGGGCGAGGTAGGGCCCGGTGGGGGTGATTTCGACGATCAGGTGGTTGCCCGCGACGGCGGCCGGGCCCTGGGCGAGACGCCGGGCCTGGCCCAGGGCGTAGGGGATGAGCGTGAGCTGGGACCGGCGGGCCTCGTGGTCCGGCTCCCCGTCGTGGGCCCTCACCACCCGCCCGGCGATCGGCGCGAGCACCGGTCGGCCGAAAGCGTGGAACAGTTCTGGGGGTTCACTGGCCAGCAGGGTGCGCCAGGTGCGCCGGGACGCGCTGCGGTGCCGTTCGTCCACGGCCACGAAATCGATGGCGTACCGGCTCCCGAGCCGGTCGGTGCCGTGGCTGGGCACCCGCTCGGCCGGGCTGTTCTGCACCAGCCAGGAGCCGGTGAACGGCAGTTCGAGAACGATCGTCACCGGTCGAACTTTACGTCCGGCTTAGGGTGATCGAGAGCGGTTCGGGATCTAGGGTTGACCGCATGGCGATGACTCTCCCAGTCTCCGGGCTCGTGTCGGCCGGACCGGGCCACGACGGTGCCCCGGTCCGGATCGGATAGTTCGGCGCATGGGCCGCAGGGAGATCGTTGCGTTGGGCACCTCGTGCCAGGTGCCCACCCGCGAGCGCAATCACGTGGCCACGCTGGTGCGGCTGGGCGAGGTCAGTGTCCTGGTCGACTGCGGCGAGGGCACCCAGCGACAGATGCTGCGGGCCAGCGCGGCCAGTTCGCGGGTCTCGGCCCTGTGCCTGACCCACGAGCACGGCGACCACACCTACGGCGTGCCCGGTTTCCTCAACCGGCGGCGTCTGGACGGGGCGGTCGGCCCGCTGCCGATCGTGGCGCCGGAGGCCGCGCTGGAACGGCTCGATCTGCTCACCCGATTCGCCACCCGAGGCGATGTACCGCTGCACCGGTGGGTCCCCGCGCCTTCGGACGGCCTGGTCGAGGTGATGCGGCTGAACGAGTGGGGCGTCTGGACGGCACCTCTGAAGCACGGGGTACCCACGGTGGGCTACCGGTTCGTCGAGGACGACGGGCGGCGGGTGGTGCCGGAACAGGCTCGCGAGCGCGGGGTCTGGGGTCCGGAGATCGGAAGGTTGCAGCGGGGTGAGCAGATTCGCGGGGTCTCGCTCGACGACGTGAGTGTTCCCCGGCCCGGTCAGCGCATCGCCGTGATCATGGACACGGCGGTGTGCGACGGGGCTCTGGCTCTCGCGCAGGGGTGTGACCTGCTGGTCGTCGAGGCCACCTACGTGGAGGCCGAGGCCGCCCTGGCCGAGGAGAACCTGCATCTCACCGCCCGGCAGGCGGCCACACTGGCGGTGGAGGCAGGGGTTCGGCGTCTCGTGCTCACCCATTTCTCCTCACGTTACGGAGATCTGGACGAGCACGCCAAGGAGGCCGGGGCCATTCATCCCGACGTCGTGGTGGCGCACGATCTGCAGACGGTTGCGGTGCCTAGTCGACGTCTTCAGTAGCGCGGAACACGTTGCCCTCGCTCGCCGGGCTCGGCTTGCGGGCCAGGGCCAGGAGATTGAACAGGGGGCCCACCAGGACGTCGTAAAGCCTTGGCACAACGGTGAATCCGAGCCGCATCAGAGGGTTGAACGGGCCCACCGCGGCGTTGTGGCGGCGCTTGTCCACCACCCGCAGCACCTTGCGGGCCACCGCCTCAGGGCTGAGCACCGGCGGGGGAGGCGAGCCGGCCCGGCCCACGTAGGTGGCGGCCATCCGGTAGATGCGCGTGTCGATCCCGCCGGGCGACACCAGTGCCACGTGCACCTCGGGAGTCTTGCGGGCTTCCTGCTGCAGGGTGCGAGCCAGCCCGTGCACGGCCCACTTCGAGGTGGCGTACGCGCCCATGCGCGGGGCGGTGATCTGCCCTAGCACCGACCCGATGATCACCAGGCTGCCGCTTTTCGCCGGCTCGAAGACGCGCAGCGACTCACGCGCCACATTGGCGGTGCCGTGCACGCCGACGTCGACCACCCGTTCCCAGACGTGCCTAGGTACCTCGGTGAGCCTGCCGTAAGCCACCACTGCGGCGGTGTGGACCACCACGTCCAGGCCACCGAACTCCTGCACGGCCCGGTCCACGGCACTACCCACCGCCGCGCTGTCGCTGACGTCCACGACCTGGGTGAGGGCCCGGCCGCCCACCTTTCGGCAGCGCTCGGCCAGATTCTCCAGTTCGCCGGCGGAGCGGGCGGTGAGGAGGAGCGAGGCCCCGCGCTCGGCGTAGGCCAGGGCGACGGCGGTGCCGATCCCGCCGCTCGCGCCGGTGATCAGGACTACCGGTGGTGCCTGCATGAACGCCTCGTCTCGTGGTCGAACGGTCCCGGTCAGCCTGACAATCAAGGACGTCGGTGGCGACTTGGGAGGGCATCGCGGGCGGGCGGGTCGACTTGCAGGGCGGCCGGGCCCCTGCATCACTGATCACCATGTCCTCCGTCGTATCTGGGAAGAATCCGCCTGTCGTCGTGGTCACCGGGGCGAGCGCCGGGATCGGCCGGGCCACCGCGGTGGCCTTCGCCGCCCGCGGGGCGAAGGTGGCGCTCCTGGCCCGGGGTGAGACCGGTCTGGAGGGCGCGGCCCGCGAGGTGCGCGAGGCCGGGGGCGTGCCGCTGGTCATCCCGGTCGACGTGGCCGACCCGGAGGCCGTGAACGCGGCCGCCGACCGGGCCGAGGCCGAACTGGGACCGGTGGACATCTGGGTGAACTCGGCGTTCTCCTCGGTCTTCGCCCGCTTCGCCGAGATCAGCGCCGAGGAGGTGCGGCGGGTCACCGAGGTCACCTACCTGGGCACGGTCTACGGCACCCAGGCGGCGCTGCGGCTGATGAAGGCCCGCGACCGGGGCACGATCGTCCAGATCGGCTCGGCCCTGGCCTACCGGGGGATCCCGCTGCAGAGCGCCTACTGCGCGGCCAAGCACGCGGTGCAGGGCTTCCACGAGTCGCTGCGCATCGAGCTGCTGCAGGAGGGCAGCGGGATCAGCACCACGATGGTGCAGATGCCCGCGGTGAACACCCCCCAGTTCTCCTGGGTGCTCTCCCGGCTGCCGAAGCAGGCCCAGCCGGTGCCCCCGATCTACCAGCCCGAGGTGGCGGCCCGCGCGGTGCTGTTCGCGGCCGACCACCCGCAGCGCCGCGAGTACTGGGTGGGAACCGGCGCGGCCAAGACCATCCTGGGCAACGCCCTGATCCCGGCCGTGCTCGACCGTTACCTGGTGCGCACCGGCTTCGACTCGCAGCAGACCCCCGACCCGCGGCCCGCCGACCAGCCGACCAACCTGTGGGAGCCGGCCGACGGCCCGGGCGGGCGCGACTTCGGCTCGCACGGCATCTTCGACGACCAGGCCCGCACCTGGAGCAAGCAGCAGTGGGTGGCCCACCGGTTCGGTGAGCTCTCGGCCGCGGCCGGCGGCACGCTCGGCCCGGCCGCCAGCAACCTGGGCGCGAGCCTGATCGACATCGGCACCCGGGCAACTGGCAAGATCGGCGGCATGGTCACCGATGCCCGCCGCCGGCTGGGCGCTGCATGAGGCCCGGGGTCGTCGCGCTGACGGGGGCGGCCTTCGGGGCTGCGCTGCTCTGGCAGCCGCGCCGCGTCCTGGCGCTGACCGGGGCCGACCCGGATCTACCGGGTGCGGTCG
Source organism: Kineosporia sp. NBRC 101677 (assembly GCF_030269265.1). Classification (NCBI taxonomy): domain Bacteria; kingdom Bacillati; phylum Actinomycetota; class Actinomycetes; order Kineosporiales; family Kineosporiaceae; genus Kineosporia; species Kineosporia sp. NBRC 101677. Next base: position 88,990 of record NZ_BSTA01000004.1, read on the forward strand.
TCGCCGCCCGGGTGCTGGGCGCCCGTCATGTGCTGCAGGCCGTGGCCATCAGCGCCGCGCCCACCCAGGCCGCCCGCTGGTCCGGCCGGATCGACGGCCTCCACGCCGCCAGCATGCTCGCCCTGGCCACCATCTCTCCCGAATACCGGCGCGCGGCCCTGGCCAGCGCCGGTATGGCGGGGGTGCTGGGCGCCGGAGCCACCCGGAGCGTGGGCTTCAGTTGATCGCGAGCTTTTCGATGCGGCCGGCCTGGACGGAGTAGAGGAAGGGCCCGGGCTGAGCACCGGCCCGGGCTATGGCCGGCAGGTTCCGCAGGTAGCACTGGGCCATCTCACTCGAACGCAGATTGGCGTTGGCGAGGCAGAAACACCGGGCCTGATGCTGGTGGATCATTGCCCGCTCCGCGGGTCGGCGACGGATCCGGTCGTCCTCCATGAACAGGATCCAGCCCTGCTGAGCGGCCTCCGCGATCCATGTGACATCTTCCACGCCCTCGTCCTGGGGTATGCCGTAGTACTCGGCGAGCGTGGTGAGCTGGACACCAGCCTCGCGGAGAAGCTGGGGCACGAGAATCCGCCCCAGACTGCGGTCTACGAAAACGTGAGGTAGTCGGGGCGCTCTCCGGCTCACGCGGCCGTGGGGCGGGACGCTGCGCGGACCGCGTCTTCCAGTTCGTCTTCGGGGACGCCGTACTCGGCTGACACCGTGGCCAGGGACTCTCCGGCCCAGAACAGCCCAAGCACATCTTCCAGGCGGGCTCCGCCCCGTTCAAAAGTCGGCTGGCCGAAGTTTCGACCTGGGGCAGCCACCACTTTGGCGCTGCCGAACCGGGGCAGACGTATGAGCTGTGCGAAGTCGTCGGACGCGAACTCGATCTGCTGGAGGTACTGCGCGACGACCTCGGTGAAGGCTCGCTGACCATGACGGACCACGACGAGTTGCCTGAGGGCCGAGGCATCTTCGGGATCCTTGCTGTGCCGGCCGAAGTCGTACAGCACCTCCGCGCCGTCGGTGTAGAGGCGCCGGGAGGCCAGGACATGGTCCATCCCGAACTCTGTCCGGAGCTGATCCAGAGCCGGCCTGATCCGCTGCAGCGGCACTCCGGACTTACGGATGCCGGCCAGGACGAGGCCCTCGGCCAAGCCGATGAACGGGACACTGGCCGATCCCCGCCCCTCCACCGGAATCCTGGTGACCGCGGCGGGCACGTTCTGCTGCTCACCGGTCTCCGCCGGCCGACGATGGCTCTGGGCCCAGGAGCGGAAGGTGGAGTTGCTGACGCCCAGGTACCTGGAAGCTTCGGCCACCGTGTAGAGGGGAAGGGAGAAGCGTTCGTCCGAGAGATCGTTCATCGACGTCGGGCCCTTCCCTCTCGGCAAGTAGCGGATTCTGTCCGGGGCGGACCGGTCCAGTATTCGCCGGCGAGCGTGCCGAGCGTCCGGCGCGTGTCTGCGCAGTTGAGCCCGCACCCACTTGCCGCCGTCTGCTGACGGGTCTTCGGTCGCTGCTGCACTGTCCATTAAACCGCACCCTCAAGGCCAGTATCGGATTATCCGATCTTACTACGGCTTGTCCGGGGCCATGGCGTGTGGAGTCAGGCGGTGGCGGTGTCCTGGTAGGTCTCGTCGCGGCCGGGGCCGCCGGTGATGGTGTCGTGGCCCTTGCCGCCGGCGATGATGTCGTCGCCGGTTCCGCCCTGTAGTTCGTCGGCCTGGTCGCCGCCCATCAGCATGTCGTCGCCGGGACCGCCCCGGATCAGGTTGCGGCCGCTCTCGTCCATCGCGGCGTCGGCCCCCGGGCCGCCGTCGAGGGAGTCGTCGGCGCCCTCGCCGTTGAGCACGTCGTTGCCCTGGCCGCCGGCGAGCCGGTCGTTGCCGTCGCCGCCGCTCAGGATGTCGTCGTCGGCCTCGCCGGCCAGCACGTCGGATCCGTCGCCGCCCTCGACGAGGTCGGCGCCTTGGCCGCCGAAGACCTGGTCGTCGCCGCGGCCCGCGTCGATCGAGTCGTCCCCGGAGCCGCCGCGCACGGTGTCGTCGCCCGGCCCGCCGCAGATGATGTCGTCGCCGGCCAGGCCCTCGATGGTGTCGTTGCCGCCCAGGCCCGCGATGACGTCGGGGCCATCGGTGCCGGTGAGCTGGTCGGCCCGGGCGGTGCCGACCAGGGTGGCCGGGGTGCCGAAGCAGGACACCTGGTGGACGTCGGCGGTGGACGGGGTGGGGGAGGCCTGGGCGGAGTTGACGGCCAGGAGCAGGCCGCCGATGCCGAGCGCGCCGGCGGTGAGGCCGGTGACGACGATGCGTGTGCTGCGAGCCATGGCTTTTCGTCCTTCGCTGCCGGAACGGGATGCCCCAAAGCTGTCGCGTGCGGCCCTGACCGCGCGTCCCTCCCAAGTCCCATCCGCGCTCCGGTGACGTTCCCGCTTTGGTCGCACTCGCGTCATCAATCGGTCTGGATACTCTCGGGGGTGCGTCCCTCCCCTCACGTACTGGACCTGTTCGCCGTTCCCGAAGACCTCGAGCCGCTGCCCGGCGGTCAGGGGCGCAGCGTGCGCGCCGGTGACCTGGTGCTCAGCCCCGAGCGCGACGCGCTGATCCAGGACTGGCTGAGCCCGTTGCTGGCCCGGCTGGCCGTTCGGCTCGACGTGGACCCGGCCCGGCATCCGCAGGACCTGCGGGTGGCCGTGCCGGTCCCGGCCCGCGACGGGGCCTGGGTGGTCGAGGGCTGGGCGGCCAGCCGCTACGAGCCCGGCTCGGTGGCCTGTCAGGATCTGGACGTCACCATCGCGGCCGGGCACCTGCTGCACGCCCGGCTGGCCTCGCTGGTTCCGCAGCGCCCGGTCCGGTTGCCCGAGCGCACCGATCGCTGGGCCCGGGCAGAGCGGGTCGCCTTCGGGGAGGCACCGGTGCCCGAAGGGCGGCCCGAGGTGACGGAACTGGTCGAACGCGCTCTGGCGGCCGCCGACCAGGAGAACACGATCGGACGGGACCAGCTGGTACATGCCGACCTGGCCGGAAACGTTCTGCTGGATGCGAACCGGGCCCCGGTCGTCATCGATTTCGCCCCGGCCTGGCGGCCGGTGCTGTGGGCCGATGCGGTGTGCGTGCTCGACAGCGTGCTGTGGCACGACGCCTCGCGCAAGGCCCTCGACGACTGGACGAGCGGTCCGGCCCGGGCGGCGATGTCGCGTGCGGTGGTCTTCCGGATGCTTTCGGACGATCCGGCGGACGTTGCTGCCTACGCGGACGTTCTCGGGGCGGTCGAGGTCTCGGTCTGACCTCCCGCCGGACCGGTCCGAACATCCTGAACGTTCGCAGCGCCGAACGAGGGGTTCGCTGCTTCGGCCCGGCTGTTCGGTGGGCCGGCCTGCCTGGCCAGTGGTCCGGGACGGCCGCGACCAGACCGGCCGCAAGGTGGCACTCGGTGTTTATCACTGGAGGCTCCTTGGCCAGGCGGCGGACGGGGACGGGTCTCTGATCGGAGAACTCGGCGGATCAGTGGGTTCCGGTCAGGTGCGGGGTCTCGGATGAAGACTTCGGGCAGGCCCGGGCAGCGGGCCAAGCTCAGCTGCACAAGGCGTTGTCAACGAGTCGGTCGGCCGCCTGCTGCTGGCTGGCCAGTTGCTCGAGGGAGCCGCCCAGGGCAGTGTTCATGGTGAGCACGACACTGCGCTTGCCGTCCTCGGTGGCGCCGGTGACGGTGATGAAGCCGGCGTCTCCGCCGTCGTGGCCCCAGTACAGTCCGCCGCACGACAGGGGACGGCTGATCAGCCCGAGACCGTAACGGGCGCCCGGCAGAAGGTGTTCGATGTCTTCGCTGACCGGCACCGTCCGGCGCATCATCGCCAGCTGGGCAGCGGGCAGGAGCTTGCCCCCGAGCAGGGCCCGGAAGAAGACGGCGACCTCGTGCGTGGTGGCCAGCACGGCATCCGGATCGGTGGTGACCTGCTCGGTGACATCGACCAAGCCGTGGTTCGGGAACTCCTGATAGGCCTGCGGATGCGGCTCGGGCAACGACGGTGAAGTTCCTGACCACACCAGCCTGCGCAGGCCGAGGGGGCCGGCGATGCGCTGTATGACGAGCTGTTGCAAGGGTTTGCCGCCGACCCGTTCGGCGATCTCGTCGAGCAGCAGGTAGCCGGTGTTGGAGTAGGACCAGTCGGTGCCCGGGGCGAAGTCTGGGCGGTGCTGCAGCGCCCGGTCGATCAGCTGATCACGGGTGTAGACGTCGTACCGCTGCTCGAGGTACTCGGTGGGACTGGTGTATCCGGGCAGGTCGTCGTGCAGGCCGCTGGTGTTCTGCAGCAGGTGCCGCACGGTGACCCGGCGCCCGTCGTTGCCGTTGCCCCGAACCCTTCCCGGTAGCCACTTCTCGACCGGATCGTCGATGCCCAGCCGGCCCTCGGCGACCAACTGCAGCACGACCACGGCGGTCAGCGACTTGCGGGTGCTGGCGATACGGAAGTAGCCCTGTCGGGGCATCGAGGTTCCGGCCTGATCGGCGGCACCGCTGGTGACCAGGGAACGCTTCCCGCGGTCGAGCAGCTCTGCCTGCACCCCGACGACCCCGAGGGCCGTGATGGCATCGGCGTCTGCCTGTAGGTGGGGGTGCGGGTGTGGGGCAGTGGCCGCGGAGGCCGGCGGAACCGCAACTGCGGTGAACGCAAGCCCGGCGAGGAGCAGTGCAGCGGTCGAGCGGCGGCGATGACGTCGTGAATTCATGCCACGACAGTAGTTTTCGCGATCCGAGCAGCGCAGTGCCCCGGGCTGTAGGTCATCGACTACAGCTGGCTGTAGTGCCAGTGGCCCGGCGAGGTCGGCAGACTGTTGCGCGTGCTGGGGGATGGGATGCGTGAGCGGGCGATCGACGCGGTGCGCGGCGTCGGGTACATCGAGGCCGGCCTGGCCCAAGGGGTGGCAGCGTTCCTGATGCTGCCGCTGCTGTGGCGCCCAGGGGTGTCGGTGAGATGGGCTGCCTTGCAGCAGGAGAGAGCCCGAGGGTTGCTGCGGTTGGCTGATCCGGTGGCAGGTGAAGGACGCGCAGGGCCGGTGCACGAGGTGCCGCAGGCTCAGCTGGTAAGTCGGTCGGGGCTCGGTCAGGGCGTCGGGCAGCCGAGTGGGGCAGGGCAAAAGGCGGGACGGGACCAGGAAGAAGACCGGGCAGTCGCCCGGGGCATGGAGGCCGAGCCTGGGCGGCAGTTGGGACAGGTAGACCAAGCCGGGCGGCTAGGGCAGGCGGGGCAGGTAGGGCGGGAGGGGGCGGCCGGGCGGTGGCGGGTGGCGGCCTGGGCGCTGGTGCAGGCGGTGGTGGGTACGGTCCTGGGCATCGTGGGGCTGCTGGTCGTCGGCAATGTCGTGCAGGCCGTCATGGCTGCTTCGATCTGGTGGCTGCTGAGCCCGGCCGATCCCGCGCGGCTGTTCGTCGAGGTCCCGGTCCGGAGTTGGCTCGTTGCCCTGACGCTCGCTCCGCTGCAGGTCCTTCTTCTGCTTTCCCTCACCCTGGCCACGGCCGGTCCGTTGGCCCGGGCCTACGCCCGCTGGTGCCTGGTCGTGCTCGCGCCGTCCGAGGCCGACCTGCGGGCCGGGCAGTTGGCCGAGCGGGTCGCGGTGCTCGCCGAGACCCGGGCCGATGTCCTGGATGCTCACGCGGGCGAGCTACGGCGCATCGAGCGCGACCTGCACGACGGCACGCAGGCCCATCTGGTCGCCATCGCGGTGCGGCTCGGAGTGGCCGAGAAGGCTCAGGCCCGGGGCGAACACGAGCGCGTCGGCGAACTGATCGGGCAGGCGCACCAGGAGGCGCGCACCGCGATGGAGTCGTTGCGGGCGGTGTTGCGCAGCGTGTATCCGCCGATCTTGGCCGACCGAGGTCTGCCCGGTGCGCTGAAGACGTTAACGGCCGGGTGCGCGGTGCCCACCCGGCTGGAGATGGACGAGGTCGGCAGGCTTCCTGCGGCTGTCGAGTCCGTCGTCTACTTCGTGGTGGCCGAGTCGCTGACCAACGTGGCCCGGCACAGCGGTGCTCAGGCGGCCGGGGTCGAGGTTCGTCTTCACCCGTCGTCGGGGTTGCGGCTGACGGTGACCGACGACGGTGCTGGTGCGGCCGATGCCCGAAGAGGGAGCGGCCTGAACGGGATGCGGGATCGAGTGCGTGCTCTGGACGGCAGTTTTCAGATCGACAGTCCGGCCGGTGGGCCTACAGTGATCCAGGTGGAGTTGCCATGCGGGTGGTGATCGCCGAAGACAACGTCCTGCTGGCCAACGGGCTCGAACTGCTCCTGGCCGAGGCCGGTTTCGAGGTGGCGGCCCTGGTCGGCGACGCGACCGCGTTCCTGTCCGCGGTCGAGGAGCACGAACCCGACGTCACCATCGTGGACGTGCGTCTGCCGCCGGGCTTCCGGGACGAGGGGATCCGGGCCGCCCTGGAGGTCAGACGGCGGCGTCCCACGTTGCCGATTCTCGTTCTGTCGCAGTACGTCGAGCAGCAGTACGCGGGCGAACTGCTCACCGCCGGGGGTGGCATGGGATATCTGCTGAAAGACCGGATCAGCCGAGTCAGCGAGTTCACCGAGGCCCTGCTACGGGTGGCGGGTGGCGGCACGGTGATGGATCCGGAGGTGGTGGCCCAGTTGCTGGCCAACCGTCGGCCCGGGCCGATCACCACGCTGAGCCCTCGTGAGCGGGAGGTGCTGGCCCTGATGGCCGAAGGGCTGGACAACCAGGCCCTTGCCGAGCGCCTTTTCATCACCGACAACGCCGTGCACAAGCACATCGGCAACATCTTCGCCAAGCTCGGCCTGGCGGCTTCGGAGAGCGGGCACCGGAGAGTGCGAGCCGTGCTCATGTTTCTGGAGGGCTGAGACCCGGGAGCGTAGGCCCTCCGCACCGCGTCCGGCCGGCGTGCTGGGCGCGGGGCCAAGTGCCCGACGGTGGACCTGCCCGAGCCCACGAGATGCGTTCCGGATCCGCCCGGGAGTAGAGGCCACAACCTGGCCGCTACCCCTGCGATGGTCCTCGTGTCGAAGCGGGAAACACCCGCTCAAGGAGGCAGATCATGAGCGTCACCACCACCGTCCACCTGAACTTCCGGGGCCAGGCCCGGGCGGCGCTGGAGTTCTACCAGTCCGTCTTCGGGGGCCGTCTCGCCGTGGCCACTTACGCCGACGCGCACCGGGTGCAGCGACCTGAAGAGGCCGATCAGGTGATCTGGGGAGAGGTTCAGTCCGAGGCCGGCTTCCACGTGATGGCCTTCGACGTGCCCGGCGACCGCGCCCACGACCCGGGTGTCGAGGCCGTGTTCGTGTCGGTGCGGGGGCAGGACGAGGACGAGATCCGGGGCTACTGGGACAAGCTCGTGGTCGGCGGTACGGTCCGGGAGCCGCTGGAGCCCTCCGGCTGGGCCAAGCTCTACGGCATGGTCGCGGACCAGTTCGGGGTGATCTGGGTGCTCGACGTCATGGCCCCCTTCGAGGGCTGAGCGCACTCCACCCGCTGCGTATCTCGTATGTTCGGATGATGAGCGCTCAGATCTTCCCCCCTCCCGCCGCAACCCCTGGCCGGTCACGGATGAACGTGGCCGCCCAGTGGGTCCGGTGGGGGGTGCTGGGCGCGTTCCTGGCCGCTTTCGTCCTTCTGCCGACCCTGGGCGAGCGGCAGGGGCGGCTGAGCAACCTGGAACGGGACATCGCGAGCGGCCGGGTGAGCGAGGTGGCGGTCAGCGGCGAGTGGATGGAGGGCGGCACCTTCACCCAGGGCATCCACTGGCGGGACGGGCTGATCCGCCGCTATGTCGAGGTGGTTTCCGGCGATGACCGAAGCGTCAACCGAGGCGCGCCGCGGATCGACGCCGAGGGTGCCGAACCGTACCTGCGCCAGCAGAATCCCGACCTTTCCATCACGACCGCCCCCGACCTGAACAGCTACGGCAGCATCTTCGGCTGGGATCATCTACCCGAGTGGCTCTCCGCCGCATACGTTCTGTTGTCAGTGGGCGTGCTGGCCCGCCTGATCGGTGGTCCGCAGCCCCTGCGGGCCACCCGCTGGGCCTGGTTCTGGCTGTGGACCACTCCACTGGGGGCGCCGCTGTTCCTCCTGCTGGCTCGCCCGGCGCCCTTCCTGCCCACCCCGAGGCCGGGCGCGCGCAGGCTGACCGGTGGCTACGCCTTCCTCCTGTTCCTGGTTCTGAGGTGGATCTTCTAGGCGCAGGACTTGACCCCGGCGCGCTGCCTGCCGATGGGAGAGAATGCCGGCCCAGGAGCAGGCCAGGGCCGTTTGTGCCGCCTACGAGCTGATCGAGGCCGCGCAGGACCACGACGTGTCCGAGGAACTGGCCGCGCTCGACGCCCAGGCCCGGGAGCAGGGCTGGGGCGAGGTGGTCCTGCTGATGCACTTCGCCCGTTCGCTGCTCGAGCGTGATGCCGGCCGCGACGACTCCGAACACGTCCGGGCCATGGTGCAGACCGTGCAGGAACTGGGCGATCCGGCTCTGGTGGCGCTCGGTCTGGCCACTACCGCGATGCGCGACGCGACGGTCGGCGCGAACCCGCTGGAGGCGCGCGTCGGAGCCGAGCCTCTGGTGCGCGCGGTCATCCTGCTCGACAGCGCTCACAGTCTCGTGGTGCACCGGGTGGCCGCCCGGCTGGAGGTCGCCGGGGGCTTCCACGCCCTGGGCCTGTGGCCGCTGGCCCACGAGCAACTGGCCCTGCTGGAGCCCCTGTTCAGGCAGGCCCACGATCCGCTCTGGGACGACGTGCTGCACCGGCAGAAGCGGGTGGTGCACGCGAACAAGATCGACATGGCCGTGGACGAGGCCTGCGCGCTGGCCGAGGTGGGTAAGTGGAAGGCCGCCGCGCACAATGCCGTCCGCCACCTGCCCGACGTCCTGACCCCGCTGGACGACGGCTGGGCCCCGAGCTGGGTGGCGATGGTCCACGCCTTCGCCGACATCTTCGCCGCCCTGGCCGGGCGCCCCTCACCGGCCGACCGCCGGATGATCGCCCAGCAGGCCCAAGGACAGGCCGACGATCCGAACCTGGCCATGCTGGCCGTGGCCGACGCGATCCGGGCCCACCAGGCCGGCGACGCGGCCCGGGCCGCCCGCCTCGCCGGGCCCTGTGCCGGTCCGGTCACCCCGAACGTCCCCATGCACGTGAGGTTGCTGGCCCTCAACCTGGCCGTCCGCGATCCGGGAACCCCACCGGCTGCACTCACCTACGCCTCGGAACTGGTTGCCCTGCGCTGGAACTCCCGGCTCAGCCGGCTCACGTCGATGCGCGCGGCGATCGATGCCGAGAGGCGCCGGGCGGAGCACGAGTTCCTGCGCGACCAGGTGCTGATCGATGAGCTGACCGGTCTGGGCAACCGGCGTGCCTACACCGCCTACCTGGAGCGGATCCGCCGCACCCTCGGCCCGCCCGGGAGCTCCCGGCGCCGTCGGTCCACCGAGACCGAGCTGGTCATCATGATGGTCGATGTCGACCACTTCAAGCAGGTCAACGACACCTTCGGTCACGACGTGGGAGACCAGGTGCTGCGCCGGATCGGCTCGATCCTGACCTCGCACGTGCGCTCGGACGACCTGGCGGCCCGGCTGGGCGGGGACGAGTTCGTGGTGGTGATGTGCCCGGACGTCCGGGGGATCGGGGCGGCCCGGGCCGAGGCCATCGTGAAGTCGGTCCGCGAGCATCCCTGGTCGGAAGTGGCACCCGGACTGAGCATCTCGATCAGTCTCGGCCTGCACCGGGGTCCGGCTGCCGACCTGTCGCACCTCACGGCCGAGGCGGACCGTCAGTTGTACGTGGCCAAGCGGGAAGGCCGAGGAAGGGTGGCGGGCGGCACCCCCTGATCAGTGGCTGGCGTAGTACTGGCCCAGCCGCTCGAACCCTTCTTCCAGCCCCACCGCAGGCGTCCAGTCGAGCACCGAACGCGTGTGCTTCTGATCGAACCAGTGTGCGGTGGCCAACTGTTCAGCCAGGAAGCGAGTGAGGGGAGGATCGTCGCGGCGCTTGCCGGCGGCCCAAACGCCTTCCACTGCAGCACCGGCCAGCCAGGCCACGCCGAAGGGGATGTGCAGGCTGGGCGGTTCGGCTCCGGCGGCCGTACATAGACGGGCGAAAAGATCGGCCACCGGCCGGGGTTCGCCATTGGTGACCACCAGGGCCTGCCCCCGCGCATGATTGATGCGGTCGAGGGCGGCAACCGTCGCGTCTACCGCATTGTCGATGTACGTGGTGTCGATCAGCGCTGCCCCGGAACCGATCAGGGGCAGGCGGCCGGCCTGGGCGCGCTGCACGATGCGGCCCACCAACTGCGTGTCGCCCGGCCCCCAGACCAGGTGCGGGCGGATGGCGACGACGGCGAGGTCGGGACCATTCGCAGCAAGGGCGAGCTGTTCGCCGGCAGCCTTGCTGCGAGAGTAGTTGCCGCGGGCGCGTTCCGGGTCGGCCGGGCCCGCGCCCGCACCGACCAGGGCGTGGCCGTGGTGGGCCACCGAAGGCGACGACACGTGAACCAGACGCGGAGTACCCGCGTGCTCAATGGCGTCCAAAAGATTCTGGACCCCATCGATGTTGACCGCCGCGTACTCGGCCCAGGGGCCGGTGACGTTGACCTTGGCGGCCAGGTGCACCACCGCGTCCATTCCTTCTACTGCTTTGAGGACGCTGGTGGCATCGGTGATGTCGCCGGTCACCTCCCGCACACCGGCCAAAGACGATGGGCGGCGCTGGAACACAGTGACCTCGTCACCGCGGTCGGCCAGCTTCCGGGCCACCCCACCACCGAGCAGACCGCTGGCGCCGGTGACCAGAACCCTCATCGGGAACCCGCCAGACGGCCTTCCGCCCAGCGGGCCACCTCGGTGCGATCGATCTTGGAGTTGTGCCGGATGTCGGTCTTCAGGCCGTCGGTGACCAGCACCGCAGCGAGTTCGACGCCGGCCACGGCGCGCACGGCGGCGGCCAGCTCGAGCGGGGCCACCCCGGCGGGGGCCTCGCCCTCGAGCACGGCGACGAGCTGTTGCGCGCCGGCCGGGCCGACCCCGACCAGGGCCGCCCGCCTGACCTGGGCCACCGTCTCGATGCGCTGCTCCACGCCGACCGGGGTGACGAAACCGCCGGCCGTGCCGAGCACGTGCACCAGCCGGCCCTCGACCCAGAGCCGGCCTTCGGCGTCGAAGTGCCCCACGTCGCCGGTACGGTGCCAGCCGTCTTCGGTGAACGTGGTGCGCTGCGTGTACCAGAGCTGGTCGTAGTGGTTCTTCACATGCCCGGCCCGCACCAGGATCTCGCCGGTGACCTCGGGCTTGTCGGTGGTCTCGGCGATGGCGGCGGTGCCGTCGGCCTGCAGCGGGCTGAGCGTGACCTCGACCCCGGGCAGGGGCCGGCCGACCAGCACACCGTTGCCCGGGCCGGCGGCCACCAGCTCGGTCAGGTCGACGTCGGTGACCAGCAGCGCCTCGGTCATGCCGTAGGGGGTGTGCAGGGCGGCCGCGGGCAGCAGGGCCTGCAGCGAGGTGAGGAGCGCGGCCGGGACCGGGGCCCCGGCCGAGAGCAGCAGCCGCACCTGGTCGAGCCCGCTGCGCTCGGCGGCGCCCAGCTCGACCGAGGTGTGCAGGACGTTGGCCAGGGCCGCGGGCGAGGCGAAGACCATGGTGGCGTCGATCGCGCGGACCGCCTGGGCCAGCGCGGTGGCGCTGAGTGTGCGCGGCGCGGTCACGTCCATGTCGGGCACCACCGAGGGCACCCCGAGGGCGGGGCCGAACAGCGCAAAGGGGGCGAAGGCGGCCACGAAACGGTCTTCCGGCCCCAGGTCGTAGGCGCGGGTCAGGGCGTCGCGGACGGCCTCGAGACGGCGGTGGGTGTAGACCACGCCCTTGGCCGGGCCGGTGGAGCCGGAGGTGAAGATCACCATGGCCTCGTCGTCCGGCGCCGGTTCGGGCGGCAGTTCGGTGACGGCCGAGTTCTTCAGGCTCTCGAGCGTGGTGCTGACGCCGAGGGCGCGGGCCCGGGGCGAGCCGGCCCGCAGGCCGACCGAGATGCGCCGGCCCGGCCAGCGCAGGGCGCGGGCGGCGAGCAGGCCCCGGTCGATGGCGATCACGTGCTTGATCGCAGCCCCGCGGATGGCCCGGTGCAGGCCCGGCAGACCCAGCCCGGCGTCGGCGATGACCGCGACGGCGCCGATGCGGGCGCAGGCGTAGAGCGCCACCGTGAGGTCGGCGCCGGGGGGCACGAGCAGGGCCACACGGTCGCCGGGGGCGACGCCGGAGGCGAGCAGGCCGGAGGCCACCCGCGTGACGTCGTTGGACAGCTGCAGCCAGCTGTGGGTGCGCCAACTGGCGGTCTGCGCGGTGCCGTTGCCGGTCGCCTCCACCAGGGCGGCAGTCAGGTCTTCGGCCCGCTCGGTCAGCGGCGCCCACAGGGGGCGGCGGTTCTCGGAACTCTCAGAACTCTCAGAACTCTCAGAACGAACAATGGACGATGTTTGCGCACCTACGGCGGTCGGGGGGCCGGAGGCGCCCAGGGTGGGCACCACCGCGTCCTCGAGCCACCGCCGAAGGGCGCCGGCCACGTCGGCGTCTTCGGCGACCAGGTGGCCGGCCTTCTCGAACCGGTGCACCTGGGCGTGCGGCAGGCGCTCGCGCAGGTCGCGCAGGTAGAGGTCGGTGAACACCGGGTCGCGCGGGCCCCACAGCATCAGCGCGGGCACGTCGGCGAGCCGGGGCAGGCCCTGCACGATGCTCTGCAGCGCGTCCCAGCTGGGGTGGCTGGGCGAGACCGGGATGTCTTCCACGAAGTGGTCGATGCCGGTGCGCCGCTCGGCCGTGCGGTACGGGTCGAGGTAGCCGGCCCGCACCGGGCGGCGCAGCAACGGGTGCGCGATGGCCAGGGTGCCCTGCAGGAAGATCGGGCAGGTGGCGGTGACCAGGCGGCGCACGCCGGGCAGCCGGGCGGCACCGATCAGGAACGGCAGGGCGGAGCCGGGCGGCTGGTGCACGGCGGTGTTGAGCACCGCGACCCCGGCCAGCTGGGCGGTGTTGCGGGTGGCCCAGCCCAGGGAGATGCAGCCACCCCAGTCGTGCCCGAGGGTGACCACCGGGCCCTTCAGCTCCAGCGCCCGGGTGAGCCGGTCGAGGTCGTCCAGCCGCAGGCCCAGCCGGCGCCGCACGCCGGTGCGCTCGGACCAGCCCATGTTCAGCTGGTCCATCGCGATCACCCGCCATGGACGCGGGCCGGTGGACAGGGCGGCGATGACGTGGCGCCACAGGTACGACGAGGTGGGGTTGCCGTGCACGCACAGCAGCGTCCCGACCGGCTCGGCCTCGAGCACGTCCTGGTTGTCGAGCACGTGCCAGGTGTGCACCGCGCCGGTGGCCTCGGCCACCCGCACCTTGCGCACCCAGCGCGGGTCGACCCCGTGCGCCGGGCTGCTCACTTCCGGGCTCACTTCCAGGCTCACCAGATCACCGGCAGGACCCCGGCGGTGAACCCGGCCGCGCCGCAGACCAGCAGGACCTTGTCGCCCTTGCTGATCAGCCCCTGCTCGGAGGCCAGGCTGAGGCCCAGCGGGATGCTGGCCGCGGCGTTGTTGCCGAACCGGTCGAGGGTGAACTCCACCTGGTCGGGGGAGTAGCCGATGGCCGAGCACAACGCCTGGGTGACGCCCTTGGAGACCTGGTGCGGGAAGATCCGCTTCACCTCGTCGAGCTTCCAGCCCAGCTCGTCGATCGACTTCTCGATCAGCGGCGGGATGTGCTCGATGGCCAGCGACTGCAGGCCCGCGCTGTCGCACTCGAAGAAGTAGCGCGAGTTGTCGTGCGGCATCAGGTTGCCGCCGGCCAGCACGGTGGACAGCTCCCACTTCGAGCCGTCGGAGACGAAGCGCCCGGGCAGCAGACCGGTGTTCTCCTCCTCGGTGGCCTCCAGCAGCACCGCACCCCCGGCGTCGCCCAGGGTGAGCGCGGCCAGCTTCTTGCGCAGGTCGTTGGAGCTCTCGATCGAGAAGTTGATGGTGGGGGAGAGCACCTCGCCGGCCACCACCAGGACCCGCCGCGCGCGACCGGTCTCGATCGCCGCGGCGGCGAAGTCCAGGCCGTTGAGGAAGCTGTTGCAGGCGTTCTTGATGTCGGCGAAGGTCGCGTTCCGCGCGCCCATCTTGTGCTGCACGATCGCGGAGGTGGCGGGCTCGGACACGTCGTGCGAGGCCGAGGAGTAGATCAGGAAGTCGACCGACAGCGGGTCGACGTCGGCGTTGCGCAGCGCGGCCAGCCCGGCCTGCGCGGCCAGGTCGGAAGAGGTGGTGCCGGGCACCGCGTGACGTCGCGCGCCGACCCCGGTGAGCCGCTCGACCAGGCCGGCCGGCATGGCGAAGCCGGGGCTGCGCTCGGTGACCAGGGCTTCGATCTCCGCCGAGGTGATCACGCCGTCCGGTATCGCGTGTCCGGTGCTCACGACCGCAGAATTGATCAAAGTTCTCTCACCTTGGCGACTGGGATTCGGATGGTCCGGTCCTGACTTCGGTGTCCCGCCGGGCCTGGGCCACCTGCCATCCTGACACGGAATCGGCATTCCGCTCGCGCGGGGCCGCCGATACGCGTGGTAGGTGCGGGTATGAAGTGACGACGAACCAGCGCCGCCCGGCGTTCCGCAGTGGTCCGCGGTGGCCCGCCGCCCGGCCGAGATCAAGTCGTTATATCGAAACCCTTGTTTTCGGGTTGCGGGGGTGGAGGCCCTCTCCGAGGCTGACAGTAGGTGGCGCGCCCCGTGCTCGCGCGAGGGCTCCCCGGCCGGCGGGACAGCTGATGTCTGCCTCTCCGATCTCCCGGTAGTTCCAGCGTCGAACATCCGCTACCCACAGGCATTCAGCGGTCACTGCGGTCGAATACGCCCGGCAATCGCTGAATCTCGTTCGGTCACGGATTCCCGTCACTGGATCGCAGGTGCCCGATCACAGAATCAGCCCAGGTCAGACGGTATTCGGCAAAGACTTGCGTCGGGCGGTACTGATGGAAGAGGATGATCAAAGCCTCAACTTCCAGGCGATCATGAGCACCACTGCCCGGAATTCGTCCGCTGCTTCATTGTTTCGGCAACCCGGTCGCCTCCTTCGTCCGGCGTGCAGGCCAGCGCCTCGGCCGGATCCCTCCCGGTGCGTGTGAGATCCGTTCCACCGCAACCCTTGATCGAGAGCAATCTGATGACGCCAAGTTCGAGCCCGGTCACCGCACCCATGGACATGGTTCGCATCGTCCGGCAGGGCCGTCACGCCGCCTTCGAGCAGGTCTCCTCCGCAACCGAATTCGCCCGCCCGTCGGCCCCGCCCGATCGTGCGGCGGTGATCAGGGAGCGTCTGGCCGTTGAACGGGACCAGCTGCGGCGGCTGCGCCGGACCCTGCCTGATCTGGCCGACCGGTCGCAGCGCTTCGAAATCGAAGAGGAGATGCGCGTTCTCGCGGGGAACATCCGAGCCGGGCGGCAGGCTCTGGAACGGCTCAGCGCGCTGGGGTCGGCCTCCGCCTGGGGCCCGTCCGACTTCGTACCCGGAGACGAGGCGCGCCTCGGAACCACCTGGGGCGAGGTGCTGCACATCGGCCCGGCCGGGCTCACCCTCCGGTTGGACCAGTCGTCCGAGCAGTCCGTCGAGTACGCCCGCATCACCGGCCGCCGTCGCGACGGGCACGAAGACATGAACAAGGCCTGAGCCTCCCTCAGGGCCGCGCCTCGTGCCCGGCGCGCCCGTGGGTACGCCGGTCCTCCTTCATCCGGGCCTCGAACAGGTGCCGACGCCCACCCACCAGCTCCTCACGCGCCGTGCGTTCCAGCTCACGGGCCAGCGACCAGTAGCCGTCGTCGTAGTCCTCGACCACCTGGAACGTCCATCGGCCGGCGATCACGTTGTGCCCCACCAGCTCCTTCTCGATCCGGTCGGCCAGCTCGGGGTGCCCGGCGGTGCGCAGCGCCTCCACCGCCTCCCCGAACTGAAGATCCGAGCGTCCGGTGATCTGGTGGAACGCGTACAGGTGCCCTCGGGCCTGCTCGAGCGTCTCGAGCGCCTCGGAGAGCTTGCCCAGCGCCTCCACCGTCGCGTCGCTGACCCCTTCCGGCACCCGGTGGGCCTCGTCCGGGCCGGTCGGCTGGGGGGCTGAGTTGATCGTCACGCCCTATCCGTAGCCCGCTCGCCCAGCCCTCGCCCGTCGATCTTGCCCCTCCGCACCCGGGCCAGGTCCAGCGTCCAAAATCCAAAACAAGCCCTTGACCTGGTCAAACGTCAGTGAGCAGCCGAGTGGGCGAAAAGTTGAGCGATAAGGGCTCAACTTCGGAATGCATCGGCGCCCGATCGGCGTTACCTTCTTCGTGCGGCCCGGAAGAGGGGTCGCGAGAACGAGATGCTTCGAAGGAGCGTGAGTCGAAATGGCTCTTCCTGTGCGTTCGGGCGACGCGGTCGTGCGGTGGGATCCGTTCCGTGAGTTCGGCGACATGCAGCGGCAGTTCGACAGTCTGGTCCAGTCCGTGTTCGGTCCCGCGGGCCGCGAGCAGGCCGAGAGCCGGCGTCCGTGGCGCCCGCTGGCCGACGTGAGCGAGACCGACAGTGGCTACGTGCTCAGCCTCGAGGTGCCCGGTTTCCGCCGGAACGAGATCGAGATCAGCGTCGAGGGTGACACCCTCACTGTCGGTGGCGAATACGCGCAGTCCGAAGACGGTGAGCAGCGGCACGCCCGTCGGGCCGGGCGGTTCCAGTACCGCACCCTGCTGCCGAAGGGCGTGGCGGCCGACCGGATCGGTGCCTCCCTGGCCGACGGTGTGCTGCAGGTCTCCATCCCGAAGACCGGCGAGACCGCACCCCGCACCATCGAGATCACCGAGGGCTGACCGAAACCCTCGAACAGACAAAGGATGCCCGACCTCGCCACCGAGGTCGGGCGTCCTTTGTTGTGGGTCAGGGGGTGTTCGGGTGTAGCTCCACGGTCAGCAGCACTTCGTAACAGTTGCCTCGGGCCAGGCTGGTGACGCCCATGTTCGCCCGGGTCACCGCCCCGGCCTCCCCGAAGACTTCGGCGAGTACGTCGGACACGCCTTCGCCCACTTCGTGGTGGCGGTCGAAATCCGGTGTGGCGGCCACGAAACCGAGCATCTGCACCGGGGCCAGCACGTGGTCGAGCGAGCCGACGGCCAGGCGGATCATGCCCAGACAGTTGGCGGCTGCCTTACGGGCAGCCACGTAACCCTGCTCTACGGTGAGGTTCTCGCCCAATCGTCCCGGATTCAGCACGGTGCCGTCACGGTCTTCCGGGGTCATGCCGCCCAGGATCAGCAGAGAACCGGTGCGATGGAAAGCCTTCAGTTGCTTGCCGTAGCGCGCCCCGTACGGCGGGTCCGAGTAATCGGGGACGATGTGCTCGAGTCGGTCTGCGCGCGCATCGGGGCCGTCGGTCGCCATGAGCGAACCCTAGCCATTGGATCCAGCTATTGGAAGAATGGATCCTAGGATGAGAGGCAGCTGGCCAGAGCACTGCCGTTGCCCTGAGTGCCCTCGTAGCCCTGGGCGAAGGCCTGGGTGCGCTGCTGCCCGGTGCCGTGCGCGCCCTCAGCGAACCACGGGATGCCCGGCTGGTCGCCGACCGTGGCCAGGGAGGTGAGTAACTCGTCGATGTCGCCTTCCTCCACGGCCAGCACGTCGGCCCGGACCGAGTCGCCCAGATAGGCACCGGCCATGCAGTCGGCCTGCAGTTCGTGCTGGATGGTCAGGCGGTGCTGGATGCCCAGCAGGTCCTGCACGGCGTGCGCGTACTCGTGGCCGATCAGGTAGTACACGAAGGCGTCGCCGATGGCCTGGTACTGACCGGCGATGAAGTTCTGGTCGTAGGCGATGAAGTTGCCCACCGGGCAGAAGAAGGCGTTGTTGAGCACGAAGGGCTCGCCGCCGCAGTCGCCGTCGCCCTCCTCGTCGTAGGGGATCACCCCCTGGACCGGGGTGAACTGACCGCCCTGGGACTCGAAGAACGACTCCCAGTAGCTCTCCGAGGTCCGGATCGAGGTGTCGATGTCGGTCTTCAGCTCGTCGGCGCCGGACTGGGAGCTGCCGCCGGAGTCGGGACCGGTGCCCACCGAGCCGTCTTCGGCGTAGGCGCACGCGGACAGCAGGAGCAGGGCGGTCAGGCCGGCCGAACCGAGCCGGAGAGACCTGCTCCGGCTGGCCGGCCGCACACGACGCAAGACGCTCATATCGTCCGAGAGTAAGTCAACCAAGATCGAACGGCGACCCGAAGGACTCAGAGGCGCCGATCGTCCTCAGGTCTTCGGTGGTTCTCCGGCGCGGGCCCAGGCCGCCTGCGATCACTGCCTTTTCGCGGGTGCCCCGGTCTCCACCGAGGTGGGCTCGGAGGGGGTGCCCGCGGGTGCAGTGCGCCGTCCGGTGAGCAGGCGCCGGGCGATCGGCTGGCCGAGCAGGATGCCCAGGACGACCAGGGTGACCCCGACGATCTGCCGCACCCCGAACGGCTCGGAGGCCAGGAGCACCCCGAGCACCACCCCGGACACCGGGTTGAGCAACCCGATCAGGCCCACGGTGGCGGCGTCCAGGCGTTTGAGGCCGTTGAACCAGAGGGTGAACCCGAGGGCGGTGGCCACGAAGGTGACGTAGCCGTACCCGGCCAGACGCTCGGCCGTCATCGCCGGGGGAGCGCCCTCCACCGCGATCGCCACCGGCAGGATGATCAGGCCGCCGGCGATCAGCTGCCAGGAGGTCAGCGCCAGGATGTTGATCTTCGGGCTCCAGCGCTTGGTCAGGATCGCGCCCAGGCTGGAGAGGATCATGGCGGCCAGGGAGGCCAGAACACCGCGGTAGTCGATGCCCTCCCCGCCGTAGTTACCCAGCAGCATCACGGCTACCCCGGCGATCCCGACCACGGCGCCCGCCACCGCCAACACCTGCGGCCGCTCGGCCAGCAGGGGCCAGGCCAACAGCATGAGCATCACCGAAGAGGTGGCCATGGTGGTCGAGGCGACGCTGGTGGGCAGAAGCTGGGCGGTGATGTAGATGAGGGTGAAGAACGCCCCAAAGTTCAGTGCCCCGAGCACCAGCGATCGCCACCACCAGGAGCCCTTGGGTAGCTGTCGGGTGATCAGCAGCAGGAGCAGACCGGCCGGCAGGGCGCGCAGGGCCCCGCCGTAGAACGGATGGTCCGCAGGGAGGGTGTGGCTGGTGACGTAGTACGTCGAGCCGAAGACGATGGGGGCGACGGCGGTGAGCGCCACCCAGCGGACGTTAGCTTCCATGGAAGCTAATATAGCTTCCCGGGAAGCTATATAGTCGGCCGATGAGCACGCCTGATCATGTGGCCCGGGTGATGGCCGAATGGTCCCGGGAACGACCGGATCTGGATTCCAGCCCGGTCGCGGTGATCGGCCGCCTGCACCGCCTGGCCAACGCGCTCACCCAGGAACTGGTGCAGGTGTACCGGCAGTTCGGTCTGACCGAGGGGGAGTTCGACGTCCTGGCTGCCCTGCGCCGGGTGGGAGAGCCGTTCGAGCGGGCGCCGGGCGAGCTGGCCCAGAACACCATGGTCACCACCGGGGCGATGACGAAGCGGCTGGACCGGCTGGTCGAGGCGGGGCTGGTCTCGCGGCGGGTCAGCGAGGTG
Source organism: Kineosporia sp. NBRC 101677 (assembly GCF_030269265.1). NCBI lineage: Bacteria > Bacillati > Actinomycetota > Actinomycetes > Kineosporiales > Kineosporiaceae > Kineosporia > Kineosporia sp. NBRC 101677. The sequence goes on from NZ_BSTA01000004.1 coordinate 108,622, forward strand.
GACGGGCGGGGCCGGGTGGTGGCGCTGACCCCGCAGGGGCGCGAGCTGATCGACCGGGCGTACACCGCGCACATGGCCAACGAGCAGCGACTATTGCAGCATTTCAGTCCGCTGGAGAGGCGCACGCTCGAGGAGCTGCTGACTCGCTGGCTGGGCCGGTTCGAAGGCTGAACCGGCCCAGCCAGGGGGTCAGGTCAGTGACTGGGCCTTGAGGCAGGCGGCCTGCCGCTTGCACTTCTCGGCCGCCTCGAGCTTGCGGTGCAGGCTGCGCAACTTCTTCTGGGACAGCTGGTTCACCACGTTGCGCCGCTCGAGCGGGTCCTTCTTGCGGTCGTAGTACTCCCGCTCCCCGGTGACGTACTCGACGTACAGCCACGACTTGCCGCGGATGGCGGTGTAGTCCGGTGGGTTCGGGCTGCGGAACACCTCGCGGTCCGGGTCGTTCGGGTCGACCAGCGGGCCCCGGTGCTCGATCAGCACGTACTGCCGGCTGTTGGTACCACCCCGCCAGAGCGGGGCCAGGCTGCGGCCGTCGGCCTTCTTCGGGCGCGGGGCCCCGGCCAGGTCGGCGAAAGTCGGCCGCAGGTCGATGCTCTGGCCCAGTGCGGACACCTTCTGGCCGGCCGGGACGTCCGGGCCGGTCACCACCAGGGGCACGTGGATGTCGGTGTCGAACGCGGTCATCTTGCCCGAGACCAGGGCGTGCTCACCCATGTGGTAACCGTTGTCGGAGGTGAACACGATGTAGGTGTTGTCCTCGACGCCGCTGCGGCGCAGCTGGCCCTTGATGTCGACGATCAGGTCGCTGACCGACTGCACGGTGCGCAGCCGCTGGCGGTACTGCTCGTCCATCAGCTTCTTCTGGGCCTTGGTCAGTTTCCGCGCGCGCATCCAGGCCGAGGGGTTGGTGTTCGCCTTGTCGTACGACTTCCCGCGCGGCACCTTGGCCTTCTTGAACAGGCCGGCGTGGCGGGGGGCCGGGATGTAGGGCTTGTGCGGGGTGAAGGTGGAAAGTTCCAGCAGGAAGGGCTGTTCGCGGGCCGCGGAGCGCCGGATGAAGTCCTGGCCGCGGCGGGAGATGACGTCGGTCAGGTAGTCCTTGGGCTTGCGGCCGTAGTGCACGACCTCGCCGTTCTGGTTCAGGTTGTAGTTGAAGCCCGCGTAACCGCTGGCCGCCAGCGACCATTCGTCCCAGCCGGCCGGCTGGTTGCCGGACGGTGACTTCGTGCTGCCCGGCTGGTAGTCGTTCAGGAACTTACCCATGATCGCGGTGCGGTAGCCGGCCTTGCGCAGGTCGCTGGCGAAAGTGTCCTGGTCCAGCTTCTTGTCGCGGAAGGCCTGGTAGCCGCCGTCGGGGGTGCCGTTGGTCCAGATCCCGGTGTTGTGCGAGTAGCGGCCGGTCATGATCGACGTGCGGGAGGGGCAGCACAGCGAGTTGTTGACGAAGTAGTTCTCGAACGTGGTGCCCTGCTGCTGCATCGTGCGGACGGCCGGGATGTGCTTCAGCAGGTTCATCGACAGGTCGTCGGTGAGCACGAGAACGATGTTGGGGTCGCCGTTTCCGCCGGCGGCGGGCTGGACCACCGGCTGGACGAGCGGTTCCTCGGCGGGCCGGTCGACGATCGACGTGGTGGCCGGCGGGGTGCCGCAGGCCACCAGGGCGGTGATCAGAAAGCCGGTCAGGGGCAGGACCCGCCACGGGTTGCGCACGGTTGCGCACCTCCTTGTGCCGCCACCGCGGTAGCGGTGCGGGTGAGAGTGTCAGGGGGACTCCAGATTAGTCTACTAATCTGGTAGAGAATGTGGGACGTGGGCAAAAGTTCCGGGGGTCCCGGTGAAATTCCGGAACCCCCGATGGGGATCGGCCGAAAACTCCTGGTGGGGAGCCGGAGATCAGTTGGCCGAGGGCAGACCGGCACCCAGCGGGGTGCTCGATGCGCTCGGCGAAGGGGTGGCCGTGGCCGAGGGCGAGGTGCTCTCCTCGAGCAGCTCGTCGGCCTTCGCCTTGGCCCGCCTCCGGGCCTGCCGCAACTCCGAGACCGAGGCCGGCTCGGCGTGGGCGTGGGTGCACTGCTCCTGCCCGGCGCACTGCCGGACATCCTTGAGCAGGCGGTCCAGGGTGAGCAGGCGCTTCTTGGTGATCTTCCCGACGATGTTGTTCATCTCGTACGGGTCGCTGGTGAGGTCGTAGTACTCGCGCTGGCCGTTGTTGTACTTGACGTACAGCCAGTCCCGGTGGCGCAGGGCGGCGTAGTTCGGCGGGATGGGGCTGCGGAAGATGCCGGTGTCCGGATCCATCTTGTCGACCTCCATCCCCTTGTGCTCCACCAGGAGATGCTGCCGGTCGTTGGTGCCGCCGCTCCACAGCGGGGCCAGGCTCTGACCGTCCACGCTGGCCGGCACCGTGGCCCCGGCCAGGTCGCCGAAGGTGGAGCGCAGGTCGATGTTCGAGCCCAGGTCCTCGACCTTCACCCCGGCCGGGACGTCGGGACCGGTCACCACCAGGGGCACCTGGATGTCGGTGCTGAACGCCGTCATCTTCCCGGAGATCAGGGAGTGCTCACCCATGTGGTAGCCGTTGTCGGAGCTGAACACGATGTAGGTGTTGTCGGCGACGCCGCTCTCGCGCAGCTGGGCCTTCACGTCGGCGATCATCTCGTCGATCGAGAGCGTGGTGCGCACCCGCTGACGGAACTGCTCGTCCATCTTCTTCTTGCGCGGGCCGGTCAGCTTCTGCGAGGCCATCCAGCTGGGGGCGTTCTTGTTCTTCTTGTCGTACGAGGCCACCCGCGGCGCCTTGAGGTCTTTGTACAGGTTCTCGTGGCGCGGGGCGGGCACGTACGGCTTGTGCGGCGTGAACGGGGCCAGCTCGAGCATGAACGGCTCGCCCTCGGCGGCGGCCCGCTTGATGAAGTCCTGGCCGCGCTCGGAGATCACGTCGGTCAGGTAGTCCTGCTCGGCCCGGCCGTAGTGCACGACCTCGCCGTTCTGGTTCAGGTTGTAGTTGAACCCGGCGTAGCCGCTGGCCGCCAGGGCCCACTCGTCCCAGCCGGCCGGGTTGTTCGCCGAGGGTTTCTTCGGGGAGCCGGGCTGGTACTCGTTCATGTACTTGCCCATCATCGCCGTGCGGTACCCGGCCGCCTGCAGATCGGTGGCGAACGTGTCCTGGTCGAGCGCGCGGCCCTTGAACATGTAGTACCCGCCGCCGGTGGCCGCGGTGTTGGTGATGATCTCGGTGTTGTGCGGGTAGCGGCCGGTGAAGATCGTGGCGCGCGAGGGGCAGCACAGCGAGTTGCTGACGAAGTAGTTCTCGAAGGAGGCGCCCTCGTCCTGCATCGCCTTCACCGTCGGCATGTACTCGACGAGGTTCGTGGCCAGGTCGTCGACCAGGACGAAGACGATGTTGGGCTTGGACCCGGAGGCCGCCACCGCCGCCTGGTCGCCCTCGACGCTGCTCACGCTGGGTGTCTGGGGGGCACTGCAGGCGGCCAGGACAGCCACCGTCAGGCCGGCCACAACGGTCACCGCGCGTTTCTTCAGCATCTCGCACCTTCCGCAGCCGTCACCGCCGGCCAAGGTCAGCCACCGGGTCGGGTCGCGTCAATCAGGGGGAGTGGCAGCCTAGTCGACCGCATAAGTCACGATTGGCGCCACAACTCGCTCGAACCCTTACTGCACCGCCCCGGATCGGCGGCGGCGCGGGTTCTTCACCGCCGGGAGACCCTCAGGGTCGTTCATCGGAATCGGTGCAGACGCGCTGAACTGCGCCGATGGCGCAATGTGAGGGAAGTATGAGAGCCCGGTGAGAAGCTGTGAAGAGCCTGAGAACGTGGCGATCGTCACGTGGCCGACCGGGTGAACGGTCGAGCCTAACTCCCGTTGATCAAGAACGCACTCCGACCGTTAACCGGCCGTTCAGTCCGAGGCTCAGCTCCTGGCGACGCGACGGGTGGTGGCGTTCTCCTGGATCCGGTAGATGCCCGGGCCCACCGTCAGGTAGAAGCTCGTTCCGTCAGTGACCGGGCCGCTGATCCTTTCGGGGCTGCCGCTCTCGTCCGCCCGCCCCGGCAAGTGCACCTGCGTCCACGACGAGCCGTTCCAGCGGTGCACGGTGTGGCGGTCGTCGGCCGTGGGCGAGGCCGACGCGTGGGTGGCGACCACGGCGATGCTTTCGTCGGTGGCGGCCGCGAGCTCACCCGGAGACTCGATCTCGGTGGTCTCGCCGGTGGCCGGCGTCAGGCGCACCACCGTGCTCGGGGAGGAACCGTCGGGGGCGGCGGCGAGGCTCCAGACCACCGAACTGGGGGTCAACGTCATGCCCGAGAGCAACTTCGGCCCCTCGCCGGCGTCGTACAGCGCCTGGGTGGTGCGCCCGTCGTCGGTGACCAGCAGCAGGCGCCCGTGACGGTAGACCAGCGTGCGCTCACCGTCGCTGACCACGTAGGGAGTGCTCTCGTAGCCGCCCGCGGGCAGCTGGAGCAGTTCTCGCCTCACCCCGCCCCGCAAATGCTGCACCAGACGGTCGTTCTGGTATCCGATCCAGCCGCGGGGGGTCCAGGCGACCAGCTGTTCCGGCGTGCGCCAGGCTTTTTCCCGGCCACTGGCCAGGTCGAGCCGGTGCAGGGTGATCCCGGGGCCCGCGTCCTCGGTCCAGCGCAGGACGCGGCCGTGCAGGTCGGTGTAGTTCTCCCGCCAGCCCTGGCGCAGCCGGGCCTGGGCCACCTGGGTCAGGGGCGCTCCCGGGCGTGCGGCGAGGATGGTGGCGTCATTGCGCAGTACCGCCAGGCGGCCGGAATCGAAGCCCAGGATGGTCAGTTCGGCGGGCCGGGCCGCCGCCGGGCCGGGAGCGGTGAGGCTGGGCAGCAGGGTCGCCAGCAGCAGACCGGCCACCCCGGTGCGAAGTCGCCGCCCGCTGGTGCGCGCCGTCATCCCGGTCTCCCGTCTTCTCGGCCAGTGCGACAAACTAGGCCTGACCGGCGAGTAGTTCTGTGGCGTGTTCGGGGGAGGGGTGGCTCGGCCGATCCGCCCGTGAGCGCCTTCAGTACCCGCTCCAGCAGCCCATGCCCAGACCGTCCGGCCAGCCGCCGACCGGGGTCAGGTTCAGGCTCCCGCCCGGTTCCGGTCCCAGGTCACCGATCACCGGACCGCTGCCGTCGGCCGCCTCGGCCTGCAGGACCCAGGTGTAGCAACTGGGGGGCACTGCTCGGCCGGAGTGGTCACGGCCGTCCCAGCGAAAACCGCCGATGGTGCCGAAGGGAGCCTTCGACTGCAGGGTGGCGAGCGCCGAACCGGAGCCGAGCAGGGTGAGGCGCACGTTCGTCAGTGGCTTGGACACGTCGAAACGCGGCTTCCAGGGCTTCCCGGCCTCCAGTTCGGTGGACAGTTGCGACGAGATCAGCCAGGGGGCCTGCCTTCCCGGGGTGAACGGCAGGTTCTGCACCCGCACGCGCCCCTGGGCGTCGATCCCGGCGACTTGGCGTCCCTCGACGGCGTAGGGCGGCCGCAGAGCCAGCTTGTACCGGCGTGGTTCGGCCTCGCCGAGATCCATCACGTGCACGCTGCCGTCGTCGGCCGTCCAGGAGAGCGTGGCGTAGTTCAGCCGGAGATCCCGGACCCGGCGACCGGCCGGGACGGTTCGGCGCTCGTAGCCGAGGTTCCCGAGGATGTGGATCCGCCCTTCGGTGTCCAGGTAGGCCGATCGCGGGCCCCAGACCGCCACCGGCCCGGCCGCCCCGCTGCGGGCCAGGATCTTCTTCACCGGGCCCTCCGGGTTCAGGTACCGCTGCCGCACCTGCCCGTCGTCGGTCGACCAGACCACGTGCGGGCCGAACAGGTCGGTGTCCGACGTGCCGGTGCGCAGCATCAGCCGGGCGCCGTTCCTCGGCGCAGCCACGAAAACCGTTCCACCGACCAGCGAATAAGACCCGGACTGCTTGATCCGGTGCTGGCCCCGGGGAGCCGCGGTCAGCGGAATCGCCGGAGCCGGGCCGTGCTTCACGGAGTAGGCGCCGGACGCGGACCGGCGCAGTTCGTGGGTGCCCGAGACACTGACCGCGCCGCTGTCCACCTCGAACAACCGCCCCGCGCTGAGCGAGATGTCGCCTGGGGCGCTCGGCCGGGCGTACCCGCGAGGGGAGGGTGCGAGCAGGCCGAGCGTACAGAGAGCGGCGAACACCCCCGTCGCGAAACGTACCCGCGTTATCCGACCGAACCGCAACCCGACCCCCGTGCCCGCAACCCCCGTTGGGTGCTGCCACGGTACTGGGCGCAGTCGTCCTCAGCGGCTAGGCACTCGGAGGTTCGGCCCGATTGTCGGTGTGGCGCAGCGAAAGCGCGTCCGGAGCGGGTGGAAGCGGACGGAATCGCGGTGATTGGCCGTTGAGGACGACCAGGCCCAGAGGAGCCGCCTCGAACACGCCGCCGGTGGTGCCGAAGTGCCGCTCATGGAACCGGCGGCCCTTCTCCGTGGTTTCCAGGTGCGTGGTCAGCGCCCCGAACCGCGACCCGGGCAGGCCGTTGAGGTAGCCGTGCTCGATCAGCCGGCGCAGTGCCCCGTCCACCGTGTGCACGTCGAGACCGAGCAGGTCGCCGAGCACCCGGGCAGGGGCGCGGGGCGGGCCCAGGGCGCTCTGGCCCTTCTCGACGGCCCCACTGTGGACGACCAGAAGCAGGGCCTGGAGCAGCAGTTCGCGCTCGGCCGGGGCCAGCCTTCCGTAGGCCCGGCGCCGGGCCGCCTGGTGCAGAACCAGGGCCAGGACCAGGAGCAGGAAGGAGGTGGTGGCGACCGCGAGCACGCTGGAGCCTGAGTCCTCGAGCCAGCTCTCGTCGGCCATGAACATCCCCGTCGTCCGCAGGTGTTGTCCCGTCCGAGCGTAAGACACCAGGGGCGCGTGAGGCGATGGACGACATCGCCCGGACAGCGGATCGGAACAAGGGGTTAACCCCTCCGGCTGCAGCGGCGCGCTGATCAGGAGCTGAGGGAAGCCTCGGTCAGTGTGCCGAAGACGATCTCGGAGTCCCTTCCCGCGGCCCGGGCGAGGACGGCGCCCTGCGGGGACCAGATGCCTGATCCGCCGGCCGAACGCCGACCGAGAGGCGAGCCACCCAAGTTGGCCGCGATCGTCCAAAAATTGTTGTCGGCTGCCCGGGAGGCCATGCGCTGGTCCAGTTCGCGCTCCTCGCCCTCGGTGAAGATCACCGAGGCGGCGTACGCGTGGGCGCCCGCGGTGCGCAGGTTTTCGGCGTGCTGCGCGAATGCGGTGTCGAAGCACACCGCCAAGCCGACGCTCCAGTCGGCCACCTGTACGACGACCGGCTCGTGCCCTGCGTCGAAGATGTCTGATTCGGCGCCGTGTAGGTGGCTTTTCGGAGCGACGACGTCCGGGCCGTTACCGCTGAGGGCCAGCGAGGCGAGGTAGCGGCGCTGGCCGACGCGGACGGGGACGCCCACAACCACCACGGCCCCGGCCGCCCGGGCGCTTTTGCGCAGCCGGTCCAGACGGGCGTCGCCCGGCGCGAACCACAGCCGGGGGTCGTCCAGTCGGTCGAGGTCGTAACCGGTCAGCGACAGTTCCGGGAACAGCACCAGGCGCGCACCGCCCTCGGCGGCCTGGGCGAGCGCTGTCTCGGCGGCTTCTAGGTTGGCCTCGACGTCGCCGATCACCGGGATCGACTGGATCGCGGCCACCGTCAGATCGGCTCGTCTCGTGATCACAGGAGCACGATAGGCGCCTAGGGCCGAGGGGCGCGGGCGGGGCGCAGGCGCTTGGCCGGCAGCCAGGTGTCGGTGACCGTGGCCCGGCCCTCGGGGGAGGAGGTGCTCAGGATGACCCGGCCCCACCAGCCGTCGCCGTCACGCCGCCAGTCGATCAGGAGACCGGCCAGGGGCCGCGCGGGGGCGGCCGGGTCGGTGACCCAGCAGTGCCGGCCGGTGGGCCGGGAGTTCGCCGGGTCGGTCTGGAGCCTCGCCCGGCCGGGGAAGGGGATCTCCTCGGTGGTGAGGTTGTTCTCGATGGCAGCGATCGGCCTGGTCGAGCCTGCGAACGAACTGGGTGCCTGCCGATCCCTCACCGGGCAAGACTCCCACACTCGTTCGCACATGTGTTCGACCGGCCGGGTGGTTCGAATCGGCCAAAAGGCCTGCGGCGGCCGAAAAGCACCGCAGCCCGTGCCCCGGGTGAGCCGGGACACGGGCTGCGGTGACTGACTGTGCGGATCGGATCAGCTCAGCGCGGCCAGAGCCTGGTTGAGCGTCGCCGACGGGCGCATGATCGCCTCGGCCTTGGCCGGGTCGGGCCGGTAGTAGCCGCCCACGTCGGCCGGCTGCCCCTGGACCTGGATCAGTTCGTCCAGGATCGTCTGCTCCTTCTCGGCCAGGGCGGCCGCCAGCGCGGTGAACTTCTCGGCCAGCTCGGCGTCGTCGTTCTGCCCGGCCAGCTCCTGGGCCCAGTACAGGGCCAGGTAGAAGTGGCTGCCGCGGTTGTCGAGCTCCCCGGCCTTGCGGCTGGGCGACTTGTTCTCGTTCAGGAACGTGCCGGTGGCCCGGTCCAGCGTGTCGGCCAGGACCTGGGCCCGGGCGTTCTTCGTGGTCTGGGCCAGGTGCTCGAAACTGACCGCCAGGGCCAGGAACTCACCCAGGCTGTCCCAGCGCAGGTGGTTCTCGCGCAGCAACTGCTGCACGTGCTTGGGCGCCGAGCCGCCGGCGCCGGTCTCGAACAGGCCGCCCCCGTTGATCAGCGGCACCACCGACAGCATCTTCGCGCTGGTGCCCAGCTCGAGGATGGGGAACAGGTCGGTGAGGTAGTCGCGCAGCACGTTGCCGGTGACCGAGATGGTGTTCTCGCCCCGCCGGATCCGCTCCAGCGAGTAGGCCGTGGCCTCCACCGGGGACATGATCTTGATGGTCAGCCCGTCGGTGTCGTGCTCGGGCAGGTACTGCTCGACCTTGGTGATCAGGTTCGCGTCGTGCGCGCGGGCGGAGTCCAGCCAGAACACCGCCGGGTCGCCGGTGGCCCGGGCCCGGTTGACGGCCAGCTTCACCCAGTCGCGGACCGGCACGTCCTTGGTCTGGCAGGCGCGCCAGATGTCACCCGGCGAGACCTCGTGCTCCAGCAGCACAGTGCCGTCGGAGGAGACCACCCGCACGGTGCCGGCCTCGGCGATCTCGAAGGTCTTGTCGTGGCTGCCGTACTCCTCGGCCTTCTGCGCCATCAGGCCCACGTTGGGCACCGAGCCCATGGTGGCCGGGTCGAACGCGCCGTTGGCCCGGCAGTCGTCGAGCACGGTCTGGTACACGCCGGCGTAGCTGCTGTCCGGCAGCACCGCCAGGGTGTCGGCCTCGTTGCCGTCCGGGCCCCACATGTGCCCGGAGGTGCGGATCATCGCCGGCATCGAGGCGTCCACGATGACGTCGCTGGGCACGTGCAGGTTGGTGATCCCGCGGTCGGAGTCGACCATGGCCAGGGCCGGGCCCTGAGCCAGCTCGGCGTCGAACGAGGCCTTGATCGCCTCGCCGTCGGGCAGGGCCGACAGGCCGCCGAGGATGGCGCCGAGGCCGTCGTTGGGGGTGAGCCCGGCCGCGGCCAGCGTGTCGCCGTAGCGCTCGAAGGTCTGCGGGAAGAACGCACGCACGGTGTGGCCGAAGACGATCGGGTCGGAGACCTTCATCATCGTGGCCTTGAGGTGCACGCTGAACAGCACGCCCTCTTCCTTGGCCCGGGCGATCTGGGCGCTCAGGAACTGCTGCAGCGCGGCCACGTCCATCCGGGTGGCGTCGACGACCTCGCCGGCCAGCACCGGGACCGACTCGCGCAGCACCGTGGTGGTGCCGTCGGTGCCGACGTGCTCGATCCGCAGCGTGTCGTCGTTCTCCAGCACCACCGACTTCTCGCTGGTGCGGAAGTCACCGGCGCTCATGGTGGCCACGTTGGTCTTCGAATCGGCCGTCCAGGCGCCCATCCGGTGCGGGTGCACGCGGGCGTAGTTCTTGACCGAAGCCGGTGCGCGGCGGTCGGAGTTGCCCTCGCGCAGCACCGGGTTGACCGCGCTGCCCTTGACCTTGTCGTAGCGGGCGCGGATGTCGCGCTCCTCGTCGGTGCCCGGGCTGTCCGGGTAGTCGGGCAGGTCGTAACCCTGCTCGCGCAGCTCGGCGACGGCCGCCTTGAGCTGCGGGATCGACGCGGAGATGTTCGGCAGCTTGATGATGTTGGCCTCGGCCCGCTTGGCCAGCTCACCGAGCTCGGCGAGGGCGTCGTCGAGCTTCTGCCCCTCGGGCAGCCGGTCGGCGAAGGCGGCGATGATGCGGCCGGAGAGGGAGATGTCCCGGGTCTCGATGGTCACACCCGCCGTCGAGGCGTACGCCTGAACGATCGGCAGCAGCGAGTACGTGGCTAACGCAGGAGCCTCGTCCGTGTGGGTGTAAATGATGGTGGAAGCGTCCGACGCCAACGCTGGCTCTCCGTCCCTGAGTTGTGACTCTGGTCGTCCCCGAGCCTATGGCCTGGGCAGTGTGATGGGTGAGGCGGCGGGCGTGCCGTCGGTCGCACTCAGGTCTCGGTGGCCAGGTCGGGGCGCCAGTTCTGCACCTGCCCACGGCCCCGGCGCTTGGCCGCCTTCAGCGCCACCTCGGCCCGCAGCATCAGGGTCTGCAGGTCGGCGCCGGGTTCCACGCCGACCACCCCGATCCCGGCGCCGGTGCTGTCCACGCCCGGGGTGGACACCGCCAGGGTGGCCACCGCGAACGTGATCCGTTCGGCGATCCGCAGCGCCGCGGCCTCGTCGATGCCGGGCAGCAGCACGGCGAAGTCGTCCCCGCCGAGCCGGGCCACCACGTCGCTGCCCCGCACGATCTCCCGCAGGATGTCGGCCACCCGGCGCAGCACCTCGTCACCGGTCTCCCGGCCGCACGCCTCGTTCAGGGCGGTGAAGTCGTCGAGGTCGATCAGCAGCAGCGCGGCCTCACCGGCCCCGGGCTGGTCGAGGATGTCGTAGAGGACCTCGGTGAAGGCCTGCCGGTTGGCCAGGTGGGTGAGGGTGTCGGTGATCGCGGTCCGGGCCAGCTCCTCGTGCACCAGGCTGGTGCGGTAGGCCAGCATCACCTGGTTGAGGATGCTGCGGGCGGTCAGCACCACCTCGAGGTCGAGCTGTTCGGGGTGCCCCAGCGCCATCGTCACGTCCGGCGCGACGTGCGGATAGGTGATCATCACCCAGGTGCAGGCGGCGCCCGCCGCCCGGTTGAGCACCTCGTGCACCAGCGGCACGTCGGCGTCCAGAACACCGGTGATGGCCGGGGGCTGTTCGGGGAACGGGCCCAGCCACGGCCCCAGCCCGAAGCCGTCGGCCGTGCGGGCCATCCGCACCGCGCGCAGGCCCGGGGTCTCCTCGGTCAGGTCGCGGATCGCTCCCCAGCCGGCCACCCGGATCAGCGATGCGTCGGTGCCGGGGGTGTTCAGCAGGTCGGCACCGATCCGGCAGACCAGCATGGCCCGGCGGGCGCCGGCCTCGGACGAGGTCACCGGCATGCCGGACCACCCGCCGGCCGGAGTGTGCTTGCGTGCATGGACCCGTCCCCCCGAAGTCTCGACAGACGGCATCGGCTGTCGGACCGGGCCGGGTTGAGGTGGGTCGAGGGCCGGCCACCCTGATGGCTCAGACCTGGTCCAGCCGGCCCTCGACCCGGCCCTGCCGAGGTTCGCCCGACCAGGCCGCCAGCAGGGCCTCGACCTGGCGGTGCACCAGGTCCCACTCTGCGTCGGCGCTCTCGCCGGTGACGTAGTAACCGCCGTCGGCGCGCTGCTCGGCCCAGCCCTCGCGGGCCAGGCGGCGCAGGGCATCTCGCGCCGTGCGCACCGGGTAGCCCTCGTGCTCGAGGTCGGGCGGGCTGGGCAGCGGGGCGCCCGGCGGGAAGTGCCCGGCCTGGATGCGGGCGGCCAGGTGGTCGGCCAGCAGCAGGTGGACGGAGACCGGCATGGACTTATGAACTGCTGCTGGGGCGCAGTTCCGGGCCGATCGCCGCGGCCTGCAGTACCAGCCAGGGGCTGAAGGCGAACGGGGTGCGGCGCACCGCCTCGTAGAGGTCGGGCCAGGCCACCCAGGTGTACTCGGCCACCTCACCCGGGTCGGGCCGGGGCACGGCCGCCGGGTCGAGCACGGCCACGTGCACCGGGCAGAACTCGTTCTCCACCACCCCGCCGGCGTCGACAGCGCGGTAGCGGAAGTCGGGCAGCACCACGCTGAGCGACTCGGCGGGCACGTGCAGGCCGAGTTCCTCACCGACCCGCCGCTCCACCGCCGCCGTGATGTCCTCACCCGGGCGCGGGTGGCCGCAGCAGGTGTTGGTCCACACCCCGGGCCAGGTCTTCTTGCCCAGGGCCCGGCGGGTGAGCAGGGTGCGGCCCTGCTCGTCGAGCAGGTGCAGAGAGAAGGCCAGGTGCAGCGGGGTCTGCGTGTCGTGCACGGTCAGGCGGTTCGCCGTGCCGTTGGGGTTGGTGTCCTCGTCGAGCAGCACCACCAGATCAGCTCCGCCGAGGCTCTGTTCGGTCGGCGGGTTGGTGACGGTCATGCATGCCCTCTCTGTAGGCCGGCCCCGGCACGTGAGTTACGCGCGAGGCCGGAACACCTTTTTCGCTGATTCGGTCCGGATGCGCCACCCGGCGCGCGGGGATCAGTGTTCGTGGGCTGCGGCCATCTGCTGATTGACCTGCGTCAGGGTGCCGGTGAGCAGCGTCAGGGCGCCGGTCAGCTGCTCGAGGACCTCTGGTTCCAGCCCGTCCAGCGTGGCCTCGAGCAGCCGGGCCGGCTCGGTGTAGATCGCCTCGGCCCGGTCGCGGGCCAGTTCGGTGGTGCGCAGGGTGACCTGCCGCCGGTCGGTGTGCTCCCGGGTACGCACCACGTAGCCCGCGTTCTCCAGGCGGTTGACCAGGGCGTTGGTGGCGCCGGAGGTGAGCCCGACGCGCTCGGAGAGCCGGGCGGGGGAGAGCGGGTGGCCCAGCCGCTCGGCCGAGAGCACCTCGACCAGGGCGTTGGCGTCGGTGGTGTGCAGCCCCAGGCCGCGCGCCGAGTGCCGGGCCAGCTCCTGGAACTCGCCGGCGTAGGCCCGCAGTTGGTTCAGCAGATCCAGGCGGGGGCCGGGCCGGAGGATCGGCGGGAAGGGCCGCATCTCCTCGCTCATGAAGGGCAATCTACTTCACGAGATGCAATACTTCACGACTGAGGTAACTTCACCGTGAAGTAATCATCCAGGACGGGAGTGGACGACATGGCGAGAACCGTGCTGGTGACCGGGGGCAGCATCGCCGGGCCGGCGGTGGCCTGGGCCCTGCATCGGGCCGGGTTCGCCCCGACGCTGATGGAACGGGCACCCCAGCAGCGCACCGCTGGGCAGAACATCGACATCCGCGACGCCGGGCACCAGGTGATCGAGGCGATGGGCCTGCGTGAGGCGGTGCTGGCCGCCCGCACCGGAGAGGTCGGCACGCGTTTCGTCGACCGGGCGGGCCGCCCCTACGGCGAGCACCCGGCCGAGACCGGGCACGACGGCCCCACCGCGGAGATGGAGATCCTGCGTGGTGATCTGGCCGAACTGCTGCTGTCCCTGACCAAGGACGAGATCCCGCACCGGTACGGCGATCACGTGACCGCGGTCGAGCAGTTCGACGACGGCGTGGAGGTGACTCTGGCCAGCGGTGGGCAGGAGCGCTACGACCTGCTGGTGGTGGCCGAGGGGCGGCGTTCGGCCACGCGGCAGATCGTGTTCGGCGACGAGGTGCGCTGGCGCGACCTGGGCGAGTACATCGCCTACGGCACGATCGACCGCACACCTGAGGACGACGACTGGTGGCGTTGGATGACAACCACCGGTAGCCGTATGGTTTCGTTGCGGCCGGATGCCTACGGCACCATCCGCGCCAACCTGGCCTTCCTCTCCCCGCCGATCGGCCTGGAGACCCTGCCGTTCGAGGCGCAGTTGCACGTGCTGCGGCAGCGCTACGCCGATGTCGGGTGGCAGAGTGAGCGCGTGCTGGACGGTTTCGCGGCCCGGCCGGAGGAGTTCTACCTCGAGCGCTTCACCCAGGTGCGTCTACCGGCCTACACCAAAGGACGGGTGGTGCTGGCGGGCGACGCGGCCTGGGCTTCGGGGCCCTCGGGTATGGGTACGACACTGGCTCTGGTCGGCGCCTACGTCCTGGCCGGAGAACTGGCCCAGGGGTGGGACAACCGGCACCTCGCCCAGGCCTTCGGTGGTTACGAGCGGGTGATGCGGCCCTACGCCGAGAAGGTGCAGGCCTTCCCGCCCGGCGTGCCGCGCATCATCTTTCCCAAGTCCGAGGCCGGGCTCCGGGTGCTCGAGACCGCGCACCGGATCGCGGCCAGCGGCCCGGCGCGCCGACTGGCCCACCGGGCGCTGCTGTCCCGCTCGAGCCCGATGCCCGAACTGCCGGTCTACGCCTCAGTGTGAGCCGGTGAGGTGGTGACGGGACCGGTGGTCAGCGACCGCCGTTCCCGTTACCCCCGCCACCGTTACCGCCACCGTTCCCGCCGCCACCATTGCCGCCGCCGCCGTTCCCGCCGCCGCCGTTCCCGTTACCACCGGGACCGTCGCCGCCACGATCGTCCTTCTTTTTCTTCTCCTTCTTCGGCGGCAGCGGCTTCTGCCCGATCAGGCTGCTGTCCGCGCTGGGGAAGCTCTTGACCTTCTTGCCCTTGAGCGCCGACTCCATGATCTTCTTCCAGGTCGGCGCCGCGATCGTGCCGCCGTACACGTGCGAGTGCCACTGGCCGTTGATCCGCACGCCCTGCATGTACTTGCGCTTGCCGTTCACCGTCTCCGGGCCCACCCACACCGAGGTGGACAGCTGCGGGGTGTAGCCGACGAACCAGGTGTCCTGCGAGTTGTTCGTGGTGCCGGTCTTGCCCGAGGCGTCCTGGCCGCTGGACAGCCGGCCGGTACTGGCCGCCGTGCCGTTGATCAGGGCCCGGCTGAGGCCCAGGGTGGCGGTGTTCGCCACGTTGGCCGGGACGGTCTGCTTGCAGCTGGTCTTCGGGATCTTGACCGCCTTGCCGTTGCGGTCCTTGATCGAGGTGACCGCGATCGGCTCGCAGTACTTGCCGCTCGCGGCGAACGTGGCGTAGGCGTTGGCCATGGTCAGCGGCGACTGGTTGATCGTGCCGAGGACGATCGAGGGCACCGTGTCGGGGATGCCGGTGGTCGCCTTCTCCTCGCCCCACTCGACCGCGGCGGCCCGGTGCATGCCCAGCGCCTCGGCCATCTCGCGCACCTGGCACAGGTCGAGCTTCTGCTCCATCCGCACATAGGCGCCGTTGACCGAGTTGGCGGTGGCGTCCCAGGCGGTGATGGCCCCGGACCCGCTGCCGTCGCCGGCGTTGTTGAAGTTCCACGTCTCGGTGCTGCGCAGGTTCGAGCCGCAGGCCCGGAACGAGCTGACCCCCAGCGAGCCCGGCCCGCTCTCGATCGTGTCGTTCAGCTTGCGGCCGGACTTCAGCCAGGCGGCCAGCACGACCGGCTTGAACGTGGACCCGGTGAGGAAGCCCGAGGAGCCGCCGTAGGTGTAGTCGGTGGAGTAGTTGACCGTGGTGTTCTGCCGGCCCTTCTCCACGCTGTAGTACTTGTTCTGGATCATCGTGAGCACCTTGCCGGTGCCCGGCTCCACGGTGACCGAGGCGGTGGCCACCCGGCTCTTGTCGTCCGGCGGGATCGCCGACTTCACGGCCTTCCAGGCGGCGTTGAGCATCTTCGGCTCGAGGGTGGTCCTGATCGTGTAGCCGCCGCGCTTGATCGCGATCGCCCGGTCCTCCTCGGTCTTGCCGAGGGCCGCGAAGCCGGGGCTCTTGGTGAGCAGGTTGTACACGTAGTCGCAGAAGTAGGCCCGGGTGCCGGCGTTGGCGCAGCCCTGGTAGGTCGGGCTGATGTCGGCGCCGAGCTTGGCGGCCAGCGCCTTGTCCCGGGTCTCGGCGTCGATCATGCCCTGCTGGTACATCTTGGTGAGCACGGTGTTGCGGCGCTGCTTGGCCCGCACGTGCTTCTCGGTCTCGGCCAGGTTGTACTGCGGCGGCGACTGGATCATCCCGGCCAGCGTGGCCGCCTGGGGCAGCGTGAGCTTCTTGGCGGTGGTGTCGAAGTAGTAGCGCGCGGCCGCCTCGACGCCGTTGATCTGCCCGCCGAACCAGGAGATGTTCAGGTACGCCTCGAGGATCTCCTTCTTGTCCATCCGCCGCTCCAGCGCGGTGGCCAGCCGGATCTCCTTGAGCTTGCGCTCGTTGGTGCGCTCCTGGGCGGCCTCGAACCCGGCCTGGTCACCGGCCAGGTAGGCCTCCGCCTTGAGCATGTTCTTGACCAGCTGCTGGGTGAGCGTGGAGGCGCCCTGCGAGACCCCGCCGGAGACCTGGTTGGCGACCACGGCGCGCAGCAGGCCCTTGGGGTCGACCCCGCCGTGCTCGTAGAAGCGCTCGTCCTCGATCGCCACGATCGCGGTCTGCATGAACGGCGAGATGTCCTTGAGCTTCACCGGCACGCGGTTCTCGTCGTAGAACGTCGCGATCAGCGAGCCGTCGGCGGCCAGCACCTTGGTGTTGGTCGGCATCGGGGTGTCGGCGAGCTCGGTCGGCAGCTCGTTGAACGCCTTGATCACGTTGCTGGTGGCCAGGCCCGAGGCGCCGATCGCGGGGACCGCCAGACCGGCCGCGAGGACGCCCGCCACCAGACTCGTCACCACGAAGGCACCGAGCAGACCCAGGAAGTTGAGCGGGCGAGGCTTCGGCGACATACCGCGACCCTAGTGCAGGCATTCTGCCCACCAGAACCAAAGCACTGTTGTATGAGGGTAAATCGGCGGACGGGTGAGGCAGATCGCAGGCATGATGACGGTGCGGGCAGGGCTGCTCACCCAGTGCATCGGGCCGATCGTGAAGAAGTTTCAGTTCGCGTCAAGGCCAGGGCAAGAACCGGCCGCGAAATCGGCGGCCGAGGAGAATTGTCCGCGCACGGGCAAGACATCAGCGCTGAATCCCTGTCGCTTCAGCGGTGCGGCTGCGACACTATGCAAACGTTGCGAAAGCGTCGTATGCAGACATAAGCGGGCCGGAGGGCGCGGGGCATGGATCAGGTGCAACGCTCGCCCGGGGCCGACGCGCCGGCCGGGCTGCTGGTCCGGATGCGCCCGCCGTCCCTGCCCGCCGATCCGGGGTTCGGGCCCGGGCCGGAGGCCGAGCTCCGCGAGCTGCAGGCGCTGGTCACCTCCGAACCGGCGGTGGCGGCCGAGCGGGCCCGCGACCTGCAGGTGCGGGCCGAGGCCCTGGGTGAGCCGCAGATCGTCGCCGGGGCCCTGCTCTGCCGGGCCGAGGCCAGTCAGCGCACCGGCGAGATCACGGCCGCGGTGAAGCTGATCCGGCAGGCCTGCGCCGGGCCGGTGGCGCTCACGGCGGTCAACCGGGTGCGCGCCTCGCTGCTGAAGGCGTTCGTGCACAACGACCTGGGCGACGAGCCGACCGCCCTGCAGCACGTGATGGACGCGGTGCTCGCCTTCACCGACGAGGTGCCCCGGCCGCTGCGGGTCAGGGTGCTGAACAAGACCGCCGACCTGCTGCACAAGCTCGGCGCCGGGGAGGACTCGCAGCTGTGGTACTCCCGGGCCGAGGAGCTGGCGGTCGGCGATCCGCAGATGCACCTGCTGGTGATCAACAACCGGGCCTACGCCGCGCTGCGCGATGCCCGGGTGGAGGACGCCCGGGCCGGGGCCCAGCAGCTCACCGCGTTCAGTGCCCGCTACGGGTACCCGCTGAACGCGGCCAGCCTCGACACCATCGCCCGCATCCACCTGCTCGCCGGTGAGCCGCAGCGGGCGGCCGAGGTCGCCCAGCAGGCGGTGGAGGCGGCCGTCCAGGTCGACTTCCGCACCCCCGACGCCGGCTCGTACTACCTGATCACCCTGGCCGCCGCCGAGCTGGCGCTCGACCGGCCGCAGGCCGCCCTGGACGCCCTCGCCCGGGCCCAGCAGGCCTGCGCCGACGAGGGCTGCGCCCGGGTCAAGAACGAGATCCTCAAGGCCCGGGCCGAGGTGCGGGCCGCCCTGGGCGACTACCGCGCGGCCTACGAGATGCTCCAGGCGTTCAGCACCGCCGACCGTGAGCTGCTCTCCCACGAGCGCGAGGCCCAGGCCCGCATCCGGCAGACCCTGTTCGAGACCCGCACGGCCCGCGAGGAGGCGGCGCGCTACCGCGAGGAGGCCCGCCGCGACCCGCTGACCGGCCTGCGCAACCGGCTCTACGTGCAGGAGCGGCTGGGCGAACTGCTGGCCTCCGGCCCGGGGCCGATCGGTGGCCTGAGCGTCGCACTGGTCGACCTGGACCACTTCAAGTCGGTGAACGACCGCTACTCGCACGAGGCCGGCGACCGGGTGCTGCAGACGGTGGCCGGACTGCTGGAGGCGGCGCTGCCCCCGGACGAGGCGGGATCGTTCGCCGCCCGGCTCGGCGGGGAGGAGTTCCTGCTGGTCATGATCACGCCCAGCCGGGGCCGGGCGCACCGCATCGTCGAGCACGTGCGCCGCACCGTGCAGCAGTACGACTGGAGCCCGGTGACCCCCGGCCGCGGGCTGACTCTCAGCGCCGGCGTCGCCGCCCAGCACCCCGGCGACACCTACGAGACCCTCCTGGCCCGCGCCGACCAGCAGCTCTACACGGCCAAGTCCAGCGGCCGGAACCGGATCAGCGTCTACATCTGAGCCTCCGCGGTGCACTGTCCGGCAGTCGCGCCGTGCCGCCGGCCCGGCTGAACCTAGGCTCCCTCGCCATCCGACGGTGGGGGGCAGCGATGAGCGGACAGGCCTGGGCCAATGTGATCGCGGTGTCAGGCTCGGTGCTGGCCCTGCTCGGCGTGGTGGTCGGCGGGTTGCTGGCTGCCCGCGCCCAGAGCCGGCACTGGCGGTTCTCCGAACAGGCCGATGCCTGCGCCGCGTTCCTCGCTGCCTACGCCGGCGTCTACCTGGCCCACGTCGAGGCGGTGCGTTCCGGCACGGCCGCCACGGCCCAGCACACCTCCGACTTCGTTGACTGGGCCCAGTTCAACGAGGCGCTGGAGGCGCTGAACATCCGGCGGACGCCGAGATCGCTCAGGCTGCGCACGATCTGGACGCGTCACTCTGGAGGGTCGGGCGAGAACTGCTGAGACGCCCGATATCTCTCACCGAGTGGGCGGCCCAGCGCAGGGCTCTCGACGAGGCCAAGCTGACCTTCGTGAACGTCTGCCGCTCCCGTCTCGTGCGGGGTGCGGGCCGGCTGAACACGCTCAGCGGCCGTCCGGCCGACGACGACCCGATCTGGGCGGCCCCTTGACCTCAAGCGCGCTTCAGCAATCAGGCTTACCCGCGGGACGTAGGAGCGAGCAGCAGGGGGCCAGACGATGAGGGCAGCGGCGTTCGAGCAGCCGGGCGGGCCGGAAGTGCTCAAGGTGATGGAGGTTCCGGCGCCCGAAGCAGGTCCGGGGCAGGTGCGGATCGCGGTGCGGGCGGCCGGGGTTCAGCCGTTCGACCTCGCCGTGCGGGCCGGATGGATACCGCAGGGGGTAGAGCCAAGGGCCGTGACGATCCCGGGCAACGAATTCGCTGGGGTGATTGATCAGATCGGCGCTGGCGTGACCGATTTCGCCACGGGCGACGAGGTTCTCGGGTTCGGACGGTTGGACGCCTATGCCGAATACCTGGTGATCCCGGCCGACCAGATCACCGCGAAGCCGCCGAGCATGTCCTGGGAAGTGGCCGGCGCGTTCAGTGCGAGCGCCCAGACCGCGCACATCGCCCACGGTGAGCTGCGGCCCGCCCAGGGGGAGACTTTTCTGGTTCAGGGCGCAGCCGGTGGGGTGGGCACGGTCGCCGTGCAGTTGGCGGTTCAGACGGGTGCGGTCGTGATCGGCACGGCGCGTCCCGAGAATCACGACTACGTGCGGTCTCTCGGTGCCACGCCGGTCGAGTACGGCGAAGGTCTGGTGGAGAGGGTGAAGCAGTTGGCCCCGCAGGGCGTGGATTCGGCGCTGGACTGCGCGGGCGGTGCGGCGCTGGAGACGTCACTGGCTCTGGTGGCCGACCGCTCAAGGATCCTGACCCTGGTCGAGCACGGCAGGGCCGAGGAGCTCGGCATCCGCGTCACTCCGGCCACGCGTTCGGCCGCCCGCCTGGCCGAGCTGGTGAAACTGCACGAGCAGGGCCGACTGCGCATCCACATCCGCAGCACCTACCCGCTGGCCGGTGCCGCCGACGCGCACCGCGAGCTGGAGACCGGTCACGGGCGCGGAAAGATCGCGATCACTCTTCCCTGAGCCGCCCGGCGACGATGGTGAGCAGCACCACCGCGTCCTCCTCGGCGTTCAGGTCGTGCTTGGCCGCGGGGATCACCAGGTGGTCACCGGCCGCGCCGCTCCACGTCTCCTCGCCGGCCTGCAGCGTGACCTTGCCGGTCAGCACCTGCACAGTCGCCTCGCCGGGGTTGTCGTGCTCGGCCAGCCGGTGCCCGGCCGCGAGCGCGAGAACCAGCTGCTTGAGCCGGTGTTCGTGACCCACCACCAGGGTGTGCGCGGCGCGGCCGCTGTGGGCCGCGCGGGCCTGCTCCAGCAGTTCGTCGGCGAGTTCGGTGAGCTGGGTGCTCTGCATGGCGGTTTCCTTCGGCCAATGATGGACGCTCGTGCTGGCGAACGCGGTAATGGCATCATTGTGGCTTCTCACCTGTGGGGGAGGGGCCTCCCGGCCCGGTTGTGCGGGACTTTGGTCGGTATCCGGGCAGGCACGGCTGCGGGCCCCGCCCGCCGGGTGCAGGGTGTTCCCATGGCGGCGCCGAGTGAGAAGCAGTTGCGGCAGAGCATCCTCGACCTGCTGGCCGAGCGCCGGGAGGGGGCCACGATCTGCCCGTCCGAGGTGGCCCGGGCCCTGGGTGGTGAGCAGTGGCGCGACCTGATGGAACCGGTCCGGGAGGCCGCCCGGGGGTTGCGTTCCGACGGCCGGGTCGAGATCACCCAGGGCGGTGAGGCCGTCGATCCTGCGACTGTGCGCGGCCCCATCCGCATCCGGTTGGTGTGACTTACGGGGGTTAACCCCACCCCCGTTCGGTGGTGCATCGGAGTGCCCGGTAGTACGGCCCGCTGGTGTGCTGGACACATGCTTACGAACCGGAAGACCAAGACCGTGGTGGGGCTCGCTGCGCTGGTCGGCGCGGTGGTGCAGTTCCTGGTGTTCCACCTCGTGGTCCAGGCCGCCTGGGAACGGCCGTACAGCTGGGCCGACCACAACATCAGCGATCTGGGCAACCGCACCTGTGCCGTCCAGGCCGAGCCGCAGATGCGCTGGGTCTGCTCACCCGATCACGGGATGATGAACGAATCCTTCATACGGCTGGGCGTTCTCGCGGTGATCGGCCTGCTGCTCAGCGCTCCGCTGTGGCGGCCGGGGGCGCGGGCGGCCCGCGGGCTGCTGCTCGCCGCGGGCCTCGGCTGGGTCCTGGTCGGGCTGGCACCGGCCGACGTGAACGAGAACGTGCACGTCCTCGGGGCGGCCTTGATCATGCTGGCCGGCAACATCGGCCTGATCGTGGCCGGGCGGCAGGCGTCCGACCCGATCGTGCGGCGCTTCGGCCTGCCCCTGGGCGCGCTCGGCCTGACCGCGTTCACGCTGTTCCTCAGCCAGCAGTACCTGGGGCTGGGGATGGGCGGGATGGAGCGGGTGGCCGTGTTCCCACAGCTGGCCTGGCTGGTCCTGTTCGCCGTGGTCGGCCTGCGGCACCTGTTCACGAACGAGCAGCCCAGCCCGGCCGAGCCGGTGCTCAGCTCATCCGGCAGGCGTTCCCGCTGACGCTGATCCCGCCCTCGGCCGGGATGTTCACCTTGATCATGCTCGGGCGGCCCATCTCGATGCCCTGCGTCACCAGCACCTCGGACGGAGGCTGGACGATGCCGAAGTGTCGCAGGTGGGCGCCCAGCGCAGCCGCCGCCGCACCGGTGGCCGGATCTTCCACCACTCCACCCACCGGGAACGGGTTGCGGGCGCGGAAGGTGTCGGGGCCGGTGCGGTGCACCAACTGCAGCGTGGTCAGGTTCTCGGCCAGCATCAGCTCACGCACGGCGGTGAAGTCGTACTCGAGGGCCGAGAGCGTGCCCAGGGTGTGCAGGCCCAGCACCAGGTGCCAGGCGCCGGCGAAGCTCAGGGCGGGCGGCAGTTCGGGATCCAGGTCGTCCGGGCTCCAGCCCAGCAGCGGCAGCAGCTTCTCCAGCAGACCGTCGGGTACCGGCTTCACCTGCGGCTCGACCGAGGTCAGAGTGGCCACCGGCCAGCCTTCTTCGACGTCGGTGCTGACCATCACCACACCCGGCCGGGTGCGGAACTCGTAGGTGGCCGGGCCGTGCGAGTCGGCCAGGGCCACGGCCGAGGCGATGGTGGCGTGGCCGCAGAAGTCGACCTCCCGCTCCGGGCTGAAGTAGCGCACCTCGGCCACGGTGGAGCCGGGGGCGATCGCCAGGAAAGCTGTTTCGGAGTAGCCCACCTCGGCCGCCACCCGCTGCATGGTGGCCTCGTCGGGCAGGTGGTCGCCGATCACCACACCGGCCGGGTTGCCGCCTTCGGGGTCACGGGTGAACGCACTGATCCGCTGAACGAGCATGAAGAGCAGTTTGAGCGTCCCGGATTGCGCCGGTCAAGAGCCCCGGAAACGACTTGCCGCCGCAACCTCCGGTGCCCGACGCTGAGCGGCGTGAAGAGCTCCCGGCTGCCACCGCGCGGCCCCGCGGTGGCCGCGAGAA
The DNA here is from genome assembly GCF_030269265.1 of Kineosporia sp. NBRC 101677. NCBI lineage: Bacteria > Bacillati > Actinomycetota > Actinomycetes > Kineosporiales > Kineosporiaceae > Kineosporia > Kineosporia sp. NBRC 101677. The sequence goes on from NZ_BSTA01000004.1 coordinate 131,414, forward strand.
GCATGCTGCAGGCCTTCGACGTGGACTGCGGTGAGCTGGTGCCGGGGCATAACTTCATCGCGCGTGGTCTGGCCGGGCCGTACGAGCTCACCGTGCCTCAAGAGTGGGACGGCGACGCGGGCGAGTACGAACAGATGCTCGAATACCTGGACGGCGGAGGTTATCCCGGCTTCTCGCTGGAGTACGAGCTCGCGCCGGCGGTCGTAGACCTGCAGAAGGCCGAGGCCTACTGGCGGCCGGCCGGCTGAACTACGGCAGCCAGGTCCAGTCGGCCGGATCGGCCGAGTACCTCACGTCGCCCCAGTCGAGCGTGTCGTTCGACACCGGGACCTCCACCGAGACCTGGAGCAGTTGCCCCTTCTCGGTGCTGCTCACGTCGATGTTGGTTTCCGGGCAGATCCCGGCGTCGGCGCGGGTCAGTTCGACGCACACCATGGCGGTCTCGTGGTTCAGCCGGAACCAGGCCTTGCGGGCGATGATTTTTTCGCCCTTCTTGGTCGGGCGCACGTCGGGGGGCACGAAGCCGGTGAACTCGTAGCCCTCGGGCAGGGTCACCGGCAGCTTCAGGCGCAGGCCCTTGTCCCGCTCGTACATCTCGACCACGTCCTGCTTGGTCCACACGTCGCCCAGGCCGGGAGGCTCGTCGCTGTCTTTCTGGACGGTCGGCGCCGGGGTGGTCATGCCCTGCCCGCGAGGGGTGCCGCTCGCGCTGGAGCAGGCTGCCGTGAGGGAGAGCACCGCGCCCATCATGACCAACGTGGGTCGAGCCCCACCACGTGACCTGCGCATACCGCCCTCTCTTGCCTGACCTGCCGAACGGGGAGCCTGCCACCACCGGGTGTCGCGTCGTTGAACGGCGGGCAGAGTGCGAGGGAATTCGCCGGGTTGGACGTTAATACGTTTGTGCGTAGTAACGTAGAACTATGGACGAGGACATGCTCGCCTTGCGAGCGGAGCTGCGGGCTCTGACCGACCGGGTGGAAGCGCTGGAGAAGCAGCCCGCTGCGCCCGGGCCCCTGTCGGAGGAGACGTTCTGGGCGCTGACCGGCCTGCAGGCCCGGCTCGACGACGACCCGTCCACTGCCGAGGGCGCGGTCATGCTGGTCGGGGCGCTGACCCTGCCCACCGGGGCGCCGGTCTCCTGGCAGCAGAGCGCCGGCACGGCCGGGCTGCTCGAGACAGAGTGGTCCGACCAGGCCTCGGTGTTCGCCGCGCTCGGGCATCCGGTGCGCATCGAGATCCTGCGCCAGGTGCTGCTGGGCCGGCACACCACGGCCGACCTGGCCGCCCTGGAATCGCTGGGCACCACCGGGCAGCTGCATCACCACCTACGGCCCCTCATGGCCGCGGGTTGGCTGCGTCAGAGCGGCCGGGGCAGCTACGAGGTCCCGGCCACCCGCGTGGTGCCACTGCTGGCCTGTCTGACTGGAGCGCAGCGATGAAGGCAACGGTGTTGGCGCTGTACCGCGTGCGTATGCCGATCTACCTCGGCGCTGCGGTCATCCTGATCGGAAACGCCCTGTCCGGTGCGGCGCTGCCGCCGGTGCTTCCGATCTTGGCCCTGGTGGCCGTCGTCTTCTGCCTGGCTCTGGTCGTCCTGGGCCCGAAGCTGCTCCCGGTGCCCGAGCCCCGGGTGGTCACCGCGCCGGTGCGCGGAAGGTGGCTGGGCATCAACAGTCCCGCCACGAAGACGCCCAGCCACGGCATCCGGGCCTACGGCCAGGCGTATGCGATCGATCTCGTCCACGAACCGGAGGCTGACACTCGTCCTCAATTCGGGGTTGGTCCTGCTCTGCGGCCCAACCACCAGTACCCGGCCTTCGGGCAACCGGTGCTGGCGATGATCGACGGTGAGGTGGTGAAGGCCTCGGGCTGGCGGCGCGACCACCGTTCCCGCTCCACCACTGCGGCGCTGCTCTACATGTTCGCCGAGGGGATGGTCCGCGAGATCGGCGGACCCGGGTTCATTCTGGGCAATCACGTGGTGATCCGCGGCGAGGACGGCATCTTCGCCGCCGTCGCCCATCTGCAGCAAGGTTCGCTGAAAGTCCGGGTGGGCGACCGGGTCCAGGCCGGCGACCAGGTCGGCAGTTGCGGAAACTCCGGCAACAGCAGCGAACCCCACGTGCACGCCCAGCTGATGGACAGGGCATCACCCACCCTGGCCCAGGGGCTGCCGATGGCCTTCGCCGCCGTCACCATCGAGGCCGATCAGGTCGACGGCCTGCCCGCCAACGACCAGCACATGAGCGCCTGAGCGGCCCTAGAGCCGCAGCCGCCGCCGCACCAGAGCCTGGTCGGCAGCCGGCAGGGCCGGCGCATCGAGAAGCCGAGGCAGGAGCGCCGGTTCGAGCGTCATGGCCCGGAACGCCAGGCTCACGGTGACGTCGTGGTCGGGGCGCTCGAGAACCTCCACGGCGTCGCCGGCCTGCAGGTGCCCCGGGGTGATCACCCGGAAGTAGGGGCCGGGAAGGGCGCCCTTGGTGAACTCCTTCACCCAGCCCTTCCGGTCCAGCCAGCCCTGGAACGTGGAGCAGGGGATGCGGGGCCGGGTGACCTCCAGCACCACCTCGTCGCCGACCTTCCAGCGCTCGCCGATCAGGGCCTCGTTCACGTCGATACCGGCCGTGGTCAGGTTCTCGCCGAACGAGCCGTTGACCAGCGGGCGGCCCAGGATCGACTCCCACGAGTCCAGGTCCTCCCGGGCGTAGGCGTAGACCGCCTGGTCGGTGCCGCCGTGGTGGTCCACGTCGTACACCCGGTCGCCGGCCAGCCCGACCGAACCGTCGCCCATCGGGCCGGGCGCGGTGACCAGCACCGGCACCGACACGGGCCGCTTGTCGATCCCGGTCTGCGACGCGGTGCGCCACGGGTTGTCGATGGCGTGGGCGATGTTGACCGACAGAAGCTTCACCGGGCCACCGTAGAAGTTGCCCGAATTTGCCGCTACCACTCAGGCGGCGCTGATCGGGCTCGCCTCGTCGATCCGGGTCCAGGACGCGGTCAGGCCGTCGGCGGTGACCGGCTGGGAGAACAGGAAGCCCTGCCCGTACTGGTAGCCCAGGTCCTGCAGCAGGCTGCGCTGCTCCTCGGTCTCGATGCCCTCGGCCACCGAGGCGAAGTCCAGCGTGTCGGCCATCTGGCTGACCGCGGTGGCGACCGCGGCCTGCCGGCCCACCGTGGTGATCGACTCCACGAACGAGCGGTCCAGCTTCAGCGTGGTGACCGGGCAGGTGAGCAGCAGGCCGAGCGAGGAGGCGGCGGTGCCGAAGTCGTCCAGCGCCAGCTTGACCCCCAGCTCGCGCAACGCGACCAGCGCGTCCATCGACTCCTGGTCGTCCAGTACCGCGGTCTCGGTGACCTCGATGCTCAGCCGCTCGGCGGGCAGCCCGAACTCCTCCAGCGCCTGCGCCACCTCCTGGACGAAGGTGCCGGAGCGCAGTTGCCGGCCGGCCACGTTCACCCCGATGTTGAGCTGCTCGGCCTGCGGGAACTCCTTCCGCCAGACGGCGGCCTGACGGCAGGCCTCGCGCAGCGCCCACCGGCCGATCTGCACGATCTGCCCGCTGCGCTCGGCCAGCGGGATGAAGTCGGACGGCGCGACCAGCCCGTGCACCGGGTGCCACCAGCGGATCAGCGCCTCGACCCCGACCAGGCTCATGTCCTGAAGCCGCACGATCGGCTGGTAGACCAGCGTGAACTCGCCGGCGTTGACCGCGGTCTCGAGGTCGCGCAGGGTGTCGGCCTCGGCGTTGATCCGTACGCCCATCTCCTGGTCGTACAGCGCCGAGGTGCCCTTGCCGCGGTGCTTGGCCTCGTACATGGCGATGTCGGCGTTGCTCAGCAGCACCGAGGGCAGGGTGCCGGGCTGGGCCACGGCGATGCCGATACTGGCCCGCACCGCCAGGGTGTGCTGCAACACGTCCACCTCTTCGGCGAAGCCCTGCAGGATGCGCTCGGAAACCCGCAGCGCCACCACGGCGTCGGCGTTGGGCAGCAGCACCGCGAACTCGTCACCACCCAGCCGGGCCACCAGGTCGCCCGGCCGCACCGCCTCCTGCAGTCGCTGTGCCACCGAGACCAGCAGGGCATCGCCGGCGGCGTGCCCCATCGTGTCGTTGACCGTCTTGAAGTCGTCGAGGTCGATCAGCAGCACGGTGTGCGAGTCGGCCGGGTCACCGGCCCGCCGGGCCTCGGTACGGGCCAGCAGCCGGGTCATCTCCTCCTGGAAGTGCACCCGGTTGGCCAGGTCGGTCAGCGCATCGTGCGACGCCTGCCAGCGCAGCTGCACGTCCTGCCCACGCAGGTTCTCGAGGGCTACGTCCAGACGGCCCAGCAGCCGGCTGTTGTCCTGGAAGGAGATCAGCTGCCGGCCGGTGACCAGCGCGGTGATCACCACGATCCCGGCGAACGCCCCCCACAGCTGGATCGACACGTGGTCCGGCAGCACGAAGTAGAACATCACGAAGGTGAGCGCGACCATGACGTACGGCAGCAGGCTGTAGGCCCGACGCTTGGGCCGGGGCGCGTAACCGGTGATCCGGACGGTGAGTTCCTGGATGCGGGGGCCGGCGGCGATCAGCAGCGAGGGCAGCAGCTGCACGGCGAAGGCGTAGGGCTCGTGCTCCTGGTCGAAGATGCCCAGCAGGAACACGCTCACGCCCTGCACCACCGGCGCGGCGACCATCGGCCAGGCGGCGATCCGGTCCATCGGCGGGTCGGGGCACAGCGCGACCTTGGTGGCGGCGAACGCGGCCACCACGACCAGGGCCACGGTCAGGCTGGCGGCCACCCGGTTGGTGCCCTCGTCGACCGGGTTCACCGCGAAACACCAGGCCAGCACGGCCCCGCCGACCAGCACGGTGGCCGAGTCGAGCCAGAAGATCAGCCGTTCCCGGCCGGTCTGCGGGCCCTGCGGGAAGGTCAGGCAGGCCAGCAGGTTGCCGGTCATGCCGACCGCGAAGAACGCGTTCTGCACGATGCTGCCGTCGACCGAGGCCTGGTCGGGCACCGCCAGACAGTAGAAGAACTGGAAGCTGTCGCCGATGGTGAAGGAGGTGCCGCCGAAGGCGATGAACGACCAGAAGCGGCGGAAGTGGGGCGGCGCCAGCTGTCGAAGCCGCCAGGCCCCTACGGCGAGCACCGCGTCCATCGGCACCTGCACGGCCCAGTAGAGCTGGGTCTGGCGCACGGTGTTGCCGGGGAAGAAACCGAACAGCACCCACCCGACGACGGTCAGCGCCACCAGTCCGAGCAGGACCGGGTCCCGCAGGAGAGTGGCGAGCGGACGCGCCGGCTGAGACGGTCGGGTCTGCACTCGTCCTCCTTCTGGCAACAGCATCTGCCTCAACCATCGGCCGAGGGGTGACGATGCTGAGAAGGGCGGGCTCAGAGGTTCGGCTCCGCGGTCCGGCGGGACCGGTGCCGTGCCTGTTTCGCCCGATTGCCGCACACCCCCATCGAACACCACTGCCCGGTGCGCGAGCGCGAAGTGTCGAAGAAAGCCCAGCGACAGGCGTCGTTTCGACACACTTTCAACCGCGCCCAGGTGCCGTCGGCCAGCCCTGCGGCCACCCGAGCCAGCACCTGCGCCCCCACCGCCCGCGCACCGTCGGCTTCCGAGCCGAGCATTGCGCCATCCGGGCAGAACCGCACCCGCACCTCGGCCCACTGCGCCGCCCGAGTGAGCTCGGTGGCCACGGCCTCGGGCAGGGGAGCCCGGTCATGGTTGGCCTGGAGCCCCTCGCGCAACGCCTCACGCAGCCTGACCAGACGGGCGAGATCATCAGAACTTGAGGACGGTTGCTGCCGGAAACCGTTGCGGCCCGCCCAGGCGGGCCATCCGTCGGGATCGGTGAGCTCGTCGGTGCCGGCCTCGATGTCCAGCGAGTTCACGAACCGGCGCACCAGTTCGAGGCCGCCCGCCGGGGGCGTGCTCTCGGTGCTCGGGTCGGTCTCGGCCACAACCAATGCTAACCCTCGTTGCGCCGACGCTGGTTGTGGGTAACCTTCAAATTAAGGACGATGGTTACTGGCGCTCGTAGGAATGGGGACTTGCGATGTCGGTGGGTGGAGCGGGGCAGGCAGACACGGAGGCCGAGCCCGGTGGGCGGCCGGACCCGAGTTCGGGCACGGCGCAGCGCTCGGCGTCCGGCGTGGGGGTGTGGCCGGATGCCGGGTCGGGCCTGAGCGCGAGTCCGACGCCAGCGACGGGTGTTGAGACGGGCGTGGTGCCGGGCGTGGGGCCGGGCGTGGGGCCGGGTGTTGAGACGGGCGTGGGGCCGGGTGCTGGGTCGGGCACTGGGTCGGGCGCTGCGGCCGGCACTGGGTCTGAGGGCGAGCTGGGCTCGGGGCCGCCCGCATCGGCCTGGGGCAACCGCTCGTTCCGCCGGGTATGGGCGGCGGGTACGGCGTCGGAGGCCGGTACCCAGATCGCTGACCTCTCCTTGCCGGTGCTGGCCGTGGTCACCCTGGGGGCGAGCGCGTTCCAGCTTTCCCTCACCCGCGCCGCGTTCGTCGTGCCCTACCTCTTACTTCCCCTGTGGGTGGGCGTCCTCGTCGACCGGCGGGCCCGGCGTCCCCTGATGATCTCGGCCGACCTGGCCCGCGGGCTGCTCCTGCTCGCCGTGGCGGGGCTGGCCCTGGCCGGGTGGCTGAGCTTGCCCGTCCTGATCGGGGCGGCGCTGGCGGTGGGCTCGTTCGGGGTGCTCTACGTGCTGGCCGAGTTCGCCTTCCTGCCCTCCGTGGTTACGCGCGAGCAGCTGGCCGACGCCAACGCCCGCACCGCAGCCACCCGCTCAGCGCTCGAAGTGGCGGGCTCCGGGATGGGCGGGGCGATCGTGCAGGTTCTGACCGCTCCCTTCGCAGTACTGGTCAATGCGTTCGCCTACCTCGGCTCGGCCTTACTCCTGCGCAGAGTCGTGGCCGACGAGCAGGCCGCCCCCGAAACCCAGCCATCGGGCACGTGGCGAGCAGCGCGGGAAGGGGTGAGCACGTTGCGGCGCAGCCGGATCCTGCGGCCGCTGGCGGCCGAGGCTGCGACGTGGAACCTGGGCAACGAGATCCTGCTGCTCGCCCTGACCGTGCACCTGGTCAACGGTCTGGAACTGGGCGCGCTGATCCTGGGCGGGCTGCTGATGACGGTAGGCGTCGGCGCTGTGCTCGGCAGTGCCACCAGCGCCCGCCTGACCGCCCGCTTCGGCTATGGCCCGGCCCTGGTCGCGGCCCTAGTGCTGGGCAACAGCGCGCCCCTGGTCGGGCTGGTGGCCGGGGCCGGTCTGGACCGCGCTGCGCTGATCGGGCTGGGGGTGGCCTTCTTCGTCTCCGGCGTGGGCATCGGTGTGGCCGACTCGCAGGCCGCCACCGTGCGCCAGCTCTCCACACCCTCGCACCTGCAGGGCCGGGTGAACTCCGCCTACCGCCTCTTCTCCTGGGGTGCCCTGGCGATCGGCGCGCTGCTGGCCGGGGGCCTGGTGACCCAGTTCGGCGCCTACCCGGCCGCGCTGATCGGGGCCTCGTTCATGGCCCTGGCCACGCTGCCGGTGGCCCTCTCACCCGTGCGCCGCATGCGCACCCTCACCCAAGAGCCGGCCAGTCCGCATTGACGTCGGCCCGGACCCGGTGCCCCGATTCCTGGTCCCACGTCCAGCGCAGCAGGGCCATCAGCCAGCCCGGACCGAACGCCGGCCCGAACAGCTTCTCCCAGAACCGTTCGGCCCCGCTGCGGTCGCCGTCCACCGCGCAGTCGGCGGCCGCGCGCGAAAGGGCGGCCGCCTCGTGCAGAGCAGTGGCCAGCTTGGTGCGGGGCAGGCCGAGCTCCAGCACCCGCCCGTGCCCCGGACGCCGGAGCACGCCCGGATAGGTCTGGGCGGCCTGGAAGAACCGGGCCAGGGCCTCGGCCCGGGTGAGCGTCTGCCACGAAGTGGGCCTGGGCATGAAGGCCAGGACCAGCACCTCCAGGGCCAGCGGCGCCAGCCCCAGGGCGTGATGCCGATTCCACGCCCGGGTCATCCGCACCAGGTCTTCGAAGTGCTTCCACTCCCGCTGCCGCTCCGCGACCCGGGCGTACAGCTCCTGGGGATCCACCGACGTCCATTGGTTGTCGTTGCCCGGAACCATCAGCTCGGAGCCCTGCTGAAAGGCCGGCATGAGATGCACCGGCGCAGAACCAGGAACGATCGCGCGATAGTGGTCCGGCCAGCGCGGGGCCGACCACGCGCAGGCCACCAGGTGACCCGCCACCCGCGTGCCCCGGCGCAGAGCCGCATCGTCGAGGGCCCGGTGGTGCACCCGATGGCCCACCAGACGCTGGATGATCTCGAGAGCCTGCTCGGGGGTGTGGTTCCGGAGCCGGGGCAGTACCACTACCAGATCCACGTCGAACGCGTAGCCCGGCACGTGTCTCGGCGAAAGTGCCCCCACGTGGATGATTTCCGCCACGTCCGGGTCACTTCTCAGCGCGCTGGTGTACCGGTCGCGCTGCATCCGGGTGAACAGCCGCAGCAGCTCGGCCGGACCCACGGTGAGATCATGCTGGTGAAACGCGGTTTCGGCGCTCATCACTGCCCCTGTCGCCCGGGATCGTCAGCCAAGACGTTAGGCGGCCGAACCGGCGAGGACCATGAATCGCCCACGCACGAGAGATGCACCGGCGCACCCGCTACGAGCAGACCGCCACCAGGCAAGCCACCAACGCCGTGACGGCCGTCACGGCGCGGACCCGGTCGACCCGGAGCAGCGTGGCCAGGAGCTGACGATCATGACCGGTGCCCAGCCGCCCGTGCAGCCGGGCCGCAAACCCCGTGGTGACCAAGGTGGCGCCGACCGCGACGGCGGTCACGAGCGTCCACAATCGGGTCTCCGTGACCACCGCCCACCCGGTGCTGAGCAGCAAAGCCCCGTACACGACACCGACGAGCGGGGTGATGGTCCGGGAGTGCCTGCGGTGGGCATCGGCCCACTGCTCGGCGGGCACCCGGGCCAAGGCCGGATAGACCAGCAGGGTCACCGTGGTCTGGAACCCGGCATGCACGGCGGTCGCGGCCAGCAGGGCGGTCAGCGCGGTACTCACCCGCCGAGCCAACCAGACCCGGTCAGCCTCGCAACCGCCGCAAGTGCGCCTCGACCTGCCGGTTCATCTCGTCCCAGTTGATCTCGCCGGCCTGGTCGTCGGCCACCACATAACCGCCGTACGTCCCGATCTGCACCCACCCCTGCTCGACCAGCCAGCGCAGCGCCTGCCGCACCGCCTCACGCGAGTGCCCGGCCTGCTCCAGGTCGGCCGGACTGGGCAACGGGGTGCCCGGGGCGTGATGACCGGCCTGGATCCGGGCGGCGATCTCGTCAGCGAGGAGGTGGTGCGGGGAAAAAGACATCCCCACGATGATCTCTTGCCCCGCCACTCCCGCCGCACACCCCTAGGGGTGAACTGAACCACGCCTCTCAGGACGGGAACGTGACGGTTACGGTGAGGCCGCCTTCGGGGCGGGGGGTGAGGTGGAGGTCGGCGTGGTGGGCACGGGCGACGGAGGCGACGATGGCCAGGCCGAGACCGCTGCCGCCGGGGCCTCGGGTGGGGCGGGTGCGGCCGTGGGCGCGCACGAAGGGTTCGGTGAGGGTGGCGGCGATCTCGGCGGAGATGCGGGCGCCGGTGTTGGCGATGCTGAGGCGGGCGCGGCCGGCCGGGTCAGTGCCCACCTCGACCCAGATCGTGCCGCCGCTGGGCAGGTTGTGGGTGATCGCGTTGCGCACCAGGTTGTCGACGAGCCGGCGCAGCAGGGGCGGGTTGGCGTGCACCGCGGCGGGGGCGAACGACTCGGACAGTTCGATCCCGGCCTCGGCGAGCGGGACCTCCGACTGCGTGAGGACGTCCATGGTCACCTCGGTGAGATTGCACGCCTCCCGCGGTAGGTCACCTTTTTCGGGACGGGCCAGTTGCAGCAGGGCCTCATGGGTGTCGATCGAGCGGTCGTTCATCTCCTGCAGTCGGATCAGAAGCTGTTCCAGATCAACGGCTTCAGGGTTGGCGCGGGCCACCTGCAGCATGGTCTTCATCACGGTCTGCGGGGTGCGCAGCTCGTGCGAGGCGTTGGCGGTGAAGCGGCGCTGCTCCTCGAAGGTGCGTTCCAGGCGGGCCAGCATCGCGTCGAAAGTGTCGGCGAGCTGGCGTAGCTCGTCGTCGCGGCCGGGTAGGTGCACCCGGTGCGAGAGCGAGCCCTGGGCGGCGGCTTCGGCGGCCCGGGTGATCCGGGCCAGCGGGCGCAGCATCTGACCGGCCAGGATCCAGCCGGCGCCCAGGCCGACCGTGGTCAGGAAAAGCAGGCCCCAGAAAGAGAACTGGATCGCCACCTTGAGCAGGTCTCTACGGCGGGGTGCGAAATCACCGTTGCTCACCACCGTCAGATTCGCGTCCGGCACATAGCGCAGCACCAGCAGCAGCACGGCGAAAAGCACTGCGCCGGAAAGGACGAGGAAACCGGCGTAACTGAGGGTCAGCTGCCAGCGGATGCTCAGGCCGGGGGTGCGGCGTGGGGGCGAGTTGTCAGGAATGATCGGACGCCTCTTCTCGGCCGAACCGGTAGCCGACGCCGGGCACGGTCTGGATCAGTTGCGGTTCGCCCAGGCGCTTGCGCAGGGTGGAGATGGTCACGCGGACGGCATTGGTGAACGGGTCGGCGTTCTCGTCCCAGGCCTGTTCCAGCAGGTCTTCGGCGCTGACCACACCACCGGCGGCGGTGATCAGCACCTGCAGCACCGAGAACTGTTTCCGGGTGAGCGCCAGGTACCGCCCGTCGCGGTAGACCTCGCGGCGGAACACGTCGACCCGCACGCCCTCGCGCTCGATCACCGGGGGCAGGGCCTGACCGGAGCGCCGGCCCAGGGCCCGCAGCCGCATCACCAGCTCGCGCATCTCGAACGGCTTGGTCAGGTAGTCGTCCGCGCCCAGTTCGAAGCCGCTGGCCTTGTCGTCGAGCAGGTCGGCGGCGGTGAGCATGAGGATCCGCGTGCTCGGGTGCCCGGCCACGATCCGCCGGGCCACCTCGTCGCCGTGGATCACCGGCAGGTCGCGGTCGAGCACCACCACGTCGTAGTCGTGCACCGCCAGCATGTCCAGGGCCGACGCGCCGTCGAGGGCCAGGTCGGCGGCGATCGCGGCCAGACGCAGGCCGTCCCGGACCGCCTCGGCCAGGTACGGTTCGTCCTCCACGATCAAGACACGCATCCGGCCAGGTTAGTCGGGCCGGGATAACGTCGGCATAAGCAGAACCGCAGACGCCCGGGCAACCCGAGGCTGGCTTCTCTGGTGTCATGACCGATACCAGAACACCGGCCGCCAGATGGGTTTTGGTTCTGGCCGCCATCACCCTCCTGGGTGCGTTGGGCAGCATCGTCGCCCCAAACGTCCTCAAACAGTGGACGTCGGGTGCGCCTTGGCCGGAAGGCGTCCACCTGAGTGGGGGGCTCGGTACCGAAGATGGCGTCATCGGTGACGATCCCGCGGAAGTCGGGACCGACGTCCCCGCTCTGACCGAACTGCGGCCTGCCCTGCTGGCCGCCGTGCGCGAGGCCGCGGCCGACGCGGCTGAGGACGGCGTGGACCTGAGGGTGACCAGCGGCTGGCGCAGTGCGCAGTACCAGCAGCATCTTCTGGACGAGGCGGTCGACGAGTACGGCTCCTACGAGGAGGCGCGGCGCTGGGTGAACACACCCGACGGCTCGAAGCACGTCACCGGTGATGCGGTGGACGTCGGGCCCACCGACGCGGCGGACTGGCTGGGGCGCAACGGCTCGGCCTACGGGCTGTGTCAGGTCTACGCCAACGAGATGTGGCATTTCGAGCTGCTCACCGCACCCGGCGGCGAGTGCCCGGCAATGCGGCTCGACGGATCCTCTTGACCAGCAAGGACCCGGCACATAGCTTCCAACGACGGTAGTTTCGTGGCGGTTGGGAATGGGTTGGTGGACGTGAGCGTCGGCTGGGGTTTCGTCGGTACCGGTGGCATCGCGAAGGCGGTGTCGGCTGCGCTGGAGCAGGCCGAGGGCGGTCATCTGGCGGCGGTCGCCTCGCGGGACCTGACCCGGGCGCAGGAGTTCGCCCAGGCGCGGGGAGTCTCGGCGGCCTACGGCGGCCCGGACGCGGTCGAGCAGCTCCTGGCCGACCCGGGGGTGGACGTGGTGTACATCGCGAACACCCACCCGCAGCACTACGCCCCGGCCCGGGCCGCCCTGCTGGCCGGCAAGCCGGTGCTGGTGGAGAAGCCGATGACGGTCTCGCTGGCCGCCACCCAGGACCTGTTCGACCTGGCCGAGAAGCAGTCGGTGTTCCTGATGGAGGCGTACTGGACGCGCTTCCTGCCCGGCACCCGCGCGCTGCTCGAGCAGATCGAGAACGGTGCGATCGGGCCGGTGCAGTCGGTGCACGCCGACCTCGGCTTCACCGTGCCGGAAGACGCGAGCCGCTTCCACGACCCGGAGATCGGCGGCGGCTCGCTGCTCGACCTGGGCCCCTACCCGGTCGGCCTGGCGGTCACGCTGTTCGGCTCGGCCACCGCGGTGCGGGCGGTCGGCTCGCTCACCGAGAGCGGGGTGGACCGGCACATCGCGCTGGCCGTGAGCTTCGAGGGCGGCCAGGTGGCGGCGCTGTCCACCACGATGGTGGCCCGCTCGGCCAGCAAGGCCTGGATCGAGGGCAGCAAGGGCCTGATCGAGATCGCCGAGCCGGTGCACAGCGTTCCGTCGTTCACGGTGCTCACCGGTGAGGAGCCGACCGTGCACGAGCACCCGGTCGAGCACGGCTGGAAGTACATGCTCGAGCACGTGCACGAGTGCCTGGGCGCCGGGCTGACGGCCTCCCCGCTGATCGGCCGCAAGTGGTCCATCGACGTGGCCACCATCTTCGAAGAGGCGCTCACCCAGGTGGGTGTCACCCGCAACCTGGAGACTCTGCCCGACCAGGGGTAGGCCTTAGGTCCTGTCCTGCGGATCAGTCGCCTACTGCGGGGCACCCGGTGGGCAGCCTGGACGCACCCGGCGGGCGCCCACGTAGAACCACTACGAGGGCGCCCACCGGGCACGCCCAGGCCGTCACCGGGCACCTCCTCGCTACGGCGCTGATCCACAGGACAGGCCCTAGACTCGCCGGTTGTGACGAAAGCGCCCGAGCCGGTCGAAATCGCCGTTGGTCTGATGCAGGAAGGGCGCTACGGCGACGCCGAGAACCTGCTGGTGCGGGAGGTCGAGCGGGCTGCCCAGGCGCACGGCGTGGGCAGCCCCGAATGGGCCTCCGCCCAGTGCGACCTGGGCAACATCCTGATCAACGCCGGTCGGGTCGACCGGGCGATCGAGTGCTTCCGCGGCGCCGTGACGATGACCGTGCACGACGAGCAGAACCGCAAGGACCAGCTCACCTACCGGATGAACCTGGGCATGGCGCTGCGGATGGCGGGCCGGCTCGACGAGGCGGAGACCGAGCTGCGGCAGGGCGTGGCCGAGCGGCTGGCCTTCTACGGGCGCGAGCACGCCGGCTACGCCTTCGGTCTCGAGCCGCTGGCCGACCTGTTGCGCCAGCGCGGCGACCTGACCGCCGCCCGGGAGGTGGTCGAGGAGACGGTCGACAACCTCTGGCGCAACGGTAACGAGCGGCTCACCTGGGCGATGGCCCTGCGGGCGCAGATCGTCCTGGCCCAGGGAACCGGGGAGCCGCTCTTCGCCGGTCTCGACGCGCTGCCCGAAGAACTGGTCGCGATGGTCGCGCGCACGCTCTGCCATCGGATGGACCGGTCCGACCCGCAGTCCCGGGTTCTGCTGGAGGTCGCCCTCGGGGCCGTCGAGCACATCCTCGGCCCCGACCACCAGGCCACCCTCAACCTGCTCTCCGAGCTGGCCAACCTCAAGCGCGAGCAGGGCGACACGCAGGGGCGGGCCGAGCTGATCGAGCGGGCCCGCGACTCCTACGACCGGCTGGGCCGCCCGGAAGAGGCGGTGCTGACCACCCTCGCCCTGGCCCTCGCCCACAGCGAGGCCGGCGGGGTCGAGTCCTCCCTGGCCACCTACGCCTCGGTCGGGGAACGGGTGCGGCAGCTCGGCAGCCCGGAGCTGACCAGCCACGTGCTGCGCAACTGGGGGCTCGCGCTGAACGAGGCCGGGCGGAGCGAGCAGGCCGAGCCGGTGCTGGCCGAGGCGGTGAGCCAGGGCCGCCGCGGCGCCGACCACGACCTGCTGGGCCGGGCCTGCGTCGCGTTCGGACTGTTCCTGCAGCACCAGGAGCGGCTGGCCGAGGCCGGGCCGATGATCGAGGAGGGTCTGGCGGTGCTCGACCCGGTGGACCCGGACGCCCTGGTCGGGCGCAGCCACCTGGGGGCGGTGCACCAGGGGCTCAGCTGCGGCTGCGGTGACCTGGGCACCACGATGGCGGCCGCGTTCCGGGAGTTCGTCAGTGCCCGGCTGCCCGCCGACCTGCTCGACCGGCTCGAGGTGGAGCTGGTGGACGGGGATTTCAAGGTCGACGTGCACCTGCGCCGCGAGCCCACCGAGGGCGAGCTGCAGCGGCTGAACGAGGTCACCAGCACGGCCCAGGCGGAGTTCCGCCGCCGGGTCAACGGCCGGCACTGAAGATGTCCCTGCAGGACGACCTGATCGACGCCGTGGCCCAGGACGGGGTTCACGTCGCCTCGTTCGGCGAGACCTTCCGGTCGCTCGGGCTGTGGCCGCTGGGCATCAACGCCCGCAACGGGGCCGCCTGGCTGTTGCTGCTGGGTACGGGCTTCCTGGTGTGGTTCGCCGAGGCCGTGCTCTTCGGCCGCTACTTCCCGGGCTTCCCGTTCTGGCCGGTGGTCGGCTGGCTGACCCTGGCCGCGGTGGTCGCGTACGTGCCGGTGTTCCTCGGCGTGGCCGCCTTCATCACGGCCACTCCGGCCTGGACGGTGTTCATCGACGACGAGCACACCGCGATCATCGGGTTCCGGGTGCGCGGGCATGAGCTCACCCTCAACTCCCACCTGGCCCGGCGCCTCGGGACCGGTCAGGGCCGGGCGCTGAGAGAAACGGTCGGGCAGCGTCTTTCACCGGTGCTCGAACGGCACCCCGACACGGTGATCCGGTTCCGGGCTCAGCATGCACGCCTGGCCCAGATGTACGCCGACGATCTGGTGAGAATGCTGCCCGGCTGGACCCATGAGCTCGAGGGCCTGCACGGGGTGGTGCGCCGGAGCGGTGGCCCCTCAGCCGGGCAGGGTGAAGTCGACCAGGACGGGGCGGTGGTCGCTGTTGCGGGCGTTGCCGGTCCAGGCGCGCTGGGCGGTGAGGTCGCGGCCGTAGACCCAGTCCACCCGGATCTTGCGGCGGGTGGTGCCGAACCCTGAGCCGGCCTCGGCCTGCAGATCCTGAAGACCGGCGCCCAGCAGGAGTTTGCGCGGGGTGTTGGCCGGGGCGGAGTTCAGGTCGCCGCCCACCAGCAGCGGGTTGCCGGTGGTGCGCAGGGCGTCGGCGATGATCTCGGTCTCGGCCATCCGCAGCCGGGAGTTGTGGCCCAGGTCGGGCAGCCCGCGCCCGGACAGCGGGGAGGCCAGGTGCAGGGGGACGAGGTCGAGCCGGGTCCCGTCGACGTCCACGGTGACCACGGACGCCGTCCTTGCTTCGGCGGGCATCCCCTCGATCACGCGGCTGGCCACGATCGGGTAGCGGGACAGCACGGCGGTGTGCCCGCAGCAGGGGGCCTGCTCGGCGATCGGGGCGAAGTAGTGGTGGGGCAGGCCGGGGGCGGCGGCCGCCACGTCGTCCAGGTATTCGCTGGGCACCTCGGCCAGCAGCATGATGTCCGGGTCGGCCTCGGCGATCAGCGCGGCCAGGTCGGCGGAAGGGTTGCGGGGGCGCACGTTCCAGGCGATCGCCCGCACCTGGGTGGCGCCGGCCGAGACTCCGCTCGGATCGGCCCGTCCGGGCACCAGGTAGGGGCCGAACGTGGACACCCAGACCACGGCGGGCAGCACGCTCAGCAGCGCGGCGGGCCACCAGGCCCGGCCCAGGAAGGCCAGCGGCAGCACCAGCACGGCCGGCGCCCACCAGATCACGCCGAGCATGTTCGCCACGTAGAGCCACGACCACTGGTCGCCGGCCACCTGTCGGATGATGACGTGCAGTGTGGCCAGCGCACCGTAGAGGACCACGGCAAGCATCGCCGTCGTCGCGAGCAGGGGCCGACCGGAAAGAATCCCTGCCGTCACGGCGGTGAGATTACCGGACGGATCCCCCGTTCCCCGGCACCGGGCTGTCGGTGCCGGGGAACCATCCGGGCCCCGGAGGGGAGCGAGGCCCGGATGCGGGTCGTGCACAGGGTCCACGGGTCAGGTGCCCGTCGGGTTCACCTCAGTCCCATCCGCTCGGCCTTGGTCCGCAACGTGCGCAGGGCTCACTGAACCTCGGAGCGGTCCTGGACGTGCAGCAGAGGTGAGTCTTGCCCAGGAGAGGTCAGCGTTGCTGGTCGGCCAGCAGCGCTGCGCCGAGAGCGGTGGCCGTCTGCGGGTCGGGCAGCAGCACGACCTCACGCCCCAGACTTTCGGCCAGCATCTGGCCGACCACCGGGATCTGCGCGGTACCGCCGCTGAGCAGGACCGTCGCCGGGTCGGAGCGGCCGATCCGGGCCGAGTCGAGCACCTGCCGCAGCGCCGGCAGAGCGGCTGCCAGTTGCGGGCGCAGCCACTCCTGCAGGTGCAGCCGGGTCAGCATGACGCTGTGCGACCGGCCGGGCAGCGCGACCTCGATCTCGGTCTGGGGCACCACGGCCAGGGCCTCCTTGGCGCGCACGGCCGCGGCCCGGATGCGCTCCAGGGTGCGTGCCTCGTCCGGGTCGCCCGGATCCAGCTGGGACACGGCCCCGCTGCAGGCCCGGTCGACCCGGCTGAGCACGGCCCGGTCGAGGTCGACCCCACCGAACCACTCCATCGACTCGGGCACCCCGAGTTCGCGCACCGTGACCTGGCCGTCGGGGGAGTGCACGACGTCGATCACGCAGGCGTCGAAACTGCTGCCACCGGCGTCGTAGATCACCAGTGGTCCCGGCGTGCGCGGGGGCTGGCCGGACAGGTAGGCCATGGCCACCGCCTCGGGCTCCGAGCGCAGCGAGAAGCCGTCGGGGTGCAGGTCGGTCTCGCGGCAGATCTCGGCCAGTTGCTCGCGGCGGCGCGGGCCCCAGGTGGCGCGGCAGGTGATCACCACGTGGCCGGGGCGGGCGCCCTGGCCTGCGGTGACCTCTTTCAGGACGGCCGAGATCGGGGCGCCCCCCGGGAGGGACAGGGGGGCCGTGCGCCCGTCGCTGACGGCAGCCCGGGTGACCACGGTACCCAGATCGATGCCCAGGCCGTAGCTCACCAGAACTCCTGCGACGCATCGATCGGCACGTTCAAGGATAATCCCAGGAATCCCACCCGCTACCGTCCGACGAAGGCCCTGCGATGACTGAGACCGTTGCCCGGCGCCCTTCCCTGCGGGTGGCCGTGGCCGAAGACGGCGCCCTGTTCCGCGAAGGGCTGGTGCTGCTGCTCGAGGCCATCGGGCACACCGTGGTCGGCGCGGTGGACGGCGGGGACAAGCTGGTCGACCTGCTCGACCGCGAGCCGGTGGACGTGGCCGTGCTGGACATCCGGATGCCGCCGGAGCCGGACGGCGGCCTGAGCACGGCGCGCCGGGTGCGGGCCCGGCACCCGGAGACCGGGTTGCTACTGTTGTCCCACTACGGTGAGGCGCACTATCTGATGGAGATCCTCAAGATCGGCACCGAGGCCATCGGGTACCGGCTGAAAGACCGGATCTCCAGCTCGGAAGCGTTGCACGACACCGTCTTGCGGGTGGCCGAGCGGGAGATCGTGATCGAGCCGGTGGTGGCCGGGCAGCTGGTCGAGAGCCCGGGCGCGGGGGCCGACGAGCTGGGCTCGCTCACCGAGCGCGAGCTGGACGTCCTGCGGCTGATGGCCGAGGGCCGCTCGAACGCCGGGATCGCGCGGCAGCTGTACTTCTCGCCCAAGGCGGTGGAGAAGAACGTGGCCGCGATCTTCGCCAAGCTGGCGCTGCCCACCGATGCCACCTCCCACCATCGCCGGGTGCTGGCCGTCCTCACGTATCTGCGGGCGCGTCGGGAAAGGTGAACCCGCTCAAGGGCATGCTCTGGCCGGCTCGCCGGGAAGCACTGCTGGCCCAGATCGCCCGGTTCCGGCCCGGCCCCGGTGGTGCGCATCTGACCCGCCTGTGCCGGGAACTACAGGTCGGGCTGCGGGCCGAACGGGTCCGGCTCACCCTGGACAGCGGCCAGCAGTTCGGCTGGCCCGACGTGGGGGTGCCGGCCGATGGTCCACCCCCGCGTGAGGTGCCGCTGCGGAACGGCATGCTGTACGTCTATTTCCGGCCCTGGAGCTTCGGCCGGCACCGGGCAACGCTGCGCGAAGTGGCCGACCTGCTGGGGCCGGTGCTGGAGAACCTTCCCCTGCAGCACGAACTGGATCGATCGCTGGAAGAGGCTCGGGTGCACGCCGAGCTGGTGGCGGCGGCCCGGCGGCGGGCGTTCGGCGAGCGTGACGCCGAACGGCAGGAGATCGAGCGCGATCTGCACGACGGGGCACAGCATCAGCTGGTTGCCCTGGGGATGACGCTTGGCCTGCTGGAACTGCATGCTGCCAACCAGAACGAGCCGGGTGTGCAGGCGCAGATCGAGCGCTTGCGCAGCGGTTTGGACCGGGCCCAGCGCACTTTGCTCTCTTCCGTGGAAGGAGGCAGTCCTCTGCTGCGGGAGTTCGGGGTGCTGCCCGCCTTGGAGGCCGAGTTACGCGATGTCGGGCCGCAAGTCAGGCTGGAAGTAGGGCAGTGGGACGGCAGTCGCCGCTATGACGCAACGATCGAACTCGCCGTGTATTTCATCTGTCTGGAGGGGGTGAACAACGCCCGTAAGCACGCCCCGGGGGCTCAGGTGGTGGTGCGTCTGGCCGATGGCCCCTACGAGCTGACTTTCAGCGTGGCCGACGACGGGCCCGGCATGGAAGACGCCCAGATGGAGGGGACTTCCGGGCTGGCGAACATGCGTCGCCGCATCACTGCGGCCGGTGGCCGACTGCAGATTCGTACCGCTCCGGGGACGGGGACCGCCATCTACGGGTTCATCCCGCTCTGAGCGCGTCCTCGGTCTTCACCAGTCGTTCCAGTTCGTGCAGCTCGTCGTCGACGGCCAGGTCGGCAGTCTGAACCAGACGGACGATCGCGGCCAGGGCCGTACGAGCCCGCAACTCATCGGCGCGGGCCACCACCTCGGTAGTGAGTATCTGCGAAAGGTCCGGCCATTCACAGTCTTTGCGCAGCAGGCCAACGCCGGGCAGGTGCACCTCGAAGCAGCGCTGGGGCGCCGTTGCGCTGGGCCGGACGATGACGTCGGCCCCCAGGCCGGTGGTGACGTCGCCGCCCGGCATCGAGACCAGGTCTGGGCGCCGAGCCACCAGTTCGGCCAGACGCTGAGCCCGGGGGCCCGCCTCCGGCAGCCCGGTCAGGGCCACGTGCACCGGTTCGTCCAGCCAGTTGAGGATCCGGCGGGCCGGTGTCGCGCCCGGACTGTGGGCGCAGCGGGCGACCAGGGTGAGCGCCAGCGCCCGCACCCGGGTGTGCAGGTTGCCGCTGGGGACCAGGCCGACCCGGGCGACCGGTTCCAGCCGGTCCGGCACCCAGGCCTCGACCCGGATGCGCTGCGCGCCGGCCGAGACCACGACCCGGCCGCCCAGATGCCGCAACCGGTCGGTGTCTCCGGCCAGGGCCGCGCGCACCTCCGCCTCGGACTGCTGGGTCCAGGCCAGGATGATGACCTGCAGACCGGACGCCCGCTGCTCGAGGAAGTCGTGCCCGAGGAAGACCTCGAGGTCGGCGCCGGAGCGGGCCAGGGTGTGCAGGCAGCCCGCGGCCAGGTAGTAGAGCGAGGCCGAGACCTCGTGGTCGACGCGGGGCGGGATGGACCCGGTGATCCGGATGCGGCCGGGGTAGGTGGCCGCCATCTCGGTGAGGGCCGCGCGCACCCCGTGGCGGTAGAGCACCCGCGGGTGAATGCCCCGGGCCAGGGCCTGGAAGTCGGCCGTGAGCCGCTCGAGGTGGGTGCGCAGCTCCTTGACCTGCCCGGCCACGTCGGAGCTGGGCGTGAGCTGCTCCACCCCCTGCTGCAGGGCGGCCAGCCGGCCGTGGCTGAAGGTGACGATCTCGGCCGCCACCCGCCGCCGCTCTTGGTCGCGCACCCCGGCCAGGCGTCGGGACGAGTCCAGTACCTCCCCGGCCAGCTGGCTGGTGTACGCCGCCTGATCGTGCACTTCACGCTGGAGCTCGGCGCGGCGGTGCAGCACCATGAGGCAGTTGGCGGTGTCGCTGAGTTCGCGCCGCTCACGCCGGGTTACGCGACGGCGCGATTCCAGCGTGACGGCCGCCTGGGGCCGGCCTTCGTCGTCGGCGAGAATTCTGGTCCGGGGACGGCGGGCCAGCTCGGCGGCCGGGATCTCCGGGACCGGCGGCGCCTGCGGGGGCCAGGCCAGCGCTGGGCGCAGCAGGTCGGGCTGCCCGGGCTCGGGCAGCCAGAGCCGAACCGCGTCTGCGTGCGTGACCTGGGCCAATCGGCGCAGCAGGACCTGACCGGCGACCGCCTGCGGCACAGCGGGATCGAGAGCGGCGAGGGCCGCATAGGCAGAACCGCGGGAGGCCTCGTGCCCCGAGGGTGGCGCCTCAGGCAAGTCTGCTCCGTCCTGGTGCCGATGGGGCGACGGAGGTGCGTGCTCATCGGGTGGGCGCCTGACGGAGCACCATTTTAGGTCATTTCCGGGCGGGCCATCTCGGTCGTGAACCCCGGGCCCACGCCACCCGTGTGATCCGTGAGGAACACGAGCTCGGAGGCTGTGATGAGTAAGGGAGCCTGGTCCCTGCGCGAGCCCGGGACCGCCCTGGCGATGCCGGGGGAGGCCCGGATGGTGGTGATGACGACCGACCCCCTGGCCCAGGCCGAGGTGGACGGGATGCTCGGCGGCCGGCCCGGTCTACGGCAGCTGCCGATCACCCGGGCCGACGACGCGCACCTGCTTCTGCTCCTCGCCCGCCGGCCCGGCCGCAGCGTCACCGAGGCCCTGAGCGTGCGCAGTGCGCAGCACCTCCCCGTGCTGGCGGTGCTCGACGAGCCGGGCGATGCGAGCCCCTCCTCGGCCGCCGAACTGGCCGGGCTGGGAGTGGTGGCCTGCCTGTGGCGGGCCGAGGTGGACGCCCAGGTGCTCAGCGACGAGATCCGCTCGGTCGCAGCGCAGGGGCGAACGCTGGTGCCGGCCCGGCGGCGTATCGGTCAGGACATGGACCGTTACCGTGAGCGATTCCTGCACGAGGCGGTCGGCCCGGCTCGCAGCCGGCGCGAGGCCGACGTGATCCGGCTGATGATGGACGGCCGCTCGGTCCGCGAGATCGCCCGCGACCTAGGTTGTTCCGAGCGCACGGTCGGGCACACGCTGGATGCGGTGGTTCGGCGCACCGGCGCCCGTAACCGGATCCAGGCGCTCACTCTGCTGTGGCGAGGGGAGGCGCTGTGATCGGCTCGGTCAATGCCCCGGGGCGTACTCCACCGCGCCAAGCCGCCGGTCCGGTGGCGGTGGGTGTGCTGGCCGCGACTCAGCTGGACGAGGCCGGCATCGTCGCCCTGATCGGGCGCGACCCCGGTCTGACCCTGCGCCCGCTGGACCAGTTGAGCAAGACCGGCGTCCTGGTCGTGGCCGCGCCACGCTTGAACGGCCCACTGCTGCGGCGGGTCCGCGAGCTCACCGAGCTCGCCAAGGTCCCGGTCGCCGCGGTGATCAGCCAGCTGGGCGAGGCTGATCTGCTCACGGCCGTGGACAGCGGCCTGCAGGGGGTGCTGTGGCGGGAACAGGCCACCGCCGAACGGTTCTCGGCCCTGCTCCGCACCGTGGCCTCGGGGCAGGGCGACTTTCCCCGTGAGGTGCAGAGCCGGCTGCTCAAAGACCTGGCCCGGCTGCAGCGCAACGTCTTGCGCCCGAGGGGCCTGACTCCCTCGGGGCTGGAACAGCGCGAGATCGCCGTGCTCACACTGGCGGCCGACGGTCTGGACACGGCCGAGATCGCCGCGAAGCTGTCGTGTTCCGAGCGCACGGTGAAGAACGTGGTCTCCGGCGTGCTCGAACGTTTCAACCTGCGCAACCGCACCCACGCCGTCGCCTTCGCCCTACGCAGCGGCCTGCTCTGAGCAGCGTCAGGCGTCGGGCACGATGACGACCTTGCCCCGGAGGTCCGGCGACTCAGCCAGGGTCAGGGCAAGGTCGGCCTCGGAAAGCGGGAACCGGGCGGCGATCCGGGGAGTCAGCACGTTCTCGGCCAGCAACTGCAGCACCTTGCCGGTGTCCTCGCGCCACCACTGCTGCCGCTGTCGCCCGCTGCGGAACTGGCCGCTGTGCAGGTTGAACGAGTGCGCCCGCCGACCGTTGGGCAGCAGGTTCCACAACCGCAGGCGGGCCGCGTCCTTCGCCGAGGGGCCCAGCCGGGGGTCGTCGTCGTTATTGGTCGAAAGACTGGAATAGAGCACCAGCGTGCCGCCACGGCGCAGTCCTGCCCACGACTTTGCCAGGGTTTCCTCACCCACGTGGTTGAACACGGCGTCCACGCCGTCGGGCGAGTACGCGAGCACCTGTTCGAGCAGGTCCGGAGCCCAGCAGTTCATCGCCACAGCACCCTGCTGGCGCAGCGACTCCTGATCGCGGGGCGGCGCGATCGCGATGACGCTCAACCCCGCCCGTCTGCCCAGCTGGACCAGGGATCCGCCGATCCCGCCGTCGGCCGCCAGCACCACGATGATGCCACCGGGGGGCACGGCGGCGACCCGGTGCAGCATCTGCCAGGCGATGACCCCGTGGCTCAGAACGGTTTCCACCGCCGCCGCATCGAGTTCCTCCGGCACCGGGATGAGTAGATCGGCCGGGACCACCAGATGACTGGCCCAGCCGCCGGTCCGGACCACGGCCGCGTACCGCCGCCCGATCAGCCTCGGCGACACCGAGGGGCCGACCTCGACGACCCGCCCCACCACGTCGAACCCGGGAACGAAGGGAAAGGCCGGCTGGTCACGCTCGATACCCCGGCGCATGCGTACTTCGGCATTGGAGACGCCGGTGGCCTCCATCTGCAGCAGAACCTGGCCTACGGCCGGCATCGGCCGCGGCAGCCGGCGCACCTGCAGGGCCTGGGGCTCCACGATGCCCGGCAGGACGATCTGCGTGACCTGCGCACTCTCACCGTGCTGCCGCGCCAGAACTGTTCTCATGGTGGTTCAGCCTGCCTTGACCGGCGGGGGCGCTGCGTCCGCCGCAAGAAGGGGAAGGCCACCGGGACGTACTTCTTTGGATGTACTGGTATGGGGAGGGCACCGATATTGGTGCCCTCCCCGTACTTGCAGACCGACGCTCAGTAGCGGCCGGTCACCTTCGCCAGTTCGCGGGCGTAGGTCTTGTAGCCCCGGTCGGTCGGGTGGAACATCTCCAGCTGGTTGTCCAGATCCACCTCGTGCAGCCACGGGTCGTCGGTGCAGACCTCGTGCCCGGCGAACGGCCCCCGCAGGTCGACGAACTTCACGCCCGCCTGGCCGGTGGCCGTGATGATGCCCTGGTTCACCGCGTCCACCGTGCTGGTGAACAGGGCCCGGCGCTCGGCGTTGGGCGTGACGTCACCGCAGCTGTCGGTGCCTTCCGGGTCGACCAGGTGCGGGTAGCCGAGCACGATCACCCGGGCGTTGGGGGCCTTGCCCTTGATCTCGCCGAGCAGCGCCTTCAGATCGTCGACCAGGGTGGTGGACGCGTAGTTGGTGGCCAGCGCGGCCGCGCCCTGGCACTGCGCGTCGGTGCCGCCCAGGCAGGCGTTGAGGGTGGCGCGGAAACCGGCGTCGTTACCGCCCACGGTGAGGGTGACCAGCTTGGTCTTCCGGCTCAGGGCGCCGAGCTGCTCGGCCCGTACCTGCGGGATCCGGTAGCCGCTGCAGGCCACGTCTTTCAGCTTGAGCTTGGGATGCTTGCGCGACCACGTACGCGGGTAGCTCTTCGGGCTGCGCAGGCACTCGCCACTGGCCTCGTCGTACACCGAGGCCCCCACCCCGGAGGCGTAGGAGTCGCCCAGCGCCACGTACTCGCCACGTTGATGCGCCGACGCCGGCGTCGCGCCCAGCATGGTGAGACCCATCACGGCGGCCACCGCGGTCAGAACGATCTTGCGCACGTAGAGACCCCTTCGTCGTGTTACTCGGACGTCAACCATCCTGCCTGCGTCCGATGATCAAAAGGAGCGAAACGGATAAATACCTGGGATGTCTGCCCGATGGCGTCAGGCCGTAAAGTGCGGCAGATGAGCACTCGTCCGGCCGCGGTGGCGGTTCTGCCGGCTGAGCCGGGGGTCTACCGCTTCCGCGACGAGGCCGGGCGCGCCCTCTACATCGGCCGGGCCGGCAACCTTCGCCGCAGGGTCAGCTCGTACTGGGGTGATCTGCGCGACCGGCCCCGTCTTCGGCGAATGGTGCCGCAGGTCGCGGGCATCGAGGCTCTGGTCTGCGCGTCCGAGCACGAGGCGGCCTGGCTGGAGCGCAATCTGCTGGAACACCGCAAGCCCCGGTGGAATCGGGCGCGTGGAGGGCAGGAACTACCGGTTTACATCAGGCTCGACGAGACGCCTGCGGCTCCTCGTCTCGACCCGGTCTTCGGAGTCGAACCCCGCCCAGGGGTGCGTTTCTTCGGCCCCTATCTGGGCTCACGCAAGGTGCGGGCGGCAGTCTCGGCTCTCAACCGCTGCTATCCGCTGGTCTACACGGCGTCTCGGCTAAGGGGAGCGGAGCGTGATCTGGCCGCCACCCGAGGTGTCGATGCGGGTGACCGGGAGCGGTTGGTGGCGAACATCGCGGCAGTGATGGAGCGGTCGGATGAGGCGGTGCCGGCGGCGATGGAACTCTTGCGGGTACGGCGCGACGAGGCCGCGGCCGGATTGCGCTTCGAGATCGCGGCCGCCGTGCAGGACGAGATCGAAGGCCTGACCTGGGTGGTGGCTCCCCAGCGGGCCACCGTCGAAGGCGCCGGAGATCTGAAGATGTCGGTCCGGCAGAGCGGTCTGGCGTTGCATTTAGAGATCAACAATGGACGTTTGCGCCAGTGGAAGCAGGAGGCTCACCTGGGTGCCGATCGAGTTGTCGATGCCCCGGAAGGCTGGGCCGCCTTCCTGGAGCGCAACGCGGTTCTGGCGGCCGAGCTGGGCAGCCCGGTGCGGGCTGCCCAGCCCTGAGACTCAGTTCTTCGGCACGTCGGTCACCGACCAGACCAGCCGGTCGAGCTGCTGGCCGTTCTTGCCCCAGATCGAGGTGCCGGTGAAGGTCAGCCCGTCCTGCACCGGGTAGGTACCGCGCACTCGGATCCGGTCGAAGATCTTGCCGGTCTTGGCGTCGGCCACGGTGATCCGGCCGTGCGCCCGGCCGCCCGAGTTGGCCCGCACGTCGAAGTCGACCTTGCGGCCCTCGATCACGCCGACCCCGTCGATGCCCTGCAGCTTGCCCTTCTTGTAGGTGAAGACGAAGTCACCCGACTCCAGCTCACCGCCGAACCGGTAGGAACGGGTTCCGCTGCGGTCCATCGTCAGGCTGTCGCGCATCTTCGGCGGCTGGGTGGCGTTGACCGTGACCGCGGCCGAGGAAACGTCCTTGGCCCCGTCGGAGTCGGTCACCGTCAGCTTGGCGGTGTACGAGCCTGCCTTGGCGTAGGTGTGATCGACCACCGCGCCGGCGCCCGTTGTCCCGTCTCCGAATTCCCAGGCGTAGGTGGCAATCCCTTCCACGTCCACCGAGCTGTGACCGTCGAAGCGCACCGCCAGCGGTGCGTTTCCGCTGGTCGGATTCACCGTGAAGCCTGCAGTGGGCAGGTCGTTCACCGCGCTGACAGAGAGCTTGACCGTGCCGGTGGCGGTTCCGCCCTTACCGTCCGAGACGGTGTAGGTGAACGAGTCGCTGCCGTTGTAGTCCGGGCTGGGGGCGAAGGTGCACACCCAGGCCGAGGTGCAGGACAGGTCGCCGTGGGCCGGCGTCGAGGTCGACGTGATCGTCACCGGGTCGCCGTCGGGATCGCTGACTTTCGCCTTCAGGTCGACCTGCACCGAGACGTCCTCGGTCGTCTTGACGTCCAGGTCGGGTGCCAGCGGGGAACCGTTGGCACAGTCCAGGACCAGCCAGAGGTCGGTGACCGGCGGCGGGATGGTCATGGTGTACGAGAGCGCGTACGGCAGACTCGGGTCGTCGGCCGAGACGCACCCGGGATGCTGGGCCCGCACCTGGTAGTAGCCGGCCACCACGTCCCAGCCGAAGTAGCCGTTCTCGTTGGTGAGGGACGGGTTCCGCCGGTTGGCCGGCGACATGATCCGCGAGCCGTCCGGCACCACGGTGAACGGGCCGTCATAGTTCTCCGAGCGGTAGAGCGTCACCACCGCGTCCTCCACCGGGTTTCCCTCCGTGTCGACCACGTGGCCGCTCGGGTCGATGTAGACGTCGAACGAGACCGTGGTGGGCGGGCCGTTCGGGCACTCCAGCCGGATCACGAACGTCGCGTACCCGTGCACCGGCTGGATCGGGGCGATAATGGTCGTGTACTCACCGTCCACCCCCTCGGTCAGCGTGCCGGAGAGTCGGACCTCGCTGTCCTGCAGCAGCTCCCAGGTCGCGACCGCGCCCTCGCAGCCGTGGGTGCGTAAGGTCAGAGGCTCGCCCCAGTACACCGTGGGCACGCCCTGCGGGTTCGTCCCGATGTTGGTGATGGTGGTTCCGGCCGGCGGCGGGGCCAGGACGTTGAGCACGATGTCCTGCCCGGTCTGCATTCCGCCCGCTTCCGGAACCGTGACCTGGCGGCCGCCCGGCTCGGCGGTGGAGTTGGCCGGTGGGTAGGCCGAGAGGTAGTAGTCGCCCGGCGCCAGATCGGTGAACGAGTAGGTGCCGGCGCTGTTGGAAGAAGTGGTCTCGCACTGCCCGTCGGACGAATCGTTGCTGGACGAAGGCGTGTTCGATCGGGAGTCGGTACCCGTCGGCCGCCACGAGGGGCAGATCTGCACGAAGCTGTCGGCCAGCACATTGCCCGGCGCGATCGAGTCCTCGTACACAGTGCCGCTGACTCCACCGGTCGCAGCGGCTACCCGCGCGTTCGGTTGCGGCGCCCCGGTGGCCGTGACCACCGGAGTTACGGTGTTGCCGGAAGTGTCTGATGCGCTGGGTGATCCGGCAAATGCTACCGAAGCGCTCAGAGTCAGGGCCAGGCCGCAGGCGGCGACCAGCCCTCCCCGTACGACTCGTGATGCCCGTGTGCGGGCGGTTGTTGACGCCATCTGTTTCTGCTCCCCCGAATGGCGGTAAAGGACGCTGAACCGTAGCGCCGGGAGTTTCGCGGTAGCCGCGTCTTGCCGGAAAGGCTGGCTGAACGGGGGAGCGCCGGAACCTTCAGCGGTGACAAGGCCGGTCCGATGTTCCGACGGGGGAGTTGCGTCGATACTCGGGGGTTCGGTGGTGTCCGCTGACGACGGTCTGGCCAGGCTGCTACGCAGGGAAGAGACGATCAGCGACCTGCTGGCCTTTCTGACCCAGCACGACCCGCAGCCGCTACCGGGCCTGCTGGGCCTGCCGCCGGGTACCTACGAAGTGGCCCGCGAGCGTCCTCTGGGATCGGCCGCGCGCGTGGACCTGCTGGTTCTGGATGCCGAAGGCCAACCGGCCGCGGTGCTCGAGATCAGGGCCGGTGCAACCGAATCCGGCCATCAGCGCGCACGCCTCGAAGCCTGGGCGCCGACCAGCGGACTACCTCTCGAGCGCCTGTTCTTCGTCACCCTCGCCCGCGTCGAAGCGCCCCGCGGCTGGACCTCTCTGGCCCTCGGCGACGTGTTCGCGGCCTGGGAAAGTAGCCCGGAGGCGGGCTGGCTGGCCCAGCGCATCGGCGACGAACTGAAGCTCTGGCAGACCCAGGCCGACGGCCGACTGGGTGAACTGTCCGGCTGGTTCGCCCCCGACCTGCTGCTCCAGCGCCTCGCCACCGAGCTCGACCAGCGCCTCGCCGCCGTTCCCGGCACCGAGACCCGCAGAACCGTGGCCGGAAGCACCAGCGGCGGGCAACCGCAGCTCATCGCCTGGCTCCGCCCGGCCGGATACGACGGACAGATCTGGGCCTCGGTCGAGCTGCGCGCCCAGGGCCGGGCCGAAGCCGGCGGCCAGCCCTGGAGCCTGCGGCCGTGCGTGGATGCCACCGCCGGCCCCGCACCCACCGACCAGATCCTCACCGAGGTGCACCAATCGTCCTTACATCTGCGCGAGCACCTGTCGTTCGACGCCGTCGCCGCCCACCTGCAGGTCCAGGGCCGAGCCGATCTGGCCCACCACCTGCAGCCGGGGCAGTACGGCGGTGACCTCGACACCTTCGACGCGGCCGCCGTCACCCGCTGGTACGAACTGGCCCTCGGCGGCCGTCGCCCCCGCCTTCACCCGTTCTTCTTCCACGACCGCGGCCGCCGCATGGGCACCCAGTTCCGCCTGGCCGTGCACGATCTCGACCGCACCGACCTCGGCGACCTGATCACCATCGTCCTGCAACACCTGAGCGACGGCCTGCACACCTGAGCGGTGGCCGGACCCGGTGCTGGCTGGCGGGCCGTCGAGAGCCCACGCCTGGACCAGTGAGATCAGAGCTTTTGGACGCTAGTGGCGGGCTGGGCGGCAGTGGCCCGAAGGCTGCGGTCGGCGAATTCGATCAGCCACGCGTAACTTTCGTCGATATCGGTGGCAAATTGAAACCCACCGTCGGCCTCCAGGCTCGCGAACCCGTGCATCACACTCCTCAACATGCGCAGGGCGTGGATCTCCTGGGCCGGATCGAGGTCATACCCCCTCAGCACCGCCTTCATCGACTCAAGAACCTTGCCGCGGGCCGCGATCAGCGGATCGTCCGGCCCATTGGTGGGTGCGTTGTTGCCCGCCGCGTACTGGCCCGGGTGTTCCAGGACGAACGTGCGGAACGCCTGGGCAGCGGCGTAGAGGGCGTCTGACCCGGCCCGGCCCTGGGTGGCGTCGCGCAGGGCGGCGCTGAGTTCGTGGCCGGCCTGCACCGCGATGCCGTGCACCAGATCGGCCAGGCCGTTGACGTGCTTGTACAGCGAGGGGCTCTTCACCCCGAGGCGTTCGGCGAGCAGGCCCATGCTCAGCCGGTCCAGCCCCACCTCGTCGGCCAGCTCCGCGCCGGCTGCGATCACCGAGGCACTGGTCAGCCCGGCCCTAGCCACGAGCGAGCGTCCGGGCCAGGAAGGGCAGGCTCAGGTCGAGCACGGCCTGCGAGGAGCTGGTGTGCAGGTAGTGACCGCCGCCCTGGATCATCTCCAGCTGGCCCAGCCCCTCCGGCAGGTCGGCCAGGATCTTCTCGCCCTCGGCGCGGGGGTCGGCCCAGTCCGGGTCTTCGGTGCCGACGAGCACCAGGACGGGGCAGCGCACGTTGGCCAGCTGGGCGCCCGCATCGCCCGGGCTGGTCATCCCCATCGCCTTCAGCACCTTCATCCGGCCCGGCTCGCTCATCTTGGCCTCGATCCGGCCCAGCTCGGCGTCCCAGTCGGCCGGTTTGGCCGGGTTCGCCACGTCGAGGTACCGCTTCCAAGCCTTCACGTTGCCCAGCATGGCAGCGCGCCCCAGATGCAGCGTGCCGGTGCGGTAGAGCTTGTTCTTGAACAGCCCGCCGACGTCGAAGCTCTGCGCCCGGGTGAAGGGAGCCACCTCGACCAGCCCGCGGATCAGGTCGGGGGCGGTGGCGGCGGCCACCGTCGCGGCGCCGCCACTGATCGAGTGCCCCATGATCACGGCCGGCCCACCCAGGTGCCGGATCAGGGCCACCAGGTCACCGGCGATCTCGGTGCGGCTGTACCCGTCCCAGCCCAGGCTGGAGTCGCCGCAACCCCGCAGGTCGACGCTGGCCACGCGGTAGCCGGCGGCGGCCAGGGCGGGAGCGATGAAGCGGTAGGAGTGCCGGCTGTCGCCGATCCCGTGGGCGAGCACCACCAGGGGGCCTTCGCCGATCAGGTCGTAGGCGATGGTGTTGGCGCCGATGCTCAGGTGCTCGGTCATGATCCCGGTCCTCCGTGACGTTGGTTAACTGTGTTAGCTAAAAGCTACGCCGATTAGCTTTGGTCGTCAAGGGCCAGTCCAAGGATCGAGGCCCACGCCTCAGGTGCGGGCGTCGTAGTCGGCCCGCGCCGACGCGATCGCCGCGCGGTTAGCCAGGGACCAGTCGGTCAGGGCCCTGATCAGGTGGGTCAGGCCGGCGCCGGTTTCGGTGAGGCGGTAGTCGACCTGGGCCGGCACGGTGGGGTAGACGGTGCGCTGGACCAGGCCGTCGCGTTCCAGGCGCCGCACGGTCAGGGTGAGCATCCGCTGGGATATGCCGTCGATCGCCCGCTCCAGCTCTCGGAACCGGCGGGGGCCGGAGGCCAGTTCGACGACGACCAGGACCGACCACTTGTCGCCGAAGCGGTCCAGCACGTCGCGGATGCCGCAGTCGGGGTGATCGGCCTTCCCGCACGGCTCCAGCTCGGCCGTCGGCTCACTGACCTGCAGGCTTACCGCGGTGTTCGTCGCTGACACGAAAGTGCCTCCTTGTGGCGTCCGGCCCTGGGCCACAGATTCGGTTCCGGTGACCGATCCGGGTCACCCACCAGGAACCACGGTTGGGGCCATCTTGATCCTCATCACTGGCGCGGGCGGCCAGCTCGCCCGCCGCATCGTCGCTCATCTCCGCACGGCCGGCGCGCAGGTGGTGCCCGGCAGCCGGAATCCGGCCGAGGGAGGTCGCCGGCTGGACTTCGACCTTCCCGAGACCATCGACCTCACCGACGTCTCCACTTTGGTTCTTGTCTCCGCCGGATATGCCGAGGACGACATCGTTACCCAGCGCCACGCGTCCGTAATTGAAGCTGCCCGCCGCCACGGCGTGAAGCACGTGGTTTACACCAGCCTGGTCGGTGCGGGGGATCACCTGGCGTTCGCGCTGGCGCATCGCGCCACCGAGCGCCTGCTCCGCGACAGCGGGCTGAGTTGGACGATTCTGCGCAACGGGCTGTATGCGGAGCTGATCGGCGGGTTGCTGGCGTGGGAGCAGGGGGTGCTGGTGTCGCCTTTCAACAATGGACGGGTGGCGGCACCGACCCGAGAGGACCTCGCGGTTGCGGCGGCCCGGGTGGCGATCAGGGCAGAAGATCACGTCGGCCGGGTCTATGAGCTGACCGGTGTTCCTTTCAGTACGGCTGACATTGCCGCCGAGCTCGGTGTCGAGGTGCTCGGGCTGAGCCTGGGGGAGTACCGGGACCGGTTGCTGAGCAGTCCGGACCTGTTGCCTTTCCAGCCGCCGATGCTGGCCGGGATCGCCTCGTCGGTGCGGCACGACTTTCTGGGCCAGCACGGGCCTGACCTGGAGGTGCTTCTAGGCCGGACTCCGGCTCCGGGTCTACCGGTGGCCGCACGGACTGCTCGCGCGGCGCTACCTGCTAACCGTGCGCAAGACGGGGCTGCCCGTAGTCTTGGGGGGTGAGCTATTCCGAGCCTCAATTGGTCCGGCTGCGACTGCCGTCCCGTCTGCACCCCGTCTACCTCATCCGTCACCTCGGCCGGGAGGTCGAGGGATACCCGGGGGCAGATCAGTTGGAAACCTTCGAAGGGAAGCTTCTGGGGTCTGACAGCCCGGGTCTCCTGCTGAGACATCTCGGCCTGTCCGACCAGCCCCAGGTGCGCATGCTCAGCCTCGACCTGCGCCGGGCCCGGCGTGGGCTGGGCCGGCCGAGCCCGCGGTGGTCGCGGGTGGTCCGGGCCACGCTGACCGACGCCGACGACCTGTTCTTCGACGCTGCCGCTTCCCTCTCCGACCAGGCCATGGCCGATGCCACCAGTGGCGACACCCCTTTCCACCGCACCCACCAATACCTGTGGGGCCGCGCCGACACGCTGTTGCCGGCCACCGAGCGGCTGCGGTTGTGGGACGCACACCTGGAATGGCTTCAGGATTCCATTACGGTGCGGCACCGCGTCGGTGTCTGAGTAAGTCCTAAGCCCAGAATTCGAACGACATCAAAGCCTGTCGGCGGCGGTAATGTGCTGCCGCCGGCAGGCGCTATGCTGGCGCGCGGTCATGAATGCATTGCGGTGTATTCACCCCGGTAAAGCTCCGTCTGCAGGCGCCCAGGAAGGGCGCCGATGTCGTGGAATCCGAAGCGAAACCTTCGGTGAATCGAACCGGCGGCCCAGGACGAGG
This sequence comes from Kineosporia sp. NBRC 101677, assembly GCF_030269265.1. NCBI lineage: Bacteria > Bacillati > Actinomycetota > Actinomycetes > Kineosporiales > Kineosporiaceae > Kineosporia > Kineosporia sp. NBRC 101677. The sequence goes on from NZ_BSTA01000004.1 coordinate 163,741, forward strand.
CCGACGGTCTCGTATGGGCTTAAGGGGAAAGATGAACATCGTCGTCACCGAATCGCTGCGTCAGGCGGCTCAGGTGCAGACCAGGGCCGCCAGTGCGGTCGGGCCGCAGGTCAGCGAGGCTGCGCGGCGTCTGGCCGAGTGCCTGCAGGCCGACCGGCGGGTGTACGTGATCGGCAACGGCGGCTCGGCGGCCGACGCCCAGCATTTCGCGGCGGAATTCACCGGTAAATATCTGCGCCCCCGACTGCCGCTCCCGGTGCTGGCCCTGACCACCGACACCAGTGCCCTCACCTGTATCGGTAACGACTACGGCTACGATGCGGTCTTCTCCCGGCAGGTCGAGGCCTTCGCCCGGCCCGGTGACATTCTCTTTGCGATCAGCACCAGCGGAAACTCGGTGAACGTGATCGAGGCCGCCCGCAGCGCCCGGCGCAAGGGTGTTTCGGTGATCGGAATGACCGGTCGGGCAGCCGCCGGTCTGGACGCTTTCTGCGATCTGGTGCTCAAGGTCCCTTCACCGGTGACCGCGCGGGTCCAGGAATGCCAGATGACGATTCTGCACATCATCTGCGACCTCACCGAACGTATTCTGCTCGACTCCCGTCGGCCCGCCCCGAAAAACCCGGGTGTGCTTCCGCCCGCGCTGTTGTCGTTGCGGCAGGAATGGCGGCGTCAGGGCCTCACCGTGGTCTCTACCAACGGCTGCTTCGATGTGCTGCACGCCGGTCACCTCGACTCGCTCGACCGGGCCGCTGCCCTGGGCGACGTGCTCGTGGTGCTGCTGAACTCGGACGAGTCGGTGCGGCGGGCCAAGGGGCCTGCCCGCCCGGTGAACCCGCAGCAGGCCCGGGCCCGGCTGCTGCAGGCCCTGACCCCGGTCGCCTACGTGTGCGTGTTCGACCAGGACAACCCGGCTGCGGCCCTGGCTGAGCTGCGGCCAGACGTGCACTGCAAGGGCGAGGAGTACGCCGCCGGCCAGCCGGTGCCCGAGCGTGAGGTGGTGGAGCGCTTCGGCGGCCGCATGGAGTTCCTGCCCCGCACCGTCGACGTCTCCACCACCCAGATCCTCGATCGCCTCGAGGTGGTCTGAATGCCCCACCGGGCGCTGGTGGTGGGCGATCTGATGCTCGACGTGTTCAGCGAGGGTCACGCCGGGCGTCTCTCGCCCGAAGCGCCGGTGCCGGTGGTGCTGCAGAGCACCCGCGTCTACACGCCCGGCGGGGCCGGCAACGCGGCCGCGAACCTGGCCGCGCTGGGAGACGAGGTCACTCTGGTGGCTGCCGTCGGTGACGATCCCGAGGGCCTCCGGCTGCGGGCCGGCCTGAACGCCGCCGGGGTGAAAGACCAGGCCCTGATCACCGGTAATGGCCCGACCACCTACAAACACCGGGTGATCGCCAACGGCCAGCAGGTGGTCCGCCTCGATGTCGAGCAGCCCGCCGAACCCGAGCTGACCGCAGCCTGCCTGGATCAGGTGCGCCGCAGCATCGGCGCGGTCGACGTGGTGCTGATCTCCGACTACGCCAAGGGCCTGTGCACCCCCGAGGTGTGCGCCGAGGTCATCCGCCTGGCCCGGGCCCTGCGCATCCCCGTGGTGGTCGACCCGAAAGGTGTTGACTACAGCCGTTATCGCGGAGCCAAGCTGATCACCCCGAACCTTGCCGAGCTGAACCAGGCAACGCCTGCCAACCTGAGCACCCTCCAGCAGAAGGCCCTCGCCCTGGTCGACAGCCTCGGCAGCGCGGTGCTGGTCACCCGCAGCGCCGACGGGATGTCCCTGTTCGACGGGCACTTTCCGGAACTGCACCTCCCAACCCAGGCCCGCACCGTCCTGGACGTCACCGGCGCCGGTGACACCGTCGCGTCCATTGTTGGTGCTCTTCTGGGCCGGGGAGCGCCCCTGAAAGACGCCTGTCGCGTGGCCAATGCCTGCGCCGGCGTGGTGGTGGGGCGCCGGGGCACGAGCCCTATCACTTCGGGGGAGCTGCTCGAGGTGTGGGAGGCCGAACTGCCCTCAGAGGCAGGTGTGAAAATTCCGGCCAAGTCATGACAACCTACTCCCGGCAACCCGCGTTGCCAGTAGCGGGCCGGGAAAGTCCTGGCCCTATCGGAGGGGAAAACCTGTCATGCGTCGAGTTCTGACCGCCGTCGGCATCACCGCAGCTCTGCTCGTGGGTGGGGCCGTGGCCGCCGATGCCGCTCCCAAGAACAAGCCCTGCGTCACCACCACCGAGTTCGGCAAGGTGAAGGTCGGCCAGTCCAAGGCCAAGGTGGCCAAGATCTTCGGCACCAAGGGCAAGCGCGACTCGATCGGCCCCGACGGCCACGGCTACACCAACGAGGTGCGCCAGTACAAGGCCTGCAAGGCCCCCGGCGCCATCGTCACCGTGACGTTCGCGTCCGGCGCCGACCTGCCCGCCACGAAGGTCGGCTGGGCCAACAGCAAGTCCTGGGTCGAGGGCTGGACCCAGTAACCAACTGCTCGTCGTGGCCGTCGGATCCCGCGTGGATCCGACGGCCACACCGGCATTCAGTTGCCGGCCGGAGACTGGTCCCCGGCCCGGGCCGCCTCCAGCAGACGCAGCCAGACCTCGCTGACGGTGGGGAAGGCGGGCACGGCGTGCCACAGGCGGTCGAGGGGCACCTCGCCGACGATCGCGATCGTGGCCGCGTGGATCAGTTCCCCCACGTCCGGGCCCACCAAGGTGAAGCCCACGATCACCTGGCGGTCTTCGTCCACGACCATGCGGGCCTGCCCGCGGTAGCCCTCGGAGTGCAGCGCAGCCCCGGCCACGGCGGCGAGGTCGTAGTCCACCACACGCACGGCCAGTCCAGCGGCGGCCGCGGCTGCGGCAGTCAGCCCGACCGCGGCAACCTCGGGCGAGGTGAAAATGACCTGGGGAACGGCGCGTTCATCGGCGGTCAGGGCGTGTCGGCCCCAGGGGCGGTAGTCGAGTGGCTCTTCCGCGGCTCGGGCAGCGAGTGCGTCGCCCAGCGCTCGGGCCTGGTACTTGCCCTGGTGGGTCAGGAGCACGCGGTGGTTCACGTCGCCGGCTGCGTAGAGCCAGTCCACCGGGGTTCCATCAGCGTCGAGCACGCGCAGCGTGTCGTCCACCGCGAGCCAGTCGCCCGGCGTCAGGCCGATCCGGTCCAACCCCAGGTCGTGGGTGTTCGGCTCGCGGCCGGTGGCTACCAGAAGCTCGTCGAATGCGATGGTTTCGCCGTCGACCAGAGTGAGGTGCAGCAGGCCCTCACCGGATCGGTGCACGTTCGCGACCTGAGCTCCCACTCGCACGGTGACTCCGGCTGCGCGCAGAGATTCGGTGACCAGTTGGCCGGCGAACGGTTCGACCGCCGGCAGGATCCCGTCCCGGGCGAGCACGGTCACTGAAGACCCCAGTTCAGCGAACGCAGTGGCCATTTCGCTGGCCACGACTCCGCCGCCGATGATGGCCAGGTTCTTCGGGAGGCGCTGGGTGGCCGTTGCTTCCCGGCTTGTCCACGGCCTGGCCTCGCGGAGCCCCGAGATCTCAGGAACCAGGGCGCTGCTGCCGGTGGCGATGACCACGGCGTGCCGGGCCGTCAGCGTGATCGTCGAGTCGACCTCGACCACGCGCGGCGAGACGATGCGGCCCTGCCCCCGGAACAGTTCGATCCCGGCCTGCTCGAGCCAGGACGCCTGCCCGTCGTCTTTCCAGTCGGAGGCAAAGGCGTTTCGCCGCTGCAGCACGGCCGCCGGATCCAGGGCGCCGGTCACCGCTTCACGAGCGCCGGGCACCTGACGGGCCGTGCGTAGCGCGGCGGCGCTGCGCAGCAGAGCCTTGGTGGGCATGCAGGCCCAGTAGGAGCATTCGCCTCCCACCAGTTCGCGTTCGACGATGGCGACGCTCAGCCCGCCCTGCCGGGCTCGGTCGGCGACGTTCTCTCCGACCGGGCCGGCGCCGATCACGATCAGGTCGTAAGTGTGTGTGCTCATGTCACTTTCCCTTCGAGGCGCTGCGCAGCCGCAGGGCGGAGACCAGGAAGAAGACGCCGCCGGGGATGGCGTAACCAGCGGCACCGGCCAGGGTGGGGTCGTCGGCCCCGGCGCCCGCGATGAACGAGGCCCCGGCCAGCACGGAGATCGCGCCGCTCAGGATGAGGGGCCACTGGCCGCCCATGGCCCGACGGCTCAGGGATACGGCCAACTGCACGGCTCCCGCCACGATTGCCCAGGTACCCCAGACGCGCAGGACATCCGGGATGCCGGAGGTGGCGGCGACGGCCACCGCGATTGCGGTGATCGAGCTGACCGCCATGTTCACGTACAGGCCCACGACCGATCCGGTGCGGTGGGACGAGCGGGCGTCGACGACGGCGGCACCGACATCGAACAGCGGGTAGATCACGAGCAGGGTGCCGGCCAGGACCCCGAGGTCCTTGGCGGTGGTGAACAGGGCAAGTGCCCAGGCGATGGCGAACGCGAACCGGACGAAGTACAGGCGTTGCAGGGTGTCGGCCACTGCGGTTGTGGTGGTCGTGGTCATGGCGGGTGTCTCCTCCTCGGAATGCAAGAACGAACGTTCTTCCCACCGAAGAGTTGCGCACGTCGGCTCGCAAAGTCAAGAACGAACGTTCTTCCTACTAGAATGGCGGCATGAGCCCGACGACCCGCCCCTCCGAGGCCCGCGACCGCCTGCTGAGCACAGCGAGCGCGATCTGGTACGCGGAGGGCATCCACGCCGTCGGGGTCGACCGGCTCGTGGCGGAGGCCCAGGTCACTCGGGCGACCTTCTACCGGCACTTCCCCAGCAAAGAAGACCTGGTGGTGGCCTATCTGCGGGCGGCCGACCGGGGTCTGCGGGAGCAGGTCGAGCAGGCGATCGACGGGCTGGAGCCGGCCCCGGCACTGCAAACGATCGCGCAGGGCATTGCCGCCGGAATCGAGTCCGAAGGCTTCCGCGGCTGCGCCTTCCTGAACGCCGCAGCCGAGTACCCGGACCAGGACAACCCCGTGCACCAGGTCGTCCTCGAACACCGGGCCTGGTTCCTCGACACGCTGACCAGCCTGTTCACCCAGATCAGCACCAAGCCTGACGCCGCCGCCCGGCACTACGCGATGCTGCGCGACGGCGCCATGGCGGCCGGCTGCCTCTTCGACCCGGCCCTGGTCAACGAGACCTTCCTGCGGGGAGTCGAAGGTCTGCTGCAGGCTCAGGTGGCCGCCGCTGAGTAGGCTGCCCGGATGCGGTGGCGCCCGGGGCGAGAACGCCGCCCGGCACCATCTGGGCGGTTGATCCGGGGTTACCCCGGGCTCGGCACCACATCCTCGGCACCGCGCCGCACGTGCGCCGCAGCGCTTCGCGCAGCAAGGCACGCGCACTACAGGACAGGTCGTCGTCGGGCGTCACCGCTGTGAACTCATCCCGCCGCCGCGCCCTGGCCCGTGCCCTGGGCAATGCCTTCCTGACAGCCGACGACTGGACTGTCCGGCCATTGGTGGCCAGTGCCGAGGCGGCAATCGGCTCACGACCGCGCTGGCTGTTCCGGTTGGCCCGCGAGGTTCTGGCGGCCTATCCGCGTCGGCCGGCGGACCGGCCCCGCGAATTCGCCCGATTCATCGAGCTCAGCCCGATCCTGCAGCGAGCCATCGCCCGGGCACTGGCTTCCGGCCAGCCCCTCCGCGTAGTCAGCATCCCGCCGGCGCGCACCCGGATGGCCCCGAGCCGCCCCTGGCCGGTCCCCGAACTGCACGACGCCAACGACCTGGCCGAACTGCTGGAAACTGAACACCTGGAATGGTTCGCCGACGTCTCGTTCAGACAGCGGCGCGCAAAGCCGGGACCGCTGCACCATTACCGCTACCTCTGGACAATCGCTGCCTCAGGACGTCCTCGGCTGCTGGAAGCCCCACTCCCGCGCCTGAAAAGAATCCAGCGCACCCTGCTGGAGCAGGTCCTGGCCCCGATCCCCGTGCACCCCGCCGCCCACGGCTTCGCCCCCGGCCGCAGTGCCATCACCGGCGCCCGCCTTCACACCGGCGCCCCGACAGTGGTCAACCTGGACCTGGCCTCCTTCTTCACCACCGTCAGCGCAGGCCGCATCTACGGCATCTTCCGCACGGCCGGCTACCCAGAACCAGTGGCCCACCTGCTCACCGGCCTGTGCACCACGCGTTCCCCGGTTCGAGTCATCTCGGCCATGCCCCGCAGCACGGGCGACCACAACGAGATCCGATCCCGCCTGCGCAGCCCCCATCTGCCCCAGGGCGCACCCACTTCACCAGCGCTCGCCAACCTGGCCGCGCTGGCACTGGACCGTCGGCTGGCAGGCCTCGCCGCGTCCATTGGTCTGACCTACACCCGCTACGCCGACGACCTCACCTTCTCCGGTGATCTGAGCGACCGCGCGGCCATACGGCTGATCGGCGGTGTCGAAAGGATCGTCCGAGCGGAAGGATTCTCGGTGCAGCCGGCCAAGACCCGCGTACGGCATGCCTTTCAACGGCAGGTGGTCAACGGCATCGTTGTCAACGAACGCCCCAATCTGACCCGGGCCGAGTACGACCAGCTGAAGGCCCTGCTGCACAATGCGGTTCGCCTCGGCCCGGACAGTCAGAACCGCGACCAGCACGGCGACTTCCGGGCTCATCTGCTGGGTCGTATCGCCTGGGCAACGCAGCTCCACCCGGAACGCGGGCAGCGCCTGCGGGCGGCCTTCGACCGGATCGAATGGCCGGCGGACCAGCTGAATCGGGTCACTGCGTCCCGCAGTACGTCGGCGGCTGCCGCGCGGGAGTGATCCGCTCGATCTCCCAGAAGTAGCTCCAGATGGGCGCGGCTGAGTAGGCGGCCCTGTGGGGCTGCATCCGGCCGATCGTGCCGACCGTCAGGGTGTGGGGTCTAGCACTTGTGATTGCTTGGACGATCCGTAACGGATCCTGGCTTCAAAGTTATAGATCGTGCGACCCAAGTAGACAGGCAATCCGATCCTGGCCGCGAATACACAAAGCATCCGAGTTTGCGCTTGCGGTAACGAGTGGATCGGGTGGCCAGGGCGCCGCGCGTCGACACCCCACCGCGCGACGCCACACGTGGCGGGACGCGGATGGGAGAACGACTTGTTCGTCGTGAGCGGGATCGCGTCGAGTCGCTGGCCGGCCGGGCCCGGGGGATGCTTCACGAAGGTTCCGACCCGATCACCGGAGGTACTGATGAAGGCGTTCCTCACCAAGCGACTGCGCACCTGGCTGTTGCTCACCGTTGCCGTCCCCGCGGGCGCAGCGGCTGCGCGGGCCGTGGCGCACCGCATCGAGAAGCGCAATGGCCCCACGCCGGTGTCGCGCGGGCTGATGTCGGTGAGCAACCTGGTGGTGCGGCGGGGCGGCAAGAGCCAGGACGTGTCGGTGGGTGGGCAGGCCGAGGTCAGCCCGGGCAGCCGACGCCGCTGAGCGCTTGTCATCGGATCGGGCACCCTGCACAATGAGGCGCGAGGGTGCTCGACACCCGTGTCTTCGATGGCTCCCGGTGTGCCGAAAAACGCCGATCCGATGCAGAATGCACCAAGCCTTTCCGTTCTGAGTCTGCAGTTCGAGGTCGCGGAAGAAAGCAGCCCCGACTGGCCCGACCTGGTGATCCGGGTCGATGGGCGAGATCCGTTCGAGGGATCCAGATCAGGCTGGCGCGGGTTCGATCCCTCCAGCATGCTGGGTGAGGATTGTCCGCTCATTCCAACCAGTTCCGGTCGCCGCGTGGCGGTCGTCCGCTGCGGGTGTGGCGAAGCCGGGTGCGGGTCGCTCGCGCCGCTGATCGTGGCCTCTGTTGATGGCCGGCGCATCTCCTGGCTGGACTTTCGCGACTACGTGGGCGTCTTCGCCGGCCCAGTCGTGGACGAAGAGATCAAGCCCGACTGGGGACGGCCGAAAGACCTTCCTGATCTGCACTTCGACCGCGACCAGTACCTTGCCGAGGTCGAGCGGGTGCGGTGGGACCGGGGCTGGGAGACGCCGCGCAGACGGGTGGCCCGGCTGGTCGGAGAACGCCTGCTCCCTCTGAATCTGGTGTTGCCGCCGAATCTTCCCTTCCATGGGGCCGGTGCCGCCTGGCCCGACAATCAAGGCGTGGTCATCTCTTTCGCGCTCTGGGGCGAGGGAGCCGAAGAGCAGCAGTTCAGTCAGAAGCTCCTCAAACTCCGAAGCGACCTGGCTGAGCCCGAGGCCGCGGCCGAGGAGATGGTGCAGGCACTGCTGGCGGTCCCGCCCGAGCGCTGGTCCGAGACCTTCGGCTACCGCCCGTGAAGCCCTGACGCTGCACTCCCGGGCAATCCCGAAAGGGCAGTGTTCGGCAATCGCTCCTCCCGTGTACCCGTCTTCCTGCTATCGCTAGTGGCCTGCGAACGGCCCCAGTGCGAGAGCCAGGGAGATGGCTATGTCGCAAGACAACGCGGCGGCCCCCACCAAGGCCGGCAAGCCCGAGCTGAGCGTGAGCAGGACCGAGCCCGAGAACACCTCCCCGCGAATACCGGCCGGCGTGCTCACCCTGGTCACGGTGGTCCTGGCCTGCGTGGTAGCCATCGCCGAGATCAACCGGCTCACCGGAGCCCTGCGCGACAAGCAGGATCGGGCCGTCTCATTGATGACCTTTGTGGGCCCCAGTCGCTTGTGGACGTGGGAGCCGTCGGGAGACGAGGCGTTCGGGCGACTCGCCGACGGTGCGGCCATCGCGGTGGTGGGTCTGCGCTGGTGGCTGCTGCTGTACGTCGTCCTGCACGTGGTCGCGCTCGGCTGCGCCCTGCTGCTGGCCCGGCGGGCACTGGAGCCCAGTCGAATCACCGGCTGGGTCCTGGTGGCCGCGGCCGGCCTGTGGCTGGTGGTCGACGTCCTGGTGGTCTGGCTCGCTCTGCTGGTCACCCGGACGGAGGCCGAGACCTATAGCGCACCTCTGGCCGAGAGCACTGAATCCTCACTCACCCCGTTCGCAGCCGGGCTGGCCAAGTTCGCCGGGGTCATGGCGTCCATTGGTTGGGTTCTGGCTCTGATTATCGGCTTGCTGCTCGTGCGCCGCCTGACTCAAGAAAGGGCAGACCGAGGACGCCCGCGGCTGGCCAGGCTGCGCAGGGTCGGGCGGGCCGTTTTCATCCAGCGTTTCTCGGTTTTCGTGGTTGCCGTCATCGGCGGGCTCGTCGTTCTGCCGGGCGGGGAGATTCGCGACCAGTTCCCCGATGCAGTGAGGTCTTGGACGGATGGCGAGCTGACCGGCGTCAAGGACGCGGTGGTCGCGGTGCTCGCCCTGGTCGCGTTGTCGGTTGTTGTCTTTCTTACAGGACGGCTGCGGTCCACTTGGGTGTGGAGGCAGCGGGTTTCGCAGGATCAGAGGCCGGCGCCGGATCGCGCGGTCTACCTGTGGTGGCTGGCGGTCGCCGGGGTGGCTCTGGTCGGCGGCCTGGTTGTCGACTTGCTGGGCATGGGTGACGTAGATCTTCGGGTGTTGGGGCTTTTCGTGGCGGCCATTGTTGCGGTGCCGGGGCTTTCCTGGCTCGTCAACCGGTTCAGACCTCAGGCCGGGCCCAGCCTTCCGAAGCAGGACGAGCCTCTGGCTCGAACCGTTTGGATGGTGGGTGACATCGCGGCCGGGGCTTTGCTGGCGATCGGCGGGCTGGGCCTGGTGCGCGCCTACACCGCGCCAACCGTCCTCGGGTTCGGGGTCTGGCCGGCGCTGGCGTTGATCGTAGGCGGCCTTGTGTCTGCGCTCGTCTGGTGGGTCGTTGCGCAGGCCGAGGAAGCGCTCAACCGAGGGGAGGGGCAGACCAAGCATCTGGTCCGACCCGACGTAATGACCGACCTGGGGCCGAAACTGGGAATCGGTCTCGGCGTGGTAGCCGCGCTGGGCCTGATCTTCGTGCTCTTCAAACCCCTCACCGCAGCTTCCTGGCTCGGCGTGATCGGCGCGACCACCACCGTCCTCGGTTTTCTCGTAACCCTGGCCGCCCTCGCTGTCCTGACCGTGCAGCGCAACGATCCACTACCCGTCTTCAGGCTCTTCGGGCTCAAACACACCCCGCTGCTGACCCTGCTCTTCCTCGTGCCCTTCCTGGCCTCCCTGGGCGGAGGCGACGTCGACGTGCACCGTGTTCGAGTGGTGTCCAACGCCGATCAGGCTGAGCTCGCGGTCAGCCAAAGACCGCTACTGGCTGAGGCGTTCGATCAATGGCTACAGCAAGAGGGCGGGTGCGTCGGCGCCAACGATGTGGCCGGGCACCCCGTGCGGCCTCTCGTGCTCGTGGCTGCGGCCGGAGGTGGTATCCGCGCTGCGGTCTGGACGGCCTACGGTGTTGACCGGCTGGCCCAGCACTGCGGCCCGCGGCCGATTTTCTTATCTAGCGGCGTCAGCGGTGGCTCGCTCGGACTTGCGTTGGCGCGGGGCGAGGGCTACACCCAGGCAGCCGAGAAACTGGCCGAACCCGGAGCCCTGACCGCGGCCGTCAACGGTCTGCTCGTGCGCGACCTGCTGGCCAGCACCACCGGCATCCGGGTGAACGACCAAGACGGCACGCCCAACGAAAAATGGCTCGACCGAGCCGGTCTGATGGAACACCGCTGGGAATCCCTGGCCCCGGTGCTGGGCGAGAACTTCTTGGGGTCGACCGGCGATTCCGGCCACCTGCTGCTCAATTCAACCTCGGTCGGCACGGCCTGCCGCATGATCGTCAGTGACCTGAAGCTGACCACCGGCGTCGAGCAGGTGGGCTCGGAGTCGGCCCCGGGCGCCGAACGAGACCCTGACTGCCACGCCCCCGACAGCAGCCTGCCCGCGGGCTCGGTCGACCTTCTGCACCAGTACACGCCCTGCCTGAAAGGCGCCCTGCGCAATGGCACCTCGGCCATGCTGTCGGCGCGCTTCCCCTACGTCACACCCAGCGGGGTGATCGACGGGTGCAACGATCTGACCAAGCAGCAACTGGTAGACGGCGGCTACGCCGAGGGCAGCGGGCTGGGCACTCTCGTGGACCTCGGGCCGGAGCTCATGCGTCTGGTGCGCGCCCACAACCTCGGCGTTCTGAACGGGACCGAGCCGGGCGGGTCGCTGGTGGTGCCGACCGTGGTGTTCCTGCAGAACCACTTCGGCACCGACCTCTCAGCCCCGCCCAGCGGCCTCACGTCCGAGCTGCTCGCCCCGCCCATCGCCGCCCGGGCCAAGGAGGAACTGGCCGGCGACGCAGCCCTGCGGCAACGCACCTACGCCCAGTACGCCGACCCGATCCCCTGCGACCCGGCGGAGTCGTGCGAGTCGGACATCCCACCCCTCGTGGTGGTCGCGCCGGCAACCCAGCCGTCCGTGACCGCACCCCTGGGCTGGACCCTGTCGGAGCGCAGCATCGAGCGCCTCTCGCAGGCCATGGACTTCCAGGTGGGGGCCTGCGCCGGTGGGCTCTGCAACCTCTTCGCCGCGACCAGACGCTGACCCAAGATCACAGCAAGGTGCGCGAGACCCATTCCCCGACCGGCAGCCCGTACACCTCGCCCGCCCCGCCCACACTGCCGATCGACAACACCGAGCCGACCGAGCCCACCGACAGCACCGAGCCGACCGAGAACGCCGAGGCCAGGCTGCCCACGCTGCCCACCGACAAGACGCTGAACATGGACCCGGCCGAGAAGGTGCCGGCGATGGAGGCCCAGCTGAAGGCCGACAGGGCCGACTGCGCAGACGAGAACGACGCGATCGACCGGTAGGAGGAGCCGGGCGACTTCCGTACCGGCTTCGCTGCGGCAGGGGAGCCGTACTGGGGGAGGGCCTGGCCAGAGTCTTCCATGATGATCTCCTCAGTCGTGTCCTTCACAGACCATCATGAGACCCCGGCGCACAGCGGAGGATGGGGATAGCCCCCGGGTCAGTCCTCCTCAGGAAGCACGATCAGCCCGGTGCGCTCCGCGATCGGCAACACCGACTGGATCCGCGCCAGGTCCCACGGCGGCGGCTGCTGACCCGGAATCGGGTCCTCACCGGCGTCGACAAAGAACTCCTCGGGCCCACCCGGGGTGTAGAAGAACAGCATCTTCGTGTTGCTCTTGCTGATGTTCTTGAACCGGTGACGGTGCCCCCGCGGCACGTACACGAAGTCACCGGGCCCAGCCACGAACTTCTGCTCCCCGTCGAGGAACTCCAGCTCGCCCTCAAGCAGGTAGAAGGTCTCGTCCTCGTCGGTGTGGGCGTGCGCCACCGGCCCACCCCCGGGCGGCACGACCGCCTCGATGAACCCCAGCCGCCCGCTGGTCTGACCACGGGTGACCTTCATCGTGTAGCTGTCCCCGGAAACCCACTTGGTCAGCCCCTGCCCGGCCGGCACGTGCAGGGCCCCCACCTTCTCGGTTCCGGGGGCTACATCAGGTACGGAAAAGCTCATCTCTTTCGCCCTCCAGGCTTGCCACAGATCTGCGATGCACCTGAAGACACGGAGGCCGGCGTTCGATGGTTCACCCAGATCCCGCTCGGCCGAGCCTGCGCTCTCGCCACGACGGCCGGGGCTCGGGAAGGCAATCGAGTGAGGTGTACGCCTGGTACACGGCGTACACCTCGAGACTGCGGTGACGGACTGCCGACCGCCAAGACGATGCTGCAGGCGGGATGCTGGGCGGCCTGCAAATGGGATGCTAGGAAGCCTGCAAATGGGATGCTAGCGAGCCTGTAAATGGGATGCTGGGGAGCCTGCAAACGGGATGCTAGCCTGAGAGGCGGTTACCCACTGTGGAGGCGAACGCACTGATGAGTCGAGGCGACCAACGGCCCGAAGCGGGGCGTCTTGCCTGGCCGGACTACCGGCGAAGAGTCATCGATGATGAGTTGGACGAGCTCCTCACAGGGCTACCCGCCATCGCGCTGGACGGAGCCAAGGGTGTGGGAAAGACCAGCACGGCCCGGCAGCGGGCCAACACCCAGTTCCGGTTGGACAACCCCGCGGAGATGACGCTGCTTCGCGCCGACCCTGAGCGCCTCGGCACGGCCGACGCGCCGGTACTCGTCGATGAGTGGCAGCACTGGGCCTCCGTCTGGGACTTCGTTCGTCGGGCAGTGGACGCGAACCCGAGCCCGGGCCGGTTCCTGCTCACGGGCTCAGCCGTGCCCCTTGGGCATCCCGTGCATTCCGGGGCCGGGCGGATCGTGACCCGGCGGATGCGCCCGTTGTCCCTCGCCGAGCGCGATCTGGTCTCGCCGACGGTTTCGCTGAGCAAGATGCTCCAGAGCGATCCTCCGATCGCCATCGATGGGGAGAGCCCGATCGGGCTCGCGGAATACGTGCACGAGATCCTGGCGTCCGGGTTCCCGGCCATCCACCCTCTGAGTCAGAGGGTCCGTAACGCGCTACTGGACGGCTACCTCGACGCGTTGGTGCAGAAAGACTTTCCGCAGCAGGGGCATGACGTCCGCGTTCCGCAGACGTTGAAAACGTGGCTTGCCGCTTATGCGGCAGCGACGTCCTCGACCGCCGCCTACTCGGTCATTCTGGATGCTGCGACACCAGCAGACGCCAGCAAGCCGGCCAAGACAACTACTCAGGCCTATCGAGCGGTGCTAGAGCAACTGTGGCTGCTTGATCCGGTGCCCGGATGGGTTCCGAGTAACAATCCTTTCTCCAGACTGACCCAGCGGCCCAAGCATCACTTGGCTGACACCGCCTTGGCAGCTCGCTTACTGCGCGCCTCCGAGCGGACTCTACTGAGCACGGGCGGGGCACCCGGGGACGTGCTGCCTCGTGATGGAACACTGCTGGGTGCTCTGTTCGAATCTCTCGTCACCCTGTCTGTGAAAACCTATGCGCAGCATGCTCAGGCCGAGACATTTCATCTTCGCACGGCGGGACAGCGCGAGGTCGATCTGATAGTCGAAGGCGAGGATCAGCGGATTGTCGCCTTGGAGGTCAAGCTTGACGGTGAGGTCCAGGCAGAGGACGTGAAACATCTGCATTGGCTTCGCGAGATGATCGGAGACCGTCTGGCGGATGCAGCCGTGATCACGACGGGACGCTTTGCCTACCGTCGACCGGACGGGATAGCCGTTGTCCCCGCTGCCCTTCTCGGGCCCTGACTCGACCGGTCGTCATGGTGTACAACGAAGGCTCGGCCAAGCGGTTGGAGAACCGATGCGACGCACGACCGCCCTGGGCCTGGGGTTGGTTCTTCTGCTTGCCGGTTGCGGCGCCGACAACACCGTCGAGGTGGTCACCGCAGAGGCGTCCCAGCAGGCCGCGACCGACTGCGGCGACCACGAGATCGGCCAGAACGAGCGCCTCAACACTCCCGCCGCCACCTGCCTGCTCGACGCGGTGAAGGCAGACGAGCAGGCCATCCTCAAGATCACCTTCTTGACCACCGAGGGCGATCCGATCAAGCAGGTCTATCGGCATCTGGGCGCGGGCGAGGTGCAGGTGGTCACCGACACGACCGAGGACAAGTTCGGGCCGAACGAGGTCCGCACCGAGACCTGCACGGGCCTGGTGCGGTCGTCGTTCGCCTTCACCTTCAGCGCCTGCACCTAGGTCGTGTCCTGCACCTAGACGCAGAGCACCGACGGCCACCGGGGAAGAGTGGCCGTCGGTGACGCTGGTTCAGCGGTGGGCCTTCAACCACTTGCTCACGTCGTTGACGACCTTGCGGTCGGGCTCACCGAATTCGGGGGTGAACTTGGGCGTGGTGTTCATGGTGTGGGCCATGCCCGGGTAGATCACGATCTTGTGGTCCTTGTTGCCGGCCTTGGCCACGGCGGCGTCGGCGGCCAGGGCGGCGCGGGCCGGGGTCTGCAGGTCGTTCTCGCCGTTGAGCATCAGGACCGGGCCGGAGTACTTGGGCAGGGCCTCGGAGACGGTGGGGAAGCGGCTGAGGTCGTTGATGTAGTCGACCAGGGGCTTGTCGAAGCCGGGCACGTTCGGGTAGCTGCCGATGCCCGTGACCTTGCGCAGCACCGCGCCCGCCTCGGCGTCGATCGAGACCTTGCCGTCGCGGTTCTTGTCGGTGCTGGCCAGCACCTTGCCCTTGCCGTCGAGCAGGATCGGCCGGAACTGCTCGGCCACCTCCTTGGGCTGGCCGACCAGGCCGTCCTTGGCCTCGCGGGCGGTGAGCTGGCCGTCGGCGTTCACGTCGAACTCGTCGTGCAGCTGCAGCAGCAGGCGCCCGAAGATCTGCAGCGTGAGCAGCTGCTTCAGCTCCAGCCCGACCACGCCCATCTCGACCACACCGGCGGGCTTGGGGATGTCGTAGCGCTTGGGGTCGGCGGCCAGGTTGGCGGCCACGTTGGTGCCTTCGCTGTGGCCGAGCAGGAAGATCTTGGACGCGTCGACCTTGGGTGACTTGGCAGCGAACCGGATCGCGGCGGCCGCGTCCTTCTGGATCCGGGTGTAGGGGTTCTTGGGGTTCAGCTGGGCCGGGTCCTTGGTCTCCACCGGCCCGACGCCGGTCACGCCGCGCTTGTTGAACCGCAGGGTGGCGAACCCTTCGCGGCTGGCGGCCTGGGCGAGCGGCACGAAGGTGGAGCCCTTGCCGTCGGGCAGGGTCTGATTCATGTCGTTGTGGCCGCTGCCGTGCAGCATCACCACCACCGGCAGCTTGCCCTGCGCACCCTTCGGATAGGTCAGCTCGCCCTCTGTCACCCAGCCCTGACCGAAGTCGATCCGGACCTTTTCGCGCACGATGCCCTGCCAGCCGTCGGATTCGGCGTTGGCACCCGTCGGCTGGGCGGTCGCCGAGGCCGGCAGGGCCGCAGAAGCGGCGAGCGCCCCACTGGAGGCGAGCACCGCGGCAGCGCCGACGGCGACGGTCACTTTCCGGAACTTCTGCGTCGTTGTCATGCCCTGAACGCTATTTTCGACGGGCCGAGTGGAACGATCCCGGCATCTACCCACTATTGGTATAGCTGGCTGTACCGTCACCAGGTTCGGAGCGTGCGCCATGAGTCGTCGTGAACAGTTCGTCCGTGCGGCCGTAGAGCGAGGTCACAGCCCCAGCGAGGCCGAATCTTTCACGCGGTTCCTGCGGTTCGCGATCGGTACGAATGGACGGGTGAACGGCCCCGTTGTCGGGCGGAACGGGGGCCTGCCAAGCCTGCCGGTGGGCCTGGAATGGCCGCGTTCCGAGTACGGGCCGCTGCCGTTCGTCGTTTCGTACGACTGTGCGGCCCTGCCCCAGGTCGAGGGTCTGCCCATACCGCCGACCGGCACGATGCTGTTCTTCCTGCACCACGAAGACGACTACGAGAGCGACGCCAAGGATCAGCAGCACGCGCAGGCCATCTACGTGCCGCTGGGCGCAGAAACCGTCGAGGCGGCCGAGCCCGAGCACGCCGAAAGCATGTTCTCCGACTGGGAACGCAACTTCGTCAGGCCGCAGCGCGAGCTGTACGCCTGGGTGCGCGCCGACCTGCCCGAATGGCTGAGCAGAGACGAGGCCGACCTGTCCGCGTTCCAGCGGGAATTGGTGCAAGACCTGCCGCACCGCCAAGACCTCTGCGCCCTGGCCCAAGAGCTGTGGCCGGCCGGCGAAGACTGCGACTGCCAGCTGGGCGGCTACTCCATGCACATCTCCGAGCTGAGCACCCCGCACCTGTACGAGACACCCGAGGTGGCGATGGCCCGCGAAAAGGTAGAGGTGAGTACCGGTGAGAGCGCGAAAGACCATCTTCTGGAGCAGGAGACGCACCGGGTGATGGGGGAGTGGCTGCCGCTAGCCCAGTTCCAGATCGACGAGGTCTACATCGGGCGCTTCCTGATCCGCCCCGACGACCTGGCCGTCGGCCGCCTGGAAGGCGTGATCACCTGCACCGAGTTCACCGAGTGAAGTCTCCCCGCGCACGACGATGCCCGCCCACCAAAGGTGGGCGGGCATCGTCCTCAAATTTGCCGTAGAACCTCAGCTCACCAGCTCAGGTTCGCGATCCGCGGGCCGGTTCTTCGTCAGCTCGTGCCCCTCCACGTCCACGTTCGGCACGATCCGGTCCAGCCAGCGCGGCAGCCGCCAGGCGCGCTCACCCAGAAGCTTCATCACCGCCGGCACCAGGGTCAGCCGCACCACGAAGGCGTCGATCAGCACCCCGAAGCCCAGGGCGAAGGCGATCGGCATGATGTTCGGGTCGTGCGAGAACAGGAAGCTGACGAACACCGCGATCATGATTGCGGCCGCGGCCACCACCACCCGCCCGGCGCTGCGGCCCCCGGCCACGATCGCTGCGTCGGCGTCGCGGTGACGGGCGTAGTGCTCACGCATGGCCGAGACGAGGAAGACTTCGTAGTCCATGGCCAGGCCGAACAGCACCGCCATGATGATGATCGGCACGAAGCTGGCCACCGGTCCCTCGGAAGGCACACCCAGCGGCCCGGCCAGCCAACCCCACTGGAACACCGCCACCATCGCGCCGAACGCTGCGGCGACCGAGAGCAGGAAGCCGGACGTGGCCTTGAGCGGGATGGTCCAGGAGCGGAAGGCGATCATCAGCAGCAGGAGCGACAGCCCGACCACCACGATCGTGAAGGGCAGCAGAGCGCCGTTGAGCTTGTCGTTCACGTCGATGCTGACCGCGGTCAGGCCGGTGACCGCCGCGTAGTCGCCGGTCTGAGCACTGATCGGTTCTAGGGTTGAGCGCAGCTCCGCGACCAGGGCGTTGGTCTCGCTGTCACGGGGACCGGTCTCGGGGATGATGCCGACCATCGCGGCCTGCTCGTCGGGCGCCATCTGTACCGGGCTCACTCCGGCCACCCCGGGAACCTGCTCAACAGCCGCGGCCACGCTCTCAGCGGTGGTCTGGATCTGAGCCGGGGAGTCGCCCTCGACCAGGATGGCCAGCGGGCCGTTGGCGCCCGGCCCGAATGCGTCGGAAATGAGGTCGTAGGCCTTGCGGGGCTCGGAAGACGCTGCCGCCGAACCGTTGTCGTTCAGAGCCAGCTCCAGCTGGGCGGCCGGCACAGCAACAACACCCAAGCCAAGGACGACTGCCAGCACGACAGTGCGGGGGTAGCGGGTTACGGCGCTCACCCAGCGAACCGACCAGGTCCGAGCCTCGGAGTTCAGTTCACGGCGGGCAGCGCGGGAATTCGGCTTCGGGCGCATCTTCTCGCCGGCCAGCGCCATCAGCGCCGGCAGCATGGTCAGGGCCAGCAGCACCGCGACAGCCACCGCACCGGCCGAGGCCAGACCCATCGAGGTCAGCATCGGCACCCCGGCCACCACGAGCCCGGACAGGGCGATGATGACGGTCAGCCCAGCGAACACCACCGCGCTACCAGCCGTCGCCGTGGCCATCGCCACCGACTCGGCCACGCTCATACCCCGGGCCAGCTGGCCCCGGTGCCGCGAAAGAATCAGCAGCGCATAGTCAATGCCCACCGCCAGGCCCAGCATGATCGACAGCGTCAGCGCGTTCTGGTTGACCGAGAACTGGTTGGCCACCAGCAGCGTGGCCCCCACCGTGCCGCCCACGCCCAACACTGCAGTCAGCAGCGGGATCCCGGCGGCAACCATCGAGCCGAAGGTGATGAGCATGACCAGCAGAGCCACGCCGATACCAATGACCTCGGTAGGCCCGAACGGTGCGTGCTCCTCCTCAAAGGCGTCACCTCCGAACAGAACCAGGCCCCCGGCGTCTTCAAATTGGCGGTTGTAGTCGGCCCCCGCCGCACGCACCGCCTCCTGCAGGGCCGGCTCGACCTCTTCGCCGGCCGGAACGTCCAGGCTCAGCGACGTGACCGCAACCCGACCGTCTTCGGAGACCTCCGGAGACGGGTCACCCACCTCAACGACCTTCTCGGCCCCCTGAAGCCGCTCCACGGTGGCCTGGATCTGCTGAGCAACCGCATCGTCCGTGATCTTGGCCCCCAACGGAGCCTGGAAGACCACGTCTCCGCTGATCCCGCCGTCTTCCGGGAAGTGCCGGTCCATCTTCTCCAGGGCAGCCTGGGCGGGGGAGCCCGGGATCGAGCTGCCGGACTCGAACGAACCGGGGAAGCTGAGGGCCAACCCCAGCACCACCAGCACCGATGTCAGGGACAGGCTCAGGAAGGTGAGCCGGCGGCGAGCTGCCAGGGCACCCACCCGGTAGAGGAACGTAGCCACAGAATTGCCTTCCAGACGGGCCGTTTTGCTGACACGTCCAATCTGGTGGAGCAGGTTGACGCCATCCCTGCTGCGAGCGTGACGGGTTCCTGAGGGGTTGTGGGGTAATCGTCAAGATCGCTCGCAACGCACTTCTACAAAACAGCCCACTTCTACAAAACGCCGTTGTATATTTCGATCGTGCATGTTGAGGAACTGGCCTCGCTGGTGTCTGACCTTCGTCAGGAGGGCAGTGACACCCCTGAAGTCGAGGTCAAGCGGGCCGCGGGTGGGTTCCCAGACAGCGTGCTGCCTACAGTGTCCGCCTTCGCGAACACGCCCGGTGGGGGAACGATCGTCTTCGGGCTGGACGAGAGGTCAGGCTTTGCTGCTGTCGGCGTGTACGACGCCGCCGCATGCAAGGCAACCCTGGCGACCAAGGCCCGCCAGGCTCTCGATCCGCCGGTCACCTTCGAGGCCTGGGATCTGACTTTCGAAGGCGTCGCCGTCCTGGTCGTGAAAATCCACGAACAGCCGGCCCACGGCAAGCCCTGCCGGGTTCTCTCGTCTGGAAAGGCCTACCTGCGTTCCTACGATGGGGACTACGAACTGTCACAGGTTGAGGAACAGGCCTTCGTTGCGAATCGCAGTACCCCCGTCTTCGATCAGCAACCTGTGCCGGGAACCACCACGGCCGACCTGCGCGCCGACCTGCTGGCCTCCTACTTGACGTCGTGTCGCGCTTCCTCTACCGCGCTGGGGGCGATGTCTGACGAGCAGATCCTCTATCGCACCGGCGTCACGACGGGCACTGATCGCGTACTCAGCCTTGCCGGTCTTCTCGCGCTGGGAACCTATCCGCAGCAACATGTTCCGAACTGTGTGATTCAGGCATCTGTGGCGCCCCGCAGCAGTGATCCGGCAGGCACCCGCGCCGCCGATGTGCGCCGCTTTGACGGCCCGCTGCCGTTGATGCTGGACGAGGCATTGCGATGGGTACAGCGCAACACTCGCACCAGGGTCCGGTTCGGCATCGACGGACAGGCCCGGGACGAACCCGAGTTCCCGGTCGAGGCTGTTCGAGAGTTGCTTTCCAACGCGCTGATACACCGCGATGTCGGGCCGTATGCCCTAACTCAGGCCATCACTCTGCGGCTGGATGAGCGACAGTTGATCTTGTCCAATCCTGGCGGCCTGTGGGGTATTACTGTCGATCGACTCGGCAAGAGCGGTGTCACGTCAGCCCGTAACGGCCACCTGTTGAGAATCTGCCAGAACGTGCGCAGCCAGGAGGGCAACCGTGTCGTGGAAGCTCTCGCGTCCGGTATCCCGGCCGTCCTGGAAAGTTTGCGCAATGCAGGAATGGTGCCGCCCCGGTTCCACGATCAAGGCATCAGTTTCACTGTCGCAGTCCCCAACCATGCGCTGCTAGCGGCCGACGACCTGACTTGGCTGGCCGCTCTTCCGGCCGCCGCGTCGCTCAGCGACCGCCAACGGCACGCACTGGTCGCCATGCGGCACGGTCAAACCTGGACGAACCAGACGTTCCGTGAGACCTTCCCCATGGATTCACGCGAAGCCCGGACCGAACTTGCCGGGCTCGTCGAAGCAGGTGTTGCAACAGCTGAAGGGGAGCGCGGCCAGCGCATCTACCGACTTCCAGATGCGCTGACTGGCCAACAAGACGCGGGTTCCCGCACCACGTCGCCGCTGACCTCGTCGACACACGAGCCACACGTCGCTCCTCGGACGCAGCCACAACCGACAATCGTCAACAACACCGGTGCAGGGCGCCGTATCCATTGGGAAACCATCAAGCGGCAACTGCAGACGGGCGAAAAGTCGGCGTCCGAATTGGTAATCGCCACCGGATTGACGGCCAGGCAGGTTCAGTACGCGCTTCAGCAGATGCGTGAGGCCGGTCTGGTCGTCCTGGTCGGCAGCCAAGGGCGCCGCGAAAGTCGTTACCGGGCGATCCCATAGCCCTCGAACCCGCTGTCCTCATCGCAGAAAGCTGGCCTGGCGCGTTACTACAGGCGCTGGTCGTCTGCGGCAGGGCCAAAGCCCGGTCAAGAACGGCGGTTGCGGCTTGTGCGGGTGACCCACGCGATCAGGGTCGCGTTCACCACGGCGCTGAGGGCGACGACGCCGGCGAAGGCTGCGACGTTGCCGCTCTCGCCCAGGTCCGGCAGGGCCATGGTGGCGGGCAGCGACCAGGGCAGGGTGACGAAGAGGGCCCAGACCCCCGCCAGGTTGGCGTCCGGAGCGGTGTGGGTGGCTTGGGAGACGGCGACGAACAGGCCGGTCGCGGCGACCGCGGCCAGGTAGACCTGGGCCGGTCGGCTACTGGCGATGAGCTGGAGCGGGTTCGTGCTGCCGTGGTTGCCGTTGCTGCTCGCGTTCGTCATGGCTTCTGTGCTCCTGGGCTGAGAAGGGGTGTTTCTCGGTGAGCACGAAACTAGGCGGGCAGGCGGGCAAGTGCGTCCGTCCGAAGTCGCAGGATGGGGGTGCGCCAAAGGATGACCCCGGGCCCGCTGCTCAAGCCGATGCGGATCTTCGCCGATGGGCAGAGCTCACCTGTTGGCGATCAAGGAGGAGCTCCAATGGCGAAGAAGAAGGACAGCAAGGACAAGAAGGGCAAGAACAAGAAGTCCGGCAAGAAGAAGAAGTAGCAGCCGGGCTCGACGGATGGTCGCGGCCTGGATCGGCTCACGTCCGTCAGGGCCGTGACCACCCGACTAAGCATGCTTACTCAGCTGCCGCGCCGCGCCCTAAGGTGGCGGCATCGCTCTGGCCCGACCAGGTCGCCAAGCTGAGCTACCACGACCCGGAGACCTACGGGCTCGACCCGACCAAGCTGCCGCCAGAGGCCCTGGCCCGCATGGCCGGCAACCGCCAGACCCTGATGGCCTACGCCCCCGAGATGACCGACCCCACCCTGGCCGGCCGGCTCGCCCGCGTCACGGCACCGACCCTGGTGCTCTGGGGCGAGGCCGACCAGATCGCAAATCCCAATTATGGACGGGTGTTTGCGGCTGCGATCCCCGGCGCGCGTTTCGCTCTGATCACCGAGGCGGGACACCTCCCGCAGATCGAGAGGCCGCGCGAGCTCATCGAGAGCATCTGGTCATTCCTCGAAGAGGTGGGGGACTAGTCGAAGGGGCAGGGTTTGTCTGACGGAGCGCACACCGAAAGCCCCTGCGTGAGCGTCAGACTTCCTGAACGACGACCCTCCTTGTATGCCATCGTCACCGTGTCGTACTTCCGAGCTCCTTCTTTCAGCGCCCGGTACTGGACCAGCACCGACACTCTGACGCCAGGCGCCAGTTCGTAACCGGCCAACGGCGAGCGCTTGGCCTCAGGGATGACCTTCTCTCCGGCGCCGGCGGACATGCCAATCGTCGTCTCGCCTTTCAGAGACTCGGTGGGTACGACCTGCAGGCGCTGGACCTCGATCGGGTCCTGTACCTGACTGGTGTCCTGGTCGGGATTCAGCGTCAAGTCTTCCAGCACGATCGGCGAGTCCCCGGTGTTCCAGACGAGCAGCATGCCCCACGTCGCAACATCATCTACGTCCATGGTCAAGCCGGTGATCGTCTCGGTCGTCGGGCCGGCCAGCGCATCGGAGGCGCGGATCGCGAGGACGTACACCATCACGGATGCCACGACCGCCGTGGCGGCGACCGCTGAAACCATCAAGGCGAACAGTCTGCGCCGGCCGATCCCTCGTGCGTGTGTCACGGGCCGGAGTATCCACCGGTGGCTCCAAGCAGCTCAGTCCGGATCGTTCGGGTTCAGCAGGCGGGTGATGGCTGCCCGATCGGAGCCCTCGGCTGCCGGAACGCTCGAAACGCAATTCGCTCATTCGACGCTGCTCCCGAGCCTGGGTCTCAAAGTGTGGTTTGTCCGACCTTACGTGATCATGATTCGGTGGCCGATCCCGACCTGGCAGTCGTAGCCCGCCGACGCCAAAAGCGCTTCTTCGTAATAGCTTCGCCGCTGTTCGTTCTTCTGGTCCCGGCAATGGCCCTGGTGAGCTTCGCTTCAACCAGGTCTATGGACGATCTGCCAGCCGGGAGCTGGATCATCCTGGCTGCTTCGGCCGTCCCTGCGCTGCTCGTCGTGGGTGCGCTGCTCTGGGCTCGCCGATGGGGTGCGCGGGCGGTGCAGCCGCCGCTTTCTTGGGGGCTGAGCTGGACCGAGCGCTGGCGGATCTCGAAGGCCATCCGGACCAATCAGCCGGTGGGCGAGCATCTTGAGGTCGCCCGTGACATGGCTCATCGGTCGGTCAGCAGTCGGTGGGTGGCCTACGTGCTCGGCCCGATCGGGGTAACTCTCCTGCCGCTGCGGTTCCTGATCGACGACGGGGAGGGTGCGGGCGGATTCCCGGCCTACGCTGCCCCGGTCATTGCAATCGCCCTGGCTCCCAATATCTGGCTCGAGGCCAAGCGGGCGCAGCGCTGGCTCGACGAGCACGGCCAGGGGGAGACGGCGTGACGCGCCTTGTGTACCCGAAGCCGGAACCGGACCGCCGTTGGTCTGCCTGGTGGTGGGCGGTGGCCGCGGTGGCCGCGGTGGTGTGGGTGGTGATGGCGGTCTGGGTTGTCGGCTGGGGGAGGGCGGTCATGCTGGCCGCGATCGGGATGTTCTGCAGCTGGTACGACCAGCGAGTGCAGACTGTCGTCACAGCGGAGGAGATCGCGGTCAAGGGATGGTTTCGCAACTGGACGCTGCCGGTGGGCGACCTCATCGAGGTTCAGACGCGCGATCTGGCGGGCGACCCGGTGTACGCGGTTACCCGCGCCGGTCGTCGCAGGCAGTTGGCGAAGGTGAAGCCCGAGCACCTCTCTGAGATCGGCGCCTTGACCGGCCTGCCTGTGCGCGACTACACAGACAAGGCCTGAGCCTGCCCAGGGGCTTGCTTCGGGCTGGCTGTTGGACGCCGAGGAGGGGCAAGAAGTGAAGCGCTGGGCGATTGTCCTGTTGGTCTGTGGCATCGCGGGTGCGGTCACCAACGAGTGGGCGTTTCGGCAGTTTCCGGAGACCTGGGGTGGGCCCAATATTGGCGGCGGTGCTCTCCAGATCTGTTTCTACGCAATGATTCTTGGTGGGGTCGTGCTGCTTGCTCGGGTCGCCCTCTCGAAGCGGAGCTGAGCGGTCGGACAGTTTTCTGCTCGCCGGTAGCGCAAGAATCGTCAAGTTTGGGCGCCGCTGGGTTGGTACGGTCACAGGGTGTCGCCGCGCACTCGCGAACTGTTGCACCTCCTGGCCGTCGTCAACGCGCGGCTGAGTGAGGACGTCTCGCTGGGCACCTTGGCGGGGTGGGCCCACCGGTCGCGGTTCGACCTGCATCGGCGGCTGCGGCAGCTGACCGGTGAGACGCCGAAGGCGTACGCGATGCGGGTGCGGCTGGCTCGGGCCGCGGGGGAGCTGGTGGCTTCCGGTCGTCCTGTGTCGGTGATTGCCGCTCGGCATGGGTTCCGTAGCCATGAGGTGTTCAGCCGGGCCTTCACGCGTCACTTTGGGCGCAGCCCGCGGAGTTACCGCGTGCGGGGGTTGCATGTGGATGTTCCGGGTGCGGCTGCCGTGCACGCCTTGGCGGCCGGCTCGGCGGCGCCGTGTCTTGGCCTTTACCGCGTAAGTCTTACCGAGAGGAAAGCTGCTGTGTCTCTTGATGTATCGGTCCGTGAACTGCCGACCATCCATGCGCTGATGATGCGCCGGCGGGTCACGCGCGACGAGATCGCGACCGCGCTGGGGGAGATTCTGCCCACCGTGTTCGAGTTTGTTCAGCGAGAGGGGCTGGCGATCGCCGGCCCGCCGTTCGCTCGCTATCCGGAGATGGGCATGGGGTCGCTCGTCATCGAGGGTGGGATCACGATCGTCGAGCCCGCATCGGTCGAGCTGCCCGAGGGGGTCGAGGCGATCGAGATCCCGGCTGGGCGGGCGGCGACGGCCATTCATCGGGGGCCGTACGAGACCCTGCAGGAGTCGTATCAGGGGATTGAGAAGTGGATGCGAGAGCAGGGTTTGAGCGCGGCGGGTGCGCCGTGGGAGACGTACTTGACTGACCCGGGGGAGCAGCCGGACCCGGCTCTGTGGGAGACGGAGATCGTTCAGCCTGTGCGGTGACAGGCCGTCGTGGGGACAGGCGTCTGTGGGAGTCTCGCGAAAGAGACTCCCACAGACGTGAGCGACTTGTCGGGATGAGCCCGTCAGTCGAGGACGCTGGTCACCTGGAACTTTGAGCCGGTGGAAAGCACAGCTCGGGGGGTGCCGTCGGCATCGATGATCTGGAGCTCGCCGTTGGCGTCCTGCTTCACGCCGGCCGCGTCCTTGACGATCGGGCCGGACTGCCACTCTCCCGGTAGAAGGAGGTACTCGGCCTCCGACCTGGCCACGATCCTTTGGCACCCGCCCTTCGCCTTGAACTCCTCGCAGTTCAGGACCAGGCCGTCGACGTCATAGTTCTCGCGGTCGATTCGGCACAGGACGGTGTCGTGGTTGGGGTCGTCCGAGGTGTTGTTGCCGCAGTACACCGCGTCGGGCGTCACCGTGAACCAGGTGGATGCGGTGCTGAGGGGTTCCCTCCTGTTGATGCTCACGGTCTCGGACACACTCACTCCACCGGCCTGCGGAAAGGCTCGCAGGATGCGGCTGCCGTCCTGCGACAACAACAGCAGTTCGCTGTACTCGCTCAGGTCGCAGAGGTCGTAGATCGGAATGGCCCGGTCCTGGGGCAGGCAACCCTCCTCGTCGACGGCCGGCGCTTCCTGAAAGACCGGGCTGCTGAGCACCCAGAGGCCCTCCGGGGTGCTCACCGCCGGAGCAATGATCTTGCCGACCCGCTGCTTCAGCGGCAGGTCGGCCACCACTGCGTAGACGTCGTCGCGCAGGTAGTCATTCCGGGCCTGGCTGGGTCCCTCGACCTCGGGGATCTGCAGCGTCGGGGTGGGGGAGGCCGGCGCCGACTCGTTCTGGGCCTTGCCCAGGATGCCGGTGCCCAGGAGCACGGCCAGGACAGCGACGGCGGCGAGGGCTGGGACCAGAACCTTGTAGGCCCGCATCCTTGGTGACCTTTCTGATCGAGGCGCGACGGACGTCCTTTGTTCTAGTGATTCGTGGGTGCGGGCGTGCCGTTCGTGCAGGGCGGCACGAATCCGGTCGTCCAGGTCGCTGTCGTTCATCGGGAGTCCTCCTCGCTCAGGATCGTGGCCAGTCGGGTGCGCGCTCGGAACAGGTGGGCCTTGGCGGTGCCCTCTGCGCAGCCCAGGATCTCTGCGACGTCCTTGACGCTGCGGTCTTCCAGTTAGACCAGCACCACCACGGCCCGCTGCTGCTTGGGCAACTGGCGGATCGCGGCCATCACCCGGTCCAGCTCCTCAGGTCCGGAGCGGATCACCGGGGGCGGTGGCCCCAGCCGCAGCAGTGCAGCCGCCTCGGCCCGGGCCCGGCGCAGCCGCTTGGAGGCCATATTGATCGTCACCCTTCGCAGCCAGGCACCGGGCCACTCGTACTGCCGGACGGTGTCCCAGTTCTGCTCAGCCTTCAGCAGGGCCTCCTGGGCCACGTCCTCGGCCATCGCCGAGCTGTTCGAGACCAGGGCGGCCAGCGTGACCATCCGGGGGAACTCCTGACGGTAGAACTCCTCGAAACTCAGAGCCGTCTCTCTCCCCTTGAGGGCGCCTGCGGGCATCTGGGCAATCCTTCCCCTTGTGCGTGGGTCATGCCCGTACAAGGCCGCGGGGTGGGGGGAGAGGTTTACCGGGTTGGGGCATGAGGTTCGACGAGCACGGTCGGGCCGAGACTGTTCGGAGCGTCTGGTCTACCCGGAGCTGCGCGCGGGGATGGGCTTGCCGAGCATCGTGCAGATCGCGGCATCCACCAGCGCAGCTTCTGCGGCGCCGGCCTTCGGGTCGGCCTGCAGCCCGAAGTGGGTCGTGTTCAGCACCGACACTGTGCGCTTGCCGACCTTGTCCGTGTAGTTGTAGCTGCGGTAGCCGGGCAGCGATCCCTCGTGGCCCCAGACGGTGCCGCACGAGCTGTGCACTTCTTCCAGCCCCAGCCCGTAGCGGGACGTGCCGCTGCCGTCGTCCACAGTGGTGCGCATCTGGTTGAGCTGAGCCTGGGGCAGCAACCGGCCGGACAGCAGGGCCCGATCGAACGTGGCCCAGTCTTTCGCGGTGGAGACCATCGAGCCGGCCGCCCAGTTCCAGTTCGGGTTGATCGCGGTGACATCGACCCGCTTCCCCCGGGCCGGACCGACGAACCCGAACCCTTCCGGCACCTCAACGCCCAAGTGCTCGATCAGCGGCGCCAGATGAGCTGCATCCGGCTCATACCCGTGAGCCAGCTGCGAATCCTGCTTCTCAGTGGAAGTATTGGCTGGCATGTAGGTGTCTTTCAGCCCCAGAGGCTTGACGATCCGCTGCTGGATCAAGCTGGGCAGAGAGCGCCCGCTCACCTTCTCCAGAATCAGGCCAAGGGCGATGTACCCGGTGTTGCTGTACGAGTAGCCCTCGCCCGGGGCGAAGTGCACCGGGTGGCTGGTCGCCACAGCGATCAGCTCCAGCGGGGCGGGGTAGACATCGGACTGCCCAGTCATCACCGTTAGCGACTGGGGGTCCCAGGCATAGTCGAACAGGCCGCTGGTGTGGTTTAGCAACATCCGCAGCGTCATGTTCTCGCCGTTGGGAATGACGCCGGGCAGCCACTTCTCGACCGAGTCGTCCAGCCCGAGCCGGCGCTCGGCGACCATCTGCAGAACCAGCGTGGCGGTGACAGTCTTGGTGTTGGAGGCCATCCGGAAGCGGTCGTCCGCCGCCAGCTTGTGGTCATTGACGCTCCAGCGCGCCTGCCGGCTGATGGTCAGCGGCTTCCCCCTACCAGTGTCCACCCGCACGATGCTGCTAGGAACACCAGCTGCCACAGCCTGATCCATTACCGAGGCCAGCTTCGGCTTCGTCTCCGCTGAGGCCGAGCGCACGCTCGTCTAGGACGCGAAGGCCGCACCCGCTCCCGTCGCAGCAGTCAGGCACGTTGCCAGAGCGACTGCCGTGAACGTTGCCCGCCGCACACCCGACGCCAGATTCTTCTTGCCCGCCACGATGAACTCCCCTGTTCGAGCTGCGACCCGTGTCGCAGCGACGTGAACGACATTAGGAGTGGCGCCGGGACGCTCACGTCACTCCAGGAGGAGTCGGTTTGTAACTCTTGCGAGGGACGCGCAGACTTATGGCTGCGCCAGGAAGTACCCTGACGAAGAACGCGGTCGAGCAACGAAATGGCCGTTGACCTGCGCAAAGACCCCACCGCGGTCGCCTGGGACCCAGATTGTGCGTGGTCCATGCCCGTACAAGGCCGCGCGGTGGGGCGAGGTTCATCGTTGTCCATGCCGTGAGACTGAGACGCCAGCTACGCAAGTTGCTGGGATGGCCCGAACTGCCCGCCTCTTGACCCCTACGTTCGCCCCAAGACTCACGAGTTCAGCCAGTTCCCGGGCTCTCACCCTGCGACGCTGCGGTCTTCGGGATCACGCAGCGCCGTGGGGTTCCGTCATGACCGTTGCCGGATGCTCGATCGGGAGTTCTGTGTCTGACCGTTTGTTCACCTCCGAGTCCGTCACCGAGGGGCACCCCGACAAGATCTGTGACCAGATCAGTGACGCGGTCCTGGATGCTTTGCTGGAGCAGGACCCCACCTCCCGTGTCGCGGTCGAGACCATGGTCACCACCGGCCTGGTCCATGTTGCCGGTGAGGTGACCACCAAGGCCTACGCCGACATTCCCTCGATCGTGCGTAAGACGATCCTGGACATTGGTTACGACTCCTCCACGAAGGGCTTCGACGGCAACTCCTGCGGCGTCGAGGTCTCGATCGGTGCGCAGTCGCCGGACATCGCCCAGGGTGTGGACACGGCCTACGAGGCGCGGGTCGAGGCTGGCGCGGATCCGCTGGATCTGCAGGGTGCGGGCGATCAGGGCCTGATGTTCGGTTACGCGAACGACGACACTCCTGAGTTGCTGCCGTTGCCGATCTGGCTGGCGCACCGTCTGGCCGAGCGCCTGACCGAGGTCCGCAAGTCCGGCGAGGTGCCGTACCTGCGCCCGGACGGTAAGACCCAGGTCACCATTGCCTACGACGGCGACAAGGCCGTGCGCCTCGACACCGTGGTCGTGTCTTCGCAGCACGCTGCGGACGTCAGCCTGGAGAACCTGCTGCTGCCGGACGTGGTCAACCACGTGATCAAGCCGGTGCTGGAGCGCGTGTCGATCGACACGTCCGACTACCGGCTGCTAGTGAACCCGACCGGGCGGTTCGAGGTCGGTGGCCCGATGGGTGACGCCGGCCTGACCGGGCGGAAGATCATCGTGGACACCTACGGTGGTTTCGCCCGCCACGGTGGTGGCGCGTTCTCCGGCAAGGACCCCTCAAAGGTCGACCGTTCCGCCGCGTATGCGATGCGCTGGGTCGCCAAGAACGTCGTGGCAGCGGGTCTGGCCAAGCGGTGCGAGGTCCAGGTCGCCTACGCGATCGGTAAGGCCCAGTCGGTCGGTCTGTACGTGGAGACCTTCGGTACCGAGACGGTCCCGACCTACAAGATCACCGAGGCGATCCGGGAGGTCTTCGACTTGCGTCCCGCCGCGATCATCCGTGATCTGGACCTGCTGAAGCCGAAGTACCACCAGACCGCGGCCTACGGTCACTTCGGCCGCGACCTGCCGGGCATGACCTGGGAGCAGACCAACCGCGTCGACGCCCTGCGCTCAGCTGTGCGGCCTCATAACTTGGAGATCGTTCTGGGTGAGCGTGCGACTGCCCTCCGGCAGTGAGCACGGCGTACAGCCAACGCTGAATTCCTTATAAGGAGAACCTGATGCAGACCGAACGGGACACCGTCGCTGTTGAACGCCAGCAGGCATACTACGAGCGCACTGCCGAAAGCTATGACGCCGATCATGTGCATGCCGGAGATGAGCACGCCATTGCACTGAACTACATTGCTCAGCTTTCCCGTGTGGTGGGCGCACATAGAATCTTAGACGTGGGGGCTGGGACGGGGCGAGGCCTCAGATACCTGACCAGTTTGCGTCCCGATATGGAAGTTGTCGGGGTCGAGCCCGTGGCCGGCCTCAGGGCTCAGGCTGAACTGCAGGGGACCAAGCTTCTGGATGGGGCAGGACAGCATCTTCCCTTTGAAGAAGACTCATTCGACCTAGTCATCTCCACAGGCGTTCTGCACCACGTCCCGGACCCGGCGCCCGTGGTGAAAGAAATGATGCGCGTGGCCCGGTTAGGTGTACTCATCTCGGACGCGAACAGGTTTGGCCAGGGTCCGCCGGCAATGCGGGCGGCCAAGATCCTCATGCATCTCACGCACACCTGGAAGCCATACATGTATCTGCGTACTAAGGGGCGAGGGTACATGGAATCGGAAGGGGATGGAGTCTTTTACTCCTATAGCATTTTTGATTCTATGCCGCTCATAAGCACATGGGCAGATCGCACCTTTGTAATCCCCACAAGCGGGCGATCCGCAGGGCGCCTTGGACCTCTCCTGGATGCCCCCAGCGGGCTGTTGGTGGCCTTGCGAGAGCCAGAAGGAACGCTAGAGCTTTAGGGTGCTTCTCTTGACTTCGTGTCACGCTCGTATCAGCCCATAGCTGGGGATCGCAGGTGCGAACGCCCTGTCGGTCTCTTCTCTCATCAGCAAGTTCATCATGGTGGTACTGGTCGAAGCAGTTGCGCTCACACGTGAGCATCAGGCACATCCCAAGATGGGGTTCCACGAGCGCCCCCCAAGTCTTGCAAGGGTTAACATGAGGGCAGCAGTACTGCGTCTCACCATGGCATGGCAGACCAGCAGCAATGGCATGTAGCGCAATGGTCTAAGGCGACAGGCGCGCGACCACGCCGCCCGTGGCTAAGTATGAGGCGCCATCCGACAAACGGAGGACTCCCCAAATCTGATTGGCGGGCACCGCATGTCCCTAAACAGTGGGACATGGCCGTGCCTCAGTTCGATTCCCTGGATTTGGGCCCGCTAAGCGAGCGAAAGATGTACTCTCTGTATCGAGTCGAGCACTCACCGTCGAGTTGGTCGAGCAGCATGGCCATATCGGCCGTTCCGATCGCAGATGAAGTCCGGGGACATGTCGTAGGTGAGATGAAGGAGACTCAAGCGGTGTTACCGGAATCCGTTGCACAAAAAGTGCGCGGAACTCCAATGAAAGTCTATGCCGGCTTCATGGGTGGGCAATCCTTGATTCAAGCAATATCTCTTGTGGTTGGCATTATCGTGGTCAATCAGTTGAGTAAGGCCGAGTATTCCTATTACACCATTGCTTTTACGGTCGTATCGGCCATCACTGTTCTGGGGAACTCGGGGTTCTCATCGGCCATACTTTCCAGGGGGGCGAAACTCAGGTCAGACCGACACGAACTGTCACGTCTCGTTCTGTCAATTATTTCTCTGCGCCGCCGGGTCTTCGTCATCGTTGTGATGATCGTGGGACCGCTTACCTGGATTTTGCTCCGACGAAATGGGGCGAGCACGCATACAACGCTCACATTGGTCTCTCTTGTGATGCTCACGTCGGCGGCCATGACGAGTTTCACAGTATTTAACGATTTACTGGCTCTGGAGTATGAACGAGCACGACTGCAGGTCGTTTCCATCTCAGGGGCTTTTCTGAGGCTTGCTGGGGCAGTGTGGTTGTTAGCGTGGCCCATGAAGGCTGCCGCAGTACCCGTCGCAGTCAACGCGATGGTGATATTTCTTTCCATACGTATGCAGAAGACCAGCGTAAGAAAATTGATTGACCTTCGCGCGCCAACGAAGAATCAGTTTCGGCAATTGGCCATGAGAAACTTTGCCAAACTGCTGCCGGTCAATCTATTCGTCGTGCTACAAGGCCAAGTAATCGTGTTCTACCTGGGGGTGCTGGGGCAGACGGAAACGTTGGCGGAGGTTGGAGCGCTGGGACGCTTCTCGACTGCGTTTGCTGTGATCTCCGTGTCGATGTCCATGCTGGCAGGTCCGATCGTCGCACGGGCCTCCACGGAGCGTGTCGCCATAACGTACTTTGGCATTCTCAGCTGCGCAATCCCTTTGATCTTCGTTCTTGTTGCATGTGTCAGCGCCTTGAGTCCTCATCTCTTGCCGCTGCTAGGAACCCAGTACTCGGGACTCGAAGCAGAATTGAGGGTTATGTTCGCTGCGGGGGCGATCATCTGCGTAGGCGAAGTTCTGCGAACCCTGAATCAGGCGCGTGGTTGGATCGGGCTCTCGTGGCTGCAGATACCGATAACGATTCTTGCGATCGGATCAGGTGTAGCGCTGCTTGACATGAGCAGCGCGATGGGTGCCTGCGTCTTCAGCGTCGTGGTGAGCGCACCAGCGCCCACATGCCAACTCATACAGATGACGGTGGGTATGAAAAACAGACAACGGACCGACCAACTTGCCTTGGCCGAAGGAAGAGCTTGATTGTGAGCATTACAGGCTTCTCGCCACAGGCGGTTCGTTCTAACGCCGAAGCCGAGCAAACAGTCACCCTCATCGAGCGACTGCTGATGCTGTATGCCGTGGCCTGGATTTATGAAGGGGCGCTTCGGAAATGGATTGTTCCCAGCCTTGGGTCGCAACTGTATTTCATAAGAGATGCACTTCTGCTTCTTATTATCATTTGCATTCTTTAAGAAAACCTAGGGCGTGCGGCAATCGTGACCGCCTGCCTGGAATGGTTCCTGCGCTCCTTATTATTGCGTTCGCGTCATACGTAAGACTGCTTGCGATTCAACACAATTTGGCGCTGCCGGTGCTTGTGCTCGGGGGTTTACAATATTCCGGTCTGTTTATCATTGCACTGCTGATAGGAAAGGTCTCACTCTGCACCCGAAACTCTTTGGAAAAGGTTGTAATCTTTGCCATTTCGGTACAGGCGGCCTTGATCTTAGTGCAGGTCCTGAGTCCGAAAATGTCCTACGTGAATCAGGTCGGCGCTGAGGCGTACCAAGAGGCGAGCACAACCAACGAGGTCGTGCGCTCGAGCGGCACCTTTGCTTCACCCTATGGTCTCGTCACATTAAAGGTGTCATGCGCCGACTTGCGCTCCTGATGGTTCTTGTGGCTTTCTCCATCAATATTGTCAGCTCATTTTTGCCGTCCGTGACCAATGCGTTCATGGAGCGTTCTAAAAATGCAAGCCAATCCGAATCGCTCACGACAGGATTATTTTTCAGAGCTTTGGCTACATCGACAGCGATTTCGGCGAGAACTTGGCCATTAGCGGCGCGGGCGTGAACAGTCAGGCGGGAATTCAACTTGGTAGCAATCAAGAGTGGGTTGAGAATGAAGGGATGCGCTGGGTTCGGGAGCTGGGCATCCTTGGGTTTATGCTCATGATTGCACGAACAGTTCTTCCGTTGGTTGCTTTGTACAAGCTTCAACGCATCAGGGAGCCCTTGCTTAGGGTCCGTGGCCTTATTCTCATTTTCTTGTTCATGCCTAGTGTTTTTTCGGGGCAGCTGAATCCGCAGGCCACCGTAGGGGGTGGTTTGGCCATATTCGCAGGGCTCGTACCCTGGTACGCCAAGGCCGGGCACCAGATCCGGGAGACAACATGAAACGGTTGGTGTACGCGTCAAATGTTCGACACACGGAGACGGCCTTGCGCGCGGCTGCACAGCTGCACTTAGACGTTTCTAGTTACGGACCTAGCCCATGGCCGGCGTTTGCATGGATCGCAGCTTCGCGAATGCCCATACCCCAAGCTTATGGTCGCCGCCTACAGCACTACGCTGCCAGGGGTGGGGGAGCAGCGGTCCGCTCCATCGGGCCAGGACAATACATTCCGCACGCGCTGGGACTGATGCGAAAGCCATACAGTGGTCGCGCAGTGCGTCTGACGCATTTGGCGCAGGCTCGGTACGTAACGACTTCCTATGGTCGTAAGGCTCCCGACTTTCTTCACACGGTAGAGGGTCTCCTAGCCCCCATGTTGTCGAGCTGGCCGAGCGCCTTCGGTGTCGTCGAGCGCCGCAGCCATCATTATCGTGTTCAAGAGGCTTTACGCAGGACTGAAGGCGAATTTCCACAGACAGCACCGTTTAAGGATGCCTTGCGCGAAACACTGGATGTCGAGTTCCGTCTGGCCGCCAAAGTGGTGGTGTACTCATCAGCAGTAGCCGAGAGCCACTGCCGCTACGGCGTCGAACCGGAGAAGATCCAGGTTATACCCATTTCCTTTGAACCGGGTCAGCTTGAAAGGACGGAACAGTCAGTTCTGGCCCGCAGTAATCGCAATGCGCGAAAAGCCCTATTTGTTGGAAGGGCAACCCTCGAAAAAGGAATCGACATCGCGGCGGAAGCCGTTCGGCGCAGCCGCAATTTTGACAAATTGCTGGTTGTCGGAAGCGCAACTGCCCAAGTACAGGCTTGGATGGCGAAGTGCTCGTGGATCGAGTACCTGGGCGTACTTCCTGGCGACGAGGTGCGGCAGTGGATGGAATCTGTGAACATCTTCATTATGCCGTCGGTGGAATCCTTTGGACTGGCTGTACTTGAGGCAATTGCCATGGAGCAAATTGTTTTAGTGTCTCATCAGACAGGGGTCGGATCCTACCTCAAGGAGGCCAACGAAGCCATTGTGGGTTCACTGCAGCCTGATGACTGGGCTGCTCGGCTGGATAAGTTGGCGTCCATTTCAGATGAGGAGCGCCGCGTTCGTATTGGACGGCAACGGCAGGTTTTCTCGCGTCTGTCTCCGACCATCGTCAAGCAAGGTTATCAAGCCATGTACGAGGAACTTCTTGCGTGAGCGTGACCTTGATGCGGTGACGGCTTTCGGGGCTTACCCCCGGACCTTGGACACGCTGAACCCGGCATGATGCTGGAGGAAGCGAGATGATCCTATCGTGGCACGTAAGTCGTGCTCGGAGGAGTTCCGGCAGCAGGCGGTGGACCTGTACCGGTCCACGCCCGGCGCATTGATCAAGGACATCGCCGCTGATCTGGGCGTGACCAGGGACGCGCTGAGTAAGTGGATCAAGGCACGACCGGCACCAGCGGACGAGGTGCCCTCGCCCTGACCCGGGTCTGTGGGGGCGCCGCCTGCCCGACGAGGACGGCCGGCAGGCGGGGCGGCGCGGATCGCGGAGCTGGAGGCCAAGTTGCAGCCCTGGAGGCGGCTGAGGCCGACCGCCAGGCCGAGATGCGCAAACTCGCGACCGAGCGGGACATGCGTCAGGCTGCGAAATATTTCGCGGGAGAGACGAACTGGTGAGCCGTTTCCAGTTCGTTGACGACCACGCAGACACCTTCACGGTGAAACGGCTGTGCGAGGTCCTGGACGTCCAGCGGTCTTCGTTCTACGCCTGGCGCAACGCCGCGCCCGGCCGGACCCGGCGGGCCGCCGCGGACGCGTTCCTGGCCGAAAAGATCCGCGTGGTCCATGAAACGGACCGCACCCAAGGCTCTCCGCGGATCACCGCGGAGCTGAATCAGGACGCCGGGCCTGGTCAGCCGGTCAACCACAAACGGGTGGCCCGGGTGATGCGCGAACACCAGATCATCGGCCTGCGGCTGCGCCGCAAGGCCCGCACCACCATCTCCGATCCGTCCGGGCAAAAGTTCCCTGACCTGCTCAAACGCCGGTTTAGCGCGCCCGCACCCCGATGTGTCTACGCCGGTGATATCACCTACCTGCCGATCGCCGACGGCTCGACGCTCTACCTGGCCACGGTCATCGACGTCGGCACCCGCCAACTGGTCGGATGGGCCATCGCTGACCACATGCGCACCAGCCTCGTCACCGCCGCACTCGACGAAGCCCTCGCTATCAGAGGAACTTTGAAAGGATCGATCTTTCACTCAGACCACGGCGGGCAATGAGCCCATTCCAACCTGCGTCAGCGGTTAAGGATCAAGGTCTGAAGGGCGTTGACGAGGATGGTTGCGTGGGCGGGGCTGGAGCGGCTCTTGCGCAGGATGCGCCAGCTCTTGAGGTCGGCGTTGGCTCGTTCGCCCGGTGCACGCATCTGCGAGATCGACGTGTTGACGGCCTTTTGGCCGACGGACAGTTCCCTGCGTTGGAAGAGGTGGGTGCCGCGATCCTGGCGCAGTCGGCGAAACGGGGCGGTGATGGTGGGCCCGGCGCCGATGTATGCGGTGTCGGCGAACGCGTCGATCCCGGCGGTGGCCAGGGCGTTGGGGATGCCGTGTTCGCGGGCAGCGCCGGCGTCGTGGCGGGCGCCGGGCAGGGCTGGTGATGCCCAGATCAGCCGGCCGACGGGGTCGGAGATGACTTGCACGTTCACCACGTGGGCCTTGGCCTTGCCGGAGTAGTAGATGCGGTCACCGCCGGAGGCCATGGCCACCCGGTCGATCCGCAGCAGGGTGCCGTCCAGGATCACGTAGGCCTTCTCGGCGGCGGTCTGGATGGCCTGTTCCAGGCTCGGGGCCAGCGCGGCCACGACCTGCAAGGCCTCGCGGAGATACCGATAGGTCGTGGTAGCACCGACGCCGAACCCGACGTCCAGGTCCCGGTAGGTCTCGCCCTTCTTCAGGTAAGCCAGGAGCATCAAAGCTTGCTGGTGAGAGGACAACACGCGCCAGCGGGTCTTCAGCTGGCGGCGGTGGGTGCGCAGCGCGTTCGTCACGAACCTTAGCGACCGGGTGGACACGTTCATGCCCGAGCGATAGACAAGCACACGAAGCTCCTGGTGGCGGATCTTGATCTCGACAATCCGGATCCCACCAGGAGCTTCTTCATGTCTGCGCCACCGCCACGTGCACCCTCACCGCCCCCAGAACCCCTGTGACTCAGGAGGTTGGAATCAACTCAATACACCTCGAAGGACTTCGTCCAGCACTGCAAGGACCTCGGACTGCGCCAGTCCATGGGAGCGGTCGGCTCCAGCGCCGACAACGCGATGGTCGAGTCCTGGAACGCCACCTGCAAACGCGAGGTCCTCCAAGGCGCCCGCTACTGGCCCGACCAGGCCACCTGCCGTCGGGACATCTTCCGTTTCAATACCCGATACAACACGCGCCGCAGGCACTCCTACTGCCGGTATCTCTCACCCAACAACTACGAGGAAACCTTCACCCTCGATACACTCACCCTGGCCGTCTGAAACAACCACCCGCGTGTCCAGGATCCGGGGTGAAGGCCCGTTTCATCTCGATGCCTCTATCGGACATGGTGGAGGACGCAGGTGAGATTTTGATCCGCACGGTCTGGCATTGGAACCTGCACACGCGGTTCGCGTGCCGACGGGCAGTCCGGCGGGCGGAGCATGCAATCGCTCACCCGGACGAGAAGCTTCAGATCGGGTACATAGAGCGCGCCCGGGGCGCCCACTTCTAGCCGAAGGGGCATCGCCAGTAGCCGTCGAGATCATGCCCAGTCGCCCTGTTCGCGCCGGGGTTTAGTGTGGAGCATGAGCGACAAGGAGACGGGGCGGCAGGGCTGGTCCGCGAAGGTAACCGCCGTTCTAAGGTCGGCCTTCCGGCGGCTGAACGACGCGTCCACCCACACGGTCGCCGCTGGCCCGCCGCCCAGGCCGAAGGGCCCGGTCAGCCCGTGGGAGAGGATGCGCGAGCCCACCTGCGAGGTGACCAGCCTCGAGCAGAAGCGCATGGCGCGGGCCCGCCGCGTTGGAAGGCCACTCCGGTCCTCAGTCAGCCTGGCCAGCCGCAGGGGGTACGTGTTCAGGGCTACCGCCGACGGCAGCACCAGAGCGAACTCCGAGAGGCAAGCCCGCACTGATGTGTGGGGCGCCCGGAACAGCTACCGAGTCACTCGGCCTCTTCAAGGCTGACCGCAGCCTGACGTTCATTGATGCCGAACGCGAAGATGACGAGGCCGGTGCTGTCCATATCTGCAGTCTGGCACCCGCGGCGAGGCCGGAGCCCGTGACCACCATTGCGGGGTCCACCAAACGCCCCACGACTGGCGGGTAACCGCTTGGCCTCACCACGGCTTGGGCACCCTGGGTGGTCGCGGTCACGGGGACCGCGGTTCAAATCCGGGGATGTCATGGGCCTTCACACCAACGCAGTTACCGCGACGTCCAGCACCGTCCAGCACCGCGTCGCCTATCTCGACGGACTTCGAGGTGTAGCCATCCTCGCGGTCATCGCCGTTCACTGGCGCCACGGGTTCCAGTGGTTCATCGGCGGATCCGTCGGGGTCGACGTCTTCTTCGTCCTGTCCGGCTATCTCATAACGGGCATCCTCATCCGCAGGCGCCCCAGCTACGGCGCCTTCATGCTCGCCCGTGCCCGCCGCCTACTCCCGGCGCTTGCCGGTGCCATCGCTGCGGGGCTCCTGCTGTGCCTGCTGTTGCCAGACCCGCCGGTCAGCGCGGCCGAAGCGTTTGCGGGTGCACTCGTCACGGGCCTGCAGCTCACCTCAATCAGCCGTCCTGGCTGGGATTTCGCGGCTACCCCCTGGAGCGTCAGCTGGTCTCTGGCGGCCGAGTGGTACTTCTACGCAGCCTGGCCGGCGATCGTTGCTGCTGTCGGGCGGAGGACTTGGTCGCCGCAGCAGGCGCGTAACCGCCTGCTCGTGGGGGCAGGCATCGTCTACGGGGGTTCTATGCTGCTGTCTGGATCGTGGTTCTACTACGGCCCGTCAGGGCGGTTCGCCGAACTGGTCGTGGGCGGCGCCCTCGCCTACCACCAACTCTGCCCTCGCCCGGAGCACACCGGCCGCGGCCGCCAAGTTGCAGCGTGCGTGCTCGGTGCCGCAGCGGTAGCCTGGGTGGTCATCGGCACCGGCGGGACGGACGCCGCGTACCGTTGGATAGGACTGCCGGTCGCCGTGGCCTGGACCTGCTCGGTGATCGTCCTGGCCATGAGCGAGCCGGGGGCCGCACTCATCCGCGGGCTGGCATTTAAACCTCTTGCTGCCCTTGGGCGCATCTCGTACAGCGTGTATCTCTGGCACTACCTGCCCCTTGCGTTCCTCGCGAACACCTCGTTCGGTCTGCCTAAGCCGGTAGCGCTCGGGGGTTGCATGATCCTGGTGGCCGCCGCGTCGATAGCCAGCTACCGGTGGCTTGAGAAACCGTTCATCCGACCACACGCCGCCACCCCGCCAGTCATCGATGTGCGAACTAGCCGAAAGACCGTGGCGCCAGCGGATACTTCGGGGGTGTAGCACACTGCACGCCGACGCTCCCGGGGATCACCGGGGCGGAGGACCCATGGGCCGGACAAACGCACGGCTCGGCTATGAACCGCTCTCGCTGGGCGGTACGCCCGGGCAAACTAGACGGTTGCGGTCACGGGGACCGCGAGCTACTGAGGCAACGATGATTTCCAGCGTCCGACTGATGCGTCATCTGAAAGGGCAGGCGATCACGTGGAGGACCCGCCGCCGTATTCAAAGGCAGTGGCCTACCTGCGCCGGCTGCGATGAACGCATCCAGCTTTCTGAGGCGCATCGAGGGCACCTGCGGCTGGGTACATGAGCGGCCGGACTGCTTAAGCGAGAACGGGGCCAGATGGGCCCTCTGAACGGGGACAGCGTCCTTGCCCGACTCGGCCGCTTCTTCCGGCCGCTTCAACCCGTCCACCTAGGGCACGGGCCGATCGCCAACGACCAGCGGCCCTGCCTGCAGTGCGGAACGCCCATCCCCCGGGCGCCGTGGCACTGGTGGTGGGACCGCCAGGACTGCTGCAGTGAACGCTGCTGGGCAACGTGGGCCTCAAAGGTCGGCTTTGACCAGTGATCTCACGCCCACGCAGTATCAGGCGATCGTAGGATGACCGGCAAGTACGCCGCAGTATGGAAGATGGCCACCGGGACACTCGGCCGGTGACCTCCGCCACCGCCACGCCCTCAGTGCGACTCCACAGCCTCGATGGACTACGCGGTCTGGCCGCCGCCATCGTCGTCGTGCACCACGCCCTGATGGCCAACGCCGTCCTGTACGACCACTCAGCCACATGGCCGTCCTGGTCTTGGGTAGCCCTACATACTCCGGCCTACCTGCTGTGGGCCGGGGCTGAGGCCGTCACCCTGTTCTTCGTGCTGTCAGGCTTCGTGCTGGCTGCCCAGGCATGCCGCGAAGGATTCACCTGGCGCAGCTACTACCCCAGCCGACTGGTCCGCCTCTACCTGCCCGTCTGGGCCTCCATCGCTCTGGCCGGTGCGCTCTTCCTGGCCATACACCGCACCGCGCCGGCCGGGGCCAGCTCCTTGCTGCTGGAACACCGGGACCAGCAGATCGGCGACACCTTTAAAGACCTGATCCTCCTGGCCGGGACCAGTATGCTGAACGGTCCGCTGTGGTCGCTGCGGTGGGAGGTCGCGTTCAGTCTTCTCTTGCCCGTCTACGTGCTGGCGGGTCGGTGGAGCGCCACGAGCCGGGCCCGGGCGGCCGCGGTGGCTGCCGGGCTGACGCTCGTCATGGTGGTGGGGATCGCCACTCACGTCTTAGCCCTGCAATACCTGCCGGTCTTCGGGTTCGGCACGCTCCTGTTCTTCCATCAGGATCTGAACTCAGCGTTGGCGCCGCGGTTGGCCCATGGCTTGACCGCGCCAGCGCTGGCCGTCGTGGCTGGCTGCCTGATGATGCCCGTGGTCGTGGCCGGGTGGGTCATACAGCCGCCTGCGGGGGCGGCCAGCGCGGGGAAGATCTTGGTCGTGTTCGGTTCGATCCTGTGGATCGTCCTGGCCCTGCACTGGCCGCCGCTGAGGTCGTTCCTGACCATGCCAGTGCTGCGCTGGCTGGGGTCCAGGTCGTTCACGATCTATTTGGTCCACCAGCCGATCATCGTCACGGCAGCGTTCGTCTTCGACCTGGCCGGGCGCCCCGCCCTCCTGCTCGCGGTGACGGCGCCGATCGTGCTCGTCACCAGTGAGGCTTTCTTCCGGTGCGTCGAGCGCCCCGCCCATGCACTCTCGCGTCGCCTAGTCCGCCGGGACACGCGGCAGACGTCTGCGGCCCGGATGCGGTGACGGAACAGAGAGCGGACCCAGCAGAGGCAGCAGCAACAGCGCAACGGTGATAGCTGTGGCCCCTTGTTGCGTGGGTTGGGTGTTCAGCAGCCCTCCAAAGAGGTTGACCGAAAGGATCATCCCGAGAAGGAAAAGCTCCGGCTGCCGGAGCCTGTAAGCCCATCGCCACGCCCAGACCAGCAAGGCAATTCCGGTAGCGAACCGGGCAACGACCGTGAGGAGCCCGAGGAGCCCGCCTTCGGCGATCCAGCGGCCAGGTTCATTCTCTATCCACCCGTACGGGGAGCCGGCGGCAATGCCGCCCATCGCCCTTGCGCCAAGACCTTGCCCGAACAGGCTCACTGTCGGTACGTACTCGGTGAAGAGCAGCAGCTGATCGTTGACCCGATCGCTGGTCGACTGGCTCTGCTCAGCATTCTCGAAGCGTTCCTGGAACGCGGTCAGAACGCCGGGCGCGAGGTGGGTAACGACGACGAATGCCGCGACCAACGGGACGGCCAACCGCAGCACTTGGCGGAACAACTGCCTATCTCCGGCAGCCCGGGCCACCAGGAGCCTGGCTACCAGGCACGCGACCGCCAAGAAGATTGCCGAGCGCGACCCGGACACAAAGCACGTCAGCAGCAGCGACGGCAGGACCACGATCCGGTTCAGGAGCGCCATGCGTGGCGTGATCTTGTCGGAGCCGACCATCCCGAGGGATAGCGGCAGCGCGATCATCAGGTACGACACGATCCCGAAGGCCGCAGTGAAGGTGCCCGACGCCCGGACCACTTCACCGGACGAGAAGATCACGACGTATGCGTCCGGGCCGACCTTGTTGATCCAGCTCTGCTGCGGGCTTAGCGACTGCAGCAGCGAGATCCCGGCCTCCAGCGGGGCCATCATCAAAAGGATGCGGGCCAGCGACCAGAACAGCTCCGGGCGGCAGTACCGCCAGCATAGGTGCACGACGAACAGCGGGCCCAGGAACGACCTGACCCCGACGACACCAACTCCCACCGGGATCGGCTCAACGATCAGCTGAACCAGGACCAGGAAGACGACTATGGCCTCGGCCCAGGCGAGCGCTCGGGGAACCCGCCGCCGTGGCACGTCCTGCAACAGGAGCAGTGCCAAGGCGACGACGATGAAACCGTCGCGCGCGAAGTACAGCGGCTGGCCGAGGCCGGCGGGCCCCCACTTGCGCAGGATGCCCTCGCCCAGCCACAGCAGCAGATAGATCTGGGCGGCGCGCTCTGCAAGGTTGGGGCGCCACACGGTCTCGGCGACCGTCTCGCGGACGGTCGAGGTGCGCGGGGTTGTGGACATCAGACACCGCCCGTGTACTGGTGATCCCAGAAAATCCGGTGGTGTTCCGCGCTGCAGCACCACAGTTTGCGCGAGGCCTTGAACTCGTCGACGACCGACCAGGGAGTGTTGACCGCGACTTCGGCGCACGTCGTGACCGCGCACTGCGGCTCCGCGGCCCTGACCCGGGCACGGGTTCGGTGCGTGATCCAGGCGTCGGCGAGTCGCCGCCTCAGAGACGGGCCGGCAGGTGCGTTCATGCCCGCGATTCTGCACTGTGGGGCGAGAGACCCTCCACGGCGAGTAACCTTCTCCGCCGATCGGCTGAGCCGGGCACTGAATTTCGTACGACTCAGAGGGGCCGGGCCTGAGCGGGCCCGGCCCTCACCCGGTCAGTACTCGAACCAGCGCAGCGCCGACTGATCCCACATGTACTGGCAGGTGGCGCCCTGGGCCAGGACGTCATTCGCACCTGACTTGTTCACGATGTTCGTGCAGTGCGGAATCGTCGTGTTGCCGCAGCTCGCCCGCAGGAAGATCACCTGCCCGTCGGCGGCTCCCGCGAACTGAGTGACCGTCGTGGGGCTCGCGTGCGCCAGGATGAACCGATTTCCTGCCGAGACGTCCGGCGTTGCGCCGGTGAGCTGGCCCTGGTCGCCGA
Source organism: Kineosporia sp. NBRC 101677 (assembly GCF_030269265.1). Lineage (NCBI taxonomy): Bacteria > Bacillati > Actinomycetota > Actinomycetes > Kineosporiales > Kineosporiaceae > Kineosporia > Kineosporia sp. NBRC 101677. The sequence continues at coordinate 206,714 of NZ_BSTA01000004.1, forward strand.
GCAGGTACCGCTTCGCCGTGAAGCGGCCGTCGCTGCGCACCGAGGCAAGAACGGACTGCGAGGCATCGCCTAGCCGGATCTCGACGTTGCCGAAGCCACCGCTGCCCACATCATCCTGAGGACGCAGCCCCAGGACCAGATCCCGGCCAGGAGGCGACGCCACCACGGTTCGCGGGAACTCGGTGCCGGCCAGGATGGACCGCGGCGCCAGCTGGCTGCCCCTGAAGTACTCGGCGTAGCCCGTGGGGGGTTGGCGTAGCGGAACCGACCCGCAGAGGATGTGCCCGACCCGTTGGGGGTCGTAGACGACCTGGTAAGCCGTGCTGCCCATCAGGGTGACGTCGCCGGAGCATGCCGCAAGGTTGACGGCGTACCTGACCCGGCCGAGGCTGGCCTCCCCGCCGATACTCCCACCGATCCACGTCAGGCGAGCAGAGCCGTTGTTACCTCCTCCAGTGTTACCCATGAGGAAGTCGTCCCAGCTGCCGTTCGTCATAGGCACGTTGGCGACAGCGGCGCCCGCAGGATCGGCCAGGGTGATGCTGGTGCCGCTGATATCCGCCACGGTGGTGACGAGGTCCCGGCCGAACACATCCGCGGCGCCGGCCACAACGATCGGATCGCCTGGGGGATGCCGCTGGCGGATGCCACGGTGAGGGCAGTGCTGCCGTTGCTGACGGTGCCTGTGGTTCTGGCGTTCTTGCCGCTGCTGCCCACAGATTCGGTGTTGTAGTCCACCCAGAGGAACGAATGCAGGCCGCCCTTGAAGACGGCGCCGTGCTGCTGGGTGGCAGAGTGCCCGCAGCGGATCCACGTGCAGTCGTTGCCGCCTACGGTCTGCACGTCGTAGGCCGACTGCGGGTGCCCCGCGACGAGCGTGTTCTCGAACAGCATCTTGTCCATATACGAGTTGCCCGGGTCGCCTGTGCCCACATACTCGTGCTACCAGCCGATCTGGCCGCCGCTGATCTGGACGTCCCGGACGGCCCACCCTTCAATCGACGCCTGCGTGCCGCCATCGTTCGGCGCGACATGGAACGCGGCCCGCTGGACGGACGTGAACACCACGCGGTTGATTTCACATTGGTAGCTGAGCCCTTTCGACGCGATCTGGCCGCGGACACCAGCGAAGATGGCGTCCTACCAAGACATCTCGCTCTGGTGTGTGTGGGCGGCGTGATGGTGTCGGACCCTGAGGTGCCGATGATGCGGGCGCCGGAGGTGCCGTTCCTGGTCTGACGGCCAGCGCCCTTGAAGCGCACCTTCGCCGCCCACACGAGGCCGGTGGCCTTGATACCGGGGCCCGGGGCCCGGGGCCCGGGGCCCGGAGCACGCCGCCGCCGGCCGCCGCGATGGCGTCCTGCATCTGGGTCGAAGCGTTCGTCGTCCCGTCGAGAGGCACCGCGAAGTCGCGCACGTCGTACTCGACCGGTCGGGCCACCACGCTGGCCCGGCCCGCCGCCGTGCCTGGGTAGACCGGGAGATCCTCGACGGCGGGCATAAACCGCTGCTGGGGAGGCACTACCGCAAGACCCAGAACGCCCAGTTCGCGGCGGCCAGATCCATAGCGCCAGCAGTGGGGTTGTAAATCACCAGGGTGACCACGTCGTTCGCGGTCGGGTAAGCGTTCTGCAGGATCAGCCCGCTCGTGGTAGAGGCCGCCGCCGGGCTGACCGTGATCGAGGTGGCATCGCCACGGTCGCCGGTACGAGCGATCGTCACGGCAACCGTGGCCGTGACGATCGCGCCGGCCGCGATCGACGGAAGGTCCACCGACACGATCTGCCGGTCACCAGTTGTCGGACCAGGATGCGCCCCGGTCACGACCGCGACCCGGCCCGAGTAGGCCGTCAGATCCGGGCTGCCCGGCAGGTTAGTGATCCGGATGCTGTTCGTCGCGAACGTGCGGCTGATCGACGCCGAGGTCATCGCGAACTGGCCCAGGCCAGGCACATACAGAGAATCGGCCTGCGTGATCGGCTGCTGCGCCGCCGTCGGTCCCAGCGGGTACACCGCCGCCAGGTCTACCCCGCCCGCGCCGGCACCTGCAACGACCAGGAACTCCTGCCGGAACCGCTGCGCAAGCATCAGGTCGCCCGGTGTGGCGGTCGACTTCTGTCCGATGGTCGCAGCCAGCAAGTCGGCGATCGCGACGTCGCCGCCGTTGAGCGGAACCCAGGTCGGGCCAGTACCCATGGCGGACGAGCGCGGCGACGGGTGAACCTGGTCGCCGAGCATCGGATTGCGCGCAGTCGCCTGCGTCCCGAAGATGCTCGAGGTGTCCATGACCTGGACGTGCGACCACACGCCCTCCAGCGACAGGTACGCATCCCGGATCAGCGTCGAATAGTCCTCCTCAGCGCCCGCGGGGTTGATGACGCCACCCGTGCCCTGGACAAGGTTCAGCGCCCCGCTGTCCGTCGTGGAGAACGTGTTCGGGATCCGCAGGACGATGTCGGCCGCCGGGCACGTCAACGCGGAGCTTCTCCACTGTCCGGGACGACTTGCCGAGGACCGAGGAGAACTGATTGCCGCCCCCACCTCCGCCGCCCGCGCCAGGCTCTGCGGACAGCGCCCACCGGGCGCCGTACCAGCCGTGGTCGGACCACACGGTCGTCGGGCCACCATCGGTCAGCCTAGTGTGAAGCCGTATGACACATTGGGAGCGCCCTACGTTCGGGCTCTCTGATTGTTCAGCTAACAGCGCCGGCGGCCCGATCGAAATAGTCGCGCATGGCACCTGCTTCGCGTTCCGCGTTAAATCTTTCCGTGACCTCGTGTTCGGCTCGGTCGAGGCGAAGGTCCAGGTTGTGGCGGGTCATTTGGAAGAGTCGCTGCAACGCGTTCGCTAGCGCATCTGGATCGCGCTGGGGTATGACCAAGCCATTATCGGGAGTCACCAGCTCTGCAATTCCTCCCGCGTGCGTGGCGATCACCGGTCGTCGGAGCGCCATCGCTTCCATCAGGGCGACGGGGATACCGTCTCCAGCTCCTGCAGCGGTGCTCTCACTCGGCAACACGAATACGTCGCATTCGGAAAGGTGCCGCATTACCTCGGAATGCGGCTTCGCACCAAGGAGTTTGACATGTTCGCCCAGCCCGAACATGGCAATTCGGGCTTCAAGCTCGCTGTGCAAAGGCCCTTCGCCGATGATGGTCCAACGGAACGACTGGCCTTGATGGAGCAGCAGTTTTGCAGCTTCAAGACAGGTCAGCAGGCCCTTGGTAGTCACCAGTCGTCCGACGGTGAGAAGGCGCGGCGTGCTGGGCTGCGTCAACGCAGCGAGCCCGCCCACCGGCAACCGGTCCAGCGCCACTCCGCAGCGTACGATGCTGGTGGAAAGGTGCGGCGCTGCCGCCTTGACTGCGGCTTGGACGCTATGACTCGCACAGTGAACGTGCTCAGCACGGTGCAGTCGAATCCGCTGAAGTTGTGGCTCGCCGTTGGCGTAGGCATCGCCTGCATGAGCTGTTGCAGACCAGCCAATGCCTAGTTCTGCGGCTACGAGACTGGCGACGTCAGCCGTACGACCTAGAAAGTGTGCGTGTACGTGCCGTGGTTGAAGATGTAGCGAGCGCAGTGCGTTCAGAACTGTGACAGCACGCTCGCAGGCGTACACGAGACGGGCTCGTTGTCTCAAGTCGCGTACGTCTCGGTGGTGTCTCGAAAGTTGCGTGACTGCCAATGGTAGGGCCCGGCCTAGCGAGCTTGTGCTTGGCCGACGCCCGGATCCGGGGAGTGGGGCAAAGGACGGTGCGTCTGCGCCCGATGCTGGGGCTTGTAGGCCGAAGACACTGACCGCAACACCCTGCTGGCGGAGCATTTCGACCTCGGTCTTGACGAAGGTCTCTGAAATGCTCGGCCATGCGTTAACTATGTACAGAATTGGTTTGTCCGGGCTGGAGGGTCTCATCAAGGCTTCTCCTGGGGCACGGCCCGGCGCTCAGCCGCAGCCAGCACATCCTGATACACCGAAAGCGCCTGTCGGGCACTGGAAGCCCAGCTGAAGCGGTCCTCGGCCAAGCGCTTGGCGTTTTTGGACATAGTCTCACGTGCAGTGGGGGCAAGGGCCTGCAGGATCCCATCGGCGACGGTCTCGATCGACCGTCCGCTCAATACGACCCCGGCACCCCATTCGGCAATTTGGGGGGCGATGGCGACGTCAGCGGTTACCACGGCAGGCAAGCCTGCGTGCAAGGCTTCAGCGACGCTGATACCGAAATTTTCGTTCTCGGAGGGGAGAACATATACATCAGCCCTGCTGAACTCGTGGGCCTTGGCTGCACCTTCGACAAAGCCGACCACATTTACCCGTGAGCGCTCCCCGGCGGTCAACTGTTTCAGCGCGTCGTGGAGCAGCGAGGTATCGCCCGAGCCCGCGATAGTCAACTGAGCTGCGGGATACCGTCGGAGAACAAGTGGGAAGGCGCCAATGACCAGATCCACTCTCTTTTTCGGCGCAATTCGAGCGAGAAATAGTATGTTGCAATTGTTTTCGTTTTTCGCAACAGCGACCTGCGCATGTGCAGGGTCCCCTGGTGGAGCTGAACCGAGAGACATCAAAAACGCTGGCGTCCGGTATCTGTCAAGTATCTGATGAGCGTGATCACGTTCGGATTCGGTCGCGAAGAGCATGCCTGCGGCGTTGCGTAAGATGTAGCTGCCTACAAGACGGTTATATAGCGATTTGCGGTGGGCAGACTGTTTTTCTTGGTACGGCTCGAAGACGCCGTGAGGCTGAATCAGGTAGGGCACCCGGTGAATCCGGGCCAGGATCGCTGCGGCGGCGGTATGGAACAGGTAGAAGCCATGGATATGCACGACGTCGGTTCCTTGGAGGCGCCTGATCAACGTAGGCAACATCCCCAGTGAAGCCTTGAGTGCTTTGGGGCTGTGAACACGGGTCAATGTGAGGTCGAGCGATTCGGCGTGGCCGATCTGGTCGACGTGCAGATGGCCGTCGTCATGGGCATCGGTCGAGACAATGACGTCCTCAACCCCGAGACCGCGCAGCTCACGTGATAGGGCCAGCGTCCCCAGTGAAGGACCACCGTCGCTTGGCGAGACGGAGGCAGCTACCCGAAGAACCTTGAGGGTCATAGCGTTTGCTGCTCGCTGGGACTCTGGACGGACTTGCTCGTGCCGCTACGCACGTCGACGACGGCCTTGGTGTTGCGCCTCAGCTCAAGGCGCTTTGCGCTGATCTGCCAGAAGTAGAATGCATGGGCAACGGCGTAATGAAACCCCGCCCTACCATCCAAGAAACCTCGGCGGGCAATGTATGAGTAGAAGAAGAACGCCAGAGGCTTGAGAGGTAGCCGCGCGTAACGCTTTCCGCGCTCGGTACGCGCGCCCTGAACCGATTTGGCTAGCGGTTCACGTTCGGCCAGATGCGCCTCCCAGTCGCTGTAGCGGTTGTGACGCGCAAAATAGTCGAACAACGGGTCCCGGTCGTTGTGGTGCAACGTGCCTGTCAGCCGGCCGATGCTTCCGTCGATGAGAGGCTGGTAGTGCCCTTCCACCTCCCACATGTTCTTGACGCCTAGGTCGTCTACATGCGGCCAGACGGCCCGGGTGCGGTCAAGTAGAACTCGTTTGGTGACCCGATGGCCGTGACGCAGCATCTTGCCCAGGAACCAGTAGTCGAGTTCGACGTCGTAGGCGGCATGCTCTGGATCGGTCCGCATCAGCTCCGCCAGTTGCACCGCAAGCTTGGGGGTCACCATCTCGTCCGCGTCCAGGTACAGGACCCACTCGTACTTGAAGGGGAGGTTCAGGAGCGCCCATTCCTTCTTCTTGGGGTAGCCCCCGTTCCAGGTGAACTGCACCACTTCCGCCTCGTGGGCTTCTGCGATCTGGAGAGTGCGGTCGGTGCTATGGCTGTCCACCACGAAGACCTGCGCGAACGGCGCAACGCTTTGCAGCGTGTGTTTCAGTACCCGCTCCTCGTTGATCGTCATGATGATGACCGATATGGGGATGGAGCCAGGGGGAGGGGCCTTCATCGGGTTCACCTGCTCCTCGGGGTAGGGGTGCCGAACTCAGGGCTCATCGCGACAGCGGTGTCGCGAAATCAGGGCGGCAGCTACAGCACACAGTGTGCTGGACAGACTACTGCAGGTGATTCGGGATGGTGCAGGGATGGACAGTTGCAGGTGGTTATGAGCACCGGACAGCCGACGGGCTTGGGTCTTTCGCAGTGGTCTACTCCGCTGAACGAGGGATGCGCCGGGTCGCCGGAACGTATGGTCGGCTCAGAGGCCCTCGGCAGTCAGAGCTCAAGGCGTCGTCAGGCGCTGAATACGTAGTCGCCTGACCGAGGTGAGCCGGCATGAGGCGTGAGCTTCCGGATCGGGCCTGGCCGGTTCGTCGGCGTGGCCCGAGGGGGCGCGTGTCGTCACTCGGCTATTGGCGCATTGCTGCCGGTGTCGCATGCGGCAAAGGCTCGACCGTGGTCTGTAAGTGTTGTTCGGCGGCTCTTTTCGGTGCGACCGCCAGACGAAACGTGAGGGCGATCTTAAGTCCGGGCATCGAGACGGCTGGCTAAGGGTGCGGCTTCCGGCTGTGGTGTAACAACCGTCGAACTGTTGGGGCTGCTGGGGATTATCTATCGCTGCCTGCGCAGGGTGCGACGGTCCCTGCGCGCTCCTGGGCAGGCCATCCTGGCAGCGCCTGAGAGCTCATATGGTCGTGGAGCTATGCCGCCCCGGACCGTGCCGGAGTCAGACTTCTGTGGAGAGCACGTGAGCTCGTGTGTGGCGCCCCATCAGATGCCAGCCCCGCAGAGCCTGACTCCTCCGGGGCTATTGCCTTGCTGCTGTCAGCTGGAAAGGCTGTCGAGCTCGCCGCGCTTGGCGGCCGTCAGCAGGTCCGAGTAGGCGTCCGCATCGACCGTGAGAACAGCGCCACTCGGGTTCTTGCTGTCCCTAATCTGGCGAGCCGCACCGTTCCGGCGCTGTTCGACGCACTGGCCTTCGGATCCAGACCGGGTGGACTTCACCCAAGGTGTGATCACGCTGCACGCTCCCTGACATCGGTTGTCCCGGCGTCGATGATAGAACGTGCGACGTCCTGATAGCGGCGAACCACCCTCGGGTCGCTGACCCAGTTGGAACCGTTGAATGATTCCATGTAAACCACGGTCTCCTTAGAATCGATCTGCATGAGGGTGAAAGGGCCGGAGATCATGGCCTGGTGAGCGAGCGTCGCAGGGATGAAGCGAATGCTGAATTTTGGTCGCGCGGCCAGCTCGTGGAGATGCCGGACCTGGTCTCTCATGACTTGGGCAGAACCGATCTCGCGAGTAAGGGCTGATTCGTCCATGATGACGGATAGTTCGACGTCGTCTCGGGCCAGGAAGAGAGCTTGGCGCTCTGCTCGGAGCTCGATCTCGCGGGCCACGTCAGTGAGCGGTGGGATCAGGTCGCATAACGCCTGATGATATCTTCGGGTCTGAAGAAGCCCGTTGATCACTGTTTCGTGAATGGCAGTGATCGCTTCGGCCTCCTGCTCCGTCTCCAGGTACAGGCCAAACCGCGAGCCGTACGGTTCGTGGAAGCTGTTCTCCCGCCAGCGTGCTGACATCTCGATCAACTTGTTGAGCTGGTCGGTGGCTGCGCCGTACTTCCCGCACAGCGCGCGGATTTTCAGCTCGCCGTAGGGGCCCTGGCCGGACTCCAGGCGCCAGATGGTCTGGCGGGACATGAAGCCCGAGCGGTCGAGGTCGGCCATGTCGATGTGGGCGTCTTCTCTGAGCCGCTTGAGCTGGGCGCCGATCCTGCGGCCGACGAAGGTCGTGTTTCCTCTCGCCCGCTCAGACTTGGTCTCTGCCATGCCTTTAGCATGACTCATTTTTCGGTAACCAAATCTCCGTTGCTGATGGTTACGTTGGCTACTGGCGTGTAGCGCGGAAAGACTCTGGTTTAGGCGCACGCCGGGGATGAATGGCTCCCTCCGCCGGCCTCCCCGGTGTGTGCCCACCAAGTTCCGGCCGTACGTGGAGAAGGTGACGGGGGACGGTCGGAAGGCCCGGCGGGGGAGCGAAAAGCGTTGTGCCAGGAGATGGACATTTGCCCACTGGACCGCTGTTTCCGTGAGGATCGCTGCTTTGCCGGGCCACCCGTCCTTAATCGAGTACTTGCATTTCAGGGTGGGGAGATCGCTATGCGCGAAGTGCAGCACGAGGACGGTCACCTGTGGCAGAAGTCGTCTGTGGTGGACGAGGAGGCCGTGGATCACGAGCGGCAGATCGCGCTGGTGGAGGTGACCGGCGAGGTGGTGCGGGTGCGGGTGGCGCAGCGGGTCGACTTTGATCTGCTGGCCGATCCGATCACGGCTCGGGTGAGCCCGCCGCGCATCACGGTGGGTGGGGCCTTCGAGATGACGGGGGCTGCGGGGGCGGAGCTCGGTCGGCAGTTGCTGGAGGCCGGCCGGTTTGCTGAGGAGGAGGTTGGGCAGGGGGAGGTGCGCTCGTTCCAGCTCACGGTGGCGCCGGCGCCGAGGCCGCGGTTGGTGGTCGACGGGTAGAGCACGGCCTGATGCCTGCGAGACGACCATCCAGCCTGTACGAAAATTGAGGGCGATCTCTGCGACACACGTGGGCGAACTTGGACAGGAAGAGGGAGTGAACTCCACCATTCCGCCGCCGCGGGAGCGTGAACAGCGCTTCCGGGAGATGTACGACGCGGCGTACGCCGACCTGCTCCGGTTCGTACGCAGGCGCGTTCATCCAAGCCACGCCGAGGATGTAGTCGGTGAGGTCATGCTCGTTGCGTGGCGCCGGCTGGACGATGTTCCTGTCGATCTGTCGGCGGCGCGCGCCTGGCTGTTTGGCATGGCCCGCAACATCCTCCAGAACACTCGACGCCGCGACGACAGGCACGAGGCGGTCGCGGTCCGTCTGGCCGAAGCCGGTCACAGTCCCGCCAATGTTGGCGAGCTTCCTGACCTGGTGGCCTATCGGGTCGACATCGCTGCAGCCTGGCCGCTGCTGAGCGCGTTGCATCAGGAGGCGATCGCGCTGTCGGTCCTGGACGGGTTCACCGCGTCTGAGGCGGCTGCCGTGCTTGGCATCTCGCCCACCGCTTTTCGCCTGCGGTTGTCCCGGGCCCGGCGCCTCCTGCGGCGTCACGTCGAATCCACCACCGCCGATGACCGACTGCCCGGTGCCCTTGCTTCCGACAGGAGTTCACGATGAACAAGCGCACCTTCGACAGCATGACCAATGCTGCCCTGCGTGACCTCGACCCCGCCGGGCCGGCCGAGTTGAGCGATGCCGAGCACGAACGCGCCGACGCGACATTGGCCCGCATCCTGGCCACTCCTGTCCATGAGCAGGCCCCGCAGACGCCCGATCGCCCGCGCCGGCGCCGTGGTCGACTGCTGCTGCCGGTGGGCCTGGGCGGCGCTGCCGTCACTGCCCTGCTGCTCAGCGGCGGTGGCTCCGCTTTGGCGTCGTGGACGCCCAAGCCCCAGGCCCTGACCGGCGCGGCAAAAACCGAGGCCGTCACCGCCTGCCGCGGCGCCTTCGGGAGATCCGATCGGGGAGAGCCGGCCGTGATCGCAGAGCGACGTGGCGGTTGGACCTACGTGATCATGAACGGCCCCAAGGAAAACATCTCCTGCCTGATGTCCGACAAGTTTCTCGGGCAGGGCGACCCTGCGGACACCACGGTGGGGTTCATGGGAGGTTACGACTCGGACCCCGTTGAGGCCCCCTCCGTGGCGCCGGACAGCCTCGTCGAGACCGAGAGTGCGGGGAGCAGCTTCTCCCTTCCCGGTCGCTGGCCTTTCACCACTGACGATGGGTACGTGGAGTGGGTCCAGGGATATGTGGGTAGCAACGTCACCGGTGTCACCGTGCACCCCCCTGTAGGCCCCGACGTCGAGGCATCGGTCAACGGTGGCCAGTTCGCCACCTGGTGGCCTAGAGGCGTGCTCAAGGGCGACCACCCTGGGATGGGTGGGGCGTGGAGCTACACCGTGACCCTGGCCGACGGCACTACACGACTGATCACGAAGGATATTGCGGACGACTGACTCACACACCGTCCACGCCCGGGCTGGCCTGACATCAGGGCTACGAGGGACCGGCGAGGGACCACCAGCGAACGCCCTCGACATCTGGAGAACCGAGCTGCTCTGCGTAGTTGCCGAGCGGCTCAGATATGTCGAAGGCCGCTATGTCGACAGCTACCCGCTCGGGGGCATCACCCTGCTCCGCGAGATCCAGCCTTCTGATGAGCCCCAGTCGGCCGGTGTGCAGCGGGTGCGTGTAGACCGCGCGCAGGACGCCGTCGCAGTCGAGGTCGGCGCCCAACAGATCGACGCCCTTGGACATGAGGTCGTGCTGAGGCGGCTCGAAGCAGGCGCGGAAGCTGGTCATGAACGTGTCGCGCCATTGCTGTTGCATTCCTAGCTTCGCGCCTCGATCTCGTCCTCGATCTCGTCCAGAAAGTCGTTCCAGGCGACGCCCTCTGGCAGTGGGAAGGCCGACAGCAACCAGCCGGTGATGGCAAAGACCGCTGGGACGAACTTCCCCAGGGGAATCCGGTCCAGCGGGGATCCTGACTCCTGCCCCAGCGAGTCCAAGTAGTCCTTCACCACCTGGGGTTCGATGTCGGCCCAGGTCTCGTTCTCGGTGAACTTCTGCACGAGGAGGTCGACGCGCTCTGGGCCTGGCCATTCCTGACCATGCAGGATGTAGAAGGCGATCGCACTGACGGCAAGGGTCAGGTTCATCGTCTCGTTCGCGAAGTCGTCGCCACGACGGGCGATGTCCTCAACAGCGTTGTCGAAGCGCTGACGGGCCCCGCCGGCGGACGCGGTGAGTGCCTCGCGCATGGCCTTGTCGACTTCACTATCAATCTTCACAGCGTTTCTCCTCGTCGGTTGTGGCGCGGCTTGGGCGGCTTCGACTGCTTCTCTTTCTCCGCCTTGAGTTGTTGCCAGACGCCAAGTCCTGCGAGCACACCAGTGACTGCTCCCGCGGCGATCCCGGGCATCTGGGCGACGGCGGCGACGACCCCCGAGGCGCCGGTCACGATAGTGGCGGCGATCCCGATCTTGGCGGCGGTGATCCGAGACGCTCTCTTCGGGGCTGGAGCCTCCGGGTCGATGCGATCAGCAGGTCCTACTGGCGTCCCTCCCGGCTCGATCCGGCCGGCGACGGAGCCAGAGAAACGTTGTCGACCGGCTGGCCGTTGGGCTCCCGCGCTTCGACGTGACGGCGGCCCTCCTCGCGGCACCGCGGTGGTTCCCGACGGGGATGACTGCCCTGCCGAGGAACCTGCGGTGGTATCTGCGGAGCCGCTCGTCCTTCAACCCTTCGCGGACTCCAAGACCTTGATGGCGTCGTCGAGCGAGCTGGTCAACCCATCCGTTGCCGCGGCCACACCTTCGAGTGAGGTCTTGACCTCGCTGACCACTTCGACCATGGCCTCGGCGCCGACCTCGGCCAACAGATTCGAGGTGGTCTCCGCCTCCTGCACGGCCACGGCCAATCCATCAGCCGCCTGGACGTACTGCTCCTTGGCGCTGTTGATCGCTTGGATGGTGTCGTCGATCGCCGGCATTCCCAACCCTCCGTCATGTCATAGTGACTCTGGGAAATGTTAGCTAATCGAACCGGGCGAATGGGTATGTTCCGGGCTCGCAGCTAGGGCTGTGAGTCTCCAAATCGCGGGAAGCCGCAGGTCAGACCCGAAGTGTCTTGACCGCTTCCCGGCGCAGGCCCGGCTCAGCCATCATGAGGCGTGCACCGATCGGTGCCGCCCAGCGTCCGGAAGGCCCTCACGTGCGTCGTCCCGCTTCCCTCGTCCTCGCACTGGCGGCCGTCCTCGCGTCCTCGACGATCGGCATGAATTCGGCCCAGGCCAGTCAGGTCAGCAGCGATTCGCCGGAAGTGACCAGCGCGGCCGCTCGCACGACCACCGGCAAGGCGTTGCTGGGCAAGCTCAAGGTGCGGGCCGTGCACCGGGGCGGCTACAAGCGGGACAAGTTCGGCGAGGACTGGCTCGACGTGAACGACGACTGCCAGAACACCCGGTCCGAGGTGTTGCAGCGCGACTCTAAGGTCAAGGTCACCTTCTATTCCGCCAGCCAGTGCGCGGTGCTGACCGGGCGCTGGACGTCCCCGTACGAAGGCCGCACCTGGACCGATGCCCGGAAGCTGGAAATCGACCACGTGGTGGCCCTCAGCGAGGCCTGGAAGTCCGGCGCCTCGAAGTGGAAGAAGTCCAAGCGCCTCAGTTACGCCAACGATCTGGGCTACGGCTGGACGCTCAAGCCGGTCACGCGCAGCGTCAACCAGGACAAGGTCGACAAGGATCCTGCCGAGTGGCTGCCGGACAAGAACCGGTGCACGTACGCCCGGCAGTGGGTGGCGATCAAGTACCGGTGGGGCCTGAGCGTCGACACGGGCGAGAAGCGCGAGCTGGCGAAGCTCCTGGCCGGGGATTGCGGACGTGTGAAGATGAAGGTCCCGGCCCGGGTCAAGTAGTTGACCTGCATCTGGCCAGTTCGGTCTGCTCAGCAGTGGCTGCGTCTTGCTCGCCACTTCGTGAGCCCTCCCACTGATAAGGCGCGCTCGTAAGCGTGCCCTGCTCACCGACGTCCATCGTTGGCGCAGTTGATGGGCGCGCTCGTATACGTAGGCAATGTCGGGACGTCGGCGAATGCCTCCTCACCTCGCCATAGTGCGAGGGCCTGGGCCGGACGGGTTTCGGCGGCTTCGCGCTCGCTCTCGCGCAACAAGGGCAGGTGTTCGCTGCACGGGCGGGGAGTTGCCCTGGCAGAGCGTCGATCAGCCAGTCGCTGGAGACGTACTCGCCGTTGCGGACCACCAGGATCGCCAGCAGCGCTCGCTCCATCCAGGCGGTGATCGGCGTTGACTTGTTTCTGTGGCGGATGTGCAGGGGCTATCGACGAGGGAATAGGCAAGCGCATACATGAATATGCCGATTCCAAAGCTACACATATCGGTTTCCCAACGCAACTAATCTATTTTGAGACGCTCGCCACATGATCAGTAGGTGGCATGTGCCGGGTTGGCTTGTCGCAATATTCTCAGCCTGCTAGGTTTCAACCCGCTTGCATGAGTTACGACATGGGCGAATTCGATGCAGTAGGGCCTCTTTTCGCTCGCGTTTCGACTGGCCGGCTGTATTCACGTGCTCGCATCGAGCATCAAACGCTTAGCACGACGAATGGCTTGTATTTGCAGGCCGATCTGACAAGGGGTAAGGCACGTGGCAAGAACCAGAATCGCAGCCGTACTGTCACTGATGGTGATCCCGTTTGCAGCGCTGCCGGCGTCTGCTGGCTCAACGGGAGACTCGCCTTCGTCTTCGTTCCAAGGCTTGGAAGCCTCGACTGAGGTCGACACTTTTACCGACGAAGACTGTCTGCGAACGCTACCCAAAAATATGGATGACGCTGTCTGCCAGGCAAAGATGATCACCGAAGTCTCGGAACCCGAGGCAGTCACTGCGGCTCAAGCCAAGGGGCAGAGTGAATCGGTCATGCGGGCGGCAGCTGAGGGTACGCTCAAGAGTCGCCAATGGTCACAGAGCTCCAAATCCAATCTTGGTGGCATCGTTTGGACGGAAAAGCATGAGGGTGTCTTCTGGTACAGCGGTCAGTACGCCTGGATCAAGAAGTACAAGAACAAGACAGGCTGGCACGAGTGCGATCTTGGGCAGTCCGTCGGCTACAGCATCAGCGTGAAGAAATGCAGTCAGCCTGCGGGGCATGAACGTGGATTCGATCTGTACGACCGGTTTCAGGTTCACCTGATCCTCAAGCAGATTCCGCTGAAGACAAGTCAGTGCATGCTGGTTCACTCGAACGGTGATGGCACTCTGGCGCGAACGGCCGACTGCCGCTAAGGAGATCGATGAACATGGCTGTGCGATCACGGAATGAGACGTTGGCCCTCGTCGCCATCGTTCTCGTTGGACTTGTGGTGCCTCTGGGAGGCATCCTCACCGCCGTCATTCTCAGTTTGACTATGTTTCGGGACAATCCCGCGATGAAGCGAAGCGCTCTGATCGTCGGCCTGGGCGTCACCGTAGTGGAACTCGTGCTGTTCGGACTGGCCGTTTGGGGGCTTCAACCACAGTGAGTCACGCCCGGATCGCGGATCGCGCCGGTTGCTGCGAAAGCAGGTAAGCCGGGGGCACGTCAGTGCCCACCGCGGGCAGCGCACGGTGGAGAACAGCCCGGTCTCGGACTGCTGCCCCAGGTTCGGTATCGGCGCGCGGACCACGCCGTGCTACACCGAGACCCCAGCTTGGGCTGCCCTGAGATTCTTCCGAACTTTTCCTGGGGCCGGTGCATCGAAGTGGTTGGAAGCAAGAGCCAGTCCCTTCGCTGCACCCCCCTGGAGGAAGCAATGTTCAGCGCCCGTCTCTCCCGCCGTACCAAGGTCGCGACCGCCGTCGCCGGCGTGCCCGCCGTTGCTGCAGGGCTGTGGCTGAGCACCGGCGTTGCCGCTGCCGACGACAAGCCTGCTGTTCAGAGTGTGTCGGCCGCGGTGGCCGCGCCGAACACCGACGACCCGGTGCTGATCAAGGCCCCGAAGTACAAGGGCAAGGACCGGATCCTCACCGTGAACAAGGGCGGCACGATCTCGCTGAAGCGCTCCAAGCCCACCGCCTCGAACGGGCTGTCCACCGAGGGCACCTGGATGGGGCTGACCAAGGTGGGCAAGAAGTACCAGATCATGAGCCTGAACGACAGCCACGAGATCGACGCCTACTGCATCCAGCAGAAGCAGAACGGCACGATGAACCTGGCGCTGTGCGACAGCCAGAAGAAGAACCAGCTGTTCTCGTTCAAGCCCACCGGCAAGCAGTACACGATCCACGGCAAGTGGGGGCACCTGGAGACCTACAAGCGCCAGGTGACGTACCTGCCGGCTGAGCACGCTGGGCCGGCGGCGAAGTTCACCGTTGTGGCGAAGAAGCAGTAGCAGTTCTCAGCTCGCCACTGGAGTGCCGAGGAGGATGGCGTAGCCATCGTCCCGGCACTCCAGCCGGTTTGTGCGCAGGGCTGCGATCCGCTCGCGTTGTACGGCGGTGGGCTGGCTACGCAGCGCGGTCCACGCCGTCTCGGTCAGCTTCTGCACCTCGGGGAATCCGGTGTCGAGCGGTTCCTTGCGGTTGAGCAGCCAGGAGGCGGCGATTGTGCGGGCTGCGTACTCCTGGTCCAAGGTGCGCGAGTCGTCAGCTTCGGCGCACCACATCGCGCCGGCGCCGTCGAGAATGCTTTCTTCCAGGCTGGTTCCGCCGGTTACCAGGTGACCTTCGTGGTCTAGGACCAGGTCCAGGAGAACGGTCTCTGGCGGCTGACGTTCGTCTTTGCGTGGGTCACGAGTGTCTTGAAGGACGGTTGTGGGCGCGTTGGGTAGTTGGGCCAGCGCTCGCAACGCGGCCCGGGCCGGAGCTACCAGCTCGGGCAGGGATTTGGCGTAGGGGCGGGCGACGCAGACCCGGGGCAGTCCTTCGGCGCAGACCAGCTTCGTTGCGCCGGCGTCCTGTATCTGCGCCTGATTTGGCGACGGGAACAGCAGCAGCGCGGCGGTGAGGCCGGTGATCAGGACTGCGCCGGTGGCGCTGAGAGTCCGCCGCCGGTCCCACTTCGTGACCGAGCAGAGCAGCAGGCCGGCGATGCCGAGGGCCAGGAACCAGGTGGCTTGAGCGGCGTTCGTGCGGGCGGCGGTGGTGGCGAACTGGCCTGCGTCCGGTCCCAGGTACGAGGGGATGAGCAGCCAGGCTCGGGACGGGTGGTACTCGGCCAGGAGCAGTCCGAGCCCGATCGTGGCCATGGCTACGACCCCGACCACCGGTACCAGCAGGCGAGAGGGCAGCGACCGGCCCAGGGCCAGGCCGAGCAGCGCGGCTGCGGCGACGGTGAGCGCCCCTGCCAGCAGTGACCAGGCCCAGCCTTTTGGCCAGTACGAGTCTGTCTGGGCCGCAGAGATCAGTTGGTCGGCCGGTGCTACGAGGTAGGCCGCGGCCAGGCCGAGGGTGAGCAGGGCTGCCCGCGGCGCGATCCGGGTCCAATGGCGGGTTGTGGTGCTGAGCAGTTCGCTCACTCCCGCGGCTCTGTCCCGCCCGCCGATCGCGGTGCCGATCGCCAATGCCAGCGGCCAGAGCAGGAAAAGGTTGTTCTGGTGGCCGGAAAGAACCGGCATCACCAGGCCGGGCCAGCTTCCGGACATCGGGTCTTGGGCGAGGAAGTTGGCCACCACGAGGAAGCCCACGCCGAAAGGCAGGATCATGGTGCGGCGCACCTCGCGCCAGAGGATCCGGGCGATCACTGGATCACCCGCTCCAGCAGGACGGCCAGGCCGTGCTCGAGGCTGTTCCCGGCTTCTCGTACCTGTGCGATGCCGCCCCCGAACGCGAATCGCCCGGTGTTCATGATGAGGACCTCCGCCGAATCGGTGGCCACGTCCTCGATCAGATGGGTCGCCATGACCACGCAGGTGGATTCGGCCAGACCCCAGAGCAGTTCGCGGATCTTCTGCCGGGTCTGCGGGTCCAGCCCGGTGGTGGGCTCGTCCAGGAGCAGGATCGGCGGGTCACCGACCAGGGCCTGAGCCAGCCCGGCCCGGCGCACCATTCCGCCGGACAGCGTGCGCAGGCGGGCGTCGGCCTGCTCGGCCAGGCCGACCAGGTCGATGGCGCGTTGGCTGGCGGCCGGAACATCGCTGGCGGAAATGCCTTTCAGCCAGGCCAGGTACTCCACGAACTCGCGCACGGTGTAGCTGCGGTAGTACCCGAAGCTTTGCGGCAGGTAACCCAGCGAGCGGCGGACTGCGCGCAGGTCGCCACCGTCGTGCACCGGCTGGCCCACCAGTTCGAGGCGCCCACCGGTCGGTCGCTGCGCAGTGGCGAGAGCACGCAGCAGCGTTGTCTTTCCCGCTCCGTTGGGCCCGAGAATGCCGTAGACGCCGTTGGTCAGGGCCAGATCCACGCCGGACACTGCGACCTTGCGTCCGGCCCGCACGGTCAGGTTCTCGGCCCAGACCGGCCAGGCGTAGCCGATCGGTTCCATGTCCTGCTGGGATACGCCCTGGACCACCAGTTCCTCCAACGTGCGTCGCGACTCAGAAATGACGTGGGTCCTGCTGGTATCCGTCCCGCAGTCGGGTCAGCGCCGCTGCTGACACCAGTGCGAGGGCAGCCCAGAACGGCGCTGCGGCGGGTTCGAGTGGCACCGGTGTTGAGCCCCGGGCGAGCACCGGCAGGATCACCGCCAGCGTCCACAGCCCAGCCAGAGCCGCGGTTGCCCGGCCCACTCCGATCACCGCGCCAAGCGTGAGCGCAGCCGTGGTCATGGCCAGGCCGGGCAACAGCCAGAGCGCCGGTGAGGCACCGACCAGGAGGCCGGCCAGTGTCAGCGGAGGCAGGATGACGATGAGAGCGGCCAGCGTCCGGCGTAGCACCAGGCCTAGCCCGGCCTGGGCGGTGACCGAGACCAGCGCGTGCGCCCGGTCGGTGAACCGGTTCCACGAGGCCGCCACCCCCAAAGCAGGGACGATTGGCGCCACTAGGAGGAGCAGTGGTGTTTGGTCGGTGCTCGCGTTGAGGTCCAACAGCATCGCGGCCAGGGGGATGGCCAGCACACACAGCAGCCAGGGCATCGCTGCCGGGGCGGCCCACCGGGCCATCTGTCGGCGGAACCGATGCCTCAGCCCCCACCACCGGCCGTGGCCGGGACCGAGGCGAGGCTCCAGGGCCGTTCTTACTGATTGGACGAGTTCGGTCACCCTGGGATCGGTCGTTACCTGCCCCACCTGCTCCCGGCAGGCCGGGCAACTGTCCAGGTGCGCCTCCAGCACCCAGAGCGTCTCGCTGGGCAGGTCCTCACCCGAGGCGTAACGGGTCAGCATGGTTGCGGACACGTGAGTGGTCATGACAGCGCCCTCCGCAGGTGCAGTCGGGCCCGGCGCACGCGCGTCCTGACCGTTGCCTCCGGAACCCCGAGCAGGCCCGCCGTCTCCCTGGCGGTCAGCCCGTCCAGGACCATCAGTTTCAGCGCCGTGTGAAGTTCGGGGCTCAGCCCGGCCAGCGCGTCGGTGAGCGCGGCGTCCGGGATGCCCACGAGGACCTCGTCCTCTGCCGCGGGCTCGGACCGAACGGGCTCAGCGATCACTGCCTCCCGCTGCCGGGCCCGGCGGCGGAAGGCGTCGATCAGTCGGCGGGAAGCGATGGTCCACAGCCATCCGCCGGCGCCCCCTTTACCGGCGGGTGCGCCCACGTAGCTGGCTGCGGCCTGCCACACCGCCAGGTACGACTCCTGCATGACCTCGGCCACGATGTCGTCATCGGCGCAGCGTCGGTGCAGGCGGACGGCGAGCCACGGCGCGGTGCGCCGGTAGAACTCGTCGAAGGCGTGGCGGTCGCCGCGAGCAATCCGCCGCAGCAGTTGCTCCTCGTCGACCTCGCCCAACCCCGCACTCTGGTTCACACAGCGCCTGACGCCCTACCCCTGGCCGAATGATTCACTTGGCGTTGTGACCTGGCTCACTTGCCTTGAGCAGGTGCTGTTCGGTGCGGGCGACGATGCCGAGGAACGTTGCGTTGTCGCCGTACGCGCGGGCCAGGATCAGCCCGCCCTGGATTGCCGCGACCGCGTCGAGCGCACGATCGGCCGCCTCCTGAGCGGGGAGCCCGCCGGTACGCAGTGCCTGCGCGAGCGCGTCAACCCAGTCGGTGAAGTAGGCCCGCACTGCTTCGGCGAAGGTGTCCTGTTCCTGCCCCAACGTCATCGCGGCGAACAGGCACACGCTCTCGCGGGAGGTGAAGTAGTCGGCCACCTCCCGCGACATCGCCTCGATCGCCTGCGGGACGTCGTGCGCGGTGCGCAGGGGCGTGAAGATCTGTTCTTCGAACCACTCGCCCACCTGCTCTAGGACGGCCCGAGCCATGTCCGTCTTCCCGTCGGGGAAGAAGTGGTAGAGGCTGCCGCGCCCCAGGCCGGCCTCCCGCTGGATCACCGACAGGGAGGCGCTTTCGAAGCCCCTCTTGCGGAAGACGCCGGCCAAGGCTCGGACCGCGTCCGAGCGGTCGAGAACAGTTCGTGCCATTACAGTCCGAGTTCGCTCAGGCCGGGGTGATCCGCCGGACGGGGGCCTGAAGTGTCCCAGAAGAACTTGCGCTCGGACTCCTCAATGGCCACATCGTTGATGCTCGCGTGGCGGTGGGTCATCAGCCCGTCCTGGTCGAAGCGCCAGTTCTCGTTGCCGTAGGCGCGGAACCACTGGCCTTCCGCGTTGTGGTATTCGTACGCGAAGCGCACCGCGATCACGTCGCCGGTGTAGGCCCACAGCTCCTTGATCAGCCGGTAGTCGAGTTCGCGCTCCCACTTGCCGGTGAGGAACTCGACGATGGCGGCGCGGCCCTGCGCGAAGGTCGAACGGTTACGCCACCAGCTGTCCTCGCTGTACGCGAGGGAGATGCGCTCGGGGTCACGGGTGTTCCAGGCGTCTTCCGCGATGCGGGCCTTCTGGATGGCGCTGGCCTCGGTGAAGGGCGGGAGGGGAGGGCGAGACATGATCTTGCCTTTCGAGAGTCTGTACCGATCGGTTCGGCCTGTACTGAAAGGTACAGACGCGCTGGTGGAGGTGTCAATCGCGGGTGGCTCGGGCAGGCGCAAAAGTTTTTTCGGTCGAAACCCATCCGAAGCGGTGTGGGCACCGAACCCAGCCCGCAACGTCAGTCCATCGATCACTCGGAGGAACAAAAATGCGTCTGCGTCGCCGCGTTCTTGGGGTTGCCACCGCTGTCACGGCCACCATCGGCGTGTCCTCGGTTGCCCTCATGGCCTCCCCGGCATCCGCTGACACGACCGGCAAGGCCGCAGCCAAGGGCGACAAGTCCCTGGCCTCGGTGCTTCTCGCCGACAAGGGCAAGTTCGACCACAACAGCAAGGACTTCGACGTGTTGCGCTCGGCCGTGCTGGCCGTGCTGAAGGAGAAGCCGAAGTCCCCGGTGGGCGTGCTGACCAAGGGCGACACCGCCCTGACCGCGTTCCTGCCCAACGACCACGCCTTCAGGGTCCTGGTCAAGGACATCACCAAGGCGCACAAGCTGCCCTCGGAGAAGGCCGCCTTCAAGGCCGTGGCCGGCCTCGGAATCGACACTGTCGAAACGGTTCTGCTCTACCACGTCGTGCCCGGCGCCACCCTCAGCTCCAAGGCCGCGCTGAAGTCCGACGACGCGGTGCTGAAGACGGCCCAGGGCGGCACGGTCAAGCTCAACGTGTCCCTGCGCTACCCCAAGGTCGGCTTCCACCTGATCGACGCCGACAAGAGCGACAAGAACGCCCGTGTGATCGGGGTCGACGTGAACAAGGGCAACAAGCAGATCGGTCACGTCGTGGACCGCGTGCTGCGCCCGGTCGACCTTCCCTAAGACGCCTGTCTGGGGCCGGAACTGAAGTGTGCTCCTCACACTGAAGTTCCGGCCCCGGCCGGGTCTGCCGTCTATTCGGGTGTGCTCAGCTCTGCCATGTGCCAAAGGACGCGTTGGGTCTGCTGATTCGTTCCCTTGACCCAGACGATCGTGTCGTGAGCCGGGTCACCCTTGACGGCGCTGTACCCCCGATGCTCCGCGATGGAATGGAGCTTTCGGGTAGACATGTTCAGGTAGTACTCCGTGGGATCGCCGTTGCCCGACCCGTTGCCCCAGAGCACGCCCGTCCGGGTCAGCGACAGGTTCCTCTGGCCCCCCACCTCGTCGGCCGTGATGGCAGTGCCCACTTCTTGGGTGGCCAGATCCAGCACGAAGATCTGCCCGGGCTCAGACTTGGACGACCACCCATGTTCGCCGACCTTGGGGGCGCTCACGCCCCATGCGACGTAGGAGTCCGAGGCCACCAGATCAACGATTTCCGTTTCCCCGTAGGGGATGCCGCGAACGATTGTCTTTTCGGTGCCACCGTCCGACACCGCCCTACGGCGGATCTCGTAGCCCTTGGATGCCCCTGGGGTTCGCGTAACGTAGACCAGGTCACCACCAGCGGCCGCAGGCAACACCGAGTTCTTGGCCACCGTATCCACCTTGGACCTGCCCGACAGCTTGGTCCGGAGAATATTGAACTCCCAGTCCTTCTCGGCTGCCGGATCGGGCGTCAAGGTGGTAGCGACGGTCGCCGCCCAGTACACCCAGTCCCCGATGACCACCGGATCGGTGCCCCCGAACACGGGGAGCGGGCGCGCCGGGGGCTTCAAGGGCTGGCTGTGCGCCAACTCGCGCACGCCCGAGCCGTCCGTCTTAGCCGTTCGCAGACTCCATTCCTGGAACATCAGATCCGTGCTCGGGGTCTCCATCCAGACCAGGCGATCTCCAACGCGCTCCATTCCGGTTGCCTGCCGTTCAGCGCCCTTCAACACGCCCCCGGCCTCCCGCCCGGTCTTGGCCGCAGGAACGAAGCCCTTGGTCTGATTCCACAAGCCCACCCTGCTGAAGGTGTTCAGTGTGTCGCCGGCCCCGTCCAAAGACCTGAGGCTGCTCTCCTCAACGAGAAGATCCTTCTCGGCCGAGATACCCCCGGGCGCAAGCATGCGATCGGCAGAATCAGCCTTCAGCCGCAAGCGGGCCGCCGGCGCTTTGAACTGCACCGGCGTGGCCTCAGCAACGTCAAGGACGAACGACAGCTCCCGGTCAACTTCGATCCGACCGCCCGTCGGTGACGGGTCGGCGCTCGATGACTCCACCCGAGATGGCCGGGTCGCCTTCGCTGTCTGCGGATCGCCTGTACAACCGATCAGGCCTGCAAGGCTGGGCAGCACCAACAACAGCGTCAGGTTCCGAGACCTCATGACTGCTCGAACGCTCCATCACTCTGTGGTCAAGACGGGCTCGCGCCACTCCGGCCGGATCCCCACGGTCATTCCTGTTTCGATGCGCCCAAGTTCGCAAAACCCATCGTCCCTGATGACCGTCGTCGTATTCTCGCGCGTATGAACGTTGACGGTCTGCCTCTTTCGGAGTTCGCGTTCCCCGGGCCGCTGCGCGACCAACTGGTGGCGGCGATCCTCTCCGGGGCGAAGACCTCGACCTCCGGCCTCGTGCTCTTCTACGAGCGGGAGAACGAGCCCTTGCCGCAGGTCGGGCTACGGTCGGCGGTGGTGGACTCGCAGGGCCGGCCGGTCGCGGTGATCGAGCTGACCGAGGTGCGCGTGGTTCGGCTCGCCGACGTCGACCTGCAGCACGCGGTGGACGAGGGGGAGGGGTTTGCGAGCGTGGCGCAGTGGCGGGCGGGGCATGAGGAGTTCTGGCACAGCGCCGAGGTGCGGGCCGAGCTCGGTGATCCCGGGTTCACGGTGAACGACGACACCCTGGTGCTGGCTCAGCGCTTCCGGCTGGTGAGCGCGGTGACCAAGCTGTGACCCCGTTCGGAGGCGGAAAGTCGCATACTCACGACCATGGAGAACGGCCGCCCGCGGGCGCGATCAGACTGGATCATCGAAAGCGTCCTCGCCGTGCCCGGTGTGGTCGGCGTGATCTTCTTCCTGATCCAGGCGGTCATCTGGGCGGGTTCAGGGGATCAGACACACATGGCGCCGGTCGGGGTCATGGGCGCGCTCATGATGGCCGGCATCTCGGCTGCGTTCGTCGCTCCGCTGGCCAGCAGTCTCTACCAGCACAGGCAGTCACGGCCACAGCGGTAGGGCTTCACTGCCCCTCGTGGGCGGCCCGGACCGCCTTGACGTTGTCCGACGACGAGGAAAGTTCCCACTTTCTGCCGAAGTTCACGTACAGCCCGCGCAGCTGGATGTGCACCATCAGGGGGCGCGGGGTTGCGGTCAGCACCGATTTCAGGTGGGCGAGCAGGAGCAGGTAGGCGCCCCGGTCGCCGGTCTCGTCGGGGAACAGGTACTGGCCCTGTTCGTACACGTAGTCGAGGTAGCGGGCGAGCTCGTGGGCGTCCATTACCATCGCGACCGGTGGGCGGAACTCGTTCAGCCCCCAGCTGTGGATGCGCACGAACGGCTGGCGGCGCATGATCAGCCGCTTCAGCCCCCGGTCCACGATCAGCTCGACTTCCCCACGTTCTTGCAGGTCGAGCAGCAGGCCGTTGATGCCGGGCATGGCGGACCCTCCTGAAGCCGTCAGTTAAAGGTCATTTTAGACATTCACTGGGCTCGTGGGCCGAGAGCTCACTCCACGAGCGCCCGGGCATACCGACGCCGGTACGCGGGCTGGAGCAGGAGGGCAGCGGGGAAGGCCAGGCGCCACAGCCCCTGGGGAGCCCGGGTGAGCGAACGCAGTGTCAGGTGCACCGAACCGTCGGCCTCGCGGTGCAGAACGAAGGCCTCTTCGCCGCTCACGGGATGCCCGTGTGCGGTGCCGTAGGCAAATCCCCGCCGGTCCGGCTCGTCGGCCACCGCCACGATCTGCACCGGTTCCCGCACTCGGAGCGGCCCGAGGTGGGCTGTGAGCTGGTACTTCTGGCCAGCCTCGACGACAGTCGTGGGCTGGGGATCGACGGTGAAGCCGCTGCGGGTCTTCACGCCCCAGCGAAGCAGAATTGAAGACGTCGTTGCCCAGTAAGCGTCTCCCTCACCGAGGCGCACGGTGCGTTCGAAGTCGCGGTAGCCGTCTTGGCGGCGCGAAGCCCACTCGGGGTCGGCCGGCTGGGTCGCCCCGACCACGTCGTAGTTCAGCACCAGCCGCCCCCACCCAATCTGGGCTCACAAACGTCCATAGGTAGTAATGCTTTTCGATCAGATGGAGCGGGCGACCCACTCGGCCACCGGCAGCCCGTACACCTCGCCGGCGCCGCCGACGCTGCCGATCGACAGCACCGAGCCGACCGAACCGACCGAGAGCACTGAGCCGACCGAGAAGGCCGAGGCCAGGCTGCCGACGCTGGCGAAGGAAGTGGCGCTCAGGAGTGACGCGGCCGAGAAACTGCCCCCGATCGACGCCCAGCTGAACGCCGACAGCGCCGAGTGGGCCGAGGCGAAGGACATCAGGGAACGGTGCGACTTCGGCAGCTGCTTGTGGGGCCCCGGGCGGGTAGGCGGCTGCGAGGCTGCGGCGGCCTCGGGCGACCCGTACTCGGGCTGGGGTGTGCTGGCGTCGGGCATCGGGTCTCCTCCGTGAGTCGCCGAACCGGATCAGGCGAGGTAGCCAGGCTACTGCGTCCCTCCCACAGGCCGACCGGGTGACTGCCGCCTATAACGTTCTAGTCGCCGAGGGCCTAGAACGTTATAGTCGAAGAGCGCCCCCGTCTGGCGGGCCCACATCACCCGTCACCGGAGGAACAGTGGAACAGCTCACTCCACTGCGTCGTTTTGGCGCCCTTTTCGCCCTCGCGCTCGGCGGTTTCGCGGTGGGCCTGACCGAGTTCGTGGTCATGGGCCTGCTGCCCGACATTGCCCGCGACCTGCTGCCCGAGCAATACGCCACCGACCGGGAAGCGGCCATTGCCCGGACCGGCTGGCTGATCAGCGCCTACGCCCTGGGCGTGGTGGCCGGCGCACCCACGATCGCCGCGCTCACGGCCCGGGTGCAGCGCAAGCCCCTGGTTCTGGGGCTGCTGGGCCTGTTCGTGGTGGGTACGGCGGCCTCCGCGCTGGCCCCCAGCTTCGAGTGGGCGTTGCTGGCCCGGTTCATCGGCGGTATCCCGCACGGCGCCTACTTCGGCGCGGCCGGTCTGCTGGCCTCCCGGCTGCTCGGACCGGGCGCCCACGCCAAGGGGTTCTCGCTGGTCATCGCCGGGCTGACGGTCTCCAACGTGGTCGGTGTCCCGGCCATCACCTACCTGGGCCAGGCCACTGACTGGCGGGTTGCCTACCTGGCGGTGGCCGCCGCGTTCGCCCTCACGCTGTTCGCTGTGCTGGCGATCGTGCCGCCGGTGACCAGCACCGTCATCGGCTCCCCACGCGCCGAGCTGGGTTCGCTGCGCTCCGGTCAGGTCTGGCTGACGGCGCTCGCCGCGGCTATCGGGTTCTCTGCGTTCATGGCGATCTACACCTACGCAGCCCCGATGACCACGTCGGTTGCCGGGCTCTCGGAGTCAGCGGTGCCCTGGGTGCTGGCGACGGCCGGTCTGGGGATGACCGTGGGCAATGTCCTGGGGGGATACTC
The DNA here is from genome assembly GCF_030269265.1 of Kineosporia sp. NBRC 101677. Lineage (NCBI taxonomy): Bacteria > Bacillati > Actinomycetota > Actinomycetes > Kineosporiales > Kineosporiaceae > Kineosporia > Kineosporia sp. NBRC 101677. The sequence continues at coordinate 231,824 of NZ_BSTA01000004.1, forward strand.
GGCCGACCGTGACCTGCCGCGCTCCATGACCGGCGGCTTCGTCGCTCTGCTCCTGGCCGGGGCCGTGTTCTGGGTGATCGCGCGGAACCCGGTGGGCCTGTTCGTCGGGGTCTTCCTGGTCAGCGCCTGCGGCCTGTTCCTGGCTCCCGCTCTGCAGGCCCGGCTCATCCAGGTCGCTCCCGGCGCCCTGCTGATGGGTGCGGCGCTCAGCCAGTCGGCGATGAACACGGCCAACAGCCTCGGCGCCTGGCTCGGCGGTCTGGTCATCGCCGGCGGCTTCGGTTACCTGTCCCCGGCCGTCGTGGCCGTGGTCCTGTCTGCGGTCGGGCTCGGGCTCACGGTGTTCACCTTCAACAGCCAGAAGAACAATGGACGGGTCGGTCACCAGGCGTACGAATCGGTCCAGTAAGGCATTGGTACGGTTCTGCGATGCGGCCCCAGCGCAGCGGCGCCTCCCGAGTCACGCTGGCCGATGTGGCGGCCCGGGCCGAGGTCTCCACCGCGCTGGTGTCGATCGTGATGCGCGATGCACCCGGAGCCAGTCCGGCCACGCGCGAGCGGGTGCGCAAGGCCGCCAGCGATCTGGGCTACCAGCCGGACCGCCGGGCGCGGCTGCTGCGTAGTGGGCGCACCCGGCTGCTGGGCGTGGTGTTCAGCGTGCGGCACGCCTTTCACGGTGATCTGGTCACTGGTCTGTACGAGGCCGCCGAACGGGCCGGTTACGAGCTGACGCTGAGCGCGATCACCCCCAGCCGCAGCGAGGCTCAGGCGATTCGGGGCCTGCTGGCCGAACGCTGCGACGCCGTCATCGTGCTCAGCCTGCAGGGCGCCTCGGCACAGCTTTCGGAGCTGGCCGCGCAGGTCCCGGTCGTGGTGTTGGGCCGCCCGGTCCGCGAATCCGCGGTGGATGTGGTGCGTAACGACGACCGGGCGGGCCTGCACCTGGCGGTGGATCATCTGGTCTCTCTCGGCCACGAGCGGATCGCCCACGTGGACGGCGGGCGCCATCCCGGCTCGGCGGAACGCCGGCGGGGGTACCGGGAGGCCATGGAACGCAACGGACTGGCGTCTCAAATTCGGGTTGTCACCGGCGGAGTCAGCGAGGCGGAGGGCGCCGAGGCCGCCCGCGCCCTGCTCGACGAACCGCCCACCGCCGTCGCAATGTTCAACGACCGCAGCGCCACCGGCCTGCTGGAGGTGGCGCGCGGCGCCGGCCTGGCCGTGCCGGAAGACCTGAGCGTGGTCGGCTTCGACGACGACCGGCTGGCCCGCCTGGGCTACATCAACCTGACCACGATCGGCCAGGACGCCACCGCGATGACGACGCTGGCGATCGAGCGGGCGATCGACCGGATCGAGGGCCGTGAGGTGGAGCAGCGGGCCGTCGTCATTGCGCCGCATCTGGTGGTGCGGGCGACGACGGGGGAGCGGGGGAATGACTAGCTGAGCGCAGCTTTGTCCTCAGCGGGAGGGACGATCGCGGGGTAGTTCTTCTCCAGGAACTCGCGGTAGCCGGTGGGACGGTAGCCGATGAGCCGCTCCAGGTCGTCGGTGCTCTTGCTGAACGCGCCCAGGCCGACGCCCGCGACCCAAGCCGTCAGGAACTCGGCGACCGGCTGAGGGGTGCCGTTCTGAAGGTAACTTTGGAGGTGGGCCTCCCGCTCGACGGGTTCGTAGGGAACCGGCTTGCCGTGGATTTCGCTCAGCACGGCCGCGATCTCGCGGAACGACGCCGCCTGGCTTCCGTTCAGGGTGTAGGTCTGGTTCTCGTGGCCCTCCTGGGTGAGCACGGCCACGTTGCCAGCTGCTAGGTCGCGGAGCAGCGCGGGCGCCATCGTGCCCTCGCCTGAGGGAACGCGCAGGCCCTTCTCGTACGTGCCGGGCGGGATGTAGAGCTCCAGGTGGTCGAGGTACATCGGGTTTCGGAGAATGGTGTAGGTCAGACCGGACGCACGCAGCGCCTGCTCGGTGAACACGTCGGACTCGGTGACCCCCACCTGAACGATGCCGAGTTCCTCGTCGCGTTGGATTGACGTGTAGATCACGTGCTTGACCCCGGCCTGCTTCGCGGCCGCAATGGCGTTGAAGTGCTGAGCGCTGCGGTCCGTGAAGGCCAGGGCCGAAACGAGCAGCAGCTTGTCCACACCTTCAAAAGCCCTCACGAGTGAGGCGTAGTCGAGGTAGTCACCCTGGCGGATGTCCACACCCCGCTCGGCCAGATCGGATGCTCGCTCGGGGGCGCGGGAGAGCCCAGCCAGTTGCTCAGCGGGCACGCGCTCGAGCAGGAGTTCCAGGGTCAGGTGGCCCAGGTTTCCCGTGGCGCCGGTGACGAGTAGCTTTCCCATGTTCTTGTTCCTGTTCTGTGGTTCGTTCAGACGGTGATGACGGTCTTGCCGATCGTGCGGCCACTTTCGGCCAGTCGGTGGGCTTCGCGCATGGAGTCCACCGTCAGGCCGTGCAGTTCTGTCGTCACGATGGGCCGCGCATGTTCCACCAGTTCGGCGAGAACCGCGCCCTGGCGGTGGAGGTTGTGGTCGGCGATGACGCTGCTGAAAACCATCTCCGTGTGCACGGATATGGACTTCTGAATCAGTGGTTCGATGTCGGTGCTACTGGCCAGGTCGGTGGTGGCCAGGTGGCCGAACGGTTTGAGGACGTCCGCGAGCCAGTTGATGTTCGCGGCTGTGCCTTTGGTGGAGAGCACCAGATCGATCCGTTCGACTCCGGCGGTGCGCAGCTGCCCGGCCACGTCTGCACTGTGGTCAACCACCAGGTCGGCTCCCATGGCGGTGCACCACTCGCGGGATTCTGGGCGCGACGCGGTGCTGATCACCAGGGCGGATGTCTTGGCCTTGAGCAGTTGAGTCCCCAGCGAGCCCACGCCACCGGCGCCGCCCACGACCAGCACGTTCTCCACGCCGGGCGGCAGCTCGCTCCGATCGCGGAACAGGGCTTCCCAGGCGGTCAGGCCGCCGATCGGCAAGGATGCGGCGTCGGTGAAGGAGAGCCGATCCGGGATCCTGGTGACCACTCGATAGTCAACCGCCAGGCGTTCGGCCCAACAACCGTCTCTAGTTATGTCTCCGGTGCCCATCACCCGGTCGCCGACGGCAAAGCCATTGCCTGCCTTGGCCACCACCCCGGCGAACTCCCAACCAAGGATGACCCGCCCACCCGGGGGTGCGCTACGCATCTGCCGGATCGACGCCTCGCCCGGGTTCACGCCCACGGCCCGAACTTCAATCAGCAGATCGGTCTCGCGCAGCTGGGGCTCGTCCACCTCCCTGAGTTCCAGGGCGAACGCTTCGAGCGGATGCGCCTTCTCGTAGGCCAGTGCCTTCACTCAGCACTCCTCTCGCAGTCTCTGGGGTCAGTCTTGTTTCAGGGCGTGCAGGGCAGACAACAGGCCTCCTCCGACCTGCATCAGCCGTCCGCCTTCGCCGAGCGGTCCCGCGTCCACCGGCGCAAAGCCGACGCCCGCAAACGTCCTCTGGAAAATGGTTTTCGCCTCGGCGTCATCGCCTGCGTAGAAGAGAAGCTGACGCCCCTCGGCATGCCGCGGGTCCGCTGCGATGTACTGCCCGTACAAGGTGCTGAACGCCTTCACCACCCGTGCGCCAGGCGCGTGCCGAGCAACGATCTCGCTGCTGCTCTCCCCACCGAGATCGGCCAGGTCCGCCGGTGTTTGGCCCACAATGTGGTTAGTGGCATCCACCAAGATGCGCCCGTTCCAGTGAGGCAGACCCTCCAGCGCCGCCGGCACATCCCTCCACCTGACCGCCAGAATCACCATCTCAGCCGCCGCAGCCTCGGCCGCCGTGCCTGCTCTGGCCAACGGCCCCAACCGAGCGAGCACGTCCTCGAGCGACGCCGGCCCCCGACTGTTGCTCAGCACCACCCGGTGCCCCGCCGCCACGAGATGACCCGCGACGGCCTGCGCCACCGTGCCCGCCCCGATCGTTCCCACATCCATACCCAGACCTCTTCCGGCTTCGATGACGCCCGTCATCGATAAAACAATGATGGCCGTCATCGTTCGCTGTCAAGCCGGGGCTCGGGCGCGACGGTGCCGAATGATGACGGGTATCATCAAGGGTTGAAGCGGCGTTGGACCTGGTCAGACGCCCGCCCGGGAAGGAGACGCACATGCCCCGCCTCACGCAGGAGCAGAAGAAGCTCAACCACGACAAGATCATCGAGGCCGCGGGCCGGGGCTTTCGGACCCACGGCGTCCACGGCATCGGCATCGCCGACCTGATGAAGGCCGCCGAGATGACCCACGGCGGCTTCTACAACCACTTCGACTCCAAGGACGACCTCGCCCTGGCCGTCATCCGCGAGGGCTTCACCAGCTCCCTCACCGCCCTGGCCAGCATCCGCGAACAACACCCCGGCTCAGCCCGCGAGGCCCTGGACCACATGTTCGACCAGTACCTCGACCCCGAGCACCGCGACCACCCCGAATTCGGCTGCGCCTCAGCCGCCCTGGTCACCGACGCCGGCCGCGAAGGCGTTGCGGCCCAGTCCGAGTACCAGCACGGCCTCGAGGGCTTCTTCACCGCCATCACCGAGATGGTGCTCGAGTCCGATGCTGATCTGACCGCCGAGCAGGCCCGAGAGCAGGCGATCGCCCTGTTCAGCCAGATGGTCGGGGCGATGCTCCTCTCGCGCGCTGTCGCTCAGTCCTCCCCTGGGCTGGCGGACGAAGTTCTGAAGGCGAACAACGCGCGGCTCAAGCAGGTGTGATGGAGGGCCCGAGCCCTGAGCAGGGCGACACAGAAGCGGGGCTGCTGCCCGGCCGTCCCGCCCGTCGGCTGCGCTCCGCGGTGATCGGCGGTTCGGCCGCGCTCGTTGTGCTCGCGGTCAGTGCCGGGGCGCTGGCCGGGCTCGTTCCGGGTGTGCCGCTACGCAGTGGCCCGCTGGACGGGGGGAGCTCCACGGAGATCCTGGCCCCCGTCCGCGAAGGAGACGCTGGGGTGTTCTGGGGTGTGCTGGAGCTGCGTGGTCCCTCGGACGGATCGATGGTTCTGGACGGCGTGAAGATAGATGAGAACCCTGACAAGGTTGGGCTACTCACGGCTCCGTACGTCTGGGACGAGTCACGTTTCGAAATTCTGACGGACGGCGGCGTCAGCGCCTACCCGATTCCTTTCCCCGAAGACATGACACTTCCGCCAAGGCAGAAGGTGAACGGGTTCGCCATGAAGCCGGGGGAGTCAGCGCAGGTTGCGTTCGAGTTGGCAACGCCTGAGAAGGCCGCCACAGTAGAAGGAATCAAGGTTCGCTATCACGTCGGCTGGATGGCCTACGAGAAGACCTTCGACATGTCCCTCACGCTCTGCCCGCCAGTGGATCCGGAACTCTGCCAGTAGGGCGTATCTTTCGGGTCCAGGAGGATGGTGGTGAGCCCGATACCTTGTGGCTCGGCGAAGCCGGCCACCTTGGGTGCTGGCCGGCCAGACCGCAGGTCAGCACCGTCAAGGCCACACGAGAACCCTCACGATCCATCTTTCTCACGGGCGGCCTGCTCGCGCGCTGCAGAGATGAGGGGCTGAAGCTTCTGGGCCTGCTCGGCGGCTGGTGCGTACAGCGCTTCGCATTCCTCTTTGGTCAGGTAGTCGTTGCCGAGAACTATCAGTGCCTCGAGCTGGACCTCGCCGATGACGTCGCCCGGGATTCCGACGAGGTAGTCGGCGCCGTCGGTCTCGGCGGCTCGCAGGCAGGCCTCCACCATCCAGATCTGTGCCTTCGTTTCCAGCCGGCCCGCCAGGTCGCGGCACAAGTCGTGCCGCTGAGTCTCGTTCATCTTGGGGAGCTGGCGGCGTGCGGCCAAGGCAAAGCACGCAACCATGGCGGAGATGAAGTCGGCCTCGGGCAGTTCGTCGAGGACGCCTTCCGGGAGGTCCGGATCAAAAGGAAGGAAGTGAGGAACGATGGCTGCGAAATCGGTCGCCTGGTCAGGCATCAGTCCTCGTCCTCCATCTCCTCCAGTTGCCTCAGAGCGTCTTCTACGAACTGCTCCAAGGCGTCTCCAGTGATTTTCAAGTCGTTCACCAGGGCGTACGTCAGCAAGTTCTGCGTGTCTGTCAATTCGGGGATAGGAACGTCGTCGACCAGGCCATCGTTACCCATGGCATCAAGGAGTACTTTTTCGGCAAGCACCGGGTTCAATGCTTCCGGCTTGATCCAGGCGCCTCGCGCCCGCCTGACGAAATCTTGTAGCTCCGTAGTCGTAGCGCCGTCTTCAAAGCGCTTACTGAGAGCGAGATGAAAAGCAGAGAAGCTGTAATTGACCGCGTTCTGCAGTCCGAGGTCGGCGATCCGCACGCCAGGAACGTTGTCCATCCCGACAATCCGGCGTAGGTAGTTCTTGGCATCCTCTGACATTCGTTCCTCATTTCAGCGCGGTCCAGATGTGCAGATCCTACCCGCGCGGTGGCTACTCTTTAGGGAACTGCTTTGGCGTCCTGACCATTCGTCGCCCGCGGCGGCGTATTTCATCGAAGCCGAAAGTCGCGACGAGGAGAGCAATCAGACCTCCGGCCAACGAAGACCCCTCAACGCCGTGCGCAGACGCAGGCGTACCCGCAGTCGAACTGGGGGCTTGTGTGCTGGTCGACGCCACGTCCGTGGGGTCGGGAGGGCGCGTCTCCCGTCCGGTCAGGGTGTCGAAGCGTTCCTGCGCGGTGTCAACCTGATCTTGAACATCTTCGACCCGCTTGGCGGTTTTCGTGGTCCACCTGCGGACTGAGCCAACCTTGTTCTTCTTCTCTGGTGGGGCGTCGTCCGACCGTACGTTCGAGGGGACGCCTGCGGGGTCTGCGGTGGCGGGCGGTACCTGAGGCGCCCCGGCGCCGGGTGCCTTCTTCGAGTCACCGACCTGTAGCGCCAGAGCCTGGACCGCTGCTGCCTGGTCCGAAGCGTTCCTGAGGGCTGCTTCCACCGCCTCCAGTTCGTCCTTGACCTGCAGCATGCCGTCCGCGAGCGACTCCGAACCGATCATCTCCGCGACTGCTGCCACATCCTCGGCCTGCTGAGCAGCGCCGACCGCTTCGGAGGCAGCCGCGTCGATCTTGCTGGCTACCTCGCCGATGCTCTGGGCGAGGTCATCGATGTCGGACATCAGGACGTCCTTGGGAGGAGGCGGCGGGGCAGCACGGTCGGCACAGGGGGTCGACCAAGCCGTTAGCCGTTGTCGGCCAAGCTGAGCGTCAGGGTCTGGATCTCTGCGGCCTGCTGCGAGATGCCCTGTAGGAGTTCGGTCAACTCGTCGAGTTGAGTCTTGACCTGGGCCAGGCCTTCGACCACGTTCCGCGCGCCCAGGTCGGCCGCGGCGGCGCCGGCCTCTTCGGCTCCCTGCGCAGAGCCGCCGCTCGCGGTGCTGGCCTCGTCGATCTTCAGCGTCAGGCCGCTGATTGCTTCCGCCAGCTCGTCGATCTTGGACACCCGTTGGCCCCTCCGCCGCGAACGATGTCTTCTCGACGGTGAAGCTACCGAAGGGCAGCGTTAGCCGCTACCAAACGTCATTAATTGTGGCTTTTCGTGCGCATCTGATTGGGATGAAGCCGATGGGAGCGCCAGAAGAACGAGCCAGTTGGGAAGTGTGTCCCTGAGGTCCATTCTCCGGCGACATCCCTTGGGTGAAGATGATCAGCGTGGACTATCTGGCCGTGATCGAACAGGGCACTCGGGACTTCGCCGAACTGCTGGAGCGCAGTGATCAGGAGGCGTTGGTTCCCTCGTGTCCGGGGTGGACGCTGCGCAACCTGGCCGAGCATCTCGGCGAGGTGCATCAGTGGGCGGCGCACGCGATTGTTGCGGGGAACCCGGGATGCGAGCCCGACGGTGGCTCCGGAAGGCGCGGTGTGTGAGTGGTATCGCGACTCGGCGCGTCTGCTCGTGGAGACGTTGAGGGCTACGCCGGTGGATGCGCCGGCCTGGCATTTCGGGGCGAAGCCGCGGGTGGCGGGGTGGTGGCGTCGGAGGCAGGCGCACGAGGTGACGATTCACCTGCACGATGCTCAGTCGGCGGTGGGGAAGGTGCTTGCGATTGATGCGGCGCTGGCTGCGGACGGGGTGGCGGAGGTGCGCAGCGTCTTCTTTCCTCGGCAGGTGAGGCTGGGGCGGATTCCGGCCCTGGAGCACGCGATGGCGCTGGTGGTAGGCGAGACCGGGGAGCGGTTCGTCTTCGCCGGTGATGGGCTGAGTCCTGACGCTGAAGTTGAAGCAACCGTGGCGGGCCCGGCGGAGGCGCTGTATCTCCTTATCTGGGGCAGGATTTCGGTGGATGATCCCCGTCTGCAGGTTTCGGGGGACGGTGCTGCGGCGCGAGCGGTTCTGGCAGCGGGCCTGGTGCCTTGATGCGTTGGGTTGGCCGCCTGGGTTTACGTCTCAGGCGGCCAACCACTAACAACTAAGGACGTCGGTACGCCCGGATCGAGGGAAGCGCACGACCGCTGAAGTCGAACTGGGTGAGGTTGTCGTTGGGTGCGCCGGCTCCCGGTTCCCAGCCAACACCGGGCACCCACGCCGGTTCCCAGGCCAGGAAGCCCAGGCCGTTGCCGCCGGGGATGCCGGCCAGGATCTCGCGCAGCGCCTCGTAGTAGCCGGCCTGCCCGGCCGGGGTGGCGGGGAAGCGGGCTACGTCGGGCAGGGCCGAGGCGTCTTTGATCAGGTTCTCGTAGCCGTCGCCGTCTTCGATGGTCCACGGGTAGCTGGTCTCGGCCAGCAGCACCGGCTTGCCGTAACGGCTCACCGAGTCTTCGAGGTTGGCCTTGAGGTCGGCCAGGGAGCCGTGCCACATCGGGTAGTAGGACTGCCCAATGATGTCGAAAGGCACGCCCTGAGAGGTGATCTGGTCGAAGAACCAGCGGGTGTCGCCGAGCTTGCCGCCCCGGTCGATGTGCAGTATGACCTTCAGCGGACGTTTGCCGGCCCCCTGCCGGGCACCTTCGATCCCGGCCTTGAGCAGCGTGGCGAACTCGCTCCAGCGCTGCGGGCCCTCTTCCGGGTAGAGCTTGCCCACCGGCCAGAGGATGCCGGCGGTGATCTCGTTGCCCATCTGGAACATGTCGATCGGCGTGCCCTGGGCGGCGAAAGCCCGCACCAGGTCACGGGTGTAGGTGCGCACCTTCTCGGTCAGCGCAGGCAGCTCGGTGGGCCAGCCGGCCGGGATCGGCTGCTTGCTCGGGTCTGCCCAGAAGTCGGCGTAGTGCGGGTCGAGCAGGATCTTCAGCCCGGCCTGCTTCGCACGACGAGCCAGGCCCAGCGCCCGCTTCTTGTCGGTGTAGCCCTTGGGCGGGTTCACCCACACCCGAATGCGCTGGTAGTTGGCGCCCGCGTCGGCCAGGATCCGCTCGGCCGGACGCACCCGGCCCTTCAGGTCGCGGTACTTGACCCCGGCTTCTTCGAGCTGAGGCAGGAACGACAGGTCGGCGCCGCGAACGCTCAGCGCGCCACCCGATCCGCGGGCCGCGGTAGAGGCGGCGTGGGCGGGGGTGGCGGCGAAGCCGGCCAGGGCCAGGCCACCGGCAGCAGCGAAGACGGAACGACGGCTGAGGCCGGGACTCTGCTCTTCAGCGGTGCGGGAACTACGTGAGGGCATCAGTGACCTCCGGAGGGAACGAGCGGGACCGTGAGCGCTCACAGTCCACGGTGTCCTGTCCGGATTGTCAAGAGTGGGTAGCTCGGGCTCCGCGCCGAGCGGCTAGGGTGCAGCCGAGGACGTCGGTAAAGGGTTGGGTGCATGTCGGACGAGGCGAGTGTTCACCCCAAGTCCCGGGGCGCGGCCCGCCGCGCCCAGCGCCGAGGACCCACGATGGAAGACGTCGCTGAGGTCGCCGGAGTCTCTCGGGGAACGGTCTCGCGGGTCCTGAACGGGGCCCACCACGTCAGCGCCGAATCGCTGGCCGCCGTCGAAGCAGCCATGCAGCAGACCGGTTACGTGGTCAACCAGAGTGCCCGCAGCCTGGTCACCCGCCGCGCTGACGCCGTGGCCTTCGTCCTGTCCGAGCCCCACGAGCGCCTCTTCGAAGACCCTGTGTTCGACGTGCTCCTGCGCTCGTGCACCCAGATCCTCGGCGAGCAGGACTGCAGCCTCGTGCTCATGCTGGCCTCCACGTCGCAGGAACGAGCCCGGGTCATGCGCTTCGTCCGAGGCGGGCACGTAGACGGAGTTCTGCTGGTCTCTACCCACCACGGAGACCCGCTCGCAGCCGAACTGGACGAAGCCTCGGTCCCCATAGTCGTCTGCGGCCGCCCGCCCAACCCGGCCCTGCGCATGCCCTACGTCACCGCCGACGACCGCGGCGGCGCCCGGCTGATCACCGAGCACCTGCTCCAGCAAGGCCGCTCCTGCATCGCCACCGTGGCCGGCCCCCAAGACACAGCCGGCGGCGCCGAACGCCTGGCCGGCTACCGCGACGTGCTGGGGGAGCGGACGCCGGAGCACGGCATCGCCCGAGCCCGCGACTTCAGCATCGCCGCCGGCCACCAGGCCATGACCCAGCTGTTGACCGACTGCCCGCAGCTGGATGCCGTTTTCGTGGCCTCAGACCTGCTCGCCGTAGGCGCCCTGGAAGCCCTCGCCGACGCCGGCCGTCGCGTGCCCGAAGACGTCCTCGTCGGCGGCTTCGACGACTCCGTCATCGCCGCCACCACCCACCCACCCCTCACCACCGTGCGCCAACCCCTCGACCAGGTCGCCGCCGAACTCGTCGAGGTGCTCATGCAGCTCATCGCCGGACGGCCGGCCTCGTCCCGTGTGCTGCCGACCACCCTCGTTCGTCGCCGTTCGGCCTAGACGCACTGGGAGCGCTCACAGCGAGGTCGGTCGGCGGTGCGGGCTGGTGGCCGCTCCTGACCACCCCTCACCCTTTGTGGGATCAGAGTTCCGATGGGTGATCGTAGCGGAGGGAACGATGCGGGTTTGCGACGTCGATACGATCCATAACGCGCAGGCCCAAATCGTTTACGCATAGTCCAGTCCTCGGTCGACTAGTCACGTCTGATGGCGCTCCAGGCGTGGGTCGGTAGCTCTAAGCACTCGTTTGGTCACGCGGGGAAGATCGCCCTTCTGTTGCGGCTCACGGAGATCTGCCAGGACGCGCACGTGGGTGGTCGTTGCTTCGGTGTGCCTGAACCGGGCGCCCTGTGCCTCGCACCCATTCGATAGAGTGCCCTCTAGTCAAAAGTGATGGCTCTACCGGAGGTGAGATCATGCAGGCGGTGTGGTTGAAGGAGTTTGGCTCGCCCGAGGTTCTTCACGTGCAGGAGACGCCCGACCCGCGCCCCGAGGCCGGGCAGGTTCTGGTGGAGATCGAGTTCGCGGGCATCACCTGGATCGAGACCATGTTCCGGGCGAACGGGTTCGGGCCGTTCCCGGCTCCGCCGATGATCCCGGGCAATGGTGTCGGGGGCACGGTCGTCGAGGTGGGGTCGGTCGAACACGAACACCTCAGAGGACGTCGGGTGGTCACCGGAACCGGTGGCTCGGGTGGGTATGCCCAGCGGGTGGTGGTCGGGGCCGAGCAGGTGATCCCGATTCCGGACGGCGTGGGCACGGCCGACGCCACGGCTCTGCTGGCCGACGGGCGTACGGCTCTGATGATCCTGGCCGCGGCGAATGTGCAGCCGGGGGAACGGGTTCTGGTTGAGGCTGCGGCCGGTGGGGTGGGTTCGCTGTTGGTGCAGTTGGTCCGGTCGGCGCGTGCGCAGGTTGTAGGTGCGGCGGGTGGTCCGGCCAAGGTGCAGGTGGCGAGCGAGCTGGGTGCCCATCTGACCGTCGACTACCGAGAGGCTGGCTGGGCCGAAGCCATCCGAGGCGACGTCGGAGGGGTGGACGTGGTGCTGGACGGGGTCGGGGGTGATGTTGCCCTGTCTGCTGCGACTTTGCTGGGGCGGGGCGGAAGGCTGATCAGCTTCGGGTTCAGTTCGGCCGCCGGCTGGCCCGACATCTCCGACGAGGACGCCGAGCGCCGCGGTATTCGGGTGCAGCGCGGAGTGTTCGGCCCGACCGAGGAGCAGACCCGGCGAACGACGGAAGCTCTGGCTCTGGCCGAGGCTGGTCTGCTCAAGCCGCTCATCGGTCAGCAACTGCCTCTCGCCCAGGCCGCCGAAGCTCACGCCGCGATGGAGGCACGCACAGTTCTGGGCAAGACGCTGCTGGTGCCCTGAGCGGTGCTGTGCCGAAGCAAGGTCTTCTGAAAGCCGAGTCAGAACTCCAAGGCTCAAGTATCGTCACTGGCCGGAAGTCCGCGTGGTCCCTCTGGTAACGGCGGGCCGAGACGAGAGGGTTGTGAATGATCCGGGCCTTGGCAAGAACTTCGGTCGTGCTCGTGGCAGCGTTCGGAGTCTCGGCGGGAGCCTTGGCTCTGCCCGCGGCGGCGGCCACCGCCAAGGTCACTGTCCCGAAATCCGCCACCGTCCCCTTGGACGGAGACTGTTTTGACCTTCCGGTGAAGATCCAGCCGCCGTCGGGAGTGGACCACTGGAGCGTCGATGTCGACGTGGCCAACGCGGGGAGCACGTTCGACTACGGGGATGACGACAGCGCGGCAACGGCTGAGCTCCAGCATTGCGCCGGGCTCGACGGCGTCGGCCGGTTCACCTGGTCGGCCAAGCTGGAGTGGGGAAACTTCGAACAGGACACAGAAGGTGAGCGGACCTTCTCGGGCAGCTTCACCATTCACAAGGCCAAGCGCACCGGCAAGCTGAAGATCTCCGACACCACGCCGGAGTACAGGCAGCAGGTCCGCTTCAAGACCTGTGTTCCCGGCCCGCGGTACGTGACCTACAAGCTGCAGGTGAAGGCTTCGGGCAAGACCGCCTCCAAGACCTACAGCACGGGCTCGACCGGCTGCGACACCCGCAAGCTGAAGTGGCCGGAGTCCAGGAAGCCGGTCAAGTACCGGCTCCACATCCCGGGTGACGACACGACGAAGTCGTTCACCGGCAAGTGGGTCACGATCCGCGGCCACGCCTGACCGAGCAGTCAAGGTGCCCGATGGTGGGCCATTCGTCCATATTGTGTGGATGGTCCACCACCCTGAACCCGCGCAACCGTTCGCCGAGCTCCTGCGCCGGCACCGGCTCGCGGCCCGGCTCACCCAGGAGCAACTGGCCGCCAAGGCCGGTCTGAACGTGCGTTCGGTGAGTCAGCTCGAGCGGGGCAAGGTGCGTTACCCGAGGCCAGAGTCGGTGCGGCTGCTCGGGCAGGCGCTCGAGCTGGCCGACGACGAGCTGGCCGCGTTCACCGAACTGGCCCGCTCGGAGTGGTGGGCCGACCACAACGCCCACGCCGACGTCCTCAATTGGTCCCGCCCCACCCAGTTGCCGGGGAGCATCCCCGGCTTCACCGGGCGCAAGACCGAGCTGCAACAGCTCGACCAGCTGCTCGAACGAGTGGCAGAAACTACGGACGTCCCCGAGGCCCCAGCCGTCATAGGTGTGGTTTCAGGGGCGGCCGGGGTCGGGAAGACCACGATGGCGTTGCAGTGGGCGCGTACGGTGGCCGCTCGTTTTCCGGATGGGCAGCTGTATGCCGACCTGCGCGGCTTCGACCGCTCGGGCGCGGTGGCTGACCCCGCAGACGTGCTGCGGGGGTTTCTGCAAGCGCTCGGGGTAGAGGCCGGATCGGTGCCCGTGTCGTTGGAGCAGCGGGCGGCGCTGTACCGCAGTCTCTTGTCCAACCGTCGGATCCTGGTGGTGCTGGACAACGCCCGCGACAGTGATCAGGTCAGGCCGCTGCTGCAGGGGTGGGCCGGTTGCCTGACCCTGGTCACGAGTCGGAACCAGCTGACCTCGCTGGCGGCCACCAGCGGCGCACAGTTGCTTACCCTCGAGCCACTGCCCTCCGTAGAGGCGCAGGAGCTGCTCACGGCCCGGCTGGGTGTGCAGCGCATTGCGGCTGAGCCCAGTGCGGTAGAGAAGATTGTGGACGCTTGTGGCGGGCTACCGCTGGCACTGGCCGTTGCGGCGGCGCGGGCTCAGCAGAGCAGCTTTCCGCTGTCCGTACTCGCGGCCGACCTCAGGGAGGCCGCGCAACGGCTCACCGTGCTGGAAGCCGGCGACGAGGTCACGGACGTACGGGCGGTCTTCTCCTGGTCGTTCGAAGCGATCTCGGCCCAGGCTGCGGATCTGTTCCGACTGCTGGGTCTGCACCCCGGTCCCGAAATCTCTCTCCCCGCCGCAGCCGCACTCAGCGGCCAGCCCGTGACCGACGTCCGTAAGCTCTTGATCGAATTAGTTCGCGCCAGCCTGCTCAGCGAACGCGCACCCGGCCGCTACCACCAGCACGATCTGTTGCGTGTGTACGCCGCCGAACTGGCCGCCACGCTGGACCAGGGCGAGCGCCGCAGCGCGATCATCCGCCTGCTGCAGCACTACGCGCACACCGCATACAACGCTGCACGGCTGATCGACCCTACCCACGACCCCATCGAGATACCCCTGGGGCCGGTGCTTCCGGGTACGAGCGCAATCACCGTCGCCGACGACCGACAGGCCCTGAACTGGATCGGCGGCGAGCTCCCCTCCCTGCTCGCCGCCGTCCATCTGTCGGCCGAGGCCGGTCTGGATGATCTGGCCTGGCAGCTGGCCTGGACCCTGGAGTCCTACCTACGGCGACAGGCCCGGTGGAGCGATCTGCGTGACGTCACCGCAGTCGGGCTGCGCGCCGCCGAACGTCTGGGCACCCCCGCCGCCCAGGGCTACTCGCAGCTGGTCATGGCCACCGCCGCAGCCGAAGTCAGCCAGCTCGCCACCGCTCATACGCACGCGGCCGAGGCCCTGGAGCACTACGCCCAGGCTGGAGGAGGCTCGGCCCAGCTCGGCCAGGCTCGCACTCACCGCATGATCGGCTGGCTCTACGAACTGCAGAACCAACATACGGACGCCCTCGCGCACGTCCGTATGAGCCTGGCCGGCTATCGGGCGGTGGGACATCGTGACGGGGAGATGTTCGCGCTGAACGCCGTGGGCTGGGGACTGACGCTGACCGGCGAGCACGCTGAGGCCGTGATCAGCTGCCGGCAGGCGCTGGCGCTTGCCGAGGAGGCCGGTGATCGTAATGCGCAGGCGATGATCCTGGACAGCATCGCGTTGGCCGAGCATCACCTCGGCCACTACGGCACCGCCATCGACTGCTACAGACGGGCTGCTGACCTCTTCCGGGAGCTGGCCAGCCCTCGGGGAGAGGGATCCACCCTCGCCCGCCTGGCCGACTCCCAGGTCGCTGCCGGAAGCCTGACCGCCGCGCACGCCACCTACCAGCAGGCGTTGCACCTTCTTCGCGCCCAGAATCATCCCGACACCACAGCCGTCCTCAAACGATTCACCGACCTCCCTCCGGCCCCCACCGAAGCGCCCCCGGGGTGAAATGGTGGACGCGGGGGAGCCGGGTGAACAGGACGAACGACTTGACGTTCGGCCGGAGGTTCGCTGCTTCTCGTCGGGGGAGTGGTACTCAGGTACCACGTCGGGCCGGTACCCCGAGGTGGCGACAGCAGGGAGCGGGATTCGCCAGGGTCGTAGTCACGCACGCAGTCAGGCCTCTGACCAGCCTTGGCAGGAGAATCATGATTGAGACCCGGATCGAAGCCGCCCTCATGCCGCTCTACCTGCGCCTGCGCACCCTTGGGCCGTGGGACCTGGCCGCGACCGCATTAATCCTCGGCGTCGGCGTCTTCCTCGCCCAGTCCTTCTCGCCCGCGTTCGCGCTGACGTGCTGCCTGCTACCCCTGGTGCGCGTCTTCCCCACGGCTCTGGGGCCGGTGGCCGCCCTGCTCAGTGGGCTCGGCTACTCCTGGTGGCAGAACCAGGGCCAGGGAGGCCTGTTCAGCGAAGCCGGGATCTGGTGCCTGATCGCGGGCGTGGCGGCCTGGCACGTGGGGCGTCGAGGAGTGGCCGGGTGGATTCTGCCCCTGCTCGCTGTGGCCGCTCTGATCGGCACAACCCCCTGGCAGCTGTCCGCGACCCCCGCGGGCGTGATCGCTTTCGCCTACGTCGCCGGGCGGATCCATGCGTTCCACGATCGTGTGGGCCTGCTGAACCAAGAGCTGCACGAGGCCCGCGACGAGGTCACGGTCGTACGCAGCGAGAACCGCAGCCTGGAAGAGCGCTCGGCCCTGGCCCGCGAACTGCACGACGTGGTGGGGCATCATCTTTCGGTGATCTCACTGGCTGCCGAGGGCGCGAACCTGAACCCGGACACCACTTCGGAATCGCTGCAGCGCATCCGCATTGCCTCGACCGCCGCTATGAGCGACCTCGACGTGCTGCTGCGCTCGCTGCGGGCAGACGGCGAGAGCGCTCCCCTTGAGCCGTACAAGGGGCTGGCCAACATCGAGGAACTGACCGGTGTGCTGCGCGAGGCCGGCATCCAGGTCGAGTCCCGCATCCTGGTCACCATTCCCGTGCCCGAGGGCCTGCAGCTCACGGCCTACCGGATCGTCCAGGAGGGCGTCACCAACATCGTCCGCCACTCCCAGGCCGGCCGCGCTGCCCTCAGCATCACCACCGCCGGCAACGACCTGCTGATCTCGATTGGAGACGACGGCGTCGGCTTCAGCGGTGGGCCCGACGAGCAGGGACGAGGGTTGGTGGGGATCGGCGAACGCGTGGCCAGTTTCGGAGGCATCTGGTCGACCGGCACCTCCGAGGCCGGCGGCAGCGTGCTCGACGTCAGGCTCCCGATCGCCCTCGAACAGATCACCTCATGATCAGCGTCGCCGTCGTCGACGACCAGGAGCTCGTGCGCGCCGGCCTGCGCAGCGTGTTGTCGTCGGCGGCGGACCTGAACGTGGTGGCCGAAGCCGAGAACGGCCGCCAAGCCGTACGCCTCGCCCACGAACTCGAGCAGCTGGACGTGATGCTGCTTGACATCCGCATGCCCGTGCTCGACGGCCTGACCGCCCTCCCGCAGATCCTGGAAATCCGCCCCGACCTCGCCGTCCTGATCCTGACCACGTTCCAGGACGACGAGTACGTGGTCGCCGCCCTGGCCCAAGGCGCATCAGGATTCCTGCTCAAGCGCGCCTCCGGCACCGAGCTCATCGCGGCCGTCCGAGCCGGAGCCGCCGGCGACGCCGTCCTGGCCCCCGAGGTCACCCGGGCCGTCATCCACCGCAGCACCCAGCCCGCCCCCGCCCCCGCCCCCGCCCAGACCCCCGCCGAACTCACCGCCCGCGAGCTCGACGTGTTCCGCATGATCACCGCCGGCGCCAACAACGCCGAGATCGCGGCCCAGCTCTTCCTGAGCGACAGCACCGTGAAAACCCATGTCTCCCGGGTGCTGCAGAAACTGGGCTGCCGTGACCGGGTGCAGGTGGCGCTGCTGGGGGTGCGGATGAACATCCTGGCTACTTAGAGGCGCTGACGGTTCCCGGTGCGTCCCGACTCGGCCACGGCCGCGATCAGTGCGGCGTTGTGGGTGGCCAGGGCGAAGTCGGGGGTGGTGCGGGAGCCGGTGCGCAGGTCGGTGGTGATGCAGGTGTACACCTGGGACACATTGAGAGCCGGGCCCTGAAGAGCCGGTGCCTCGGGCGCGTCGAACTCGGCGCTGGAGGTGAGGGTGAGGTCGCCGCCCTGAACGCCGAACATCGTCCCGCCGCGCAGCCGCAGCCAGCCTTCCGTTCCTCGGACGGTGAAGTCGAACTCGGCGTCCTCGACCGCCGCGCCCCCGATGACCGACACGTTGAAGGCCGTGCCTGAGCCGGCGGTGCCGAGGATGTCGGCGTGGTCAGGCACTTCGCGGGTGGTGCTCTGCTGGGTGTCGAAGACCTGGGGGTTCGGGAAGAGGGTGGGGGTGTGGGCCTGCAGTTCGCTGACCTCGCCCAGGACCGACTCCATCAGATCCAGGGTGTGCCCGGCCGTGATGGTGAGCAGGTTGGCGCCGGACGAGGCCTGCTCGAAGTACAGGTAGCCCGACGCCGTCACCGGCCCGAAGGCGCCCGACGTCGAAACCACCCGCGCGCTGACCGGACGCCCGATCGCCCCGTCAGCGACCAGTTGTGCAGCCCGCCGAACTGACGGGTTGAGCCGACCCTGCAGCCCGATCGCGGTCACCGCGTCCTTGCCCGCGGCCTGCAGGTACTGGGCCTCGGCCAGATCGACCCCGAGCGGCGCCTCGCAGTACACCGCCTTGCCGGCCTTGAGCGCGGCCTCCACCAGGGCCCGGTGCGCCGGAACCCGCACGGCGACCGTGACGATGTCGATCTCGTCGCTGGCGATCATCTCCAGCGGGTCTGCGTACCAGCGGTCAGCGCCGAAGGCCTCGGCTGCCTCGCGGGCGCTGGCCTCGTTCCGCGTGGCCACGGCGGCGAGGTGGGTGTCGGCCAGGCTCTTGACCGCGGGCACGTGGGAGAGCTGCGCCCAGCTGGCCCTGGTGTCGGCGCCGATGATCCCGACGCGGAAAGCCTTGTTCATTGTGTGTCTCCAGAGCTGGTGGTGGGTTGGCTCCAGAGAACTGCCTGCCGCGTCGGGCCACCAGTGCTGGTCGAACCTGGGCATGGGATGACCAGGTACGACGGGACTCAGGCCCAGCGGGCGGCGTTCTGCTCGAAGGGCTCGATACCCACGCTGGCCCGGCGTTCGTTCAGCTGATCCGGGTCCACGCACGGCCAGAGCACGGGCTTGCCGTCCACGACATCGGCGACCTGGGTTCCGTACACCTGGTAGCGGCCCTCGTTCACCGCGACGCGATCTTCCAGGAAGGCCAGCTCGCGGGCCTGCGCAACGCCGCGGTCAACGGCCTCGCGTAGCAGCCGCACGGCCAGCCGTTGCACATCGAGCTGCGTATCTGCGTGCTGGGCGATGAGCCAGGCCCCGCGAGCGGCCTCTGGGCCGACGCGCTCAGCCGTTGGCCAGCCGTGGTTCTCCAACAGTTCATGCAGCCGGTCTGCGTGCCGGACGAACACTTCCCGCTGCTCACGCTTGACCTCTGCGGTCACCGGCCCGGGGACGTCGGCCCGGGTCCGGATCATGAGCTCCTTCTGCTCCGTCATCATCGCGACCAGCTCAGCGGCAATCTCATTGTCCTGCAGCATTTCTGCTCCCCCAATGCGGTGATGGAGCAGTGATTCTGCGGCACGACGGGGGCCTTGCCGCAAGGCCCCCGGTCGCCGGTAAGCTTGAGGAGGGGGCAGGAGTGGTCGGCTCCCGTTGCCCGGTCGAGCGGTGCCCAGGGGGTTGCACCAGATCCGTCGAGCGTCCATGGTCTTGGTGCACGAGGTTGATGGCCGGGAATGTGGCCGTCGGCCGTTCGCTCCTCGACGGCGGCAAAGGGGATCCGAAATGCGGGCAAACAAATGGACGACGGCGGCTGGGGCAGCGCTGACCGGTGCCTTGGTGGTGGGTGGGCTCTTCGGCTCGGCGGGTCCGGCGTCGGCCAGCCCGACTGTCCAGTCTTCGCAGGGCGTCTCGCACGAGGCGGCGGGCAAGAAGAAGGGGCCGCTGTCGGGCAAAAGGCAGGTGACAATCGTCCGTAAAGGCTCTTTCGAGTCGGGGGTGGCCCTGATGAAGAAGGCGGGCCTGGTCGAGCGGGACGACGACGCGGGGCGTCAGTTGTTCGTGCCGACCCCGCTGGGCAAGGGCAAGTACCTGGTCAAGGCCTACAAGAGCGGGTCGAAGGCGAAGGCCACCTGCTGGCAGGCCTACCAGCCCAAACCTACTGCCTCGCTGCGGATCCGTGGGGCCAAGTGCAACGCGAAGAGCAAGGCCCAGCGGTTCGAGATCGTGAAGATCAAGGGCAAGGGCAAGGGGTACGTGTTCAGCAACCGGGGCGCCTACCTGTGGCACACCGACAACGGGTTCATCCTGGAAGAGATCGGTGACGCCACGCAGGACACCTATTTCAAGCTGGTGGACAACGGTAAGGCGCCGGCCTGAGTCCTGATCTGCGCGTCGGTGGCTGCCGGGTCGAAACGGCCCGGCAGTCAACGGTTCCGCCTCAGGAGCTGAAGTAGGCGATGATGGCCGGCACGTCGGCGACGGTGGCGTCGGCGGGAGCCTGAACCGGTTCGGCCTGCTGGTCGATCTCCACGTCGAGCGCGAGGTTCGCTCCCTTGACCGGCTTTTCCAGGAACTGCACCAGGTCCACGTTGAGGCCGGTCAGCTTGCCGTTGTCCACGTAGAGGTCGACCGCCACGTCCTGGTCGGGCATCTCGTCGATCGAGGCGATCTCGGTGTCGCCGGTGAGCGCGGCCAGGTCGTCCTGCACCGACTCGGCGATCTGCTTGGCCGGCGCGGTCATCCGGTAGCCGCCGTCGATCGTGGTGACCTTCACGTCCTTCTCGAACGCGGTCTTCAGCGAGTTCAGCAGGTCGTAACCGCGCGTCGGGTCGGGCGCTCCGATCTCGGTCAGGTCTTCGAGCAGGCCGTCCTTGGTCAGGGCCTGCTCGGCCTCGGGCAGGTTGATCGAGATCCACCTGCTGTCCAGCAGGGCGTTCCCGGGGTCGGCGAAGACCGGCGGGACGTCGTCGAAGACCGTGCGGGCCTCGGCCACGTTCGTCCCGAACTGGTCGGTCCACCAGTCCGCGTCGACGCGCAGATAGAACTGGTCGTCCACTCCGACCACATCGACCAGGGACGAGTCCTTCAGCTGCACCGAGACCTGGTACGAGTCCGGTCCGTCGGACAGCGTCTTGTCTTCTGCCGCACTGAAGTTCGACGAGATCCGGCCGTCGAGCGCGGCGACGGCCAGGTCGATGTCCTCCTTCGACATCCGCTCGGTCTTGGGCTGGGCGGCATTGATCTTCACCAGATCCGCGCGCGAACTCTCCAGCCGGGCCTGCACTCCCAGCTCCTGCGGGTCGCCCAGGTTCTGAAAGGCCCTGAGCAGCTCCGCCTTCGGCCCGCTGCCGACAGTCGTTCCGGCCTTTCCGGTCTGCTCGGCTCCGCAGCCGGCCACCAGCGTGGTGGCGATCAGGCCGAGCCCGACGAACAGTGTCGTTCCGGTGCGCTTCATGGTTTCGTCCTTCGCTTCTGGTGACGGTCCTGCTTGCCTGACAGAAGGCTAGGAACGGACGGGGGTGCGCGGCGTCGGCCCGAAGTATCAGGATCGCTGGTCATCCGAAAGTTGCGATACACCCCCGGACGGGCGCCTGACCTGCGCCGATGCCGGTTCCGCGTAGGGTGCACAGATGGATGCCTCGCTCACGCAGCCCGAAGTACAGCCCGGCCGGGGCCTCGGATCGGCCTCGGCGGTGCTGTGGGACATCGACGGAACCCTGCTGACCTCGGGCGGGGTTGCAGCCCAGGCGTTCCTGAAGGCGGTGGAGCAGGTCACCGGACTCAGCCCCAGCGTGGAAGGCATCGAGTTCGGGGGCCGGATCGACCCGGAGATCGCCACTCTGCTGCTGGAGACCATCGACCACGGCACCGATCACGTGCCGGCGGTGCTGTCGACCTATCACGACCTGATCCACGGTGACCTCGACGCGCTGAACACGCGCACCCAGGTGCTGCCGGGGGTAAGGGAGCTGATGGCCATGCTGGTCGACGCCCAGGTTCACCAGACCGTGGTCACCGGCAACATCCGCAGCGTGGCCGAGGCGAAGCTGAACGCCGCCGGCCTGGTGCCACCGATCGACGTGGAGCCGGGCGGCTACGGTGACAGCGGCTCCACCCGCGTCGAGGTCGCCGAGTCGAGTCTCAGGGCTTTGTTCGGAGACCAATGGACGACGCGGGTCGGGGATTGCTGGATCATCGGCGACACCCCGCGCGATCTCGCCTGCGCACAGGCCCTCGGGCTGCGGTGTGCCTTGGTCGCGACCGGCCGTACTCCGGTCGAGGCCCTGCAAGGCCTGGGAGCGGACGCCGTCCTGACCGGGCTCGAGGTGCCCGGTGACATCAAGCGGCTCTGGGGCTGACTACTCCTGCTCCTTGCCGCACCACCACGTGGTCCGGCCTCCTACCGTCCCCTGGACCATGGACGTATGGCAGCGCGGGCAACGGGCAGCCTTCTTGCGGTAGGCGACCACCTTGAGGGTGTGAACTCCACCCCCGGCAATGGCGTCGCGGATCGCGGCCCGGGTAGCCCGGAGCAGGCGGCTGACCTCGTCGGGTGCCAGCTCGTCGGCCGGGCGGGCGGGATTGATACGGGCGGCCCAGAGGATCTGGTCGGCCAGCAGATTGCCGATGCCGGCGATGCGGTCCTGGTCCATCAGCCGCGCCTTCACCGGGGCGCCGCTCGACTCGAGCAGTGCCCGGAAGGCCGGGGGCTTGATGAACTGCGCGTCGGGCCCCAGCTTCTCCACCGGCGGATCCAGGCGCACGCGGCCCAGACGCCGGGGATCGATCAGCAGCAGGGAGCCGCCGTCTTCAAAGGTCAGGCCGAACCGCGTGAAGCGATGGTCACCGGCCTGGCGCCCCCGCTCCCAGTAGTCCCCGCCGTCGACCTCGGTGCCCTCCCCGTCGCCGATCACGATCTTCCCGGACATGCCCAGGTGGATACCCAGCACCGGGCCGTCGTCGGAGGTGTCCACCCACATGCTCTTACCCCGCCGGTGCGCCGCGGTCAGCGTCCGGCCCAGCAGGGCGCTGCGGATCTGGCCGGGGGAGTGGGGGCGGCACTCGTAGGTGTCGCTGTCGTCCACGTCCGCGATCGTGCGATGCAGTGCAGCCCGCTCGATGACGGCGCGAGCAGACTCGACTTCGGGCAGTTCAGGCACCGGGGAAGCCTCGCACAGTCTCCGGACTGCACAACGGCAACCGTCGCGCCGTCATAAGACGTAGAAATTTGTCTGCTGACGGGACAACCTCGAGAGGGGTAAAAGGCGTCAAGCATGGGGGGAGGACCAATGACGGCGATCGAACACCGTGCGACTGGCCATGCCAGCGCGCTCGAGCAGGTGAAGAGCTGGGTGCGCAGGTACTGCCTGGCCAGCCTGCTCGGCACCCCTGGCGCAGCCCACACCGCCGACCTGGTCACCCAGGCCGTCTACGCCGACGTCCGTGCGGCTCTACGCAGCCACCGAGCGCAGTCGCCCACCTTCGAAGCGTTCGTCTACCAGGCCATGGTCTGGCAACTGCGGCACGTCGAGCGCCCGCAGCCGACCCCAGCGGGTTCAGCCCTGCACCACCTGCCCGACCACCTGCGCGAGGTGCTGCTGCTGCGCACCGCCGCCGGCCTGAGCGCCGAACAGACCGCCCGCGCCCTCAGCCTGCCCACCGAGGCCGTGATGGCGGCCCAGCATCAGGCGTTGCAGGTGCTGCGAAGGTTCGGCCTTCCGGGCTGACCGAGTCAGACTGCGCGGCCCAGCAGGGACATGAGCTGGACGGTCGGGTCGGTGCTGGTGGTGGGGATCGAGGGGGCGAAGATGCCGGTTCCCTCGAAGGCGGCCAGATGCTGGCGGGCAAAGCCGAGACAGATGCCCACGGCCTGAGGGTCGAGGGTCTCGTCCTGGCCCGAGCCGCGGGCCAGGTCCCACTCGTGCACCGTCAGGTCGACGAACATCTGCCCGGCGTAGATGTCTGCCGGGACGGTGCCGAAGGACAGTTCCACGGTGCCGGACAGGTCGGTGCTGAGCCAGGCCTCCCGGGAGACCTGGGCGGCCTGCTTCCAGACGCCGGCCGGGTCGGTGCCCACCAGGTCTCCTTCGTAACGATCGCCGACCTGGGCGAGGGATTCGTGAGCCAGGATGTGCGGGGCCCAGAAATGCTCGCTGACCAGATGGTTCACCAGGCGCCGGACAGACCATTCCGAGCACGGGGTGGGGTTGTCCCAGCGGTCTTGCGCAACGGCTTGGACGCGGGTGTCGAACCGGTCGATCGCGGCAATGATGGCCAGGGCATGTTCGTGAGGCACGGGTGGACCTTTCGGGGATCTGAAGCTGATGTCGGACGGTTCTACGGCCGAATCCGCCCGACGGTTCACACCTCGCCCGATCAGGCACCCGCGACGGTCGTCTTCTCCACCAGTTGCCCGTCGCGGAAACAGAAGCGGTAGTAGAGGTTGCCCGACGCGTCCGTGACGTCACTGGACATGTACAGTTCGCAGTCCGCTCCCTTGGGAGTCGGCTCCGGGTCGCTCTTGCCGGCCCCGAACACGTCGGCCTCGGTGAACTCCACCGCGTCGGAGATGTCGGCCCGCACGGCTTCCCGCGTGTCTCCCACCTGCACCGAACTGTAGGCCTGGGGTGAGACTGTGCTCTTGGTGAAGAGCTTGAACAGGAAGTAGCCGCCGCCTGCCAGTGCGCCGATGCCCAGGATGCATGCCACCAGGATTCCGGCCAGAAGCTTTTTCATGACTGTGTTTTCCCTTCGTCAGTACCTTTTCCGACCCCTTGATCGTGACAAGGCGCTGTTGACGGGCACGACCGCAATCCGGCTGATCCCCGTGCTGTCGCCGGTGATACGAAAGTGCTACGGCGCCAACACGGAGCGTTGGCAGGGGTGACTCGAAAGGGGCCTCTGGGGGCCGACCGCCCGGCGCTCGCCTATTGTGGGAAGCGGTTGCCCTGAAGTAGTCCGATGGAAGGAACGACATGGCTGACGGTGCGGCGCAGGGGTGGGTGAAGAAGGCCGAGGTCGACGAGGGGGACGGGTTGACCCTGGCCGAGATGGGCCAGCTGACTGAGCTGGCCATAGAGGTCGAGGCGCGGGTCACCGGCGGTCCTCTGGCGCCCCCGTCGGCCTGAGCGGCCCCTCTCCGGCCGGGCGGTGGTGAACCCGGGCCGGAGCGCAGCCGTGGAGGAGGGCGTCAGTCGTCCCGGGCTGTCTGGATGTGAAGCAGGTCACACGGTTCTGAGCAAACGCTTTGGATCCGCCCCGACCATTACCGGGCGTGAACACCAAGAGCGTGCCGAGGGGGACCGTGGCCTCCGATGCCGATCTGATCGCCGGTTGCCTGGCCGGTGACGAGGACGCCTTCGTGCGGATGGTCAGCCGGCACGAGGAGGCGATCAGCCGCTACCTGGTCCGACAGGTCGGCCGGGAAGCGGCCCAGGACCTGCTGGGCGAGGTGTGGATCGAGGCCTACACCTCCCGGGCGAGCTACGACCGGTCGTACGCCGACGCGCGGCCCTGGCTGTACGGCGTCGCGCTGAACCAGGTGCGGCGGCTGTGGCGGAATCGGCCGCCCGAGAATCTGATCCCCGACATGGGTGAACTGCCGATCGCCTGGGACCCCTGGCCGACGGTGGAGATCCGCCTGGACGCTCGGGAAGCGCTGCGCGGCGCCCTGGCCGCGCTCAGGCCCGATGCCCGGGATGTGCTGACCCTGGTCGTCGGTGAAGACCTGGCGGTCGTGGACGCTGCGCGGGTTCTCGGGATCACGGCGGCCAAGGCCCGGCGTCTGCTGTACGAGGCGCGGGCGTCGCTCCGTCAGGACTCTCGGATCGCAGCCCTTCTGGACGAACTGAACAACGTGGGGGAGAGCAAGTGATGACCAACGAGATCGACCTGGTGAAGCAGGCCCTGGTCGCCGAACCCCTGGACCGCCAGGCCCGCGACCGGGCTCGGGCGCAGTTCCTGGCCTATCGAGAGACTGCTCGCGACACGAGCCCGGGGCGCTTCCGAAAGGTTCTGGCCGGCCGCAGGCATGGGCAGGGCGTAGTAGGGATCGGCGCCGGTATCGGGGCACTGGCTGCCGGGGCCGCCGTGGTCTTCGCTGTCACCACGACTCTCCCGGCCGAAAATCAGCGAACGCCGGTGGTGCCGAGCGCCGACCCGGCCCCCGTGATCGAGTCCGAACTGGTGGCGCTGACCAATCGGATCGCCGACGAGAAGCCCGGCGGAGATGCGTCTTTGATCATTGAATCACGGACGACGGGTGGTTCGTCCGAGCAGGTCACCTACAACCTCTATGCCGACGACGGACGGTACTTCTTCGCCGAAGACCGGGCGTCACTGGCCGCGGCGGTGGACCAGGGGCGAGACGTCTCGGCCAGCTCTGATCATCGTAAAGCGCAAGCCGCAGCAATTTTCGCCGCCGATGGCGACCTGACGGTGGCTCGCACGAAAATGGTCAATGCAGAACCGAACTATCTCGGCCTGGGCCTCGGCCAGGCCGAGCGTCAGAAGCTCTGGAACAAGGCGCTGGCCAACAGCGCCGACGTGATGGCGGAGCTGGGGATCGAGCCCGATCCGAATCCGCCCGTCGGCAAGGAGCTGGAGATGCGTGTGGGCAGTGCGCTCTGGAACAACAGCTACGAGGCTCTGGCCACCGGTGCCGGAGATCCGAAGGTGCGGGCCGGAGTGCTTCGGCTGCTTTCCACCATTCCGGATGTCAGCGTCGAGAAGTCCACCTCAGAAGGCGTATTGAAACTGACCGCTGCAGCCGAACTCTCCGGCGGCGATGTGGTGCAGGAACTGACGATCGACGCCGATAACGGAACGCCGTTGTCCTACGAGAGCAAGCCGGTGGAGCCGGGGATCGAGGCATCCAAGAGCACGTTGGAGGTTTCCCGGGTGACGGTCGCCGAGGTGCAGGCCGACTGATGAGGGCCCGGTCCGCGCCGACTGACCAAACCGGCGCGGACCGACGTCCATAATTGGTGCTCTTAGGCCCGTTTGCCCAAGGCCTCGGACATCTGGCCCAGGACCTGCTCCAACACCGCCGTACTCGTGGCGAAGTTGAGCCTGGTCCACGAGGGCAGACCGCCGTAGTCCGGGCCCGGGCTCACGAAAACCTTGGCCTCGCGCCGGAAGAAGGCAGAGGCGCTCTCATCCAGACCCGCCTCGGTGCAGTCGAGCCAGGCCAGATACGTGGCGTCGGGCACCCGCAGGCTCACACCGGGCATACCCTTCACCGCAGCATCGAGCAGATCCCGCTGCCGCAGCAGGTGTTCCCGCACTCCGGCCAGCCAAGGGTCGCCCTGCTCCCAGGCCGCCCGGGTGGCTGCAACCCCGAGCACGTTGGTGACGCCGTGAATGTCGGGCGGCTGCTCATCCCACAGTTCCCGCACCCGCTGAGGGCCGACGTGGGCAACGGCCGCCCGCAGGCCCGCGATGTTGAAGGCCTTGGTGGCGGAGGTGAGCGTGACGGTGCGAGCGGCGATCTCGGGGCTCAGGCTGGCGAAAGGGATGTGCTGGTGCGGGTCGTGCACCAGGTCGGCGTGGATCTCGTCGCTGATCACCAGCAGGTCGTGGCGCTCGGCGAGTTCGGCGATGCGCAGCAGCTCTTCGCGCCCGAACGCGGTGCCGGTGGGGTTGTGCGGATTGACCAGCAGCAGCACCTTGGCCCGCTGACTGCTGAGCTCGGCCTCCAGCCGGTCGAAGTCGTGCTTCCACTCGCCCTGGTCGAGCACGACCGGAAGCCGGACCGAAGTCCGCTTCATGGTGGCGACGGTAGCCCGGAACGGCGGATAGTTGGGCTCCTGGATGACGACGCCGTCGCCCGGCTCGGTGGTCAGGTCGAGCAGAATCTGGAGCCCGGCAAGCAGATCGGTGATGCCGCGCACCGCAGAAGGATCCGGTTGCCAGCCGAAGCGGCGCTGCATACGAGAGGCGAAAACCTCGGCCAGCGGATCCATTCGGGATGACCACGCCGGGTAGCCCAGGTCGCCACGATCCAGCACGTCGAGCACGCTCTGACGGATCACCGGAGCGACCGGGAAGTCCATGTCGGCGACCCAGGCGGGCAGCAGTTCGGGGTGCCGGCTCCATTTCACGCCCTGCTTGGCGCGAAGCCAGGTGAGCGGGGGTTCGTACGCCGGTACCGAGCTGCCCAGCAAGGCGTCGCGCAGGCCCTCCAACTGGCCGTGATGCTGAGCCAGCTCTTCGTACATGTGCAGCAACACGCCGTCTTGGCTGAGTTCGCGCGTGGGGCCGATGAAATCGGGATTTGGTTTCACGGCCGGGGGAGCCCCGGGAACCAGGCGCCTGAGGTCGGCGTGGAACTGGGCCTGGGCCGTATCGAGCGCGGCCAGAAGAGCTTCTGCCGAACCGGTGGCCAGGAACTCGGCCTCCCGGTCACGGACGATCTCACGCTGGCCCACCAGCCGGCCGCACCAGTAGTTCATCACCCCGATCACGTGCGTGACCAGGCCGAACGGCGAATTGGCGGACGGGGTGGGGCGGCGGTTGACGTGCTCGTCACCGAGCTGCGTGATCACCGAGCGGATCCCGTCGAGGGCGCGGTCGACGAAGTGGGCGAAGTCGTCACCGGGGATCTCGAGCGTGGGGACGTCTGTGGGGCCTGCCATGGCTACCTCTTCTTCGGCTCCTGGTCTGGTTGGGCAGAGCCACTGTAACCGGTTAAGGTGGTTACATGTTTGTGTACGTCAGCAATCGGCTGAGCCTGGACCTGCTCGGCACCCTGAAGTGGCGGCGCGATGTGCCCGAGGAGCATCTGCGTACCCCGGCTGACCTGGCGCTTTGGAGTGCGGGGGCATCGCTGGGCATCGCCGTCGAGACCGATCTGGCGGGCCTGGAGCGGGTGCGGGTGGTGCGCGAGATGCTGTACCGGGCGATCACCGCCACCCGGCGCGGACACGAGCTGAACGCCGCTGAGGTAGCCGAGCTGAACGAGGTGGCCGCTGGCCCAGGGCTGCAGATGACGCTGGATCGACAGGGCAATGTGGCTCGCGGTGGCACGGTGGATCAGTTGCTCACCGCAGTCGTCCGGGACGCCTTCGAGCTCATTTCCGAACCGGCGCTGGCCAAGGTGAAAGACTGTGCGAACGATCGCTGCACCCGCTTGTACGTGGATGTTTCCCGGGCGGGCAACCGGCGCTGGTGCGGGATGGCCGAATGTGGGAATGTGGCGAAGGTAGCGGCCTTTCGCTCACGCCAGAAAGTTTGAGCGGTCCGCCTCCTGGTAGAGGCGGACCGCTTTCTGTTAACTCAGGATGCGGCGAAGAAAACGTAATGCGCCTTATAGGGCACGCTTTGGGTAGCGCCCTCGGTGCAGCTGCCCGTGGGGGCCAGTCCGCCCTTGGTCTTGAGGCGCTGAATGTAGGTCACGTCGCCGAAAATGCCTTCGCCACGGGTCTTGGTGGTCTGGAGCAGCAATAGCGGAATGGCGTTCTTTCCCGGTGAGGATGCGGTCGACTTGGCCTCCACCAGGGATCCGTCGGTCACCGACTGCCAACTCGGCCCGCGGAAGTGAATCGCCTCGTTGCGCTTGTTCGTGCCCTTCGCCCGCCCGGTCAGCGTGGCCGCCGGCTCGACGAATGTCCAGGTGCCACCCGTGCACTGGTAGATCTGCACGCCGGCGGCCTTGAATCGGGCCACCTCACTGTTACCGGCCGGTGGAACCAGGTTCTCCGGCACCTTTGACTCAGAGCTTTTGGACGTCGGTGCCGCCTGGGTGGCCGAGGCGGTGGTCAGTGCGGTGGTCACGGCCAGACCGAGGACGGCGGAGGCGCGGAACGCCCGGTTGCTCAGGATGCGCGATGTGCTCATTGAGGTTTCCTCTCACTGGGACAGATCGATGATCAACCTATGAGACAAGGCTGCCTGACTGTTCAGTAACCGCCAAGGGTTCTGGAGACAGAAGGCTACTCGGCAGTGAAGTTGCATCGATTGGTGACGAAAACGGTTGCGGCTGTGCGTCAAGGGGGAGCGCACCATCCGTGCGCCCGATTGGGCAACGTACAGAAATGCCCTTTTAACCTCTTGATGAATGCTTATGATGTTGCCGTCCGAAGTGACCGGGGGGTTGGGTTCGGACGGGGTCGACGGCCACCGAGGGGGTGGGAGGGGGAACGGGCACGCCTCGTGCGTGCACGCTACGAAGACAGCTGCCTGAGACCGATCGAGGGCTGGCTTCTTCGTCATTGGCGCCTGCCTTTCTTGTGGGCGGGTGCGGGGGAGTACCAGGCGTCGTGATGCCTGGACTGAACGACTCATGTGCTGACCGCTGTTCTGGTCGGCCGTCGATGCCGGGTGCCTCAGCTTCGGGCTGCCCGTTCAATGAGCTCGGCAATGCCGTTTGCTGACAACAGATTTCAGAGGGCCTCATGCAGGGCCTCACGAAAAGGGTTGTCAGCAAAGAACTTAGATCTGCACAAACTGCTGACACGGCGCGTACTGGCGGTTAGATTGAGGGCGCGTTGGCTCAGGTGCCGAAGTGACGAGTGGGGTTCTCGTCCCGCAGATCTCCTGATTTCTCCTCGGAAGTGTACGTATTCGGGTTCTGCCCGCTCTGGTGATGAAGAGCGGGACCATCACCTGCCAGCTCCGATCGCGGAGGGTGTACCGACATGAACGATCCAGACGACTCCCGCAGGCCACCGATGGGCATGGGTCCCGAACCGGTGCGAGTGCCGGTCGGCCGGCCGCGGCGTATCCCGGTGGGGGCGGAGGGGGCTGCTGATCACGGTGGCCCGGTTCCGGTCGGCGCTGGTCCGGGGGGACCGGCTGGGCCAGGCGGACCAGGGCCCGCGGGGCCGCCGATGCGGATGAACGGCCCGATGCGACCGCGTGAACGGGGGCCCGAAACTGGCAGTCAGGCAACGGAGTCCGAGGGGGAGACTCTGGGGCCGGGCCCGGAGAACGACGAGTTCCCGGTGACCGAAGGGCAGACCAGCTTCACCTTCCGCGACACGCTGGCCCTGGCCAGTTCGTCGCTGAAGCTGGTCTGGGCAGCCGGCCGGCGCGAGCTCGTGGTCATCCTGGTGATGGACGCGCTGCAGGCGATCGCCCTGTTCTTCGTCATCTTCCAGCTGCAGCGGCTGATCACCGAGCTGATCCTGGCCGACCGCAACGGCGACTCCTCCGCCCTGGCCATGAGCATCGGTCTGTTCGTCCTGGTCAACATGGTGGCGATCGCCGCCCAGACGGTGATCTCGAACCGCCGCCCGCTGCTCAGCGAGCGCACCGGGATGTATGTCAGCGGCGAGGTCATCCGGGTGGCGGGCACGGCCGAACTGGCCGACTTCGACGACTCGGCCTTCCACGACCGGCTGCAGCGGGCCGCGGCCAGTGCCGCCACCCGGCCGTCGATGCTGGTGCAGAGCCTGGTCATGATCCTGCAGGAAACCATTGCCCTGCTGGCCATCTGGATCGCCCTGGCGTTCGTGGCCCCGGTCGTGGCGGCGGCCCTGCTGGTGGTGGTCGTGCCGATCTGGATCGCCGGCGTGCGCGGCGGGGAAGAGTTCTTCGGCTTCATCACCCGGATCACCCACACCGACCGGGGCCGCAACTACCTCTTCGGCCTGCTCACCCAGCGCGAGCCGGCCAAGGAGATCCGCGCCCTCGACATCGGCGACTACCTCACCCAGCGCTGGCGGGTCTCGATGAACCGCCGGATCGACCTGCTGGCCGAGACCATGCGCAAGCGGATGCGGGCCTCGGTGCTGGGCTCGCTGGGCAGCAACGTGGTGATGGCGATCGCCGGTTCGGCCCTGGTGGCGATGAACCAGGCCGGCTACCTCACCCTTCCCGAGACGGCGACCGTGGCCGGGGCCCTGCTGATGTTCAGCCAGCGGCTGCTGCGCTCGGTCACCATGGCCAACGACTTCTTCGAGTCCGCGCCGCTGGTGCGCGACCTGAACGAGTTCCTGGCGCTGGAGCCCTCGCTGGTGCGGGTGCGCTCCGGGCAGGCCTACGCCGGTCAGTTCGACCAGATCCAGATCGACGGCGCCTCGTTCCGCTACTTCGGTTCCGACAAGGACGCCCTGGAGGCGGTGAGCCTGTCGATCCGGGCCGGCGAGGTGGTGGCCCTGGTGGGTGAGAACGGCTCGGGCAAGACCACTCTGGCCAAGATGCTGGCCGGACTGTACGCGCCCACCAGCGGTCAGATCCGGGTGGACGGGGTGGACCTGGCCGCGATGGACACGGCCACCTGGCGGGCCCGGGTGGCGGTGCTCTTTCAGGACTTCATCCGCTACGCCCTGCCGGCGGGGGAGAACATCCACGTCGGCGATGTGAGCCGCGAACCGCTGGTGGCCGACATCCGCGAGGCGGCCCGCGCGGCCGGGGCCGACGGGTTCCTGGCCAGCCTGCCCGACGGCTACCGCACCATCCTGTCGCCGCAGTTCAGCCGCGGGCAGGACCTGTCGCTGGGGCAGTGGCAGCGGGTCGCCCTGGCCCGGGCCTTCTTCCGCGACGCGCCCCTGGTCATCCTCGACGAGCCCACCGCCTCGCTCGACGCCCGGGCCGAGCGGGCGCTGTTCGACAGCATCCGCGACCTGTACGTGGACCGCACCGTGCTGCTGATCTCGCACCGGTTCGCCACCGTGCGTTCGGCCGACCGGATCGTGGTGCTGAAAGACGGGCGGATCGTGGAGCACGGCTCGCACACCGACCTGATGGCCTCGAACGGGCTGTATGCCGAACTGTTCTCGATCCAGGCGGCCGGGTTCCTCGACGCGGACGAGCAGGAGGAGCCGGACGAGTTCACCGCGGCCGCGGCCGCGGCGGCTCCGGCTCCGGTCGGTGGGCCGGTCGGTGGGGGAGTGCCGACTGCGGGAGCTGGGCCGGTCGGTGGGGGAGTGCTGACTGCGGGAGCTGGGCCGGCTGGGGGGCCGTGGGCTGTGGAAGCAGGAGGCCCCCGGATGGCCGCGGCTGGTGGTGCGCGGCCTGGTGGGGCAGGGGGTGCGGGCCCGGTGGAGGCCGGTGGTCCGTGGCCGGTGGAGCCGGGGGGAGCGCGGCTGGGGGAGCCGGGTGGGCCGCGGCGGCGGGAGCGGAGAGGTGGGGCCGGTGAGCTCGGGTAGGGCGGGCAGTCGGTCGCACTCGATGCACCTGATCCGGCAAGGGCGGGCTCGGCGCAGCGGAGAGAGTGCAGGGCCGGTGGTGCTGCTCGTGCCCGGGTCCGACGGCAATCCGGCGGTGTTCGTGCGGCTTGCCGGTCTGGTTCCGGCTGGGCCTGCAGTGTTCGCCTTCCAGTCCCGAGGGCTGGAGCCGGGGGAGCAGACGCTCAGCACAGTTGAGCAGATCGCGGCCGCCTACCTGGAAGAGGCTGTGCGTACCCGGCCGCACGGGCCCTACGTGCTGGGCGGTTGGTCGATGGGGGCCTACGTGGCCCTGGAGATGGCCCGCCAAGCAGACGAGGCCGGCTTGGACGTGGCGGGGCTGCACCTGATCGCCCCGGCCGTGCCGGTGCGGGGTGGGTACTGGGCCCGCCGGAAGGCCCGGCGGGAACTGCGGGCGCGGCTGCGGGACACCCAGGCTCAGCTCGAGCAGGCGCAGGCCGCCGACCCGGCGGCGCTGCAGAAGATGCCGCTGTGGGACTTGGCCGACGACCCGCTCGACGAACCCGCCGAGCGGCCGGCCGACCAGTTGCGCCGCGATCTGGTCAACCTGGCCAACCTCGCTGCCGGAGCCCACTACCGGCCGCGCCGGGCCTGGAAGGGCCGCACGGTGCTCTACCTCCCGCAGGAAGATCCGGCCGACGTGCAGGAGCAGACCCTTTCCTTCTGGTCGCGGGTGGTGCCGCCGGGGCCGCAGGTCGTGGCCCTGAACTGCGAGCACCACCACGCCGTCTACGGGGCGGCGGCCCAGACCGTCGCCGCGTCCCTGGGTCCCCGACCCGACCGCACGACCAACCCGTACCAGACCGCGAACGGTGAGGAAGGCGTCCTCAAATGACTGCTGCAACCGACCTTCTGAAACAACTCGAGGCCGGCGGGGTGCACCTCTACCTGGCCGAGGGCAGGCTGCGGGCCCTGGCCTCGAAAGAGGCCCTCACCCCGGGCGTGCGCGAGCAGATCGCCGGCCACCGCGACGAGCTGATGGCGTTGCTGCGCGACGGGGGCCTGGACGAGGGGCCGCAGGCCTCGGTGATCGAGCCCGCCGACCGGAGTCAGGTGCTTCCCTTGTCGTTCGCCCAGCAGCGCCTGTGGTTCCTCTGGCAGCTCGACCCCACCTCGGTGGAGTACAACCTGCCGATCCCGATCAAGTGGGACGAGGAGTTCGACCTCACGGCGATGACGTCGGCCCTGACCGCCCTGGTGGAGCGGCACGAGGTGCTGCGCACCCGGCTGGTCGACGGCCCGGACGACACCCCCTGCCAGGTGATCGACCCGCCCGCACCCTTCGAGCTGCCGGTGCGCGACGTCTCCGGTGCGGCCGACCCGGAGGTCGAGATCCAGGCCGCGCTGCGCCGCGAGATGACCACGCCTTTCGACCTTTCCACCGGGCCGGTGATCCGGGCCGAGCTGCTACGGGTCACCGACACTCAGCACGTGCTGGTGCTCTGCCTGCACCACGTGGCCTTCGACGAGTGGTCGGCCCGCATCCTGCAGCGCGAGATCAATGAGCTGTACCAGGCCTTCCGCGACCACCGGCCGGCCCGGCTGCCCGTACTGCCGGTGCAGTACGCCGACTTCGCGGCCTGGCAGCGGCAGTGGCTCAGCGGCGAGGTGCTGGACGAGCAGCTGGAGTACTGGCGCAAGCGGCTGGCCGGCGCCCCGGTGCTGGAACTGCCCACCGACCGGCCCCGCCCGCCGGTGCGCTCCACCCAGGGCCGCTCCCTGGAGTTCGAGGTGCCGGCCGAGGTCACCGCACGGCTGCAGGCCCTGGCCCGCACCAGCGGCGCCTCGATGTTCATGACCCTGTTCTCGGCCTTCGCGGTGCTGCTGAGCCGCTACAGCGGGCAGACCGACGTGATGGTGGGCACCCCGATCGCCAACCGCAACCGGGCCGAGACCGAGGGCCTGATCGGCTTCTTCGTGAACACCCTGGTGCTGCGCGCCGACCTGGACGGCAACCCCTCGTTCACCGAGCTGCTGGGCCGGGTGCGGGAGACCGCCCTGGAGGCCTACGCCCACCAGGACCTGCCGTTCGAGCACCTGGTCGACGCGCTGGAGACCACCCGGGACCGCTCCCGTACGCCGCTGTTCCAGGTCATCTTCAGCTACGCCTACGCCCAGCCGGGCGGTGACGGTCCGGCCGACGGGGGTGCACCGCCCGCGCCGGAAGACAGCACCGTGCCGGTCAAGTTCGACCTGGCCCTGTCGGTCGGGGAGACCAACGACGGCACCCTGCGCGCCGGTATCGCCTACGCCACCAGCCTGTTCGACGCCGACCGGATGGAACGGCTGGTCGAGCACCTGAAGGTGCTGCTGGCCGGGATCGCGGCCGACCCGGACCGGCCGGTGGCCCAGTTGCCGATCCTGAGTGCCCCTGAACGGGCCGACCTGGCCCGTTGGAGTGT
Source organism: Kineosporia sp. NBRC 101677 (assembly GCF_030269265.1). Taxonomy (NCBI): domain Bacteria; kingdom Bacillati; phylum Actinomycetota; class Actinomycetes; order Kineosporiales; family Kineosporiaceae; genus Kineosporia; species Kineosporia sp. NBRC 101677. The sequence goes on from NZ_BSTA01000004.1 coordinate 266,862, forward strand.
CGGTGAGGGGCCGGTACCGGCCGTGACCGGCGTCCATGAATTGATCACTGCACGGGCCCTGGTGGCTCCGACCGCGGTGGCGATCCGTTGCGGGGACGAGGTTCTCACCTACGCCGACCTGGAGGAGCAGGCCACCCGGCGGGCCCGGCACCTGCGCTCGCTCGGGGTGGGGCCGGAGAGCCTGGTCGGGCTCTGCCTGCCGCGCAGCGCGCAGATGGTGGTCTCGATGGTGGCGGTGTGGAAGGCCGGGGGCGCCTACGTGCCGCTCGACCCGAACTACCCCTCCGACCGGCTGGCCTTCATGCTCGAGGACAGCCGGGCCGAGGTGCTGCTGGCCACCACCGAGGGCCTGAGCCGGCTCAGCGCCGAGCTGATCCCGCCGGGCTGCCAGATCGTCCTGCTCGACGACGAACCGCGCTCTTCCGACGAGGGGGAACTGCCCGGCTGCGTGTCGGGAGACCAGGCCGCCTACGTCATCTACACCTCCGGATCGACCGGCCGGCCGAAGGGCGTGCAGATCGCCCACGGGGCCGTGGTGAACATGGCCCTGGCCCTGCGTGACGTGCTGGGCGCGGGGGAGGGCGTCACCGCGTTGCAGTTCGCCTCGTTCAGCTTCGACGCGGCCGTGCTCGACGTGGCGGTGGTGCTCACCGCCGGTGGCACCCTGGCCATCGCCACCGACCCGGAGCGCGGTGAACCCGAGGCGCTGGCCGCACTGATCGAGCGGCACCAGGTCGACGTGGCCAGCGTGGTGCCCTCGCTGCTGGCCGTGCTCGACCAGCCCGCCGTCTCCCGCGTGCGCAACTGGGTGGTGGGGGCCGAGCGCCTCACCGCCGACCGGGCCCGGCCCTGGACCAACGGCTCGCAGCTGTGGAACACCTACGGCCCCACCGAGACCACGGTGATCGCGACCGCCGGGCTGCTCCCGCCCACTCAGGCCGGTGCCGCGCACCCGCCGATCGGCAGCCCGATCGGCAACATCCAGGTGCGCCTGCTCGACCGGGCCCTGCAGCCGGTGCCGGTCGGGGTGGAGGGGGAGGTCTACATCGGCGGCGCCGGGGTGGCCCGCGGCTACATCGGACGCTCGGCCCTGACCTCGGAGAAGTTCATCGCCGATCCGGTGGCGGGGGACGGCTCCCGGCTCTACCGCTCCGGAGACACCGCCCGCTGGCGCCCGGACGGCCTGCTGGAGTTCGTCGGCCGCATCGACCACCAGGTCAAGGTGCGCGGCTTCCGGATCGAGCCGGGCGAGATCGAGAAGGTGCTCGCCACCCACCCGGCGGTCGCCACCGCGGTGGTGATCGCCGACGGTCAGGAAGAAGACCGGCGGTTGGTGGCCTACGCGGTGCCGGCCAGCGAGGACGCCCTGCCCCCGGTGGAAGAGCTGCGCCAGCACATCCGCCAGCACCTGCCCGAGTACATGGTGCCGGCCGTGTTCGTGCCGATCCCCGAGATGCCGCTGGGCCCCAACGGCAAGCTCGACCGGGCCGCCCTGCCCGCCCCCGACAGCGCCCGGCTGGCCCCGGTCACGGTCTACCAGGCGCCCCGCGACGGCACCGAAGAACTGCTGGCCAGCATCTGGGCCGGGCTGCTGAACGTGGAACGGGTCGGGGTGGCCGACAACTTCTTCGACCTGGGCGGGCACTCGCTGCTGGCCACCCAGGTGATGTCCCGGGTGCGCTCGACCTTCGACATCGAGATCCCGCTCGCGGCGCTGTTCGACCGGCCGACCGTGGCCGGGCTGGCCGAGGCGGTGCGCGAGGCCCTGGCCGCCGCCGACGGCGCCGAGCTCGAAGGGTTCGACCTGTGAGCTGGCCGGTTCATCCCGCACTGGGCGATCCGGTGATGGACACGATGAACTTCCTGAACGAGATCGCGGCCCGCTACCCGGCGGCGATCTCGTTCGCCCCCGGCCGCCCGTACGACGGCTTCTTCGACGTGGAGCAGATCTTCGGGCATCTGCGCGGCTACCTCGATCACCTGGCCGCCGGCCTGAACCCGGCTCAGGTGCGGGACGCCCTGTTCCAGTACGGCCCGACGGCCGGGCGCATCCAGGGCCTGATCGCCGAGGCACTGCGTCAGGACGAGGGGTTCGACGTTCCGGACGAGTCGATCGTGGTCACGGTCGGCGCGCAGGAAGCGATGCTGCTCACCGTGCGGGCACTGTTCTCGCGGCCGGAAGACGTGTTGCTGGTCTGCAGCCCCTGCTACGTGGGCGTCGTCGGCGTGGCGCGGCTTCTCGGGGTCACCGTACGCGCTGTGCCCGAACGTGAGAACGGTCTGGACGCGGGCGATCTGGAACTGGCCATCAAGGCCGAGAAGGCGCTGGGCAACAACCCCCGCGCGGTCTACGTGATCCCCGACCACTCCAACCCGTCCGGCAACACGCTAGGTCTGGAAACCCGTGAGCAGGTGCTCCAGATCGCCCACCGCGAGCAGGTTCTGGTGCTGGAAGACAGCCCGTACCGCTGGGCCGGGCCGAGTGAGCCGGTTCCGTCGCTCAAACGGCTCGACCAGCACCGGCAGGTCGTTCAGCTGGGCTCGTTCTCCAAGACGGTGTTCCCCGGAGCCCGGGTGGGCTACGTGGTGGCCGATCAGGAGGTGGCCGGCGGAGGGCTGCTGGCTGCCGAACTGGCCAAGGTCAAGAGCATGGTCACGGTGAACACGCCTCCGCTGAGCCAGGCCGTGGTGGCCGGGGCGCTGCTGTCCGGCGGTGGGGGAGTACGCGACCTCACCGCGCAGACCCGCCGGCACTACCAGCGGGCCATGCAGCTCACGCTGGATCAGTTGCAGCTGCGCCTGGCTGGTCTACCGGTGCGCTGGAACCGCCCCAGCGGCGGATTCTTCCTCAGCCTTCAGGTCCCCTTCCCGGCCGACGATCGCGAACTGATCAGCTGCGCCGAGGAGTTCGGGGTGCTCTGGACGCCCATGCGCTACTTCCATCCGGATTCCGGCGGTGAGCACGGGATCCGGCTCTCGATCAGCTGTCTCAGCGACGAGGAGATCGCCACCGGGGTCTCCCGGCTGGCCGTCTACCTCACGTCCAGGTGTTCGGCTACTTCCCGGCAGTGAAAGGAATCCGTCATGAAGTTCGACAGCCGTCCGACGCACCGTAAGCGCATGTGGGGGTGGACGTACCGATGAGCGCCGTCCTCGAGACCCCGGTCACCCGCACCACCGTCTTCGACACCGACCCCTTCTCCGACCTGCGTCCCCGGATCCTCTCGGTCGGCCTGGCCACCCCGCCGTACTCCTACACCCAGGCCGAGATGATCGACGCCCTGGGCATCACCGACCCCAAGATCCGCTCCATCTTCCTGAACAGCGCGATCGAGCGCCGGAACCTGGTGCTGCCACCGGTCGGGCCGGCCGGCGGCCTGAGGATCGAGAGCCAGGGCGACCTGCTGGACAAGCACAAGCGCGCGGCCCTCGAGTTCGGCGCCCAGGCGCTGCTCCGCTGCCTCGACCAGATCGGCCTCGACCCGGCCCATCTCGGGCACCTGTGCTGCGTCACCTCCACCGGTTTCCTCACCCCGGGCCTGAGCGCGCACCTGATCAAAGAGGTGGGGATCGGCCGCCACTGCAGCCGCAGTGACATCGTCGGCATGGGCTGCAACGCCGGGCTGAACGCGCTGGGCGTGGTCTCCGGCTGGGCCCAGGCGCACCCGGGGCAAGTGGCGGTGGTGCTCTGCATCGAGAACTGCTCGGCCGCCTACGCCTACGACGCCACCATGCGCACGGCCGTGGTGAACAGCCTGTTCGGGGACGGCGCGGCGGCTGTCGCGATCGGCGCGCGCGAGGCCGGTGCCGACGACATCGGGCCGATGGACGCGCCGGTCGAGGGCCCGCGAATCCTCAAGTTCGCGAGTTGCCTGGTTCCCGAGGCGATTGACGCGATGCGCTACGACTGGGACCGGGGGTTGGACCGGTTCAGCTTCTACCTCGACCCGCAGATCCCCTACGTGGTGGGCGCGCACGCCGAACTGGTGGTCGACCGGCTGCTGGCCGACACCGGGCTCTACCGCAGCGACATCAAGCACTGGCTGGTGCACTCGGGCGGCAAGAAGGTGATCGACGCGGTGATGGTGAACCTCGGCCTGAGCCGCTACGACCTGCGCCACACCAGCGGGGTGCTGCGCGACCACGGCAACGTCTCCAGCGGCTCGTTCCTGTTCTCCTACCAGCGCCTGGCGCAGGAGAACGCCGGTCAGCCGGGGGATTACGGCCTGATGATGACGATGGGGCCGGGATCGACGCTGGAAACAGCTCTCCTGCGCTGGTAAGGGGGAACCGACATGGGGGTACAAGAAATGACCACAGAGACAGTTGTCAGGCTGCGCATCGACGGCGCCGGTTCGCCTGGCCCCGACGCGCTGCGGGCCGTCGAGGCGGCCTGCCAGCAGGCCGAGGCCACGCCCGGCACGCCGATCGTGGTGGAGGTGTCGGGCACGCCGCACGAAGATTGGCTGGGCGGCCTGGACGTCACTGCTGTGTCACGGTGGGAGCGCGCACTGCGCCGCCTGGAGTCGTCGGTGGCGGTCACGCTGGCCGTGGCCACCGGCGAGTGCGGGGGCATCGCGCTCGATGCGCTGCTGGTCACCGACTACCGCATCGCCTCGGCCGAAGTGGCGTTGTGCGTGCCGGTCGGCCCGCAGGGGCCCTGGCCGGGGATGGCCGCCTACCGGCTGGCGGCCCAGGCCGGCGCCGGGCCGGTTCGCTCAGCAGTGCTTTTCGGTACTCCGATCCCGGCGGCGCGAGCACTCACCCTGGGCCTGCTCGACGAGGTGCACCCCGACCCGGAAGGCGCGGTTCCGGATGCGCTTTCGAGGATCACGGGGTTCGGCGGCGAGATCAAGGTGCGGCGCCAGTTGATGTTCAACGCCCGCACCGTGGGGTACGACGAGGCTCTGGGATCGCACCTGGCCGCCTGCGATCGGGTTCTTCGGCCGCGGGTGACCCGGTGAGCCTGGACACTCAGACGTTCTGCGAGCCGGCCGGCCTGGTGGCCGGCCGGCTTCGTCTGCGGGACACACCCATAGGTTGGGCAGGACGAGATTTTCGAGCATGTTTTGCCCGCAGTTTCGTCGAGCCCGTCTATGAAGAACTAACACAGGGGTACGTCCGCAGCCTGCGCCTGGACGAACTGCTGTTCGAGGCTTCCCAGGTGTTCCCCGGCCTGGTTCCCGATGCCTCCAGCCACGCGGCCGACCCGGCCGGCGCCGAGCTGGACCAGGCCATCTTCCTGCACGGAGTGCTGCGCTCGCCCCGGGCCGGTCGGCATCTTCTTCGTTCCCTGCAGGCCCCCAGCCCGCGAGCCCTGATGTTGCAGCACGAGTTCGAGAACAATGGACGGGTCGAGCTGGCATCGGTGACATTGGAACGTCGCGATGGGGTCGGGTATCTGACGTTCTCGGCCGGCGATCGGCTGAATGCCGAGGACGAGCAGCAGGTGGTGGATTTCGAGACGGCCGTGGACCTGGTGCTGCTCGACGACCAGATCCGCGTCGGGGTGCTGCGCGGCGGCGTGATGACGCATCCCCGCTACCAGGGCCGCCGCGTGTTCAGTGCCGGGATCAACTTGAAGGCGCTCAATGCCGGGCGGATCACTCTGGCCGGGTTCCTACTCCGCCGCGAGCTGGGCCCGCTGCGCAAGCTGATGGCAGGTCTGCAGCTGGGCGGTGTGACCCGTGAAAAGCCCTGGATCGCAGCGGTCGACGGCTTCGCGATCGGCGGTGGCATGCAGATCCTGCTCACCGTCGACCACGTGATTGCCGAGTCGGGCGCCTACGCCAGCCTGCCCGCGGCCAAGGAGGGCATCGTGCCCGGGGTGGCAGCGTTGCGGCTGCCCAAGGTCGGTGGCCCGCGTCTCGCCCGGCAGGTCATTCTGGCCGGTCGCCGCATCGAGGCTACCGAACCGACCGCTGCGGTCATCTTTGACGAGGTGGTCGAGCCGTCGGCGATGGACGAGGCGATCGCCCGGGCGGTGAGCCGTCTGGCGGCGCCCGCGGTGGTGGCCAACCGGCGCATGCTGGGGCTGGCGATCGAGCCGGAAGACGAGTTCCGCCTGTTCATGGCCGAGTTCGCCTACGAGCAGGCCCAGCGGATCCACGCGCCCGACGTGCTGGCCAAGGTGGGCCGGTTCGCCGGGAAGGGAAGCAAAGAAGGGCCGGGTGATGGGGATGGCTGAGACGGCCGCGGCCGGGGTGGCCGGGGTGGCCGGGGTGGCCGGGATGGCCGGGATGGCCGGGATGGCCGGAGTGGTCGGAGTGACTGAGGTGACTGAGGTGGCCAGAGTGACCGAGATGGCTCGTGTGGCCGGGGTGACCGCAATGACTGGGGTGGCTGGGGTAGCCCCGGTGGCTGATGTGGGCAACCGGGTCGAGGCAGCCAATCCGGTTGAGGTGACCAACCCGGGCCAGGTGGCGGAACCGGCTGAGCCGGTCGGAGTGGCCAATTCAGTCACGTTGGCAGGGGTGGTCAAACTGGCTGGGGCGGAACCGGCTCCGGCGCCAGACGAGAAGTGGGGCCGGCAACCGGGCGAGAAGAGGGGGCCGGGGCTGGACGAGAAGCGGGGGCTGGGGCGCGACGAGAAGCGGGGGCGGGGGCTGGACGAGGGGAGGGGGCCGGGGCTGGAAGTGGAGCCGAGCACCGTGCGGTACGAAAAGCGGGGGGCGGTGGCCTGGGTCACGTTGAATCGGCCGCGGGTGCTGAACGCGATGAACCTGCAGATGCACGCCGAGCTGGCCCGGGTCTGGGACTGCGCCGAGGCGGACGACGAGGTCCGCGTCGTGGTGCTGACCGGTGCCGGCGAGCGCGCTTTCAGCGTGGGGCAGGACCTGACCGAGCGGGCGCGGCTGACGCGGGAGGGGGCGGGGCCGAGCAGTTTCGGTAGCCGCGGTCTGCCGGGGTGGCCTCGGCTGACCGAGCGCTTCGGGTTCACCAAGCCGGTGTTGGCCCGGGTGCAGGGTTACGCGCTGGGCGGGGGTTTCGAGTTGGCGCTGGCCTGCGACATCGTGGTGGCTTCAGAAACCGCCCAGTTCGGCCTGCCTGAAGTAAAGCTGGGGCTGGTGCCGGGGGCGGGCGGGGTGTTTCGGCTCGCCCGGCAGGCGCCGCTGAAGGCTGCGATGGGCCACCTGCTCACCGGGCGCCGGATGGATGCGTTCACCGCCGCTCGGTACGGCCTGGTCAACGAGGTGGTTGCCGCCGACCGGCTGGACGCCTGTGTGGACGAGTGGCTGGCCGATCTGCTGGAGGCCTCGCCCTTGGCTGCGCAGGCGGTGAAGGAGGCGGCGTTGCAGTCTCTGGATCTGCCGCTGGAGCAGGCCTTCCGCACTCGGTTCAGCGCGGAGGAACGGCGGCTGGCCTCGGACGAGCCGGCCGAGGGGGTGGCTGCTTTTGTGCAGAAGCGACCGCCCCGCTGGAGTGCCCGCCTCGCCGGGCCCTCATCACCGGAAGTACACCAAGGAGGAGAACACCGATGACCGCACTTCTCGACGATCCCGAAGGCACGTTCTGCGCACTGGTGAACGAGGAGGGGCAGTACTCCCTCTGGCCGGCCAGCGTGCCGGTGCCGGGCGGCTGGCAGGTCGCCTTCGGTGCGGCCGGGCGTCAGGCCTGCCTGGACCACATCGAGCGGAACTGGACCGATCTGCGTCCTCGCAGTCTGGTCTGGCAGTTGGCCCGAGCCGGGTACGCGACCAGTGGCACCCCGGAGATCGAGGTGGCCACCGCGTCCTGAGTTCTGCATGACTCCCTCCCGCAGTGGCGGTGCCCGACGAACAGTTCGGGCACCGCCACTTTCGCGTTTCAGACCGTGCGCAGAGCCTCGGTGGGCGACAGACGGGCCGCCCGCATGGCCGGCAACAGGCCGGAGACCGCGCCGATCAGGATGGCCGCGATGATGCCCCCGGCCCAGGCCTGTACCGGCACCACCACCGTCCAGTCTTTCGCCTCGGCGTAGACCACGGTGGCGAGCACCCCGGCCAGTTCGCCGACCAGACCGCCGAGCAGAGAGAGCATCACGGCCTCGGACAGGAACTGGGTGCGGATCTGCCCGGTGGTGGCGCCCAGGGCCCGGCGCAGCCCGATCTCGGACCGGCGTTCCAGCACCGAGATCACCATGATGTTGGCAACTCCCACCGCGCCGACCACCAGCGCCACGGCCCCCAGCCCGAGGAACAGGCTGTTGAAGGCCCCCGCGGCAGCGGCTCGCGCGGTGAGCGTGTCGGAGGGCTGGCTCACGTCGACCTCGTTGGGCGAACCCGGATTGGCCGTGCGAGCCAGCAGATCCTGTACCGAGCCGACCTGGGCGGTGTCGGTGCGCACGAAAATCGTGGTGGGCGGCCCGTGCGTGGACTCCCCGGCGACCAGGCTGGTGTGGTTCAGGTACTTCTGCGCGGCCGGGAAGCCGATCAGGGCACTGGCGTCGATGTCGGACGAGAGGGTTGCGGGTTCGAGAATGCCGGCCACGTAGAACCACTGACCGCCCAGCCAGATCCGCTGCCCCTCGTAGACCCGGCTGATGCCCAGGCGCTCGGCCGCCACCGAGCCCAGCACCACCACCGGCTCGTTCTGCGTGGCCTCGTTCAGCCAGGCGCCCTGGGCAACGGAAGTGGCCACCACCGGCAGCAGATTCAGGCTGGTCGCCTGCACCCGCAGCGCATTGGTGTTCACCTCCGGGATCAGCGGACTGCGGTAGACCTTCGCAGTGCCCACTTCGCCGACCTCGGCGACCTGCTCCACCCCGTCCAACCGGCCGATCATCGCGGGGGCGGTGATCGGCAACTGTGCGTCTTCCCCGCTGAACGACTGCCCCGTGCCCACGGTGAGCAGATTCGTGCCCAGTTTGTCGATCTCGGCCAGCAGCCCGGCCTGAGAAGACGACGAAAGTCCCAGCACGGCAACGATCGAGGCCACCCCGATCGCGATGCCCAAGGCCGAGAGGCCGGCCCGGGTGGGCCGCGCGCGAATGCCGACCGCGGCCACCCGGGCCGCGTCGCGCAGCGAAAGCCGCGCCGGAACCAGAGTCTCCGCCCCGGTGGCGACGCTCATGAGACACCCCCGGCACTGTCGTCCATGATTTGACCGTCGAGAACCCTGACTTGACGAGGCAGATCGGCGGCCAGCCCGGAGTCGTGGGTGATCACCACGATCGTGGCCCCGGTGGCGTTCAGTTCGTGCAGCAGACGCACGATCGAGGCGCTGGTGGCGCTGTCCAGGTTGCCGGTCGGCTCGTCGGCCAGCACGATCGCCGGCCGCCCGACCAGAGCCCGGGCAATGGCCACCCGCTGGCGCTCACCGCCGGACATCTTGCCCGGCCGGAACCCGGCCCGGTGCTCCAAACCGACCTGCGCCAGCGCCTCGGCCGCCCGTTCGCGCCGCCCCCGCAGCGGCACGCCCGCGTAAAGCAGGCCGTCAGCGACATTGTCGAGCGCGGTGGAGTGCTCGGCCAGGAAGAACTGCTGGAACACGAACCCGATGTGATGGGCGCGCAGGGCCCCCATCCGCCGGTCGTCGAGGCTGGCCACGTCGATGCCGTTGATCCGCACCACGCCGCTCGTGGGGCGGTCCAGCGTGCCCATGACCTGCAACAACGTGCTCTTGCCGGAGCCCGAGGGGCCGACGATGGCCAGCAGTTCACCGCGGTTGACGGTCAGGTCGACGCCGCGCAGGGCGTGCACCGGGGGCTGCGACCCGTAGGTCTTGACCACGTTGGCCAGTTCCAGCACCACCGGCCGACTCGGGTCCAGAGCCGGATCGGGACGGGGGGCGAGCGTGGTTCCGGTCATGTCCGCGGCACCACCACTCGGTCGCCGGCCGCCAGCGAACCGGTCACCTGCACGACCCCGTTGGCGTTGTCGAACAGACCGACCTTCACCGGCACCGTCTCGTGCCGTCCGGCCTGGTCGACCCGCTCGACCGCATAACCGCCCCCGGCATGCCCGAGCAACGCGGTCACCGGCACCGACAATGCCTTCTCGACGCCGTCGGAGGTGATGAACACCTGTACCGGCGCCTCGTCGAGCGTGCCCGCGTCTTTCGGTTCGTCGAGGGTGACATACACCGGGACCGTCGCCGAGGCGTCCTCTTCCTGCTCCGAGGACGACTGCGCGACCGTGCCGATCCGGCTGACCTTGCCGGTGGTGGTGCGGTTGTTGGGCAGCACGATCTGCGCCTTGTCGCCGACCTTGACGGCAGCCTGCTGGCTGGCGCTCAGAGGCACGGTGACCTCGCGCTCGGTGGTGGTCGCGGACAGCACAGGGGCGCCCGGACCGGCCCTCGCCCCCAGTTCGGCCAGCGTCTTGCTGACCCGCAGCGGGCCGTCGAGGAAGAGTGCGTCACCGAGGCGAAGTTCGCCGGTCTCTTCGGCGTTGACCTCGTCCTGCAGCTCTTCCAGGGCCTCGTGAGTCTCCCAGCTGAACGTACGCGACTCCGGGTCCAGGTCGTCCTTGTCCGCGTACCCCAGCTCGACCAGGTTGCGGTTGAGCTGCCGTACATCCCAGCCCTTGTCGCCGATCTGCAGGTCGCGGTAGGCCGGGGCGTCGGCGCAGAGCAGGATCACGGGCTTCGACTCGACGCGGTACAGCTCTTCGCCGCACTCCACCGTGTCACCGGCCTGGGGTAGGCGCGTGTACACGCCCGACGCCTGGTTCAGCGCCCGTAGATCAGAACCGTCGGCTGCGGCCGCGTAGGACAGGGTGCCGCCCTGGTTGATCTGGCTGCGCACCGCCCCTTCCTTGACGGTGGCCAGATTGACGTCGGAGCTGGTGGTGCTGGGCGCATCTTCGGCGTCTTCGCCCCACGGATCAGCAATGGCCAGCGCCGCAGCACCCGCGCACACCACCACCAGAACGCCGGCCACGACGGCGAGTCGGCGCCGGTTGCGGGGTGGTGGGCTCTCAACAATGGACGGGGTGCTCGCCTCGGTCGGGTCCGGGGCCGAGTCGGTGGTCGCCTCGGCAACCGATGGGCCGGACGGCTGCGTGATCGGCTTGGTGGCCTCGGCGACGTCGGGATCGGGCATACGTGCACTCATCTGATTCCCCCTCCTAGGACGACCGCTCAGGCCCCGCCCGGCGCCTGCGGGCCGCCGGGGCCACCCTTCTGCTGGCACTTCTCGTCGGCCGCGAGGAACTGCGGTGACTCCGGGTCGACGCCCTCGTTCGGGTTCAGCAGCAGACGGCCGTCGGGCTGCGGGTCGGGGAAGTTCGGCACGCCGTTCTCACGCATGCAGCTGACGTAGGCCAGCAGGTTCTCCTGCGCCTGCCCGTCCGGGCCGCCACCCTGCTGGATGCCGGGGGGCTCCTTGTCCTTGCAGGCCTGCTGCGCGGCCTGGAACGAGGAACTCTCCGGGTCCATGTCGCTGCCCTGCCGGCCGCGGATCTGCAGCCGCCCGTTCTCCGGGTCGGGGAAGCTGGGCACCCCGTTCTCGCGCATGCACTGGGAATAGGCCACCAGAGCGGCGTTCGCGTCCTCGGCCGAGTCCGGCTGGGCGTCGCTGCTCTGCGCCCCCGCCACCGTGCTGTCGGAGTCGCCCGAGTCACCCCCGCAGGCGGCCGTGCCCAGCCCCAGCGTGACGGCGGTGGCCAGGACGAAAATCGTCCTGGGAAGGCGGTTGCGGTAGTGCTTCATGACGTCGGGCCCCCCGGCTCGGAGTGGTTGTGCTGACCGTGGTCCGGTCCAGCGGGTTCATTTCTAGCGAGGAGGCGGTCACAGCACGGTCCGCCCGGTTGTGACCCGGGTGTGACCGGAACCCTGCGATCGTCGTCGGGATTCGGGGGCCTCTGTCATCCTGGGAAGGTCCGTGCGTGGGGGAGGGACAAGGGGGACGCTGTGCGTGTGCTCGTCGTCGAGGACCAGGCCGAGCTGGCCAATTCGGTGGCCCGGGTGCTGCGCCGCGAGGGGATGGCGGTGGATGTCAGCCTGAACGGGCAGGAGGCGCTGGAGCGCACCGTCGAGGTGGAGTACGACGTGGTGGTGCTCGACCGCGACCTGCCGCTGGTGCACGGTGACGAGGTGTGCCGCACGCTGATCGCCCGGGAGCAGGCCACGCGGGTGCTCATGCTGACCGCCTCGGCCACCATCGACGACCGGGTCGACGGCCTGAGCCTGGGCGCCGACGACTACCTGCCCAAGCCCTTCGCCTACGCCGAGCTGATCGCCCGGGTGCGCGCCCTGGGCCGGCGTACCCAGCCCGCGCTGCCGCCCGTGCTGGTGCACGACGACGTGCGGCTCGACTCGGGCCGGCGCACCGCCACCCGGGCCGGCAGCCGGCTGCCGCTCAGCCCGAAGGAGTTCGCGGTGCTGGAGTTCCTGCTCGCGGCCCAGGGCCGGGTGGTCTCGGCCGAGGAACTGCTCGAGCGGGTCTGGGACGAGGCCGCCGACCCGTTCACCACCACGGTCAAGTCCACGGTCAACCGGTTGCGCACCAAACTCGGCAGCCCGCCGCTGATCGAGACCGTGCCGCACGGCGGGTACCGGATCTGATCATGAGCCAGTTCAGGAACCGGTTGCGAAGTCTGGCCCGGCGGCGTCCCAGCCGTATCCGCCTGCGGCTGACCCTGCTCTACGGCGGGCTCTTCGCCGTTCTCGGGGTCGCGCTGCTGGTGATCACCTACGTCCTGGTCAGCAATGCGCCCACAGAGCAGTACATCTCGACCAGTGCGGCCCGGGTCCCGATCCCCGAAGGCGGTGAGGCCCCCGCGCCCAGCGCCTCTGAGATGCCCGGTCCCGAAGCTCTGCCGCCCGGCCGGTTACCGGATGCGCTGGAGCACCAGCGGGCCGACTGGATGCACTCGCTGCTGGTGCGCTCGGCCGTGGCGCTGAGCATCATGGTGGTGCTCTCGCTGGTGCTGGGCTGGCTGCTGGCCGGCCGGATCCTGCGCCCGATCCGCTCGATGACGTCGGTGATCCAGCGGATTTCGGCCTCCAACGTGCACGAGCGCCTGGCCTCCACCGGCCCGCGCGACGAGATCCGCGACCTCTCCGACACCGTGGACGGTCTGCTGATGCGGCTGGAGACGGCGCTGCAGGCGCACAAACGCTTCGTCGCCAATGCCGCGCACGAGATGCGCACCCCGCTCACCCTCGAACACGCGCTGCTCGAAGAGACGCTGATCGATCAAGAGGCCGGGCTGGAGGCGTATCGGGCCACGTTCCAGCAGGTGCTGCAGATCAGTCGGCAGCAGGGCCAGTTGCTGGAGTCGCTGCTCACCCTGGCCGGCAGCGAGCGGGGGCTCGACCGGCGCGATCCGGTCGACCTGGCCCAGGTCTGCGAACAGGTGCTGGCCACCTACCGTTCCGGGTTCGAGCGCCGGGGGTTGGAGGTGCGTGCCGACATCGCCCCGGCCGCCACCACCGGGCACGCCGGCCTGCTCGAATGCCTGGCGGTGAACCTGGTGGACAACGCGATGAGCTACAACCAGCCCGGCGGCTGGGTCAGCGTGGCCACCTCCAGTGCCCCGGCCGACCAGGGCCACACCGAGTCGGCCGACAGTGCGATCAGCACCGGCACCGTCGGCGCAGCGGGCCGGGCGGTCCTGCGCGTGGCCAACTCCGGTCCGCCCGTCCCGGCCGACCAGGTGGACCGGCTGTTCGAACCCTTCCACCGGCTCAACCGTTCCGACACCGGCCAGGGCGGCCACCACGGCCTGGGCCTGTCCATCATCTCGGCCATCGTCAGCGCCCACGGCGGCCGGGTGCGCGCCGAGGCCCGGCCCGAAGGTGGCCTGCTGGTGGAGGTCTCGCTCGAGGCCGCTAATCCGCCCGCCGCACAACCGCGCGCCGCGCCCGGGCAACGGGCACCGGCGGGCGCGTAGCGTGCCTAGGGCCTGTCCTGTGGATCAGCGCCGTAGCGAGGAGGTGCCCGGTGACGGCCTGGGCGTGCCCGGTGGGCGCCCTCGTAATGGTTCTACGTGGGCGCCCGCCGGGTGCGTCCAGGCTGCCCACCGGGTGCCCCGCAGTAGGCGAGTGATCCGCAGGACAGGACCTGGAGGTCAGGAACGGCGGAGCTTGCCGATCACGGCCTTGTACTTGGCCGCGGCCTTGCGGTTCTTGGTGGCCGAGATGGCGCAACCGCAGTAGGCCGAGCTCTCGTTGAACACCGACACGAACCGGATCGAGCCCGGGTCGGACTTCTGCCTCTGCGCCAGCCACGTGTAGGTCGCGTCGAAGAACCGGGGGTTGTCGCCGCCCGAGGCGCCGGCCTGGCCGGTGCCCGACGAGACGCTGAACTCGGCCAGGGCGAAGGGCAGGCCGCGGTCACGGGCGAAGTCGTACCAGTAGTTCCAGCCGTACTTCTTGGTGAAGTGACTGTCGATGTTGGCCTTGCTGGTGAAGGGCGCCCACCAGTCGTAGGCGTCCAGGGCGATGATGTCGACCTTGCCCTTCACGTACAGGCTCTCGACCTTGGCCACGGTGCCGTTCTTGGCCGGCCCCTCGTTCGGGTTGAACACGATCTGCAGCCGGGGAGCGGTGGAACGCAGCAGCGTCACGGCCCGGGAGAACTGCTTACGCCACTTCTGGGCATTCGTGGCGTGCGAGAAGCAGCAGTTCATCTCCCAGCCCAGGCGCACCAGGCCGTCCGGGTCGACCGCGGCGATCTTGCGGCCCAGGTCCTTCCAGTTCTGGTCGGTGCCGGCCCGGCCGTCGTCGGTCCACAGCGGCACCGACAGGATGAAGTCGTCACGCCGGGCCCGGAACGACGACGGGACGGACCCGGCCCACCAGTCGTTCAGTTGCTCGTTCCAGTTGGTGCGGGTGGTGTAGGCGGTGATGTTGTCCACCGGGGCGCCCCGCCACCGGGCGAACGACTGCGCCTGGGCGGCCGAGTGCTCGAAGAACCCGCCGTCGCTCCACGGCATCCCCGACGCGTACCTCGGGCTCGTGGCCTGCGCCGGGGTGATGCCGGCGGCGACGAGGGCCACCGTGGCCACGGCGGCGGCCTTGAACCGGCGGGCGCGTCTCATCAGGTCTCCTGTCTTGGGCTGCTTCAGACCAGTTCGGAGAGACTTCCGCCCAACTCGCGCGTAGCTGAGGCGAGTTCACCCAAATGCGCCGACCACAAACGTCCTTTGGTCGGTTTTCAGGAAGGTATGTGCGAGTTGGTGACGAGGTTCGGGAGTTCGACCCGGCCCACCTCTTCTCCGGCGCTGTCGTAGCCCACCAGTTCCGGCGGATCGACCTTCTCGTCGGCCTGGTACCAGAAGGCGAAGTTCGCTCCCGCGGCTATCGCCTCGCGCACGCTGCCGTCCTTGAACTGCAGTTCGGCCCGCACCGCGTCTCCGGCCGCCGAGACCATGGTGTGGATGCCGCCGTCGCTGCCGCCGCCCAGGTTGCCGAAGCTGCTCATGGCCTGCTGCTCGGCCGTGGGACAGGCGGAGGTGGTCCAGCTCGGCGTGGTGTCGGCCGGCCGGTCGAGGGGCCCGGCTTTCTCGAAGACGGTTGCGTAGCAGATCGTTCCGTCGGCTCCGGTGGCCTGCCAGACGCTCAGCACGGTGCCCGGTTCGGGCCCTGGACCCTGGGCGATGCGGCGAGCGTTCAGTTCGTTCACCGCCCCGTCGGTGTGGTCGCTCCAGAAGCTGAGCTGCTCGGCCAGCGGGCCGGAGATCAGCCCCTGAGCAGTAGCGACCCCGACGCCGGTGGGGATCAGCACCGCCGCCAGCGCACCGGCCAGGATCAGGCGGCCGCGCCGTCGAGGCGGCTTGGTGGCCGACCTGGCTTCCAGGATGCGCTCGAAGGCGGCGTTGCGTGCGGGAGTGGGCCAGAGCTCGTCCACGCTGGTTCGAGGCCGGAGCTTCTCCAGCTGGGTCTGCTCGTTCATTCGATGCCTCCTAGAGACGGGGACGGGCGGGGTTCGAGGGTTTCCCGGCCCTGACGAAGCCGGCTCCGCGCTCGGAACAGGCGGGTGTGGAAGGCGGGCACCGAACAGCCGGCCACCGCGGCGGCCTGCCGGGGCGACAGGCCGTCCCAGGCCGTCAGCAGCAGCGCTTCCCGTTCGGGAGCGGTCATCGCCGCCAGGATCTGCAGCATCGCCTCGCGCTCACCGGCCAGGACCTCGGCAGCCGGCGCCGGCTCGGCCACCGTTCGCAGGCGCTGCAGCTCATCGGCCACGCGGCCCTGCCGCTCGCGGGACCGGTGCTGGTTGGAGATCACGTTGCGGGCCACCACGAGCAGCCACGGCACCGAGTCCAGCCGCCGCCAGGCCACCAGGAACACCTCCGACACCACGTCCTGGGCGACGTCGGGGTCGGTGTGGCGCAGCGCGTAGGCCATCACCCGAGGGCCCCAGCGCAGCCAGAGCGCCTCGAACCGGTCGTCCGGCGACGGGGTCGATGTCTGTCTCACATTAGGTAATGTCCGGCCGAGGGTCAGGCTTACGCCAGGTTCTGGCACCCTTCCGGTCATTTCACCCCTCTAGCGTCCCGCCCCATGCGAACAGTCCTGCGTAACGCCCTGGCCGGTACCGGTGTGCTGGCCCTCACCCTGTCCCTCACCGCCACCGCGTCCCACGCCGACGGTCGCGGGGTCTCCAAGCCCACCCTCACCGGCTGGGCCTCGCTGCCCGCCGGAACGTTCGTGCCGGGCAGCGAGCCCTCCGGAGCCAAGGTCACCGGAGACACCCACGGCTTCGCCACCCCCTTCGCCGACCAGCCCGTGCAGGGCTTCTCCGGGATCGCGGACAACGGCGACGGCACCTTCGACGTGCTCTCCGACAACGGCTACGGCACCCAGGCCACCTCGGCCGACTTCCTGCTGCGCATCCACCGCCTCGCCCCGGCCTTCGCGAGCAACCAGGTCGACGTGCTCGGCGGCATCAACCTGACCGACCCCGATGGCAAGGTGCCGTGGAAGCTGACCCGCGACGACCGCGTCCTCACCGGGGCGGACTTCGACGTGGAGTCGATCCAGAAGATGGCCGACGGCTCCTACTGGATCGGCGAGGAGTTCGGGCCCTACCTGCTGCACTTCGACCGCGCCGGCCGGCTGCTGTCGGCCCCGGTCGCGCTCGACGGCGCGGTCTCGCCGGAGACCGCCACCCGCACCGGGGCCACCGCGACCCTGGCCAGCAGCAAGGGTTTCGAGGGCCTGGCCCAGTCACCCGACGGCAAGCGGCTGTACGCCCTGCTGGAGGGCACGGTCACCGGTGACCCGGCCGGCACGCTGCGCTTCAGCGAGTTCGACCCGCGCAAGGGCAAGTACACCGGCAAGAAGTACACCTACAAGCTGGACGACGCCGCCCACGCCATCGGCGACGCGATCGCGGTGGACGGCAACCGCTTCCTGGTGATCGAGCGGGACGGCGGCCAGGGGGCGACCGCCAAGGTCAAGAAGATCTACCTGGCCGACAAGCGTGACCGGGACAAGGACGGCGCGCTCGACAAGACCCTGGTGGTCGACCTGATGAACGTGGCGAACCCGCAGGGCCTGGGCGGATTCGGCAAGACCTTCACCTTCCCGTTCCAGACCATCGAGGACGTGGTGATCCTCGACAACCACACCATCGGCGTGCTGAACGACAACAACTTCCCGTTCTCCACCGGCCGCAGCGCCACCGAGGCCGACAACAACGAGTGGATCACCGTGAAGCTGCCCAAGTCGCTGGACGTGGACCGGCGTCTGCTGCGCTGATCCAGGGCTGACCTAGGCGTTTCTCCCGACTGGCTCAACCGGGCCCCGCCTCCGGCCGATGTCTGCTGGGTGTGGAGGCGGGGCGCACGTCATGACGCCGGTCTGGCCCGATGATGGCCAGAGGGGGGCGCAGCTACCGGGGGATGCCCCTGTGGCTGGCTCTGGCTGCCATCACCCTGCCCCCGTTGATCGTGGCCGCGGTGATGGGCGGCCTGCTGGTCCGGCGGGCCCAGGCCGACGCTCAGGAAGCCGCCGAGGCGCAGGAGCTCGTCGCCTCGGTGAAGCTGCTCGACGCGGCCCGCCGTGCCTCCGACGCCGAGGTCCTGCCCACTCTGCTGCTGGACGTACTGGCCGAGAAGGACGCGGCCAGTGAGCTGGGATTCCAGGCCACTCGGCGCGACCTGCTGAGCACCACCGAGCCCGCGGTGGTGCGGCAGCGCCGGGTAGCCACCGACCAGGCCCTCGAGGCCGTGCTCGACGCACCGCTGCCGCTGCAACTGCGGGGCGTGGTGATCGAGGCCCGTCAGACCCTGCTGGCCGCACGCCGGGCCGCCGACAACAGCAGCCAGGTGCTGGAGACCGTGGCCTCGGGCTACAGCCGCACCTCCGCCACCCTGGCCGCCGGTCAACGCTGGGCCACGGCCCAGGCGGTGGCCGCCGGACTGAGCAGCCACAGTGTCGCCGCGTTGCAGGATCTGACCCAGGTGGCCCAGCTCAGTGAGGCCGCGAGCCGGCAGCTGGGTCTGCTGTTCGCCGCGCGGGTGCTGCCGGGCGCACTGCGGGAGGAGGCCGAGCGCGGCTGGATGGCCGCGTGGGGCAAGTACACCGAGCTGGCCGACCAGGGCAACGAGCTGTCCAGCGCCCGGGTGCGGGAGGGCTACCAGCTGTTCCAGAGCACCCCCTCGGTGGCCGCCTTCTCCGACCTCCTGGCCCGTCAGGCGCTCGATCCGGGCACCGAGGTGGTGCGCACCGGGGCGCTGCCCGGGCTGGTCGACCGCAGTGGCACGCGGGACGACGCCGTGGCGGTGGTGCTGCAGGACGCGGTGGCCGAGGTCACCGACTCGGCCCAGGCCGACCGGGACGCCGCCCAGGCCCGCGAGCGCGCGGCGCTGGCCGGCTGCCTGGCCCTGGTGCTGCTGTCGCTGCTGATCGCCGGGCTGTTGTCGCGCTGGCTGACCCGCTCGATGAGCTCCCTGGCGGGCAGTGCCCAGCAGATCAGCCAGGGTCACCTGGTCGTTGCACAGGCCCAGGGCCCACGCGAGATGCGCACCGCCGCAGCTGCTCTGACCTCGGCCGTGGCCGGTCTGCGGCGTGTGCAGGAACAGGCCCGGGCAGTGGTCGACGGCGATCCGGAGGCGGCCCTGAGGCTACGGCCGTTGCCTGGACCGCTGGGGGAGGTGGTGCACGCCTCGATCGAGCAGATCGTCGACACCTTCCGGGCCCGCGAGGCCCTCCAGGAGGAGCTGGCCCACCAGGCCAACCACGATCCGCTGACCGGCCTGGCCAACCGGGCCCAGGTGCTGGAGCAGCTCACGGCCCTGCTCGGGGACGACGAGCCGGAAACCCACACCGGTGTGCTGTTCATCGACCTTGACGGGTTCAAGGCGGTCAACGACACCCATGGGCACGCTGCCGGCGACCGGGTGCTGATCGAGGTGGCGCAACGCCTTTCCGCCGGGCTGCGGCCCTCGGACGTGGTGGGCCGGTTCGGCGGCGACGAGTTCGTCGTGCTCCTGCCCAAGGTGCCGGGGATCGCTCCGCTGGCCGAGCTCGCCCAGCGTCTGGTCGCCGCGGTCAGCTGGTCGGGGCCGCTCGACGGGGGCGCCGACGGCGACCGCGGCGCAGTGCGGAACGTGCAGGTGGGCGCCAGTATCGGCGTCGCTCTCTCATCGCCCGACAGCACCGCCGACACCCTGCTGGCCGAGGCCGACCTGGCCGCCTACCGCGCCAAGCGGGCGGGCCGGGGCCGGGTCGAGGTCTTCGACGACCGGCTGCGCGCCGAGCTCTCGGAGCAGGCGGAGATGGAGGTCGCCCTGCGGGAGGGGCTGGAGGCGGGGGAGCTGCACCTGCACTACCAGCCGGTGGTGAACCTGCACACCGGCGTGGTGGTGGGTTTCGAGGCCCTGGCCCGCTGGGAGCGGCCCGGCGTCGGCCCGGTGCGCCCCGACATCTTCATCGCCGCCGCCGAGGCCTCGTCGCTGGTGTGCGACCTCGGACGCTGGGTGCTGCACGCGGCGCTGGCCCAGGTGACCCGCTGGAAGACGTTCGGCGAAGCCGGGTTCGGCACCGGAGAGGACGAGCCGACCATGGCCGTCAACATCTCTGGGCGGCACCTGAGCGACAACCGGATCCTGAACGACGTCTACGACGCGCTGAACGCGGCCGGGCTGCCCGCTTCGGTCCTGGTTCTCGAGATCACCGAGACCGTGCTGACCACCGACCCGCAGGTGCGTGAGCACCTGCGGCAACTGCGGGCCAGCGGGGTGCAGGTCGCGATCGACGACTTCGGCACCGGATTCACTTCGGTGGCGGCGCTGGTCGACACGCCCGCCGACATTCTCAAGATCGACCGCAGCTTCGTCGACTCCGACGATCCCGGGCACCACCAGCTGGCGACCCTGATCACCCGCGCCGCACAGACCTTCTCGCTGCGAGTGATCGCGGAAGGTATCGAAACACCCGAACAACTGGCCCGAGTCATGGCCGACGGTTGCGAAGAGGCTCAGGGGTACCTCTTCTCTCGGCCCCTGCCGCCCGAAGCGGTAGGGAGGCTTCCGGCGTCTCTAGTGCCACAAACGTCCTCTGGTTCGCTTCTGAAAGATCTGCCTCGGCAGGCCGAGGCGCCGGAGAACAGCGAACAGAGGACGAGTGTGCCTGGGGGTCCCGCATGAGCCTGTCGCGTCGAAGCTTCCTGCTCGGGACCGGGCTGGTCGCGCTGAACCTCTCCGGCTGCGGTGATTCGGGTGAGGCGGAGAGCTCGCAGGAGCTGACGTTCTGGTACTGGGAAGGCGCCCTTTCGGCCGCGGTGGTGAAGGACGTCAGTGCCAAGTTCGCCGACCGCGCCCGGATCAGCACCTCGTTGGTAGGTGGCGACTTCGCCCAGCGGCTGAGCACCTCGCTGCGCGCCGGTGAGGCGGTGCCCGACATCAGCGGTGTGAAGGGTGAGGACATGGCCTTCTTCCAGACCCAGGCCGACTACTTCCTCGACCTGAACACGCTGGGCGCCGAGGACATCGCCGGAACATTCGTGGCGGCCAAGTTCGCCCAGGCCACCACCGACGACGGCCGCCAGATCGGCCTGCCCATCGACCTCGGCCCGACCGCCCTGTTCCTGCGCGAGGACCTCTGGCGCAAGGCCGGCCTGTCGGTGGAGATCTCCGAGGTCAGTGAGAAGATGGCCGACTGGGACGGCTGGTTCGACACCGCGCACGAGCTGAAGTCCCGCCTGCCCGGCACTTTCGCCATCCGCAACTCCAACGACGTGTTCGGGGTGGCGCTGGCCCAGCAGACCAAGACCTTCGTCGACCGGACCGGTGCCTTCGTGGGCGACCAGGACGAGGTCAGGTCGGCCTGGGAGAAGGCCGTGCAGGCGATCGTCGACGGGCTGCAGGCCGGGATCTACGACGACACCGCTTTCGGAACCGCGCTGACGTCAGGCACTCTCACCGGACACCTGGGCCCGGCCTGGAACGGTCTGGACATAGCGTCGGCCGCGCCGAGCACCTCGGGGCGCTGGCGGGTTGCGGCCTGCCCTGGTGGTCCGGGGAACATCGGCGGCTCCTACCTGGCCATCCCCGCGCGCAGCCGCGACCCCGAGACCGCCTTCGCCTACATCGCGGAGCTGCTCTCGGCCGCCAACGAGGCCCGCGCCTTCACCGACTCCTCGGTCTTCCCGGCCGTGACCGCCGCCTACGACCTGCCCGCCCTGACCGAGGGCCAGAAATTCTTCGGCGGCCAGTCGACCATCGAGGTGTTCGGCCCCGCCGCCGAGCAACTGCCCATCGTCTACGAGAGCCCCCTCAACGCCGCTGCCCTGACTTCTTACTACAGCGAGCTGGCGAACATCGAGGGCGGCAAGGCCCCGGCCCAGGCCTGGAAGGACGCCGTCGAGGCGGGGCGGCGCACCGTCGAGGCCGGCCAGTAGCCGAAGTGCGGGAGATCTGGCCGCCGCCTACTGTCCGATGTGTGAGTTCTGCCGGAGATGATCAGCCCTCGGAGCCGGATGCCGTCCCGGACCTGTGGAAGTCATGGTTGTACGGGGTCTTTCTGTCGCTGGTGGGGGCGGTGGTCACCGTCGTCTTCCTGGTTCAGGCCATCACCGGTGGTCGTGAAGACAACCACTTCTACGCCTTCGCGCTCTGCTCGGGCATCATGACGGCCCTGTTCGGCGGGGTGACCTGGAAGGCCCGGCATATGGGCGCGCGCTCCTGGCGGGGGCGGAAAGAGGCTGGGCCTGCGCAGCCCGCCCACAGGCCGGTGAGCCTGAGCCAGGGGATGAAAGATCCTGTGGTCTGGCTCCTGCTCGGCCTGACCTTGAGCTTCGCGACTTTCAACATCTTCCTTCTCATCACCCGTGGCCCTGAGGACTCGTTCTGGCGGCCCGTGATCTACCTGGTTCTTCTGTCGTTCTTCAGCTGCCAGCTGGTGCTACGAAGGCTGCGCCACCTGGCCGGCCAGCTCGACGTGAACCGCCAGCCCCGCTGACCTACGACCAGAGTTCGAAGGGTTCGTCCACGGGTTCGCCGCGCAGCAGGGGGCCGATCAGGGCGGGCAGCTGACCTGGGTAGAAGCGGTCGGTGCTGGAGGTGAGCTCGGGCAGGGGCCACCAGCGGTGGGCGAAGTAGTCCTCGAGTTCGTAGTCCAGGCGGCCGGTCTCGTCCATCTCGGGTTCGGTCGCCGCCAGGCGCAGGAGGAGCACCACCTCGTCCTGCACATGGCGGGATTGGCGGTGGCGGAACGAGGCGCGCCGACGCCAGGTGGGCGGGCCGAACTGGTCTGCGCTGGCCACGAATCCGGTCTCTTCGTGCAGTTCCCGCACCGCTGCGTCGAGGTAGGTCTCTCCGGCGTCGATCCCTCCGCCCGGCAGCTCCCACCAGGTGCCCAGCTCCGGGTTCTCGATGTCGCGGGTGTGCAGCAGCAGGACCTGGTCGGCGGCGTCGATCACGACCAGGCGGACCGCACTTCGCCTGACCAGCGGCAGGTCATCGGGGTACATGGCGGCACGGTAGCCCGTTCACTCGCTGGGAACTCGCGCCGCCAGCAGGCCACCCCGCCAGGCCGACCCGGCCTTGGCCGCGGAGGCCCGCTTGTTCTCGTACATCCCGGCGTCGGCGGCCCGCATCAGGCTCTCCGGGTCCTGCGGGGGTTCGGTGCTCCAGGCCATCCCGGCGCTCACACCCACGGTCACCGTCTCGGGGCCGAGCCGGAACGGGTCGTGGAGGCAGTTGCAGAGGGCGGCGGCCAGGGCCGAGGCCTCCTCGGCGGCGCGCAGGCCCGGGGCCACGACGACGAACTCGTCGCCGCCCATCCGGGCCAGGAAGCCAGGTTCGGGCACGACCAGGCCGAAGCGCTCGGCCACCTGCACCAGCAGGGCGTCGCCGACGGCGTGGCCGTGCTGGTCGTTCACCGCCTTGAAGCCGTCCAGGTCGAGGTAGATCACCGCCAGGCCGGGGGAGCGGCCGGCCGGCCCCGCCAGCACCTCGCTCAGGCCGCGCCGGCTGAGGGTGCCGGTCAGCGCGTCGTGGGTGGCGGCGTGCCGCAGTTCGGCGTGGTGGTGGGCCTGCTCCTCGGCCAGCTTCTGGCGCAGGGCGTCGGACTTACGGGCCCGGCCGACGCCGCGCACCGTCATCAGGCTGCCGAACAGGGCCAGGATCACCGAGAGGTGGTGGCTGGTCGCGGCCGGGAACGCGCTGGGCATCACCCCGGTCTCGACCAGGTAGCCGGTCAGGCCGGTGCCGAGCAGCAGCATGACCAGGGCGACCGAGGCGGTGCGCCAGGAACTGTCGCGGCCGGCGATCTCGAGGGCCACGATGCCCATCAGGATCGGGTACATGCTGGGCAGGTGGGTGGTGGAGGCGGCCGCCCAGATGGCGATGCTGACCATGAACACGAAGAGCGCGCAGCTGCGGCCGTCGTGCGACCAGGCGGTGATGGCGGCCTGCACCGGCGAGGCGTAGAGCAGCAGGCAGCCGCCCCACACCACCATGGTCACCGGGAAGGACGCCTGGTGCTGGCCGAGCCCGTCGAGGATGAACCAGGCGAGCGCGCACAGCAGCAGTTCCAGGGCCAGAAACACCGCGGCCAGCAGCAGTTTCGGCCGAGCAGCCGGTTCCGGCTCCATCCCACCCTTTCGGCAGTCCCTGTCTGGCGTCGGCTGCCCGTCGGCCGGAGGAGGGCAGGCATGAACCCGGTTCACCTGTTCGCCGCACCGGGAACTCCGCATCACAACACGACAGCTGCCGGACAGGAAGACGGTCGGGTGTTCTGCCACTCCAATGGGCGGCTGCCCTGAGGCGGCCCGTGCCCCAGAGTGGTTACGGTGCGTGTATCCACGAATTCGGAGCGGAGTCGGTAGTGCAAGAGCAGTGGGTGTTCCTCGCGGTGATTGCGCTGCTCGTCGTCGGCGTGGCCGGAGGCGGGATCTGGGCGCGCCGGGCCTACCGGCGCCTGTCCGACCGGCACCAGTCGCTGGTGGTGGTGCACGAGTTCGTCCAGCAGGCCACGGTCACCGCCAGTGTGCGGGAACAGGCCCGCGGACTGCTGCTGCGCACACGTCAGCTCCTGCGGGCCGGCCGGCTCGAGCTGATCGTCTTCGACTACCACGACTTCGGCGACCGTCACATCCGGATCGGGGCGAACGACGCGTACGCCTCGACAGCCGTGTCCGGCGTCGGCGACCGACTGCTCGACCGGGTGATGGACACCGGGGAGCCGATGCTGCTGGCCCGGGGCACCCAGGACGTGGAAGCCCGGCAGTGGCTGCAGGCCCGAGGGGCCCGCGACGCCCTGGCGGTAGCGCTGCCCTCCAGCACCCGCGGTTGCATCGTCCTGCTCGACCGGCTCGACGGGGACACCTTCACCGACGACGACCTGACCATGGTGCAGACCCTGGCCAGTCATCTGGTGATGTCGCTGCGCGGTTCCCGGCTGGTCGAGCAGCTGACCCACGACGCCACCCACGACGCGCTCACCGGGCTGGGTAACCGCACCTTCCTCAGCCAGCGGGTCGAGACCGTCCTGTCCGGGCCCGGCCAGGTTCCCGAGGCGGCCGTGCTGCTGCTCGACCTGGACAAGTTCAAAGAGGTCAACGACGCGTTCGGACACCATGTCGGCGACGCGCTGCTGCGTGAGGTGGCCACCCGGCTGGTGACCACGGTGGGCGACCTGGGCACGGTCTCCCGGCTGGGCGGTGACGAGTTCGCCGTGCTGGTGGTGGGGCGGGAGGCGACCGACGCCGCGCCCACCCTGGCCCACAACATCCTCGAGGCCCTGGGCCGGCCGATCTCGCTGGTGGACGCCGTGGTCACGACCCAGGCGAGCATCGGGATCGGGCTGGCCGGCCCGGATCTCAGCGAGGCGGACGTGCTGCGGCACGCCGACACCGCCATGTACGCGGCCAAGGAGGGCCCCGACCCGGTGGTGGTGTACGGCGAGCACCTGGAACGCGGCCGCACCGAACGCATGCGGCTGCTGGCCGATCTGCACATCGCGCTGGAGCGTGACGAGATCAAGGTGTTGTACCAGCCGCAGCTGGACCTGCGCACGAACGCGATCCACAGTGTCGAGGCGCTGGCCCGCTGGGAACACCCGGTGCTGGGCTGGGTCAGTCCCGAGGTGTTCGTGCCGCTGGCCGAGTCCAGCGGCCTGATCGAGCAGCTCACCCACCAGGTGCTGGACCAGGCCCTGGCCCAGGCCCGGCGGTGGCAGGACGACGGCCTGGACCTGGCCGTGGCGGTGAACCTCTCGCCGCACAACGTGAACACGATGAGACTGGTCGAGGACGTGGCCTCAGCGCTGGCCCGGGCCGGGGTGCCGGCCGATCGGCTGGTGCTCGAGATCACCGAGAGCAGCGTGATGGCCGACCCGGACCGGGCCGTCTCCCTGCTGCAGCGACTGGTCGACCTCGGAGTGACGCTTTCTCTGGACGATTTCGGCACCGGCTACTCGAGTCTCGCCTACCTGCAACGGCTTCCGGTCAGCGAGGTGAAGATCGACAAGGCGTTCGTGATGGGGCTGGCCGATCCGGAGCAGGCGCACGCCAGTGCCGTCCTGATCCGCTCGATCCTCACACTGAGCGCGAACCTCGGCCTCGAGGTGGTGGCCGAGGGCGTGGAGGACGCCCAGACGCTGGAGCTGCTGCGCTCCGGCGGGTGCGACCTGATCCAGGGCTACCACCTGTCCAAGCCGGTGCCCGCCGACCGGGTGGCCGCCGTGGTCGAGCGGCACGGTGGCCGTGAGGCCGTCCGGGTGCCGGGGCCCCGCTCGCACCTGAGTGCGGTGAACGAGGACGGGACGCTCGGACGTCACCTCGCCTGATCTCTTACATGTGTTAAAGTTTTTACATGCGTAAGACCCGCCGCGAGAACCCCCTCGCCGTCCGCTCCCGGACGGCGCTGGTCGAGGCGGCGACCGGTCTGCTCGACGAGCGCAAGGCCGCCGAGATCTCGATCAAGGACGTGGTGGAGGCCGCCGGAGTCAGCCGGCCCACCTTCTACCAGCACTTTCCTGATCTGGGAGCGGTGTTCGCGGCGGCCGGCCTGATGCGGCTGGAGCAGTCGTTCGCCGACCTCGAACCGCCCTCGCAGGCCCCCGACGGGTTGCAGAGCGCCTTCGCCCCGGTGCTCGCGGTCATCGCCGACCGGATGCGCGAACACGCCGTCTTCTACCACCGGGTGCACGCCAGTCCGGGCGGGCCCGCCTACCACGCGCAGGTCGTCGCCTTCAGCGCGCAGCGGTTGCGCCGCGAGCCGTTGTTGCAACCCTGGGCGGGGCGGGACGAGGTGTTCTGGGAGTTCCTGGCGGCCGGTCTGGTCTGGGTGATCAACCGGCAGCTGGCCGCCTGGTGCACCGGCGAGCCTGGCCCGACCGAGGCCGACCTGGCCGGCGTCTTCGACTTCGTCTTCCGCACCACCACCTGAATCCCTCCGAAAAGAAAGCCGAGGCACTCCATGCGCGCCGTCGTCCACCACGAGTTCGGTGACCCGTCCCAGGTTCTGAACGTCGAAGACGTCCCCACCCCCGAACCCGGCGCCGGTGAGGTCCGCGTCCGCACGGTGCTCTCCGCCGTCCACAATCATGATTTGTGGACGATCCGGGGCACCTACGGTTTCAAGCCGGAACTTCCGGCGCGGGCCGGCACCGAGGCCGTCGGAGTGGTGGACGCGCTCGGTGAGGGGGTGGACAACCTCGAGGTCGGCCAGCGGGTCGCCTCCAGCAGCACCTTCGGGGTCTGGGCGGAGTACTTCGTCGCCCCGGCCGGCCGGCTCACCCCGGTGAACGACGAGCTGCCCGACGAGGTCGCCGCCCAGCTCGTCGCCATGCCGTTCTCGGCCCTGGCGCTGATCGACTCGCTCGACCTGCAGGAGGGCGACTGGCTGGTCCAGAACGCCGCCAACGGTGCCGTCGGCCGCCTGGTGGCCCAGCTGGCCAAGCCGCGCGGGATCAACGTGCTCGGCCTGGTGCGCCGGGCCGCCGGGGTGGAGGAACTGGCCGCCCAGGGCATCGGCAACGTGGTGGCCACCGATGGTGAGGGCTGGCGCGAGCAGGCCGAGAAGCTCACCGGCGGCGCCTCGGTCAAGGTGGGCGTGGACTCGGTCGGCGGTCCCGCCGCCAACGACGTGCTCTCGCTGGTCGGGCAGGACGGCACCCTGGTGGTCTTCGGCGCGATGGGCGCCCCGGTGATGGAACTGTCGTCCGGCGACATCATCTTCAAGAACGTCACGGTGAAGGGCTTCTGGGGCAGCAAGGTCTTCCCGGCCCTGGCCCCCGACCGTCGCGCCGCGCTGTTCGGCGAACTGGTCACCCGCGCGGGCGACGGGTCGCTGACGCTGCCGGTCGAGGAGGTGTTCTCGTTCGCCGACGTCCGCTCGGCCAACGAGGCCAACTTCCGGCCCGGCCGCAAGGGCAAGATCATGCTGCGGCCCTGACAAAGGGTGCGCGTCCGCGGTCTTCGGTGTCGTATCGTGACGGTCCGAAGAACGGAAGGACGCACCATCTCCAGCCCGCCTGAACCGCAGATCACGAACGTCCCCGGCTCGCCGGAGGGTTCGTGATGTTCGCCCCGCACGCCGAGTCCGCCCTGTTCTTTCCACCCGAACTAGGCACGACGGCGCTGGTTCTGTTGCTCCTGGCCGCCTTTGCGGCGGGCTGGGTCGATGCGGTGGTGGGCGGCGGTGGGCTGCTGCAGCTGCCGGCCCTGCTGCTGGTGCCCGGGCTGGCACCGGTGCAGGTGCTGGCCACCAACAAGCTGGGCTCGATCTTCGGCACCGCCACCAGCGCGATCACCTACTACCGCCGGGCCCGCCCCGACCTGCGCACCGCGCTGCCGATGGCCGGGGTGGCCCTGGGTGGCAGTTTCGCCGGGGCCTCGATCGCCTCGGCCCTGCCGGTGGCCGTGTTCAAGCCGGTGATCGTGGTGGCGCTGGTGGTGGTCGCGGCGATCACCCTGGCCCGGCCCGCCCTGGGCCAGGCCACGGCCCTGCGCTACTCGGGGTCGGCGCACTACCGGGCCGCCGTGGCGGTCGGCCTGGCGATCGGCGTCTACGACGGGGTGCTCGGCCCGGGCACCGGCACCTTCCTGGTGATGGCCATGGTCAGCCTGATCGGTTACGACTTCCTGCAGGCGAGCGCCAAGGCCAAGATCGTCAACTTCGCCACCAACCTGGGCGCCCTGGCGTTCTTCGTGCCCACCGGTGCGGTGGTCTGGGGCCTGGGCATCCTGCTCGGCGTGGCCAACCTGGCCGGTGGCTACCTGGGCGCCCGGATGGCGATCTCCAGCGGTGCCAAGTTCATCCGTGTGGTGTTCCTGGTGGTCGTGCTGGCCCTGATCGTCAAGGTCAGCCACGACATCTACGCGGAGAACTGGGGCTGAGCGGCAGCCTGGTGGGCCTCGCTGCCCTCCCGGTAGAACAGGTAGCCGCCGTGGTGCAGCACGTCTCCCTCGAACCGCCCGTCGGCTGAGAAGCCGGTGTCGTCGCGGTAGTCGATCTCGGTGCCGTTGACCCAGTAGCGGCCGGTGTAGGCCTTGAGCCGCCCGCCCCGGGCCTCCTCGTAGCGGCCCTCGGGCAGGAGCTCCTGGCGGATGTGGTTGTCGGCCGTGACCCACATGCCGACGTAGGGGTGCGTGGTGTTCTGAGTGCTCATGCCTCCAGACTAGGAAGACCGGCCCGATCGTTCCTGGCTGTGCTGCTCCCACCCAGTTCCCGCAGGGCCCGCAGGAACTGGTCGTTCTCGGCCGGTGTGCCGGTGGTGACCCGAAGGTGGCCGGCGACCCCGACGTCTCTGATCAGGACCCCGGCTTCCAGGAGCCGACGCCAGACGCCAGGAGCGTCGGGTACTTGGAAGAGCACGAAATTGGCGTCCGATTCGACCACCGTCAGCTCCAGGAAACGCATTTCGGCAATGAGCCGGTCCCGTTCCTTCTTCGTGTCCTCGACGTGCTGCAACAGGCCCTTCCGGTGACGCAGGGCCGCACCGGCAATGGCCTGGGTGACCGTGGACAGGTGGTAGGGCAGGCGCACCAGCTGTAGTGCGTCGATCACGCGCGAGTCGGCGGTCAGGTAGCCC
This sequence comes from Kineosporia sp. NBRC 101677, assembly GCF_030269265.1. NCBI lineage: Bacteria > Bacillati > Actinomycetota > Actinomycetes > Kineosporiales > Kineosporiaceae > Kineosporia > Kineosporia sp. NBRC 101677. Next base: position 296,274 of record NZ_BSTA01000004.1, read on the forward strand.
ACGCGTGCCCCGGCGAAGCCGAAGGCCTTGGACATGGTGCGACTGACCACCAGCCGCGGCCGGTTCTCCAGCAGGCTGAGAAGCGATTCTCCGTGGGAGAACTCGATGTAGGCCTCGTCCAGCACCAGAAGCCCGCCGAATGCGTCGTGCACCGCCAGCACCGTCTCTGGATCGAGGGAGAGGCCGGTGGGGTTGTTCGGCGTGCAGAGGAACACCACGTCGGGTTGTTCTTCGCGGATGAGCGCCACGGCTGCGTCCGGGTCGAGCGTGAAGTCCGGGCGGCGCGGTCCTGAGATGTACCGGGAGCCGGTGGATTCGGCGATGGTGCGGTGCATGGAATAGGTGGGCTCGAAGCCCAGAACTGTCCGCCCCGGACCGGCGTAGGCCTGCATCAGCTGCTGAAGGACTTCGTTGGAACCGTTGGCGGCCCAGACCTGTTCGAACGTGCGGGGCACGCCGGTGGGCTCGCTCAGGTATGCGGCCAGGGCGGTGCGCAGTTCGACGGCGTCGCGGTCGGGGTAGCGATTCAGATCAAGGACGGCCTTGGCCACCGACGCGGTGATGTCGGCGACCAGTTCGGGGCCGGGTGGGTAGGGGCTTTCGTTGGTGTTGAGCCGCACGGGCACGTCGAGCTGGGGTGCTCCGTACGGAGACTTGCCCCTGAGCTCCGGCCGGATCGGGGCGAGGGTCATGACGGGCTCTCCTTCGGTTCCAGGCGACTGCAAAGGTATGTATGTTTAAGACCCTGAGGGACGGACACGGCTTCGCGCAAGCCCGGATCTCGGTGCATTAAAGATCTAGATGTTCCAGGCCAGGCTGATGAGACCGGGAAGAGACAAGTCGGATGACCAACGACACCGCGAGAACGGTTGCCGTGCTGGGCAGCAGTGGCGGGAATCTGCGCAGCCACGGCGGTGACGACCCGGCCCGGCTGCTCGCCGAGGTAGCCCGCCAGGTCCGGGCGGCCGGCCTCGGTCTGGGCGTGGTCCAGTTCGTGGCGGCCCAGGCCTCGATGGACGGGATCGACGACTCGACCGCCGCTGAGCTGTGGGCCCTGGTCGAGGGGCGGCCGACGGTGGTCGCGCAGGGGCCGCTCAGCGAGGTCAACGTGGCCGCACGGGCTGCCGACGCCCAGCTCGCCGAGCGGGTGGAGTCCGGCGAGATCGACGCGCTGATCCTGGTCAGCGCAGATCCCACCGACACCAATGCGGCCACGGTGAGGGCCGCCGTGGCCCAGGGGCTGCCCGCGGCCGGTACCGGCGGCACCTCGATCGCCAACGCCCAGCAGGCGGGCCTCAACCTGGTGGCGGTCTCCGGCACCACCGGCACCACCTCGACCACCCGCGCGGTCTCCTACGTCGCGGGCCTGGCCCGGCACTGGAAGATCCGCTACCAGCCTCTCCTGGGCGGCTCGTCGGAAAGTTCAGCCGTCGAAGGGCCGGCCTGGAGGCGAATCAGCATCCGCGGGATCATGGTCGGTTCGATCCCTGCCTTCATCGCCCTGGCCCTGGTGCTGGCGATCAGCAAGATCCCCGGCCTGCAGAGCCTGACCGAGGTCTTCGACCTGCTGATGGCCGGTCTGCCGGTGGTGGTGGCCGCGGTGGCCGCCCGCCGGGTCTCCGCCCTGGACGAGGTCGGCCTGGTGGCCGGCGCCGTGACCGGGGTGCTGGCCGTCGAAGGGGGAATCCTCGGTGGGCTGGTCGGCGGTGTGCTGTCCGGCCTGATCGCGGCCCGGCTGATCGGCTGGACGCTGTCGAACCGCTTCCCGGCCACCACCGCAACATCGTCACCGGGGCGGTCGCCGGCCTGCTGCCCGGTCTGCTGGTGCACTACGCCCTCGCCCCGGTGACCAGCGCGGTGGGGGACGGGGTGAAGGACGGCATCGAGGCCGCCCTGGACTTCTCCCCGGTGATGGCCGGGGCCCTGGCCGGTGCGGCGATCTGGTTCGCGATCATCGGCGGGGTCTACCACTCGGTGATCCTGCCGCTGGTGCTGCTGGAGATGGGGCAGAAGGGCCACAGCTTCTTCGGCGCCGTCGACATGGTCGGCCTGGTCATGGTCAGCCTGGGGATCACGCTGGCCAACGCGGTGAAGCCGCGCACCAGCGGTGAGCGTGCCCTGGCCGGTTCCGGGGCGGCGGTGAACTTCTTCTTCGGCACCTTTGTCGAGGCCTCGTACCCGTTCATGTTCGGCGACAAGCGGATCTTCGCTACGGCGGTCGGTGCCTCCACCGTAGGTGGCGCCCTGGTCGGGGTTTTCGGAGTCGAGGCCTCGGCCTACCTGCCGGCGTTCATGGCCCCGTTCATCGCCACCAGCGCGGGCGGGATGGTCGTCGCGATGCTCGCCGCCGCAGGCCTGGCCTTCGTGTTCACCCTGCTGATCAATCTGCACCACCTACGCCGCACCGCCGCCTCGGCCCCGGAACCGGACTTGGCCCCGGCCGTGGTGTAGTAGACGGGAGATCCGGACGGGGCGAGGAGCAGGATGAGTCGGCGAGCGGGGGCACGGGTTCCGCTGCACGAGCAGATGTACACGGTGATCCGCGCCCGCATCGAGTCCCGCGAGTGGGGCCGGGGCCACCAGCTCCCGCCGGAATGGCAGCTGGCCGAGGAGTTCGGAGTCAGCCGGGGCACCACCCGTCAGGCCGTCACCCGCCTGGTCAACGAGGGCCTGCTCGACCGCTCGGCGGGCCGGGGCACCTTCGTGACCGGCGGGCGTCCACTGGCCTACCGGGTCAGCGACCTGCTCGGGTTCGGCCGCCGGATCAGCGAGAGCGGCCGGACACCGAGCTCCCGGGTTGTCCGGGTGGAGGTGACCGAACGCTCGGCCGCGCACGACAGCTTCGCCTTCGCCACCGGCGTCCACAAACTGCTCCTGATCGAACGGGTGCGCCGGGCCGACGACGTGCCGGTCGCGCTGGAGCAGATCCACCTGCCCTGGCCGCGTTTCGCCGGCCTGGCCGACATGGACCTGGAGAAGGCCGGGGTGTACGACACGCTGGAGGCCGACTTCGGCGTGGAGATCCAGCTCGGCGACTTCGACCTGACCATCGCCGATCTCGACGAGGAACAGGCCGGGCTGCTCACCGAGAGCCCGGGGGCGCCGGTGTTCCTGATGCAGGGCTCGGTGGTCGACTACCAGGAGACGGTGATCGCCGGGATCCGCTCGTACTACCGGCGCGACACGTTCTCGTTCCAGTTCGCGATGACCCGGCGCGGGCCCGGTCAGACCCCTGCCCGGCCGCTCAACCCGGTGCTCAGGCCGGGGGCAGGACTTCCCTGACCAGCTGCTGGTGGAGCCACTCGGCCGCCTGGGGCGGTGACCAGGCCAGCTCGTCGGTCAGGGTGAAGTACGAGGCGTTGCCCAGGTAGTACCAGAACACGTCGGCCGCCCGGTCGGCGCTCACCCCCGGCCGCAGGCCACCGAGTTCGTCGAGCCGGCGGGCGGCCAGCACCATTCCCTGGCGCATGCCCGCATTGGCCAGCGCCAGCGTCTCGCGTACCGCCGCCTCCTGCGGGGCCGCCGCGATCACCTGCCGCATCAGCGGTGACCAGCTCTCGAACATCGCCCGGGTGGCTTCGACCAGGTACGCCACCAGCTCGGCGGGATCGCTCTGGGCCAGGATCTGCTGGTACGCCTGCTCGGCCTCGCTGCTGTTCACGCCCTCCTGGATGAGGGCCAGCAGAAGCCCGCTCTTGCCACCGCCCACGGCGTACACGGTGGGGGCGGCGACCCGGGCCTGAGACGCGATGTCGTCGACCTTGGTGCCGAAATAGCCACGTTCCACGAAGAGTTCGCGAGCTGCGGTGAGGATGGCCTGCCGGGTGGCGGCTGCGTACTCCGCCCGTCGGCCGCCGGCTTTCTGAGGTGTCACTCCGTGATCGTAGCCTCGACCGGTCAGGAGAGTGCGCTACTGTCGATATAGTCCACTCTATTGAACTGGCCGAGATCAGGGAGTTGATCGACGTGCGCATCCTCTTCAGCAGTTGCCCGGCCTTCGGGCACCTGCTGCCCATGCTGCCGCTGGCCCGCGCGGCCGGACGGGCCGGTCACGAGGTGGCCTTCCTGACCCATCCCTCGATGGTGCAGCAGGTGCCCTCGTTCCCGGTGCTGGCCGCCGGGCCGAGCATCGAGCAGACGCTGGCCGAGGTGTTCCGTCGCTCCGGGGTAGACGCCCGGGACGTGCCGCTGGACGACAATGCCGCGGCCGCCCAGGCCCCGATCGACTTCTTCGTCCGGGCCCGGACGGATCTCGGCGCGGCCGAGGCGCTGGCCGCGGCCAAGGACTTCGTTCCCGACCTGGTGATCGCCGACATGGCCGACCAGCTTGGCCCTTTCGCGGCCGACGCCATCGGGGTGCCGTGGGCGCTGCACGGGGGCAGCCTGCCGCTGAGCCCAGCCCTGGCCACCTACATCGAGCAGGCTGCCGTCGAGCGGTTCGCACAGGAAGGCGTGGTGCGCACGCAGCCGGTGGCCTACTTCGATCCCTGGCCCGATGTGCTGCTCGAGCCCACCGACGCGTACCCGGCGGAACGCATTGCCGTGCAGGCCGAACCGCATGCGGGGGAGGGCCCGGTCTGGCAGCGCCCGCCGTTCCCGGGCCGGGAAGACCGCCCCACCGTGCTGCTGACCCTGGGCACCATCGTGGAGGAACCGCAGGCGCTCGCGGCGGCGCTGGAGTCGTTGTTGCAGCAGGACGTCAACGTGGTCCTCGCCCCGCACACCGACGTCGATCTCGAGGTGGACCCGTCCCGCGTGTGTGTGGCCGGGTTCGTGCCGATGCGCGATCTGCTCGACAGCGGCATCGACGTGGTGGTCAGCGCGGCCGGGGCCGGCACGGTGCTCTCGTCGCTGAGCGCGGGCATCCCGATGGTGCTGCTGCCCTTCGGTCTGGACAAGCCGATGAACTCCGCCCGGGTGCAGGCGGCCGGGGCGGGCCGGGTGGTCTCGTCGGCTCAGCAGGTCGGCCCAGCCGTGCACGACGTTCTCGCCGAACCTTCGTTCGCTGCAGCGGCCGCGCGGATCAGCGCGTCGGTGAAGGCGCAGAACACGCCCGACGCGGCCCTGGCCCTGCTGCTCGAGCGTCAGGCGTAGCGCGAGGCCAGCAGTGCGGCCCGGCGGTGCAGAGTTGCCCGCAGCGACTCGGGGGCCAGGGCCTCCGCGTCACTGCCCAGTTGCCACAGCGACCATTCGGCGTGCTGCGCGTTCTGGAAGGTGACCTCCAAGTGCAGCCAGCCCTCCTCGTCGGGATCGAGGGCCCGCACGGCCAGGGCGCTGTCGGCCAGCTCCTCGCGGCGGGTGGGGTTCACCCGGATCCAGGCGGTGAGCTGGTCGGCCGAAAGGAACCGGGCGCAGTGCTCACGCCACATCCGCTCCAGGTCGACGGCGGTGGAGCGCTGCGCTGCCTCCGGCAGACTCTCGGCGGCCAGCACCCGGGACAGCCGGTACGCGCGCTCCTGGCCGTTACGGGTGGCCAGCAGATAGCCCCGGCCCCGGGCGGTGACCAGGCCGACCGGCTCGACCGTGCGCCACTGCGCCGTCTGGTCGGTCGCGGCGTAGCGGATGCGCAGCCGTAGCCCTTCCAACACGGCCCGGCGCACCTCACCCATCGGCGTCGGCTCGGCCGGCGCCAACCCGTGGGCCAGGAGGTCGTGCTCCGGATCGACCAGGAGCCGGCGGGCCGCGTCTCCAGCCATCACCCGGTGCTCCTCCGGCAGCGCGTCCAGAACCTTGCGTACGGCCGAGGCCAGCGCCGAGCCGAGGCCGAACACCTGCTCCCCGCGACCGGACCCGGCCACCACCAGGGCCAGGGCCTCTTCGCGGTTCAGACCGGTGAGCTCGGTGGCGAAGCCCGGCAGCAGGGCGAACCCGCCGTTGCGGCCGCGCTCGGCGTAGACCGGCACGCCGGCCGCCGACAACGCCTCGACGTCGCGCAGCACGGTGCGGGTGGAGACCTCGAGCTCACGGGCCAGCGTGGGGGCGGTCATCCGGCCCCGGGTGCGCAACAACAACACCAGCGCCACCAACCGGTCTGCCCGCACGGGAAAAGCGTAACCAATACCTGACAGTCGGTGTCAGGTATTGGCTGGGATGGTGCTGCCGGTGGAGATTCCGAGGGGGATGGAGCACGACATGACAGTGCAGCGAAGTGCGGTCAACCCGGTGACCTGGTCGCTGGCCATGGGTTTCAACCAGGGAGAGCTGGTGTCGGGGCACACCCGCACGCTGTTCGTCTCCGGGCAGACCGCGATGAGCAGCGAGGGCCGGCCCGAGCACGAGGGAGACATGGCGGGCCAGCTGGGGCTCAGCCTGGACAACCTCGAGGCCGTGCTGCGGGAGGCCGGCCTGGCCCTGGGCGACCTGGTCCGGCTCAACGTCTACACCACCGACGTCGACCTGCTGTTCGAGCACTACGGGGTGCTGGCCGGCCGGTTGGCGGCCGTCCCGGTCGCCCCGGCCACCACCATGCTCGGGGTCACCCGGCTGGCGATCCCCGGGCAGCTGGTCGAGCTGGAAGGCACCGCGGTGAGCTGAAGGGTGGGCTGAGTCCGGGGAAGAAAGGCCGAAGGGCGCCACCGGTGACGGCAGCGCCCTTCGGTGAGAACTCCTGCGGCTCAGGCGACTCCGAAGCCGTCGGCGATCCGGTGGAAGCGGGCCGACTCCACCTTCTCGTTACGCCGGTACAGGGTGCGGGCCAGCACCCGGTGCGCCCAGCCGTTGGCCGGGTTCTGCTCGATCAGCCGGCGCAGGACCCGCTCGGCCTTGTTCAGCTGGGCGGAGTTGAAGTAGATCCGGGCCAGCAGCTCGAGGTACGACTCCGGCAGCGACTCGTACTTCTCGAGCGGGGCGGCGACCTGCGCGGCCTCGATCACCAGGCCCAGTTCGATCAGGGTCTGCGCGCGCCGGTAGCGGTCGTGGGTGCTCTCGTCGATGGTCAGGTTCTCGCTCACGGCCTGCTCAACCAGCCCGGGGCCCTGCGCATTCCAGGCTCGTTCCGGGGTCAGAAGTTGCCGGAGGCGAGGTCCTCGGCGGAGATCGGGTCGGCCGGGGCCTTGATCTTCAGCTTCTTGTTCCAGTTGGTGTAGATGCCGCTGGCCTCGGGGTCCTGGTAGGAGACCAGCTCACCGGAGCCGTCGGCCGCGATGTAGGTGGTGCCCTTCTCCGACTCGGTCTTCAGGCCGATGGTCTCGCGGCCGGCGATCTTCTTGCCCTCCACCCGGACCAGGTCGTCACCCTCGTACGAGAGGTCGACCAGGTCGGTGACCACGAAGTCGACGTCCATCACGTCGTACATGTCGGCCATGTCCTTGTCCTTGCGGGAGAACTCCATCCACCGCCCGGACATCAGGTCGATCACCGCCTGGTCGCCGGCCGCGATGTCCTTGAGCATGTCCTTGCCGGGACGGAAGTAGCCCTGCTCACCGATGATGGTGAGGTTCATCGAGCCTTCCTTGGGCACGGTCAGCTTGCCGGTGGCCCGCCCCGCCCGCGAGATCTTCATGTTGTAGCGGATCTTGCCGCCCTTGTCGGCGTAGGCCAGCTTGACCTGCACGGTCTTGGCCTTCTTGGCCTTCTCGTTGGCCAGGGCGAGGATCTCCTGCGGCTCCATCCCGGCGTACGGTTCGGCCGCGGCGTCGTCACCCTCACCCTCGGCGGCCGGCTGCGAGGCCTTGGACTCCGCGGTGGCCTTCGAGGCCGGCGCCTCGTCGTCGCCGCCACCGCAACCGGCCAGGATCAGGGAGCCGGCCAGGGCCGAGGCGATGGTGACGGTGATGGAGCGGGCGGTGCGGGACCGGCTGACACTGGCAGACAAGGCGAATCCGTTCGCTGGGACTGAGCGCGCCTGTCCGGATCGGCCGGGGCGCCGCACTACGCACGTGCCCGCCGAGCTTAAGTTTCGCTTGAGGCGAGTGAGGCCTGTTTACCCAATTTCTCCCCGGCTGATTCTCAGCCGATTCTCAGGTTGCGCCGAACGGATGAAGCCGATCATGAAACGCATTCCGGCGATCACCCGGCGCCTCTCCAGGGGCGCCTCACCCTTCCTGTGGGGCTCGACAATCCCGCCCGGAGGGCTGAGATGAAGAGTTACTGGCGTACTTTGGGGATCCCCGCAGTGGTGGTCGGGTGCCTGGTGGCCACCCCGTTCACCGCCAGTGCGGCCTCGTCGCAAGGAAAGTCGGCCGAGGGTGAACCGACTCAGACCGAGAGTCGCCCCTTCCAGTACGTCCCGGCCGCCCAGAAGGCCCGGATGGCGAAGCAGGCTCCGCTGGTGAAGGCGGCCCAGCAGTTACGCGACGCCCTCGAAGGTGGCCGTCACGCCGGGTACACCGGAATCTCACTGACCGGTGACACCGTGAGTGTCTACTGGAAGGGAAAGGTGCCCACGAGCGTCCGTAAGCTCGTTTCCAGCACCGCGGCCGCCGAACTCCGTTCGGCCCGTTACTCGTTCACCGAGCTCAAGGCCGCCGAGAAGGAGGCGATCAAGTACATCGCCGCCCATGACGGCCCGGTGTTCGGCGTGCGGGTGCCCGCCGACGGCAGCGGCCTGGTGGCCCAGACGTCCTCGCCCCTGGGAACGGCTCGCGCCGCCACGTTCCGGGCCCGCGCGCTCGACGACTCGGCCGTGCAGATGAAGGTGGAGGTGGTCCCGGCGCCGCAGCCCACCGGCCGGGTCGACGACTATGCGCCCTACTACGGCGGGGGCCGGATCACGAATCCCGGTGGAGGTGGCTGTTCCACCGGTTTCGCGGTGCAGCGCAACAATGTTCAGTACCTGCTCACGGCCGGGCACTGCGGCTGGCCGGGCGGGACCTTCCTGAACGGCAACAGTTCCCGCACGGTCGGCACGGGAGACAGCGAACACGTGGCCCACGACATCATGCTGATCCGGGCCGGCTCGTCGGGGCGGATCTTCGACGGGGGCGGGCTGAAGCTGTACGAGGACCGCGGCCAGTTCACCAAGGCGGTGAGCGGCTGGAACGACGCCTTCCCCAACGAATGGGTCTGCCAGTCGGGGATGACCAGCGGCGCGCAGTGCAACATCCAGAACTCCAACGACTTCTCGTACAGCTACAGCTTCGCCGGGGAGACGTACACCGACCTGGTACTGGCCCACTCGCGCGGAGGCATCGGCTCCCGTCCGGGTGACAGCGGCGGACCGGTATTCACCCTGGATGGCGCCAAAGTGACTGCCAAAGGCACGATCTCGGGCGGCAGCTCGTTCTACCCGATCAAGATCTCGTACAACGGCAAGTGCCTGGACGCCGACGCCGGCAACCTGAACCGCGACGGCACCCGGATCCAGCTGTGGGACTGCAACAACTCCACGCAGCAGAACTTCGTGTTCCGCAACGACGGCACGATCCGCAGCGCCACCAACGACGGCTTCTGCCTGGACGCCGACCTGGCCACCATCGGTGGCAACGGCACCCGGATCCAGCTCTGGACCTGCAACGGCACCAACCAGCAGAAGTGGAAGTTCAACGGCTCGGTGGCCGGGCCGATCCAGTCGATCTACAACGGCCGCTGCCTGGACGGCGACCTCGGGCAGATCAACAACAACGGGGCCAAGGTGCAGCTCTGGGACTGCAACAACACCGCCCAGCAGGGCTGGGGCCCGCAGACCCGGATGCTCTACCAGGACTTCCGGACGGCCAACCGGGACTTCGGGATCACGGTGCTGACCCAGTAGACACGCTCGCGCCAAGAGGTGGTCCGGACGTCCGGACCACCTCTTCGTGCGAGCCGGTGGCCTCCAGCGGGTAGGTCAGGGCCGGGACCTTGACCTGGATCTTCTCGTTCCAGTGGCTGAACACGGCCCGGGTTCCGGCATCCACCGAGGCGACCAGTTCACCCGAGCCGTCGGCGGACACGTACAGGGTGGCGCGCAGGTTCTTGCGCCGGATCCCGATCGTCTTCCGGCCGTCGAAGATCTTGCCCTTGACCTGGAGGAGGTTGCGCTGGTCGCTGGTCACGCCGATCAGGTCGTCGAGCAGGAACCCGAGGTCGAGCACGTCGAACGTGCCGCCCCAGTCGGGGTCGTGGTCCAGCGGAGCCTCCAGCCAACGGCCCCGCAGTTCGCGGCGTACCGCCTGGTCGTCCCCGGCCAGCTCGTCCAGCAGCGACGAGCTGGGCAGCAGGTACCCGATGCCGTCGACGACCTTGATCTTGAGCAGCCCGCCCGCCGGATCGGTCATCTCACCCCGGCCCTGGCCGTTGCGGCCCGCGCGCAGGTCGTACTCCTGGGGCCCGTCGCCCTCGTCGAAGCTGATCTGCACCTGGGCCGAGCGGGCCTCGGTGAAGTTCTGCTCGGCCAGCTCGAGGATCTCCCGCGGCTTCAGACCGGCGTACGGCTCGGCGGCGCCGGACCGGAGCCTGGCTCTCGGCTGCGGATCGGGCGAACCGGTGCAGGCGGCCAGCACCAGGGCGGTGAGGGTCGCGGCAACTCCTCGGCGCAGCCGGGGCCGGACTGCGGGCCGGGCGGTGGGCATGGCGAATCCGTTCGCTGGGCTCGGGGTCATCCTGAGCCTAAAGTTCCGGATGGGGCGGGGGAGGGGTTTTCGTCGGTCCTCCGGAACCGGCGTACCGAGCTGGGGGCCGTTTCGTGATGTGAGCTTCCCCGGCCGGTGCGATGCTGCCCACCATGCCGATGAGCTCAGCTGAGGGTAAGGACTGGATTCACGACCGGATCGCCGGCCTGACTGCCGAGGGCGCGGTGACGGTGCTCGACATCGGCCCCGGCGTGGGCACCTACGCCAAGCTCCTGAAGGATCTGCCGATCGACCGGATCACCGGGATCGAGATCTACGAGCCCTACGTGACCACCTACCGCCTGCGTGACTACTACGACGAGATCGTGGTGGCCGACGCCCGCGAGGCCGACCTCCCGGCCGCCGACGTGGTGATCCTGGGCGACGTGGCCGAGCACATGAGCGAGCCGGATGCCCTGGCGCTGTGGGACAAGGCCCGCAAGGCGGCCCGCCGCGCGGTGTACCTGTCCATCCCGGTGGTGCACTACCCGCAGGGCGAGATCGAGGGCAACCCGCACGAGGTGCACGTGGTGGAGGACTGGAACCACGAGCGCATCCTGGAGACGTTCCCCGGCATCGGGCGCTCGTGGACGGGGACCGAGGTCGGCGTCTACGAATGCCTCACCTCGTGAGGCGCGACCCCGCCCTCGACCGGCCCGTCGGCAGTTCGCCGCGGGTGCTGCAGATCCCCGGTGACCACCCCTACGTGCATCAGGTCTGCCCCAGTCCCTTCCGGTTCGAGGGTTCGCCCGGCGCGGTGCCCAGCCCGGCCCTGACCCCGCAGTGGCTCTCGCAGCACCGGGGCGAGTTCGACGTGGTGCACCTGCACTTCGGCTACGAGCACCTCGACGTGGACGAGATGCGGCACTGGATCATGCATTTGGGACGCCTGCGGGTCCCGTTGGTGCTCACGGTCCACGATCTGCGCAACCCGCACCAGGACACCCCCGAGGCCCACGACCGCCATCTGGACCTGCTGGTGCCCGCCGCGGCCGTGGTCCTGACCCTCACCGCGGGCGCGGCGGCGGAGATCCGCCGGCGCTGGGGCCGGCGGGCCCAGGTCGTGCCGCATCCGGCCATCTTCGACCGCAGCCTGCTGAGCCGGCGCCCGGCGCCCGGCCCGCAGAAGATCGTCGGCATCCACCTGAAAGACCTGCGGCGCAACGTGGTCGGGCCCGACCAGGTGGTGCGGGCCGCGCTCAGCGGCGCGCAGGCGGCGGGGGCGCGGCTGCGGATCGACCTGCACCCGGGGGTGCGGAACCGTCCGGAGCTGCAGCTGACCCGCAGCCTGGCCGAGCAGGGGTTGCTCGACCTGGTGGTCCACGAGCGCTTCAGCGATGCCGACCTGGCCGGCTACCTGAAGGGCCTGCACACGTACGTCCTGCCCAACCGGTTCGGCACCCACTCGGGCTGGCTCGAGGCCTGCCGGGACACCGGCACCCGGATCGTGGCGCCCTCCTGCGGCTACTACGCCGACCAGTGGGACGAGGTGCTCACCTACCAGCACGACGAGGTCACCGGGCTCAGCGCCGCATCGCTGACCCGGGCCGTTCGCCGGTCGCTGGAGGCTGGCCCGGTCCAGCCCGCGACCCCGGGCTTCCGGGCCGCACAGCTCCAGCAGGTGCAGGCGCAGCACGCCGACGTGTACCGGCGGGCCCACCGCCGTAAGACGCTGCCGGTGCGGGCCGTGGCGCTGCGCCAGACCGTCGGCGCGGCCGGATGACGAAACCAGCCGTCCATCTGGTGGTGGGGCCGCCGGACCACGGCGTGGTGATCTTCGCGGACTGGCTGGCCCGGCAGACCGGCGGCCACCGCATCCACCTGCCGGGTCCGGACGCTCTCGACGCTTCGGTGCTGGCCCGCATCCGCGAGGTCGAGGCCCCGGTGCACCTGCAGTACACCGAGGCCCTGTTCGGCCCACACACCACCACGGCGGCGGCCGCGTTCGTACGCCTGCGCTCGGCCCTGCCCGGACCGGTCGGGGTGACCCTGCACGACCTGCCCGATCCGGCCGACGAACCCGGCCGCTACCAGCGTCGTTCAGCCGGGTACCGCGAGGTGGCCCGGGCCGCGGACGTGGTCTGCGTGAGCAGCCGGCACGAGCTACGGCTGCTGAACCAGCTGGCCCCCGAGGTGACCAGCGCCCAGGTCATCCCCCTGCCGATGGCGGCCGACCCGGTGGTCGAACCGGCCGACAGGCCGCGGCCACGGCCGGAGGTGGCGGTCTTCGGGTTCATCTACCCGGGCAAGGGGCACGCGGCCGTGCTGGGTGAGATGCGTGATCTGCCAGAGGGAATCGCGCTCACCGCGATCGGCCGCCTGGCCGACAACCACGCTGACCTCGGGTCGGAGCTGACGGATGCCGCAGCCCGTTCCGGTCGTTCGTTCGCGGTAACGGGGTTCCTGCCCGAAGCGGAACTGCAGACCCGGCTGCGGCTGTCGGCGGTGCCAGTGGTTCCCGCCACCAACATCTCTGCCTCCGGTTCGCTCAACACCTGGATCGCTGCCGGCCGTCGCCCGCTGGTGGCGGAAGGCCCGTACACCCGTGAGCTGGCCGAGGAGTGCCCGGGCCTGCTCACCCTCTACCGCCCCGGTGAGTTCGCCGAGGCGGCCCGCGAGGTTCTGGCCGACGCCTCGAAGTCCTGGCTGTTGCAGCCCCCGCCGCCTGAGCGACACGAAAGTGCCGTGGCCGAAGCGTATCTGAACGTGTTCGCACCCGCAGGAGTGAGCTCTTGATCGACCATGCCCTGGTAGCTCCCCGCGGTGAGCTCGTGGTTCCCGGAAATCGCTGGGACCTGGCCGAGCACCCGGCCGCGCAGCCGCTCGAGGTGAGTGTGGTGGTGCCCTACTACCAGGGCGCCGAGCAGCTGGCTCTGCTGCTGGAGGGCCTGCGGGGCCAGGACTTTCCGTCGAGGCGCTTCGAGGTGCTGGTGGCCGACGACGGCTCTCCGGATCCTCTCGATCTGGGCCGGTTCGACACGTCCGGCTTGCGGGTGCGCGCGTTCCATCAGGAGAACAAGGGTTTCCGCGCGGCCGCGGCCCGCAATCTGGCTGCGGCCTCGGCCGAGGGGCAGGTGCTGTGCTTCCTCGATCAGGACACCATCCCTGAACCGAGCTATCTGAGCGCCATTTCGAGGCTTCCGGGACAGCTGCCGGACGCCCTCGTGGTCGGGCGGCGGGAACACGCCGACCTGGCCGGCTGGAATGCCGAGGGAGTGCGGGACTGGTTCAGCGGCAAGGGCCCGGCACCCGAGATCCTCACCGCGCCCGAGTGGCTCAGCCGGGAGTACCGGGACACGCGTGATCTGCTGGATGCCGGCGAGAACGGCTACAAGTACATCATCAGTGCGGTCATGGCCTGCAGCACCGCGCTTTTCCGCGAGCTGGGCGGGTTCGACGAGTCGTTCCAGCAGTACGGCGGTGAGGACTGGGAGTTCGCGCACCGCGCCTGGAATGCGGGTGCCGTGCTGGCGCACGAGCCCAGGGCGGTGGCCTGGCACGACGGGCCGGACTGGGCGGGCCGTTCCACCCCCGAGAGCCGGCAGGCGATGAAGCAGGACGAAAAAGAGGCTCTGCTGCGCCGTATCCCGGAGTCGGAGGTCTGCGCCCGACCCGACCACCCCGCCAACCTGCTCCTGACCTGGACGGGGCTCACCGACGTCCACAATCAGGCAGTTCAGGACGTCTTGGACCACTTGCGCGCCGCGCCCCTGAACATTGCCGTGCAGCAGAACGCGCAATTCGGCCCGCAGGAGCAGAGCCGGGCCCGCTTCCAGGCCACCCTGCACGGAATGCCCGAAGATCCGGAACAGCTCACTGCCTCAATTGAAGACGCCCTTACCTGGCTACGGCACTCGGGCGCCGGTGAGGTGCGGCTGGACGAACCGCGGCTCACGATCACGGCCACTCGCGCGCGGCGGCGCGCCGAACGCTGGCAGAACAGCTTTCCGGGCCGGGATCTGCTCGACGACCTCTTCGGTCGCGTGGAGTTGGCCTCCCAGGTCCGGACCCGAACGGCGTAAAGACCTCCGCGCTTGTGCTTACGCTCCCGTAGCCGATGTCGGGCGAACGGGTGACGGGCTCGTCCGCGTGGCGTAGGCGGCCACGGTCTGTTCATGGGCGGCCACTGGCGGCCGACTGCCGTATTGGCCCGGAACCGCGGGGTTGCTGCGAAGGAAAGTAGACCCATGGCCCAGGTGAGGGACGCGCTCTCGGCGCGGGCACGCGTCCTTGGGCCGGCGGCTGTGAGCCTGTCCGCTCTCATCGGGATCGTTCTGTTCCCCGGAGCGACAGCGGTTTCCAGCGCCCGGGTCGCGATAGTCACCGCGGCCACCGCAGTGCTGGTGCAACGGTCGGCCCGCGGGCACAGCGGAGACCAGCGGGTGTGGACCTGGTTCGCCTGGGCGGGTTTCGCGCTCTCGACCGGGGCAGTGGCCGATCTGCTGGTGCGGGTGGTGATCGGTACCTCGGCCGCCGCCCCCTACCTGTTCCCGGCCGGTGTGCTGGTCTCGTGTCTGCTGACGTACCAGGGACTGATCCTGTGGAACCGCAGCCGTACGGCCATCGCCGATCCGGGTGACGTGCTGAACGGCCTGAGCGCCACCCTGACCGTGGCCGCGCTGGGCAACCTGGCGCTGATCGGGCTGCACGGCGACTGGCTGGAGAACCCGGCCGGGCCGTCGTCGTGGCTCTCGGTCCAGCTGCACCTGCTGTGCCTGGGAGCCGGCGTCGTGCTGGTCGGCACGGGGGCGTTCTTCGTGCAGAGCGGATCGGTGGCCAGAGACTGGCGGACCTGGCGGGGGGTGGCGGTGCTGCTGCTGGCCGTGGTCGGCACCGCGGTCTCTCCGTGCACCGGGCTCCTGCCCGAGTCGCTGGCCTGGTCGCAGTCGGTCGCCGGGGAGAACGTGTTCACCGTCGCCTGGGTGCTGCCGATCTCGGTGATGGCGCTGAACGCGCTGGCGCCCCCGCGGGTGGCCACGCCCCAGCCGGCCTCCGCCACCGAGGTCAACCAGGGGGCGCTGACCGTGCTGCTCGCCGCGCTGGCGGTGCTCCTGCTCAGCAGCCGGCTGGATCCCGGGCTGACCGGGGCCGCCGTGGTCCTGGCCGGTCTGGCCATCCTCGGCGCCGGGGCCCGGAGCGTGCACCTGGTGCGGGACCTGACCAACCTGGCCGTGCGCCGCCAGGAGGCCCTCACCGACGAACTCACCGGCCTGGCCAACCGCCGCGCGTTCACCCGGGAACTGGCCGAGCGCACCCGCGCCGGGCGACAGGCCTCGTTGCTGGTCATCGACCTGAACGACTTCAAGGACATCAACGACGGCCTCGGGCACGCCACCGGTGACCAGGTGCTGGTCGCCACGGCCGAACTGCTGCGGCAGGGCACCCCGGCCGGTGGCCTGACCGCGCGGCTGGGCGGCGACGAGTTCGCCGTGCTGCTGCCGGGCACCGTCACGGCCGACGCGGTGGCGGTGGCCTGGCGGCTGGCCGAGGCGGGCGAGCGCCGGTCGGTGGCCGTTCCGGTGGGGCTGAGCATCGGGGTGGCCAGCCGGGAGGCGACCTTCGGGACGGACCGGCTGATCGACGGCGAGGAGCTGCTGCGGCGGGCGGACGCCGCGATGTACGTGGCGAAGACCACCCGGGCCCAGGTCAGCGTCTACGACCAGGACCTGGACCGGCTGCGCCGCGACCAGAACCAGCTCACCCACGACCTGCTCGACGCCTTCGAGGGCGACCACGGGCTGCCCTTCGAGGTCTACTACCAGCCGCAGGTCTCGATGCACACCGGACAGGTGGCCGGGGTGGAGGCGCTGGTGCGCTGGCAGCACCCCGAGCGCGGCCTGCTGGCCCCGGGACAGTTCCTCGAGCTGGTCGAGCGCAACGGCCGGATGCGCGAGCTCACCCAGTTCGTGGTCTGGAGCGCGCTGCGCGATGCGGCGGTCTGGGAGCGCACCGGGCTGAAGCCGCTGCGGGTGTCGGTGAACCTGTCGCCCAGCTGCCTGACCGACCCGGTGTTCCCGCTGATGCTCGATCAGATCGTGCAGGCCGGGGTGGAGCCCGGGGTGATCACCTTCGAGGTCACCGAGACCAGCCTGATGAAGGACCCGGAGCACTCGCTGCGGATCTGCGCGCTGATCGTTCAGGCCGGGTTCGGCCTGAGCATCGACGACTACGGCACCGGTTACTCGTCGCTGGCCTACCTGAGCGACCTGCCGGCCACCGAGCTGAAGATCGACCGGGCCTTCGTGTCGCGGATCCAGAGCGATGCGCGGGTGCGGGCGATCGTCTCCGGCACCGTGGACCTGGCCCACCAGCTGGGCCTGCGGATCGTGGCGGAGGGGGCCGAGCAGTCCGGGACCCTGGGCCTGCTGCGCGATCTCGGCTGCGACGAGGTGCAGGGCTACGTGTACAGCCCGCCGCTGCCGGCGGTGCAGCTGTACGCCTGGGTGCTGAATCAGGAGACGGCGCGCGGCTTCACCGACGACGAGGTGGTCAGGACCTAGGTGCGGGCGCCGTCCAGCTTCATGATCGCCAGCTCGAGGTCGGCCTGGGTGATCGGCCCGGCCTGACCGCCGCGGGCCTCGGTCATCGCCTTCTCCAGCTGCGCCCGGCGCAGCACCTCGGCCAGGTCGGCCCCGGACAGGCCGGCCGACAGGTGGGCCAGTTCGGTCACCGAGACGTCGTCGGCGAACAGGCGGAAGGCGTCGGTGCTGTGCTTGCCTTCGAGCGCTTTCAGCAGCTTGGCCAGGATGTCGGCGCGAGCCGCGTCGCCGGGCAGCGGGACCGCGAGCTTGACGTCGAAACGGCCCGAGCGGATCAGGGACTCGTCCACCCGGTCGGGGAAGTTGGTGGTGGCCACCACGATGACGTTCGGGTTGGCCTCGATCAGGTCGTTCATCTCCTGCTTGAAGATGCCCGCCACCGAGTTGATCGCCTGGTCGGCCGAACCCTGCGGCCGGCCGGCGTAGCTGACGATGCTGTCGAACTCGTCGAACAGCAGCACGGTGGGCTCGGTGTAGCCGCGGGCCTCGGCGAATACCTGGGCGATGTTGCGCTCCGAGGCGCCCATCCAGCGGTCGAGGATGTCGTTGCTGCGGACCTCCTTCAGGGTGCCGCCGATCTCGTTGGCCAGGGCCCGGGCCAGGGTGGTCTTGCCGGTACCGGGCGGGCCCCACATCAGGATGCCCTGTGGCCGCCGGGCGCCCCAGCGGGCCATCACCTCGGGATGACGGAAGGAGTCGGCCACGTCGCGCAGCTGGCTCACCACGTCTTCGAGCCCGCCCAGGTCGGCCAGGCGGACGTCGTTGTCGAGCGGGGTGCGGGTGGCCGGGGAGTTGCGCGAGAAGCTCGGCCAGCTCGGGCCGGGGCTGGCCGCGGCCGCCTTCGGGTCGAGGCGGAAGCTGCGCCCACGCAGGTAGGTGCCCGCCTCGGCGGTGGCCAGCCGGCGGGACCCCAGAACCACGAGCAGACGAAGGACGGCCTCGAGCCGGCGGGCGTCCAGCTCACCTCGGGGGAGGGTGGTCAGGAGCCGGTCGGTGACCCGGCCGTCGAGCATCGGGCGCCCGGTGACGGCCGTCGCCTCGACCCCGTCGGCACTGAGCTTCTCGCCCCGGCTCTCGTTCTCGAACAGCCGGCCCAGCGCCTCGAAAACCGGTGCCACGTATTCGGTGCCGACCATGAACTGGTGCAGCGGACCGTCGAAGCCGGGCTGACGGACGGTGACCCGGCCCTCGACGTGGACCTGCTCGCCCTGGGAGCGCAGCACCAGGGCCAGGCGGGGCAGGTCGTCGCCGGAACCGGTGAGCACCGGCAGCGCCGTCGGGGTGCCGAGGACCCGGGCGATCACCAGGTCGGCGGCGCCCAGGTCGAAGCGACCGCCGGCGGCCTCGAAGCTGTCCATTCCGTCACGATAACCCGGCTTGGGGAAGCTCTCCTGTGGCGATGGCCGGGGTGGCCCCCTGCACGGTGGCCGGGTCGACTCCCTGCCGGGCGGCCCAGGCCACCAGGTTGGCCGGCCGGTAGTCCGGATCGTCACGCCAGCGGTCGAACACCGAGCCGTCGATGGTCTCGTTCAGCGAGTGCGACCAGCCGGGCCGTTTGCGGGTGGCCTGGGGCAGGCGGCCGATGGGCCGGTGGAACGGGCGGCCCAGGCGGGTGATCCGGTAGAAGCCGAGCAGGAACGAGCCGAAGCTGTCCTCGACCGGCAGCAGATGGTCGCCCGCCTCCAGCGGGGCGGAGCCCTCCAGGTGCAGACCGCACTCCTGGGCCCGGGCCCACAGCCAGGCCAGCGGGATCCGGGCCAGGCTGGGGTCGTCGCGGTTGCCGCCCACGTCGGAGTGGGCCCCGGTGAACCAGCGCTGCTCCAGCGTCTGGTCCTCGCGGAGAAGCTGCAGCGGAACGTCTTTCGGGCTGAAGGCGGTCCACAGGGTGGGGGCGTAGGCCTGGCGGTTCTCGTCGATCGCCAGGGCGTGGAACATGTTGCGGTAGCGCACGCTGGGGTTGGTGTTGTGGAAGCGGATGGTGCTGCGGCTCAGGCCCCGGATGCGGCCCCAGGGCACGCCGAGCGCACCCACCGTGTCCCACACGCCCAGGAAGTGGATGTCGACCGCCCGGGCGCCGGGGGCGTGTCCCTTCGGGCCCTGCTGGTAACGCCGGTAGACCTCTTCGGCGGAGATCGGGGCCCGGCGGTCGGTCAGGCCGCAGCGGGCGATCATCCCGGCCAGCGAGCGGGCGGTGAACGCGCCCCGGCTGAAGCCGAACAGGAAGATCTCGTCGCCGTCGTCGTAGTTCTGCACCAGCCACTCGTAGCCCTGGCGGATGTTGCCGGCGGTGCCGAAGCCCAGGACGCCGCCGCGCAGCCACTCGCCCCAGCGGGTGCCCACCCCCTGGACGTAGACGCTGCGCTGTTCCACCCCGTCGGGGCCGGAGCCGGCCAGGGCGGCGTGCATGCGGGACACGTTCGTCCGGGCCGAGGGACGGTTCCAGGTGCCGTCGAAGAACAGGGCCAGGCGCTTCACCGCGACCTCCTTGGGCGAGAAGGCGACCAGCCTACTGCGCGAACAGTTCGCGGAACTCCTTGCCCGACTTCCGGAAGGACTTGGTCAGGCTGTGTTCGCCCTGGAAGGAGTTCAGGTTGAAGTAGTTGGCGTAGGCGACGTTGTTCTGCGGCCGGCTGATGTAGTCGTGCATGAAGTGGATGAACAGCGGGTTGTCACCGCCGCCGGTCTTGTCGAACCGGTCCCACAGGCCCCACTCGGGCAGTGCGACCGGCTTGTCGTGCTGGGCCGCGAAGTCGGTCCAGAACGCCAGGCCGCGGGGGCCGCCGTAGATCGCCTCGGTCCAGGCCCGGGTCTGGCGCTCGTTCCGGCAGGCCTCGTCGCACTTCTTCGGGTAGGGGTAGACCCCGGCGTGCAGGTCGTACACGTCGACCCCGACGTAGTCCACGTATTTGTCACCGGGGTAGTACTTCTCGCCGGGGTTGGGGTTGAAACCGTTGTTCGGGTTCCAGTCGAACTCGAAGTCCTGACCGGGCACCGAGCGCATCGCATCGACGATCTCGCGGTAGAAGTCGATGTAGAGCTTCTCGTCGTCGGTGCCCCAGGCCCACGAGCGCAGGTTGAACTCCCAGCCCACCCGCAGGATCGCCTTCTTCTGGCCGGCCTGCACGAGGTTCTCGGCCAGGGTCACGAAGTGATCGTTGTACTCGCCCTTCCCGCCCTGGCGCATCAGCCGGTTCTTGCGCTTCATGCTGTTGTCCGGGTTCAGCGTCTCGGGCAGCATCGGGACGGCGTAGACCAGGGTGTAGCCGCTGCCCTTCCACTCGGCCAGCAGGGCCTCCGGGTGGGCGATGTCGTCCCAGGTCTGGCGGGGGCCGAAGTCGGTGACGTAGCTGATCTCGTGCTTCGCCCACTTCTCGAAGGCGCGCACGTCGCCGAGCTTGGTGCCGGCGAAGACGCCCATCCGGACGGGGTCCTTCTTCTGCGCCGCCTCCATCTCGGGGGTGGACACGACCGCGGGACGGGTCTGCTGGGTCAGGGATTCCGTCGGGGAACTCGTGGTGCGGGCGTTACGCACGGAACTCACGGTGACCACCGCGGCCATAGCTGTGATCAGAGTGAGAGCTGTGATCGGGGTGCGGTGACGGGAGCACCAGGTGCCCATCCCGCGCAGTCGCGAACCCAGCGAGCGGCGCGGCGGCCGCCACTCCTCGGCCGGGCGGAGGTCCTGCTTCGTCGGCCGATCGTCGTAAATCACGGCGTCCACCTTGTCAGGCGATCACCGTTCGGTGCGGGTCGAACGAGCGCGTTCTGGGAACAAGTTTCGCCAGACCGCGATTTTCTCGCCCCGGAAGTGCGTCAGGACGCAAGCGTTACGGAAAATTTACTGATTGCCGGGCAACCTTTGGGCGGTGACCCGGGCCACGAAAGTGCCCACGGACGTCGTCAGTTCGCCTGAGAGGTGGTCTGCCGGGTCAGTCGTTCGAGCACCTCGGTCAGCTGGGCGGCCTTCCAGGGCTTGGGCAGGAAGTCGTCCATGCCGGCGTCCAGGCAGGCCCGCCGGTCGTCGTCGAAGGCGTTGGCGGTCATCGCGACGATCGGGATCCGGCCGCCGGTCTCGGCCGCGCGGATGCGCCGGGTGGCCTCGAAGCCGTCCACCCCGGGCATCTGGCAGTCCATGAAGACGGCGTCGTAGCCGCCTCCGGCCGCGGCGGCGACGGCCTGCTCGCCGTCCTCCACGATGTCCACCGAAAGGCCGCGGGCCTGCAGCATCGCCCGGGCCACGAGCTGGTTGGTGGGGTTGTCCTCGGCCACCAGAACGCGCAGTCCGAGGTTGTTGCGGGGCGGCGGGGAAGGGCTGACCACCTGAGGACGACCGGGGCCTGGTTCGCCGGCCGCCAGCGTCGGGATCGGGCTGGGTTCGAGCTGCCGGGGGATCTGGCGCACGGCTGCCGGCGGCCCGGCCGCGGCGGGCAGCGGCAGGAGGACGGTGAACGTGCTGCCCACCCCCGGCCGGGAGGTCACCGAGATGCTGCCCTGCATGGAGTCGACCAGGCCCCGGGTGATGAACAGGCCCAGCCCGGTGCCGCCGAAGCGGCGGGTGGTGTCGGAACTGGCCTGCTGGAACGGCTGGAACAGACGTTCCTGCTGCTCGGCGGTCATGCCGATGCCGGTGTCGGTGACCCGCAGGCGCACGTCGGGACCGACCTGGTCGAGGGCCAGGGTGACCGAGCCGGAGGGAGTGAACTTGGTGGCGTTGGCCACCAGGTTGGTCATCACCTGACGCACCCGGGTCGGGTCGCCCAGCCGCCGTGCAGACAGGTCGGCCGCCACCTCGAGGTCCAGCCGCAGCCCGGCCTCCCGGGCCTTCAGCCGGCTCGGCAGCAGGGCCTCCCCGGCCAGTTCGGCCAGGTCGAACTCGACCTGTTCGAGGTCCACCTGACCGGCCTCGATCTTGGCCAGGTCCAGGCCGTTGTTGACCAGGTCGAGCAGCACCCGCCCGGAGGTGTCGGCCCAACGGGCCCACTGCGCCGCCTCCGGCGCGTCGGGGGACTGGGCCAGCAGGGCGGTGAAACCCAGGACGCCGTTGAGCGGGGTCCGGATCTCGTGACTCATCGACTGCAGGAACTCGGACTTGGCCCGCGAGGCGGCCTCGGCGGCCTGCTGCGCCTCCTGCAGCCGGCGGTTGGCCTCCTGCAGCTGCTCGGCCCGCTCGGCCAGGTCGATCTCCCAGCGGCGCCGTTCGGTGAGGTCA
Organism: Kineosporia sp. NBRC 101677; assembly: GCF_030269265.1. Lineage (NCBI taxonomy): Bacteria > Bacillati > Actinomycetota > Actinomycetes > Kineosporiales > Kineosporiaceae > Kineosporia > Kineosporia sp. NBRC 101677. The sequence goes on from NZ_BSTA01000004.1 coordinate 318,551, forward strand.
CGCACCACGTAGACGCGCTGCGAGGCACCGGACCCGGCGGCCTCGTCGGACACCTGCAGGCCGGCCGTCTCGACCGGCACGACGTGCCCGTCCTTGTGCCGCAACCGGGTCACCGCGGTGCTCACCGACCCCTCGGACGTGACCCGCTCGCGCAGGTCGGCGAAGACCGCCAGGGCCTCCTCGTCCGCGGCCAGGGCGCTCGAGGGCAGGGCCATCAGCTCCTCGACCTCGTAGCCGACCAGCCGGGCGTAGGCCGGGTTGGCGTAGACGATGCCGTAGCCGTTGGTCACCAGGACGCCCTCGCCCAGGTCGCTGAGCAGGCCCAGCAGCCGTTCGTAGCGATCGTGCTCGGCGCGCACCTCGGCCTCCAGCCGCCGGCGCTCGGTGACGTCGTGGAAGACGGCCACGGCGCCGCCGCCCTCGACCCCGGAGGCGCCGGTCAGGGGCCGGCCGGAGACGCTGATCAGGACGCCCTCCGGATGACCAGAGTTGCGGATCAGCATGTCCACCAGGTCGGTCCGCTCCCCGGCGAGGGCCCGCACCAGGGGTAGTTCCTCGGTGGGGAAGGGCGTGACCCCGTCCGGCCGGTAGATGCCGTAGTGCTTCTGCCACTGCTGGGGATCGTTGCTGTCGCCGCTCACCCCCAGCAGGTCCCGGGCCGCCCGGTTGTGCAGCAGGAACCGGCCCTGGCGGTCGACCACGCCGACCCCGTCGGCGATGCTGTCCAGCACCGCCGACAGCATCAGGGCGTCCCGCTGCGAGTCGCTCTCGGCCTTGTGGCGGGCCCGGAACTGCCGGTACACGAGCAGCATCAGCAGCACGGTGATCACCGAGCCGGACACCGCCACCGACGTGGCCAGAGGGCTGTAGCGGCTCTCTCCGGTGGCCCGGGTGCCCTGGGCCTGCATCGTCCAGCGCTGCTGGCCCACGGTGAGCAGGGCCTCGCTGACCGGGCCCTCGGGCCAGCTCTCGCCGGTGTGGATCGAGGCCAGCCGGGTGCTCCGGCCCTCGGCGCCGGAACCGGTGAGCGTCACGTTCACCTGGCCCTGCGCGGCCGAGGGCACCACCTGGTCCACCAGGTCCTGCACCCGCATGCCGAGCAGCACCCACTGGTCCGGCCCGGCCTGGTCCGGGTTCGGCACCGGGGCCACGATGCTCAGCGACAGCTGCTGCCGGGGCTCGGGCAGGGCCCGGTCCTTGAGTAGCACGTAGGCGTCGGAGATGGTGGTGCTCCGGGTGTCGCGGGCCTGCCGGAGGGCCGTGCCGAGGGTCAGGTCCTGCAGGGCGTCCAGGCCCAGCACACCGGGATGCCCGTCCAGGGCGATGTGGGCCACCCCGAACGCGTGCCCGCCCGGATCCTCGGCGTTTGCGGCCGGATCGAGGGTCAGGCCGGTCGCCCCGCGCTCGCGCCAGTCCTGCTGGACCTGCGCAACCTGGGCGTCGGTGGCGGCGACCACCAGGGTCACTCCGGACGCGCCGGCCAGTCCCTGCCCGAACAGGGGCGCGATGATCCGGTCGAGCTCCCGCACCGTCACGTCGGGCCGGGCCCCGACCGCCGCGGCCACCTGCTCGGCGGTGGACACGTAGCGCTGGGCCTGGGTGGACACCGCCCACCGGGTGATCTGGGTGCGCTGGTCGACCTCGCTCGCGGTGGCCTCCTGCTGCCAGCCCCACACCGTGCGCACCAGGGCCCCCGTCACCGACATGCCGACGACCAGGACGATCAGCAGCAGTACGGCGGCGGGGCCACCGACCCGCAGGGCTGCCTTCACCGACCTCACCACCCGGTCATCGGCTGGTTACCGGGCGGTCCTGATGCCTGCCGGGTGCTTCGCGTCCCGGGCCCCGGTCCCGGCCTCACCCGTACGGCCCTGGCCGCCCGAGGCGAGGTGTCCCCGGTCCGGGCCACGGTGAATCTGCCCGAATGCCTGAGTACCGACCTGCTCCCGCTCCCCGGGGTTCTCCCGTACGCTCCGGTACCGGCGTTGGTCGCGAAAAGAGCGATGAGGCAGTACTTCTCCCGTTTCTTCGCATTCTACCGGCGCTCGTCGCGGCGCCGGTCATCGGCATCTGTCCCGGTTCGGGCCCTTAGTCGGGGCCCCGGCCGACGCCGCCAACCAACAGGGGGCAGTGCATGTTCGGTAAGCGACTCGTGGTCGACATGATCGACCGCAGTTCGGAGAACCAGACGGATCGGCGCCGATTCCTGCGGGCGGCCGGAGCGGCCGGCCTGGGCGCGGTGGGGGCCGGCGTCGTGGGCGGGAGCGTCCTGGGGGCCGGGCCGGCCCAGGCCAGTGTCCCGGCCACCGACGAGGTCGAGGCGGCGGCCGCTCCCAGTGACGGGGCCGTCCTGAACTTCGCCCTCAACCTGGAGTACCTGGAGGCGGAGTACTACTCGTTCGCCGTGCACGGGCACGGCCTGGCCGACAAGCTCACCAGCGGCAAGGAGCGCCGGGGAGGGGTGATCGGCGGCAAGAAGGTGCCGTTCCGCAGCAAGCGCATCCACCAGTACGCCGCCGAGATCGCCGGGGACGAACTGGCCCACGTGAAGTTCCTGCGCTCGGCCCTGGGCAGCGCGGCTGTGTCGCGGCCGCGGATCGACATCCGCAACAGCTTCACCGCTGCCGCCCGGGCGGCCGGTCTGATCGGGGCCAAGCAGTCGTTCGACCCGTTCGCCAGCGAGGACAACTTCCTCCTGGGCGCCTACTTGTTCGAGGACGTCGGGGTGACCGCCTACAAGGGCGCGGCTCCGCTGATCGACAACAAGACCTACTTGGAGGCGGCCGCGGGCATCCTGGCGGTGGAGGCCTACCACGCCGCCACGATCCGCACCGCCCTGTACGAGAAGGGCATGTTCGACGCGGCGGCGAAGATCTCCAAGGCCCGCGACACCCTCGACGGTGGCAAGGACAAGGACCAGGGGGTGCGCTGGAAGGGCGACGCGAACATCGTGCCGGCCGCGATGAGTGGCATCGCCTTCAGTCGTTCCCCGGGCCAGGTGCTGAACATCGTCTACCTCAACCCGGGGTCGGTGAAGAAGGGCGGCTTCTTCCCCAACGGGGTCCATGGTGCGGTGAACACCAGCGCCTGAAGGTCCGTGCCCGGGGTGCCCGCCGTGACGGGCGCCCCGGGCCACCCGTTCCGCAGCGGCAGGAGAAGCAACGCGTGCAGGTAAATCCCGGGCCCGGGCCCGGTTTCGCCCCGGCCCCGCCGAAGGCCCCGGCCCGGCCGGTCGGCCTGGTCACGGTGCTCGGGCCGGCCTTCGTGGCCGCGATCGCCTACGTGGACCCGGGCAATTTCGCCACCAACTTCCAGGCCGGGGCCAGCACCGGCTACCAGCTGGTGTGGATCGTGGTGATGGCCAACCTGGTGGCCATGCCGATCCAGTTCCTGTCGGCCAAGCTGGGGGTGGTCACCGGCCGGAGCCTGCCGCAGCTGTGCCGCGAGCGCCTGCCCCGCCCGATGGCCCGCCTGATGTGGGGGCAGGCCGAGGTCGTGGCGATGGCCACCGACCTGGCCGAGTTCATCGGGGCCGCGGTCGGGCTCAAGCTGCTGTTCGACATGCCCTTCCCGATGGCCGCCCTGGTCACCGCGCTCGCCGCGTTCGCTGTGCTGTCGCTGCAGCGGCGCGGGCACCGTCCGTTCGAGGTCGCCGTCACCGCCGCGCTGATCCTGATCGGGGCCGGCTTCGCCTACCTGGCCCTGCGGATCCCGCCGGAACCGGCCGCCCTGGTCCACGGCCTGCAGCCCTCGCTGAGCGGCGACGACACCCTGCTCCTGGCCGTCGGCATCATCGGCGCCACGGTCATGCCGCACGCCATCTACCTGCACTCCGGGCTGACCGGCGGCCGGATCGACGTGCGCGACGTGGACGAGCGGGTCCGGGTGCTGCGCCTGGGCCGGGTCGACATCGTCGTGGCGATGAGCCTGGCCGGGCTGGTCAACCTCACCATGCTGGCGGTCTCGGCCGAACTGTTCCACGGCCACGCCGGTGACCTCACCCTCGAGGGGGTGCACTCCGGCCTGGCCGAGACGGTGGGCGGCGGTGCGGCGCTCGCCTTCGCCGTGGCGCTCCTGGCCTCCGGGGTCTCCTCGGCCGGGGTGGGGACCGCGGCCGGGCAGGTGATCATGGACGGCTTCCTGCGCCGCCGCCTGAGCCTGGTGCTGCGCCGGGCCGTCACCATGGTCCCGGCGGTGGTGGTGCTCTGCTCCGGGGTCGACCCCACCCAGGTGCTCGTCCTGAGCCAGGTGGTGCTCAGCTTCGGCATCCCCCCGGCCCTGATCGCGCTGACCGCGCTGACCGGCAGCCGGGCGGTGATGGGCGAGCACGCCAACACACCGCGGCTGAACGCCCTGATGGTGCTGATCACGCTGGTGCTGACCGGGATGAACGCGGTGGTCGTGGTCCTGCAGTTCACCTGATGAGGCGTGTGCAAGCATCCAGGGATGCAGCGCGCAGGTCTTCGTCTGGCCGGTTTCGTGGCCGTGCTGGTCACCCTGGGCCTGCTCACCACGTTCTTCCTGCCGGTCTCGGCCGACGGGCTCAGGGCCGGGGTGGACCGGTTCGGGGTCTTCGCGCTGCCGGTGTTCATGGCGGTCAGTGCCCTGCTGTCGCTGGTCTTCGTGCCCGGCCCGCTGCTGTCGGCCGCGTCCGGCGCGTTGTTCGGCACCGCCCTGGGGTTCACCTCCGGCCTGGTCACCTCGGTGGTCACGGCGGTGCTGGCCCTGCTCATCGCCCGCCGGGCGGGGGCCCCGGCGGTGGCCGAGCTCAGCAACGAACGGGTGCTGGCCCTGACCGACCTGGCCCGGGAGCACGGCACGCTCGCAGTGGTCCTGCAGCGGCTGATCCCCGGGATCCCGGACACCCCGCTGTCGTACGCGTTCGGCCTGATCGGGTTACGGGCTCACCAGATCGCGCTGGGCACGCTGATCGGCACGGCGCCCAGGGCGTTCGCCTACACGGCGCTCGGGGACGCGGCGGTGTCCGGGAACTCGGGCCTGGCGCTGGTGGCGAGCGGGGTGGGGATCGCCGTGAGTCTGGTCGCGGTGGTGGTCGGCGGCGTCCTGGTGCGCCGAAGGCGCCGGAACGCGCCCGACGACGGGCCGGCTGAGCCGGCCCGTCGGGGTGACGTCTAGCTAGGAACGGCGGATCTTGGCAATCATGGCCTTGTAACTGGCTGCCGCCCGGGGGTTCTGGGTGTCCGAGATGGCGCACCCGCAGTAGCGCGCGCTGTCGTTGAACAGCGAGACGAACCGGATCGAGCCCGGATCTGCATTCTCGCGCCGCTGCAGCCAGTCGTAGACCACCTCGAAGAACCGCGGGTTGTCGCCGCCGGAGGCCCGGGACCCGGAGTAGACGCTGAACTCACCCACGGCGAACGGCACCCCCTTGGCGCGGGCGAAGTCGTACCAGTAGTCCCAGCCGTACTTCTGGGTGAAGTGCCGGTCGATGCTGGCCTGGCTGGTGTACGGCGACCACCAGTCGTAGGCGTCGAGCGCGATCACGTCGACCTTGCCGTCCACGTAGAGGCTCTCGACCGCGGCGACGGTGCCGTTCTGGGCCCCGCCCTCGTTGGGGTTGAACACGATCTGCAGGCCCGGGGCGGCCGAGCGCAGCAGGTCGACCGCCCGGGAGAACTGCCCGCGCCAGTCCCCGGCGTCGGTGGCGTGCGAGAAGCAGCAGTTCATCTCCCAGCCCAGGCGCACCAGGGCGTCCGGGTCGACGGCGGCGATCTTCGTGCCCAGGTCCTTCCAGTTCTGGTCGCTGCCGGCGTTGCGGTCGTCGGTCCACAGCGGCACCGACAGGATGAAGTCGTCACGCTCGGCCCGGAAGCCGGCCGGCACCGTGGCGGCCCACCAGTCCTGCAGCTGGGCCCGCCAGTTGGTGCGGGTGGTGTAGGCGGCGACGTTGTCGACCGGGGCGCCCCGCCAGGCGGCGAACCGCGTGGCCCGGGTGCTGGAGTGCTCGAAGAAACCGCCGTCGCTCCAGGGCATTCCGGAGGCGTACCGTGACGGGCCGCCCGGTTCCGCAGTGGGAGTCACGGTGGGAGTCACGGTGGGGGTCACAGTGGGCGTTGCGGTGGGTTCCTCGGTCGGACCGGCGGTCGGTGTCTCGGTCGGGATCGGGGTGTCCGGGTGGGCCAGGATGTAGTTGCGCACCGTCTGGTTCGCGTCCAGGGCCTGCTGCTGCGTGGGACTGGCCACCGCGCCGCCGTTCTCGGCATCCTCCGCGTAGGCGCCACCGGCTGCCACCCCGGCGGTGATCGCCAGGGCGGCGGCGAGCGCGGCACTGACCGGATGAATGCGTCTCATGGGCTCTCCTGTGGGTCCGTCCGATCCGGCGGATACGGCAAAAGCCGCCGAGGGCAGCGGTTTCTGCCCTCGATGACCCATTCGGAGAACGTTGTGATCAACTCACCTGCACCGGTGACCGCTCCACCCGTACGGGGGACAGGCATCTGGGGGGTATCCGGCAAAACGACAGCAGGACCCGTGACCGGCGGCCACGGATCCTGCTGCTGCGTTCTCGGGGGACTACTTGGTGAGCGGGCCGAGCGTCGGGTCGTCGGCGTAGGCCTCGGCCGCGTTCTCCTTGGTCACGATCACCGGGTCGAGCAGGTACGACGGGATGACCTTGACGCCGTTGTCGTAGGACTCGGTGTCGTTGACCTCGGGCTCGTCGCCGGCCTGCAGCGACTTGACCATGGTGATGGTCTGGGCCACCAGCTTGCGGGTGTCCTTGTTGATCGTGGAGTACTGCTTACCGGCCATGATCGACTTCACCGACTCCACCTCGGAGTCCTGACCGGTCACCACCGGCACCGGCTTGCCGGCCCCCTCGACCGAGGTGAGGATGGCGCGGGCCAGGTTGTCGTTCGGCGACAGCACCCCGTCCAGCTCCTTGTCCCCGGTGTAGGCCGAGTTCAGCAGCGAGTCCATCCGCGACTGGGCGTTCTCGGCCTCCCAGCCCTGGGTGGCGGTCTGCTTGATGTCGGTCTGCTTCGAGCCCACCACCACGTCACCGGACTCGATGGCCGGCTGCAGGATGCTCATCGCGCCGTCGAAGAACACCTTGGAGTTGTTGTCGTCCGGCGAACCGGAGAACAGCTCGATCGTGTACGGGCCGTTCGGCTTCTTGGCCTTCATCCCGTCCAGCAGCGCCTGGCCCTGCAGCTCGCCCACCTTGAAGTTGTCGAAGGCGACGTAGTAGTCCAGGTCGGGGGTGTTGGCGATCAGCCGGTCGTAGGCGATCACCGTGGCCCCGGACTGCTTGGCCTGGGCCACCTGGGTGGACAGCTGCTTGGCGTCGGTGGCCCCGATGACGATCACCTTGGCGCCCTTGGTGACCATCGCGTTGATCTGCTGCTGCTGGTCGGCCACGGTGGTGGAGGCCCCGGCGTACTGCACGTCGGCCTGGAAACCGGCCTCCTTCAGGCCGTTCGTGAACAGGTCGCCGGCCAGCACCCAGTTCTCCGAGGTCTTGGCCGGCAGCGCCACGCCGACCAGCGAGTCGGCGGCGAAGCCCGCCTCGGCCTCGCCCGTGCTGCCGCCACCGCCGGAGCCGGAGTCGCCCTCGTCGTCGCGCTCGGAACCGCACGCGGTCAGGACCAGAAGTGCTGCGGCGCCGAGGACGACGCCCTTGGTGAGGAGATTACGCATGCTGGATCGGCCCTCCATTGGGTTGGTGAACAGCATCGTTCGGTGATTCGCGGGCAGGTGAATCAACTTGCCGGGGTGGTCGTGCGGTCCTGGTGGCCGCCGTCGGCCAGCGAGACCAGGCCCGGGTCCGGGGGATCGGACCGGAAGGGGCGGGTCAGCGCTTCGATCACCGAGAAGCGGCCCTGGTTCTTGTTGTAGACGTCGAGGGCGACGGCGGCCAGCAGGAACAGGCCCTTGATGATCTGCACCATGTCCGAGCCGGTGCCGATCAGCTGCAGGCCGTTGCTCAGCACCGCCATCACCAGACCACCGACGATGGCCCCGCTGATCGTGCCGAGACCGCCGGAGACCGCGGCGCCGCCGATGAAAACGGCTGCGATGGCGTCCAGTTCCCAGCTCAGACCGTCCTGCGGGCCGGAGGCCGTGGAGCGGGCCACGTAGATCATGCCGGCCAGCGCGGCGAGCACCGACATGTTCATCATGACCATGAAGTTGACCCGCCGGAGCTTGACCCCGGACAGCTCGGCGGCCCGGGCGTTGCCGCCGACCGCGTAGATGTAGCGGCCGCCCGCGGTGTTCCGGGTGTAGAACGAGTAGGCCACGGCCAGCACGAGCAGGATGATCCCGGAGATCGGGAAGCTGGTGCCGACCCGGCCGCCGGCGAAGCGCAGGGTCACGTAGACCACCAGGGCCAGCAGCACGGCGATCCGCACACCGGTGATCCACAGCGGGGCGGGGGTGGCCCCCTCCATCTGCCGGCGCACCTGGCGGGCCCGCAGTTCCCGCACCACCACGGCCACGCAGATCACCAGGCCAAGGATCAGCGTCGGGTTGTTGTACCCGGTGTCCGGTCCCACCTCGGGCAGGTACCCGGCCCCGATGTCGCGGAAACCCTCGGGCACCGGCACGGTGTCGGCGTTGCCGATGTACTGGTTGCCGCCGCGGAACAGCAGCATGCCGGCCAGCGTGACGATGAAGGCGGGCACCCCGATGTAGGCCACCCAGAAGCCCTGCCAGGCGCCGATCGCCGCCCCGACGATCAGCCCGAGCAGGATGCCCAGCGGCCAGGGCAGGTCGTTCTCGGCCATCTGCTTGGCCACCACGATGCCGGTGAACGCGGCCACCGAGCCGACCGAGAGGTCGATGTGCCCGGCCACGATCACCATCAGCATGCCGATGCTCAGGATCGAGATGTAGGCGTACCCCTGGATCAGCGACATCAGGTTGCCCGAGGTGAGCAGCAGCCCGTCGGTGCGGATCTGGAAGAACAGGATGATCGCCACCAGGGTGAAGATCATCCCGAACTGGCGGGCGTTCGAGGTGCCGCCGCCGAAGAGGAAGCGCTGCAGGTCTCTCACGTAGTTCATCGGGTCGGCATCCTCTTCGTCGAGGTCATCTTCTTCATCAGCGTCTCCGGATCGGCCTCGCCCCGGCGGGTCTCACCGGTGATCTGCCCCTCGGCCACGGTGTAGATCCGGTCGCACAGGCCGATCAGCTCGGGCAGTTCCGACGAGATCACGATCACGCCGCGGCCCTGGGCGGCGAGGGACTGGATGATCCCGTAGATCTCGTACTTGGCCCCGACGTCGATGCCCCGGGTGGGCTCGTCCAGGATCAGCAGGTCCGGGTCGGTGAACATCCACTTGGCCAGCACCACCTTCTGCTGGTTGCCGCCGGAGAGTTTCACCACCCCCTCGTCCACCGTGGGGGTCTTGATCCGCAGGCTCTTGCGGTAGCTCTCGGCCTCGCGGTACTGCGCCGCCTTGTCCAGCACGCCGCGGTGGGTGATCTTGCCGAGTTTGGCGGCCACCACCGAGGTCTTGATGTCGTCGAGCAGGTTCAGCCCGATCGCCTTGCGGTCCTCGCTGACGTAGGCCAGGCCGTGCCGGATCGCGTCGGCCACCGACTTCAGCTCGACCTCCCGGCCGTCCTTGAGGATCCGGCCGTGCAGGTAGACCCCGTACGAGCGGCCGAACAGGCTCATCGCCAGCTCGGTGCGCCCGGCCCCCATCAGGCCGGCGAAACCCACGATCTCGCCGCGCCGTACGGTGAAGCTCGAGCCCTTGCAGACCAGCCGCTCGGTCGAGATCGGATGGCGCACGGTCCAGTCGCGCACCTCGAAGAACACGTCCTGGATCTCCGGAGTATGCGGTGGGAAGCGGCTGTTCAGCTCCCGCCCGACCATGCCGCGCACGATCCGGTCCTCGTCGGCGCCGGAGGCGGCGACGTCCAGGGTCTCGATCGTGCGGCCGTCGCGCAGGATCGTGATCGAGTCGGCGACCGCCTCGATCTCGTTCAGCTTGTGCGAGATCATGATCGAGGTGATGCCCCGCTCGCGGAAACCGCGCAGCAGGTCGAGCAGGTGCCGGGAGTCGGTCTCGTTCAGGGCGGCCGTCGGCTCGTCGAGGATCAGCAGCTGCACGTCCTTGGCGAACGCCTTGGCGATCTCCACCAGCTGCTGCTTGCCCACCCCGATGTCCTTGACCAGGGTGTCCGGGTCGTCCCGGAGCCCGACCATCTCCATCAGCTGCAAGGCCCTGTGGTTGGCGCTCTTCCAGTCGATCCGGCCGAACCGCCGCGGCTCGTTGCCGAGGAAGATGTTCTCGGTGATCGACATGCCCGGCACCAGGGCCAGCTCCTGGTGGATGATCACGATGCCGGCCCGCTCGCTGGCCCGGATGTCGGCGAACCGGGTCTCCTCGCCGCGGTAGACGATCGAACCCTGGTACGAGCCGTAGGGGTAGACACCGCTGAGAACCTTCATCAGCGTGGACTTTCCGGCGCCGTTCTCGCCGCAGATCGCGTGGATCTCGCCGGGGCGCACGACGAGGTTCACGTCCGCGAGGGCCTTGACCCCCGGAAACTCCTTGGTGATCGAGCGCATCTCCAGGAGTGGCCCAGCGGCATCCATGCATCCTCCAAAGGTGCTGCCGCGAAAACTTTTCGGTTTCCACGGCCTGGTGTGACCGTTCCCCGCACCGCATCGTCCGTTGCTCGACGAACGCTAAATTCAATTGTTTTACTAAGTCAACGGCGTCCCGCGACTGTGTCGACGAACGGTGAGGGAAGGGGGTTGACTGTGCGCCAGAGGGGAACCAATCTCCCGAAGGTCGGCCAGTACAACCGGGCCGTGGTGCTGGACAAGATCCAGTTCTCGGACGGGGTCAGCCGGGTGGAGATCGCGGAACTGACCGGGTTGACGCCGCAGACGGTCTCCGGCATTGTTCGCCGTCTGATCGCCGAAGGCATCGTGCGGGAAGACGGTGTCGGCCTGTCCAACGGCGGCAAGCCGCGAATGCGCCTGCGGGTCAACGCTTCTTCCGGGCGGGCCGTCGGCGTGCACTTCGACCCGGCCGAACTGTCCTGTGTGGTGGTCGATCTCATGGGGCATCCGCTGGGCAGCCTGCGCCGCCCGACGCCGCCCGACGCCGATCCGGCGAGTATCGCTGCGGCCGTGGCCGATCTGGTGGACAAGGTGCTGGCCGGTGCGGGCGTACCCCGGGAAGACGTTCTAGGTCTCGGTTTTGTAACGCCCGGCCCGATCGCCCACGAGGACGGGCTGCTGATCAGCCCGCCCCAGCTCTCCGACTGGAATCGGGTGCCCCTGAAACGGCTCGTCGCGGAGGCCACCGGATTACCGGTCACCCTCGACAACGACGCGACCGCGGCCGCGATCGGCGAACGCTGGGCCGGGGCCGGCCGGGGCGTGGCCAACGTGGCCTTCTTCTTCGTCGGCACCGGGGTCGGCGGCGGGCTCATCCTCAACCACCAGGTGCACCGCGGGGGCTCGATGAACGCGGCCGAGTTCGGCCACACCTCGGTGTATCCCGACGGCCCGGCCTGCTACTGCGGGAACCGGGGCTGCCTGGAGGCGCTGATCAGCCCCAAGGCGATCACGGCCGACGTGCGGCGCCGGCTCGAGGCCGGCCAGGGCCGGGGGTCGGCGCTACGGCAGCTGCCCGTGCTGGAACACGAGGCGATCTACCGCACCGCCGCTCAGGGCGACGAGTTCGCCGGGCAGATCGTCGCGATCGCCGCCGAGCACCTGGCCACGGTGGTGGTCAACGTGGTGAACATCGTCGACGTCGACCTGGTGGTGCTGGGCGGGCACGGCCTGCGCCATGTGGAGGAGCGGTTCCGCAGCACCGTGGAACAGGCGCTGCAGACCCGCCCGATGGCCCGGCGCATCCGCACCGCCCGGGTCGAACTCTCGCCCCTGGCCCGCGACGCGGTCGCGATCGGCGGAGCGGCCCTGGTGCTCTACGCCACCTACTCGCCCCAGGTGTCCGACCTGCTCTCGTTGTGAAGCCTCAGCGGCGACGGGCCACTGACAGGGAGACCACGAACTGGCCGCCGCCGGAGTCCACCGCCGCACTGACCGGCAGGTCGGGCGCGAGGCGGGAGAACCGGTCTTCCAGCCACTGCGCGGTCTCGGTGGCGTCCTTCTTGTCCGGGCAGCGGGCCACCACCTCACGTCCGCCCTTACGGTGCAGGCGCTCGGCCACCGCCAGCAGCGGCGCCGGATCGGCGATCATCGGGCCGGTCGGCCAGGGGATGACCGGCGTGACCGCACCCTTCTTGGTGTTGCAGGCCCGGTGGGCCAGCCGCTCCGCCCCGGCGAAGTCGTTACCCACCTTGGCCCTCGGCTTGTTGGTCCGGGCGTCGACACTGGGACCACGATCGTCGTTCACCGATGCTTCGGGATCAACCGGCTCGTCGCAGACCCAGCATCGCCAACCATCGTGCTCACCGACGTCTTCAAGCTGACTCATGGAGGTACACGCTAGCCAACGGGTGCATGTGCGGGGCTGGGAACGGCCGGTGGGGGAGACCGCAGGTGGGTGGAGAAAAGGATTTGCGGTCGGAACGGCCGGTCGCCTTCGCTGAGCCGATGCGCGGACGACGGGTGTTCGGGACGCTGCTCGGCGCGGTTCTGGTTCTGGGGATCGCGGATTCGCTGTCACAGCCCTACCTGGCGCTGTTCGCGGCGGTCGAGGCCGGGATGCAGCCGTTCCAGGTGGGGGTGCTGGCCTCGGCGACCGGGCTGGGCGGGATCGTGATCAGCACCTGGCTCGGGCACCGCTTCGACCGGGCGCCCACCCGCTTCTACATCGTGCTGGCCTGCCTGGGCGGAGCGGCCGGCTACGCCCTGCTCACCGTCACCCGCGGGTTCTGGCCGCTGCTGCTGCTCTCGCTGACCCTGCTGGGGGTCGTCGCGGTCGCCTTCCCCCAGCTCTTCGCCCTCGCCCGGCAGGTTATGGGCGACTCCGAAGGCGCGCGCTGGGCGGCGCCGGTGCTGCGGTCGGGCTGGTCACTGGCCTGGGCCCTGGGACCGCTGCTGGGGGCGCTGATCCTGGCCCGCTACAGCTTTTCCGGGCTCTTCTGGGCCAGCGCCGCGGTACTGCTGGGGGCCGCGCTGATGGTTCTGGTGGTGCCGATGAAAGTCGGCCCGGGGCAGGTGACGGCCACCGAAGCGGTGGCCCGCGTACCGCTGCCGCGCGCCCCGATCGTGCTGCTCACGCTCGGCGTGGCGCTGTTCTTCACCTCGATGATCGCCGGTTCGCTGGTGCTGCCCTTCTACGTCACCGACGAACTGGACCTGCCCGCCTCCCGCATGGGCCTGCTGTTCAGCGCCTGCGCCGCGGTGGAGGTGGTGGTGGCCCTGGGGCTGGCGCTGATTCCGCCCGACTGGGGCCGGGCCTGGCTGGTTCCCGGTGGAATGCTGCTGATGACCGGTTATTTCGCGATCACCATGCTGTCCCAGGATCTGACCGGGCTGTTACTCGGCCAGATAGCGCGCGGGGCAGCGATTGCCGTGGTGGGCGCCGCCGGAATCGTCTATTTCCAGGACGTGATGGCCCCGGCGGTCGGGCGGGCCACCACTCTGTTCTCCAACGCCACCACCGCCGGCGTCCTCGGCGCGGGGCTGTTGGCCGGCTCGTGGCTGGAGGTCTTCAGCTACCGCTGGTCTCTGGCCCTGTGCGGTGCCACCGCCCTGCTCGGGGCGGTGGCGTTCGCCTGGGGCGGCAGGCAGCTCTCGAACCAGACTGAGGACGAGGGGACCCGGCCCGTGGAGCCGGGTCCCCTCGTCCTGTGATCGGGTTCTCGTCAGGCCTGGACGAACTGCAGCAGGGCCTTGTTCACCTCGTCCGCGTGGGTCCAGAGCAGGCCGTGCGGCGCGCCCTCGAGCTCCACGTACGTGGCCTCGGGCACCGCCGCAGCGAACCGGCGGCCGGTGACGTCGACCGGCAGGATGCGGTCACCCGTACCGTGCAGGATGAAGGTGGGAAGCCCCGCCTCCTTCACCGCCTGGACATCGGCGCGGAAGTCCTCCAGCCAGGCCGGGACCACCGCGTAGGCGGCCACCGGGGCGCTGCGGGTGGCGGTGTTCCAGCTGGCCCGCACCACCTCCTCGGAGATCTTCGTGCCGAGGTTCTCGTCGAGGTTGTAGAAGTCGTTGTAGAACTGCGTGAACCAGGCGAACCGGTCACTGCGCGCGGCCTGCGCGATACCGTCGAAGTTCTCCCCCGGCACACCCTCGGGGTTGTCGTCGGTCTGCAGCAGGAACGGCTCCAGCGAGGCCAGGAACGCCAGCTTGGCCACCCGCCCGGCACCGTAGCGCGACACGTAACGGGCCAGCTCACCCGTGCCCATCGAGAACCCGACCAGGATCACGTCGTTCAGGTCCAGCTCGGTCAGCAGCGTGTTCAGGTCAGCGGCGAACGTGTCGTAGTCATAGCCACCCGCCACCTTCGACGACGCACCGAAACCACGCCGGTCGTAGGTGATCACCCGATAACCCGCACCCAGCAGCGCCGCGGTCTGCTTCTCCCAGCTGTCACCGTCCAGCGGATAACCGTGGATCAGCACCACCGGCTGACCCTCGCCCTGGTCCTCGTAGTGCAGTTCGATATCGGTCGAGTTCTGCTTACCGACCTTGATCGCGCCCATTGTGGTGTCCTTCCTGGATCCGGCTGGTTTCCGTGAGACGGAGGCAGGTAGCGCAGGGCCGGGCCCAGCTATTCCCCACTACAGCTTCGGGCAGAGTTGTCGAGATTTTGGGGCATGGGGATGCTCGGCTGGGTCGGCTGGATGCCGAAGGGGTCGCCGGTGACGGACGAGTCCTGGCACGCCCGCCACCGGATCGTGCGCCTGACCCTCTGGGTCAGCGTCCCCGTCCTGCTGATCACCGGTCTGCGCGGGCCCCGGCCGCTGACCGAGACCCTGGTCATCACCGGGCTGGTGGCCCTCGTCGGCCTGTCCGCCCGGCTGGTGCGCTCGCGGGAGCTGAAGGCCGAGCTCGCCAGTGTGGCGGTGATCGGAGCCTCGTTCGCCGGGGTGGAACTGTCCGGCGGGCAGATCCACGCCCACCTGTTCATCCTGTCGGCGGTGGCCGTGGTGGCGCTCTACCAGCGCTGGGGGCCCCTGCTCGGCACGATCGCCGCGGTCGGGGTGCACCACTTCGTCTTCGGCCTGCTCGCCCCCGAGCGCGTGTTCAACCTCTCGATGGGCGGTATGCACGGGGTCGGCGGCCAGCACATCCCGACCGGCCTGCTGCTGGTCATGGTGCTCACCCACGTGGTGGCGATCGCCGTGGAGGTGTTCGCGATCCTGGCCTTCTGGCGGTTCAACGAACAGCTCAGCGACCGGCTGCAGTACACCGTGGACCAGCTGCGCCTGCGCGAGGAGGAACTGCACTACCAGGTCACCCACGACTCGCTGACCGGTCTGCCCAACCGGGCCCGGTTCGGCGACGAGGTGATGGACCAGCTGCAGCAGGGCCGGCCGTTCGCCGTGCTGATGCTCGACCTGGACGACTTCAAGCCGGTGAACGACCGGCACGGCCACCACGCCGGCGACCAGCTGCTGATCGCTGTGGCCGAGCGGCTGATCGGCTGCCTGGGCGGCTCGGACCTGCCGGCCCGCCTGGGCGGCGACGAGTTCGCCGTGCTGGTGCGGGAGCGGACCGACCTGCACAGCATCCAGCACGTCGCCGACCGGATCATCGCCGCCATCCACGAGCCCTTCCACCTGCAGGAGGGCGACGTCGCGGTGAGCGTCAGCATGAGCATCGGCATCGCCCAGGCCGACGAGACGCTGACCGCCGCCGACGTGCTGCGCCGCGCCGACTCGGCGATGTACCTGGCCAAGCGGGCCGGGAAGGGGCAGTGGGTGCTGCGTGACGGCGAGCAGCCGCCCGTCGAGGTGCACCCCACCCGCCCCTGAGGTGCCCGTCACACCCGATCAGAGCACGGATGTGGCGCGGGCCACGGGGGAGGGCCGCCCCAACGGGTGAGGTCGGTCTCTCTCGCGTGCACAGGTACCCCCGGGCGGGGCATGGTCGCTTCAGAGGTCGGGAATCCGGACGACGAGGGTGACGTTCAGTACCGATGAGGAGTTGCCGTCACGGCGTTCGTGACACCGGGCCCACCTGGGCCAGGGTCGAAGCGAGCGCCCGAACGAAAGAGGTACCCCGCGTGACCGCCATCGCCCCCGAACTGCAGGCCCCCTCGACGTCCGCCTTCGACGCCGTCCCGGCCCTGACGGCGGCCGACCGCTGCGATGCGACCACCACCACCGTGCGGGAGGGCTCCGGCAGCCCGAACCCGCGCGTGGCCTGCGGCGCCCAGGCGTACGTGACCGCCCTGTTCCCCAGCGGCCGCACCCTGATCTTCTGCGCCCACCACGGTCACAGCCTCGAGGCCAGCCTGGTCCAGCAGGGCGCCGTGATCCGCGACGACTCCGGCGTGCTGCAGCAGAACACCAAGCCGGGCGCCTCCGCCTGAGCCCATCTGATCAGCCTCTCTGCGGCTTCCCGTCACGGACGGGGAGCCGCAGGCTCGTTTTGGCGGGGCAGGGCTGCCTCGAGCCGGGCCAGCCGCTTCCGGGCCTGGCGGGGTGAGAGGGCGACGAAGCCGGTGAGCCAGAGCAGCATGGCCGTCATCACCAGGAACCAGGGCGACCAGGCGAACGCGGCCACGGCGAAGCCGATCGCCAGGGCCAGCATGACGGTCAGCGAGACAGCGATCAGGAACCAGTGGCGCCGGGCGGTCTCGAGCCGTTGCGCGCACAGGTCCCGAGCCGCCCGCACCAGCCGGGGGTCTGCTGGCACCGGGCCTTTGACGCTGGCCCGCCGTGCCTGCTCGAGCTCGTCGGGGTCGAGCCCGGTGAGCTCGGCCTCGCGCCGATTGCGGCGGGCGATGAGCGGAACTCCCACCAGGCCGGGGCCGATCCCGGTGACGAACCCGGACACGGCGTTAGACACGACCCCACCGTCCAGGTCGAAGCCGAGCACCAGCACAGCCACGCGCACCGAGGCCCCGAGCAGGCCGGTGAACACACCCGCGCCGATCGCCAGCAGCCAGACGGGCAGATTCAGCAGTTTGCTCCGCATCTGCGGATCTTGACCCAACCCGGGTGGGACGGCCAGCGGAGAAAATCGGTGGCACGGGGGAGTGGTGCGGTGTGATGCTGATGCCGCGCCAGAACGGTTCTGCGGAAACCCGGTTCGCAGACCACCCGTCCGGAGAGGAGCCGCAGGATGTTCACTCAGACCCTGTTGTGGCGACTTCTCCGTGCGCATCCGGGAGGCCCCGCGCGACCCTGAGCAGGTTCAGGTGTCTTTGAGGGCGCCGCTTCCCGGAACACCCGGGAGGCGGCGTTCTGCGTTGTCTCCCAGAGGGACTTGGCTCAGCTGGTAGAGCGCCGGTCTCCAAAACCGGATGTCGGGGGTTCGAGTCCCTCAGTCCCTGCGCAAGCAGCTAACAGCACGCCCGTGTAGCCCAACTGGCAGAGGCGCCGCACTCAGAATGCGGAGGTTGAAGGTTCGACTCCTTCCACGGGCACTGGCCGGCGGCCGATAGCGTCTCTTCCGTCGAAGATCGCCGAGCCGGTAAGGACGCATTGATGCGCACTCTGATCAGCACCGCTTTCGTCTCGCTCGACGGGGTCGTCGAAGGACCGGGCGGGGAGCCCGGTTACCGGAACTCGGGGTGGACGTTCAAGAACGTCGACTTCGTGCCCGAGGCCTACGAGATCAAGGGCCGGGAGCAGACCGAGGCCGGGGCCATGCTGCTGGGCCGGGTGAGCTACCAGGCCTTCGCCCCGGTCTGGCCGGCGATGGAGGACTTCGCCATCTACAAGGAACTGCCCAAGTACGTCGTCTCCACCACCCTCGGCGAGGACGACCTGGTCGAGGGCTGGGGCGAGACCACGATCCTGCGCTCGGTGCCGGAGGTCGCGGCCCTGAAGGAGACCGAGGGCGGGCCGATCATCGTGCACGGCAGCGCCACGCTCAACCAGGCGCTCTCCGACGCCGGCCTGATCGACCGCTACCACCTGCTGGTCTTCCCGCTGCTGCTGGGCGCGGGCAAGCGGCTGTTCAGCCAGAGCGACAAGGACGTGCAGAAGCTGCAGCTGGTGGAGCACGAGACCTACTCCAACGGCGTGCAGAAGAACGTGTTCGACGTGGTGCGCTAGCTAGCAGTCCTCGGCGGCGTACAGGTCGCAGTCGAGCTCGGCGCCCGTCCCGGTGCTGCTCGTGTCCTCCAGCAGGCCACTGTCGCTGACCTGGTCGAACAGGGCGGCCGCGCCGAGGAAGAACAGCAACAGGGTCAGGACCCAGATGACCACGGTGCCCAGGATCAGGCCGACCACGACGGCCCCCACGGTCTGCCAGAACGACAACGGTTCACGGGTGCGGCGCTGCATCGGACGGCCGTGCTGGGGCTGGGGGTGGTGGGGCTGGTCCTGCTGCCAGTTGTTCGGGTAGCTCACTTCGCTCCTCGGGGGATCGCCAGGGTCACTGGGACGAAGTGTGCTACCCGGAGGTAAGCAGGCGCAGGCGTTTGCGTGATCGCCGGGGCCCACGTCGGTTCGGGTGAACCGCCGGGCCGCCGGTGGTACCCCGTCTCAAGTCGTCCTGACCCATCGTCGATGACACCGCACGATGACTGGGATGAGTGATTCTCCGCAGGCCGACCACGTGGAACGCCGTTCGCGGCTGCGTGGCCGGTGGGTCGCTCAGCTGGCGGTGCTGGGGGCCCTGGTGGCCGCCGTCACCGTGCTGCAGCAGCGGCTCGCCGGATACCCGTGGCACCGGCTCTCCGAGGACCTGGGCGCGATCGGGCCCGGGCCCCTGGCCCTGGCCGTGCTCGCGACTGCCGCCTCGTACTCGATCATGGTGTCGTACGACGCGCTGGCCCTGAACTACGTCGAGCACGCGATGCCGTTGCGGCGCTACGCCGCGGCCTCGTTCGTGGCCACCGCCTTCGGCAACACCCTGGGGGCCTCGGCCCTGGTCGGGGCCGCGCTGCGGGCCCGGGTGTACTCCGCCTGGGGGTTGCCCGCCTTCGCGATCACCCGGGTCACCGGGTTCAACCTGGTCACCCTCAGCCTGGGCAGTTCGGTGCTGATCGCGGTGGGCCTGATCTGGTCGCCCGACGCGGTGCTGGCCTGGCTGCCGTTCGGCCGGGTGGTCTCCGCGTTGCTGGCCGCGGCCCTGCTCGGCGGGGTGGTCGCCTACCTGGCCTGGTGCGGCCGGGGCCGGCAGCCGGTGATGGTGAAGAACTGGCGGATCGACCGGCCGACCCGGACGATGGCCACCACCCAGCTCGCCGTCTCGGTGGTCGAGTGGCTGACCATGGCGGCAGTGCTCTACGTGCTGCTGCCCGAGGGGCACGGGCTCGGGTTCGCCGCCTTCTCCGTACTTTTCGTGCTGGCCACCACCCTGGGCCTGATCAGCAACGTGCCCGGCGGGCTCGGGGTGGTCGAGGCCGTGCTGGTGGTGGCGCTGGCTGACAACACCCCCGAGACCGGCCTGGTCACCGCGCTGATCGCCTATCGCCTGGTCTACTACCTGGTGCCGCTGGGCGTGGCGGCGGTGGTGCTGGCCGTGCTGGAGGCCCGGCGCAGCCCCGACCGGGCGACCGCGCTCGCCCGGGTCGCCGACATCCTCACCCCCTCGTTCATGGCGTTGCTGCTGATCGTGCTGGGCGCCCTGATGATCATCACCGGCCAGGTACCGGGCGGGCCCGGAACCATCATCAGTTCCTTCACCACCAGCCTGGCCGGGGTGGGGGTGCTGGTCCTGGCCCGCGGCCTGCACCGCCGGCTGCGCGGGGCCTGGGCCCTGACCGTGGTCGCTCTGCTGGTCTTCGCGGCCACCCACGCCACCCTGCTCGCCGTCTTCGCAGTCGCCCTGGCCGTGCTGCTGGTGCTGGCCCGGCCCGCGTTCCGGCGCAGCACCTCGATCCTGGCCGACCCGCGCGGCTGGGCCTGGCCGATGGCGGTCACCGGGATCGCGGTGGCGCTGGTCTGGTGGCACAACGACCGGCTGGCCGAGGCCAACGGCGACCGGCCGCTGGCCGCCACCGTCACCGGTGACGGGTCCGGGGCCGCCCGGCTGGTGCTGCTGCTGTTCGTGGTGGCCCTGATCTTCGCCGGGATCCGGTTGCAGCGGCCCACGGCCGGCCCGCCCACCGCCACCGAGGACGACCTGGAGCGGGCCGTCCCGGTGATGGCCCGGGCCAGTCACGGCAACGCCAGCCTGATCTGGACCGGCGACAAGCGGGTGCTGTTCTCGGCCGAGGGCAACGCCCTGCTGATGTACCGGGTGGCCGGCCGCAGCTGGGTGGTGATGGGCGACCCGGTGGGCGAGGAGTCCGAGTTCGACGAGCTGATCTGGAAGTTCCTGGACCTGTGCAACAGCCGCACCGGGCGGCCGGTGTTCTACTGCGTGCGCGAGGACCTGGCCGACCTGTACCGCGAGCACGGCCTGCTGCTGAACAAGCTCGGCGAGGAGGCGATGATCCCGCTCGGCGACTTCAGCATGACCGGTTCCAAGCGGGCCAAGCTGCGCAGCGAGTGCCGGGCCAGCACCAAGGCCGGGGTCACCATCGAGGTGCTCCAGGGGGAGGCGCTGCAGGCGGTGATGCCGCAGCTGCGCGAGGTTTCGGACCTCTGGCTGACCAAGCACAACACCAAGGAGAAGTCCTTCTCGCTGGGTGCTTTCGAGGAGGAGTACATCGCCCGGTTCCCGGTCGCGGTGGCCCGGATCGAGGACGAGGTGGTGGCCTTCGCCTCGCTGTGGGCCAGCGGCGCCCGGCACGAGGTCAAGGTCGACCTGATGCGCCGGCGTCAGGAGGCGCCCCGCACGGTGATGACCCACCTCTTCGTGGAGTCGATGAACTGGTCGAAGGAGAACGGCTACGAGACGTTCAACATCGGCATGGCCCCGCTGTACGGGCTGAACATCGACGGCACGGGCTCGTTCTGGGAGCGGATGGGCAGTCTGCTGTGGACCCACGGCGAGCACTTCTACAACTTCCAGGGCCTGCGTCAGTTCAAGGAGCGGTTCTCCCCGGTGTGGGAAACCCGTTACGTGGCATCGTTCGGCGGGCCCGCCCTGCCGGTGATCATGATCGACGTGGCGATCCTGGTGGCCGGCGGGCTGCGCGGCATGGTGCCGCACCTGCACCGGATCCCCAGCGGGATCCCCTCGCCCTCACGCCAGAAGCAGCCGGTGGCGGTCGGCGCCGGAGGATCGACCGACGAGGCGGTGGCCGCAGTTCCGGCCCCGCGTGAAGGGAACGCGGCGGATGCCGAGAGTGGGAACACTGCCAAGAGTGGACGTCCGGGGTGACCTTTCGGTCGATCAGCAGGGGACGATCGTGGTGAGGGACGGGATCGGCAGGCTCACCCCGGCCCTCGCGAAAGTACTTTTCGGACGGCACGGGTTCGTGATCCAGCGACCGGTGTACCCCGACCGTGCCGAGACGTTCCCGCTGGCCGTGATGCGGACCGGCCCGCCCAGTGATCTGCCGGTGCTGTTCATCCCCGGTGGCCCGGGCATGGGGTCGGTGCTGCCCTACGTGGGTCTGCGCGCCACCGCCACCCAGCACGGCCTCGACGCCATCATGGTCGAGCACCGCGGAGTCGGCCTGTCCCGCAGAGACAATCGCGGCCGCGACTTACCCCTCGACGCCGTCACTCTGGAGGCTGCCGCCGACGACCTGGCCGCCGTCGTCCAGGAATGTGGCGTGAAGTCGGTTGTGGCGTACGGAAGTTCCTACGGCAGTCACCTGGCCCAGGTATTCGCCGCCCGCCATCCGGAACTGGTGGCGGCGATGGTGCTGGACTCGCCCCTGCTCTCGGTCGAGGACGATCTGGCCATGGTGCGCGCGCACCGGCGCCGTCTGCTGTGGGACGGGGACGATCCCGCCCTGATCGCCGTGGCCTCCGCCGTGCAGGACCTGGCCGCCACCGGGATCTCGATGGCCGAGCTCAGTCATGCCGTAGAGGTGGTCTATGAGTTCGCCGGGCCGCAGGTGCTGCTGCGCCTGCTGCGTGCGCGGCGGGCGGGGCGGCAGAAACAGCTCTGGCGCCAGGTGAGCCGACTGGGAGTGCGCCAGCTCGAGGGCCGGGGCGTGTCCGGTGTGATGGAGCCCGATCTGGTGGCCGGGATCGCCTACGGGCAGCTCGGTTTCGGTCTGCCGGTCGACGGTGAGCCGCTCGACCCCCAGTTGCACTTCGCCGAAGCAGCCGTGCGTCAGCCTGCCTTTCACGGGCAGCCGCTCGACCTGCCCACCCAACTGGCCGCTTTCAATCGTCCATTGGTGGTGGTCTCCGGGGATCGCGACCTGCGCACGCCCCGCCCGATCGCCGAGCGGGCAGTGAGCCTGGCCCCCGACGCCGTACTGGTGCCGCTGGTCAACATGGGCCACAGTGCGCTGGACGCGCATCAGTCGGCGGCCGTGCACATCGCGCACGCCCTGACCGTTGGTGCCGCCCACGGATTGCCGGCCGAATCCGGCCGACTGTCGGGGTTGCGGCGCCGGGGGGCCTCGCACTGGCTCGGACACGCCCTGAACGTGGCCACCCGGCTGCCTTGACCAGCGTCAGTCGCGCTCCGGCTCGGCCGGTTCGGCCGGTTCGGGGCGGTCCGTACGGGTGGCCCGAAGTGCCCAGAGCACCAGAAGCGGCTGGAAGAGCAGGCGTACTGCGCGCTTGGTGTCGGTGTCCAGGCCGAAGCCGTCGCGGCCCTCGGTGAACTGGGCGATGTTGCCCGGGAAGACGGCCACGAAGAAGGCGGCGGCGATCTTGCCGACGGTGGCCCGGCTGGGCTGGCGCCAGGTGGCCAGCAGGGCGGCGCCCAGGCCGATCTCGACGGCGCCCGAGGCCAGCACCACGGCATCGGCGTCGGCCGGGAACCAGCTCGGCACCTGCGCCTGGAACTCGTCCCTGGCGAAGGTCAGGTGCGAGATGCCCGCGTAGGTGAGTGCGCCTCCCAGCGCCACCTGCGCGGCTGTCTTTCCCCAGGCTCGCCTGCCCATGCGTCCTCCTCGGCCGGTGACCGGTCCACGCACGAATTGGCCGGACCGAACGTTCTGTGTCAGCTAGTTGACCAGGCAATCTCAACCGGCGCAAATGGTGACCCCGGTAGGCCCCTGACCAGCGCCGGACCGATGAACCCGGGGGTGATCTTCCGGTCGGGAACGGCTGTTCCGGTCAGAAGCGGGCTCCGGGGAGCGCATACTGAGGTGTGAATTCTCGCCCTTCGCCAGCGCGACGTGTCCTGGCCGGCAGTCCGTTCGCACCGCCCACCCGGGTGCCTACCGCCTCCGAGCGCCTGGAGGACGGTGATCGCATCACGCACGACCGCTACGGTCTGGGCACGGTGGTGCGCATCATTGACGACCATGAGGTCGTCTGCAACTTCAAGCACGACCTGGAGGGCACCTCCCGGGTCGTCTCCCACCTGAAGCTGACCAAGCTGTAGTTCGTGGTGGTGGCCCGCTGCACGCCCCACCGTGGGCGTTCAGCGGGCCCGGACCACACCCAGCACCACCAGGAGGGGCCAGAGCGCCTGGGCCGCCGCGGCGGCCCGCTCGGCCAGACCCAGGGCACCTCCAGCCCACCCGAGGGTCAGGCCGAACCAGCTCACCAGGGCCAGCAGCACCGCTGTGGCGATCCGGGAAGCGACCGGTCGCAGCAGGGTGGCCGAATCCGGCCGGCTGCTGAACCAGGGCCACAGGGCCAGCGCAGCGAAGGCGGCTGTCGCGGCCGAGGTGTGCGCCGCCGAAGACCCGCCGCCCGCCGGCAGGGGGAAGGCCGCCACCAGCATCGTCGCCACGCCCCCGGCGCCGAGCAGCAGTCGTCCGGCCCGGGCGGCCTCGCTCAGGCAGTAGGCCGTGACGCAGTGCGCCACCCCCACCCCGATCAGGGCCAGCGTCATGATCCCGCGGTCCGTCGCCCCGAGCGCGGCCAGGTCGCTGATCGTGTCGTGCAGCGGATCGAAGCCCGGCGGCTGCCGCGACTCGGCCAGCAGCCAGCCGCCGATCAGCAGGACGGGCGCCGCGGCGGCGGAGACGACGGCGGGGGATCTCACCTGGCCACGGTAACGCTCACCCAACCAGGTGGCAGAGTGTGACTTGATGCTGTCGCCTTGCGTCCGAACGCGGATTCCTGAATCCTGTCTGTAGTCCGAAGGGGAGTACCCGACCTCACTTCGCCTCGTCGTCATTACGGGCCCGGCCTATCCGGGCCCCGGCGGGCAGCCACCGTTCACGGTGGCCCGGGGAGACCTTCATCCAGCAGAGCCAGCCCGTGCGTACGGGTTCGGCTGGACGAAGGGTGTGCGTTTTTGGACGTCTCCATCTGGGCCTGGGTAGCGGTCATGGGCGCGGTCGGCGCCATGCTCGCCGTGGACCTGTTCCTGCACCGCGACAACCACGTGATCGGCTTCCGCGAGGCCGCCACCTGGTCGGCGATCTGGGTGGCCGCCGGCCTGGCCTTCGGTGCGGTGCTCTGGGTCTGGCAGGGCGGCGACGTGGCCGGTGAGTACTACGCCGGCTACCTGATCGAGAAGGCCCTCTCGATCGACAACGTGTTCGTCTTCGCCCTGATCTTCACGCATTTCGCGGTGCCCGACGCGTTCCAGCACAAGGTGCTGTTCTGGGGTGTGCTCAGCGCCCTGGTGCTGCGCTTCGCCTTCATCTTCGTCGGCGCCGAGCTGCTGGAGACCTTCTTCTGGACCGCCTACGTGTTCGGCGCGTTCCTGATCTACACCGGCTACAAGATGGCCTTCAACCACGGTGACCAGACCCCGCCCGACCGGAACCCGGTGGTCCGCCTGGTGCGCCGGGTGATCCCGACCGACCCGAACTACCACGGTGCCGCGTTCTTCACCCGGGTCGACGGAAAGCGCGTGGCCACGCTGCTGTTCGTGGTGCTGGTGGCGGTCGAGGCCACCGACATCATCTTCGCGGTCGACTCGGTGGCCGCCATCCTGGCCATCACCACCAGCACCTTCATCGTCTGGACGGCCAACGCCTTCGCCATCCTGGGCCTGCGCAGCCTGTACTTCTGCCTGGCCGGGCTGCTGCGCCGGTTCGTGCACCTGCACTACGGCCTGGCCGTGCTGCTGGCCTTCGCCGGGGTGAAGCTGATCCTGTCCGAGACCCCGGTGGGCAAGCTGCCGATCCCGCTCACCCTCGGCGTGATCGTCGTGGTGATCACGGTCTCCATCGTCTGGAGCCTGCGCAGCACCCGCGACAACCCCGAAATTGAAGACGCTGGTGAGCCTTCCGACGAGGACGGCACCGATGCAGTGGTCGGGTCGGGTGATTCGGACTCGGCGGTCTCGCACCGCTAGTCCCGAGAAACTGCAAGCAGGGCGGCATCTGAGACAGATGCCGCCCTGCTCGGCGGTTCAGGCCTCGTGCGGGTGCCGGCTCAGCTTGTCGGCCAGGCCGCCCTGCACCAGCCGGTGCGCGGCGGTCTGCGGCTTGCGCGCGGCCTGGTCGGTGACACAGGCGGTGAACTCCGGGCCGAGGGTCAGACGGGGATGCGCGGCCAGCACTTCCTGGACGAACTCGGCCGGCAGCACGTCGGGGCGGGCGCCGGAGATGTCCAGCCCGGTAGCGATCTCCAGAAGGTACCCCTCCTCGTCCATCGTCGGATCGACCGAGGGCCAGTTGTGCCGGATGATCACGTCGAGCGCGCGCTGCCGCCGTTCGGCCGGCCAGCCCGCCCCGGCCGTGAGGGCGACCGCGGCGTGCCCGCCGGCCTCCTCGTACGACAGCGAGACGTTGTCGAACTGCGGGGTGATGCCCAGATCGTGCAGCACGGCGCTGACGTAGAGCAGTTCGTGGTCGAAGCCGGTGCGGCCCTCGACCTGGGCGAAGGCCTCGGCCCACAGCCACGAGCGCACGCCGTGGTTCAGCAGGGCGGGGGAGTAGTACGCGGAGGCCAGTTCGAGGGCGGCCTGGGACGCGGGGGTGGCCGGGGGAGTGAAGTCACGCAGATGCACGGGGACATCCTGCCTGAACGCCCCGGCGGCGCGGAGCTCAAGTCCGGCCGGGATCCGCCCGTTAATTCCTTCAAGACGGGACCGGTCCGGCCGAAGGGTTCAGTCGATCCGCGGTGTGAACCGGCCCGCGGCTGGTTGAGGGGGATCCACGTTGCGACGTAGAGCACTGGCCTGGGCTGCCACGATGGTTGCCGGCAGCCTGCTGCTGGCGGGGTGTGGCGGTGACGGCGACGAGGCGGAGCCGGGCGTGTCGGTGTCGGGCGGGAAGATCGGCCTGGCCATGCCGACCACCTCGTCCTCGCGCTGGGTGAACGACGCCGAGAACATGGCCAAGCAGTTCGAGCTGCTCGGCTACGAGCCCCTGGTGGAGTTCGCCGAGGACAACGTGCCCGCCCAGGTGGAACAGATCCAGGCGATGATCGACCAGGGGGCCGAGGCGCTGGTGGTGGCCGCGGTCGACGGGACCGCGCTGGCCGACGTGCTGAGTCAGGCCGCGAGCAAGGACATCCCGGTGATCTCCTACGACCGGCTGATCCGCGACACCCCGAACATCGACTACTACGCCAGTTTCGACAACTTCCGGGTCGGCGTCCTGCAGGGCGGTCACCTGGTCGACGAGCTGGGCCTGCGCTCGGCCTCCGGGCCCTTCACGATCGAGCTGTTCGCCGGCGACGCCAAGGACAACAACGCCGGGTTCTTCTTCGACGGGGCGATGAGCGTGCTGCGCCCCTACCTGAAGCAGGGCAAGCTCGAGATCCGCAGCGGGCAGAACAAGTTCGCCCAGATCACCACGGCCGGCTGGAACGGTGAGGTGGCGCAGAAGCGGATGGCCAACCTGCTGTCCGCGAACTACGGTTCCGAGAACCTGGACGCCGTGCTGTCCCCCTACGACGGCATCTCCCGCGGCATCCTCACCGCTCTGCAGGCCGACGGCTACGGTAAGGGCGGCAAGCCGCTGCCGGCCATCACCGGACAGGACGCCGAGCTGGACTCGGTGAAGCTGATCGTGGCCGGCACCCAGAGCGAGACCGTGTACAAGGACAGCCGGGAACTGGCCAAGGTGGCCGTGCAGATGACCGACTCCCTGCTGGCCGGGGCCACCCCCGAGGTCAACGACACCAAGCAGTACAACAACGGGGTCAAGGACGTGCCCTCGTTCCTGCTGCAGCCGGTGAACGTGGACCGGTCGAACTACGAGACCGTGCTCGTCGACGGTGGGGTCTACACCGCGCAAGAGATCGGGAGCTGAGCCACCGTGACAAGCTCGTCCGGGCCCGTGCGCCCCGTCCGGCGCGGCCTGATCGCCCGCTTCCTCGACCTGCCCACCTGGACCAAGCTGACCGCCCTGGTCGCGGCCAGCGTGCTGGCCCTGCTGACCTGCCTGGCGCTGAGCGCGGTGACCAACCGGTCCAGCACCGCCACCAGCCGGGAGCTGCGTGACCTGAACGACGCCGACGCGATCGTGCTGCAGCTGAACACCGTTGCCGGCGAACTGAAGTCGCAGGCATTGAGCGCGATCCTGAGCTCCTCGCCCGAGCGCCAGCAGCAGAACCTGAAGGACCAGGCGGCGGTCGCCGCCGACCTGATCAACCGGCTCGACGCGCTGTCCCTGCCCGAGGGCAGCCAGGCCCAGATCGACCGGATCAAGACCGTTTTCACCGAGTACCAGGAAGTGGTGGACCGGTTCGCGGCCGGGGTGATCGCCGACCCGACCACCGCCCGGCTCGGCTGGGAACAGGTCGGGGTGGACAACTACCTGGTCAGCGCGGTGACCAAGAACGGCCGGGCGTACTTCGCCGAGCAGGTCGACCGGGCCGACGCGGCCCAGCGCGACACCCAGCGCCAGGACTTCCTGATCATGGTGGCCGCCGTGCTGGTGGCCTCGCTGATCCTGGTCCTGATCGCCCGGTTCGTGGTCACGTCGGTCACCCGGCCGCTGATCCAGGTGCGCCGCTCGGTCGACGCGATGGCCGAGGGTGTGCTGACCGTGCCGGCCGACGTGCACTCGCGCGACGAGATCGGCCGGATGGCCGAGGCTCTGGACCGGGCCCGTGACCAGGTGCGCTCGATGGTCACCTCGGTCTCGGCCTCGGCCACCACCCTGGCCGAGGCGGCCGGGCAGATGGCGGCCACGTCCTCGACCATGGCCGCCTCGGCCCAGACCTCCAGCGGTCAGGCCGGTGAGGCCTCGGTGGTCGCGGCCGGCGTCTCCGACAACGTGGCGACGATCGCCAAGGGCTCGGAGGAGATGGACACGGCGATCCGGGAGATCGCCCGCAACGCCGGTGAGGCGGCCAGCGTTGCGGTGCAGGCGGTCGACGTCGCCGAGCACACCACGGTGCAGGTGGCCCGGCTGGGGGAGTCCTCGGCCGAGATCGCCTCGGTGGTCGAGATGATCACCTCGATCGCCGAGCAGACCAACCTGCTGGCGCTGAACGCCACGATCGAGGCGGCCCGGGCGGGCGAGAGCGGCAAGGGGTTCGCCGTGGTCGCCAACGAGGTGAAGGACCTGTCCCGGGCCACCGCCCAGGCCACCGGGGAGATCACCAAGTGGGTCACCTCGATCCAGGGCGACACCAAGGACGTGGTCGGGGCGATCGAGGAGATCAGCTCGGTGATCAACCGGATCCGCGACTACCAGACCGTGATCGCCGGTGCGGTGGAGGAGCAGTCGGCCACCGCGGCCGAGATCAGCCGCGGCGTCACGGCCCTGTCCGGAGGTGCCCAGGACATGGCCGTCAACGTCTCCACCATCGCCGACGCCTCCCGGGTCACCACCGAGGGGCTGTCGGAGTCGGAGGCAGCGGTGGCCCGGCTCAGCCGCATGGCGGCCGAGCTGCAGGCGCGGGTGAACCAGTTCCGGGTCTGATCCTGGTCTGATCAGCAGACCTGGGACACGTCCTGGGCGCCGGCCGGGTCCGGCTCGTCCTTCTTCTTGTCCTTCTTGCGCTTCGGCTTCCCCTCCGGGGTCACCGTGGCGGACGGAGTGGGCGTGGAAGCGGCGGTCGCTGTGGCTGCGGCCGGGGGGTTCACCGAGTTCTGGATGGCCTTGCGCACCTGACGCCGGATCAGGTCGTAGTCCGGGTTGCTGCGGCTGGCGATCACGTCGTCGGTGAAGGCCAGGCTGGTCACCTTGGCCTTCTGCACCCGGGTGGCCAGCTCGACCCAGGCCTGCAGCTGCGAGCGCGGGATGCCGGTGGACATGTTGTCCTTCAGCGCGCTCGCGATCGCCGGGAAGTTGCTGGCCAGCGTCACCGGATCGGCCTGCTCGGTGACCGCCGCGATCACACAGCGCTGGCGGCGCATCCGGTCGTAGTCGCTGGTGCTCCAGCGGCTCCGGGCGAACCAGAGCGAGTGCCAGCCGTCCATCTTCTGGTTCATCCCGGCCTCGATGTAACCGATGGTCTCCCAGGGGTGTTCGGAGTCACCGCCGATCGGCAGGCGCTCGTGCACGTCGAGGGTGAGGCCGCCCACCGCGTCGATGAACTCCTCGAAACCCTTGAGGTTGAGCATCGCGTAGGTGTCGATCTCCAGGCCGAGGATGCCGGTGACCGCGTCCTCGGTGGCCTTCAGACCCGGGTTCTTGCTGCCGGCGTAGCCCTCGGCGTCGAGCGCCCAGGTCCAGACCGCGTTGAGCAGGCAGGCGTCGTTCGCGCAGTAGAAACCGTCCGGCCAGGCCGCGGCCCCGGGGGTGCCCTTCTTGAACGGCACCCGCTCGAGGTTGCGGGGCAGGCTGAACAGCACGGTGTTACCGGTCGAGGGCTGGATGCTGGCCACGATCAGGGTGTCCGGGCGCACGCCCTCGCGGTTACGGCCGGCGTCGGAGCCGATCAGCAGCACGTTGATCCGCTTGGTGCCGGCCCACGGGTCGACCGCCTCGGTGTCGGGCCGGGCGTCCGCCGCGTCCTTGTCGCTGCTCTCGTCCTCGTCGAACACGGTCTTCACCAGATCGCGCTGCACGAGCGAGTAGTCGGTGGCGAGGTAGGCGGGCACGCCGACGCCCACCACCAGCACCGCCACCACGACCCAGCTGACCGCCTTCTGGCCCCGGCCGAGGCCGGACTGCCGGAGCAGCTGGGCGTTGGTGAGCAGGATGAGCAGGGCCCAGAGGACGCCGGTCACGACGACCGCGATCGCGAACAGGAGCAGTCGTTGCGGGTCGAGCGCGAACGACAGCCCACGGCGCAGGACATCGCCGGTCAGCAGCCAGACCAGCAGAGCGGCCAGGACGGCGACCGTGACGCTGAGGACAGCGGCACCGGCCCGCCGCCGGCCCGCCGCCACCAGGCCGAGGCCGGGGATCAGCGAGCCGATCACCGTCCAGGACACGACCCAGGGCAGCCCGTGCTCCTCGGCGCTGGCCGGTGCGGAGTTCGCACCATCGGGCGACGTGCTCACCCTCGACTCCTGTCGTGTGATCCATCCATGGCTACCCGCTGTGCGCTTGGCATTGCGCAAAGTGCTTACCGGGCAGGAAGTTCAGCTAACTGGTCAGGATAGATCGTTTACCTGAGTGAGCGCGTCAGCGGTCCTGGTCCTCCTGGCCGCCCTCGTCGCCACCGTCTCCGCCGTCGTCCTGGGAGTCGTCGCCGCCGTCGTCCTGACCGTCACCCGAGTCGTCGTCCGAGTCGTCGCCGCCGTCGGAGTCGTCGCCCCCGTCGCCGTCGTCGCCCTTGTCGTCCTTCTCGGGCGGGGGCGGGGGGCTGCCGACCAGGCTGCTGTCCACCTCGCCGAACTGCTTGACCGGTTCGCCCTCGAGCGACTTGCTGGTGATGTCCTTCCAGATCTTCCCGGCGAAGGTGGCTCCGTAGACGGCGCCGTAGTAGGTGCCGTCGATCGTGACGCCCTGCATGTTGTCGCGCTTACCGTTCACCGTCTCCGGCCCCACCCAGACGGCGGTGGCCATCTGCGGGGTGTACCCGGCGAACCAGGTGTCCTGCGAGAGGTTGGTGGTACCGGTCTTGCCGGAGGCGGGCTGGCCGCTGCTCAGTGAGCCCACGCTGACCGCGGTGCCGGAGGTGAACACCTTGCTCATGCCCAGGGTGGCGGCGTTGGCGACCTTCTCGGAGATCGTTCGCTTGCACGTGCCGTCCGGGACCTTCAGCTTCTTGCCGTTGCGGTCCTTGATCGAGGTGACCACGACCGGGTTGCAGCGGATCCCACCCGAGGCGAACGTGGCGTAGGCGCTGGCCATCGTCATCGGCGACTGGCTGGCCGTGCCCAGGGCCACCGAGGGCTCGCACTGCGGCACCTTGGTGGTCGTCTTCGGCTTCTTGGCGTCGTAGTTGCCGGGGATGCACGGGTCGATCACCGGCTGGGCCCGGTGCATGCCCAGGTCCGAGGCCATCTTCTGGATGTCGCACAGGTCGAGCTGCTGGGTCATCCGGATGTAGGCGCCGTTGATCGAGTCCTTGGTGGCGTCCCAGGCACTCATCATGCCCTCGCCCTGGCCCTCGGCCGAGTTCTGGAACGTGTAGCTGTCGTAGCTGCCCACGCTCTGCCCGCACGACTTGAACGAGTTGATCGGCAGGGTGCCCGGGGAGCCGTCGAGCTGGCTGTACAGCGAGCGCCCGGCGTCCAGCCAGGCGGCCAGCACGACCGGCTTGAAGGTCGAGCCGGTCTGGAAGCCGGAGGAACCGCCGTACTGGTAGTCGGTGGAGTAGTTGACCGTGGTGTTCTGCTTGGCGGCCTTGGGGTTGTAGAACTTGTTCTGGATGATCGAGAGCACCTTGCCGGTGCCCGGCTCGACCGAGACCGTGGCGGTGGCGATGCGGCTCGGGTCCTTCGGCGGGATCCGGTCCTTCACCGAGTTCCAGGCGGCCTTGAGCACCTTCGGCTGCAGCGTGGTGGTGATGGTGTAACCGCCGCGCAGGAGGGCATTCTCGCGGGCATCCTGGGTCTCACCGAGCGCCTTGAAGTCGTCGCTCTCGGTGATCACGTTGTAGACGTAGTCGCAGAAGTACGCCCGGGTCTTGGCGTTGGCGCAGCCGGCCCGGGTCGCGGTGATCTTCGGCTTCAGCGGGGCCTTGACCGCCTTGTCGTGGGCGGCCTGGTCGATCTTGCCCAGCTCGAGCATCTTGTCCAGCACCCGGTTGCGGCGGGCGGTTGCCCGCTCGTGGCTGGTCGGGTCGCCCAGCTTGTACGCGTTCGGGTTGTGGATCATCCCGGCCAGCATCGCGGCCTGCGGCAGGGTGAGCTTCTTGGCGCTGGTGCCGAAGTAGTACTTGGCTGCCGCCTCGATGCCGTTGGTCTGGCCGCCGAACCAGGCGATGTTCAGGTACCGCTCCAGGATCTCCGGCTTGGTCAGCCGCTTCTCCAACGCGGTGGCCAGCCGGATCTCGCGCAGCTTGCGGTCGGAGGTGGTGTCCGTGGCCTCGAGCATGCCGGCCTCGTCACCCTTCACGTAGGCCTGCAGCTTGAGGGTGTTCTTGACCAGCTGCTGGGTGAGCGTGGAGGCACCCTGCGACTCGCTCTTCAGCACCGTCACCGCCACCGCGCGCAGCAGGCCCTCGGTGTCCACCCCGCTGTGCTCGAAGAACCGCTCGTCCTCGATCGAGACCACCGCGTCCTGCAGGAACGGCGAGACCTTCTCGAGCTTGACCGGGCTGCGGTTCTCGTCGAAGAACGTGGCGATCGGTGAGCCGTCGGCCGCCAGCACCTTGGTGGTGGCTGAGACCGGCGTGTCCTCCAGCTCGCTGGGCAGGTCGAGGAACGCGTTGACGGCGGTGTTGGAGGCCACCCCGGTGGCGCCGACCGCCGGGGCGACGAGCCCGGCGGCGATGACCCCGCCCACCAGGCTCACCGCCGTGAAGGCCCCGAGGAGGCCGGGGATCGACTTGCCGCCGGTCTTAGCAGTTGCGTTCAAAACTCTTCCAGCACCCTTGGTCTGCCGTCGGCCCGCGCGCAGCGGAACGTCGGCGTTCAGCGGAAAGGAGGATGGACCGCCCCGCGCGCGTGCGGCGGTCAGCGGTACCTACGCGAGGGTATCGCCCCGGCGGAGGTGGACGCCCTCGTTCTGGAGGATGAATCGCCCCGGTTCACGAAGTCATCCCCCAGGATGAGGACTCAGCCCTTCGACCGGGTGCCGAGGGCGGCGAGCAACCCGGCCGGCACCTCCGGCCGGTCGAGGGTGACCGCGAACTGGCGGCCTCCGTCGAGGTGCAGGACCAGGCCCGGGCCGCGGCGCAGCACCAGGGCCGAACGGCCCGGCAGGATGCGGTATCCCCAGCCACCCCAGGCGCCGGGCTCGATGGTGGCCGTCTGCGCGGCCTCGATGCGGGCCAGCGGAATGCGTTTCAGCGGAAGGCCGATCAGCGCGGCCACCAGACGAAGGCCGCGCCGGTCGACGGTGACCCGGATGCGGGCGAAACACAGGGTGACGGCCAGTGGCACGAGCAGGACGACCCACAGCCCGGGACTCACCGTCAGCGCCAGGGCCAGCACCACGGCCCCGGTGAGCGCGGCGGCGCCGGTCAGGAGTGGTGACGAGAGCGTGGTGGCGAAGGCGGCGCGCTCGTCCGGCCCCAGAGGCAGCGGTTCGGCTGACTCGGGGGCGGAGCCGGTGGCCGGGCTCG
Organism: Kineosporia sp. NBRC 101677; assembly: GCF_030269265.1. Taxonomy (NCBI): domain Bacteria; kingdom Bacillati; phylum Actinomycetota; class Actinomycetes; order Kineosporiales; family Kineosporiaceae; genus Kineosporia; species Kineosporia sp. NBRC 101677. The sequence continues at coordinate 352,094 of NZ_BSTA01000004.1, forward strand.
GGCCTGCGACCTGACGCACCACCAGGCCCCAGGCCAGGCCGACCACGAAGAGGACCAGCCACCAGCTCAGCCGGGGGTCGGCGGGGTCGGCCAGATTCATCTGCGCGGTGGCGACGAAGGCCCCGGCCGTGCCGCCGGCCGTGGCGCCCGCCGCGGTCACCGCGAAACGGAAGCCGGGGGTGCTGCGCAGCCGGGCTGCGGCCACCAGCGCGATCCCGCCGCAGAGGGCCCCGACCAGGAGTGTGACCACGAAAAGGGCCTGGAACGAGGAGAACCGGTCGGCCCCGCCGCCCGGCCCCCAGTGTGTCGCGATCGGGTCGGGCAGCCGGTCCGACCAGGCGACCCGCCCCACCACCGGGACCACCAGGGGCAGCCAGACCAGGATGACTGCTGCGCTCACTCGTCTCATGCCTGTGCCTCCTTGAGAATCGCCAGCACCTCTTCGTCACGCAGCCCCTGTCGCCGGGCCTCGCGGGTGAACTGCCGGGCCAGTTCGACCAGACGCAACCGCCCCGCGTCGGCATCGCCCCGCACCACTGCCCCGCGCCCGCGGCGCAGGTCGACCAGCTGCTCGTCGCGCAGCTGGCCGTAGGCCCGTAACACGGTGTGCAGGTTGACCTCGAGCACCGCGGCCAGTTCGCGCGCCGAGGGCAGCCGTTCGCCCGGGGCCAGTTCGCCCCGCAGCAGCCCACCCCGCACCTGCGCCGCGATCTGCTCGGCCAGGGGCTCGGAGGAGGCCAGGTCGACTCGGAACAACATGTTCGCATTCTACTATAACAATGGGCGATCACGAGAGGGCGGCCGAGCCGGTGATGACATCTGTCATCGGTTCCTGGTGAGCTACGGCAGCGGCCCGGCCGCTGCTCCGGGGACAGGCTGGAAGACATGAACAGCGAAGTCTCAGACGAGTTCGCGGTCCGCGTCCGGGGGCTGCGCCGCACCTACGGAACCGGTGCCTCCGCCTTCGAAGCCGTCCGGGGCGTCGACCTCGACGTCCGGGCGGGCTCCGTCACCGCGCTGCTGGGCACCAACGGCGCCGGTAAGACCTCCACCCTCGAGGTGATCGAGGGGCTGGCCGCACCGACCGCGGGCACCGTCCGGGTGCTCGGCCTGGACCCGGTCGCCGATCGCGCCGCGGTGCGCCGCCGCACCGGAGTCCTGTTGCAGCGCAGCGGTTTCTCCGGCGACCTGACGGTGCGCGAGACGCTGCGGCTGTGGGCCGGCACGCTCTCGGCGCCGCGGCCGGTGGAGGAAATGATCGACCGGCTCGACCTGGGCCGCCGGGCCGACACCAAGGTGCTGTCGCTGTCCGGGGGTGAGGCCCGCCGCCTCGACCTGGCCTGCACCCTGATGGGCGACCCGGAGCTGGTGGTGCTCGACGAGCCGACCACCGGCCTGGACCCGGAGAGCCGCCGCGAGGTCTGGGCCCTGATCGACGGGCTGCGCGAGGCCGGCTCCACGGTGCTGGTGACCACGCACTACCTGGACGAGGCGGAGACCCTGGCCGACCGGCTGGAGATCATGCACGCGGGCCGGATCGTGCGCTCCGGCACCCCCACCCAGATCGCCGAAGGACACCCGTCGGTCATCAGTTTCGCCCGGCTGGCCCAGGTCCCGAGTGACCTCGGCGCGGTCACCGACCTGCGCGAGGAGCACGGGCGGACCGTCCTGCACACCACCGACCTGCAGACCTCCCTGGCCCACCTGCTGGCCTGGGCCGGGGGCCGGGGAGTGCGCCTGGAAGGCCTGGACGCCCGCAGCCCGAGCCTGGAGTCGGTGTTCCTGGCCATCGCCGACGGCCGTGACCCGGCCGTGCACACCCCCGAACTGGAAGGAAGCGTCCGATGAGCGCCACCACCGCCACCAAGGTCCCGGCCCGGGGCGGGTTCTCGGTGACCCGTACCCTGCACCTGGCCCGCTGGAACGCCGTGCTGCTGGTCCGCAACCGGCTGGCCCTGACCTACGCCCTGGTCATGCCGCTGGCCCCGCTGCTGACCCTGCTGGCCGGGGAGCGCGGACTGACCAGCCTGGGCGCCACCGCGGTCGCCGGGGTGCTGCTGCTGGCGGGCCTTTTCCCGGTCTTCTACAACGTGCTGTCGCAGTTCGTCAGCCGCCGCGACGAGCTGGTGCTCAAGCGGATGCGCACCGGTGAGACCCGTGACGCGGAACTGCTCACCGCGATCGCCCTGCCCGGGGTGGCCTGTGCGCTGCTGACCACCGCGGTGGCCGTGCCGGTGGCGGTCGTCGCGGGTCAGGACGCCCCGGTCAACGTGCTGCTGTTCGCCCTCGGGGCGCTGCTGTCGGTGGTGATGTTCGCGGCCTTCGCCTACTGGACCGCGGCCTGGACCCGCAGCGCCGAGGCGGCCCAGCTGACCAGCCTGCCGGTGATCGTCCTGGCCTCGGTCGGCCCGTTCGTAGGGGGTCTGCCCAGCCTGTCCGACCCGTTGCGCGAGGCCATCTCGCTGACTCCCGGGGCGGCGATCAACGAACTGGTCCGGGTCGGCTGGTTCGGCCTCGACTCCTTCGACGCCACCACCACGACCCTGACCTTCGCCGAGACCTGGAGCCTGGCCGGGCAGCCGCTGGTGGTGCTGGTGGTCTGGACCGGCCTGGCCCTGCAGCTCGCCCAGCGGTCGATGCGCTGGGAACCGCGCACCTAGTGCGCGTCCTAGGCTGATCCGGTGAAGTTCCGGAGACCACGCCGCTGGTCAGAACTCAGCCGCGTGGAGCGCGTCGACCTGTACACCCGGCAGTCGCTCTACCTGGTGCTCTGGGGCATGTGCGGAAGCCTGCTGCTGTCGTCCGCGCCGGCGCCGGGGGCCGGGCAAGGCACCGCCGTGATCATCGGCGCGGTGGTGGTGACCATGCTCGGCACCGCGGTGATGCGGGCGGTGATCGACAACTATCCGAACATCCAGCCGTTCCCGGTCCGCCCCACCGCCGCCCTGCTCGTGGTCAGCCTGCTCTACCTGGGCCTGGTCGGTCTCCCGGCCTCGGGCGAGGCCCAGGGGGTGGTGGTCGTGGTGGTCACCGCGAACTTCGCGGCCAGCCTGGGCGGGATCCCCGACCGCTGGGCCTCGGCGGCGGTGATCCTGGGCTGCGCCCTGGTGGTCGGGGTGGCCGGGACGCAGTGGTTCAGCGCGGTGGCCGGGCTGATCATCGGCCTGGTCAGCGTGATCAGCGTGCGGATGTCGCTGTGGCTGTACGGGGTGGTCGCCGAGCTCGACGCGTTGCGCCACACCCAGTCCCGGCTGGCCGTGGCCGAGGAGCGGCTGCGGTTCTCCCGCGACGTGCACGACGTGCTCGGCCGGCACCTGTCCACCATCGCGGTGCAGGCCGAACTCGCCGCCACCCTGGCCCGCCGGGGCGACGAACGAGCCGCCGACCAGATGATGGAGGTGCGCCAGGTCGCCCACGACGCCCTGACCGAGGCCCGTGCGCTGGCCCGCGGCTACCGCCCGACCAGCCTCGGCCAGGAGCTGGAGGGCGCCCGGGCGCTGCTGCGCTCGGCCGGGATCGAGGTCGCGCTCGAGATCGGGGTGGTGCCCCGGGCCTGGCACGAGGCGGCCGGCTGGGTGGTCCGCGAGAGCGTCACCAACGTGCTGCGGCACTCCTCGGCCGGCTCCGTGCGGATCTCGTTCCAGGACAACGACCTGCGGATCGAGAACGACGGCCTGGGCGAGCCGGCGGCCGAGGCCGGTCTGGCGTCCGGCTCGGGACTGCAGGGCCTGCGCGAGCGTCTGACCCCGCTGGGCGCCGGCCTGGAGGCCGGCCGGGAGAATGACCGCTGGGTGGTGGTGGCGCACCTGCCCGGCACCGGCCCGCTCAGCGCCGCCGGACCCGCCGGCACCAGGAACAGCCCCGACCAGCAACCGGTTCTGGACCCAGCACTGGACCCAGCACCCGACCCGACCAGACCCGTCGCCGGCTAGGAGAACCCTCGTGAGCGCCCCCGTCCGCATCCTGCTCGCCGACGACGAGAACCTGATCCGTACCGCCCTGGCCCAGATGCTCAGCCTGGAGGACGACCTCGACGTGGTCGCCGAGGCGGCGACCGGCGACGAGGCGATCGCCATGGCGGTGAAGCACGAGGTCGACGTGGCCGTCCTCGACCTGCAGATGCCCGGCCCGGACGGGATCGCGGTGGCCGAGCAGCTGCGCACCCGGCTGCCCGGGTGCGCCACCGTGATCGTCACCAGCCACGGACGGCCGGGGCACCTCAAGCGGGCCCTGGCCGCCGGCGTCCGTGGTTTCCTCCCGAAGACCACCTCGGCCGCAACCCTGGCGAGCGTGGTGCGCACCGTGCACACCGGGGGCCGCCACGTAGACCCGCAGCTCGCCGCCGAGGCGATCGCCGCGGGCGACAGCCCGCTCACCCCACGCGAGTCCGACGTCCTGGAACTGGCCGCCACCGGCGCCCCGATCGACGAGATCGCCGCGCGCGCCTCCCTCTCGCCGGGCACCGTGCGCAACTACCTCTCGAACGCGATGACCAAGCTCAACGCGTCCAACCGGCACGACGCCTGCGCGATCGCCCGGCGCATGGGCTGGATCTGATCGTCCGGTCGCCCGAGAAGCCCGGGGATGTCACGATGACGGCCTAGGTTCTGTCCTGTGCCGGTCTTGCCCGTCGCGCGGGCAGGATGCCCGAGCCGGCCACTACGGCAACGATTCTTGAGGTGCGCATGCAGTCGCGGGTGCCGGTGGTGCTCCTGGTGGAGGACGACCCGGGGGACGTCCTGATGATCACGGAGGCTTTCGAGCGGGTGGAGCGGCCGCCGGTGCTGCACCGGGTGGGTGACGGGCAGGAGGCCCTGGAGTTCCTGCGGCGGCCCGGGGCGCCGCAGCCCGACCTGATCCTGCTCGACCTGAACATGCCCCGGCTCGACGGCCGGGGCACCCTGGCCGCGCTGAAGGACGACCCGGTGCTGCGGGCGGTGCCGGTGGTCGTGTTCACCACCTCCGACGCCGAGGCCGATGTGCTGAGCAGCTACCAGCAGCACGCCAACGCCTACGTCACCAAGCCGATCGACCTGGCCAGCTTCGAGGACGTGGTGGAGCGGATCGAGCGCTTCTACACCGCCACCAGCGCCCTGCTGCCGGTCCAGCGCTGACCACCCGGCTTCTCCGCCGTACCCCGCACGCGAGGTGCGACAACGGGCTCGGGCCGCCACGGACGTCCTCTGGCTCAATGCCCCTTCAGAAGGGGCGCAAAATACGGATGGTGGGCAACTCGCAGTGCGAGATGCCCACCATCACGTGCGACTACTGAGCGAGACGCACAGCCTCGGCCTGCGGGCCCTTCTGGCCCTGGCCCAGCTCGAACTCCACTCGCTGACCCTCGTCCAGCGCGCGGTAGCCGTCCATCTGGATCGCCGACCAGTGGACGAAGACGTCAGCGCCGCCCCCGTCGATGCTGATGAAGCCGAAACCCTTTTCGGCGTTGAACCACTTGACCGTACCCTGTGCCATGTTTGTCCTAAGTTCAGGAGGCCCACGCAGGTCTGTTACCTGGTGTAGCCGACCCCCAGCTTAGGACAGAATGGCGTGCGGATGCACTCGGCAGCAAATCGAGCCTGCTGAATCGCCCACTTGCCGGAGACAAAATCTCAGCTCATCCCCATGATCAGCGGCCTGGACGGGGGATTTGCCCGGCCCGAAACGGGTTCAAGTGCTCCCATCGGGCGGCCTCGCGGGGGCCGATCCGCAGGGTCGGGCCCGGGGACGGGGGCTTTCCCTCTTGTCCCGATTCGCCCCGGCGATCAGGGTGGCGATGGTGAGCTCGACGTCTCTGGTCGTGACGTCGCCCCCGTCGTCCGGGCCGGCCTCCGATACCCGGCAGTGGTCCCGCACCATCGCCGTCACCCTGGGGCTGTCCGCGGTCGGGGCCGTCGTGATGGGCCCGCTGTGGCGGGAGTACCCGGTGGTTGCCGTCGGCAGCCTGCTCTTCGGGGCCATGCTCACCTGTGCCGGGGTGATCCTCTGGGAGGAGCCCGGCCACCGGGTCACCGGCGGGCTGCTGATCGGTGCGGCCCAGCTGTGGGCCCTGGGCTGGAGCGAGGAGTGGGCCTTCGGGCCGATGCCGCTGATCTCGGGCATCTCCAGCTTCGTGGCGCTGTCCCTGGCGGTCTGGGCGATGTTCCGCTACCCCGACCCGGCCCTGCTCGACCGGGCCGAGCGGGCCTTCGTGACGGTGCTGGGCGTGGTCCTGGTCGGCGGCATCCTGGCCCAGGACGTCACCATGCGCCCGGAGTGGAAGCACTACGACCCGGACTCCTGGTGGATCACGGTCTACGCCGACCGGTCGCTGAACGAAGCGGTGGTCCAGGTGGTCAGCGCCGGTCAGCTGATCCTGGCGGGCCTGTTCACCGTGCTGTGGATGGTCCGGATCCGCCGGATGCGAGGGCTGGACCGGCAGGTCCTGACCCCGATGGCGATCGCCGCCCCGGCCACCACGCTGGCCGCCGTGACGGTGCCGATCGTGCAGCTGCTCGGGGTGCACGGCGATGCGAAGGACTACACCTTCGCCCTCCAGGCCGCCCTGTTCGCCCTGGTCCCGATGGCCTTCCTGGCCAGTGTGGTGCGCCGGCGGCTGGCCGACCACGCAGTGCTCACCCTGGTGCGGCAGGTGCAGCAGCACCCCACCCCCGAGGCGGTGCAGACGTCTCTGCGCACCGCCCTGCTCGACGAGTCGCTGAGGGTGCGTTACTGGGCCCCCGAGCTCAACACCTACGTCGACGTGACCGGCAGCCCCGACGATCCCGAGCATCCCGGGCCGGACGAGAAACGCCTGCTCCTGCCGGTCACCTCGGCCTCCGGCACCCCGCTCGCGGTGATCGACACCGACCCGGCCCTGCGCCGCCACCCCAACGTGGTCACCAACGCCCTGGCCGCCAGCGGCCTGGCCCTGGAGAACGCCCAGTTGCAGGCCGTGGTGCTGGCCCGGCTGAGCCAGGTCCGGGCGATCCGGATGCAGGCCGTGCAGGCCGCCGCGGCCGAACGCCGCCGGGTCGAGCGCAACCTGCACGACGGCGCCCAGCAGCGGCTCCTCGCGCTGAAGCTCTTCCTGGCCGCGTCCGACTCCGAGCAGCTGTCCGACGAGGCCCGCAAGCGCCTGCGGGCGATCAGCAAGGAGATCTCCCGGGCCCTCGACGAACTGCGCGACCTGGCCCGGGGGATCCACCCGGCGGTACTGAGCCAGGCCGGGCTGGGGGCCGCGGTGGAGGCCCTCGCCCAGCGTCAGCCGGTGCCGGTCGACGTGCGCCTGCCCCTGGGCCGCTACCCGGCGGCCACCGAGGAGACGGCCTACTCGCTGATCAGTGCGGTGCTGGAGGTGGCGGGCGAGGAGCCGGCGGGGCGGGTGCGGGTGGAGATCCGGGGGCACGAGGCCGACGGCATCCTGACGATCGAGATCGAGGACGACGCGAACCGTCCCGCCCAGCTGCGGCTGGGGGCCGAACTGCCGGGCATGCTCGACCGGGTGCGGGCACTGGGCGGCGACGTGATGTTCTCGGCCCTGGCCCGGGGCGGTTCACTGATGGTCGCGGCGATCCCCTGCGTCTGAGGCCGGCCGCTCAGGACGAGTGCCCGGCCGCTCAGGACGAGTGCACGGAGAGGCCGGCGAGCTGGGCCGAGCCGTACTGGGTGGCGCCGGTGAACCGCAGCTGCAGATAGCGGGTGGCGGTGGGCGTGAAGGTGGCCGTGGCCTGGCTGCCGGAGTTGGGGAACTGGTAGGCCGACGAGCCCTTGAGCGTGCGGTACGACGAGCCGTCGGTGCTGCCCAGCACGGTGATCGTCTGGGTGCGGGGGCCCCAGCCGAACGACGGTGACGACAGTGCCACCCGGCCGACCGTGGTGACCTGGCCGAGGTCGACGGTGAGCGTCTGCGGGAAGCCCGGCCTGGACTCCCAGTAGGTGCGCGTGCTGCCGTCGGTGACGTTGCCCGCCCCCAGGCCCCAGCTCGCGCTGCTGGCCTGGGCGGAGGCCGAGGCCGCGAGGTTCACGCCCGGATCGGCCACCGGGACCTGGCCCGGACCGGTCTCCGGCCCGGGGTTCTGGCCCTGGTCGTCGTCCTGACCCTGGTCCTGGCCCTCGTTGTCGTCGCCGTCGTCCCAGCCGTCCCAGCCGCCGTTGTCGTCCTGGTCGTCGTCGGGCCGGGAGGTGGGCTCGTCCTGCTCGTCGGCCGGGCCGGAGGACGGCTGGGGGTCGGTGCCCCCGGTCGGGCCGGACGGGGTGGCGGGCCGGCCGGGACCGGTCTGCCCGTTGTTCTCCGGCGCGGGCGTGCCTTCGGTGGCCGAGGCGGAGGGCGTCGCGGTGGCCTTGGGCCGTTTACTGGCCGACGGCTCCGGGGTGGGGGAGACCGGCGGTGACGCATCGGAAGCGCTCGGCTCCGGAATGGTGATCTCGAGCCCGGACAGCGACGTGTCCTGGGCGGTGTAGCTGGGCGAGCGTGTCGTGTACTGCACCACGGCGACCCCGCCGACGATCACCGCCACCACCGCCACGATCGCCCAGACCGTGCGGCTGAACCCGAACAGACGCGGCGGCCGGCCCTCGTCGTCGCCGCCCCGGCGGCGCATCGGGGGACGCTGCGACGAGACCACGTCTTCGGGTTCGTCGAGACGGAACTCACCCGTCGTCGGGTTGTTGCTGTCCACGCGGTCGGCTCCCAGAGGTCCAGACGTGACCGACGAATCGTCACGCGCAGAGCCATTCTGACAGGAGCCCGGCGGCCCTGAGCATCCCTGTGGATAAACAGAACTCGTATGTTCGCTGGGTGACGGCGGCACCCCGGAGGGTGATGCCCGGCCTACGTGGTCCGTCTTTTCTGTGCATTAAGCCCGGCGAAAGAAAGCTTTCAGAAAAGCCGGAGGACGTCGGTGACCTGAATTGCGTACGGTACGCACGGAATGTGAGAGTCGCCTGCGATCACTTCCGGCTCCTCCCCAGGAGGGATCTTGCCCACGAGCCGCCCGGTGCTGGCGCCCGAGGTCGTCCTGAGGGGCGCGGCGATCCACTTCGCCCGCCACTGCACCCTCGACATGGACCTGCTGGCAACCGAACTCGCGGTCAGCCGCGCCACCCTCTACCGGGCCGTGGGCAGCCGCGACAAGCTGCTGGGCGAGGTGTTCGGGATGATCAGCCGGCGGCTGTTCCAGATCGCCCGCGCGCGGGTCGGCCGGGTCGGCGGCGCCGAGGACGTCCTGGCGGTCACCCGCTCGTTCGTCGGGATGCTCGAGCTGGCCCATCCGCTACGCACTTTCATGGCCGAGGAGCCGCAGATCGCGGCCCGGGTGCTGTTCACCACCGCCGGCGACGTGATGCGCCGCTCGGTGGCCGAGCAGGCCCAGATCTTCCGCGAGGCCGGGGTGGGCGGGCCTCAGCCGCTGGGCCGGGCGCTGCTGTACGTGCGCCTCGTGGAGTCGGTGATCTTCGCCGAGCTGCTCGGCGCCGGGCCGGTGGAACTGGCCGACGCCGAGCCCGCCCTGCGTGCCCTGCTGGAGTGAGCCTCAGCTCACGGGGTGAAGCTGGAGCAGGTGTTCAGGTACTGCGAGACGTTGCGGTCGCCGGTCGGGCCGGGGCAGACGAACTGGCGGTAGCGCTCGTCGTTGTCCACGAAGAGCTTCAGCCACGACAGGCTGTACTTGGCGATCGTGGTGTTGGACAGGTTCGGCGCGAAGTGCGAGGCGCCGTCCAGCTCCAGGTAGGCCTTGCCCGGGGCGCTGGGCAGGCTGCGGTAGAAGGGCTGGGCGTGCGAGGCCACCGAGGCGACGGTGTCCTGCTCGGCGCCGACCACCAGGGTGGGCACCTGGTTGCCGGACCAGGACTTGGTGATGTTCCAGGGGGTCAGCGGGACGGCGGCCTGCAGGCTGGGCCGGCTGCGCGAGGCCTCCAGGGTGCCGCCGCCGCCCATCGAGTGGCCCATCACGGCCAGGCGGGTGGGGTCGATCCGGCTCGAGACCCGGCTGTCCCGGGTGAGCTGGTCGAGCGCGGCCAGCAGCTGCCGGCCGCGGCTGGCGGGCTGGTCGCTGGTGGTCAGGGTGTCGATGTTGAACACCACGAAGCCGTGCGTGGCCAGCCGGGAGGCCAGCCAGGCCATGCTGGACTTACGGGCGGTGAAGCCGGGGGCGATCGCCACCGCGCCGAAGGTGCCCTGGCTGGTGTCGGTCGGGTAGTAGATGTCGCCGCCGCCGAACCCGTTGGCGCTGAGTGCCGACACCGAGACCTGGCTGGTGGCGAAGGGTCCGCGGGAGGCCTCGATCGAGCTGCTGGTGGGGGCGGGACCACGCTGGTAGGGCGAGGGCTCGGCGGCGTTGGCCCCCGGGCCGAGCAGGACCCCGGTCGCCACCAGGGCGGCGGTGGCCGCGCCGGCCAGGCTGGCGATCAGCGGGCGGGACCGGGAGGGGCGGCGGGGGGCCGGGATCTGGTCGGTGCGCGGTCGCGGATTCATGATCCGTTCCTTTCGGCGAAAGCGACTGGGACGCAGCGATCCTTGGACGGTACGGGCCTCGGTTCAATGAAACCGGCGCATCGTGAGACGTAGGTCCGGGCATTTCGGGAATGCGTCACTCAAGCCCCAGAAGCCACAAGCCGCCGCGAGAGCTATGTGGGGCTTAAATCGTTGTCAAGAAACGCTTTTCGGGACCGCTGGGCGCTGAACCGGGGAGCCGTCGGGCATCAGCCGCTCGACCAGCCAGGGATCCAGCACCCGCGCCATCTCCTCGTCGAGGAAGGGGGCCAGGGTGCGCGAGAACGTGGCCGTGAGGTGGTGGTCGTCGCGGTAGACCAGCACGTCGCCGATCACCGGCGGGCAGAGATAGGCGGCGCACACCCGGTCGGTCAGGTCGGCCACCGGGGTGTCGGTCTCCTCCGCGGCCTTGCCCACCACCAGGCCCTTGAGCACCGAGTCGCGGGGCTTGGCGCAGGCGTCCAGGTCGTCCAGGTGCAGGCTGACGCAGGCGGCGACGTCCTCGCCCATCCGCGGGGTCTCGGCCATGGCGAGCACCGGGACGTCCAGGTCGTGCATCTGCTGCAGCCGGACGGCCATCCCGCGGATCAGTTCCTGCCGGTTCGCCTCGCCCGGCAGGGGCCGGCCGTCCTTGACCGAGCGGTAGAACTGCAGCTGGGTGGTCACCAGCAGGGTCGGGGGATGGGCCCGGATCTCCTCCAGCACCGCCTGGTTCCACGGCTCGCAGGTGGTGTACCCCTCGTCCGGGGTGAGCAGCCGGTGGATGTCCGAGAACGGGCAGCCCGCCTTGGTCATCGAGACCAGCTTCCAGCCGTGCTGCTGGGCCAGGACCAGCAGTGCGGGCGCCCACTGGCCGGCCTTGGAGTCACCGACCACGTAGACCACCGGCGCGTTCGGGCCCTTGCTGTGGTCGAACACGCAGGGCCGGGGGTCGGAGGAGGCGTAGTTCGAGGCGCAGCCGCGCTCGTAGATCTCGCCGTTGTCGTCCTTGGCCCGTTCCGGTGGCGGGGCCAGGGCGCTGGCCGAGTCCTGCGCGGGGTAGGCAGCGGCGGCGCCCAGGGGCTGCACCGGCACCTCCACCGAGCGGGAGTGGGCCAGGGCGGTGCCCGAGCCCACGGCGACCAGGGTGAGGGTCAGGCCACCGGCGATGCCGAGGGCGGAGGGCGCCCAGAAGCGGGCCTTCCGGGCCGGGCCCTCGACCAGGTAGTAGGTCAGCGTGGCGAGCACCACGCCGATCCCCACGATGCTCAGCCCCTCGGTCCGGGTCAGCTCGCCGTCGACCTGGGCGAACACCACCAGGGGCCAGTGCCACAGGTAGAGCGAGTACGAGATGTCGCCCAGCCACCGCATCGGGGGCAGGGCCAGGACCAGGCGGGCGCCGCCGGCGCTCGGGCCGTAGCGCAGCAGCAGCATGGTCCCCGCCACCACCAGCACGGTGAGCGGGCCCGGCCACATCGTCTCCGGCTTCACCACGAACAACGCCACCAGGATCATCGCCAGGCCGGCCCAGCTGAGCAGGGCCGCCACCAGGGACCGGCCCTGCGGCAGGGGGCGGCGGGCGAAGGCCACGGCGCAGAGCGCCCCGGCGGCCAGCTCCCAGACCCGGGTGTGGGTGGTGAAGTAGGTCTGCGCGCTGTACGTGGTCAGCGCCAAGGTCAGCGAGACCACGACGACCAGCCCGATCACCGCCGTCGCGACCGCCCGGCGGCGGGCCAGCAGCAGGACGCTGAGCAGCAGCGGCCAGACCACGTAGAACTGTTCCTCGATGGCCAGCGACCAGTAGTGCTGCAGCGGGCTGGCCAGCGACCCCTCGGCCAGGTAGTCCACCGACTCGGCGGCCAGACGCCAGTTCACCACGTAGGCCGCGGCCGCCATCGCGTCCTGGCCGATGCTCTGCCACTGCGAGGCGGGCAGGTACCAGCGCGCGCCCACGCAGGTCACCAGCAGCACCAGCGCACTGGCGGGCAGCAGACGCCGGGCCCGGCGGGCCCAGAACTGCGGCAGCGAGATCCGGCCGGTCTTCTCGTGCTCGCGCACCAGCAGGCCGGTGATCAGGAAGCCGGACAGGACGAAGAACACGTCCACCCCGATGAAGCCCCCACTGGGGCCGAGGCCGGTGTGGTAGAGCAGCACGACGAGGACGGCTACGGCGCGAAGGCCCTGAATGTCACCGCGGAAGGTGCCGGCCCGGACCGTCTGGTCGGGCGACTGGGGTGTCTCGAGGGGTTCGTCGCGCGGTGCCCTTTTCACGACCTCTGGTTCGGTTGGGTCAGCTGTTCCGGATGGAACGTCCGACGCACTTTCGCTGCAATCGGCGTCGGCCGCAACCTGCATCCGGTGGTCTGTGCGCCGAGTCACTCGAGACCGGCGGCCGGGCCTCCGAAGACCTGTGAACGACCGGAGAAATCCCCGTTACGAGGAGGTCCGATGCCCGATTTCCCGCCCCTTGCGGCGCTCACCGCCCAGACCCGGATCCTGGAACTGGACGACGCGGACGCGGTCCGGATGCTGCGGGTGGTGCTGGAGCGGCAACGCCGGCTGCCCGACCCGGAGACCGCCCGCGACCTGGCCGCACACCTGAGCGAGGCGGCCGCCCATCCGCTCGCCCTGGAGTACCCCGCCCCCAGCGCACACTCGGCCACCGGCACCGACCGGCTGAACCTGCCCCTGGTGAGCCAACCGGTCTCCGGCGGCGACCTGGCCCGCGAGACGCTGCTCTACCTGCTCACCGAGCAGCCCGCCCTGGAACCGCTGCTGCTCGCCGCCGCCGACGCGGCCGACGGCCCGGTCGGCTCCCTGACCCGCCCCGGCCACCTGGACCTGGGCGTGCAGGTGCTGCTGGCGCTGCACGAGGAGGTGACGCTGGAGCGCGCCCCGGCCGGCGGCTGGCGCTTCCGGGTGCACCGCAAGGCGATGAACGACGCCTCCCTGACCGGCGTGCTGGCCAAGCTGGTACGCACAGTGAGCAGCGCACGTAGCTAAGTACGCTGAAGGAGTGGAAGAACCGAAGGTCTGGTACGCCAGCTACGGCTCGAACCTCCACGCCGAGCGATTCACGGTCTACCTCCTCGGAGGTACTCCTCCCGGTGGCCGCCGGGCCACATCGGGCTGTCGCGACAAGCGCCTCCCGTTCGCCGTCCGGCCCTTCGAGGTGCCGGGGGGCATCTTCTTCGCCACCGAGTCCCTGGTCTGGGGCGGCGGACGGGCCTTCTACGATGCGAAGCTTCCCGGCATCACGGCCATGCGGGCCTACCTGATCACACTGTCCCAGTTCAGTGACGTCGTGGCGCAGGAGATGTACGGCGGGGTGCGAGCCGACGTCGACCTTCGGGAAGTGCTGACGCAAGGGCGGTCGCAACTGGGGCCGGGACGTTACGAGACGCTGGTGCGGCTCCGGGGGCCTCAGGGCCCGCCGACGATCACCTTCACGTCGCCCTGGAACGCGGGCGACGTACCCACGCTGGCCCCGTCCGCCGCCTACCTACGCGTGCTCGGGCTCGGGGTGAAGCAGGCGCACGGCTGGCCGGTTCCGCAGGTCGCGCGCTACCTGGCCGCCGCCCCCGGTGCGGCGGGCGCCTGGTCCGCCGACGAGATAGCGGCGCTGCTGGCCTGACCGGGAGGTGGTCATGGCTTGGTAGTCTCCTTGGTCGCAAAGATTGCGCCGCGCAGTTCAGCACATTCAGGACGGATCAGGAGCCCTCGTTGGACATCGACGCCTTGGTCAGGCTCCTGAAAGAGGATCGTTCGCACTTCGAGCACCGCTACGTGAAGGAGCTCGCCGAGGTCAAGGGCGTGATCGACGCGGTCCGCGCCCAGGGCCTGCGGATCGTGCTGACCAGCGGCTCCTTCGACGTGATCCACGAGGGGCACTCGATGTACCTGGAGGCGGCCCGCTCGCGCGGCGACTTCCTGGTGGTCGGGGTGGACAGCGACAGCAAGGTGCGCGAGCGCAAGGGGCCGGCCCGCCCGGCCGTGCCCGAGCTGGAACGCCTGCGCATGGTCACCCACCAGCGCGGGGTGGGCATCGTGACGCTCAAGCACCCCGAGCACGAGCGCTGGGCCCTGATCCACGCGGTGCGCCCGGACGTGCTGATCGCCACCGAGGAGACCTACTCCGCCGAGGACATCGCCGAGCTGGAGCGCACCTGCTGCGGCAAGGTCGAGGTGCTGCCGCGGATGGCCACCGTGAGCACCTCGGCCCGGCTGCGCAAGACGTACTTCGAGATCGCCAACGTGGTGGCCGAGCGGCTGCCCACGTTCATCAACAACATCGTCAGAGAGATCGCCGGCGAGCGATGACGCAGATCCTCGCCTTCGTCCCGGTGCTGCACGCCGGGTACGAGCGGTTCCTGGCCGAGCACTGCGGCCCCGACGACGAGTTGCTGCTGGTCGGGCGCAGTTTCGCCGCCGACCACGCGGTGGTGCGCAAGGAGATCCGGGCCCTCGACCCGGACCGGCTGCTGAGCTGGCTGCTCACCCTGGGCCTGGTGCGGCGCGGGCGGGTGGTGGAGGCCGGTGACCTGCCCGGGGCGGTGACCGGGCCGCTGCTGAAGGCGCCCGACGAGGAGCTGATCCGGGCGCTGGTGACCGAGCACGGTCTGGCCGAGCGGGCCCGGATCGAGCTGATCCCCACCTTCCTGCGCTGGGACAAGGCCTGGAGCCGGGCCGGTTCCATGCCCGACTGGGACGGCCAGGTCAGTGCGGACGAGTACGCCCGCTCGATGCAGGCGCTCGCGGCCGAGGCCGCAGGGCGGAGCTCGGACTGGTGGCGCCAGGTGGGCGCGGTGGCCGTGCGGGACGGGGAGGTGCTGGCGGTGCAGCACAACCGGCACCTGCCCGACGAGTACGCGCCCTACCTCAACGGGGATCCGCGCAACGACTTCAAGCGCGGGGTCGAGATGGACCGCACCACAGCCATTCACGCCGAGGCTGCGCTGGTGGCCCGGGCCGCCCGGGAGGGTATCGCCCTGCAGGGGGCCGACCTGCACGTGACCACGTTCCCCTGCCCGGGGTGCGCCCGGCTGGTGGCCGAGGCCCGGTTCGCACGGTGCTTCTTCGGGGGCGGCTACTCGGTGCTCGAGGGCGACGCGGTGCTGCAGCGGGCCGGGGTGGAACTCATCTATGTAGAGCCGGGCCCGGCCGGGAGCTGAGCTTGAGGCGCACCGGGTGTTCGGACTCCGGGTCGCCGGCGATCAGGTGGGCGTGCACGTGGGCGATGGTGCCGCCGGTGTAGGCGCAGTCACCGCACCGAACGCCCAGGCCGTAGTAGGTGAGCCCGAAACGCTCGCGCAGACTACGGATCACCTGCCAGTAGTCGGCGAGTGCGGCGTCGGGCAGATCGACCAGGTCGGTGACGTGGCGGCGGGGCACGCAGAGCAGGTGCAGCCGGGCGCCGCGGTAGGGAAAGTCGTTGTGCCGCACCACCCAGTGCTCGTTGGCCAGCACCAGGCCCTCGGCCGGTTCCTGGTCGATCGTGGGGGAGCAGAACAGGCAGATGCCCGCCTCCTCCAGTTCGCGCATGCGTTCGGCCTGGGCCTCGGTGCGCGTGTTGCCCAGGTAGTAGAGGCCGGGCTCAGTCACTGTCGTTCTCCTGCAACAGCGAGCGGTGCGCCGACAGCCAGGAGTCGATCACCGCGTAAGCCTTGGACCGCACTTCCGGGACCGACAAGACGATGTCGTGGCGAGCGTCTTCAATCGGAATCACTGTGGTTTCGCCGCCCAGGCAACCCGCCCAACGGGCGATGTGCCGTACGTCGAGCACACCGTCGCCGCGGTCGGGATCTCCGTCGGCCGCGGTGAACACCGACTTGTCCGATCGCAGAATCAGCGATGGGACGCCGATGTCGAGCCCTCGGTGCAGTTCGGCGTGCCCCCGGCGCACAGCGTTCATCCATCCCGCGGTGACGGGGAAACCGTTGAGGGGTTTCATCACCACGTCGTAGTCCCACTCGCCGCCGCCGCTGATGTGCAGGGTCTGGCCGTAGATGCTGGGCGGGAGCTTGAACGTGCGGAACGGGGAGGCCTTGCTCAGCCCCCGCAGCAACCAGGTGCCCGGCCCGCGCAGCACCGGCTTTCCCTGCAGATCGAACCAAGGGCTGTTCAGCACCACACCGGTCACCGGCAAAACCGCTCCGGCGCGGCGTTTACGGTCTAGGTAGAGGGGAACGATCAGACCGCCGGTGGAGTGCGCGACAAAGGTGACCGGCAGTCCGGGCCAGTCTTCCCGGATCAACGCCAGTGCGGCGTCGAGGTCTGCGTCGTACTGCCGCAGGTCGGAGGCGTAGTGCGCGGTCTGGCCGGGCCGCCGCGCGCGCCCGCACTTGTGCAGGTCGAGTGCGTAGAACGCGAACCCCCGGGCGGCGAAGAAGTCGGCCATCTCGGTCTGGAAGAAGTAGTCGGAGAAACCGTGCACATAAAGGACGACCCCGCGCACCGCTTCCTCGGCCCGCGGCTTGCGGCGGACCACCGCGGCGGCGATCTCCCCCTCGCCGTCCGGGTCGGCCCCCAGTTCGACCGTGTACTGCTCGTAACCTTCACCCAGCAGATCGCCGGCCCAGTTCGCAGAAGTCACCCGCCCATAATCACACCAGCGACGCCCGGCCCGTCCCGTGGGATCCCTACGCAGAGACCGTCTGGTCGAAGGTCTGGTCGAAGAACGACCTCACGCTCCCGCACCTCAGGCCCGGCCGGTTTCACGATCAGCCCGCCGCGCGCCTGGTGAAGGGGTGGCGGCAATCCCCCTGCACCCAGATCAGCCGCCCCACTCTGAGCCTGCCGAGCGTCCGCGCCGGAAGGCTTGGACGATTCTTGAAGAGCTGGACGGTGCATAACGAATAGGTCTTCTCAAGTTATGGATCGTCCGGCCATTTCAAACCGCATATCTGGTGTCCACTGACCCAGGCCCCGAATGGCACCGGTCAGTGTGCAGATCCGGTTTCGGACCACATGGGGGCCGGGGGGCCAGCGGCCAGATCACCGGCCGACCGGCCAGATCACCGACCAGAAGGCGTTCAGTACACGGATAGACATTTAGCCGCCGTCACCGGTGCGCTGCTCCAGAGATCTGCTCGCCCCGGTGGCGTGGGGTCTGTCTGGTGCCCCGGTCCGCCCGACCTACGTAGGGGCGGGTGGGGCTGGCAGACTCGGTGATTCAGAAGCTGGCCGAGTTCGCTGCACGGACGGGTGGTGGCTTAGCTGCACGGGCGGGTGGCGGCGCGGAACGGGGGCCGGGGGCGGTGGAGACCGAGCTGAGCGTCGAACTGGTGGCCGAGGTCGAGGCGCTGGGGGATGCGGACGATGCGGTGGGTAAGGCGGTCTTCTTCAAGACCGGCCCGGGGGAGTACGGCGAGGGCGACGAGTTCGTCGGGGTACGGGTGCCGGAGCTGCGCCGGATGGCCCGGGGCGCCGGGAAGAGCGCCACGTTGGCCGACGTGGAGGCGCTGCTGGCCCATCGGTGGAACGAGGTACGGCTGCTGGGCGGGCTGATCCTGGTCGAGCTCTACCGGCGGGCCAAGGAGCCCACCCAGCAGGAGGCCGCGGTGCAGACCATGCTCGACAACCTGGACCGACTGAGTAACTGGAACCTCGTCGATTCGGTGGCCCCCTACGTCCTCGGGCCCTGGCTCCTACGAAACCCCGAACGGCGGCCCCTGCTGGACGAGTTGCTGACCTCGCCGTCGGTGTGGTGGCGGCGTACGGCCGTGGTGGCCACGTTCGCGCTGATCCGGGCCGGGGAGTTCGACGATCTGCTGCGGCTGGCGGGCCGGGCGATCGGCGACGAGCACGACCTGATGCACAAGGCGACGGGGTGGATGCTGCGCGAGGTGGGCCAGCGCGACCGGGCGGTGCTGAACCGGTTCCTTGATGCCCACGCCCACGAGATGCCTCGCACCATGCTGCGTTACGCCCTGGAGAAGCATCCGCAGCCGGAGCGGCAGGCTTATCTGACCGCAGCTAGGAGGGTGTGATGACGGTTCCCACGGACAGCCGGATCCCGACCACTGAGGACGAGCGGCAGGCGCTGTACCGGCGCTCGCTCACCGTCGTCGTGATCTCGCAGGTGTTCGGCGGGGCCGGGCTGGCGGCCGGGATCACCGTCGGCGCGCTGCTGGCCCAGGACATGCTCGGCGGCGAGGGGGCGGCCGGGCTGCCCACCGCCCTGTTCACCCTCGGCTCGGCGCTGGCCGCGTTCGGGGTCGGGCGCTTCTCCCAGCGGGAGGGGCGCCGGGTGGGGCTGGCGCTGGGCTTCCTGATCGGGGCCGTCGGTGCGCTGGGCATCGTGCTGGCCGCGGTGGTCGAGAACCCGGTGCTGCTGTTCTTCTCCCTGTTCGTCTACGGCGCCGGCACGGCCACCAACCTCCAGGCCCGCTACGCCGCCACCGACCTGGCCGACGCGCAGAACCGCGCCACCGCGGTGTCGATCGCCCTGGTGTCAACCACTTTCGGTGCCGTGGCCGGGCCCAACCTGGTCGAGCCCCTCGGTGACCTGGCGGAGGCCCTGAACCTGCCCGCCCTCACCGGGCCCTTCCTGCTGGGCGGGGTCGCCTACGCCGTGGCCGGGCTGGTGCTCTACACGTTCCTGCGGCCCGACCCGTTGCTGGTGGCCCGGGCGCTGGCCCAGCCCTCGGCGGCACCGCAGGCCTCGGGGGCCGGGCGGGGCCGGGGCGTGGTGGTCGGGGCGGCGATCATGGTGATCACCCAGATCGCGATGGTCGCCATCATGACCATGACGCCCGTGCACATGCGGCACCACCAGCACGGTCTGGGCGAGGTCGGGTTCGTGATCGGCATGCACGTGGGCGCGATGTTCCTGCCCTCGCTGGTCACCGGGCGACTGGTCGACCGGCTGGGCCGGATCACCATGGCGGTGGCCGCCGCGGGCACCCTGCTGGCCGCCGGTCTGGTGGCGGCCCTGGCCCCGGGCGACTCGCTGCCGGTGCTCACCGTGGCTCTGGTCCTGCTCGGCCTGGGCTGGAACTTCGGCCTGATCAGCGGCACCGCGCTGATCATCGACTCGACCGCCCCGGCCGAGCGGGCGGCCACCCAGGGCAGCGTGGACGTGCTGATCGCGATCGCCGGGGCCTCGGGCGGGGCGCTGTCGGGGATCGTGGTCGACCGCAGCAGTTATGCGGTGCTCTCGATCGGCGGCGGGCTGCTGGCGCTGGCCCTGCTGCCGGTTATTGCCTGGTACCGGGGCCGTCGGGTGCCTAGGGTCTGAGGAATGACGATTCTGGTGCCCTTCCATCAGGACGAACTGCTTACGGACGAGAACCTCCCCACTCCCACGGGTCCCGTGCGTCGGGTGGTGCCCACCTTGGGATCGGGGAGCCAGTGGGACCGTGTGCGGCGGCTTTTCGGGGCCCTGGCCGACGAGGTCACGGCGCAGGCCCCGGAGGGACGCCCGGTGAAGGTCCTGACCGGCGACTGCCTGGCCGCCGCGGGCACCCTGGCCGGGCTGCAGCGCGCCGGGGTGAATCCGTCGGTGGTCTGGTTCGACGCGCATGCCGACCTGCACACCCTGGCCTCCTCCACCTCGGGCTACATCGGGGGCACATCGCTGCGCGTGCTGATCGGCGGCGACCGGGACGAGCTGGGCGAGCCGCTCGGCCTGCGCCCGGTGCCGGAGAGCAACTGCCTTCTGGTCGGTGCCCGCGACATCGACCCGGCCGAGCGCGACTACCTGCGCGACAGCGAGGTACGGCAGATGGCGGTGCCCGACCTGACGGTGAACGATCTGCCGCCCGGGCCGCTCCTGGTCCACATCGACCTGGACGTGATCGACGGCGCCGAACTTCCCGGCCTGAGGTTCCCGGTGCCGGGTGGTCCGTCGTCCGGGCAGACCCTCCGGGCCCTTTCGCTGATCCTCAGCACCGGTCGGGTGGTGGCTCTGGAGATCGCCTGCCCCTGGCACGACCCGGCCGGTCCCGACCACACGGCGGCCCGCGCCGCCCTGGTGAACCAGATACTCGACCTGACCTGATCAGGGGTCCAGGGACTCGATCGGTTCCGGGTTCTCGCCGGTGTCCTCGCCGCCCTCGGCGGCGGGGCCGCCCTCCTCCAGGTCGGAGATCAGCCGGATCGCGTCGGCCACCAGGACCTGCTGGCTGCGCACCAGTTCGGCGGCGTTCTCGACGTTCTCGCGGGCCCGGTCGACCGTGCCGCTGACCCGGGCGAACGCGCTCTCCCCGCGCCGGGCCGCGTCGTAGCCCTGGTTGACCTCGAGCTTGACGTCCTCGACGAGCCGGGTGATCTCCATCGCGGCCTGGCTGGAGCGGTCGGCCAGGCGCCGGCCCTCCTCCACGATCACCGCGATGCTCTCCTTGTCCACCTTGTCGCGGCCCAGTTCCACCTGCAGCGTGAACGCCGCCGCGTTGGACTGCCGGGCCAGGTCGGCCAGGATCTGCGAGACCTCGCCGATGTGGTTGGCGGTGCGCTGGATCTGCGAGAACGCGCCGATCGCGGCCGGGGCGGTGGCGTGGCCGGAGTTCACCTCGTCGTGGGCCTGGCTGAGCATCATGTCCGAGCGGGTGCAGCGGGCCGCCACCGTGCTGGTGATCTCGGTCAGGCGCTGCGCGGTCTCCGTCATCGCCCGGCTCTTCACCTGCAGGCGGTGCTGCAGGCCGACGAAACCGGTCACGTCGTAGGCGTACTTGATCACCCGCAGCGGATTGCCGTCCAGGTCGAGGATCGGGTTGTAGCTGGCCTGGATCCACACGTCCCGGCCGAACTTGCCCTTGCGGTGGAACCGGCCGGAGATCAGCTCACCCCGGCGCAGCCGGGCCCAGAAGTCGCGGTAGGCGGCCGAGGTCACGTACTCGCGGGTGCAGAGCATGCTGTGCGGCTGGCCGACGATCTCGTCGCTGCCGTACCCCATCGTGCGCAGGAAGTTCTCGTTGGCCCCGACGATCCGCCCGGTGAGGTCGAACTCGGCCACCGCCTGGGCCCGGTCGATCGCCTCGAGCCGGCCGGAGAGCTCGACGCTGCGCAGCTTCTCGCCGGTCACGTCGACCGCGAACTTGACGATCTTGTAAGGACGTCCGTCCGCGTTGATCACGGGGTTGTAGGTGGCGCGGATCCACAGCTCACGCCCGTCCTTGGCCACCCGGCGGTACTCACCGCTGTCGTACTCGCCCTTCGCCAGGTTCTCCCAGAACAGCTGGTAGCCGGGCGCCTTCGCCTCGTCCGGGCGCACCAGCACCCGGTGGTGCTGGCCGAGGAGCTCGTCCTCGGCGTAACCGAGCAGGTCGAGCATGTTCTGGTTGGCGCCCAGGATCCGGCCCCGGGTGTCGAACTCGACCATCAGCTGAGACCGGTCGATGGCGGCCAGTTTCCCGGCGTAGTCGGCGTTGCGGTTCTTGTCGGTGGTGACGTCGAGGGCGTACTTGACCACCTTCCAGGGCCGGCCGTCGGGGTCCAGCACCGGGTTGTAGGTGGCCCGCAGCCAGACGTCGGCGCCGTCGCGCGAGCGCCGCCGGAACTCGCCGGTGACGTACTCGCCCCGGCGCAGCCGCCGCCAGAACTCCTCGTAGGCCACCGGGTCCTCGTCCTCGGCCAGGAACATCCGGTGCGGCCGGCCGATCACCTCGTCGAGGCCGTAGCCCATCACCGTGAGGAAGTTGGCGTTGGCGGCGAGAACGGTGCCGTCCAGGCCGAACTCGATCACCGCCTGGGAGCGGTCGATGGCCGAGACCTTGCCCTCGAACTCGGCCGTGCGGTTCTTCTCGGCGGTGATGTCGAGGGCGTACTTGATCACCTTCCAGGGCCGGCCGTCGGGGTCCAGCACCGGGTTGTAGGTGGCCTGCAGCCAGATGTCGCGGCCGTCGCGGCCGAGCCGGTGGAACTCGCCGGAGACGAACTCCCCGGCCCGCAGACGTTCCCAGAAGTCCTGGTAGGCGGGCGAGGCCGCGTACTCGGGGTCGACGAACACCTGGTGGTGGAAGCCGACCACCTCGGCGCGGTCGTAGTCCATGATCGTCAGGAAGTTCTCGTTGGCCGCGGTCACCGTGCCGTCGAGGGCGAACTCGACCACGGCCTGCGAGCGGTCGATCGCGGTGACCCGGCCCTCCAGGTCGGTCTGGCGGCGCATCTCCCCGTCGATGTCCCGGGCGATCAGAACGACCCGGTCGATCTGCCCGTCCGGGCCGGGGATCGGTACGTAGTGCCCGCGCAGCCAGACCGCGGCGCCGGCGTGGTCACGGCGCCGGAACACCCCGCTCACACTGTGCCCGGTGCTGACGTGCGCCCACAGGTTGTGCAGGGCGACGCTGTCGGCTTCCTCGGGGGCGCAGAGGATCTGGTGCGGGCGCCCGGTCAGTTCGTCCTCGGAGTAGCCGAACCGGGCCCGGGCCCGGGCGTCGGCCTGGATGATCTCGCCGGCCGTGGTGAACTCGATCTGCAGCGTGTCCTCGGTCAGCGCCTGCAGTTCGGCCTGCCACTCGGCCATCGCGGCGACGGTCTCGCTGAGGTCGCGGAAGATCAGCAGGGTGCGCCCGTCGGTCTCGGCCCGGTGGGCCAGCCGCACCGCCCGCACGGTGCCGACCGTGCTCAGGGCCAGCGGCCGGTCGACCGACGACCAGCCCGGCCGGGGCTGCGGGGCCGGGAGCCCGGCCAGGTCCTGCCCGAGCAGGTCCTCCACGCTCACCCCGACCAGCTCCTGGGCCGGGACCCCGAGAGCGGCGGCGGTCTGCGGGGTCACCGAGACCACCCGTTCGCTGCCGGTCTCCACCGCCAGCACCAGGAAACCGGACAGCACCGTCTCCACACAGGCAGCGGTCAGCCCGGCCTCATCCACCTCGAGCACCTCGGTACGCCCCACGGGTGATGTCTCGACCCGGGCGGGCCCGGGGTTGAGTGATGCCGGGCACAGAGCTTGACCTCAAGTCGAGTTGAGGTTCTAGGTTCTTGACGGAATCAGCACCAGGAGGAAACCCGTCATGACGTCCGCACCCGCCGCATCGCTCGGCGAGCGCTTCCGGGCCGGTTTCCGGCTGCACGCCTCGGGGGTCAGTCTGGTGACCTGCGCCACCGCCGACGGGCCGGTCGGGCTCACCGCCTCCAGCCTGGCCTCGGTCAGCGCCACCCCGCCGATGCTGTCGTTCTCGGTGCGGCGCACCACCTCCGCGGGCGCAGCCCTGACCTCGAGCTCACGCCTGGCGGTCACCGTCCTCGGTGAGAACGACCTGGAGGTGGCGGCCGCGTTCGCCCGGCACGGGGCCGAGCGGTTCACCGCCGACCAGGGGTTCGTCGAGGAGGTCGAGGGGCTCCCGACGCTCAAGACGGCCCCGGTGGTGATGTGGGGACGTCCGTCGCGGGTGATCCCGGCCGGCGAGTCATGGCTGGTGCTGGCCGAGGTGACGGAGGTCGCGTTCGGGCCCGACGCCGGGCCGCTGATCTACTGGAACCGCGCCTACCGCACGTTCACCGCGCCGGAACCCCGGTGAACTTCGAGAACCCGATCGCCACGCTGTTTCCCGGAGCGGCCGGGCGCACGGTGTCGGAGCTGGCCCGGCGGCACGCCCGCGGTGAGAGCCAGGTCGAGGTGCTCGTGGCGGCCCGGTCCGCCGCGGTCGTGCCGGACCAGTTCGTCAAGGTGGCGACCCGGCTGGCGCTGCTCGGGCTGGTCGACTTCCCGGTGACCGAGAAGGTCACCCTGGTGCGCGAGAACATCGTCTGGCCGGCCCTGTACGACCTGGCCGACCAGGGCGCGCGGCTGGACGCGCTGCTGCGCGACGTGGCCGCCACCTGCCCGCCGGTGACCCGGATCGCGATCGCCGGGCCGGTCGCCGCGGGCACCGCGCGGACCTTTCCGGAGCGGCTCGAGGTGGCCCTGATCGCCCCGGACGGCACGGTCGGCGCCGAACAGTGCGACGAGATCGCCGCGCACCTGTCCCGGGCCCTGGGCAACGCCTGCCTGGTCACGGTGGCCGAGGACGAGCTCGCCGCCGCCGGAACCCTTTCCCCGCAAGGGTTCCGGATCGTCTAGACGTCCAGCGCGCCCGGGTCCACGTCCAGCTCACGCAGCAGCCGCACCGCGCGGTTGCCGGGCTCGGCCAGCAGCCGGCGCAGCAGCTCGGTGGTGCCCACCGGGAAGTTCTTCAGCTGGGTGCGCAGCGGCACCGCGTCCTGGCCCAGGTCGGTGCTCTCGATCACGGCCTGCACCCGCACGTGGTCCAGCCCGGCGGCGGTCAGGATCTCCCCGGCCCGGGAGTCCTCCTTCGAGTCGTCGATCACGTGCGGGTAGAGCTGGGCCAGGGCGTGGGTGCGCAGGATGGCCAGCAGCAGGTCGTCGCTGCGGACCCGGCCGCCGTGCCGCTCGGCCAGGTCGCCGGCCTCGAGGCGGGCCCACAGGCTGGGGGCGTGCCCCGGGTTCTGGGGGAAGAAGCGCACGAAGAACGTGGTCCAGAACTGACCCAGGTCGCGCGGCCGGTACTTGCGGCGCCCGAGCAGGGCCTCGCGGGTGCTGCGCAGCTCGACGGGCACCGCGTCGGCCCGCTGCACCGGCTCACCGGCGAGCAGCGACCCGCGCAGTTCGGCCACGTCGACGCCCACCTCGGCCAGGTTCCGGCCGGCCCGTGAGCCCGGGTCCTGCAGGATGGCGGCCAGCAGGTCCACCGGGGAGCGCCGGTCGCCCGCCCCGGAGAGCGACGGCTGCTGCCGGCACCGCTCCAGCGCCTGCAGCATCGGTGTACTGAAACCGATCCGGGCCTCGTCGTCCCAGCGGTCGGGCACGGTGATCTCGGTGCGGCCGGGCTCCTGCTGCGCCGGGTCCTCGTCCTGGGCGGCGAAGTCGCGGATCACCACCGCGAAGGTGACCTCGTAGGGGGCCAGGAACTGCGCCACCCGCTCGTTCTTGAGCAGCGTGGAGAGCATCCGCAGGGTGTCGACGGCCGGGACCAGGGCGTAGAACGGGCCGAAGGCCGAGACGAGGGCGGGGTCGGCCGGGAACGGGGCAAGGTCCGTGGTCATGACCCGAGCCTGGCCCAGCGGCGGACCGGACCGCGTCGGTCGGCAGGCGTAATCCACAGTGCGACGAAAGTGTCATACCCCCTGGCCCGGGCCGAGAAGTACGCTGGGCCGCCTGATGGGGACATTCGGGTATCTGGTGATCAGCGCGGCCAAGGCCGTGCGCCGGGCGAGCTGGCAGCGGCGCACCTACGAGGCCGGTCTGGCGCTGTTCTGCGGCCTGGGCACGGCGGTGATCCACCTCTCGCTCACCTACGACCCACCGCAGGACCCGCTGGCCGAGGCGATCGCCTACGCGGTGCTCGGCTTCGTGCTCTCGGTGACCCTGATCCCGCTGCGGCTGGTGCGCCCGCTGAGCGCGCTGATGATCTGCGGTCTGCTGGCCATCCCGATGGGCGGGGTCAGCCTGGCCCTGGTGCCGCTCAGCGCCGCCGTCGGCTACCGGTCCTGGCAGGCCGTCCCGATCGTGGTCGCCTACCTGACCGTGCTGGTCGGCTGCGTCGGCGGCATCTACCGGGTCAGCGGCTTCCCCCTGCTCACCTCGTTCCTGCTGGGCCTGATGGAGTTCAGCTCCTTCGTGCTGCTGCCGGGGGCGGTCGCCGCCATGGTGGCCCAGCGCCGGCTGCTGCTGACCACGATGCACGAGCGCAATCAGCAACTGCACGCCGAGCGCAAGCTGGCGGTGGGGCAGGCCCAGACCCGCGAGCGCAACCGGATCGCCGCCGAACTGCACGACTCGCTGGGCCACCGGCTCACGCTGATCTCGCTCTACGCCGGCGGACTGGCCCAGGCACCCAAGTCCGCGATCGGCACCGAGGCGAGTACCCCGTCCTCGATCGAGAGTCCGGAACGCCAGCAGGCGCTGGCGCTGCTGCGCGACACCTCGGCCCAGGCGATGGGCGAGCTGCGGCAGATCCTGAAGATCCTGCACCAGGACGGCGACGGTGACGGCGGGGGCCGCTCGCTGGCCGAGGTGGAAGAGACGGTGGCCTCGGCGCGGGGCACCGGGACACGGGTCGACCTGGCCCGGATCGGCGATCCCCGGCCGCTGCCGCTGATGGCCGAGCACGCGGCCTACCGGGTCGTTCAGGAGGGCCTGACCAACGCGCTGAAGCACGCCGGAGGGGCCGCGATCCGGGTGGAGGTGCGCTACGACGAAGACGCGTTGTTCGTCGAGGTGCGCAACGGCCCGGGCCGCCCCTACGAGGGGCAGAGCACCGGACAGGGGCTGGCCGGCCTGGCCGAGCGAGTCCGGCTCGCCGGCGGGGTGCTGTCTTCGGGGCCCCTGGTGCCGCAGACCCCCGGCAGTCGGGAGACGCCGTCGGACAGCGGGTTCCGGATCGGCGCCATCCTGCCCTACCAGGCCGAGGTGCCGGCCGCCGCTCCGTCGGCCGAGGACGACTTCCCCCAGCAGATGGCCCGCAACTCCCGCCGGCAGCGGATCGGCGCGATCGCCGTGGTCTCGGCCATCGTGCTCTCGCTGGGCTCGTGCATCGGCTCGATCCTGGCCCCGGTGCCGCAGGAGACGGTGTCGCAGACCGACTTCGACGCGGTCCGGGTGGGCGACGCCGAGGGGCGGGTGCGCGACCGGCTTCCCGAGGCGCCCTGGTACCCGCAGACCGGCGCCGACGGGGAGAGCTGCGAGATCTTCGTCGCCGGCGACGACGTGGAACCGGTCGGCAGCAACATCGCCGAGGTCCAGTTCGAGTTCTGCTTCCTGGCCGGGAAGCTGGTGAGCAAGGACCTCTGGGAGATCCCGGACTGACACCCGGGTGAACTCCTGAGATTCCCGAGGCGCCCGAACGCAATTGGGCCAAGGGGAGGATTCAGCGATCCGGCGAGTGTTGATTACCCTTCATCGAATGGATCCGACGTCGCACGGAGCCCTGAGCCTCCGCGGTGCAGCCGGCTACCTGGTGCATGACCCGGTGCACGACCTCGACCGGGCCTGTGCCGGGCCGCTCGAGGCCTGGCGCGAGGCCACCGCCCGCTCCGACCGGGCGCTGGCGCTGGCGCAGGTCGGGCGGCACGAGGAGGCCGACGCCGACATGGCCGAGGCGCTCGCGGTCACGCCGAACAGCGCCTGGGCCCACCTGCGCCGGGCTCGCCTGCACCTGCTGCGCGGCGACGTCGCGGGGATGGGGACGGCGGTGCAGCGGGCCCTGGAGACCGGCGAGCCGCCGCTCACCGGTCCCCAACGGGCCATGGCCGAGGCCCTGCTGCGCCTCGGCTGATCACTCGCGGGGGCCGGCCCCCCGGCTGGACGCGGCCAGGCTGGCCACCGTGGTGATCACCAGCGTGCCGATGATGACGGTGAGCGAGAGCCAGATCGGGATCTCGCCGCCGAACGGGGCCCAGTCGGCCCAGTGGTACTCGTGCATGGCGTGCAGCACGAGCTTGACGCCGATGAAGGCCAGGATGAACGACAGGCCCAGCGACAGGTAGATCAGCTTCTGCAGCAGGCCGCCGATCAGGAAGTACAGCTGGCGCAGCCCCATCAGCGCGAAGACGTTCGCGGTGAAGACCAGGTACGGCTCCTGGGTCAGGCCGTAGATGGCCGGGATCGAGTCCAGGGCGAAGAGCAGGTCGGTGCTGCCCAGGGCGATGATCACGAACATCATCGGGGTGATGTAGCGGCGGCCGTCGCGCACCACGGTCAGGGACCGGCCCTCGAAGTTCTCGGTGGAGGGGAAGCGTCGGTTCACGAACCGGGTCAGCGCGTTGTCGGCGGCGTCCTTCTCCTCCTCGTCGCCGTGGGCACGGTAGTCCAGGACCAGTTTCCAGGCGGTGTAGACCAGGAACGCCCCGAAGATGAAGAACACCCAGGAGAACCGGCTGATCGCGGCGGCGCCGACGGCGATGAAGACGGCCCGGAAGATCAGCGCCAGGATGATGCCGACGGTGAGCGCGTACTGCTGCAGCTCCCGCGGCACGGCCAGCTTGGACATGATGATCAGGAAGATGAACAGGTTGTCCACCGACAGGCTGTACTCGGTCAGCCACCCGGCGAAGAACTCACCGGCGTAGCGGCCGCCCGCAGTGGCCCACACCCCCAGCCCGAAGACGACCGCGGCGGCCACCACGATGCCGACGAAGGTCCCGGCCTCCTTCATCGTCGGTTCGTGCACGTTGCGGCCGATCACGAACACGTCGACGGCCAGCACGGCGATCAGCACGACCGCGGTGATGGCCCAGGTGTAGAGGTGTACGTCCACGAACGGGTCGATCGGCAGACCGGGGGCCGCCCTGTACTACTTCCGGCGGACGGCTGCTCCGAAGGCGTCTGCGACCGATGGGCGACGCGGTGACCGGCCTGGAACAGCAGGATCGTGGCCATGACGACGACCCCGTTCCCCGGTACCGACGACTTCGACCACGTCTTCGCCTGGGCCTTCCTGTACACGGACGACGAGGACGAGGTCGTCTGCACGCATCACCTGCTGCGGGGGATGCGCCGCCTGCCGCGGGTGGCCGAGGTGCTCGACGCCTACGACATCACCGCCTCGGTGATCGAGCGGACGGTGCGGGCCGAGGCCCCGGAGCCCGGAGCGGTCGAGCGCATGCTGACCTGCACGGTGAAGCCCACGCGGTTCTCCGACGCCGCGGCCGCGGCCCTGGACCGGGCCCAGGCCCAGCCGTCGCTCGACGGGGGCGCCGAGCGCACCCCGGTCGACGTGCTGCTGGCGATGCTGGGCGACTCCCAGAGCCGGGCCGTGGGCGTGCTCACCGAGTGCGGCGCCGACATCGGCGAGGTGCGGAACGCCCTGCGCGAAGGATCGGTCCCGGTGCGCCACGAGCGACTGCCGGTCGACCTGCACCGCACCCGGGACGCACTGGTGGGCCGGGAGCTCTACCGGCCGCAGGGACGCGGGATGATGGGCTGGCTGCGCCGTTTCATCCTGAAGATGACCAACGACGACTTCGGCGCCGAGCCGGTGTTCTGGGTGCGACTGGAGGCCGACCGGCTGGCCGCCGCCCGCGGCCGGCGGATGGCCACGGACGACGTCCTGCTGGCGCTGCTCACCACCCATGAGGTGGCCCTGGCCTACCCTCACCTGGTGGGCAACGCCCAGCCCCGCTACCGCGGTGGGCAGGCCCTGCTGGCGGCCGGCGTCGACCACGACCGGGTGCGGGCCGTGATGGACTCGACCGACCTGGGCAAGGACGCGGTGCCGCTGCCCGCCTTCGGCGACTGGCCGAAGGACACCGGGCAGATCCTCGAGCGCCTGCTGTGCGTGCCCGGCAGCCGCAGTGCCCGCCTGCTCGCGGAGCTCGGGGTGTCTTCGGACCTCACCCCGGTGCCGTGCTGGGCTCCCTAGGACCTAGTTCTGGACCAGGCCGAGCCGGTGCGCGATCAGCGCCGCCTGCACCCGGTTCTCGCAGCCCAGCTTGGTCAGCACCCGGCTGACGTGGGTCTTCACCGTGGCCTCGCTGATCCACAGCTGGGAGCTGATGGCCGCGTTGGACAGGCCCTGGGCGACCAGCACCAGCACCTCCCGTTCACGGGCGCTGAGCTCCTCCAGCCCCTTCTCGGCGAACTCGGGCAGCACGATGCCCGGCGCCGCGTCGGGGGTGGCGGTCCTCGCCGCCGCCGGCGTGCTCATCCCGTCGAGCAGCTGGCGGGTCACCGCGGGGGAGAGGAACGCGTCGCCGTTCGCGGCGGCCCGGATCGCCCGGGCCAGGTCGTCGGCGGCCGCGTCCTTCAGCAGGAATCCGGCCGCGCCGCCGGCCAGGGCCCGGGTGACGTAGTCGCTCTCGCCGAACGTGGTCAGGATGATGACCACCGCCTCGGGCCACGCCTGACGCAGCTTGACCAGCGCGGTCAGGCCGTCGGTGCCGGGCATCTGGACGTCCATCAGCACCACGTCGGGGCGGTGGCGCAGCGCCTCGGTGATCGCCTCGGCGCCGTCGCCGGCCTCCCAGAGCACGTCGATGCCCTCGACCATCGACAGCACGAACCGGATCCCGCCACGCACCAGCGCGTCGTCGTCGGCGATGAGCACCCGGATCGGCCCCTGCGGGTCCGTGGGCTCGGGGGTCGGCTGGCTCATGGGAAAAGCTCCTCTTCCACTTTCCGCTTGCTGACCAGGATCTCGTCCCGGAAGCAGAGTTCGTAGTTGATCGTGGTGTTCTCGTCGTCGGTGTTCTCGAGCCCGTCGCCGGAGTAGGTCCGGCAGATCTCGCCGTTCTCCTTGGTGCGCTGCGACATCGGCTCGTCCGGCAGGAGGTGGCGCAGCCGCTCCATGTCGTCGCCCTTGCGCATCGAGCGGAACGCGCCCTGGTCGACCGGCTCGTCCACGCCGACCACCACGATCGAGGCGACGCACGAGGACATCGCGACCAGGACGGTCACCCCCACCCCGACCAGGCCGATCTTCTGCCGGCGGCTGGTGCGCCGGATCTCCTGCCGGAAGTCACCGGTGACAACCGGTGTGGGATCGGGGATCTCGGCGTCGTAGGGGAGCACCGCGCCGAGCCGGAACTCACCCGTCTCGAGCCGGCTGTGCGAGAGCACGCCACCGGCCAGGCGGACCCGCTCGGTGAGCCCGTGCAGCCCCTGCCCGGTGCTCTGCCCCTCGTAGGGCAGGCCGGGGCGGTTGCGGACCTCGATGAACAGGGCCTCGTCGTCGTAGCGCACCTCGACCCGGACCGGCGCCCCCCGAGCGTGTTTCAGGGCGTTGGTGATGCCCTCCTGGACGACCCGGTAGGCGGCGTGCTCGGCCAGCATCGGCAGCGGACGGGGGTGGCCCAGACGCACCAGCTCGATCGCGGTGCCGGTCTGCCGGGCCGCCTCGACCGTCTGCTCGACCTCCTGCATCGAGCGGCCCGCGCCCTCGGCCGGCCCGTCCTGGTGCAGAACCTTGAGGATCTGCCGCAGTTCGCCCATCGCCTGGGCCGAGGTGTCGCGCAGCAGGCCGAGGGCCTGCTGGCGTTCCGGGCTCTCAATTGCGGACGGGGTGCTCGCCTGGGCGCTCAGGGCGGGCTTGGGTGCCTGGGCCAGTCCGCCGGCGTAGAGCGAGATCAGCGTGAGCCGGTGGCCCAGCGAGTCGTGCAGTTCGGCGGCGATCCGGTTGCGCTCGCGCGACTGGGCCTGCCCGGCCACCACCAGCTGCTGCTCGTGCAGCTCGATGTTGCGCTGGTTCATCGTCATCACCAGCAGCCGGCGCTGGGCCAGGATGGCCGCGATCGCGCCGGGCAGGATGCTCAGGAAGCAGAACAGCACGATCGCGATCAGGATGTTGAAGACCGGGTTGCCGGCCTCCTGGACGAACAGCCCGGCGGTGCAGGCGATCAGGGACACGAGGTAGCCGAAGGTGACCGCCAGTGCCTTCTTTGCCCGGTAGCCCACCGAGAATGACAGCACGCTCACGATCAGTGAGCTGCCGCCACCCGGAATGCTGATCAGCGAGCCGAGAACCAGCGCGGTGACCGGAAGGACCAGCCGCAGCGGGGTCAGCACGAGCGAGGCCAGACCGGTGAACAGGGCGGTCGCGATCTGCAGACCGTCCGACGTCCAGGGCATCAGGCCGACCACCGACCAGGCGGTGGTGAGCGCGCAGAACAGCGCCAGGCAGCACTCGAAGACCACCCGGCCGCGGCCGGCGGTACGAACCGCTCGCCACCAGGTGGTCACTGATCGGATCAGGGTCGGCATCAGGTGAACAGCCTAGTGGGCAGGCCGGGAAAGTTGGGCCAGGTCACATTTCGCCGTTCGCTGTGTCCGGCTTCGCCGGTTCTGTCACAGTGCTTCTCGCACTCGGGGAAACATCTGGAACCATGGAGGGTCCCAAAACCATGTCGCTGAAGAAGAGCCGGCGTCTGATCACGGCGGCGGCGGTCGCCGTCGGTGTTCTCGCGGTGGGTGGGGCCGCGCTGGTCTTCACCAACTCCGCGAGCGCGCAGGAGCCCACCGCCACGGTCTCGTTCGTCGACGGCAAGCTGAACTTCCAGGCGCTGCCGGGCCAGGTCAACAACCTGGTCGTGACCAAGGGTGAGACGTTCTACGAGGACGAGGGCCCCTACGGCAGTTCGGCGTACACCTACACGATCGACGACGACGTGGTCATCGAGGCGGTCGGCGACAGTGGTGTCTGCAAGCACCGGGAGGAGACCGACCGGACCCGCCTGGTCTGCTACTGGCGGATGCAGCACGGCAAGAACCCGGGCACGGTCACCGACTTCCGGCTCGGCGACCAGAACGACTCGGTGAAGTTCACGGTCAGCACCGACGACGCCTACCAGAACGACCTGTTCCACCTCGGCGCCGGTGACGACCAGTACGACAGCGCGGGCAGTGAGGACGGCAGCATCGTCCAGGGCGGGGCCGGCTCCGACACGATCAAGGGCGGCGTCCAGATCGGCGACCAGGCCCGTATCGAGGGCGGGTCGGGCAACGACTTCCTGTATGTGCGCGGCGAGGGTGGCCGGGCCTGGGGCAACGCCGGCTTCGACTTCCTGCGGGGCTACGGCAGCAAGCAGTACCTGTACGGCGGCGCCGGGATCGACACCCTCGAGGGCGGGCTCGGGAACGACGAGCTCCACGGCGGCCCGGACAAGGACCGGCTCAGCGGCCAGCGGGGCAACGACAAGCTCTGGGGCAACGGTGGCGACGACAGCCTGGCCGGTGGCCCGGGCGACGACACGCTGAACGGCGGCCTGGGCAAGGACAAGTTCTTCGACAAGGTGGGCAAGAACACGATCAAGCAGTAGTTCTCGCCGAATGGTGTGGCCCCCTGGTCGAAGGACCAGGGGGCCACAGCTGTTCTAGCGGCGGAGGACCCGGACCCCGCCGGCCGGGATCTTGGCGCTGTCCGAGACATTTTCACCGGTCAGCAGGTCGCTGCCGGCCACCGGCAGGTCGACCGGGGTGGCGGCGTGGTTGATCGCGAAAACGTACTCCGCGCCCTCGTTCCCGTGCCGGGACACCAGCTCCAGGTCCCAGGGCAGTTCGCGCTGCACCGAGACACCGGCCAGCTTCAGCACCGGGTCGAGCACGCCGGTCAGCGTCTCATGGTCCAGAACGGTCGAAACGTAGGTTGCGGTGCCGCTGCCCAGGGTGCGGCGGGTGACCGCGGCCTTCCCTGCGGCCGGGCCGTCCAGGTACTCCACCACCGTCTCGGCCTCGAGCGGGAGCAGGTCCTCGGTCCAGATGCTGCCCCTGAGGTCGCCGCTCAGCGTGACCTGGCCGTCGGCCGGCAGCGGCAGCACCTCTTCCACGCTGACCTGCAGCAGGTCTCGCACCGCGCCGTTCCAGCCGCCCTCGTGCACCGCGTCGTCCTGGTCGACCACGCCGGAGAACGGGCCGACCACCAGGTGCCCGCCGCCCTCCACGTAGGCCGTCAGGTTGGCCACCGCCTCGGCCGTGAGCAGGTACGAGGCCGGGGCGAGCACCACCTGGTAGGCGCTGAGGTCGGCCGTGGGGTGGGCGAAGTCGACCGTGACCTTGTCGCGCCAGAGCCGCTCGTAGTACTCGCGTACCTGCTGGCGTGGGAAAAGGTCCACGGTGGGCCGCCAGTCGAGGTCCTGGGCCCACAGCGACTCCCAGTCCCAGAGGATCGCGGCCTGGGCCTTCACCTGCGAACCCCGCACCGCGTCGAGGCCCTGGAGGTCGGCGCCGAGCTGGACGATCTCCTGGAACACCCGGCTGTTGGCGCCGGCGTGCGGAAGCATGGCCGAATGGAACTTCTCGGCGCCCCGCCGGGAGGCCCGCCACTGGAAGAACAGGATGGCGTCGGCCCCGCGGGCCAGGTGGCTCAGCGAGTTCCGGGCCATCTCGCCGGGCGCCTTGGCCAGGTTACGCGGCTGCCAGTTCACCGCCGAGGAGGAGTGCTCCATCAGGATCCACGGATGTCCGCCCGCCAGTGAGCGGGTCAGGTCGGCGTCCAGCGCCAGACCCACCTGGCTGCGCGGGTCGGCCGCGGTCAGGTAGTGGTCGTTGGCCACCACGTCGACCTCGCGCGACCACTTCCACAGGTCCATCGACGGGCAGTTGGTGGCCATGAAGTTGGTGGTCACCGGGATGCCGGGCGAGAGTTCGTGCAGCACGTCGCGCTCGCGGGTGAAGCAGCCCAGCAGTTCTTCGTTGGAGAACCGGGCGAAGTCCAGCCGGTGCGCCGGGTTCGAGGTGGTGGCCGATTGGGCCGGCACGCCCACCTGCGCCCACTCGCCGTAGGTCTGGCCCCAGAAGGCCGTGCCCCAGGCGTGGTTCAGCGCCTCCAGGGTCTGGTACCGGGCCTGCAGCCATTCACGGAAGGCGGCCGCGCTCACCTCGCAGTAGCACTCGGACACGGGCGCGCCGTACTCGTTGTGCACGTGCCAGAGCGAAAGGGCCGGGTGGTCGCCGTAACGACTGGCCAGCTCGGTGGTGATCCGCACCGCGGCCTCGGCGTACTCGGGGGACGAGGGGCAGCAGATGCCGCGGGAGGCGGTGGCCAGCACCGTGCCGTCGCGCATCACCGGGCGCACGTGCGGGTTCTGCTGCCAGAACCACTGCGGCGGAACGACGGTGGGAGTGCCCAGGTCGACCCGGATGCCGGCGCCGTGCAGGCCCTCGATCACCCGGTCGAGCCAGCCGAAGTCGAACTCGCCCGGCCGCGGTTCCAGCAGGCCCCAGGAGAAGATGCCGATGCTGACCAGGTTCACGCCCGCCCGGCGCATCAGCTCCAGGTCCTCGGCCCAGACCTCTTCCGGCCACTGCTCGGGGTTGTAGTCCCCGCCGAAACTCAGCGACCGCACCCCGGGCAGCCAGCCCTCCGTGAGCAGGCTCTGGTTGCTCATGAACTCACCCTCATTCGCAGACGACACGCGTCGACGTGCGGCGATGCAGGCCGTCGGGACTGTTCGTCGGCGCGTCGTCGCACGGCGCCGACCAGACCGGTCGACGAGACGTGTGTGCACGGTCCCATGAATTTGCGCTGAGGCAAAGCCCCAGGTGGTGAGCATGCGTGCGACCAATTCGTGATCTGACGAAACGTTGACACCGGCGTTTTTCAATGTCACGTTGTGACCGGTCACACGCGGCGCCGCACGACCGGCCGCCGCCCGCTTCAACGACGAAGCTGATGCTTCGCAAGGAGGACGTCATGCGGCGAACGCTGCGCGGCAGTCTGGTCACCCTCACCCTTTCCGCCCTGCTGCTGAGCGCCTGCGGCGGGTCCTCGGACTCCGACGCCGACAGTCAGACCGGTGACGCGCCCCGCAAGCCCGGCGAGAAGGTCGAGCTGAACTTCTGGTCGTGGGCGCCGGAGATGGACAAGACCGTCGAGGTCTTCAACCAGGCGCACCCCGACATCCACGTCACCGTCAACAAGCAGGACGGCGGCGACCCCGCGGTCACCAAGCTGCTCACCGCGATCAAGGCCGGCAGCGGCGCGCCCGACGTGATGCAGGCGGAGTACCAGGCCATCCCGACCATGGTGGGCGCCGGCGCCCTGGCCGACATCAAGGGCCAGCTGGGCGACGACGTGAAGGGTCACTTCGCCGAAGGCACCTGGAACGCGGTCACTCTGGGCACCGACGCGGTCTACGCGGTGCCCCAGGACGCCGCCCCGCTGATGTTCTACTACCGCGCCGACGTGTTCGAGAAGCTCGGCCTCGAGGTGCCCAAGACCTGGGACGAGTACGCCGAGGCGGCGCGGAAGATCAACGAGGACGACCCGAAGAAGTTCCTCGGTACCTTCTCGGCCAACGACGCCGGCCTGTTCGCCGGTCTCACCCAGCAGGCCGGGGCCAGCTGGTGGGGCATCGACGGTGACGCCTGGAGCGTCGCGATCGACTCCGAGCCCTCGAAGAAGGTCGCCCAGTACTGGGGCGGTCTGGTCGAGGAGGGCGTCATCGACAACACCCCGATGTACACCCCGGCCTGGAACGCCGCCCTGAACGACGGTTCTCAGGTGGGCTGGGTCAGTGCGGTCTGGGCGCCGGGCGTGCTGGCCGGCAACGCCGCCGACACCGAGGGCAAGTGGAAGGTCGCCCCGATCCCGCAGTGGAGCGCGGGCGAGAACGTCACCGGCGCCTGGGGCGGTTCGGCCACGGCGGTCACCTCCCAGTCCGAGAACAAGGCCGCTGCCGCCGAGTTCGCCACCTGGCTGAACACCAGCCCGGAGGGGGTCAAGGCGCTCGCCAGCATCAGCAACGTCTACCCGGCCGACACCGTCAACTCGGGCGCCGCGCTGACCGAGCCGCCGGCGTTCTTCAAGAGCCAGGCCGACTTCTACGACATCGCCGGTTCGGTGGCGGGCACCGTGAACAGCTTCACCTACGGCCCGAACACCAACGTCGCCTACAGCGCCTTCAACGACGCCTTCGGCAAGGCGGCCACCGCGAAGAAGGCCAGTTCCTTCGCCGAGGCGCTGACCACCATGCAGACCCAGACGCTGGACGACCTCAAGGCCAACGGGTTCAACGTCAAGTAAGAACCCGGTCGGCACAGTCCCGGGCCCGATGAGCAGGAGTCGACGATGACCAGCGTGACCAACGACCGCACGAGCGTGGTACCCGAACGGGTTCCCGACCCACCGCCCGGCCGGCGGCGGATCCGGGTCCCCCGGGCCCCGTACGTGTTCATGCTGCCCGCCGTCGCCCTGTTCGTGTTCTCGATCGCCGTCCCCATCCTGTACACGGCTTATCTCAGCCTGCGTACGGTGAAGGTCGAGGGTCTGGGACTCGGGCCCGGGGCCCGCACCGAGGTCTGGGGCGGGCTGTCCAACTACGGCCGCACCCTCTCCGACCCGGACTTCCTGTCCAGCGTGCTGCGGGTGCTCGGCTACGGCCTGGTCGTGATCCCGGTGATGCTCGGCCTGGCCCTGCTCTTCGCCCTGCTGCTGGACTCGGTGCGGGTGCGGGCCCGGCGCTTCGCCCGCCTGGTCATCTTCATGCCCTACGCGGTTCCCGCGGTGATCTCCTCGCTGCTGTGGGGCTTCCTCTACCTGCCGGCGGTCAGCCCCTTCAACTACGCCGCCGAGCAGGTGGGGGTCACCCTGCCCGAGCCGATGGCGCCCGGCCTGGTGCTGTTCGCGATCGCCAACATCGCGGTCTGGGGCGGCGTCGGCTTCAACATGATCGTGCTCTACACCGCACTGCGCTCGATCCCCTCCGAGCTGTACGAGGCGGCCCGGATCGACGGCTGTTCCGAGCTGCAGATCGCCTGGCGGATCAAGGTCCCGATCATCGTCCCCTCGCTGATCATGACCTCGGTCTTCGGGATGATCACCACCCTGCAGGTGTTCGCCGAGCCCACCGTGCTGCGCCCGCTGACCAACAACATCTCCACCAGCTGGAGCCCGTTGATGATGATCTACCGGGACGCGTTCACCCGTAACGACATCTACGCCGCCTCGGCCACCTCGGTGGTGCTCGCCGTGGCCACGTTCGTGCTGTCCTTCGGCTTCCTGCGCCTGGTGCAGAAGCGAGCCTTCGCCCAGGAGGAGAACCGATGAGCACCGTCACCCTGGCGGGTACCCCGAAACCCCGTACCGCCCAGCAGAGGCCGAGCGTGTTCGGCACCGGCATCCTGGTGGTCGGCGCGATCTACTGCCTGATCCCGGTGGTCTGGGTGCTGATGGCCTCCAGCAAGGCCTCCAACGAGCTGTTCTCCACCTTCACCTACGCCCCCGGCGGCAGCCTGTTCAGCAACATCGCCGACCTGACGGCCTACCGCGACGGGCTGTTCTGGCGCTGGATGGCCAACACCGCGCTGTACGCCGGGGTCGGGGCCGCGCTCTCCACCCTGGTCTCGGCGATGGCCGGCTACGCGATGGCCAAGTACCGCTTCCCCGGCCGCGCCGCCCTGTTCAACATCCTGCTGGCCGGCGTGCTGGTGCCCGGCGTGATCCTGGCCGTGCCGCAGTACCTGCTGTTCGCGAAACTCGGCCTGACGAACACCTACTGGGCCGTCCTGCTGCCCAGCATCATCAGCCCCTACGGCATCTACCTGGCGCGGATCTACGTCTCCGCCGCGGTGCCGGACGAGGTGATCGAGGCGGCCCGCACCGACGGCGCCAAGGACTGGCGGGTGTTCCGCTCGGTGGTGCTCCCGATGATGGTGCCCGGCCTGGTCACGGTGTTCCTGTTCCAGTTCGTGGCGATCTGGAACAACTTCCTGCTGCCCTACGTGATGCTCGGCGACGACAAGCTGTTCCCGGTCACCGTGGGCCTGTCCGGTCTGCTCAACCAGGGGGCCCAGCAGCCGGCCATGTACGCGCTGGTGATCCCGGGAGCGCTGCTGTCGATCCTGCCCCTGCTGGCGCTGTTCCTGTTGCTGCAGCGGTTCTGGCAGGTCGATCTGGCCGCCGGCGCCGTGAAGAGCTGAAGTAGCCTTCCGACGTGCAGCTCAGACCGGGCGACAAGCGCCCCACCATCCGCGACGTGGCCAGCGTCGCGGGGGTTTCCCGAGGCACCGTCTCGCGGTTCCTCAACGGGGGCGAGCGGGTCAGCCCGGAGGCGATGGACGCGGTGGCCCGGGCGATCGCCGAGACCGGGTACACCGCCAACCACGCCGCCCGGACCCTCGCCCTGGGCCGCTCCAACACGGTCGCCTTCCTGCTCAGCGAGCCCCAGCACATCCTGTTCGAGGACCCGACGTTCGCCCGCCTGATGAGCGGCTGCACCCGGGCCCTGGCCGAGCACGGCATCCTGCTCACCCTGGTCACCGCGGGCACCCCGGCCGACCGGGAGCGGGCGGTCGGCTACGTCTCGGCCCGGCACGTCGACGGGGTGCTGCTGGTCTCCAGCCACGCCGTCGACCCGGTGGCCGAGGAGCTCCTGGCCACCGGGGTACCGACGGTGGTGTGCGGGCGGTTCCCCGGCCTGGAGTCGCGGATCAGCATGGTCGGCGCCGACGACCTCGACGGTGGCCGGCAGATGACCAGCCACCTGATCGCCCGCGGCGCCCGCACCATCGCGCACATCACCGGGCAGATGGACACCCCCGGTGGGTTCCAGCGGCTGGAGGGCTACAAGCAGGCCCTGGTGGCGGCCGGGCTGCCGGTCCGCCCGGAACTCATCGTGCACGGCGACTACTCGCGGCTCAGCGGTGAGGCCGGGATGCGGGCCCTGCTGGAGCGGGTGCCCGATCTGGACGGGGTGTTCGTGGCCTCCGACCTGATGGCCGCCGGAGCCTGTGCGGCGCTGCGTGAGGCGGGCCGGCGCATCCCGCAGGACGTACGGGTGGGCGGTTTCGACGACGCCGGCGTGGCCGAGCACCTCGACCCGGGCCTGACCACCATGCGCCAGCCGTTCGAGCGGATCAGCCGGGAGATGGTGCGTCTGCTGCTGGGCCGGATCGAGGGCGAGGGAGCCGCCTCGATGTTCCTGCCCTCTACGCTGATCCAGCGCTCCTCCACCTGACTTCACCTGAACTCCCTGAGAACCGAGACTGCTGAACCGATGAGCACCACCCCGGGCCGGGCCCGCTTCGCCGTGGCCGTCCTCTTCTTCACCAACGGCGGGCTCTTCGCCAACCTGCTGCCGCGCTACCCCGAGATCAAGGAGGGGCTGGACCTTTCCAACGCGGCGTTCGGCAGCGCGGTGGCCGCCTACCCGCTGGGCGCGCTGGTGGCCGGGCTGAGTGCGGGTGTGCTGATCCAGCGGTTCCGCTCGTCCCGAGTCGCTATCGCGGCCACCCTGCTGGCCGCCGTCGGTTTCGTCGGGGCCGGGCTGGCTCCGGCCTGGGCCGCCCTGGCCGCCGCGCTGTTCCTGGCCGGGGCGATGGACTCGATCACCGATGTTGCCCAGAACTCGCACGGCCTGCGGGTTCAGCGCCTCTACGGGCGGTCCATCCTCAACTCCTTCCACGCGGTCTGGAGCGCAGGCGCGGTGCTGGGCGGTGCGATGGGCGCGGGACTGGCCGCTCTCGGCGTGCCGGTGACCACTCACATGGTCATCTCCGCGGTGGTGTTCGGTGCTCTGTCGGCCTCCTCCTACCGCTGGCTCCTTCCCGGGCCGGAACCGCGGGAGCAGGCGGAGGCCGTCGAGCCGGGCAGCGTGGTCAGGGGTGCCTGGACCCTGGCCCGGGTCGGAGTGCTGCTGGCACTGGTGACGATCGCGGCCGGGGGAGCGGTGGCCGAGGACTCGGGAGCCTCGTGGGCGGCCATCTACCTGTCCGACTCGCTCGGCGCCACCACCTTCGTCGCCGGCCTGGGCTTCATCGCCCTCCAGGGCCTGCAGTTCGTCGGCCGGATGCTCGGCGACCCGCTGGTCGACCGCTTCGGCCAGCGCCAGGTGGCCCGCGCCGGTGGGCTGATCGTCACCCTGGGCATGGGCGCGGCCCTGCTGGTGCCCACGATCCCCGGCACCATCGCCGGTTTCGGCCTGGCCGGTCTGGGCATCGCCACGCTGATCCCGGCGGCCATGCACGGCGCCGACGAGATCCCCGGCCTGCCGCCAGGAGTCGGCCTGACCGTGGTGAGCTGGCTGCTGCGGGTGGGCTTCCTGGTCGCGCCTCCGGTGGTCGGCGCGGTCGCCGACGCCACCTCGCTCCGTGTGGGGCTGATCGTGGTGCCCATCGCCGGGCTGCTTGTGATCGCCTTTTCTGGAGTGCTTTCCAGCTCCACTCAGGAGCGGACCTCCGACTCCACCGCCCAGCAGAGCGCGTAGCCCACGCAGACCACCGCGTGCAGCACCCACTGCCACAGCAGCAGCCCGGTGATCACGCCGATGATCCCCAGCCCGCCGAACGGCCGCCCGAGATCGACCGGCAGGGCCAGGAACAGGGTGAAGCCCTGCAGGAAGCCGGAGAGGAAGGCGGCCGTGACGACGGCCGAGATCCAGGCCGCCCGCCAGCTCGGCCGGCCCGGTGCGATCACCCGGTACATCCAGGCCAGCGGCGCCCAGAGGATCACCCAGATCAGGTTCAGGCTGAGGTACGAGGCGGCCAGGGCGCCGGCCACGCCGTTCTGGTTCACCAGGTGCTCCACCGTCGGGCTGATCATCAGCAGGGCCACCAGCATCAGCGGCGCCAGGCCGACCAGCGGCAGGGTGAGCAACCGGGCCCGCAGCGAGGGCGGGGGAGCGGCCCGGTGCTTCTCCGGCACCAGCCGGACCAGCGCCTTGCTCAGCCCGCGGCCGTAGGCCGAGGCCATGAACACTGCGAACAGCACCGGCAGCAGCGACAGGGACAGGCCCGCCCCGAACAGCGCGTCCACCCAGCCGTCAGCGCCCTGCTCGTCCGGGATGGCGGCGGCCAGGCTGGCCCCGTAGTCGGCGATCCGCTCGCGGCCGAACATCAGCCCGGCCGCGGCGATCGCCACCAGGAAGGCGGGGATCGCGGCCAGGGTGCCGTACAGCGCGGCCCCGGCCGACAGTAGGGCCGTGTCCGTCTTCACCAGCCCGGCCCGGGTTCCCGACAGCACTCTGGTCACGGCTGACCGGGTCCGCGACCACCTGTTCTGCACCCGCACAGCATCACCTACCCGCTCAAGATCGGCAGCTCAGCCCCGTCGCGGGTCGGCGATCTCCCAGGTGATCGTGGGCGCCGGGCCGGTCCCCGGCCCGAGCGCGGCCTGCGCGCACAGCCGGCCCTGCTCACGCAGCGGGTTGGTGACCGACACGATGCCCGCCTCGAGAGCTTTTACGGACGCGTCCCAGCCAGTGACGACGGCGTCGTCACCGGCCGCTTCCCGGGCTCCCAGAGCCAGTTCGTCACTCATCGCGAGAATGACCGGAGACGAGCCGGAAAGCCGCTCGAGGACGTCCTCAATCGCGTTCCGGCCCTGAAGGCGGTGGTTCTGGGCGACCACGGCGACCAGGGTGTCGGACCAGCGCTCGCCGAGTGCGTCGCGATACCCGGCGAGCCGGTTGCGGGTGACCGGAAAAGGGATGTCCGACGGTAGTTCCCGGGCCGGGACCAAGGACGGCTCGCGGGTGCGGTCGAGCGGGAAACTGAGAACGACGGGAGTGCGCCCGTCTTCCAGTACGGCTCCGGCCAGGGCGGCCGCCGCCTGCCGGTCGTCGGGCGAGACGGCCGTGATGCCAGGGTGTTCCGGCCCACCCTGGATCGCCGCGGGACGGCCGCTGCCGGCCACCGCGGGCAGCACCGGGTCGTCGTCGCTCGTGGTCCACAGCACATACGCGTCGACCGCGGCGGCGAGAACCCGGTCCACGTCGCCGGCATCGCCGCGGGTGGGGATCAGCACCATGCCCAGCCCCTCCTCGACGCACACCTCGGCCACCCCGGCCAGGAACTGTGCGGCCTGCGAATCGTCGAAGGCGTAGGAGAGGTGCTCGCCGAGAACCACCCCGAGCTGGCCGGTGCGGCCCGAGCGCAGGGCCCGGGCGGTGCTGTCGGGGCGCCGGTAGCCGAGCCTCTCGGCAGCCTCGAGCACCCGGTGCCGGGTGGCCTCGGCCACCCGCGAGGGCTGGTTGAAGGTGTACGACACGGTCATCACGCCCACCCCGGCCGCGGCGGCCACGTCCTTGACGGTGGGGCGTCGGCTCCCGGTCCCGGGTCGCCCGGATTGGCCTGGCACGACCCCACCCTAGCTGTGTAACGTTACACAGATGAACTCGTCGCGACCGCACCCCAGCGCTCTCGCCGCGTACGCAGCCTTCGCCGGGATGGGCGTCTT
This sequence comes from Kineosporia sp. NBRC 101677, assembly GCF_030269265.1. Taxonomy (NCBI): domain Bacteria; kingdom Bacillati; phylum Actinomycetota; class Actinomycetes; order Kineosporiales; family Kineosporiaceae; genus Kineosporia; species Kineosporia sp. NBRC 101677. The sequence continues at coordinate 395,087 of NZ_BSTA01000004.1, forward strand.
CTGGGGCACCTGGGGCGCCGCCCTGCCCGCCCTGCGCACCCAGGCCGGGCTGACGGAGGGGCAGTTGGGCCGATCCCTGCTCTTCGTCGGCGTCGGTGCCCTCCCGGCCATGTTCCTCACCGGCCGGCTCACCGATCGTCTGGGCCTGCGCCTCACCGCCGTGCTGCTCGGCCTGCTGGGGGCCAGTGGTGTGGTGGTCGCGCTGGCGGCACAGGGGTTCGCCTGGGTCGTCGCCGGGATGCTGCTGGTGGGAGCCACCTCGGGGGCGACCGACGTGGCCATCAACACCCTGGCCGGCCAGGTCGAGCACCGCACGGCCCGCCCCCTGGTCACCCGCGCCCACGGAACCTTCTCGCTGGCGGTGGTCGGGTCCAGCCTCAGCGCCGGGGCCCTGCTCGGCGGCCCGGGCCTGACTGGCACGTTCACCGTCGCCCTGCTGGCCATCCTGCTGTTCAGCGCTCTGGTCTGGCGGGGCACCTCGTTCACCGGCGTCACCCCTGGGCCCGCACCGCGCCCTTCGTCTTCCCCGGGCCTGACCGCCCCCCTGCTCGCCCTCGGCCTGATCGGCGCCCTCGCCTACGCCACCGAGAACGCCCACCAGAGCTGGGGCGCCGTGTTCATCACCGAGTCGTTCGCTGCCTCACCCCAGCTTGCCGCCACCGCGCCGGCCACCTTCGCCGCCGCCGCAGCCCTGGCCCGCCTCATCCTGGCCCCGCTGTCCCGCAGCCATCCGGTGCAGCTCCTGATCGCCGGGGGAGCCGCAGCCACCGTGGGCACCGTCGTGCTCGCCACCGCCCCCAATGTGCCCGTGGCGCTGCTGGGCCTGGCCGTCGCCGCCCTGGGCACCGCAACCCTCTTCCCCACCCTGATCAGCTACGGCCTGCGCACCGTCGACCCCGCCCGCCGCGGGCGCGCCACCTCGGCCGTGGCCACCACCGCCTACCTGGGCTTCCTGCTCGGCCCCGGCTACGTGGGCCTGCTCGCCGACGCCTCCGGCCTGCGCACCGCCCTGCTCGGCATCGCCGCCCTGGCCCTGATCTTCACCGCGCTCGCCGCCCCCGCGAGCCGTTGGGCCGGTGCCCGGCCCGGTGCGGCGCCCTAGGCAAAGGGGTCACTGTCGTCTCGGGGATCCCGCTGCGCGACGATGCCCTGGCGCAGCAGTTGCAGATCGCGGCCTGCGGTGTACACCCGGTTTCGCCGTTCTCCCGTTGCCACCAGTAGTTCCGCGTCGACCATCGACTTCAGGTCACGGCTGGCGGTCTGGAAACTGATCTCGTCTTCGCCGCTGTCGCGCAGGCTGCTGCGGTAGGTGGCATTGCGTACCCGGAGCCCGGATGCCGCATCGAAGAGCGCGGTAAGGCAGCGGTCGGGCAGTTTGTGTTGAGCAGCAAGGGTTTCCATTCCGATCCACAACTTGGCGCTTTCATCTACGCGTCGCAGCATCGTGGCCGCCTGGCGCAGATGCGCCAGCAGGGCGAACCGGATCCACGGGCGGGCATCGGCCTCCGGTGACCACCGCCCCTGGCCCACCCGGGCCAGCACCTCGTAGTAGTCCTGGGTGTTCTTGCCCAGGTATTCCTCGATGCTCAGGAAGACCGGGCTCAGCAGGCCGCTGCGGGCCAGGACCAGACTCTGCAGGCACCGGGCCATGCGCCCGTTGCCGTCCTTGAACGGGTGCACCATCACCAGATTGAGATGGGCCATCGCGCCGTACAGCAGGGCGTGCCCGGCGTCTGCGGACCGTTCCTCGTTCAGTCGCGTGACCAGAGCGCGCATCAGAGCCGGTACGTCGGCCGGGTCGGCGCCCTCGTAGACGATCTGGCCGGTGTCCTCCTTCTGTACGTACACCTGACCGGTGCGCCACAGACCGGGCCGGTTGGCGAGGCTGTAGCTGGTCATCATGAAGTGCAGCGACTTGATCAGCTGGGTGGAGTGCTCGAACTCCTCGTCCTGGCGCAGTTGCAGGACATGAGTCATCGCATCCCGGTGGCCGGCCAGCGCTCGTTGTGTCTCTTCGCCCACGTCGAGAGGATCCTCGCCCAGGGCCACTGCCGCTGCGTCGTCAAGGCGGGCGTCGTAGCCCTCGATGCTGTTGGAACCCTGGATGGCCCGAGCAAGCGACAGCCGCCGGAGAGAACCGCTCCAGCGGCGGGGCTCATGGAGCTGCCACCGAAGTCGCTCCCGCAACTCGTCGATGCGGTTCAGTACGTCCAGTTCGACCCGTTCGGGTTCGGGACAGGCGATGAGCATGGCCAGACCAGTCATGAGTTAATGATGGATATCAACTGTCGTCTCGACAGTAAATATCCATCATTGCCTCATGCCGGGCCGGGGAGCGGTGCGCGCCCGGCTCCGAGGAGGCGCCCGAAGGGCCGCGGACCGGACGCGCACCTGCACCACGCCCGCGACGGAGGGAATGTCGGCGGGGTGGTGCCTTCCGACCGCGGCGCCGTTGGTGGGCGGCGCGCGCGGTGGGTCTGGAGCGTGCCCGCCGATCCCCTGCCTGTGTCAGGCGCCCCGTTGTGGGGATCGGCGGGTCACGTCACCCGTTCCTCCAGTTAGCCCGCTCCGGCGGCGGATTCCCATTGGTACGAAGCGGACATCGGCCTTGTCTTCTTGATCCGGGCGTCGTCGCGGATCAACGGTGAGTCATGAGTGCAGGTCGGTGGCCCGGTGAGGCCCGAGCGAAAAAAGTTTTCGCTGCGGGGGCAACCTTTCGGGCCCGGCGACGGACTTAGGGGGCGTCAGAAGCGCGGGGCGCCGGTGGTGCCCGATGGTCTCCCAGCCCGTTCAGGGCGGGCCGGGAAACCGTTCGGGCCTGTTCAGGGCAGGCCCGCCGAGCGACGCCGGTCGGGACCGTTCAGGGCGGACCCGGCCGGCTCACCGGCCCCGCGCGGCGAATCCTCCGTGAGGACTCCCGAGGTCACTTGACGGCCTCGGGCCCTCGCGGTCCTCTGCCCGGAAAGGTAACCGCATGAAAAGCCCCACGCGCGGTGGTCTGAAGCGTACGTTCACCGGCCGTCGCCGCCTCTGGAGCGGTCTGATCGCCGGTGTCGCGCTGGCCGCGGTGGCCGGTTCGGTCGCCACTGCCGCCAACTCGACGTCCTCGTCCTCGTCGGCCACGGTGAAGAGCGCGGCCGCGGCCGCGACGCCGAAGGCGCTGAGCACGACCTGGCCGACGCCCACCGGCACCACCAACCTGACCAAGACGCAGCCCGTCAGTGGCACTTTCGACGGTAAGGGCAAGCGGTTCCAGGGCTGGGGCGGCGACCAGGGCGAGAGCCAGGACCCGCTGTTCAAGGTGGCCGACGGCGGCACGGTGAAGAACGTCATCATCGGTGCCAAGGCCGGCGACGGCATCCACTGCGAGGGCACCTGCACGCTGTCCAACGTGTGGTGGGAGGACGTGGGCGAGGACGCCGCCACCCAGAAGGGCAAGAAGTCCGGTCAGGTCATGACCATCACCGGTGGTGGCGCGAAGAAGGCCAGCGACAAGGTCTTCCAGCACAACGGCACCGGCAAGCTGGTGATCAAGGACTTCGTGGTCCAGGACTTCGGCAAGCTGTACCGCTCCTGCGGCAACTGCTCGACCCAGTACCAGCGCTCGGTCGAGCTGGACAACATCCTGGTGGTGGAGCCCGGCAAGTCGCTGGTCGGGATCAACACCAACTACAAGGACACGGCCACGTTCAAGAACGTGCGCCTGTACGACAAGAACAAGAAGATCTCGATCTGCGACAAGTTCACCGGCAACAGCAGTGGCAAGGAGCCGAAGAAGACCGGCTCCGGGGCCGACGGTACGTACTGCAAGTACTCGTCCTCGGACATCACCTACAAGTAGGTCTTCCGGCGTCAAGGCCGGTCCCGCCCTCTATCCGGGGGCTGGACCGGCCTTTCGCGGTTGCGGGCCGGCGGCGCCGAGCAGCCGGTGCCCGAGTTCGCGGGCCCGGTCGGCCAGACCGGGCGGCTCCAGGACCTCGAAGGCGTGGCCGAGCAGCAGCACGTGCGCCAGCACGGTGTCGAGATGGGCTGCGCCGCTGGACACCTCGCAGCTGGATGCGTCGATCTCCACCACCGCGGCGGTGGAGGGCGGGATCTGATTGCGGACGACGGTGGCGGGGGAGTGCACTCGGAACCTCGCCTGCTGGGGGTAGACCCTTGTGGTCACTGCCTCCTGGACGTAGCGCGCGGCATCGGGTGCCGGGCGCGGGGTGAAACGCCAGGTGCGGGCGTGCACCTCGGACATGCGGTCGAGCCGGAAGGTGCGCCAGTCGTCGCGGTCGAGGTCGAAGGCGAACAGGTACCAGCGCCGGTCGGAGGCCACCAGGCGGTACGGCTCCACCCGCCGCTGCTGCGACACCGGCTCGGGAGCGCCGGTGCGGTAGCCGAATCCGGCCTCGACCTGGTCGCGGCAGGCCCGGGCCAGGGTCAGCAGCGCCTCCGGATCGAGCGGGGTCCGGCCGCCGCCGAACGACTCGACCGCCTCGGAAAGGGCGCGCACCTCCTGGCGCAGCCGGGCGGGCAGCACCTGGTCGAGCTTGCTCAGGGCGCGCAGGGTGGCGTCGGTCGCGTCCGGATTGGCCTGCGCGGTGGACGACGGCCCGCCGATCCAGCCGGCCCCGGCCAGCAGGGCCACCGCCGTGGCGATCGCCTCTTCGTCGTCGAGCAGGAGCGGCGGCAGTTCCTGACCGGGCCCCAGCCGGTAGCCGCCACCGGCCCCCGGGCCGGCCTGCACCGGATAGCCCAGAGCCCTCAGCCGGTCCACGTCGCGCCGCACCGTGCGCGGCGTCACCGCCAGGCGCTCGGCCAACTCGGGGCCCGTCCACACCTGGCGCTGCTGCAGCAGGCCGAGCAGCGTCAGCACCCGCTCGGTCGTCCGCAGATCCTGACCACCACCCTGGCCGACGTGGGCGCCCGAGGCGCTACCGACGTCCTCAATCGGTGCCCTACTGGACGCTGTGCCCGAGTGCGGCCGGTCGTTCGGCATCGATGCACCTAGCCCTTCTGGTCGGCCGACTTCACCCCCACTCTCGCATCCATTGCGGACCGACCCTGTCCGCATAGCCTGGCAGGCTGCCTCTCATGGACACACTGAACTGGAACGAAGTCCTGATCGAGCAGTGGGAACACCACTGGAACACCCAATTGCGAGACCGGCTGGAGGGTTTGGCCGACGAGGAGTATTTCTGGGCCCCGGTCGCGGACGCCTGGAACGTCCGGGTCCGCAGTGATCTGACCACGCAGTTCGGGACCGGCGCGCACACCATCGACTTCGCCTTCCCGCAGCCCGAACCCGCCCCCTTCACCACGATCGCCTGGCGGCTGGGGCACGTGATCGTAGGGGTGCTGGCGATGCGCAATGCCGCTCATTTCGGTTTCGAGGCAGCCGATTATGAGACCTGGGAGTACGCCGGAGACGCCAGAACGGCTCTGACGCAACTGGAAACGCAGCTCGACCGCTGGCTGACCGGTCTGAAGGGGCTCAGTGAAGCCGATCTGGCGGTTCCGGTGGGCCCGAAGGAACCCGCCTATCCCGACCGGCCGATGGCCGACCTGGTGCTGCACATCAACCGGGAACTGATCCATCATCTGTCCGAGGTCTGCCTGCTGCGGGACCTCTACGTGCACACCCGACCCGAGAACGGAGCCTCGCGATGAGCCGCGGATTCCAGGTCACGATCGACGCCCACGACCCGGCCGGGCTCTCCCGGTTCTGGTCCGAGGTGCTCGGCTACGTCATCCCCGGCCCGCCCGGAGTCGCGCCGGCCGAGGGGGCCGACCCGCTCGAGGCCTGGCAGGAGTTCCTGGCCGGCATCGGGGTGCCGGCGGATCAGCGCAACACCCGCTCGGCCGTGGAGGACCCGCAGGGCCAGGGGCCGCGGGTGTTCTTCCAGCAGGTGCCCGAGAGCAAGACGGTCAAGAACCGGGTGCACCTGGACGTGCGGGTGGCGCCCGAACTGCGGGGGGAGGAACGGATGGCCGCGCTCGAGAAGGAGTGCGACCGGCTCAGCGGCCTGGGCGCGCGCCGGGTGCAGCGGGTGGAGCCGGAACCGCCGATGGGCTTCGGGCACATCGTGATGGCCGACCCGGAGGGCAACGAGTTCTGCCTCGACTGAGGTGTTCGAGAGGCGCAGAACGGGACAAGACCGCAGGATGGGCGCGGAGCGGGCACGACCGCTCCGGGTCCGTCCGAGCGAGCGCGGGAGCAACCTGGCGTGTCCACGACATCCTCCGACGTAACCACCCGGGTGCCCACCCGGCGCCTGTTCACCTCGGTCGGCCTGTGCGTGCTGCTGTCCCTGCCCGCCGTGGTCGTGCGGTTCTCGGGCCTGCACGTCGAGCCGGTGGTGGCGATGCTGGTGTTCGGGGCCGCGGTCTTCGCCGCCTCGTTCGTGCTGGCCTGGGCGGCCGAGGCGGCCCAGGTGGACATCTCCGGGGGCCTGGCGATCGCCATCCTGGCCCTGATCGCGGTGCTGCCCGAGTACGCGGTCGACCTGTACTACGCCTACACGGCAGGCAGTAATCCCGACTACGTGCAGTACGCGGCGGCGAACATGACCGGCTCGAACCGGTTGCTGCTCGGGCTGGGCTGGCCGGTGGTGGTGCTGGTCGGCCTGTGGGGTCTGCGCCGGGTGCACGACCGGCGTGGGCACGTGCTGCCGCTCGACGCGGGCAACCGTCTGGAGCTCGGATTCCTGCTGTTCGCGGGCGTCTTCGCGTTCATCATGCCGCTCACCGCGCAGATCCACGTGTGGATGGGCGGGCTGCTGTTCATCTGGTTCGGCTACTACGCCTACCGGCTCAGCCGCGGCCCGGTCGAGGAGCCGAAGCTGCGCGGCACGTCGGCGGTGATCGGGGCGCTGCCCATCACCACCCGGCGCTGGACGCTGGTGGCGCTGTTCGTGTTCGCGGCGGCGGTGGTGCTGATCGCCGCCGAGCCGTTCGCCCACAGCCTGGTGGAGGGCGGCGAGGACCTCGGGATCGACGAGTTCCTGCTGGTGCAGTGGGTGGCGCCGCTGGCCTCGGAGGCCCCGGAGTTCATCATCGCGATCATGTTCGCCGCGCGGGGCAACGCGACGGCGGCGATCGGCACGCTGATCTCGGCGAAGGTCAACCAGTGGACGCTCCTGGTGGGCTCCCTGCCGATGGCCTACTGGGCGGGTGGGGGCGAGCCGGCGCTGCCGCTCGACGACCGGCAGGTCGAGGAGATGCTGCTGACGGCCGCGCAGACCATGCTCGGCATCGCGCTGATCCTGGGGCTGCGGTTCCACCGCTGGTCCGCCTGGCTGCTCCTGGCCCTGTTCCTGGTGCAGTTCCCGGTCACCAGCACCGAGGGCCGGGTGATCCTGTGCGGCGTGTACGGCCTGGCCGCCCTGGTCGCCCTGGCGCTGAACTTCCGCCACCTGCTGCCCACGCTGCGGGCCCCGTTCACCAAGGACCTGATCCCCGAGTCGGAGTACGCCGGGCATCAGCCCTGATGGCCGGGAGCCAGCGTGTGGGCGTGCGGTCGTCGCCGGCCGGTGCCAGGGTCGCGGGTATGGCGAACAAGGAGAACCCCGAGCTGGTCGAGCAGCAGGGAGTGAACGAAGGAACCGGCGCCGAGCCCGCGGCCACCGACGCCCCGGCACCGGACGTGCTGCGCGGCGGCGACGTGAGCCAGGCCCCCGACCGGCGGCAGGCGCTGGCCGGCTACCCGGGCCAGAAGATCGATGAGCAGGCTGCCGGTGAGGCCCCTCCGCACCGTAAGGACGGGGTGTCCGGCCAGGACGCCGGGTTGATGGACTGATCAGGCCTCGCGCAACAGCTGGGCCAGGCTCTTGGCCGGGTGACCGGTGATGTCCTCGACGGCGGTGCTGACGGTGGCCAGCTCTCCGGCGGCGATGGCGGTGTAGGTGGAGATCCACGCCTTCACCAGCCACTCCGGGGCCCCGTAGCCCGCCCGAGAGGCCCGGGCCTGGGCCAGGGTCTCGTTCTCGAAGCGCACCGGCCGCCCGGTCACCTCGGTGATCGTGGCCGCGACCTCCCCCAGCGTAAGAGCCTCCGGCCCGGTGAGGTCCCAGCTGCGACCGGCATGCCCGGCTGGATCGCGCAGCACCGCGACGGCCACCTCGGCGATGTCGTCCTGGGCCACGGCCGCCACCCGCCCCTCGCCGGCCGGCCCCCGCATCACCCCGTCGTCGCCGGCCATCCCGGGCAGGAAGTCGGCGTACAGGTTGTCGCGCAGGAAGGTGAAGGCCACCCCGCTGGAGCGCAGATGCTGCTCGGTGTGCCAGTGGTCGCGGGCGTGCGTGAACGTGGCGTCGGGCGCGGCGCCGAAGAACGAGACGTAGACGATGTGCTCGACCCCGGAGGCGACGGCCGCGTCCACGAAGGCGCAGTGCTCGTCGACCCGAGTGGGCGACTCGGTGCCGGAGACCATGAACAGCGTCTTCAGGCCGGCCAGCGACTCGCGCACGGCGGGCGTGTCGGCGTAGGTGATCGGCCGCGCCTCGGAGAACTCGGGGGCGCGGGTGACATCGCGCACGAGCAGGCGCTGGGCCACGCCCGCCTCGGCCAGGCGGCGGGCGACGCAACCGCCCAGATTGCCGGTGGAGCCGGTGATACCAAGGGGCGCTGCGGTGACCGTCATGGGCCGCAGCCTGTCAGACGCCCTCCCGGCCGGCCTGCCGGCCATGCTGGTAGCCGGCAGACCGGAGGTGGCCGGAACCCGGTGCTGGTTCTGCTGAGCACCGGGTCCGTCCGCAACCGTAGAGGACTGTTTACTTCGTAGGGATCAGCCCTTGCGCGGGCTGCGGTTCTCCGAGGAGACCATCCAGGCCTGCTTCTCCAGGTCGTGGATGATGCTGTGCAGCAGGTCGGCCGTGGTCGGGTCCTCGTTGTCCACGTCGTCGTGCACGGCGCGCGCGGTGGCCGCGGTCTCGCGCAGCATCAGCGTGATCTTGTCCACCGCCTCGGCGGTGTCGACCTCGTCGGAGCCGAAGTCGCTCAGCGTGGTCTGGGCGCAGACCGCCTTGGGGCCGGCGTCGGGCACCACGTCGAGGGCGCGCATCCGCTCGGCGATCGTGTCGCTGTGCTCGCGGGCCAGGTCGACGATCTCGTCGAGCTGCAGGTGCAGGTCGCGGAAGTTCTTCCCCACGATGTTCCAGTGCGCCTGCTTGCCGTACAGGTGCAGGGCGACCAGGTCGACCAGCACGCGCTGGAGGTTGGCCCCCAGGATCGCGGAGGCGTGGAAACCGGTGTTCCCGGTGTTCTGGGACGCGAAGGTGGTCATGATCGGGCTCCTCTACGTTCGGCTGCTGAGGTCCACCCTGAACCCTTCTTTTGAATCTGTCAAAAGAAGTAGGTGAGGCTAACCTATCTCCATCACTGCAGGTCAGCGCCGGAACGACGGTTGTGCACCGGGTGGGTGGCTGTCACCTGCGTAACTTAGGTAGCACTAACCGTGAGTTGTCCCGCCGATGGGCCCAGCCTGCCGAGTGGCAGGGGCGGCGTTCCCGTGGTGCAGTGACCGACGGTGCAGAAAAGTGCCCCCTCGGTGACTCCCCGTTCGAGAAGAGAGCCTCCCTTGCCTGACGCCCCGGCACCTTCCACCCAACTGCAGGTCTGGCCCGGCAAGGCCTACCCGCTGGGCGCCACCTACGACGGTTACGGCACCAACTTCGCCCTGTTCAGCGAGGTCGCCGAGCGGGTCGAGCTGTGCCTGTTCACCGAGGACGGCACCGAGACCCGGGTCGACCTGCCCGAGGTCGACGCCTTCGTCTGGCACGTCTTCGTGCCCGGGGTCGAGCCCGGCCAGCGCTACGGCTACCGGGTGCACGGCCCCTACGACCCGGCCGCCGGGCACCGCTGCAACCCGAACAAGCTACTGCTCGACCCCTACGCCAAGGCCATCGACGGCCAGTTCGACTGGGACCAGAGCCTGTTCAGCTACGACTTCGGCGACCCGGACAGCCGCAACGACGAGGACTCGGCCGCCGCGATGCCCCGTTCGGTGGTGATCAACCCGTTCTTCGACTGGGGCAACGACCGCCCGCCCCAGCACGAGTACGCGGACCTGGTGATCTACGAGACCCACGTGAAGGGCCTGACCCAGACCCACCCGGACATCCCCGAGGCGATGCGCGGCACCTACTCGGCGATGGCCCACCCGGCGATCATCGAACACCTCACCTCGCTCGGGGTCACCGCGGTCGAGCTGATGCCGGTGCACCACTTCGCCAACGACTCCACGCTGATCGACAAGGGCCTGTCGAACTACTGGGGCTACAACACCATCGGGTTCTTCGCGCCCGACCCCAAGTACAGCTCGATGCCCGCCCCCGGGTCGCAGGTGCAGGAGTTCAAGGCCATGGTGCGGGCCCTGCACGAGGCCAACATCGAGGTCATCCTCGACGTGGTCTACAACCACACCGCCGAGGGCAACCACCTGGGTCCCACGCTGTCGATGCGGGGGATCGACAACGCCGCGTACTACCGGCTGGTGGACGACGACCAGCAGTACTACATGGACTACACCGGCACCGGGAACTCGCTGAACGTGCGTCACCCGCACGCCCTTCAGCTGCTCATGGACTCGCTGCGTTACTGGGTCACCGAGATGCACGTCGACGGCTTCCGTTTCGACCTGGCCTCCACCCTGGCCCGCGAGTTCTACGACGTGGACCGGCTTTCCAGCTTCTTCGAACTGGTGCAGCAGGATCCGACGGTCAGCCAGGTGAAACTGATTGCCGAGCCTTGGGACGTCGGTCCTGGCGGCTACCAGGTCGGTAACTTCCCGCCTCAGTGGACTGAGTGGAACGGCAAGTACCGCGACACCGTGCGGGACTTCTGGCGCGGCGAGCCGGCCACCCTGGGTGAGTTCGCGGCCCGGATCACCGGTTCGGCCGATCTCTACGAGCACTCGGCCCGGCGCCCGGTGGCCTCGGTCAACTTCGTCACCGCGCACGACGGCTTCACGCTGCGGGACCTGGTCTCGTACAACGAGAAGCACAACGAGGCCAACGGCGAGGACAACAACGACGGGGAGAGCCACAACCGGTCGTGGAACTGCGGGGTCGAGGGCCCGACCGAGGACGAGTCGGTGCTGGCTCTGCGGGCCCGGCAGCAGCGCAACTTCATCGCCACTCTGCTGCTCTCGCAGGGAGTTCCGATGATCTGCCACGGTGACGAGCTGGGCCGCACGCAGAACGGCAACAACAACGGGTTCTGCCAGGACAGCGAGCTCACCTGGATCGATTGGTCCACGCTGGACGAAGGGCTGCAGGAGTTCACCCGGCAGGCGGCCGCGCTGCGCGCGCAGCACCCGGTGTTCCGGCGCCGGCGCTTCTTCGACGGTCTGCCGGTGCGTCGGCGCGGCCGCGAGGGCGTTCCCGACATCAGCTGGTTCTCACCCGACGGTGAGGAGATGAGCGAGGAGGACTGGGGCAGCGGCTTCGGCAAGGCGGTGGCCATGTTCCTCAACGGCCGGGGCATCACCGGTACCGATGCGCGCGGTCAGCGGATCGTGGACGACTCGTTCGTGCTGATGTTCAACGCGCACCACGAGGACCTGCAGTTCGTGCTGCCGCCGGTGGAGTACGGCAAGCAGTGGCAGGTGGTGCTCGACTCCCAGCCCTCGCAGGAGGAGCCGACCACCGTCGAGGCGGCCGGGAAGCTGCTGGTCGAGGCCCGGTCCCTGGTGGTCCTGGGCTGCGCCCACGCCTGAGGTCAGGCGGCCGGGTCGTGGGAGGCGGTGGCCGGCGTCCAGGTGACGTCGAGCCACAGCCGGTCCCCGCTGACCAGCCGGCTGACCTCCACCCGGCCCGCCTGGGCGTCGCCCGTGCTCGGCGGGGCCGGGGTCTCGGCGATCTGCTCGGCCCCGTCCACCACCACGCTCAGTGAGACCTGGTCGGCCCGGGCCACCACGGCCACCCGGGCGCTCGACCGGGCTCCGGTGAGCACCGCGATCACCGGTTCGGTGAGCGCCCGGCGGGCCGGCAGGGGCACCTCGGGCAGGGCGCCGCGCATCGAGGCCTGCACCGAGATGCCGCGGCGCTCGGCCACGTCGATGCAGGCGTGGATCTCGTGCTCCAGCGGGTCGGCCACCTCGTCGCTCTCGGCGAACAGCCGGCGCATCCGGGCGGCCTCGACCGAGCAGGCCTGCTGGACCTGGGGGTCGCCCGGGTCGTACCGGCCGCTGGCGATGCCCTCGAGCAGGGGAGCGGTGGTGGCGGCGAGCTCGTCGTAGCGGGTCTGCCGATCGGTGTGTACCTGCTCGGCGACCTGCTCGGAAAGGCGCAGCCGGGCCTCCTCGGCAGCCGTGCGCCGGGCCACCGCCCCGGACTGCTGCAGGGCCACCGCGGCCACCGCCACGGCCCCCTGCCAGCAGGCCACCAGCAGGCTGGTCACGCCCATCTCGACCAGCGTGGGCTCGTTGCCCTGCCCGGCCACGAGCACCTGCCCCAGGGTGATCAGCTGCTGCAGGCCCAGGGCGCCGAAGAACCAGCCCAGCGGCAGGTCCATCAGCAGCAGCACGGCGTACCAGCCGAAGATCTTCCATGACCAGTGCGGAGGCAGGATCAGCTGCTCGGGCTCGACCGACGCGGTGGCCAGCACCGTGGCCACCAGGGCCACCCCCACCATCGGCCAGCGGGCCCGGCCCCAGGGCCGGTCGAGGGCCACCATCGCGATCGCCGTGAACAGCAGCACGACCAGCGCGGCCAGACAGGCGTACTGCAGCGGCGCCGAGGTGTAGGCCTGCGGGCTGGTCAGCGCGATGGGCAGGAACCAGGCGCACAGCACCGCGGAGGTCACGCCGAGCACCGCGATCCGCAGCCCGCGCAGGAACTCGTCGGCGATGACCACCCCGGCCACCACCCCCGCCGTGGTCGTCGACTCAGGCATCGGCCCACTCCAGACGCACGACGGTGCCCGGCCGGGGGCGGAGGTGACCGAGCCGGTGCCGCCGGCCCGGTGCATCCGGGAGACGATCGACTCGGCGATCCCCCGGCGGTGCAGGGGAACCTGCGAGGGGTCGAAACCACGCCCGCGGTCGCGGATCTCGACCACCAGCCGGCCGTGGTCGTGCTGCACCGACAGGTCGGCCTCGGAGACCGAGGCGTGCCGGGCGACGTTGGCGAGGGCCTCGCGCACGCTGTCGCGGATCGCGATGGCCGGCATCGAGGGCAGCATCAGGGTCTGCGGTGGGCGGTAGGAGACGGCCACCCCGCCCGCCGCGGTGGTCTCGGCGAGCATGGTGGCCAGGTCGAGCACCGGGGCCGGGCGCACCGCCCGGACCTCGGGGTCGAGCATCTGCAGGTCCCGGCGGGCCTGCTGCTGCAGCCACTCGCTGCGCCGGGGCACGGTGCCCTGCCCGACCATGAGCAGGGTGGCCGCCGCGGTGTCGTGCAGGGTGGCCAGGTGTTCACGCTCGTCGGCGCGCCGGGCCCGGCTCACCTCGGCAGCGGCCCGCTCCCGGTCACCGGCGGCCAGGACCTCGTCGGCCCGCCGTCCGCCCCGCCGCACCATCACGAACAGCCCGCGGGAGAGCACCGCGTCGGCGAGCAGCCAGATCGCCGGTGCGGGCCAGGTGCCGCCTTCGCCGCCGGTCGCCCCCTCGATGCCCACCCAGTAGCCGGCCACCAGCAGCACTGCGGCGAGCGCGCCCACCCGGGCCGAGGTGTGCCACTGGTAGCTGACGATCGTCATCGCCACCAGCGCGTTCATCCAGCCGGTGCCGTCCGGCACGCTGTTCGGCGGGATCAGCCAGTACTGCCCGGCCAGCACCCCGCACACCACCGCCAGGTCGGCGGTGAGCCAGAGCCCGCCGACCGGTTCGCCGCCGGGCAGTCGCAGCAGGCGCAGGCAGAACACCAGGGTCCAGGCGATCAGCCCGGCGGTGACTATCGCGGCGGTCAGCAGCCGGGTGCCCTCGACCAGGAACAGGCCGATGCTGCCGCAGCCCACGGTGACGACCAGACGGCTGTAGGCAGCCCACCGCCGGCTGATGCGCAGCATCGACCGCTCGACGGGCTGGGGTTCCGGCACGGGAGGAGTATCCCAGAACAGTCCTACTGGCGAGTCGGGGTTCGCAGGGCCGACGATGCAGCCGAGGGTCCGGCCGGCGGTCTAGCCGACGACGTGCTCGGCGGTGAAGGTGTCCGGGCCGGCCTGGACCAGGCGCCAGACCCGCAGGTCCTTCCCGGTGCCGCCGCTGTCCTTCTCGTAGAACTTCACGGTGCCCTCGTCGCGGCGCGAGCTGCCCCGGACCACGTAGCCGTTGCCGTGGTCGATGGTGAACTCGGAGACCGTGCCGAGCAGGTCCTCCAGGCTCTGGACGGGCTGCCCGCCACCCATGGCGAGGATTCGGTAGGCGCGGCCGGACACGATGGGTGAAGGTGTGGACATGCTGATCCTCCGGACCGCGGGGTTGGACTCTCGTCCATGGGTGACTCTTCAGTAAGAATCACCCCAAAGGCCCCAGGGCGCCAGGTCAGGTGCAGGCTGGGGCACCCGCCGGCGGATCTGGGCGCCGGACGGGCCGTCTGCGCCGGAACGGGCCGAAACATTAGGTGAGTGAACGCTGACTAAATTGTCCGTTCATCGACTGTACGCATCGAGTCTGGTGTCTGCCCACCGTGGCCCCGTTAGCGTCCGGGTGACCCACGGCTGACCAGCACCCGTGGATGTGAAGTCCGGGAGATCCTGATGAGAAACCTGCCCATGCTCGGGCTGACGCACGGAAACCGAAGTGCCGTCACCTGTCACCTCAAGTGCGACAGCGCCTGCGCCCGCCCGGCTCCCAACTCCAGCTGCGAACCGTCCTTCCAGAGCATCGCCTCCGCCGCGCTGAGCCGCCGCACCCTGCTGGCCGGGGGCGGGGTTCTGGCTGCGGCCGTGGCCATGCCGGTGGTGCACGCGCAGGGCGCCGAGGCCGCTGCCTCGGGCACCTGGGCCACGCCCTCCCCGCTGCGGTTCACGCCGATCGAGTCGGTCGAGGCCACCGTCGACGCCTTCACGGTGCCCAAGGGCTTCCGCTGGGACCCGATCATCCGCTGGGGCGACCCGCTGTTCAAGAACTCCCCGGAGTTCGACCCGACCAAGCCCGACGCCAAGGCCCAGGCCCTGCAGTTCGGCTACAACAACGACTACCTCGACATCATCGAGACGAACAAGCGCGGCACCGAGGCGCTGCTGGTGTGCAACCACGAGTACACCAACCGTCAGATCATGTTCCCGCCCACCACTTCCGAGGCCGAAGAGGCCGAGGTGCTGCGCACGCTCAAGGCCGCGCACGGGATGGCCGTGGTCGAGCTGGAGCGCCGCCGCCGCGGTGAGAAGTGGGAGTACGTGCGCGGGGCGAAGAACAACCGGCGGATCACCGCCGACACCCCGTTCCTGATCGACGGCCCGGCGGCCGGCTCGGCCCTGCTGAAGACCAAGGACGACCCGGAGGGCGTGCTCGCGCTCGGCACCTTCGGCAACTGCGCCGGTGGCACGACCCCCTGGGGCACCGTGCTTTCCGGTGAGGAGAACTTCAACGGCTACTTCGTCGCCGACCCGGCGGCCCGGGGCAGCAAGCGCTACGGCCTGACCAACACCCCCAGCAGCTACGGCTGGGAGAAGGTCGACCCGCGCTTCGACGCCACCAAGGCCGGCTACGCCAACGAGCCCCACCGGTTCGGCTGGATCGTCGAGATCGACCCCACCGACCCGAAGTCCACGCCGGTCAAGCACACCGCGATGGGCCGGATGAAGCACGAGGGCGCCAACGTCCGGGTGGACTCCGACGGCACCGTGGTCGCCTACATGGGCGACGACGAGCGCTTCGACTACCTGTACAAGTTCGTCGCCAAGAACAAGTTCCGCAAGGGCGACTCCCGCGCGGCCCGCAAGCACAACCTCAAGCTGCTGAGCGAGGGCGACCTCTACGTCGCCAAGTTCACCGGTGAGATGCGCCAGGACAACGCGAACCTCGGCTCCGGCACCTGGATCCCGCTGACCAAGGACGGCAAGTCGGCGGTTCCCGGCTTCACCCTGGACGAGGTGCTGGTCTTCACCCGGGAGGCGGCCGACGCGGTCAAGGCCACCCCGATGGACCGTTGCGAGGACGTCCAGCCCTCGCTGAAGTCAGGCAAGGTCTACGTCGCCTGCACCAACAACACCAACCGGGGCGCCGACGGCAAGCCCGCCCCGGACGCGGCGAACCCGGTGAAGGGCAACAAGAACGGCCACATCATCGAGATCACCGAGCGCAAGAACAAGGCCGACGCCACGAAGTTCGAGTGGAACCTGTTCATGGTGTGCGGTGACACCGACGAGGCCGGCACGTACTTCGCCGGCTGGGACGGCCCGGTGGCGCCGATCTCCTGCCCGGACAACGTGGCCTTCGACTCGGCCGGCAACCTGTGGATCTCCACCGACGGCCAGCCGGGCACGATCAGCAAGAACGACGGCCTGTTCCGGGTGCCGGTGGCCGGCAAGGAGCGCGGCCACCTGGTGCAGTTCCTGGCTGTGCCGGTCGAGGCCGAGACCTGCGGCCCGGTCGTCCACGACAAGGACGGCTCGGTCTTCGTGGCGGTGCAGCACCCGGGTGAGAACGGCACCTGGGCCGCGCAGCACTCCTACTTCCCGGACTACGTGAAGGACGGCCAGAAGCCGGGCAAGGGCGACTGGCGCGGCCCGCGTCCGTCGGTCGTCCAGATCACCCGCAAGTAGGTCACCCGCAAAGAGCCGAGTGCGCCCCTGTCCCGGTCACCGGGGCAGGGGAGCACTCGTGTCGAGCCGGACGCTGAGAAGTGGCCCGGTCAGCACCTCTTCGGTGAGAACGGCCCGGATCTGCTGCTCGATCAGGGCCAGGGCGGCGGGTGCCCGCCGCACCCCGGGAACCAGCTTCTCCTGCAGGCGGTCCCAGTAGGGCCGGGGCTCCCACCTCGGCCGGGAGTAGGGCCGGCCGGGCTCGAAACCCTCCAGACGCTCGCTGTCGCGCCAGTGCTCGAAGCGCACCGATGAACCGCTGTCGTGCAGGACCAGCGTGTCCGTACCTTCCGAAAGTGCTTTAAGGACGATTGTTCGCAGCCCTTCAGTGCCCTGTTCCTCGTAGCCGAAGGCCCAGCGGTTGAGCAGACCTGCGCGCAGCATCCGGGAATCGGCCGACCAGGGAACCGTGTGGGCCTCGCTCGCCGGTGCGCCGTAACCGGCCAGGACCTGCTCGGCGGAGATGCCGCGGGTGAAGGTGATGGTGAAGCCGGCTCCGGTGGGGGCGGTCAGGGTCCACGGAGCGCGCTCGGCCGCCATGCCGGAAATGGTAGACACGCCCTCCTCGCCGGAACAGGGCTCCCGGCGGCCCGGGCGGTGTCCGGCCCGTCTTTCGATCGGTGCTCGACTGGCGCTCGGTCGGGGATCGGGCATCCTGACCGGATGTCTGCACCCGAACCGGAACTGGACCCCGAGGTGTACCCGCCGATCGACCCGCGCGAGCCCGTCCCCGACGACCCGGGCGAACTGCTGCCGGACACCCCCGAGACGCTGCCGCCGGCTCCCGCCGAACCCGGGCCGGGAGACCCGGAGGACCCGGACGGGGTGCCCGAACCCATCTGAGCAGCTCCCAGGGGCGGAACTTGCCAAGGGGGTAAGGCTAGCCTTACCTTTCGTCGCCGGACCAAGTGACGGAAGAACCCTGACTGGAGAGCTCGTGACGCCTGCGATCGACGCGCCCGCAGGCGACCCGGTCGCGCGCACGCAGCACCGGATCACCCGGGTGCGGGTCAGCACCGGCCTGGCCGGCATCCTCGGCCTGGTCGTGCTGCTGGTCCTCTCGATTGCCCTCAGCCTGATGATCGGCTCCGGCAGCGTGCCGCTGAGCGACGTCTGGCAGGGTGTGTTCAGCCCCGACCGCTCGGTCGAGGGGCAGCTGATCATGCAGGAGCTGCGCATCCCGCGCACCGTGGCCGGGCTGCTCGCCGGGGCCGGCCTGGGCCTGGCCGGTGCGGTGATCCAGGGGGTGACCCGCAACCCGCTGGCCGACCCCGGACTGCTCGGGATCAACGCCGGCGCCTCTGCGGCCGTCGTGTTCGCCCTCGGCTGGCTCGGCCTGACCTCGGCCGACGTGTACATCTGGTTCGGCTTCCTGGGCGCCGCCCTCGCCGCCACCCTGGTCTACGGCATCGGCTCGCTGGGCCGCGAAGGCGCCACCCCGGTCAAGCTGGCCCTGGCCGGGCAGGCCGCCAGCGCCGCCCTGCTCGCCCTCACCACGGCGATGCTGCTGAAAGACACCGAGACCTACGACCGCTACCGGTTCTGGCAGGTCGGCTCGCTGGTCGGCCGGGACAGCGCGGTGCTCGGCCAGGCCGCGCCGTTCATCGCCGTGGGGGTGGTCCTCGCCCTGCTGCTCGGTCCGCAGCTGAACGCCCTGGCCCTGGGTGACGACGTGGCCCGCGGCCTGGGCCAGAAGGTCGGCCTGGTCCGGGTGGTCAGTGCGGTCGCGGTGGTGCTGCTCACCGGGGCGGCCACGGTGGTCGCCGGGCCGATCGCCTTCGTCGGGCTGGTGGTGCCGCACGCCGCCCGCATGCTGGCCGGGGCCGACTACCGCTGGCTGATCCCCTACAGCCTGCTGCTGGCGCCCTCGCTGCTGCTGGTCTCCGACGTGCTCGGCCGGCTGATCGCCCGGCCCGGTGAGCTGCAGGTCGGCATCATCACCGCCGCCGTCGGGGCGATCCCGTTCATCCTCCTGGTCCGCCGACGGAAGATGGCCGAGCTGTGAGCAGTACTGTCCTGGCCGACGTCGAGGTCCTGACCCGGGCCCGCCACAGCGGCCGCGGCCGGGAGATCGGCGTGACCGCCGTCCTGGTCACCGGCATCGTGGCGATGCTGGTGCTCAGCCTCTCGTTCGGCGACTTCCGCATCCCCTTCGCCGACGTGGTCAGCACCCTGCTCGGCCAGGGCGATGCCGGCAATCACTTCATCATCGTCGAACTGCGTCTGCCCCGGGCGGTCACCGGGCTCTGCGTCGGGCTGGCTCTCGGGCTGGCCGGCGCCCTGTTCCAGGCGCTCCTGCGCAACCCGCTGGCCAGCCCGGACATGATCGGGGTGACCCAGGGGGCGGGTGTGGGCGCGGTGGTGGCCGCGATCACCTTCGGGGTCAGCGGTTTCGCCCTGTCGGCCTCGGCCCTGACCGGCGCCCTGGTCACCTCGACCCTGATCTACCTGCTGGCCTGGCAGCGCGGTGTGGCCGGGTACCGGCTGATCCTGATCGGCATCGGCGTGGCCGGAGCCTCCGCCTCGGTCATCTCCTACCTGATGACCAGCGCCGACGTGACCGTGGCGCAGGACGCCCTGGTCTGGCTCACCGGCTCGCTGAACGGCTCCTCGCTGGAGGCGTTCTACCCGCTGCTGATCGGCCTGGTCGTGCTGCTGCCGCTGACCGTGGTGGCCGCCCGGCCGCTGCCCGCCCTGCAGATGGGCGACGACACGGCCGCCGGTCTCGGCGTGCCGGTCGAGCGCAGCCGCCGGTTCCTGCTGATCTGCGCGGTGGGGCTGACCGGGGTGGCGGTGGCCGCCGCCGGCCCGGTCAACTTCGTGGCGTTCGTGGCCGGGCCGGTGGCCCGCCGCCTGCTGCCGGCCAAGCCGGCCGCGCTGTTCCAGGCCGCGCTGGTCGGCGCACTCCTGATGCTGGTGGCGGACTTCGCCGCGCAGCACCTGCTGTGGTCCACGCAGTTCCCGGTGGGGGTGGTCACCAGCCTGATCGGTGCGCCCTACCTGCTGTGGCTGCTCTCGCGGGCCAACCGGATCGGCAAGGGTGGGTAGTACACGATGACGGCCGAACACACGCTCGGGGCCCGGGACCTGCACCTGGGCTACGACGGGCAGAAGGTGGTCGAGGGCCTCGACCTGGACGTCCCGCCGGGCCGGGTGACGATGATCGTGGGCCCGAACGCCTGCGGGAAGTCGACCACCCTGCGCGCGATGGCCCGCCTGCTGGCCCCCACCTCGGGGCAGATCCTGCTGGACGGCAAGGACATCCAGAAGACGCCCACCAAGGAGGTGGCGAGCGTACTGGGCATCCTGCCGCAGACCCCGGTGGCCCCCGACGGCATCATCGTCAGCGATCTGGTCGGCCGCGGCCGTTACCCGCACCAGGGCTGGCTGCGCAAATGGACGGCCGAGGACGACCAGGCGGTCGCCGAGGCGATGCGCGCCACCAGCGTGCTGGAGCTGGCTTCCCGCCCGGTGGAAGCGCTTTCGGGTGGTCAGCGCCAAAGAGTCTGGATCGCCATGGCTCTGGCCCAGCGCACCGACCTGCTGCTGCTCGACGAGCCCACCACCTACCTCGACGTGGCGCACCAGCTCGAGGTTCTCGACCTGCTGATCGACCTGAACACCACCCGGGGCACCACCGTGGTGGTGGTGCTGCACGACCTGAACCTGGCCTGCCGCTACGCCGATCACCTGATCGCGATGCGGGCCGGAAAGGTGATGGCGGTGGGGGATCCGCGGGAGGTGGTCACCGCCGGCCTGATCGAGGACATCTTCGGGATGCGGTGTTCGGTTGTGCCCGACCCGATCTCGGGCAGCCCGATGATCGTGCCGATCGGCCGGCACCGTGTCGCAACCGAAACCGGTTGACAGCTTAGGTAATGCTAACCTGATCTCATGCGTTCCTCACTGCCCCAGCGGCGTTCGCGGCGTACGGTTCTCGTCGCTGTCGCCGCTGCCACCATGGTTGCCCTGACTGCCTGCGGCAGCGACTCGGACTCCGACGCCGAGGCCGCCTCGTCCGACTCCGAAACCAGTTCCAGCAGCGCCTTCCCGGCCACCGTCGCCACCAAGTTCGGTGACGTGACCATCGAGAAGAAGCCCGAGCGCGTCGTCGCCCTGGGCTGGTCCGACGCCGAAACGGCGCTCGCCCTGGGCGTTCAGCCGGTCGGCGCCAGCGACTGGCTGGCCTTCGGCGGTGAGGGTGTCGGCCCCTGGGCCGAGGGCAAGTACACCGAAGCCCCGCAGATCATCGGCACTCTCGAGCCGGAGTACGAGAAGATCGCCGCGCTCAAGCCCGACCTGATCCTCGACGTGAAGTCGAGCGGCGACCAGGAGCGGTACGACACGCTCAGCAAGATCGCCCCCACGGTCGGCATTCCCGAGGGGGCCGACGCCTACCTCACCCCGTGGGCCGACCAGACCACGATGATCGCCACGGCGCTCGGTGAGAAGGAGAAGGGCGAGCAGATCGTCGCCGACATCGACGCCGAGTACCAGAAGTACGCCGACGAGAACCCCGAGTTCGCCGGTAAGACCATCACCGTCGGCTCGAAGACCAGCGAGGGCTACGGCGCCTACGTCAGCGGCACCGGCCGGGTGAACTTCGCCGAGAAGCTCGGGTTCAAGAACAACCCGACCGTCGAGGAGCAGCGCGAGGCCGGCTCCTTCTCGGTCAGCGTCTCGAGCGAGAACCTGAAGATGCTCGACGCCGACCTGGTCACCATGGCGCCGATCGGCATCGAGGCCACCGACATTAGCGAAGACCCGCTGTTCCAGGCGGTTCCCGCGGTGAAGGCCGGTCACAGCGTGGTCATCGACGACAAGAACATCAGCTCGGCCTTCGCCACCGAGTCGCCGCTGTCGATCTCCTACGCCCTGGAGAACGTGGTGCCGCTGTGGAAGGCCGCCCTGGCCAAGTAGTCCCAGCTGTCTCTGCCCGCAGTCAGGTCCCGGCTGCGGGAAACGACCCCCGGTTCGCCTTGCGAACCGGGGGTCGTGCCTTTGGTGACCAAGGCGACCGGCGGACGTCTGCAGAGATGGTCGCCACCGACGTCCATCGATTGATTTTCGATAGATACTCAGTGATACTCGATGCATGTTGATTGATCATCGAGTGGTCTTCGTGCTCAAGGGGTTCCTGGCGGTGCTGTTCGGCGTCCTGGTGATGCTGCAGACCTTCTCGTTCCCCGGTCAGTTCGCCTACATGGCCGAGCAGAATCCCGACGACGCGCACCTGCGCTGGCCGCTGACCGTCCTCACCGGGTTCTGGCTGCTGTGCGCCGAGGCCGTGGTGGTCTCCACCTGGAAGCTGCTCGGCCTGATCCGGCGCGACCGCATCTTCAGCGAAGACGCCTTCACCTGGGTGAACGTGATCCTGGCGGCGATCGCGGCGGCCTGGCTGGTGCTCACCGGCTTCTTCCTGTGGGTCGGCTTCAACGCCGACGACCCGGGCGTGCCGTTGTTGCTGTTCCTGCTCGTGGTCGGGCTCGCCGTGGCCGGGCTGCTGATGCTGGTGATGCGCGCTCTGCTGCGTCAGGCCACCACTCTGCGCTCCGACCTGGAGGGGGTCATCTGATGCCGATCGTCGTGCGGATCGACGTCGAGCTGGCCAGGCGCAAGATGAGTGTGGGGGAGTTCGCCGAGAAGGTCGGCCTGAGCGCGGCCAACGTGGCGGTACTGAAGAACGGGCGGGCCAAGGCGGTTCGCTTCAGCACGCTCGACGCGATGTGCCGGGTGCTGGAGTGCCAGCCCGGCGACCTGCTGGAGTGGGTCGAGGAGGAATGATCCCCGACCCACTCCCAAGCCCTTACAGGCCGTCTGCGATCGCGGCGGTCACCCGCAGCCAGGCTGCACGGCTGGCCGGCGAGAGCGCGTCGTAGGTGATCGGGCCGCCGGAGACCAGTGCCGGGTCGTGCGGCACGTCCAGCACCACCCGGGTCAGGCTGCCGAAGTGGGCGTGCAGCCGGTCGTGCAGCTGCGGATCCGCCCGTCGGCCGGGAGCACTCAGCACGGTGACGGCGTTGCGCACCACGTCGGTCTTGCCCGCCGCGGTCAGGCCGTCGGCCAGCCAGGCGGCCGAGGCCGCGGTGTCCTCCCGGATGGTCGAGACGATCACCAGCTGGTCGGCCGCATTGATCGCGGCCTGCCAGTTCGAGGCCCGCATGTTGTTGCCGGTGTCCACCACCAGCACCCGGTAGAACCGGGCCAGCGCCCGGTGCAGCTGGTCGAAGGCCCGGTCGTCGATGCTCGCCGCCGAGGCCGCGTCCTCGTCACTGGCCAGTACGTCGAACTGGGCACTGCCCTGCGAGCGCACGTAGTTGTCCAGGTCGCCGACCCGTGACGAGCGCACGTCGGTGAACCGGTCGAGGTCGCGCAGCAGGTCGACGGCGGTGTTGCTGTGCCGGGCCGGGTTGGCGCGCCAGCCCAGGGTGCCCCGGGTCTCGTTGTTGTCCCAGGCCAGCGTGTAGCCGCCGCGGTGCATGCCGAAGGTGGCAGCGATCAGCAGTGTGGCCGTGGTCTTGTGGGCCCCACCCTTCGGGTTGACCACCACCACGGTCTTCGGCCCCCGCAGGCTGCGCTGCACCGACGCCACCGACTCGCGGTACTCCAGCTCCTGCGGGCTCGGGGAGGGGGAGATCAGGCCGCCGGTCAGCCGACGCAGCACTCCCTGCCAGCCGTCCTGCGCCGGCCCGCTCGGAGCCGGGGGACGGGTGGCCAGCAGGTCGGGGAGTGTGGGTTTCGCCTGGGGCACACCGAGTTCCTTAGCCATCCGGTTGGTGGACGAAGGGGGCGGGATCGTGGGGATACCAGAGGACGTGGGTGGGCCACCCGGGGTGCTGGCGGCGGCTGCCGGAGTGGGCTGGTTGGTGATCGGGGCGGCGGGCTGGCTGTTGCTCTGCATGCCCGACGTCGGGCGGATCGGCAGCCCGGCCGCGGTGGTCTGCTCCGGCAGGGTCGGGGGAGAGATCGGGACGCTCGACGTGGGCGGCGGGTCGTCCGGGCTGAGTGCAGCGTCGGTGCCATTCTCCGGCAGGAGGGTCGGGCTCAGCGCGTCCGAGCCGGCCGTGCGGGGACCCAGTGCATCGCGCAGCGGGCCGTGCTTCGAGCGGCCCAGCTTCGCCCGGCGGGCCGAGCCCGGCAGTGGGCCGGGAGCCACCTGTTCCCAGGCGCGGGCGGTGCTGTTGGGCGGCTGGTCCTCCAGCGGCAGAACCCGGCCGTCCGGATGCACCACCAGGTGTGAGTGACCCTCCGGGTCGACTGTCTCGACCCGCAGGGGCCGTCCCAGGCCTGCGGTCTGCACGCTCAGGTGCTCCAGCACGGCCGCCCGGGCCTGGGCGACGTCGCCCCCGCCACTGAGCACGGTCCGCGGGGAGCCGTTGATCGTGACTTCGGCGGAGCCGTCCTCGGCGATGTTCGCGCTGACCTTGGGCCAGTCCGGCACGGCGCCGTACGGATCGGTGATGCTCACGCGGCTGCCTTTCTTGTGCGGGGGTGAGGGAGGCGCCTGGAGGGGACGACGCCGGCCGCCGCTGCATCCGGAGGTCGAGCCACGGAGAACCCATGATCAACCTGGATGAAACGGGCAGGCACGTCACGGAAGATACGTCACGACTCAACGGAAAGTCACCAATCCACCGAAACGTGACACAAATGATTGTGGGGATGAGCGCTGAGTGGCACAACCTAAGCTGCGGACGTGAGCAATGTTGAGGAAAGGCCCGTCGAGGTGGTCTGCGACAGTGCACCGGCCGACGGTGTGGAGGTGCTCGAACCGCGCGACGTTCCGCTGGGTGGCCCGCGGTCGATGTCGGTGCGGCGCACGCTGCCCCAGCGTCAGCGCACCCTGATCGGGGCCTGGTGCTTCCTCGACCACTACGGCCCGGACGAGGTGGAGGCCACCGGCGGTATGCGGGTCGCCCGGCACCCGCACACCGGTCTGGCCACGGTCAGCTGGCTGTTCACCGGCGAGATCGACCACCTGGACTCGGCCGGTTTCGCCGCGCGGGTCAGGCCGGGCGAGGTGAATCTGATGGTGGCCGGGCACGGCATCTCGCACCAGGAGATCTCCACGCCCGAGACGACTACGCTGCACGGCGCCCAGCTGTGGTACGCGTTGCCGGAGGCCACCCGGGACATGCCGCCGACCTTCCATCACTACGCGCCCGAGCCGATCCGGTTGGGCGGGGCCGATGTTCGGGTGTTCATCGGCTCGCTGGCCGGCAGCAGCTCACCGGTGCCTACCTACACGCCGCCGCTGCTCGGCGCCGAGATCCTGCTTCCCGCCGGGGAAGTCCTGGAGTTGGCCATTGCCGAGGGTTTTGAGCACGGCGTGCTGGTCGATCAGGGCGCCGTGCAGGTGAATGATCACGCGGTGGCGGCCGACCACCTGGCCTATCTGCCACCGGGGCACCGGAAACTGGTACTCCGCGCCGACTCGTCCTTGGTTCGTCTGGTTCTGATCGGAGGTGAGCCGCTGGGCGAGCAGATCGTCATGTGGTGGAACTTCGTGGGCCGTGACCACGACGAGATCGCCGGGTTCCGGGCCGCCTGGCAGGCCGAGATCAGTGGCTCCGACGGTCCGAAGCGCTTCGGCGAGTTCCCTTCGGGGCAGCCGGATCCGCTTCCGGCCCCGGTGCTTCCGCCGCTGCGTCTGCGACCCCGAGGCTGAGGGCCAGCAGGCGCAGGTTGTCGCCGGAGGCGCTGCCGGGGGCGGCGTTGTACACGAACAGGGTCTGGTCGTCGTCGCCGGCCAGCGTCAGCGCCTCGAACTGCAGGGTGATCGGCCCGACCTCCGGATGCGTCATGCGCTTGGTGCCGTGCGTGCGCGCGTGCACCCGGTGCCCGTCCCAGGCCGCCCGGAACTCGGGGCTCCTGATAGTCAGTTCGCCGACCAGGGCGTTCAGGGCCGGGTCGGCCGGGCGCCGTCCGGCCTCCAGCCGCAGGGTGCCCACCGCGTCGGCCGCCACCTGCGCCCAGTCGGGGAACCGTTCGCGGGCCAGCGGGTCGAGCAGCACCCAGCGGGTGTAGTTGCGTTCTGCCGCAGGCAGTTTCCGCCAGTTCGTGAACAGGGCGGTGGCCAGGGGGTTGGAGGCCAGGACGTCGGTGCGCCGGCCCAGCAGCAGGGCCGGGTGGTCGACCAGCGAGGCCAGCATCTGCTGCACGGCCGGCCGGACCCGCTGACTCCGGGGCTGGGCCCCCGTCTGGCGGCGCACGGGCCGGGCGAGATCGATCAGGTGGGCGCGAGCGGCGTCGTCCAGGCGCAGGGCCCGGGCCAGCGCCTCCACCACCGACTCGGACGGGGTGCTGTGCCGGCCCTGTTCCAGCCGGGTGTAGTAGTCCACGCTCACCCCGGCCAGCTGCGCCACCTCTTCCCGGCGCAGCCCCTGCACCCGGCGCGGGGTGCCGTTCGGATCGGTGTCCAGGCCGACCTCCTCCGGCGTCCGGCCGGCCCGGCAGTTGCGCAGGAAGTCACCCAGATCGCTCATGTTCCCCATCCTCACGCGCCCCGGCCCTCGGGGGCAGCCTCCTGGGTGGGTGCGTCGTTCCCAGGCAGGGCTGGGCGAGGCAGACCGTGGTGACGTGGGTCCGGCGAGCGGGAACCTGGACCTAACGAAAGCAACCACAGATGAGGAGTTCTCATGTCCACCTGGCTCGTCACCGGCGCATCCCGCGGAATCGGCCTGGAACTGGTCCGCACCCTGCTCGAGCGCGGCGAGAACGTGGCGGCGACCACCCGCTCGGCCGAGCGGCTCGACCAGGCCCTGGGTGGCAGCGCCGACTGGCCCCGCCTGCTGCCGCTGGAGATCGACCTGGCCGACGAGAAGCAGGTCGGCGAGGCGGTGGCGGCCGTGACCGAGCGGTTCGGCGGCCTCGACGTGGTGGTGAACAATGCCGGCTACGGCCACCTCGGCGCGGTCGAGGAGATCTCCGACGCCGAGGTCCGGAAGATGTTCGACGTGCAGGTCTTCGGCGTCTGGAACGTGCTGCGCGCGGTCCTGCCGCAGATGCGGACCGCCCGGGCCGGGCACATCGTGAACGTCTCCTCGATCGTCGGCCTGGTCCCGTTCCCCGGGTGGGGCCTGTACACCGCGGGCAAGTTCGCCCTGGAGGGCCTGACCGACTCGCTCGCCGCCGAGGTCGCCCACCTGGGCATCCGGGTCAACCTGGTCGAGCCCGGCTACGTGCGCACCGACTTCCTGCGGGCCGGTTCCCTGGCCCTGCCGCAGGCGCCGGTGGAGGGGTACGAGGCCGTCCGGGAGATGATCGCCCAGCACCAGGCCATGCCCGGCACCCAGCTCGGTGACCCGGTGAAGGTGGCGGCCGCGATCGTCGAGGTGGTGGAACGGGGCGACGCGCCGCTGCACCAGCTGCTCGGCTCCGACTCCTACGCCCTGGCCGGCGGTCGCCTGGACACGCTGCGGGCCGAGGTGGAGGCGGGCAAGGCGCTGG
The DNA here is from genome assembly GCF_030269265.1 of Kineosporia sp. NBRC 101677. Taxonomy (NCBI): domain Bacteria; kingdom Bacillati; phylum Actinomycetota; class Actinomycetes; order Kineosporiales; family Kineosporiaceae; genus Kineosporia; species Kineosporia sp. NBRC 101677. The sequence goes on from NZ_BSTA01000004.1 coordinate 422,270, forward strand.
CCCTCACCACCGACGTGTAGAGGCCAGCAACGAGGTCAGGTCAGGCCGCCCGCCCAGCCGCTGAACCGTTCGTTCGGCCGCCGAGGCACCCAGTTCGGCCGCGGCCCGGTGGTTCAGCCCTCGGACGAGACCGGCCGTCAGGCCTGCGATCCAGGCGTCACCAGCGCCGGTCTGGTCGACCACGGCGTCGTCCTCCAGAGGTAGCAGAGCCTGACCGCCGGGCCAGGCCACCGCATTGCCGGCCTTGCCTGCAGCCAGCACCACCAGCTCCAAGGCGTGCCGTTGCTGCAGTTCGGTCGCGGCCCGAACCGGATCCTCGAAGTCGTCCACCATCGACGACGCCTCTTCCTCATCGGCCCGCAGTACGTCGGCCAGCGCCAGAAGTTCAGCGTTCGGTACGGCGCCGTCCAGCACGATCCGCCGGCCGGCCGCTCTCGCTGCCCGGGCCGCGATCGTCATCGATTCGGCGGGTTGCTGCATCTGCAGCACCACGGTGGAGGCGGCAAGCACGGAGGGCAGCAAGTAGGCGATGTCCTCGGGGGTCAGCAGGGTGCCCTCCGGCACGTCCTCGACCAGTCGCCGATGACCACCTTCCTCCACCAGGTCCAGTAGCAGGGCGGTGGAGGTGGACGAGCGCCGCACCACCGAACTCACGTCGATGCCGTCGGACGCGGCCGCCGCGAGCACCTCCTCACCGGTGCGGTCGTCGCCCACCACGGCGACGAGCCCGACCGAGAGCCCGAGCTGCGCCATCCCGACAGCCTGGTTGGCGCCCTTGCCGCCGAGCATCTCCAGACGTCGACCGGCCGGGGCAGCTCCGCCGGGCTCTGGCCACTCCTGCACCTGCAGCACCAGGTCGCGGCCGATCTGTCCGAGGACGGCTACGTCGAGCTCGGTGGGCATCCGGGGGAACCTCCGTGTCGCCGGGCTTTTCCGGCCACCCTAGGGCGCCCTCTGCGTTGGCGCGCCCGGGAACGGCCCGGATGATGGGGTGGCAGTCCGAGACGGTAGGAGACGCAGGATGTTTCTGTGCCACAAGCAGCGTTCTGCGCGGTGCCGATGAGGCTCCGGCGCAGTTCTCCGGAACGGCCGGGCTGGACCCGTCGCCGTAGCGGCAAGGGTTTTGTCTACCTGGACGAGCAGCGCGTCCGGCTGGCCGAGGCCGAGCAGGTGCAGCGGATCCGCGACCTGGTCATTCCACCCGCCTGGCAGGATGTCTGGATCTGTCCCTGGCCGAACGGACATCTGCAGGCCGTGGGCACCGACGCGGCCGGACGCCGTCAGTACCTCTACCACCCGCAGTGGCGTGAGAGCCGGGATGCCGACAAGCACGTCAAGGTCCTGGACTTCGCCCGTCGGCTGCCCACTGCCCGGCTGCGGGTGGCGGAGCACCTCGAGATGCCCGGCATGCCCCGGGAACGGGCGCTGGCCATCGCCTTCCGGCTGCTCGACGTGGGCCTCTTCCGGATCGGGGGTGAGGCCTACGCCGAGGAGAACAACAGCTTCGGCCTGGCCACCCTGCGCCGGGAACACGTCCGGGTCCGACGCGGTGGGGTGGTGGAGTTCTCCTACCCGGCCAAGTCCGGTGTGCATCGGGTGTTCTCGATCAGCGACGAGCCGATCGCGGACGCGGTGAGCACGCTGAAGCGGCGGCGCGGCGGAGGAGAGGAGCTGCTGGCCTGGCACCGCGACCGGTCGTGGGTCGACCTGGGCAGCACCGACATCAGTCACTACGTGAAAGCGGTGGTGGCGCGGGACGCCTCGGCCAAGGACTTCCGTACCTGGCACGCCACCGTTCTGGCCGCCATCGCCTTCGCCGGGTTGGAGGGCCCGACCTCGGCAACGGCCGCGAAGCGAGCGGTTTCCCGGGTGATGCGGGAGGTTTCGGAGCAACTGGGCAACACCCCCGCGGTCTGCCGCGCCTCCTACGTGGATCCCCGGGTGGTGGCCGGGTTCCAGCAGGGCACCACCGTCCGGGCCGCCGTGGCCCGGGCGGCCCGACGGTGCGCGCCGGAACAGCTGAGCGCCGACGAGTCGGTCGAACGAGCCGTCCTGCGGTTGCTGCGCGGGGTGCGGGGCTGAGCCGAACGGGTGGTGCCGGAAGCGGATGCGGATCGTGACCGAGCTGCTAGACCGGTAGGCATGACCACTGAATCCCAGGGCGTACCCGGTGCCGAACTCTCCGACGACGACCTGCGCCGCGAGGTCGCGCGCCTGCACGAGACCCGGCACGAGGTCATGCTGAACGGTACGGAGGACGCGTTCGAGGTACACACCCGGCGCATGCTGGAGCTGGAACAGGAGTTCCTGCGCCGCTTCCCGGACGACGCGGCCCCCGACCCGGCCCGCACCCGCGCGGGGCGCCGCGAGTAAGGAGTGCCGCATGTCCGAACTGCTCACCGGTGACCTGTACCAGTTCGAGGCGCTCCTCGACGAGGACGACCGGGAGGTGCTGGAGCGGGTCCGGGCCTTCCTCGACACCGAGGTCCGGCCGATCGCCAACGACTACTGGGGCCGGGCCGAGTTCCCGCACCAGCTGATCAAGGGCTTCGCCGGCCTGGACATCGCCGGGCTGGCGCACCCGCTGTCGGCCGGGGAGCCGCAGCGCAGCCTGCTGAACGGGTTCCTGGCCCTGGAGCTGGCCCGCGCCGACGCCTCGGTCGCCACCTTCTTCGGGGTGCACACCGGCCTGGCGATGGGCAGCATCACCGCCTGCGCCTCGGCCGAGCAGAAGGAACGCTGGCTGCCCGCGATGTCGCGGATGGAGAAGATCGGCGCCTTCGCCCTCACCGAGCCCGAGAGCGGTTCGGACATCGCCGGGGGCATGCGCACCACCGCCCGCCGCGAGGGCGAGGAGTGGGTGCTCGACGGGGCCAAGCGCTGGATCGGGAACGCCACGTTCGCCGACCTGATCGTGGTCTGGGCCCGCGACACCGAGGACGGCAAGGTGAAGGGCTTCGTGGTGGAGAAGGGCACGCCCGGCCTGACCACCCGCAAGATCCAGAACAAGATCGCCCTGCGGATCGTCGAGAACGCCGACATCACGCTGGAGGGCTGCCGGGTGCCGGAGAGCAACCGGCTGACCGGAGCCACCTCGTTCCGCGACACGGCGGGTGTGCTGCGCCGCACCCGCAGCGGGGTGGCCTGGGAAGCGGTCGGCGTCATGATGGCGGCCTACGAGATCGCGCTGCAGTACAGCAAGGAGCGCCAGCAGTTCGGCCGCCCGATAGCGGGCTTCCAGCTGGTCCAGGACCTGCTGGTGCGGATGCTCGGCAACACCACCGCCTGTCTGGGCATGGTGGTGCGGCTGGCCCAGCTGCAGGAGGAGGGCACGTTCCGCGACGAGCACTCCGCCCTGGCCAAGGCCTACTGCACCACCCGGATGCGGGAGGTGGTCGGCTGGGCCCGGGAACTGCTGGCGGGCAACGGGATCGTGCTCGACTACGACATCGGCCGGTTCGTCGCCGACGCCGAGGCGCTGTACTCCTACGAGGGCACGCGGGAGATCAACAGCCTCATCGTCGGGCGGGCGGTGACCGGCGTGAGCGCGCTGGTCTAGTTGGGTAATTGAAGGACGCGGGGTGCCGGTTCGCTACGAACCGGCACCCCGGTCTGTGGGGCACCTTCGCGGCCGCGAGTACGTCAGGCCCCTGGGTCGCCTTGGGCTGTGGGGCAGCTTGAGCGGTGTACCTCGGGCCGTGGGTTAGCTCAGGCTGTGAGGTCGGGTTTTGTCTCCCTGGTCTGCGGGGCACCGTTCACCGAGTGCCGCGGCTCGAGCGGGTCGGTGTTCCCACCGAGCAGCTGACCCAGGTCCAGCCCGCCGGCCTTGGCCGTCTCCAGCACCTGCAGCAGCAGCGCGGGCACCGAACCGGCCACCTTGTTGAGCGCGTCGTTGCTGTCGGCGCCACCGTTGCTGAGCACCGTCAGGTTCTTGATGTTGGCCATCGGCGCCGCCACCTCGCGGGCGATCTTGGGCAGGGCCTCGATCAGGTCGGGCAGCACCCGCAGCCGCGCGGCCTCGTCGTTGAACGCGCTGAGCGCGGCCGCCAGCTCCTTCTGACCCTCGGCCTCGGCCAGCAGCTGCTGCCGCTGACCCTCGGCCGCCGCCAGCATCTTCGCCTTCTCCACCTCGGCCTGCGCCGTACCCTCACGCTGGAAGGCGGCGGCGCCGGCGGTACGGGCCTTCAGGTCGGCCTCACCCGCGAGCTCCCGCTGACGCGCCTGCGCCTCGGCGTTGGCGATGGTGACGGCCTTCTGACCCTCGGCCCGGCGCTCGGCCGCCTGCCGCTCGGCCTCAGCCGGGGCGATCACGTCGGCCTCGAGCGCCTTCTTGCGCTGGGCGGCGCGCTGCTCCTCGACCGAGATCTGCCGCTCGGTGCGCTGGCGCTCGGTGTCGATCCCGGCCAGCACGACCGCCCGCTCGGCCTCCGCCTCGGCCAGCGGACCGGCCTGCGCGGCACGCGCCTGGGCGGCGTTGACCTCGGTGTCGATCTCGGCCTGCTTCATCGACAGCTGACGCTGCGCCTCGGCGATCGCCTCCTGCGACTTGGCCTCGGCGGTACGGCCCTGCTGGTCGGCCTCGGCGGCGGCGATGCGGGCGTCCCGGCGGGCCTGGGCCTCGCCGACCTCGGCGTCGCGGCGCACCTCGGCGATCCGCTTACGGCCCAGCGACTCGATGTAGCCGTTCTTGTCCCGCACGTCCTGGACGGTGAGGACGTCGAGCTCCATCCCGATCGAGGCCAGGGCGGCGCCGGCCTCCTCGGCGACCGAGCGGGTCAGCTGGTCGCGGTTGCTGTTCAGGTCCTCGACGGTCATCTTGGCGCAGATCGCGCGCATGTTACCGGCGATGATCTCGGTGAGCTGGTGCCGCAGTTCCTCGCGGTTGGCGGTGAGGAAGCGCTGGGTACCGGTCTCGATCGCCTCGTCGGTGGAGCCGAAACGCACCAGGGAGACCACGTCGACGGCGATACCGACGCCGTTGCTGGAGATCGCGGAGCCGACCGAGACCTGGATGTTGAACGGCTCCAGGCTCATGAAGTCGACCCGCTCGAGCACGGGCACCCGGAACCGGGCCCCACCGCGCACGATCTTGGGCCGGCCCCGGCCGGTGAACACGGCCACCATGTTCGGCGGCACCTTCACGTAGTTCTTGGCGTACAGGACCGCCAGCAGCAGGAAGGCGATGACCACTGCGGCCACGGCCCACGCGATGGGGGAGATTTCGTTCATTGAGGGCTTTCCTTTGTAGGGGGTGGGGGAGGAGCTGGGGGAGGGCTTTGCGGAGGCCCGAGCTTCCGGGGCCGGTGGCCATGGGATCTCACGGCCGTCGAGTGCACTGCCGGCAGTTTCAGGCCGTCGTAGTCGCCCGGGCGCCGGATGCGGCTCAGTTCGAGAAGGAGCTGCGGTGCACCACGACACCGCCCGGTTTCAGGTCGGTGATGGTCACGGCCGAGCCCTTCGGCACACCCTCGCCCAGGTCGGAAGACGCCGTCTGGGTGATCCGGGCGCCCTGCCGGTCGTGGAAGGTCACCTGGCCGGTGCCGTGCGGAAGGATGTCGAGGGTGACCACGGCGGGCCGCCCGATCCAGCCGTAGCGGCTGGTGAGCGAGTTGTACTGCTGGCGGCCGAGGGGTTTGAGGATGAACTGGTGGGTGGCCGCACCGGTGGCCAGGAAGGCCGCACCGGCGATGGGCCAGGCCAGCAGGGCGGGGACACCGCTGTAGGCGGCGATGAAGCCGGCCGCCCCGAAGCCGACGAGCGAGATCGCCAGGACCCGGATGCTGAACCAGGTGGGCGCATCGAGAGCGGCAGACCCTTCCGGGATGACGCCACCGGCGTCGGCCGAGGCGTCGGCATCCAGGCCGCCCGCCTCAGCTACTTCACCGCCGAGGTCCGCGCCCGCGTCGCCGGCCGAGAAACCGCTGTCGTGCCCGGGTTCTCCGTCGGCCCCACCCAGTTCGCCGAGCAGCACGCTCAGGAGAAGAACCAGGAATCCCGTCGCGCCAACCGCGATGAAAATGATCTGCGAGTCCGGCATGACGACGAGCGATCCTCCTGAACCTGGCTGGCGTGGCATGGGTCTGGTGCGGGCAGGGCGTGGTGCGGAACAGCGTGGGGCTGGAGGGCTCGGCGCAGGCCTCGCTCACCTGACTTGGCCGGTGGGTACCGGCCCAGCATTCAGCAGACGCATAAGTCAGCCTGTGTGTTGCATGTGATCGTGCAAGTGATCTGCGGACCTCGTCGTCAGAGGCGCAGCAGCAGGTCTGTCACCCGCTCGGGCCCCTCGGCGAGCACGTTGTGACGCACCGGCCATTCCTCGTAGCGCCAGGCCGGGTCTTCGCTGACGCGGCGCATGCTTTCGGGGGCCTGCAGGCCACCTGGCGTCTCCAGCGCGGCTACGAAGTGTTTCACCGGCACCGTCTTCCAGGCCCCGCTCAGTCGCGTGGGCTGGAGCAGGGTGGCCAGCGGGTGGGGGCGGGCGCGTTCGTCGAAGAACGGCAGGGGAGCCACGCCCAGGCCGTCGGGGGTGACCGCCTCGAGGAAGTACTCGCGGTTGGCCGGGGTGGTGAAGGTGTAGCAGCTCTCGCCGTTCTCCAGCACGTCCGAGTCCAGGTGCACCAGCGCCGCGATCTGCTGCGGGACCTGGTCGGCGACCTGGTTGATCACCGAGCCCCCGTAGCTGTGCCCGACCAGGACCAGATCGTCCTGCCCGGTCGCCCGGGCCTGGTCGAGCACCTGCTGCACGTGCGTGTCCAGATTGATCGCCCGCTGCCCGGCGAGCTCGTCGCCCTCGGCCAGACCGGCCGGTGTGACCGGGACGGCCCGATGGCCGGCGGCGGTCAGGCGCTCGACCACCGGCTGCCACCACCAGCCGCCGTGCCAGGCGCCGGGAACCAGGATGAAGGTGGTCACGTGAGCCTCCCCAAGGCCGAAGCTTTCTGGTCAGGCCCAATCTAGGCGGCAGGTCCGACAGTTTGGCGGGTCACGATCCGGTAAACCGGCCTGAACTGCCTACATTGACGGGCCGGGCCGGGCTGCGGTACCACTGCGCTGCTGACTCAGGATCCGCCGCCCGGGCGAACCGTCGGCTCGTCCTGCTCATGGTGGAGAGGGAATTGGGTGCCTGAGGTCGGAACAGCGGCGCGTGGTGCGGAGGTCTTCGGCCAGGATGCGCTGATCGTCTGCGACAGCCTGGTCCGGATCTACCAGACCGGCTCGATCGAGGTCCAGGCCCTGCAGGGGCTCGACCTGCTGGTCGACGCGGGCGAGATGATCGCTCTGGTGGGCGCGTCCGGGTCGGGCAAGTCCACCCTGCTGTCGCTGCTGGCCGGAATCGACGCCCCGACCGCGGGCCGGGCCCGGGTGGCGGGCTGGGACCTGCTGGACATGTCCGCCCGCGACCGGTTGCGTTACCGGCGCCAGACCGTGGGTTACGTGCGCCAGCAGACCGCGCAGAACCTGATCCCGTACCTGACGGCCGCCCAGGTCGTCGACCTGCCCATGACCCTGGCCCGGGTGCCCCGCAAACTGCGCGCGCAGCGGGTGAACTCGCTGTTGGAGGCGGTCGGGGTCAAGCACTGCGCCGACCGCTACCCCGGGCAGATGTCCGGCGGAGAGCAGATGCGGGTGTCCATCGCGGTGGCGCTGGCCAACGAACCTCAGGTGCTGCTCGCCGACGAGCCCACGGGCGAGCTCGACACCGCCACCTCGGCCCAGGTGTTCGAGGTGTTGCGAGACGTGAACAAGAAGCTCGGGGTCACGATCGTGGTGGTCACCCACGATCCGGACGTCAGCGGGCAGGTGGAGCGCACGGTGGCGATCCGAGACGGGCGCACCAGCAGCGAGGTGCTGCGGCGCACCTCCACCGCGGAGAACGGGGACGACGAAGTGGTCCACGAGGAGTACGCGGTGATGGACCGGGCCGGGCGGGTGCAGGTGCCCAAGGACTACCGCGAGGCGCTGAACCTGACCCGTCGCGTGCGGCTGGCGCTCGAGGGTGACCACGTGAGCATCCGCCCCGACCAGGTGGAGACCTCCCCGGCCGACTCGAAGAGCCTGGGTGAAAACGCATGAGCGAGAAGCAGAACGGTCAGGGCGGGTCGCCTTCCTCCGAGACCGGAGGACGGGTGGACGCGGCGCAGCCGCCCATCCTGAGTCTGCGGGGTGTCAGCCGTTCCTACGGAACTGGTGCGGGCGCCGTCCATGCTCTGAAAGATGTCTCGTTCGACGTGCAGCCCGGCACGATGGTGGCCCTGGTCGGGCGTTCCGGATCGGGCAAGACCACGCTGCTGAACCTGGTCGGCGGGCTGGACTCGCCCGATGCCGGTGAGATCCGGCTGGAGGGGACCGACGTCACCGGCCTGGACGAGGCCGGCCGGAGCCGGTTGCGGCGCGACGGCGTGGCCTATGTGTTCCAGACCTTCGGCCTGGTGCCGGTGCTCTCGGCGGCCGAGAACGTCGGGGTACCCCTGCGGATGCGGCGTACCCCGCGCGCCGAACGTGAACGTCGGGTCGCCCTCTTGCTGGAACTGGTGGGCCTGCAGGCACACGCCGAGCAGCGTCCCGACGAACTTTCCGGCGGCCAGCAGCAGCGGGTGGCCATCGCCCGCGCGCTCGCGGCTTCGCCGCGGCTCCTGGTGGCCGACGAGCCGACCGGTCAGCTGGACGCCGAGACCGGCCTTTCGGTGATGGCCCTCCTGCGCGGGGTGGTCGAGTCCGAGGGAGTGACGGCGCTGATCTCCACCCACGACGAGGTGATGATGCGTCTGGCCGACCGGGTGCTGCGGATCTCCGACGGCCAGATCGCCGAGGACGTGCTCCAGAAGACCGAGGCATGATCACCCTGCTGGCCCGCCGGGCCGCGGCGTCCTGGCCGCTCCTGGCCGCGGTGGTCGCGGTGGTCGTGATCGGGGCCACCCTGCTCGGGGTCTCGACCCGGCTGCTGACCGGCTCCGCCGACCGCGCCCTGTCGTCCGGCCTGGCCCGGGTGGAGCCGGAGGAGGCCGAGGTGACCGCCTACCTCACCGACGTCCCCGGCGAGAACGGTGCCGAGGCCACCCGCCGGACCGAGGAACTGCTCACCCGCACGCTGTCCCCGCTCGGGGAGCCGGACGTCCGCACCCGGGCCTCGAGCTCCATGCGCGAGGTGCTGCGGCGGGGGACCGACCCGCAGGTCGCGTACCTTTCCGGGCTGAGCGATCTCCAGCAGGCGACGGAACTGCTCAGCGGGAAGTGGCCGGGGGAACCGGCCGACGGTGAGCTGCCGGCCGTGGTGCTCGAGGCCACCGCCCAGGCGATGGGGCTGGAACCGGGTGACCGGGTGCACCTGGGCCGACAGGCCACCACCGGCCGACGCGACCAGGTGCTGAGTACCGAGCTCGTCGTCACCGGGGTGGTGGCGCCCCGGCCGGACGCCGGCTGGGACCGCGACCCGCTGGAGGCCGCCGGGGTCGACCCGGCGCTCGAAGCCGGGTTCCCCTACCCGGTGCGGGCCTACGGGCCGCTCCTGGTCGATCTGCCCACGCTCTGGGACACCGGCATGATGTTCGACCGGGTGCAGACCGACGCCCTTCCGGACCTGAGCAGCCCGAGCGTGGCCGAGCTGGACCAGGTCTCGGCCGGTCTGGCCGGCCTGGACCGTACCCACCGCGATCTGCTCGGTGACCTGATCGGCAATCAGCGCGTCGCCTCGGCGTTGCCCTGGACCCTGGACCGGGCGCACGCCCAGGAGGCCACGACCCGTTCCACCGTGCTGGTCGTGGTGCTGCTCGGCACCCTGCTCACGGCCTCCGCCCTGGCCCTGGCCGGACGCCTGGTCACGCGGTCCCGGGCCACTCACACGGCGCTGTTCGCGGCGCTGGGGGCCAGTCGCGCCCAGATCCTCGGCCTGGCCGCCGGCGAGGCGTTGCTGCTGGCGCTGATCGCCACGGCGGTCGCGCTCCCGGCCTCCTCGCTCGGGCACTCCGCCCTGACCCGGCTGCCGGACCTGGCCGCTGCGGGTCTGGCCGAACCGCCCGGTCTGAGCCTGGTCCAGGTGCTGGTGGTGCTGGCCGGTTCCGTCGTGCTGGCCGCGGTCCTGCTTCTGCCGGCGCTGCAGCCGGATCCGGTGACGTCGGGCCGGGCCGGCCGGAAGGAAACCGGCGCGCTGGTCCGTTCCGGTGCCGACGTGGCCCTTCTCGTCCTGGCCGGAGTGGGCTTCTGGCAACTGAAGGTGCAGCCGGGCGGCGAGACCGGCATCGACGTCGTGCGCATCCTCGCACCGGGCGTCGTCCTGCTGGCCGGGGCCGCGCTGATGGTGCGCCTCACCGGCCTGCCGCTGCTCCTGGCCGACCGCCTCGCCCGCCGCTCCGACCGTCTTCTGCTGCCGCTGGCGGCGTTCGACGCCGCTCGTCGGCCCCAGGCGGCGGCCGCCGCGTTGCTGCTCGTACTGGCCTCGGCCGCGGGCACTTTCGGGGTGGCCTTCGCCGCCACCTGGCAGCAGTCGCAGGCCGACCAGGCCGATCTGGCGGTGGGTACCGACCTGCGGGTGGCCCTGACCGGACCGGCCCGTGCGGGGCAGAGCGAGGCCCTGACCGCAGCGACGGGCGGCACGGTCTCACCGGCGATGAGCCGCAACGTCATCGTGGGCAACTGGCTGGGCGGCACCGGCGACCCACCCCAGCTGGTCGCCGTCAACACCGCCTCGGCCGAGCTGCGGGGGAGACCGCCCGAGGGGAAGACCTGGCCCGGGGTGACCCGGGAGCTGGCCGAGCCGGGCCCGGTGACCGGTTTCGAGCCGTCCGGTCCGGGCCCGATCGAGGTGGTCGCCCAGGGGTCGTCGGGGGCCGGGCAGGTGATCTCGGCCCGGCCCGGAGTGGTGGTCCAGGACCCGGCGGGTCTGCGGATCGGCTGCTATCTGCCGGTTTTCGAGCTCGACGGCAAGAAGCACGAACTCTCCGGCTGCGACCCGGCGCAGGCCGGGTCCAAGGTGGTCGCGGTGATCCTCGACCTCGACCTGAACGCGCCGCCCAACCCGGGTGCAGCCGCTTTCGGCGCTGTTCCGGTCGACCTGAACCTGCGGTTCCCCGGGGCGCGGACCGCTCCGGGACAGTGGACGATGGACGGCTCGTTCGGTGAGGACGCGGGCGACGCCGTGATCACCGGTGTGCAGGGCGAGTTGGCGAACCGCGGCGAGGACACGGTTCTCAGCCTGCGCGCCGACGTCCCCGAGGACGTCCTCACCTTCCTGACCGGGCATCTCGTGGTCACCGGCTTCGAACCGCAGGAGGTGGTGCCGGTGGCGGTCTCCCAGCGGTTCGCCGACGTGTCCGGGGCGACCCCGGGGCGCCGGCTCAACGTCACCGTCGGCACCACCCCGGTGTCGGTCCGGGTCCGCTCGGTCGTGCCGGAGGTGCCCTCGGCCCCCGGCGCGAGCGCGGTGCTGGCCGACCTGGACTCGCTCAGCCGGGCGCTGATCACCCGCAGCGACCTGTCGACGATCGGCCAGGCCTGGTGGGTGAGCGACGCGAAGACCCCCGAAGCGGCGGCGGCCCTGGGGCTGGGGGAGGTGACCTCCCGGGCGCAGGTCCACCAGCAGCTCTCCCGCGGGCCGCTCCGGATCGGCCTGCCGGCCGCCCTGATCATGCTGGTCCCCGCGGCCCTGCTGCTGGCGATCGGCGGGCTGGTCATGCACGTGGTCTCCGACCTGCGGGTGCGGGCCCTGGAGGTGGCCCGGCTGCGGGCCCTGGGCCTGACCCGACGAACCGTCTCCGGCGTGCTGCTGGCTCAGCACGGTGGTCTGCTGGCCATGCTGGTGGCCGCGGGTGGCGTGGTCGGTCTCGTCGCCGCCGGACTCATCGGCCCCCTGCTGGTCCGGTCCGACCTGGGCGGGGCCCCGGCGCCCCCGGCCCGGCCCAGCTGGCCCTGGACCGAGCAGGCCCTGCTGCTGAGCGCGTTGCTGGTGGCCGGGCTCCTGGTGATCCAGGTGGTGGGCCACGTCCAGGTACGGGCGGCCGATGCGCGGACCCGTAGGAGCGGACGATGAGCGGCTTCCCGTTCCCGCACGGCCCCAGCGTCCGCGGCCGGCTCCGCGCCGACCGTGGTCCGCTGGCCCTCACCGCCGTGGTGGTGTTCCTGGCCGTCCTGATCGCCGCGGCCACGCCCCCGCTGATCGAGAAGGCCGCCGACCAGGCCCTGGCGGACGCCGCACGGGAGGCCGGAAGCCGTTCCTGGCTGAGCGTGCGCGGGAGTTTCGACCCCTCCTCGCCCTATCCGCCGCGGTACCGCGACCCGAGCTCGGCCGAGCTGGTCGAGGCCACCGGCCGCACCGCCGACGACCTGCTCGCACCGGCCCTCGAGCCGGTCTTCGGGCCCCCGGTGATGCGCGCCTCCAGCACCGTCTTCGACGTGAGTTCCGGCCCGGCCCCGGGCCTGAGCTTCCGCTTGGTCCATGCCAATGGCGCGGGCGACGATCCGGGGCCGCGGGTCACCTGGGTCAAGGGTGAGGCTCCGGGCGCGGCCGAGGAGACCGTGCGCCGGACCCTGGCGCCCTGGCCGGTGCAGGTCGGCCTGTCCGAGCCGGTCGCCGAACTGCTCGAAGCCGGCGTGGGTGACCGGATCAGCGCCGGCAACGACCGACGCGAGTCCCTCGAGCTCACGGTCAGCGGCGTCTACCGCCCCCAGGACCCGGCCGAGGACGTCTGGCAGGTCGAGACCGGCCTGGTCCGGCCGGAGACCTTCACCGACACCCGCGGCATCAGCCAGAGTTCCTTCTCCGTGCTGATGTCGGCGGAGTCGCTGCCCGACGGCCGGCTGGCGGTGAACCCGGACGGGATGAACCTCACCGGGGTCTTCCGGCCCGAGCCCGGTGCCCTGAACCGGCAGAACGCGCAGAGCGTGACCGACGCGCTGGTCCTGATGGAATCGGGAGCGGCGACCGCCGAGAGCGGGCCACCGCTGGAGTACAGCAGCGGCCTCGACACCGTCCTGCAACGCACGCTCGGCCAGATCAGGGTCGGCATCGGCCTGGCCACGGTGATCCTGCTGGCCGTGCTCAGCGGTCTGGGCCTGGCCCTGTTCCTCACCGCCGAGCTGCTGACCCACCGCCGCGCAGCAGTTCTCACCTCGACCCGCCGACGCGGGGCCGGCCTGCCGGGTCTTGCCCTGGAACTGGCGGTCGAGTCGGTCTCGCTCACCCTGCTGGCCGGTGGTGCGGGCCTGCTGTTCGCGTGGCTCGTCGCGGGTGAGTTCTCCCTGGCCTGGGTGGTTCCGGTGCTGCTGCTCGCCGCCACCTGCGGACCGCTTTTCGCTGTGGTGCAGGCGGCCCGGGCGACCAGCCGGAAAGCCGCTCCGGCCAACCGGTCTGCGCGCCGCAACCGGCGGATCACCCAGCAGATGCGCCGGGTCGCGGCGGAGGCCGTGGTGGTCCTGCTCGCCGTCGCCGCCCTGGCCGCGTTGAGCCAGCGCGGCATCGTGGTCCAGGACACGGGGGAGTCCGATCTGCTGCCCGCCTTCGCCCCCACTCTGCTCGCGGTCACTGCGGGGGTCCTGCTGCTGCGCCTGATCCCGCTTCTCCTGCGCGCCGTCCTGCGACTGGCCACCCGGGGGGAGGGGAGTCTGCCCCTGCTCGCGGCCAGCCGGGCCGCAGACACCGGCGCGCGCCCGCTGCCGATGATCACCGTGGTGGCCACGGTGGCGCTGAGCGTGTTCGTTCTCGCGGTCCGGGCCACGGCCGGCCAGGACGTGGTCCTTCCGCCCGAGATGCTCCAGGACGCGCAGCCTTTGCCGGCCGCAGTGGCCGACGGGGTGCAGAGTCTGGCGGTCGCCGCGGCCCTGGTGCTGACCCTGCTGGCCGTGCTGGCCCTGGTGCTCGGTGCCTCGGCCTCGGCTCCGGCCCGCGGCGAGACCCAGGCCCGGCTGCGGACTCTGGGCCTGACCCCCTCGGACACGCGCTGGATCACGGCCGGGGAGTTGCTGCCGGTGGCGTTGGTCGGCGGCCTGGTGGGCTGGGCGGTGGGCGGGGTGCTGGCCTGGCAGGCCGTGCATCTCCTCTCGTTGCGGGTGCTGTCCGGGGGCCCCGACGATCCGCCCCTGGTCGTGCCCCTGGTGGCCCATCTGCCGGTGGTGTTGCTGCTGCTGGCCCTGGCCGGGGTGGTCGCCGTGGAGACGTCGCTGCGCCGCCGCGAACGTCTGGGGCAGGTGCTGCGGGCCTGAGCCCACTTGCGTAACCGGATCAACGTTCCGTATGTTGTGGAACGTTGATCCGGTAATGCTGTGCGTTCGGAAGGAACCGTTCCATGTCCCAGACCCCCACTGCCCCAGCCATCGTCTCGGTGAAGCCGGTCGTCCTGCCCGCCCCCGAACGGGGTGACGACCTGCAGGTCCGGGTGGCCGCCCCGATCGAGGGCGAGAACCTGCCGGTGGTCGTGTTCTCACACGGTTTCGCCCAGTCGCTCGACGCCTACGCGCCCCTGGCCGACCACTGGGCCCAGAGCGGCTTCGTCGTGCTCCAGCCCACCCACCTGGACTCAAGCACCCTCGCCGTCACCCCCGAAGACCCGAGGTACCCCGCAATCTGGCGCACCCGCGTCCATGATCTGGTTCGTATCCTCGACGACCTCGACACCCTGATCGCGGCGGTACCCGGACTGGCGGGCCGGGTCGACACCGGCCGGATCGCGGCTGCCGGGCACTCGTGGGGCGGCCAGACCGTCGGCACCCTGCTCGGTGCCCGGGTGCTGGACGACGACGGCCGGCCGGGGGAAGACCTCTCCGATGCCCGGGTGAAGGCCGGGCTGCTGCTGGCCGCCACGGGAGTCGGCGACGACCTGACCCCGTTCGCGGCCGAGCACTTCCCCTTCATGAAGCCGGACTTCTCCGCGCTGAGCACGCCGACTCTGGTGGTGGCGGGGGACAAGGACCAGTCGATGCTCTCCGAGCGGGGGCCGGACTGGTTCGTCGACCCGTACCGGCTCAGCCCGGGCGCCCGCGCCCTGCTGACGCTGTTCGGTGGTGAGCACACCCTGGGCGGGATCGTCGGGGTGGCCCACACCCAGACCACCGACGAGAACCCTGAGCGGGTGGCCCTGGTGCAGCGGGTCAGCGTGGCCTACCTGCGGCACGAACTGGGGCTGGACAGTTCGGAGTGGACCACTCTGCTGCAGGACGGCGTGGGCCCGAACGCCTCGCTGGAGGAGAAGAAGTAGAGCCACTGCGCAGGCGCCCCGGCCCCTCCTCGGGCAAGATCTGCTCATGGCAGCTGCGGAGCACGACCGACGGGGGACGGGAGTCGTCTTCACCCCCTCGCCCCTTCTCACCGTGACCATCGAGGGCCGGCCCGACGGGGACACCGAGATCCACGTGCACGGTGGTGGTCAGGGGGTCTGGATCGCCCGGATGATGTCTTCGCTGGGCTGCGAGACCCGGCTCACCGGCCCCTTCGGCGGGGAGAGCGGCGAGGTGCTGATCCCGCTGATCGAGCGCGAGGGCATCATCCCCCGGCCGCTGCGGACCAACCACACCAACGGCTCCTACGTGCACGACCGGCGCGAGGGTGAGCGCGAGGTCGTGGCCACCCACAACGCCTACGCCATCTCCCGGCACGACCACGACGAGCTCTACGACCTCACCCTGGTCGAGGGCCTGAACGCCGGGGTCGTGGTGCTGGGCGGGCCGGACGGCGAGAACCTCATCGAGCCGGAGACCTACCGGCGGCTGGCCTCCGACCTCACGTCGCACGAGGTGCCCGTGGTGGTCGACCTGTCCGGCGACTACCTGGAGGCTGCGGTCTCGGGTGGCGTGCACGTGGTGAAGGTCAGTCACGAAGAGCTTTTGGACGATGGGCGCGCCTCCTCGGAGGACCCGAAGGATCTCATCAAGGCGGCTGAGAAACTCCGCGAGGCCGGGGCGGCGAACGTCATCGTGTCGAGGGCCGGAGACCCGGCGATCGCCCTGATCGGCGATCGCGCGGTCGAGGTGGAGACCCCCTCGTTCGAGCGGGCCGACCACCGCGGCGCCGGCGACTCGATGACGGCCGGGCTGGCGGTGGGCACCAGTGCGGGCATGGCGCTGGAGGATGCACTGGTCCTGGGTGCTGCGGCGGGCACGCTGAACACCACCCGGCACGGCCTGGCCACCGGGGAGCGGGAACTGATCGAGAAGCTGCGCGAGCGGGTCGTTCTGCGCAGTCTGTGAGCCATCGGCGAAGCAACCAGTGAACTAGGCATCGGAGGTGAGGTGCTTGCGGGCACTGATCACTAATGACGACGGGGTCGGCAGCGAGGGCATCCGCACGCTCGCCGAGGCGGCCCTGGCGGCCGGGCTGGACGTGACGGTCGCGGCGCCGCACGAGGAGCGCAGCGGGGCCAGCGCCATGCTCTCGGCCCTGGAGGACGACGGCCGCCTGCTGATCGACCGCACCACGGTGGCCGGCACCGAGGCCCTGGCCGTGCACGCCTCGCCCGCGATGATCGTCTTCGTCGCGGTACGAGGTGCTTTCGGCGAACCGCCGGACATCATCCTGTCCGGGGTCAACCACGGCCCCAACACCGGCCAGGCGGTGCTGCACTCCGGCACCGTCGGCGCCGGCCTGACCGCGGTCTCCCAGGGGCGGGCGGCCCTGGCCGTCTCGCTGATCGGCGGCCGGCCCACCCGCTTCGACACCGCCCGGGCGGCCACCGACCAGGCCCTGGCCTGGTTCCTGGAGAACTGCGAGAACCCCTACGTACTCAACATCAACGTCCCGGACATCCCTCCGGAGCAACTGCGCGGCCTGAAACCCGCCTCGCTGGCCTCGTTCGGTGCCGTCCAGGCCGAGATCGGCGAGATCGGTGAGGGTTTCGTCACCGCCACGTTCCACGAGATCGGTGACGAGCCGGAGCCGGGCACCGACGTGGCCCTGCTGCGCGAGGGCTGGGCCACCGCCACCGCCCTGCGCCCGCCGATCGTCGCCGACGCGGTGAACCTGACCGGGCTCGGGGGGACGGACGGATGAGTGATCCGGACGAGCGGCTGGCCCAGCGGCTGACCGAGCAGGACGAGACGGTCCGGGTGACCCAGGACGCCCGCTCCGGCGGCCTCGACGACCTCGGTGACCTCCGGGTCGGCGCGGTCGTCATCAACACGCGGGACATGGGCCGGGCGGTCCGGTTCTGGATGCGTGCCCTCGGATACCGGCTGCGCGACAGTGACATCGACCCCGACTTCACCGTACTGGTGCATCCGGCCGGGGTCGGCGTGCCGATCTCGTTGCAGCGCACCGACCACCCGCCGGCCGAACCGGCGCGGGTCCACCTGGATCTGTACACCGCGGAGCAGGAGCGGCACGTCGAGCGTCTGGTCGGGCTGGGCGCCACCCGGCTGACCGAGTGGGAGCGGCCCGACGGGGCCGACTGGGTGGTGCTGAAAGATCCGGACGGCAACGAGTTCTGCCTGGTGAACCGGTCAGACGCGCAGTACTGACCGGCCCACTGCGGCCACCAGAACCGCCGGCAGGGCGCGGAACCGGCGTCGCGGCGGACGCGGCGGCGCGGTCTGCAGGGGCACAGCGGTGGACATGTCCAGGGTGATCACCGTGTGCTCGCCCGAGAATCCGCCCTGGCCACCGACCTCGAGTTGCCACTGCGGCCGTTCCATCTGCTTGGTCAGCCACTGCACGTCCAGGTCCAGAGCCAGGGCCACGTCGTGGATGCTGGCGCTGCCGCCCATCTCCATCAGGGCGTTGTGCACGTCGGCGGGCCCGCAGA
This sequence comes from Kineosporia sp. NBRC 101677, assembly GCF_030269265.1. Taxonomy (NCBI): domain Bacteria; kingdom Bacillati; phylum Actinomycetota; class Actinomycetes; order Kineosporiales; family Kineosporiaceae; genus Kineosporia; species Kineosporia sp. NBRC 101677. Next base: position 439,990 of record NZ_BSTA01000004.1, read on the forward strand.
CCCCGCTGAGCTGGACGGCCCGGCGGGCATTCGGGGCACGATCGTGTGCGGCCGCCTCGGCCTCGGTGAGATACTCGATGACGCACAGGGTGTCACCGCCCTCGTGCTCCCAGCCGATGTGCGAGATCAGGACCTCGGGCCCCAGGGTCTGTTTGGCCCGGGCGCGGGCCTGGTCGTTGTTCTTGACCGAGTTCTTGCCCGCGTAGGGGTAGGTCACCGTTTCCATGACGGCTCCTCCGCTCTCCGATGAGGGGGAAAGATTTTGCCCCCAGTCGGCCGCCCGCGCGAAGGTGTTAGCGACTTCAAGCAACCCGATCGAGGGTTCACCCGGTCGGGCCACTCGCGACGGGTCTCCCGGCGGCCGGTCAGGGCGCCTGGGTGACCGGTGCCGACGATCCGGAGACCACCAGCGTCCCTAATTGGTAGGAGAGCCCGGCCAGTTCGTCGGCAGTGGCCTTGGTGCCCCCGGCCGACTCCTGGTGTTCCCGGGTGGCCTCGGCCATCGCCGAGATGGCCAGGTCGGTCTGCTCCACCGCCACGGTCTGCTGACTGGTGGAGAGCTGGATCTGCCGGGCCGACTCCATCGTGTTCGCCACCAGGGCCACGATCTCCTCGAAGCTGTCCACCGCCTGCCCGACCATCGTGGCCCCGTCGCCGACCACCTCCGAGGCCTCCCGGCTGACCCGCCGGGTGTCCTCCACCGCCGACGACACCGAGGCGACCAGTTCGCCGATCTCCCGGGTCGAGCCGGCCACCCGGTCGGCCAGCGCCCGGATCTCGTCGGCCAGGGCGGCGAACCGGGCCGCCTCGGTGCCCGCGCCGGCCGCCTCGATGCTGGCGTTGATCGCCACGATGTTGGTCAGTTCGGCCAGCTCCGAGACGATCTCCACGACTCCGCTGATCTGGTGCGCCTTCTGGTTCAGGCCCTCCATGTGGGCCTCCACCGATCCGGAGTGCTCGCGGATGCGCTCCATCGAGGAGCGGGTGGCCAGCACGATGTCCCGGCCGTGACGGCCGGCCTCCTCGGTCTGCCCGGCCGCCGACACCACGTCCTGCGCCCCCTCGGCGATCCGGCGCGACTCGGTCAGCATCTCTTTGACCGTGGTGGCGATCTCGGCCGCCGAACTGGCCTGCTGACTCGCGCCCTCGGTCTGGCGCTGGGCACTGAGCACCAGGTCGGCCGAGGACGCCTGGACCGAGCGGACCGCGGACAGCACCCGCCCGCGAACCTGACGCACCACCAGCGAGGCCACCACTGCGGCCCCGACCAGGATGGCCAGGAAGGCCGCGACCACCAGACGGACGCCGTCGCGGGCGACCTGGGTGGCCGCCTCCTCTCGTTCCAGCACCAGGCCCTGCAGGTACTCGTAGAGGGTGTCCATCGCCCGGGTGGTGGTGACCCGCTGCTCGTCGATCTCGCCCCAGGCCGCGACCACCGCCTCGGCCTCGGCGCCCTGCTGCCGCAGCTGGATCGGGCCCTCGTCGAGCCGGATGAAGTTGGCCTGCAGCGAGGCGATCCGCTCCACCAGTTCCCGGCCCCGGGCGGTGTCCACGGTCTCGCCCAGCGTGCGCAGCTGCTGCTCGAACTCCTGGTCCAGGCGGTACTGCTCACCCAGGTACTTGGGCCGGGCGGAGAACAGGTAGGCGCGGTTGGCGGCGGCGCGGGCGTCGCGCAGGTCCATCAGGGTGCGGGCCTGCAGCACCAGCGAGGTGTCGTGCTCGATCACCCGGTCCTTGTGCTCGACCACCCGCTGCTGCACGTTCAGGGCCAGCACGGCCATGCCGAGGGTGAGCAGCAGCACGAAGCCCAGCGCGGTGAACACGCTGGTGGTCACGGTCCACTCCCGGCGTTCCCGCGAGCGTCTCCAGCCCAGCCCCACACCGACCCCCGATCGGACGCGACCCCCGTCGGGTCTCAGCCCCGTCGTCGGCAGCGGGCGCCCCGGCCTTTACTCCGATCGGTGGGTGGAGTCCAGAAGCAGCGCGTGGTGGTGCATGTCGTGCCAGCCGTCGCTGTGCAGAAGCGACTGCACGGCCGTGCCCTCCAGGGCGAAGCCGCAGCGCTGGGCCACCCGGCAGGAGGGTTCGTTGCGGGTGGAGTGCAGCAGCGTGAGCCGGTGCAGACCGTGGGCCCGCGACCAGGTGGTCAGGGCCCGGGTGGCGCGGGTGGCGACCTGCTGGTTGCGCGCCGCGGGGGCCACCCAGTAGGCCACCTCGGCCTCGCCCAGGCTGAGGTCGGCCACCCGGAACCCGATCCGGCCCAGCGCCTTCCCCTCGCCCTCGACCAGCCAGTCGGCCGCCGTCTCGCCCGCCCAGGCGGCGCTCTTGCGCTCGATCCAGGCCGTGGCCTCGGCCTCGTCGGCCAGGGCGAGCGCGTGCCACCGCTGGATATCCGGGTCGGAGTAGGCCTCGAGCAGGAAGGGCTCGTCACCGTGACGCCACGGCCGCAGGAGCAGCCCTTCCCCGCGGAAACCCGGTTGTGGCACCGAGGACCACGAACCGGCCGGGATCACATCTCTGACCAGAGCAGGCATGTGGCCCATTCTAGGGACAGCTCAATGATCAAGAGGCGGGCCACCGGCGGGCGCCGTAGCGTCGCCGCATGACGACGACGGACAGCCGCTCCCAGTCGACGACCAGCACGGTGCGTCTCGGTGTGAACGGCTCCGAGCACGAACTGGCCCTGGACAACCGCACCTCCCTGCTCGACGCACTGCGTGAGCACCTCGACCTGACCGGGTCGAAGAAGGGGTGCGACCACGGCCAGTGCGGGGCCTGCACGGTGCTGCTGGACGGCCGCCGGGTGAACGCCTGCCTGGTCCTCGCCGTGACTGCGCAGGGCCGCGAGATCACCACCGTCGAAGGCCTGGCCGACGGCGAGAGCCTGCATCCGGTGCAGCGCGCCTTCGTCGACCGGGACGCCTTCCAGTGCGGTTACTGCACGCCGGGCCAGATCTGCTCGGCGGTCGGGGTGCTGTCCGAGGCCCGGGCCGGCTGGCCCTCTGCGGTCACCCCGCCCGAATCCGGCCCGCCCGAGGTTCCGGTCGCGCTCGACGAGGCCGAGGTGCGCGAGCGGATGAGCGGAAATCTGTGCCGCTGCGGCGCCTACGCCAACATCGTCCCGGCCGTGCTCGACGCGGCCGCAGCCGATCACGCCCCGGGAATCGAGACCGGGTACGAGCCGGGAGGAACGCGATGAAGCCTTTCGCCTATGCCGTGGCCGAGGCCCCGGGGCAGGCCGTTCACCAGCTCGCCGGCCGGCCGGGCGCCAAGTTCCTGGGCGGCGGCACCAACCTGGTCGACCTGATGCGCCTGGGGGTGGAGTCGCCGGATCTGCTGGTGGACGTGACCCGCCTGGATCTGGACCGGATCGAGGCGACGGCGGGCGGGGGCCTCCTGGTCGGCGCCGCCGTACGCAACTCCGACCTCGCCGCCGACCCGCGGGTGCGCACCGCCTACCCGATGCTCTCCCAGGCTCTGCTCTCGGGTGCCTCCGGCCAGCTGCGCAACCTGGCCACCGTGGGCGGAAACCTGTTGCAGCGCACCCGTTGCCTCTACTTCCAGGACGTGACCAAACCGTGCAACAAGCGTAAGCCCGGTTCCGGCTGCCCGGCCCGCACGGGCGTCCATCGTGACCTGGCCATCCTCGGCGCCGGTGAGCACTGCATCGCGACCCATCCGTCCGACTTCGCCGTGGCCCTGGCCGCGCTCGACGCCCGGGTGCACGTCACCGGCCCGGGCGGGGACCGGCAGGTCGCCCTGAACGAGCTGTACCGGCACCCGGTGAAGACCCCTCACGAGACACCGTTCTCGACCCGGTCGACCTGATCACCGCGGTCGAGCTGCCCAGTCCGCTTGCTGTGCATAAGAACTCGCTCTACCGCAAGGCCCGCGACCGGGCCTCGTACGCGTTCGCGGTCGGATCGGTCGCGGCCGGGCTGAGCCTCACTGCCGACGGTACGGTCGAGGAGGTCCGGATCGCGCTCGGCGCAGTGGCTCACAAGCCCTGGCGGGCCCGCCTGGCCGAGACCGCACTGACCGGCCGCGTGGCCGGCGCCGAGGAGTTCCGCCGAGCCGCCGAACTCGAGATGTCAGCCGCCGAACCGTTGCCGGACAACGAGTTCAAGGTCCGGCTGAGCCAGAACCTGATCGTCGCCGCCCTGTGCACCCTGGCCGGGATCGAGGAGGAAGCGTGAGCGCCGCCCTGACCGGCCCGCCGCTGGCTCGCGACGAGTCGGTCGAGAAGGTCACCGGAACGGCCCGTTACGCCTACGAGCACGGTGAGCCGGGCGGGACGGCCTACGCCTGGATCGTGACCTCGCCGGTGGCCCGGGGGCGGGTGCTCGCCGTGGACGCCGACCACGTGCTGCGCGACGACGACGTGATCGCCGTGCTCTGGCACGAGAACGCGCCGCGGCTGGGCGATGTCGGTGATCCGGTGCTGGCCGTGCTGCAGTCGCCGGAGGTCGCCTACCACGGTCAGCTGGTGGCCCTGGTGGTGGCGAAGACTCCGGAGGCGGCCCGGGAGGCGGCGGCCGCCCTGCCGGTGCAGTACGAGGAACTCGACCACGACGTCGTCCTGACCCCCGACCACGCCTCGCTGTACAAGCCGGAGAAGGTGAACCCGGCGTTCGCGACCGACAGCGAACAGGGCGAGCCGGACCAGGCGTTCGACCGCAGCCCGGTCCGCGTCGACCACACCTACACCACCGTCGCCCTGCACAACAATCCGCTCGAACCGCACGCCACCACCGCGATCTGGGCCGACGACGGGTCGCTCACCGTGCACGACTCCAGCCAGGGCGGGCAGCCGGTGCGCAAGACCCTGGCCGGGCTGTTCGAGCTGGACCCGGGCCGGGTGCGGGTGCTCAACCCGCACGTGGGCGGCGGATTCGGGTCGAAGGGCACGCCCCGTCCGAACGTGGTGCTGGCCGCCCTGGCCGCGAAGGTCACCGGGCGCCCGGTCAAGCTCGCGGTCACCCGGCAGCAGATGTTCTCGCTGGTCGGGTACCGGACGCCGACGATCCAGCGGATCCGGCTGGGGGCCGACCGGGACGGGCGGCTGAACGCGATCATCCACGAGGTGGTCGAACAGACCGCCACCGTGAAGGAGTTCGCCGAGCAGACCGCGGTCTCGACCCGTTCGATGTACGCCGCCCCCAACCGCCGCACCAGCCACCGCCTGGCCCGGCTGGACGTGCCGGTGCCGTCGTGGATGCGCGCACCGGGGGAGTGCCCGGGCTTCTACGCCTTCGAGTCGGCGGTCGACGAGCTGGCCGCCGAACTCGGCCTGGACCCGGTGGAACTGCGCATCATCAACGAGCCGGAGATCGACCCGGAGACCGGGAATCCGTTCTCCAGCCGCAATCTGGTGGCCTGCCTGCGGGAGGGGGCCCGGCGCTCCGGGTGGCGGCCGGGTCCGCGCACTCCCGGTGAGCGGCGTGAGGGCCGCTGGCTGATCGGGTCGGGAGTGGCCGCGTCGTTCTACCCGACCTACGAGATGCCCGCCAGCGCCCGGGCCTCGGCCGACGGGAACGGTTGCTACACCGTGGCGATCAACGCGGCGGACATCGGCACCGGCGCGCGCACCGCGCTGCGCCAGTTGGCCGCCGAGGCCCTGGACGTGCCCGCCGAGCGGGTGAAGATGCTGATCGGCGACACCGACCTGCCGGAGGCCGGTATCGCCGGTGGCTCGATGGGCACCCGGTCGTGGGGGTGGGCGGTCAGCAAGGCCTGCCGTCAGCTGCGCGAGCAGGGTGCTTCGTCGGTGACCGCGAACACCGCCGAGGACATCAAGGCCCTCGGGAAGAAACACACCCGGGGAGCCTACGGGGCCCAGTTCGTCGAGGTCCGGGTGAACCGTGACACCGGCGAACTGCGGGTACCGCGGATGACCGGGGTGTTCGCGGCCGGGCGGATCGTCAACGCCCGCACCGCGCGGTCGCAGTTTCTCGGCGGCATGACGATGGGCCTGTCGATGGCCCTGCACGAGGAGGGCGTGATCGAGCCGGCGTTCGGCGACTACCTCAACCGCGACCTGGCCTCGTACCACGTCGCATCCTGTGCCGACGTCGGGGCGGTGGACATCGGCTGGATCGAGGAGGGGGACGAGCACCTCGGCGGGGCCGGGACCAAGGGCATCGGCGAGATCGGCATCGTCGGCACCGCGGCCGCGGTGGCCAACGCCGTCCACGACGCCACCGGGGTCCGGGTCCGGGACCTGCCGATCCATCTGGAAGACGTTCTGCGCTGAGGGCGACCGGCAGACGGAGGGGACGGGCCGGTAGACCGGTCCGTCCCCTTCGTCGGGCCCGGGTGCTCAGATCTCGATCGTGCGCTCCAGGTTGGCCAGCTTGTGCCGGGCCAGGGCCAGGTTGGCGCGGCGCTTGTCCAGGGCCATGTAGAGGAACAGGCCGTTGCCGGTGGGGCCCTGGATCAGCCGGATCAGGTGGTACTGGGTGTCGAGGGTGATCAGGATGTCCTCGATGCTCTCGCGCAGCCGCAGCGACTCCATCGTGCGCAGCTTGGCGCGGACGATCTCGGTGTTGCCCGCGGCCGCCACCTCGAGGTTCAGCCCACCGCCGCCGCCGGCCTGGCCGAGGGTCATGCCGCTGGTGTAGTCCACCAGCGCGGCGCCGATGGCGCCGTCGATCTGCATGGCTTCCTTGAGGACGATCTCGATGTTGGACACGAAAAGTTTTCCTTCCACGGAACCGACGGGCAACCACTGCTCACGGTGACCGCGTGTACGCGGATTGCGTAGGGACTTTGGTCCTGGGACCTGGGCCCTCACACTGCGGTCTCACCCGCTCGGGGCAGCGCGGGTTCAGTGCCGGTTCGGTGGCGTTTCTGCGTGTCGGCCGAGACGGTCAGCTCGGCAGGCGCACGGCCAGGATCGCGCAGTCGTCGTCGGTGCCTTCGTCGACGAGTTCGCTCAGCAGCCGGTCCAGCAGTTCCGGCAGTTCGAGGCGGTGATGTTCCCGGGCCGCCGCGAGCAGACTTTCCTGCCCCTGCGAGATGCGCCGCCCGGCCCGCTGTACCAGGCCGTCGGTGTGCAGGATCAGCGTGTCGCCCGGGTCGAGGTCGAGCTCGTGGGTGGTCCGCCCGAGGTGGAAGGGCATGCCCAGCAACAGGTCCGGGGCGGGGGTGAGCAGAGTGGCCACCCCGGCGCCGGTGACCCGCAGCGGGGGCGGGTGCCCGGCGTTGGCCCAGTGCAGGCGTTTTGCGCCGGGCCGATCGGGGGAGGGGCACAGGATGGCCAGCACAGCAGACACACCGGTGTCGATCCGCAGGTGTGTCAGCGCCGCGTCGAGCCGGGTCATCACCTCGGCCGGGGGCTGCGGCCGATCCACCAGCAGGCCGCGCAGCAGGCTCCGGATCTGGCCCATGGTGGCGGCGGCCTCGATGTCGTGCCCGGCGATGTCGCCGATGATCACGGCCAGGTCGCCCGGCCCGCCCCCGGGTTCGGTGGGCAGGGCCACCGCGTCGTACCAGTCGCCACCCACCTGGTTGGCACTGGCCGCGGGCAGGTAGCGGGCGGCGAGGTGCACGTCGTCGCGCTCGGGCAGGGTGGTCAGCAGGGCGTGCTGCAGGGTGGTCGCGGTGTCGCGGCGTTCCTCCAGCAGGATCGCCCGCTCGAGGGCGGTCGAGGTGTACTGCACCAGGGCTGCGAGGGCCTCCCGGATGCGCTCCTGGACCGGCCCGGGCGGTTCCTGTCCGAAGGCCGTCCAGGGGGAGTCGGCCGAGCTCCAGCCCAGGGCCAGCGTGCCCCTCACCCCACCGGACAGGGGCAGCCGCAGCCAGGGGCCGCCGGGCCGGTCCTCAGCAGGGGCCTCGCCGAGCACGATCTGGGTCGTCTCGACGCCCAGGTTCTCGGCCGCTACCTGCTCCACCACCTTCACCACGCTGGCCACGGTGGTGGTCACGGCGAGTGCCTCGGACAGGGCCAGCAACAGCCGGGCCTGCTGCTCCGACTCCAGGGTGGCCACGGTGACCAGCTCGGACCGGTGCTGGGCCAGGCGGGCCTGTTCGCCGCGCTGCTCGGCGTCCGCCCACGCAGTCTCGGCCCGCTGCTGCTGGGCCGCCGCCTCGGCGTGGGAACGGCGCAGGCTCAGTTCGGCCGAGCAGGCCGCGGCCAGCCCGGTGAGGACGTGGATGTCCCGCTCGGTCCAGGCCCGGGGGGCGGCGTCGAGGGCGCAGAGGGCACCGACTGTGAGCGTGCCGTCCTGCACCGGGACAGCCAGCCCGGCGGCGATGTGGGATCCGTCCGAGAACGCCCGCTGCCGCGTGAGCTCGTGTCGGCCGAGGTCGTTCACCACCACCGGCTCACCCGTCTGGACCGCCCGCCGGGCCAGCCAGACCCCGGCCGTATCGGGCGGGAACTGATCATCGGCGGTCCGGAAGACCAGGGCTGCGGTTACGTCGAGGGTGTCGCGGACCAGGGGGCCGAAGCGGTCGGCGGTGGGGTCCGGGACCTCAACCATGGCACGGCCGGGGTCGACGATGGACGTGGAGTTGCACGCCCACAGTATGGGCGGTAACGGCATTCGGGTCGTAGTGCGACCTCGGCCCTTGCTTCCTAGAGTGAGGTGGATGGACACGGCTGACAACGGCACTTCGGACCGGGAGCCGGCACGACACCTTCGACTTGTGCGGGAGGAGTCCGGAGTGCGGCCCGACCCCCGGCCCGGTGGAGACGTCTCGGTCTACGACGAGGACGGCACCGTGGTCGTGCTCCTGCGCGGGGTGATCGACATCAGCGTGGTCGGTGAGCTCGAGGAGGCCGGCCGGCACGCGGTCGACCAGCAGTCGCCGATCCTGGTCGACGTCCGGCACGTGGAGATGATCGACTCGGTCGGGATCTCGTTCCTGGTGCGGATCGCCGCCTCCGTGCGCTCCCAGGGCGGCACCACCGAGCTGTGCGGCCCGGCGCCGGTGGTCGAGGAGATGCTCGCCGTGGCCGGGGCGGCCCCGCTGTTCCAGTGGGTGGAGGGCCGAGTGAGCCCGGGCGGCCAGGAGACGCCCTGAGCGCTGCCTCCGGCTGGCTCACCGGGCGGTCGGTCGAGCCGTCCCCTAGTGTCGGGAGCATGAGGCCGGACCCCGGGAGGGGCGAGGTCTTCCGCGTCCCGCCCGGCCGAGCCCGACGCCCCTACCAATCAGGGAGCGTCGACATCCCGATCCTGGTGCGCAATCGACCGCCCGACTTGATCCGTCAGCAGCTCGGGGCCTGGCCCCTGAACGGCCTCACCGGTATGGCGGCGGTGCGGGAGTCCCTCCTCGCGCGGTGCCACCGGGAGGTCCCGCTGCCTCTGCCCGCCGGATCCCCGGTGATGGCCGAGGTGGCCCGCCGGGTCGAGCTGGTTTTCAGTGAACTGGCCGGCAACGCGGTCCGGCACGGCCGGCCGCCGATATCCGTGCAACTGGCCTGCACCGCCGACGCCTGGCTGCTCAGCGTGAGTGACGCGGCGCCGGAGCAGGAGCTCCGAGTGGGGAGACTGGCCGGCGACGAGCCCGGGGGGCGTGGGCTGGCGCTGGTGCTGACCATGGCCGCCCAGGCCGGCTGGTACGTGCACGAGGGCCGCAAGACGGTCTGGGCCGAGGTGCCCGACCAGCCTCCCGGCCGCCTGCTCGAGCAGCTACGGGACGTAGGCTCGCGCGCGGCGACCGGGGACTGAGACGAAGCCCGGCTCAGATCTGGATGGTGCGCTCCAGGTTGGCCAGCTTGTGCCGGGCCAGGGCCAGGTTGGCCCGCTGCTTGTCCAGGGCCAGGTAGAGGAACAGGCCGGCCCCGGACTGGCCGGTGATCAGCCGGATCAGGTGGTACTGGGTGGTCAGCGTGATCAGGATGTCCTGGATGCCGTCACGCATCCCCAGCGACTCCATCGTGCGCAGCTCCGAACGCACCACCTCGGTGTTGCCGGCGGCGGCGACCTCGAGGTCCAGCACGGCCCCGCCGGCCTGGCCCAGGGTCATCCCGCTGGTGTAGTCGACCAGGGCGACGCCGATGGCGCCGTCGATCTGCATGGCTTCCTTGAGGACGGTGTCCAGGTTGCTCACGGTGTCTTTCCTTCCGGCCACGAGGGCTGAATCTGTGGAACGAGGAGCGTTGGCGCCGGTGGCGGGGCACTGAGCTTCGGCTCCGCGTCTCAACTTCCTTGTCGGCGCCCGGAGCCCCCGACTGTTGTCGTCCTCAGGACCCTCAGTGGTCCTATCGGGCGACAACTACCCAGAGCAAGCTGATCCCGGCCGCTGTGGCGGACAACACCGTCTATTTCCTGCGTTCCTGCACTACGCAGCGGCATGGTCACGCTCCGCCGGTCTGCGTCGATCACTCCTCGTGATCGCGGATGATCAAGGACTCACCCGTTCGGGCTAGTGCTGCTCTCGGGGGAACCGGCCGCGCTCGTACTGCGGCGGCCAGGTCACGTCGTCACCCAGTTCGTGCGCCGCCCGGTGCGCCCAGCTGGGATCACGCAGCAGCACCCGGCCGAGCAGGACGGCGTCGGCGGAGCCCTCGGCGAGGACCTGCTCGGCCTGCTTCGGCTCGGTGATCAGCCCGACCGCGGCCGTGGGCAGACCGCTGACCTCCTTCACCCGCCGGGCGAAGGGCACCTGGTAGCCGGGGCCGAGGGTGATCTTCTGGTCCGGGTGGTTGCCGCCGCTGGAGACGTCGACGAGGTCGACGCCGTGCTCCTTCAGCGTGGCGGACACCTGGGCCACCTCCTCGACGTCCAGACCGTCGGGCACCCAGTCGGTGGCGCTGACCCGGACCAGCAGCGGGGTGGCGTCGGGGATCACCGCCCGGACGGCGTCGACCACCTCGACCAGCAGCCGCGAGCGCCCGGCGAGGTCGCCGCCGTAGGCGTCGGTGCGCAGGTTGCTCACCGGCGAGAGGAACTGGTGCAGCAGGTACCCGTGGGCGGCGTGCACCTCCAGCACCTGGAAGCCGGCCGCGATCGCCCGCTGCGCCGCCTCGGCCCAGGCCTGCACCAGGCCGGGCAGGTCGGACGCGGGGATCTCGACGGGAACGTCGTAACGGCCGAAGGCGGCGGCGGAGGGGGCGACGGTCTTCCAGCCGCCCTCGTCGGCCGGCACCGAGCCCTTGCCCCGGAAGGGCGCGTAGGTGGACGCCTTACGGCCGGCGTGGGCCAGCTGGATCGCCGTGACCGCGCCCTGGGACCGGACGAAGCGGTTGATCCGCTCGTAGTCCGCGGCCTGCTCGTCGTTCCAGATCCCGGCGTCCTGCGGGGAGATCCGGCCCTCCGGCACCACCGCGGTCGCTTCCTGCATCACCAGCCCGGCGCCACCGCGGGCGAAGCTGCCCAGGTGCACCAGGTGCCAGTCGTTGGGCCGGCCCTGCTCGCTGGAGTACATGCACATCGGTGAGACCCAGGCGCGGTTGCGGACGGTGACGCCGCGCAGGGTGAACGGAGAGAAGAGAAGGCTCATGACGGGAAGAACCCGGTCGCGGGGAAGGGACTTCCCCGCGCCGGGTGTGAACTAGGCCCGCCTCGGACTCAGACTCGGGTTCAGAGCCGGAAGCGCCCGACCAGCTGGTTCAGGCCGTTGGCGACCTGGGCCAGGTCGGAGGCCGCCCGCTCGGCGTCGGCGATGCCGGCGCTGGAGGACTGCGAGGCGTGCGAGACGGCGTTGATGTCCGTGGCGATCCGCGAGGCGGCGGTGGCCGTCTCGTCGATGCTGCGGGCGATCTCCGAGGTGACCGCGGTCTGCTCCTCGACCGCCGAGGCGATCGTGGTCTGGTAGGAGTTCACGTCCTCGATGGTGCGGGTGATCCGCTCGATCGCCTCGACCGCGTCCCGGGTGTCGGCCTGGATCGCCTCGACCCGGCGGCCGATGTCCTCGGTGGCCCGGGCGGTCTCCTGGGCCAGCTGCTTGACCTCTTCGGCGACCACGGCGAAGCCCTTGCCGGCCTCGCCGGCGCGGGCGGCCTCGATGGTGGCGTTCAGGGCCAGCAGGTTGGTCTGCTCGGCGATCGAGGTGATCACCTTGACCACGTTGCCGATCTCCTCGCTGGAGCTGCCCAGCTTGCCCACGGTGGCGGTGGCGGTGGCAGCCTCGGTGGCCGCGCCGGCCGCGACCCGCACGGCCTCGGCTGAGGAGTTGGCGATCTCCCGGATGCTGGCGCTCATCTCCTCGGTGCCGGCCGCGACGGTCTGCACGTTGCCCGAGACCTCCTGCGAGGTCACGCTCAGGCTGTTGGCCTGCGACGTGGTCTCCTGCGCGTTCGCCGCCACCTGGCTGGAGATGGCCGTGAGTTCCTCGGAGCTGCCGGTCAGCGTGCTGGAACTGGTACGGATGTCCTCCATCGCGGCGTGCAGCGAGTCGCTCGCCCGGTTCAGCGCACCGGCCATCTCGCCCACCTCGTCGTTGGCGGTGACCGGCACCCGGCGGGTGAGGTCGCCGTCGGCCAGGGCGACCAGACCGTCGCGGACCCGGCCGACGGTGGAGGAGATCATCCGGGCCAGCCACCAGCCGAACCCGACCATCAGGAGCACGCCGACCGCGACGATCGTCCAGGAGCGCATGATCTCGGAGCGGGCCGAGTCCTTGGCCTCCTGAGCGCTGGCCGCCATGTCGGCCAGCGCGTTGTCGGCCAGTTCGTTCAGGCCGTCGCGCACCTTGTCGGAGACCGTGGCGAACTCGCCGGTGACGATCTGGCCCAGCTGGCGGTACTCCCGGCCGGTCAGGTCGTCGCGCTGGGTCAGCGGGGCGATCTGGGCGGTGTAGATCTGCTCCAGGGCGCTCAGGTTCTCGCGCTCGGTCGCGATCGTGGCCTGGTCGGCCTCGTCCAGGCCGGTGGCCTCGAGCGCGTCGAACTTGGCCGCCACCCCGGCTGCGCCGGTGCTCACGGCCTCGAGCGCGGCCTGGCCGGCGGTGCCGTCGGCCAGACCGCTGAGCAGGATGTCGCGGCGCAGCCCGGCGAACTCGGCGCGGGCCTGCAGGGCGATCTCCACCCGCTTGGCCTGGACCTGCACGATCTCGTCGGTGGCCTGCTCGACCGAGCTCACCGCGCGTTGTCCCAGCACCCCGATCCCGACACTGAGCAGGGCGGCGACGATGATCAGACTGAAGATCTTCTTCAGCAGCGAGAGGTTGCCGAAGAAGGCGGCGGGGGACTTCGCGGCGGGCATGGACATCCTTTTCGGAGGGGCTGTCGCGGTCTGCCGGCGCACTTCTTGCGACGTGCTCACGCAACCAGCGTCTGGCTTCCTCTGCCCATCGTCGAGAAGCCACGCAGGGTTAGCCCGGAGTGACCCGCTCACCCGGACGGTGCAGCCGCCCTCACCCAGCGCTGACCGTCACGCGCTGCCGGAGTCGCCCCCACGGTCGGGACGCAGGTGCCGGCGCGACCCTTCCACCTCGGCCAGTTCGTCCTCGTCCAGCTTGCGGGTGTCCCGCAGCGGCACGTAGGGCTCGGCCCCTTCGGGCAGGCCGTCCTGCTCGGCCCGGGCCCGCTCCAGCTCGGCGTTGAACTCCGCGCCCAGCAGGATGGCCAGGTTCGAGATCCACATCCAGATCAGGAAGATGATGATTCCGGCGAAGGTGCCGTAGGTGGCGTCGTAGCTGGAGAAGTTGGCCACGTAGAAGCCGAACCCGGCCGAGGCGACCAGCCACAGCACCACCGCGAGCATGCCGCCCGGGGTGACCCACTTGAAGCCATGCTTGGCGTTCGGCGAGGCCCAGTACAGGATCGCGAGCACCAGCATCATGATCAGCACCAGTACCGGCCACTTGACGATGCTCCAGGCGGTGACCGCGGCGTCGCCCAGGCCGAGCAGATCGCCGGCCTGCTGGGCGAGCGGGCCGGTGAAGACCACCATCAGGGCCGCGACGATGAGCAGCACCAGCAGCACCAGCGTGGTCAGGATCCGGGTGGGCAGGGTCTTCCAGATCGGCCGGCCCTCGGGGATGTCGTAGACCACGTTGGAGGCGCGCATGAATGCGGCGACGTAGCCGGAGGCCGACCACAGGGCGGTGGCCAGACCCAGGACGAAGGCGAAGCTGGCCGAGGCGGGCTTGTCGCCGACCTGGAGCAGGATGCTGTCGAGGGTTCCGCTGAAACTGCCGGGCAACACCGGCTTGATGTTGTCCCGCATCTCCTTGATGGTGTCGGGACCGGCGAAGCCGAGCAGCGAGATCAGCACCACCAGGGCCGGGAACAGCGCCTGGATGCCGTAGTACGTGAGGGCGGCGGCGGAGTCGGAGAGGTTGTCCTCCGAGAACTCCTTGCCTGCGCCTTTCAGTACTTTCAGCCAGGACTTCTTGGGCAGTTCGGTGGGCGACTCAGCCGGGTTCTCGTCCGGTAGCTGGTCGCTTTCTTCCGGGTTTCGTCGCTTGGTTCCCCACATGGGCTCATGGTGGCGCCCCCGGCGGGGGCCCGCCGGTCGAGAGGGCACCCGGTGAAAACCCCCATAAGTGCTGTTCAGAACCAAAAACGGACGGGTGTGGGCCCCTCTTCGGGGCCCGCACCCGTCCGTTGCCGGTTCAGTTCGGTCCGATCACATGTGCACAGCGACGTTCTCGTTGTCGGCGGCCAGGGCCGCGGTGACGGAACGGCTGGGGTACAGCGCGAAGGCCAGTGCCGCGGTGACGGCGAAGAACACCGCCGACCAGACGAAGACCGCGTCGTACGAGGCCAACTGGGCCTGTGCGGCCAGCGCCGGGGTGACCCCGCCGGCGGCGTTGGTGGTCAGGTAGTCGGTGGCCGCCGAGGCCGCGACGCTGCTCAGCAGCGCCACCCCGATCGAACCGCCCACCTGCTGCGAGGTGTTCACGGTGGCCGAGGCCACGCCCGCCTGGTGGGCCTCCACGCCGATCGTGGAGGAGCCCATCGCGACGGCGAAGATGCAGCCCAGGCCCAGGCCGGTGAGCACCAGGCCGGGCAGCAGCGCGGTGACGTAGCTGCTGTCCAGGCCGAAACCGGTGAACAGGAGCATGCCGGCGGCGGCCAGCAGCGAGCCGACGCCCACCTGCATCTTCGAGCCGATCTTCGTCTGGAAGGCCGGCGTGCCGTTGAACTGGGCGCTGACACCGATCGCGAACACCATCGGCAGGAAGGCGAAACCGGACTGGATCGGCGAGTATCCGAGCACCTGCTGCACGTAGAAGGTGACGAACAGGAACACCGCGAACATGCCGATCGCGGAGGTCAGCATGACCAGGTAGGAGGTGCCGCGGACCCGGTCGAGCAGGATGTGCATGGGCAGCAGCGGGTGCGCGACCAGACGCTCGGCCACCGCGAAGCCGATCACCAGCAGCACGCCGGCGACCAGGCTGACCACGGTCAGGGTGTCGCCCCAGCCCTCGGTCTCGGACCGGGCGAAACCGTAGACCACGAAGAAGATTCCGGCCACGGCCAGGATCGAGCCGGCCCAGTCGAAGGCCGGGCGGCCGCCCTCGCGCTCGTTGGCCGGCAGCAGACGCAGGCCGCCGACCAGGGCGATGACGGCGAAGAGCACGTTCACGTACAGGCACCAGCGCCAGGACAGGTACTCGGTCAGGGCGCCGCCCAGCAGCAGGCCGATGGCTGCGCCGGAACCGGCCACCGCGCCGAAGATGCCGAACGCCTTGCCCCGGTCCGCGGAACCGGCGAAGGTGATGGTGAGCATGGCCAGTGCGGCCGGGGCCAGCAGTGCGCCGAAGGCACCCTGGGCGGCGCGGGCCGCGATCAGGACCTCGATGCTCGGGGCCCAGCCGCCCACGGCCGACGCGGCGGCGAAACCGACCAGCCCGACCAGGAATCCGAGCTTGTTGCCGAACATGTCGTTCAGCCGGCCGCCGATCAGCAGCAGGCTGCCGAAGGCCAGCGAGTAGGCGGTGACCACCCACTGCCGCTGTGCGTCGTCGAAGCTCAGGTCGGTCTGTGCGGCCGGCAGGGCGATGTTCACGATGGTCGCGTCGAGCACGACCATCAGCTGGGCGATGGAGATCAGGCCGAGCACCAGCCACTGGGCGCGGGTGGCGCCGCGGTGGCCGGAACTCGGGGTGGGGGAGTGCTCGCCGTTGAGCGCTGTCGTGTGCGGAGCCGCTGCGGGAGAGCGGTCGGACATGGGGTGGCCTTTCCGGCGGATCGGCCCCGCGCGGAGTCAGGTTGCGCGGGGTTGAGGCGGAATAGATGTTCCGGGGTTGCCACCACTGTAGCGGAATAGTTGTTCCGCGTTGGTACCCTCGTCGGGTGAACAGTTCCTCCGCGGGCGGCAACGACAGCGGAACCCCTGTCGGCGGGGCCGAGGCGAATGAGAGCGTCACCGAGCGCATCCTCGAGGCGGCCTCGGAAGTCTTCGCCGCCGACGGCCTGCACGCCACCCTGGCCGACGTGGCCGCTCGCGCGGGGGTGGGGGTGGCCACCGTGTACCGGCGCTTCCCCAACAAGGACGAGCTGATCCTGGCGCTGTTCCAGCGTCGTTTCGAGGAGGCGCTGGAGCAGGTGCGGCTGGCCGTGGAGGCACCTGACCCGTGGGAGGGGTTCGTCGCGTTCTTCGAGGGCGGCGTGCGCCGGTTCTCCGGCGACCGGGGTTTTCGCGACTTCGTGATCGGCAGCTACTCCGAGAGCGTCGGCTGGTCGCGGGGCACCTCACCCGACCGGGTGGAGGTCATGGTGCACCAGCAGCACGTCCGGATGGGCGAGTACCTCGACCGCATGCTGGCCCGGTGCCAGGAGGCCGGGGTGATCCGCGACGACCTGGTGGCGAGCGACCTGTTCGCCCTGACCATGGCCGCGGTGAGCAGCATCGACTTCGCCGCCCACAAGAGCGGACCGGACATCTACCAGCGGGTGATCGGCGTCATCCTCGACGGGCTGCGCCCGGCCCGGAGCGCGCCGACGCCCCTGCCCGTGATCAGCCGGGGCTGACGGGCAGGGGCGTGATGGTGCCGGGGCGACGGGTCAGCGGTTGCGGCGCCGGAGCCAGACCAGGACGGCGGTGAGCAGACCGGCCAGACCGCCGAGCGCGGGCAGCAGCCAGGGCTTGTCCTGACGCTGCTCCTGGGTCTTCACCTTGGCCTGCTCGGTGACCACCTTGGCCTGGGCCGCGACGTGCTGGGCCTGCTCGGTGGCGACGGTGCGGGCGGTGCCGGTGGCGACCTTGGCCCGTTCGGCCACGTGCTGGGCCTGCTCGGTGGCGACGGTGCGGGCGGTGCCGGTGGCGACCTTGGCCCGTTCGGCCACGTGCTGGGCCTGCTCGGTGGCGACGGTGCGGGCGGTGCCGGTGGCGACCTTGGCCCGCTCGGCCACCTGCTGCGCCTGCTCCGTGGCGGTGCTCTTGGCCGCCATCGCGTGCACCTTGGCGCTCTCCTGGAGGTCACGGGCGCGGGCCTTCGCGGTCTCCTGCACCTCGTGCACCTTCTCGGTCGCCCGGCCCTTGACGTCGGCCTTCGCGGCCAGCGCCTCGACCGTCTCGGCGAGCTCGTCGCGGGTGTGGTCGATCTCGGCGCGCAGCTGCTCGGTGTCCGAGGTGTCCTTCGCGTCGCTCATCGGTGGGCACTCTCCTTGACGGCCTCGACGTCGTGCTTCGTGCTGTTCACGGCCTGGGTCGGGACCGGCGGGGTGGCCTGCTTGATCTGCTTGCGCCCGACCATCGCCATGACCCCGGCGACGAGGAGCAGGACGGCGGCCACGATCAGCGCGGAGGCCCAGGCCGGAAGCACCTCGGCCAGGCCCAGGACGGCCGCGGCGACCAGGACGCCGACCCCGAACAGGGCGACCAGGCCGGCGCCGCCGAAGGCGCCCACGCCGACCCCGGCGTGCTTGGCCTTCTCGGCCAGCTCGGCCTTGGCCAGCTCGACCTCCTGCCGGGCCAGCTGGGGCACCAGCCGGGTGAGGTCCTGCACCAGCTCCGGGGTCGACTTCTCGTGACCCGTGGGTACCGGGCCAGGAGCGGCCGCCGGGCTCGGCGGCCTTTCGTTCGTCACGCTCATGGCTTCTCCAAGGTCGGCCTTGCGGTTCCCCTCGAATCTAGGTCTGACCAGCGCGACCGCATCCCGAGCGGACACCGCTGGAGCAGCACCCGGGCCGGCGGTGCGACGAAAGTGCACGATGTCGGGCCGTGCGGATGCGACCTTGGGCGGAGGCCGGGCCGCCCAAGATCACGGAATACTTCCCGTCATGAGCGAACCCGTGATCACCCGCCCGGCCCGGTCCTGGCCGGTCGCCGCCGTAGCCTGTGTCGTCCTGCTGGTGCTGACGGTGGGGCAGCTGCTGGTGGCCACGTTCTTCGCCTCGGGGCTGGAACAGTTCGAGGGCAAGGGTTTCGGGGCCCGGCTGGTGCTGTACCCGGCGATGATGCTGGCCGTGCCGGTGATCTGGTGGTTCGTGACCACCCGGCGGCAGGACCCGCCGTGGGCGGCCTTCGCCTGGATCATGCTGCCCTACCTGATCGACGTCACCGGCAACACGCTCGACCTGTACGACTCGCTGGTCTGGTGGGACGACGCCAACCACTTCGTCAACTGGATGTTCCTGGGGCTCGGGACCGGGCTGCTGATCACCCGGGGGGAGCGCGGAAGGGCGCGCCCGGGCTGGGAGATCGTGCTGCTGGTGGCCGGGGTGGGCGCGATCATGGCGATCTTCTGGGAGGTCGGCGAGTACTACGCGTTCATCCGGGGCGGTACCGAGCTGGACACCGCCTACACCGACACCCTGGGCGACGAGGTGCTGGGCACCCTGGGGGCGATGACCGCGGGGGCGATCACCGCCTGGCGCACCTCCCGCCGCCTCTGAGTCAGCGCGTCTTGCGTCCCTCACTGATCAGCTGGAGCCGGCGCAGGCTCTCGGTGTTGCGCGGGGCGATGCTGACCTGCCGCACCGGCTTGGGAACCAGCTTGCCCGGACCGGCCGTGGCGTCCTCCTGCATGTGCACCAGGCAGCCGCCGTCGGCCTCCTCCAGTTCGAGGAAGACGGTGGCCTCACCCATCGGCCAGCCGCGGGCCTTGAGCACCAACCGGTGGTCCGGCACGCAGTCCAGGACCGAGGTGCTGTCGTCGATCACGGCCGGCCACACCCCGAAGGAGTGATGGATCCGCGAGCCGACCGCCGGCCAGTTCGCGTCGACCGACCGGATGCGCGAGGCGCCAACCACCCAGCCGGAATAGAGCCACCCGTCGGACAGGACGGAGAAAACGTCTTGCGGGGAAGCTTTCACGAGCCGCTGGACCTCGATCATTGGGCCATTCCACCGGTCGCGGTCGCGGCGGGCAACCGCAGACCACCCCGAGTGGCAGGCCTGTCGGCCTGGGCAAGACTGATGGATGCCCGGCCCGCCTTCTGCGGAGCCGGCCTCGCGGTGAGCAGAACCCGCGCGGCGCACGCCTCATCCGACACCAGGAGGCTCCATGGCCCCCAAGGCCCAGCAACAGGACGTCCCCGGCACCACCGCAGCGATGGATCCGGTGCCCGACCACGGCGAGAAGAGCTACCGCGGCTCCGGCCGCCTGGAAGGCAAGATCGCCGTGATCACCGGTGGCGACAGCGGTATCGGCCGCGCCGTGGCCATCGCCTACGCCCGGGAGGGTGCCGACGTCGTCGTCTCGTACCTCAACGAGCACGAGGACGCCGAGGACACCGCGAAGTGGGTGCGGGAGGCCGGGCGCAAGGTCGTGCTGATTCCCGGTGACGTGTCCGAGCCGGCCCACTGCCGGTCGATCGTCGAGAAGACCGTGGCCGAGTTCGGCCGGATCGACGTGCTCGTGAGCAACGCCGCCTACCAGGCGGTCTACGACACGATCGAGGACGTGAGCGACGAGGAGTGGGACCGCACCATCGCCACCAACCTCAGCGCCTACTTCCACCTGGCCAAGGCTGCAGTGCCGCACATGCCGGCCGGTGGCAGCATCATCGGCTCGTCTTCGGTCAACTCCGACACCCCCAACCCCGGGCTGATGCCCTACGCGGCCACCAAGGGCGCCATCGCCAACATGTCCGCGGGCCTGGCCGGCCTACTCGCCGAGAAGGGCATCCGGGTGAACAGCGTTGCCCCGGGCCCGATCTGGACGCCGCTGATTCCGGCCACCATGCCGCCGGAGAAGGTGGAGAGCTTCGGCAAGGACACGCCGCTGGGCCGACCCGGGCAACCCGCCGAGGTGGCTCCGGTGTACGTGATGCTGGCCTCGGACGAGTCCAGCTACGTCTCGGCAGCCCGCATCGCAGTCACCGGCGGCAAGCCGGTCCTGTAGACGCGATCGGCCTGGTGGCGAGGTCCCGCCACCAGGCCGGCCGGTTCAGAACAGCTGGATGTCTTCCGGGTCCTGCCCGGTGGTGACCACGGCCTCGGCGATCTCACGCACCTTCACGTTGCGGTGCTGAGACGCCTTCACCATACGCTGGAAGGCCTCGTCGGGCAGGATCCGGTGGCGTTCCACCAGGACCCCGACCGCTTCGCCGATGTGCTGGCGCGACTTCATGGCGAACCGCAGGTGCTCTTCGCGTTCCAGCCGGGACAGCGCTATCGCCGCCTGCACCGCGACCAGCGCGGCCAGGTTCCGGGCGGCCGGGCCGAAGGCGCTGCTCTGCCCGGAGTACACGCTGAGCACGCCCAGGGGGTGCTCGCCGTAGGTCAGCGGAACTGCCATGACGCGCCGGATGTCGGCCCGGGCGGCGACGGTGCTCAGCAACGGCCACTGGCTCTGCTGGTCGGTGAGGGTGGCCGCCACCACGTGGTGCCCGGCCTCGGCCTGCACCGCGGGGCCCTGGGCCGGGCGGTGCTCGGCCGACAGTTGGGCCCGCTCGCAGGCGAGGGCCGCATCGTCGCTGCCGGCGGCCACGGTCAGTTCACCGCCGCGTTTCAGCATGACCGCTGCGCGCTGCGCCCCGGGGATGATCGCGATCGCCCCCTCGAGCACACCGGCCAGCACATCGGCCCGCTCGGTGCACCCGGCCAGTTGCCCGGCCATCGCGGCCAGGGACTCGGCCAGGGCGAACGAGACGTGCCCCCGCGGGTCCGCCAATGGGCTGATCGGGTCGGCCCCCTCGCCCTCGGCCGCGAGGTCGTCCCCGTCGAGGGCATTGCTGATCACCCGCAGCCGGGGCTCCGCGGCCGGTGTCGGGTCGCTCAGATCGGTGCGCAGTTCCCACCGCAGAACCGGCGCCCCGGTGCGCATCTCGGTGGCGGTGGTGACCGCGACGATCACCGCGCGCAGCTCGCCTCCGGGTAGACGCAGTACGCCCTGGTCGGCCGCGCTGGTATCCTGCCGGGACCTCACGCTGCGCTGCAGCCTACCGATCATCGTCCGGATGCGGGCCCGGTCGGCGGTCTGGAACCAGGTGGCGATCGGCCGTGCGCCCTGCTCGGGGCGTCGGTGGATCAGGTCGTCGAGACTCGCGTTGGTACGCAGGATCACGCCGTTCAGGTCGGTGATGACACCGGGGTGCGGCGACGAACGGAAGTAGGCGTCGTTCTCCGTCGCCCCGGCCGACAGGCGGCGGCGGGCGTCGCGCATCTCTTCCTGCTGGACCTGGAGCTCCTCGGCAGCCAGGAGCAGCTGCTGGGCGAGGTCGCGGGTCTCGTGCTCCCCCTCGTGGGCCAGGTGTTGGAGGGTCTGCCGACGGTGGTTCAGCTGAACCAGGAAGTTGTCTATCTGGGAAGTGGTGGGGACAGGTGTGGCAGACATCATCGGTCATCCTCCCGATACCGAGAGGGCACCATGTACCGGCCGTGGCTAGACAGGCGACAGCACGCTCATCGCCACGCTATGGCAGACCGGCGGGTCAGTCCAGCGCAGTACGCCGCAACGGCCACATCCGGGACACCGCTCACTCCGGCAGGCTCATCACGATCAGTGCGCCGGCCGTCTGGTCGTTGTGCTGGTGCAACGGGCTCACGGTCACGGTGACCCGGACCCCGCGTCCCCGCCGGTTGACCGCGTCCACCGTGACCGAGGCCTGTTCACCCCCGCCCTCACCGCTACCGTCGCCGGCCAGGACCTGCCTGATCAACGGGCGCAGGCGCTCCATCGGCAGGCCGATGTCGAGGTTCAGCAGGTGCTGCCCGACGGCCTCCTCCTGACGCACCCCCCACAGCTCCTCGGCCCTGGAGTTCCAGACCTGCACCTGCAGGTCGCGGTTCACCACGGTGATGCCGGCCTGCAGGGCGGTCAGCACCATCTCCATGAAGCCGTTCAGCCGGGACACCTCGTCGGTGCGTTCCCGCAGTTCGGTGTTGCTGAACTGGAGTTCGTCGTTCATCGACTGCAGTTCCTCGTTCATCGTCTCGAGCTCTTCGTTGGTCGACTGCAGCTCCTCGTTGGTGGTCTCGAGTTCCTCCACCGTCGACTGCAGCTCCTCGTTGGTGGTCTCGAGCTCCTCGTTGGTCGACTGCAGCTCTTCGTAGGCGGTCTCCAGCTGGCGGTGCGCGTACTCCAGCTCGCCCTGCAGCTGCCGGTACCGCGACACGTCGGTGAAGTAGATGCTGGTGCCCAGGAGCTGGCCGTCGCGATCCAGCAGCGGTGCGATCTGGATGTCGAGCCACAGCGAGGTGGCGCCCCGGGTCCACTCCACGTCGCGCACCCAGACCGGCCGGCGGTCGCTCACCGCCTGGTCGATGTGCGAGCGCAGTTCCACCGGCCGGTAGGACAGCTCGAGATCCTGCAGCGCACGGCCGATCTCGCGCGAGGTCAGGCCGAACATCGTGTTGGCGCGCTGGTTGCTGAGAAGGAGCCGGCCCTCCAGATCGAGCAGGATCTGCGCCACCGGGCTCGAGGTCAGTGCCTCCTGGCGGATCTTTCCCTGGTAGTCGCCGGTCGCGGGCTGGCCGTAGCCGGCCGTGGAGCCGATCAGCAGCCCGCGCTCGGTGCGGGGGTTGTTCGCCACCACCTTGCGGAAGAACCGCCGCTTGAGGTCGATCGGGGCGAACAACGACGAGTGGGTGAGCAGCATCTCGGCCTTGCCGAGGAAGAGCACCCCGGTGTCCTCCAGGGCGAAGTGCAGCCGCCGGACGATGCTCGACTGGGTCTCGGCGTTGAAGTACATCAGGGTGTTGCGGCACAGCAGCAGGTCGATGTGTGAGATCGGGGCGTCCTGCAGCAGGTCGTTGCGGCCGAAGATGACCGAGCGGCGCAGGTCCTTGCTGAAGGTGTAGCGCTGGCCGGAGTTCTCGAAGTACTTCTCCACCAGCTCGCGCGGCACGTTGCGCAGTTGCCGTTCGCTGAAGGTGGCGGTGCGGGCCTCGGCCAGGGCCTCCTCGTCCACGTCGGTGGCGTAGATCTTGACCTGGTCCCGCACCCGTTGCACCCCCAGCTCCTCGGCCAGGCTGATGGCCAGGCTGTAGGCCTCCTCCCCGGTGGCGCAGCCGGCGCTCCAGATCCGGATCGGGGCCCCGCCCTTGTGCTCGATCAGCTGGGGCAGGATCTCGTTGCGCAGCTGGGTCCAGGCCTCGGCGTCCCGGAAGAAGCTGGTGACGTTGATCAGGATGGTGTTGAACAGGTTGGTGAACTCGTCCGGGTTGAGCTCCAGGTAGTCCTGGTAGTCGGCGTAGGTGCTGATCTGGGCGCTCTGCATCTGGTGGTCGACCCGGCGCATCAGGCTGGTGCGCTTGTAACCGGTGAAGTCGAACCGGCGGGCCTCCTTGAGATGCTGCAGCAGCAGCTCGAACTCCGGGTCCACGTTCCTTGCGGCCCTCGTGCTCTCGGGATCGGCGCCGACGGGGCACCCGTCGTCGGTGCTCATGCGCTCTCGGCTGCCTCCGCCGGGGATCCGTCCCCGTCGTCGCTGCGTTCCAGCAGCATCCGCCGGATCAGCCCGGCGGCCGACCGGGACTCGGTGGCCTGATCGTTGAACCGGGCGGCGGCCAGAGGCTGGTCGCGCTGGGTAGCGCGCTCACCCATGTCGGCCGCGAGCGAGGACTTCTCCTCCAGCGTGCGCAACGCCATCCACAAGGCACCCTCCAGCGCCGCGTCGGTCTGGGCCAGGAGACTCTGCACCGACCAGGCGTGACCCACCCGGCAGCGGTAGCGCAGGTAACCGTTCTCGTCGATCTCGAAGAGCGGGCCGTGGCAGTCCGGGCAGGACAGCCCGGCCGCGACGCCCGGTCGCTGGTGTGCGTCGATCGCCTCCGGGTCCATCCGGGAGACGGCGATCTCCTGCTCCAGCAGGTGGTGGTCCGGCCCGGGCACGCTCTGGGGCACCTCCACGCCGATCAGTTCCATCAGCGCTGCGGGCAGGTCGGCGACCGGCAGGACCACGTCCGGTGTCACCGCCGCGATGGCACTACGGGGCATGCTCGGCTGCGAGGCGTCCCGCGGATCCTGCACCACGGCGACACCGCCCTCGTTGCGGACCGAGACCAGGCCGGCGGACCCGTCGTCCAGGGCACCGGACAGCACGACCCCGATCACCCGCGGGCCCAGCGCCCGGGCCGCCGACCGGAACAGCACGTCGACAGCGGGCCGGTGGCCGTTCTCCCGTGGCCCCCGGGTCAGGATCGCCCGGTCGTCCACCACCAGCAGGTGGTGATCGGGGCGGGCCACGATCACCGTGCCCCGGGCCAGGGGCGTCTCGCCCTGAGCGGCCACCACCCGCAGTGCGGTGACCCGGTCCAGGATGGTGGCCAGGGCGTTCACCCCGGAGGGCGGGGTGTGCAGGACCACCAGGACGCAGGCAGGCAGGTCGGCCGGCAGCGGGGACAGCAGTTTCGTGATCGCCTCGACCCCGCCGGCGCTCGCTCCGACGACAACCACGTCTCGCTGAGCCACGTGGCCAACCTCCGTCGGATCGTGATCGGTTCCCGTTGGCTCGAGAGCTGATCAAGTGACCCTATTACACCGGCGGACGGCCCTGGACCGCATCTGCGACCAGCTCGGTGGCCAGCTCCCGGATCTTGCGGTTGCTGTCGTTGCTCATCCGGACCAGCACCGCGAACGCCTCCTCGGCCGAGCACCGGCGGCTCAGCATGATCATGCCCTTGGCCTGGTCGATGACGGCCCGGGAGGCGAGCGCCTGGCGCAGCTGTTCCTGCCCGGACCGCATCTGCTCGATCGTCCGGCTGTCCCGGACCAGGGTGGCGGCGGCCTGGGCGAAGGGCGCCAGCTGTTCGAGGGCCGGTTCGGCGAGGGTGTGCCCCACGTCGCCGTACAGCATCAGGACACCGATGGGCTGCTCCTGAAGGACCAGTGGCAGGGCGAGCCAGGACCCCGAGCTCACCGCCTCACCGACCCCCCGGGCCAGGTCGGGCCAGCGCTGGTCGCCCAGGGCATCGACGGTCGACACCGGTGAGCCGGTGGCGTAGGCCTCGAACATCGGGCCGGTGCTGCTCATGTACTGCAGCCCGTCGCCGGCCTGGGCCAGGGGCGAGGTGGAGACGATGCCGGCCGGATCGGCCGGATCGCCCAGGAGAAGGGACGCGGCTGCGACGGCCGGAGCCGCCTGCACCGCCAGTTCGGCCACCCGGCGCAGCAGCGTGGTCAGATCGGTGTCGCCGACTCCCAGCCGGGCCAGCTCCACCAGCGTCTCCTGATAGGCCGGACCGGCCGGGCCCGGGGTGAGGACCGGCTGGAGGACCCAGCGGACCTGGACCGGCCCGTCCTCGGGCCGGGCGCGGGTGGCGATCACCGCGCAGGGCACCGGGGCGCCCCCACTCGGGAGCAGGCTCAGCGAGGCGTGGGTGGTGTCCGTCTCGTGCGTGACCCGGTGCAGCAGGTCGCGGGCGGCGCGGCGCTCGTCGGGGGCGAAGGAGCTGAAAACCGTTTCGGTATCTCGCAGTTCGTGGACGGTCGCTTGCAGGAGTTCCTCGGCGGCCGGGTTGGCCTCCAGCACCTCACCGGTCGGTGAGGTGGTGAGCACCGCGACCGGCAGACCGTCGATCACCTGCCGGGTGAGGGCCCGGCCCCGGGCCCGGGCCCGGGCCGCGGTGTCCAGTTCGGCGAGCTGGACCGTCAGCTCCTCCTCGGCCACCGCAAGATCGGCGGCGACCTGGTTCAGGGCCTCGGCGGACGGCGGCCAGCTCTGGGTGGCGGCCGGAGTCTGCAGGGTCTGCTGGGCCGAGCGGAGCATGAGCAGAGCCTCGTTCGGCGGCCGGCCCGGCGCGTGGGTGGAGACCACGGCCGGCTGGTCCTTCTCGTCGAGCATCCGGTTCTGCGACATCACTTCGGGCCTCCCGCTTCCGTGCTCGGTCGCCGCCCGGCCGAGGGGAGGGGGGCGGTCCCCGGTCTGGTCTCTGCCGCGATCAAGGATGCCACCGCCCGCGTCGCGGTGCAGGCTCATGGCCCGGCCGGGAGGTCGGCCAGCCGCTGGCTCGCGAGCCGGTAGAGCAGCTCCGGCACGGCTTCCGGAGAGCACGGATCCAGGGAGTGCAGACATGTCGCGCACGTCGCCCGCACCAGGTCGGCGGGGTGGGCGGCGAACTCGACCTCGAGCCGGCGGCAGACCTCGGCGACGCGGACGGTCCGAACGGCGCCGAGACCGGCGCGGCCACCGGCGAGAACGGGGAAGGATGCCATGAAACGGTCCTCAGAGGGCCGGTTCCCGGGTTGGTCGCTGGTTTCGACGCCCAGAACCGCACGTCCTTGTCTACCCGTGACGCGCGCCGGTGTGGATCCGGTCGGCCGAAGATCGTCTGATCGTAGGAGAAGGCTCGCTGGTCAGCTGCGTCGGGCCCGCTCGTTCGCATTCTGGATGGCGTGGACCAGTTCGTCCTTGGACATCTTCGAGCGCCCGGTGACGTCGAGCCGCCGGGCCACCTCGAGCAGGTGCTTCTTGGTGGCGTTGGCGTTCACCCCGCCCGCGGTCGGGCGGTCGCTGTCCCGTCCGCCCTCGGCCCGGGCGTCGGAGGGCCCCTTCTCCTCCTTCGGCTCCCAGCGGTCGCCGACCCTTTCGTGGGTGTGCTTCAGGGCGGCGTAGGCCACCTGGTGGGCACGCCGCTCGTCACCCTCGTACTCCTCGATCGCCGAGTCGTACGTCTTGGTGAAGGTGCGCTGCGCCTTGTCGTCGGAATGCTGCAAGGTGGAGGGCAGCTCGCTCTGCTTCGGGCGGCCGCCCCGGGTGGTCTTGGGCATCGTTCAGCTTCCTTCCTTGTCCGGGTGCCCCGGTGCGGAACCCGGCCGGCTGAGGATCTGGTGGGCCGCGGCCTTCACCCGCTCGGGCAGGAACCGCTCGGCGGTGACCAGCACCTGGTTGACCACCGACCCGGCGACGACCTGGTCCTTCCCGGCCATCAGGGCCTCGTAGGCCTGCCGGGCCACCTCTTGCGGATCGTCCTTGGGGCCCGCGCCCAGCCGGGTGTCGCCCATCTCGGCCCGGTCGAAGAAGCTGGTCGCCACCGGCCCGGGCAGCAGGACGGTGACGCTCACGCCGCTGTCTTTCAGTTCGGTGCGCAGGCCCTGGGCGAAGGAGTGGCCGAACGCCTTGGAGGCGGCGTACACGGCCTCGTAGGGCCCGGGCTGGGTGGCTGCGACCGACGAGGTGATCAGCACCTTCCCGGCGCCCTGCCCGACCAGGTCGGGCAGCACCCGCCGGGCCAGGTGCACCAGCGAGGTGACGTTGACCGCCACCAGGTCGAGCTCCTGGGTCAGGCTCGGTGCGGTGCCCGGGCCGGAGCCCTCGGCGAACGGCCCGCTCGCCCCGACGCCGGCGTTCAGGGCCAGCGCGTCGATCGGCCCGGCCGCCCGGATCCGGGCGTACAGATCCTCGATCTCGTCGTACTGCCGCAGGTCGGCGCGCACCGCGGTGACCCGGGCCCCGAGAGCCTCCAGATCGGCCTGCGCGGGGCCCAGGTCCTCGTTCGCGGTGATCAGCAGGTCGAACTCGTGCAGCGCGAACTGTCGCGCCAGGTGGAACCCGATCCCGGTGGAGGCACCGGTGACGACGGCCAGTCTGCGCATGGTCTCGACCTTCCGCGAAAGGGCTTACGGGGTGGGCATGCCGCCGGTGACGGTGAGCGTCTCGCCGACGGTGTAGCTGGACTCGGCCGACGCCAGGTAGACGTACGCGGGAGCGAGTTCGGCGGGCTGCCCCGGGCGGCCCAGCGGGGTCTGCTGCCCGAACTCCGGCAGCGCCTGCGGCGGCTGCCCTCCAGCTGCCTGCAACGGCGTCCAGATCGGGCCCGGGGCAACCACGTTCACCCGGATACCCCGCGGCGCCAGCTGCTGGGCCAGCGCCTTGCTGAAGGTGTTGATCGCGGCCTTGGTGGTGGCGTAGTCGACCAGGGTGGGCGAGGGGCTGTAGGCCTGCACCGAGCTGGTGTTGATGATCGAGGAACCGGCCGGCAGGTGCGGCAGCGCCTCCTGGATCACCCAGAACATGGCGTGGATGTTCGTCCGCATGGTCTGGTCGAAGCTCTCGGAGGTGATGTCCTCCAGCCGCTCGGCGGTCTGCTGTCGCCCGGCCACGTTGACCACCAGATCCAGCCCGCCCAGCTCCTTCGCCGCGGTGTGCACCAGGGCGCGGGCGTACTTCTCGTCGGCAATGTCTCCCGGCGCCAGCACCGCCTTACGCCCGGCCGCGCGCACCAGTTCGGCCACCTCGTCGGCGTCGGGCTGCTCGTCGGGCAGGTAAGAAAGCACCACGTCGGCACCCTCGCGGGCGTAGGCGATCGCCACCGCCCGGCCGATCCCCGAATCTGCCCCGGTGATCAGCGCCTTACGCCCGCTCAGCCGGCCGGTGCCACGGTAGGACTGCTCCCCGTGGTCGGCCTTCGGGCTCAGCTTCTGGTCCAGCCCGGGACCCTCCTGGTACTGCTCCTCGGGCTGCCGCATCTGGTACTGCTCGGCCGGATTGGCGAAGGTGTACTGATCGTTGCTCAAAGAAATCCCTTTCCCAACAGCGTCTTTCAAGAAAAATTATGGACGGCGAACCCGCTGCTCACCCTGGCCGGCAGCCGGTTCGACCGGATGCCGAGATCCTGGGCAGGCACGTCGTAGGTGCTGGCCGCCAGCCGCATGGCCAGCGCCTCCAGCACGCCCACGACGATGCGCTCCCCAGGGCAGCGGTGACCGGTCTCCGGGGAACCCGCACCCTGCGGTACGAGATCCCAGGCTCCGGGTGGGTTCTCGAGGAAGCGCTCAGGCCGGAAATCCTGAGGCTGCGGCCAGAGCTCCTCGTCGTGGTTCTGCCCGTAGAGGTCGGGAAGCACGGTTGTACCCCGCCGGATCGGGGCGCCTCGCCACTCGGTGTCGGTGGCGGCCCGGCCTCCGACGAACGGGGCGAAGGGGTAGTAGCGGCGCACCTCGTGGCTGAACGCGGTGGCGAAGGCGGTGTCACCAGAGGCGAGGCGTTCTCGGTGCTGCGGCCAGAAGTGCAGGGCGTGGGCCGCGTAGGTGACGAACCAGCAGATCGCCACGGTCGGTCGCAGCACGTTGAGCAGTTCCACCGCGGCGGTGCGCTCGGGCAGTAGCCTGCCGTCGGCGTCGCGGTGTTCCGAGATGATCTGCAGGGCAGATCCTTCCGGCGCTTCGAGGGCACCGCTACGAACGTCACTCACGACGTTGGCCAGCCACTTCTCCCGGCGGTAGCGGGCCGCCCGCGCCCGCCAGTGCCGCCGGCCGGCCGAACCGAACCCGTCCACCAGAGAGACCAGATCGTCTCGGAGACCGTCGATCTCGCTGTCGGGCACGTCCAGCCCGGCCCACCCGGTGACGGCCCGGGTGAGGACCCGGGCCGAGGCGTCGAAGATCACGACCTCCTCGGCCCGGGCCCACCGTGGACGCTCGGCCTCCCACGCCTTCATCACCGCGACCGTCAGCCCGGCCACCGCCTCCGGCGGCATGAGCAGTCCGGTGAACATCGCCTTGCGGTGCCGGTGGGCGTCTCCGTCGAGCGTGTGCACGGCGCCGTGGCCGAATAACGTGGAAAGGATCGGCTCGGGGACGGCGCCGGCGCGGCGGATGTTCTTCTCGTCGTAGAAGAACTGCAGCCCGTCGGTACCCCTGACCCCGGTGAAGCGTAGGCCGGCCAGCCGGCCCCGACCCGGGCGCCAGAGGTAACCGTCGCGCAGAAGGCGCGGGAGAGCGTCCATTGTTCTTACTGACCCTTCATCGAACCCTCATCGAACGGGTGCCACCTCGTCGGCCATCACCGCGGCGGTGCGCTCCCAGACCCGGTGCAGGCCGAGGGTGGCGATCAGTTCGGTGGTGAAGGCCTTGTCGGCCGAGGAGGCCTGCAGCACGCCCGGGCCGTCGGCCGGGATGCCGGAACCGGTGAGCACCTCGACGGCGTCGCCCCAGGCCCCGACCGCCTTGGCGTGCCGGTACATCTCCTGCAGCAGGATCACCGTCTTGATGTCCGGCTCGTGCCCGGTGCCGCCGGCCACCACCACGGCGTCGAACTCGATCGAGCGGGCGGTGAGCACGGTGCGCTGCACCACCTCCTTGTTCCGGCCCTTGCCGATGAACCCGCCGTGCGGAGCGATGACCAGCAGTTCGGCGCCCTGCTTGAGCAGCGCCTTGCGCAGCGAGCGGATACCGGCGATGTCCGAGTCCGAGTCGGCGATCACGCCGATCTTGCGGCCGGCGATCGGCCCGGGCACGGCGACCACCTGCGACAGGGCGGGGGAGAGGACGACCTCGCCGACCGCCTCGACGCCCTTCGGCACGGGCAGGCCCAGCCCCTCGGCCACCTGCTCGCACAGTCCGCCGTCGACCCGGGCCAGGACCAGCAGTTCGCGTTCCTTCACCGACTGCTCATAGCACTTGCCCAGCTCGAAGGTGAAGGCCTCGACGATGTGCTGCTGCTCCAGCGTGGTCAGGCTGCGGTAGAACATCGCCGCCTGGGTGAAGTGGTCGTCGAACGAGACCGGGTTGGCCCGCACCGCGTTGCCCTCGATCCGGCGCGGGGTCTGCACGTAGCCTTGCTCCGGATCGACCTCGGGCAGCCCGCCGTCGAGGCTGTTCGGCCGGTACGGGGCGACCCCGGTGTGGATGGCGGTCTGGTGCATGCCGTCGCGCAGCATGTCGTTGACCGGGACGTGCGGCCGGTTGATCGGCAGCTGGCTGAAGTTCGGCCCGCCCAGCCGGGTGAGCTGGGTGTCCAAGTAGGAGAACATCCGGGCCTGCATCAGCGGGTCGTTGGTGACCTCGATGCCCGGCACCAGGTTGCCGGTGTGGAAGGCGACCTGCTCGGTCTCGGCGAAGTAGTTGGTCGGATTCCGGTTCAGGGTGAGCCGGCCGAGCTTCTGCACCGGGACCAGTTCCTCGGGCACGATCTTGGTGGGGTCGAGCAGGTCGATGCCCTCGAAGGTCTCGGTGCCGTCGTCGGGCATCACCTGCACGCCCAGCTCCCACTCGGGGAAGGCACCGGCCTCGATCGCGTCGGCCAGGTCGCGGCGGTGGAAGTCGGGGTCGACCCCCGCGGCGATCTGCGCCTCCTCCCACACCAGCGAGTGGACGCCGGCCACCGGCTTCCAGTGGAACTTGACCAGGTGGGTGTTGCCCTTGCGGTCGACCAGCCGGAAGGTGTGGACGCCGAAACCCTCCATGGTGCGGTAGGAACGCGGGATGCCCCGGTCGCTCATGTTCCAGAAGGTGTGGTGGGTGGCCTCGGTGTGCAGGGAGACGAAGTCCCAGAACGTGTCGTGGGCCGACTGGGCCTGCGGGATCTCCCGGTCCGGGTGCGGCTTGCCGGCGTGGATGATGTCCGGGAACTTGATCCCGTCCTGGATGAAGAACACCGGCATGTTGTTGCCGACCAGGTCGAAGTTGCCCTCGTCGGTGTAGAACTTGGTGGCGAAACCCCGGGTGTCGCGCACCGTGTCGGCCGAGCCGCGCGAGCCCAGGACGGTGGAGAACCGCACGAAAACCGGAGTCTCGTGACCCTTCTCGGCCAGGAACCGGGCCTTGGTCACGCTCGCGCCGGTGCCGTAGGAGACGAACACGCCGTGCGCGGCCGCCCCGCGGGCGTGGACCACCCGTTCCGGGATCCGCTCGTGGTCGAAGTGCGTGATCTTCTCGCGGAAGTGGAAGTCCTCCATCAGCGTCGGGCCGCGCTCGCCGGCCTTCAGCGAATGGTCGGTGTCGGGCAGCCGCAGCCCCTGGGCGGTGGTGAGGTGGTCACCCGACTGGGCCCGGGGGTCGACCGTGTCCTCGCGCTCGCCGGTGCCGGCCCCGGTCGGCGAGACCGCCTCGGGTGCGCTCTGGTCGGGCTTGCGTCGAGTGGGCATGCGATCTCCTGTGCTGGTTGAAGAGATTCGTTGTTCTCTCGGATCTCTCAGGGCTGGAAGACGACCTTGACCATGCCGTCCTGCTTCTTCTGGAACTGCGCGTAGGCACTGGGGGCCTCGTCCAGCGGCAGCGTGTGGGTGGCGAAACCCTCGACCCCGAACGGGTCGCCGGCCTGCAGCACAGGCAGGATCTCGGGCACCCAGCGCCAGACGTTGGCCTGGCCCATGCGCAGCTGGATCTGCTTGTCGAACATGGTCATCATCGGCAGCGGGTCGGCCTCGCCGCCGTAGACCCCGCTGAGCGAGACCGTGCCGCCGCGGCGTACCAGGTCGATGGCCAGGTGCAGGGCGTGCAGCTTGTCGATCCCGGCGGTCTGCATCAGCTTGCGGGCGATCGGGCTGGGCAGGAAGCCGACGGCCTTGTGGGCCACCCCGGCGCCGGGCGAGCCGTGAGCCTCCATGCCGACCGCGTCGACCACCGAGTCCGGGCCGCGGCCGTTGGTGAGCTCGCGGATCACCTCGGTGACGTCGTTCTCGTGCTGGCGCAGGTCGATGGTCTGCACCCCGCGGGCCGCGCTGCGGGCCAGCCGGTCCGGCTCGAGGTCCACGCCGATCACCTGGCCGGCGCCCTGGTGCATGGCCACCCGGGTGGCCATGTCACCGATCGGCCCCAGGCCCAGGACCACCAGCGAGCCGCCCTGGGGGACGTTCGCGTACTGCACGGCCTGCCAGGCGGTGGGCAGCACGTCGGACAGGAACAGCCAGCGCGTGTCCGGGCCCTCGTCGGGCACCTTGATCGGCAGCGTGTCGCCGAACGGCACCCGCAGGTACTCGGCCTGACCGCCGGGCACCTGGCCGTAGAGCTTGGTGTACCCGAAAAGCGAGGCACCCATGCCCTGTTCACGGTTCTGGGTGGTCTCGCACTGGGACTGCAGACCCTGGCCGCACATGAAACAGGTGCCGCAGGAGATGTTGAACGGGACCACCACGCGGTCGCCCGGCTTCAGTTTCGTCACCTGCGGGCCGACCTCGGCCACCACGCCCATCGGCTCGTGGCCGAGGATGTCGCCCGGGTCGAGGAAGGGCCCGAGCGGGTTGTACAGGTGCAGGTCCGAACCGCACAGGCCGGTCGAGGTGATCTTCACGATCACGTCGGTCGGGTCCTGGATCACCGGGTCGGGGACGGTCTCGACGCGAATGTCTTCTTTACCCTGCCAGGTCACAGCTTTCAACGCAGGCTCCGATCACACTGGTACAAGTCGGATCCGCGGTGTTCTCCACGGACCGGCCGAATCCGGCCGGTGGGGCACTCGCCTGCGACTCTGCCAGATACCGATCCGTATGCCAGTCGAAGCCGTTCTCAGTAGTTCGCCGACCTGTCCGTGCGCCGTGAACCCAGTGGTGGGAAACGGGAATCACCCTTTCGTCCGCGCAGGGCCAGCAGCAGTTCGTCCAGTGCTTCCACGGCCGTGTACCGCGGTCGCCATCCGAGTTCCCGCAGTTTCGCCGTGGACATGACCGGTACGCCGGCGGCCAGGTCGATCCAGCCCGGCTCGGTCGGCTGCAGTCGCAGCCTCCAGGTCAGGTCGGCGAGCCCGCGGAGGACGGCCAGGGGCAGTCCGGTGCGTCGTCCCCCCAGGGCGTGGGCCAGGTCGGCGGGATGCAGCACCGGTTCGGCGGCCACGTTGAAGGCGCCGCCGGCCCGGGTGCGCAGCAGCGTGTGCACCGCAGTGGCCACGTCGTCGGCGTGCACCGCCTGGATCACCAGTTCTCCGGGCAGCGGCACCACCGGCGGGCGCACCCGGCGCACCAGCCCGGTCGGTACCAGCGGGCCCAGGAAGATCCGGGCGATCTCACCGGCGGCCGCGGCCTGGAACACCAGGGCCGGGCGCACCCGGGTGAGCGTGGTGCCCGGATGGTCCCGCTCGAACTGGTCCATCAGCCGCTCGACGGCGGCCTTGTGCCGGCCGTACACCGAGCTGGGCACACCTTCGGTGGGCCACTCCTCGCCGACCTCGCGGTCTTTGGGTCCGGCCGAGTAGGCCCCCACCGAGGAGACCACGACGAGATGGGGCACCTGGGCGGTGGCCGCGGCGGTGAGCACGTGGTCGGCGCCGATCACGTTGGTCAGGCGCTGGGTGGCCTCGTCGTGACCGGGCTGGATCTTCCAGGCCAGGTGCACCACCGCGTCGGCGCCGAGGAAGGTCTGCACCAGGTCCTCGCGGGCGGCCGGGTCGGACAGGTCGAGAGGCTGCCACTGCACACCCGCGGGTGGCCCGGCCGGGGCCCGGCGCGAGACACCGATGATCTCGTGGTCGTTGCCGGTCAGCTCCCGCAGCAGGGCCGAGCCCAGGTTGCCGCTCGCCCCGGTGATGACGATCCGCATGCTCATCCTTCGGTTGTTCTCCGGCGGTCAGGGGCGACGTTGCCTGGGATGCGGCCGCCCCGCCGCTCGAGGTGGCCCTCGGACGGCGATCGAGAACCTGCACCTCGTCGCCCCTTCCGGGTAGGGGGGCGTCCGACCCGGAAGCCCTTGTCAAGATCCGCCGGTCCTGCCTAGCGTCTGTGTCACGCACTCGATGAAGCGTGATCCGAAGGAGAACCGTGCAACTGGTCAAGGCCGATGTCGTCGTCACGAGTCCCGACCGCAATTTCGTCACCCTCCGGCTGGAGACCGCCGACGGGGTGGTGGGTCTGGGCGACGGCACCCTGAACGGCCGGGAACTGGCCGTGGTCGCCTACCTCGAGGAACACGTGGTGCCGCTGCTGATCGGGCGCGATGCCTCGCGGATCGAGGACACCTGGCAGTTCCTGTACCGCAGTGCGTACTGGCGGCGGGGCCCGGTGACGATGGCGGCGATCGCCGCGGTGGACACCGCGTTGTGGGACATCAAGGCCAAGGCGGCCGGGATGCCGTTGTACCAGTTGCTGGGTGGGGCCTCGCGGAACGGGTTGCTGGCCTACGGGCACGCCTCGGGCAAGGAGCTGCCGGAGCTGTTCGACAGCATTCGCGCCCACCAGGAGCAGGGTTACAAGGCGATCCGGGTGCAGACCGGGGTGCCGGGCCTGAAGTCGATCTACGGCATCGCCTCGAACGCCACCTACGACGGTGGTCGTTACGACCACGAACCGGCCCAGCGTGGTGACCTGCCGGCCGAGGAGGACTGGGACACCCGCAGCTACCTGCGGCACGTGCCCACGGTGTTCGAGGCGGTGCGCAACGAGTTCGGGCCGGAACTGCCGCTGCTGCACGACTCGCACCACCGGCTCACCCCGATCCAGGCGGCCAAGCTGGGCAAGTCGCTGGAGCCGTACGACCTGTTCTGGCTGGAGGACGTGACCCCGGCCGAGAACCAGGAGGCGCTGCGGCTGGTGCGTCAGCACACCACCACGCCGCTGGCGATCGGGGAGATCTTCAACTCGGTGTGGGACTACCAGCTGATCATCCGGGAGCAGCTGATCGACTACGTGCGCAGCGCGGTCACCCACACCGGGGGGATCACGCACCTGAAGAAGGTGCTCGACTACGCGAGCCAGTACCAGATCAAGTCGGGTATGCACGGCCCGACCGACATCTCACCGGTCGGGCTGGCGGCGCAGATGCATCTGGGCCTGGCGATCCACAACTTCGGGATCCAGGAGTACATGCAGCACGGCGCGCGCACGAACGAGGTGTTCGAGCAGTCGTTCACGTTCACCGACGGGCTGCTGCACCCGGGGCAGCAGCCCGGCCTGGGGGTGGAGCTCAACCTGGCCGAGGCGGCGAAACACGAGTACCAGCGCGCCTATCTGCCGTTCAACCGGCTGGCCGACGGCACGGTGCACGACTGGTAGGAGTCAGCTGGGCAGGGACAGGGCCGGGCCCCGGGAGCGGATGACCACCCGGGGCCGGGGTTCCCGGTGGACCCCGGTCACGATGAAGTGCACCTGGTGGGCGATCGTGACGGTGTGGTCGCCGTACCGCTCGTAGAACCGGTTCAGCAGGGTCAGGTCGACGGCCGACTCGATCCCGTGCGTGCTCTCCCACTCGGGGGCGACCAGCATGGCCAGCAGGGCGCGGTGCAGCCGGTCCATCTCGTCGTCCACCGCGATGATCTCGTCGACCACCGAGACGTCCCGGTCGACCAGCAGGGTGTGGGTCAGGCCGATGCCCTGGGCGGCCACCCGGCCCATCGCGACCACCTGCTCGTGCGAGGTGCCGGGGGCCACGCACCGGGGGTAGCGGCGCCGGGCCAGCTTGGCCACGTGCCGGGCCAGGGCGGCCATCCGCTCCAGGTCGGCCCCCACCCGCAGGGCGGCCAGCATCCGGCGCAGGTCGGTGGCGACCGGGTTGCGCCGGGCCATCGAGTACAGCAGCCGGTGCTCCAGTTCCAGGTGCAGGGCGGTGATCTCCTGGTCGGCGTCGATCGCCTGCTGGGCCACGGCCACGTCGCAGCGGGTGAGGGCCTCGGTGGCGCGGCGCATGGCCAGGTCGGCGTGCTCGCACAACTGCAGGAGCAGTTCGTCGACACGTCGCAGGTCGGTCTCGATGGTGTTGCGTTCGCCGGTCATGTTCCAGGGCTCCCCGGGTGTGCGGTCAGGTCACCTTGGCCGGCGTTTCGACCCATGACCCGCTCCGGGCAGGTCATGATGATCGCAACCATCCGAGCTGCCATCGGCTCATTGTCGCAGATCATGGCGAAACGATAATCATCGATCGGCAGGCGGAATCGACCGTCGCCGACCGTGAATCTCCTGGCCACCGCGAGTTCACGACCGGTCCGGGGCCTACGCTCTGCCCTCATGGCATGGGAACAGGTGGTGACCACGGCGTTCCTGGTGGGCGAGTACGCGATCAAGTTCGTCGCCGTCGGGACCGTGCCGGAGAACCGCCGTCCGGCGTCGTCGTCGGCCTGGCTCCTGCTGATCCTCTTCCTGCCGCTGGTCGGCTTCCCGCTGTACTGGCTGATCGGCAGCCCGTACGTGAGCGGCCGCCGCTACAAGATCCAGGCCCAGGCCAACCACATCCTGGCCGAGCGCACCGCGCACCTCCCGCTGCACCCGCCCGGCGTGCCGCCCTCACCGGCCCTGGCCGGTCTGCTGCACCAGAACCGGGTTCTCACCGGTCTGCCCTGCGTCGAGGGCCGGCCCGAGGCGTTGCACGACGACCCGCGCGCCACCTTCACCGCGATGGCCGAGGCGGTGGACCGGGCCCAGCACTACGTGAACGTCGAGTTCTACATCATGAGCTGGGACGAGGAGACCGACCGTTTCTTCGGCGCCCTGGCCCGGGCGGTCGGGCGGGGTGTACCGGTGCGCCTGCTGCTGGACCACCTCGGTTCGCGAAGGTACCCGCACTGGAAGGAGTTCCGGCAGCGGCTGACCGCCGCCGGGATCGACTGGCACCTGATGATGCCGATCAACCCGCTGCAGCGCCGCTGGCGCCGCCCGGACCTGCGCAATCACCGCAAGCTGCTGGTCGTCGACGGTGAGGTGGCGTTCGTCGGCTCGCACAACCTGATCGCCCCGCACTACGGCAGCGACCACAACCGCCAGATCGGCCGGGCCTGGCGCGACCTGTCGCTGGAGGTGCGCGGCGACGTGGTGCTGGCGGTCGAGGCGGTGTTCGCCACCGACTGGTACATCGAGACCGGCCACATCGTCGAACCCCGGCGCCCGGTGCTGCTCGGGGAGGAGAACGCCGAGAGCGCGATGCAGATCGTGCCCTCCGGCCCGGGTTTCCCGACCGAGCCCAACCTGCGGCTGTTCGTCAGCCTGATCCACCTGGCGGCCGAGCGGGTGGCGATCACCAGCCCGTACTTCGTGCCCGACGAGTCGCTGCTGGCGGCCATCACCACCGCCGCCTACCGCGGGGTGCGGGTGGAGCTGTTCGTGGGTGAGCAGGCCGACCAGTTCCTGGTCGGGCACGCCCAGCGCTCCTACTACCGGGCGCTGCTGGAGGCCGGGGTGCACATCCACCTCTACCCGGCGCCGGCCGTGCTGCACGCCAAGTACCTGACGGTGGACGACGAGGTGGCGGTGATCGGCTCGTCCAACATGGACTTCCGCTCGTTCGCGCTCACCTACGAGGTGATGCTGCTGGGCTACGGCGGTGACCTGGTCAAGCGCCTGCAGGCCAACGACGAGCTCTACCGCTCGGTCTCGCGCGAGCTGACTCTGGAGGAGTGGCTGCGCGAGCCGTGGCGCCGGCGGTACCTGGACAACGTGTGCCGGCTGACCGCGGCCCTGATGTAGGCCGCCCGGTACGTCCACCCCACGATCAGTGACACGGGCCACAAGTTCTGTCCGTTCCGGCCGTTTGGGTTGGGCCAATTGGGTGATTACGCCCGGGACGCTGGGTGACTGCGCCGATACTTAGGAGTTAACACCCAGCCCTGGAAAGGCTTATGCCGCTCAACCAGCCGATCCTGCGCCCGGCCCCCGCGCCGGCGTCAGCCCGGAGCCTGCCGGCGGCCGCCCTCGTGGTGGCGGCGGAGCTCGCCGTGACCGCCGCCACCTGGCTGGTGCTGTGGCGGCTGGACCTGGGCCACGGGTCGCTGCCGACGGTGCTGCTGGCCTGGGGCACCTGCTTCGTCCTCTACACCGCCCCGGTGCAGGACCGGCTGGCACGCCGGCTCGGAGGCGGCGGGCACTCGGTCAACCTGGTGCTGATCGCCGTCGCCGTGTGGTTCGCGCTGACCACCACCGAGCTGCCGAGCATCTACCCGGTGGTGATCGGGGCCCTGGCGATGGAGACCGCCCAGCGGGACTCCTCCACCCGGACCGCACTGGTCGGCCTGGCGCTGATGTTCGGCGGCGCCGGCGCCACCCAGTTCGCCGTGCACCAGGGCTGGATCGGCAGCCTGATCGCCCCGGTCGCCTCCGACCACCTGGCCGTGGTGATGCTGGCGGTGGGCGGCGTGGTGGCGGTGCGCGGGGTGGTCAACGCCCGCAACTCGGCCTCCACCCGCCTCGCCCTGGCCCAGGAACAGCGACTGCGGCACGCCGAACTGCACTACGCCGCCACCCACGACGCGCTGACCGGGCTGCTCAGCCGCCGGGGCCTGGAGCCGCAGTTGTCGGCGGCCGGGGCCCAGGCACGGCCCGGGGCCGGGGTGGCCCTGCTGTTCCTCGACCTCGACGGGTTCAAGGCGATCAACGACTCGCACGGTCACGCGGTGGGCGACGAGCTGCTGGCCGGCGCGGCCGTCCGGTTCGCCCAGGCGCTCGGCGACGGGGCGGCGCTGGCCCGGATGGGCGGCGACGAGTTCGTGGCCGTCGTGCCCGGGGTGCCCTCGCCCGCCGCCGCGGCCCAGTGGGCCCGGGCGGTGCAGGAGTCGCTGGACGAGCCGTTCCGCCTCGGTGACCAGGACGGTGCCCGGGACGACGTCGAGGTCGTCGTACGGGTGGGCGTCAGCGTGGGCCTGGCCTACACCGACACCCCTTCCGGCCTGGGCCCGCTGATGCGTGACGCCGACCGGGCGATGTACCGCCAGAAACGCCGGCGCCGCGAGATCCGGCTTCCGGAGCCGGGTCTGGCCTCAGTCGCCGGGCGCCCCTGAGGCCGGGTGCGGCTGGGCCAGGGCGTTGATGATCTGCTGCAGCAGGCGCCGCCGGGGTTCGCCGGGCCAGCGGTTGTCGGCGGCCTCCTCGTCCACCCGGTGCAGGAGCCGCCGGGCCTCCATGATCCGCCGGGCCCGGGAGGTGGACTCGTCCTGGGTGAGCGAGAGCAGCAGCTCGTCCAGGTCGATCAGGGCGGGCAGGGCCCGCCGGGGCGCTGAGCCGGATGAGCCGGCCCGCTGCTCCGGGATCCCGTCACCGGCCCGGACCTCGAGCACCTGGTCGGCCCGCGCGTCTTCCAGCAGGTTGCGCACCTGGCGCAGCAGCCCCGGAGGCTGACCGTCGCCGCAGACACTGCGGTAGAGCAGTTGCTCGGCCAGTTCCAGCCGCGGGTCGAAGTGCACCTCCAGACCCGGGTCGGCGAGGCGCCCCCGACGGCTGCCCCGCGGGCGCCGGGCCGGTGCGGCCTCCGGCTCGTCGGCGGCCGGCGGTCCGCCGACCAGGCCGAGTTCCTTGTGGTGCTGAGTCGGTCTCATGCATTCCCCCTGTCGCGAGAACTGCTGCCCGGGCCGACTCCGGCGGCCCGCAGCAGTGGTTCCAGCGCGATGGTCGGATCGGTGAGGTACTGCTTCAGCGCCCGTTCCATGGCCGGCCGGCGGGGGGAGAGGGCGGTGACGAACTCGTCCTTGTCGTTCATGCTCAGACCCCCGTCGTGCACGTTGAGCCGGGCCGCCAGACCGGCCAGGCACAGCCGGATCCCGTCGATGTCGAGGTCCGGATTGCGCAGCGCCCACCAGGTGACCACGTCCTCGGCGTACTGGTGCCCGGTACGCCGGGCCGGCACCAGGACGTCGCCCTCGCCAGTCTGACCGAGTCGCTGGAACTTCGGGTGACCTTTCTGCAGATCGCTGAGCCGCCGGCCGTGCTGCAGAACCAGGTTCTGGGCCCCGCGCAGCAGGTGCTGACAGCTCGCCTCGAAGAAGACCAGGGCCGCCCAGTCCATGAATCCCTCGGTGAACACGCTCGGGTCGTGGTTCTGGCGGGGCCGGGCGGGGACGTGCGCGAACACCTCATGGGTGAGGATCGCCGGCAGCGAGAGGTAGGCCTCGGGCCCGAAATGCTGCTCGTGCACGCAGATGCTGATCGAGGCCTCCTGCTCGCCGAGCACCACGAAGGCGGCCGCGGTGTACGGGTCGAGGGCGACGTCGCCCGCCTCGTACGGATGCAGCCGGGTGGGGGCCACCTGCCAGGTGACCCCCGGCCACCGCGGGCCGAGCGGGGCTCCGAGCACCTGCTCGTAGAACTCGTGCACCTGCGCACAGACCCGTTCCAGCAGCAGGCCGACCGGGTCCTCGAGCGCGTGCCGGTCGAGACCGGCCAGGTCGCGCTGCAGCGAGCGGTAGAAGTCGGCGCCGTCCGGGTCGAGCCGGCCGTACTCGACGATCAGGTCGATCTGCCGGCTCAGCGCCTCACCCAGGCGGACCAGCAGGCCGGTGGGTGAGCCGGTCCGGGCGCGCGGGGGCCGGGCGCCGAACTGCAGGGTGTGCAGCAGGGCCCGCGACTCCGGGTCGTTCCCGCGCAGTTCGGTCAGTTCGCCCAGGCTCTCGTGCCACAGCATCAGGACCGTGCCCCGGGCCCGGATGCTCTCGGCCACCCAATCGGGCTCACCCCCCTCCGGCGGCCGCGGCCGCAGCCGGTGCGCCGGGAACGCCGTCACTGCCGGCGGTGCTGGGCACCCCGGCGCGGGCCGATCGCGTCGGCGGCCTTCCGGGTGAGCCGGGGCCAGATCCGGGTGGTCCACAGGTCCCAGGCGA
Source organism: Kineosporia sp. NBRC 101677 (assembly GCF_030269265.1). NCBI lineage: Bacteria > Bacillati > Actinomycetota > Actinomycetes > Kineosporiales > Kineosporiaceae > Kineosporia > Kineosporia sp. NBRC 101677. Next base: position 481,439 of record NZ_BSTA01000004.1, read on the forward strand.
ACTTGACCGCCAGGCCCTGGCCGATCTCGATGACGATCTGGGTGGCGTCCGGCACGTTGCCCTGGCCGCTGGGCCGCACCTGCATGGTGCGCCGCAGGTCGAGCGCGCGCTCCTCGAGGGCGGTGAGGTCGAGGACCTCCTGCCCGGAGGCCGTACTCTCGGCCCCGGGCGCGGACAGCGCCTCGGCCAGCACCTCGTCGACGACCCCCTGGATCTCCTGCGCGGACATGCTGCCCCGCGCGAAGACCCACGTACGACTCTCGTCGACCTCGGACATCTCGAGCTCAGACATGGCGTCACAACCCCCGTATGCAGGCGCCTCAGGAGTGAAGTCTAGGCCGAGGAGCACCAGCCGGGGGAAGCCGCGCCGCAAACGGCCGACGTCCGAACGGGATTCAGCACACTGACCGGTAAGTAGCCACCGGGGCAAATCATTCGCAACCACGCACCGGGGATCGCCTCAGGCGCTGGCGTTCTGGCTCTCCCACTCGGCCACCAGCTTCTTCGGCGCCTTCTGCCGCCAGGCCGTGACCAGCAGTTCGCCGACCACGGCGGGCTCGCTGCCGGCCAGCTTCACCCGGACGCCGTCGAGTTTCTGCCCCCACCACAGCTCTTCACAGCTGTCCGGGTGCTCGGCCACGGCGTCGTGCACGTCCTCTTCCGGGACGAACACGTGCAGGCTGTCGCGTTCCGCGGGCATCGTGGCGAAGATGCTGCCGCGCACGCGGAATGACGTCATGGCGAAGTGCGGCTGCTCGCGGGTCTCGGGCAGGCCGAGCGCGATCGCGCGAACCTCGATCTCGTCCATGGTCGTTCCCTCTCGAGGAGGTGGATCCAGATGGTTCCGGAGCTTGACGGACTTGCCGGACGGGTCACCGCCCGCCCTTCGCGGGCCAGCGTACTCCGCCTCCGGTACTGACGGGTGAGTAGAGCCGGATGGGACGGAGAAGGCCGTGAAACGGCGAAGTGCCCGGCCGGTGAACACGGCCGGGCACCTGAGCGTGTGCTGGGAGCGCGCGCCTACGGCGGGCTACTTCCCGGTTACGGCAACGACTCCCAGCACACACCGGGATTCAGCTCCTCGACCCGGAGCTGACTTCTGAGCGATGAAACAGTTTCGGCGTTCCGTCGGCGGTCTCGATCTGTTCCGCCTGGTACCACTGAGTGATCAGTGGGTCAGGTGGTCCAGTTCACCCGACTTGGCGCGGGCGATCCAGGAGGCGAACCCGGCCGGGGCCAGGCGCAGGGTCGGGCCCTGGCCGTGCTGCTTGGTGTCCCGCACCTCGACTGCGGCCGCGTGCTGCCGCATTTCGACGCACGAGCCGTTGGCGCTGGAGAGTTCCGACTTGATCCACTGGGTCGGGTCGGGGGTGGTGCTCATCTCACGAACTCCTTCACTGGGATGGAAGTGCCGTACAGTTCGCCGAAAATCTTCCTGTACTCGGCCAGTTCGCGCGCTGTCTCCATGTAGCGCGAGTCCAAGTGGCTCTCCGTGTAGACGACGGCGGGATCCGCCGGGTCGGGAAAGTCCAGCATGGTGAACACGCCGCCCGCGATCCATGGATGAGGTCCGGCGGAGAACGGGCGGATTCGAATGTCGATCTCGTTGCTCAGGTCCACGAGGTGGTCGATCTGATCCCGCATCACGTCGTCCGAACCGACGACGTAGCGGAGGGCAGCCTCCCCGAGGACAATCCTGATGTCGCAGGCAGGATCGTTGGACATTAGCACGCGCTGACGCTCTAACCGGAAATTGAGTCTCTTCCGCCGAACCTCGTCACTCTGGTCCCGCAGGGTGGCAAGAATAGCCAATGCATAGGCCGGGGTCTGGAGAAGTCCGTGAACCAGATCGCCGTCCCAGGCGCGCATTTTGCTGCACGCCGCCTCCAGGTCGGCGAGAAGTCCGAGATCTCCCGAAACCACATCTCGATAACTGTCCACAATGCCCGGTTTGAGGGCACTGCGACTCAGATGAATCAGCTCTTCGGTCTGGGTCTCAGGAATGCTGTAGATCCGGGACAGTTCCCTGATGTCTCCCGGTTTCGCCAGGGTTCTCCCGGATTCGATCCGATAGATCTTCGTGTGGTGCACCAAGAGTGCAGCAGCAGCGTCTTCCTGGGTCTTGCGCGCCCGTTCGCGCCACCCTTTTAACCGCTGTCCCACCCTTCTCTGAGCCAGAGAAGGTGGTCGTTCGTGCTTCCCCGCTTCGGTGGCCATACCGCGCATCCCCTCGTGGTCAGCCTGTCTTTAAACCCATCCCCGTGGCCTCTGCATTGCATTGCCTGCATTCAAAACCCTGCATTCAGTGGCCTGTGAGATGCAGGGTTGCACAGAACATGCCCTGTTCGCCACCTTGGGTGACATGTCCGATACGCGCAGTCGCCATGTGGCAGTGCCTCGACGCCGCCGCCCTACGCTTCGGGTCGAGCCGGCCGTCGCTCTCCACCGTGATGACGGTGGGATATGTGAGGCGTGCGGGGCGATCTGGCCCTGCTCCGGGATCATTTCGACGCTCCGGACCGGGCGGGTGGAACTACCCCTGGTCAACGGGCGGGGTTACAACACCGGGGTCGCCATCACCGCGGCGATCATGGACGACCTGGTCATCTTCTGGGCCGGTGACCGCACCCTGGCGGTGCTGCACCGGGGACCGCTGGCGGACTGGCTGTGGCGTCCTGAGGGCCGGCGGCTGATCCAGGACGACATCGTGCTCTACGACCATGACGGTCGGCTGGGGCTGACCATCGACGAGGAGGCGGCGTACTTCGTGGACGAGCAGGCGGTCGAGACGCTCCGATCGGTGATCATGAGATGAGCGTGATCCCGAGGCAGGAAGGATCCTCCGCGGCCGAGCTGATGGCCCAGTTGCGCACCGAACTGTCCGAGCTGGAGCGCACTCTCGTGGGCCCGGCCGGTCAGGTGCGCTCGGAGGGCGACCAGGTGCGGGCGGTGGCCCGGCGGCGGATGCGGCACACCGTGGAGGCGCTGACCTTCGTGCTGGACGCCCATCCGGTGGACGGGCAGGGCCGCTGCCACACCTGTGGGCGGCTGCGCCGGTGCCCGGCCTCGGAACTGTTGCGGGCGTGGGTGTCCGGGTGGCTCAACACCGGGGGACTGGCCGACCGTCGGGAAGGGGATCCGGAGCTCGTGTCGAGCCGGAGGCTCGACTAGGCCGTTCCGGCGGGCGCAGCAGGGGGTTTCACGGGGGCTGAGGCGGCGGTCGAGGGTGCCGCCGCCTGGGTTTCGGCACAACGACAGGAATCAGTGACCCTGCAGAAACTTCCCGGCCGGTCACGGGGTCCCGGCCGGGGAGTTCCTGGAAGGTCACATGGACGAGTGCACGAGACGGAGGTGATCGCCGGCATCGGCCGGTTCGGGCAAGGGTTCGCGAAGTGGCTCGTCGAAGACCACGACCGTGCGACCGAGACCTCCCCGGAGGTCGACATCCCCCAGCACGGTGGGGTCGGGCAGCGAGTACTCGCCCGGAGGCAGTTCGATCGTGCCGCCACCGGCGTCGCGGGCCTCGCGCGCGACCTGGCGCAGAACGAGCGAGGGATCGTCTCCGGGTAGCAGGTAACGAGCCAGGTGATAGGTGCCGGACTCGTCCGGGGCGATGTCCTTGTCCATCACAAAATCATTACGGTGAGTCACGGGCTTCGCCACTTGAGTCGCATGCGGACCATCCCCCCGCGCGCATCCCTCCCTCAGGTGCGCGGACCCGTGACCCACCCGGCCTGATCGTGGACAAGGCTTCCGGCGGTCTCCGGGCGCTGCGGGGTGAGCCGGCCGCCGGGAGCTCTGTGCACGATCACGGCGAATTCTGGACCGGGTGGAGGTGGGCGTGGCGCGCGCCCACCTCCACCTGACATTTCCGGTGCACCGATGAGAACCGCCGGGCACCCGGGTCCTACTGCTGAAGATCCAGTGCAGCAGATGAGAGGACCCGACGATGCGCAAGCTCACCGTGATGACGTTCCTGAGCCTGGACGGCGTGATGCAGGCCCCCGGCGGCCCGGACGAGGACCAGGACGGCGGCTTCCCGCACGGCGGCTGGTCGTTCGACTACTTCGACGAGATGCTCGGCCGGACCATGGACCAGGAGATGTCCGAGCCGTTCGACCTGCTCCTGGGCCGCCGCACCTACGACATCTTCGCCGCGCACTGGCCGCAGGCCACGCCCGAAGAGGGCGGCGAGGGCATCAACGCCGCGGTGAAGTACGTGGCCTCACGCAGCCCGCAGACCTTCAGCTGGGAGAAGTCGGTCCAGCTGGAGGGCGACGTGGCCGAGGCCGTCGCGGCGCTGAAGCAGACCGAGGGGCCCGGGCTGCAGGTGCACGGCAGCAGCGACCTGCTGCAGACTCTGCTGCGGGCCGGTCTGGTCGACGAGTTCCGGCTCAAGATCTTCCCGGTCGTGCTGGGCCGCGGCAAGCGGCTTTTCGGTGACGGCGCCCTGCCCTCCGCGTTCCGGCTCACGCACAGCCAGACCTCTTCGAGCGGCGTGATCGTGGCCTACTACCAGCCCGCCGGGCCGGTCACCACCGGGTCCTTCGCCCACGAGTGAGGCCCTCAGCCCGGTAGGGCCCGGACGAAGTCGGCGACCCGTTCGCCGATCAGCACCGCGGTCGCGGCCGGTCCGCGTGTGGGGGTGGTGGGCAGGATCGAGGTGTCCGCCACCCAGACCCCGCGCAGGCCGTGCACCCGTCCGTACTGGTCCACCACTGCATCCGGATCGCTCTGCGGCCCCATCGCACAACTCCCGCAGGCATGGATCGCCGTGCCCAGGTGGGCGCGGATCCAGGAGTTCAGCAATGTGTCGTCGGCCAGGATCGACGGGTCCATCTCGGCCAGGCCGCCGAAATGCTCGGCGAAGGCCCGGGTGTGCAGGAGAGCGGCCGCCACACGCACCACCTCGCGCAGGCGGCTCCGATCGGCCTCGATGCTCAGATAGTTGTAGTCGATTGCCGGTTGCACGTGCGGGTCGGCCGAGGTGGTGGTGACGGTGCCGCGTGAGTGGGCCTGCTGCAGGGCGACTGTGAAAGACCGGCCGGGGCGGCCGGAGGGCAGGCCGAGCGCCTCGTCGAGAGGGCGCAGCATGGGCAGGATCTCGAGGTCGCCCTCGGGGGAAGAGCCGAAATTGAGGACGCTCTGGAACAGCTCGCGCTGGTCGGGGAACGTCGGGTAGGGGGTCGGGTTCCAGAGCAGGGAAAGATTCGGGTGGTCGGAGAAGTTCTTGCCCACGCCGGGGGAGTGGTGCACCAGATCGATCCCGGCCGCCTTCAGCTCCGGCGCCGGTCCGACACCGGAAAGGGCCAGCAGGTGCGGAGTCTTGACGGCCCCGGCGCTGAGCACGACCTGCTGGGTGGGGATCACCTCTGTCCGGCCCCGGGTCTCGACCTCGATGCCGGTCGCCCGCGTGCCGGAGAACACGATGCGGCGGGCCGAGGTGTCGCCGCGCACGGTCAGGTTCGCGCGCTGGCGGGCCGGGTTGATGTACGCGGCGCCGGTGTTGATCCGCACCCCGTTCTGCGAGTTCACCGGTAAGGGGCCGTAACCGCCTGCACCCTGGGCATTCTTGTCTGCCTCGAAGCGGAACCCGAGTTCGGCGCAGGCCTCGGTGAAGGCGTGGGTGAGAGGGTGCTGGTCCTGCCGGGCCCGGCGCACCGGCATCGGCCCCTCGGGGCCGTGCAGTTCCCGGTCGTCTGCGAAGTCGTGGTCGTGCTCGAGCCGGCGGTAGTAGGGCAGGCACTTCGCGTACGTCCACTCGTGGTTGCCCGCCGCCGCCCAGGCGTCGAAGTCGGCCTTGCGGGCCCGGACGAAGTAGGTGCCGTTGATCGTGGTGGACCCGCCGAGGATCCTGCCCCGGGCCACCTGGTAGCTGCGTTCCGCGGTCAGCCGGGCCAGGAAGGCCCAGTTGTTCGGGTGCCCGGGCATGGCCGCCGCGAGCTGGGAGGCGTCCAGGAGTTCGGCCGGGAAGGCCGGGCCGGCCGGGCCGGCCTCGAGCAGCAGCACCCGGCACCCCGGATCCTCGCTGAGCCGGGCGGCCAGCGGTGCTCCGGACGCACCCGCGCCCACCACCACCACGTCGTACCCGCGCACCCGTCCACGGTAACCGGTCGGCGATGAGTTCCGGCCGGCCCGGGGGTCACATGAGCAGACGACTCAGGAGGAGACCCGTGGCCAAGCTGATCTACTCGATGATCACCTCGCTCGACGGCTACGCCGAGGCCGCGGAGGGCGACCTCGGGTCCGGGGTGGCCGAGGACGCGGAGGTGCACACGTTCGTCAACGACCTGTTCCGCCCGGTCGGCACCTACCTGTACGGCCGGCGGATCTACGAGACCATGGTCTTCTGGGAAACCGCCCTCGAGAAGCCCGGTCTGGAGCCCCAGCACGAGCAGTACGCCCGCGACTGGCAGGCCGCCGAGAAGGTGGTCTACTCCACCACGCTCACGTCGGTCTCCAGTGCCCGCACCCGGATCGAGCGCAGCTTCGACCCGGAGGCCGTGCGCCAGCTGAAGGCCGACTCGCCCCACGACCTCACCGTCGACGGGCCGAACCTCGCCGGCCAGGCCGTCCGGGCCGGCCTGGTCGACGAGTACCACCTGTTCATCACCACCACCGCGGTGGGCGGGGGCAAGCGGTTCTTCCCCGACGGCGTGCGGCTTGAACTGGATCTGGTCGACCAGCGACGCTTCGCCTCCGGCCTGCTCTACGCGCGGTACCACACCCGGTGACGACTCGACCGGGTCAGGCCGATTCGGTCGCCTCGCGGGAGACCGCGCCCATGGTGTGCGCGGTGTTGCTCAGGCGGGTGCGCAGACCGGCCAGTTCGGCGCCCTGACCGGCCAGGGCGGCGCGGGCCCGGGCGCAGCGGGCGCGCAGGGCAGCGGCGACGCTGATCGCCGAGGGCACCTGGTCGGCCACGGCGAGGGCCAGACCGGTGGCCACCAGCACCATCAGGCTCACCCCGGTCAGGGCGGTGCGCAGACCCACCTGGTCGGCGACCAGGCCGATCACCGGTGGGCCGGCGAGCGGGCCGAGGTAGGCGACGGTCGAGGCCAGGCCCACGCCCCTGGCCCCGTTGAGCAGCCCGGCCCGGCCGATGGCGAGCGGGAAGACGTTGGCCAGGCCGAGGCCGACCAGCAGGAAACCGGTCAGGGCGACCGGCAGCGAGGGGCCCAGCGCGGTGGCGAGGGCACCGGCCGCGGCCAGCAGGGTGCCGCCCAGCAAAACTCGGGTGTCGCCGAGGCGGGTGATCAGGCGGGGCCCGGCGATCCGGCCGGTGGCCATGGCCAGGCTGAACAGGGCGTAGCCGACGGCGGCGATGCCGGGATGCGCCTCGAGGTTCTCGCGCAGGTGCAGGGCGCCCCAGTCGCCGAGCGCGCCCTCGGCCAACGATGAACAGGCGGCGATCGCTCCCAGGGCCACGATCACCCGCAGGCGTGAGGTGAACCGGCCGGGCAGCACCCGGATCGCGTCCGGGGGCAGCAGATTCACCGAGATGAGCGGACGGGCAACGGCTTCGCCGGCATGGGCGTGACGGCCTCGGTGGCGGTGGACCGGTCGTTCGCGCGGTGGCTCGACCACCTTGTCGATCACCCCGGCCAGCCAGGCGCACACCACCAGGCTCAGCCCGGTGATACTTGAAAGATGAAGTGTGGCGGGGGTAATCCCGGCCAGCAGACCGCCGGCGGCGGAGCCGGCCAGACCGCCCAGGCTGAAGACGGCGTGCAGCGAGGACATCACCGGTCGTTTCGCCCGGGCCTCCACCTCGACGCCCAGGCTGTTCGCGGCGACGTTGGCGGCGCCGCTGGCCATCCCGAAAAAGAAGAGCGCAAGGCACAGTTCGGTCAGGTTACCGGCAAGTGCGGGCAGGGGGAGGACCACCGCGAAGGTGGCCACCGCCACGATGCCGACGTGTTTCGAGCCCAGCCGGGCGCACAGGTGGCCGGTGGGCTGCATGCTGGCCAGCGCCCCGAGCGAGATGCAGAAGAGGGCGGCGCCCAGCGTGCTCGGGGTCAGGGCGAGGTTGCGGGCGACGTCCGGGACGCGGGCGGCCCAGCTTCCGAAGGTGAGGCCGTTCAGGGCAAAGAAGATCGCAGCGGCGATAAACACGGGGGTGTCCTCAGTGTGCGTGGGCAAGCCTGTGGTCGGTGCGGGCGGCTGCGCGCCGCAGGGATCACCCGGACGACGAGGAGAGGTCCTCGCGTCGTTCCGCGCCGACAGGCTTCGACGGGCCCGGCCTGACCGGGCACCTTCAGCCTGCGGGCAGGCCCGGGCAGGGTCAACCGGAACGAAGGTGATCACCGGTTCCGGATCTGACCTGCGGTTTCGTAGGCTACGGAAGCGTAGGGGCATCGTTGTCGTGCGGGAGCGGTGTTACAGCCGGGCCGGATGTTCCCCGGAATGGCCGAACGGCGGCCGGATCCGGGCGGCGAGATCGGTGCAGTCGTCCAGGGTTGGTGTGCCGTCGGCGGTTCGGCCCCCTGAACGTCACCTCGCGTTTCCTTGTCACAGATTGGGTGGCTGTGATGTCTACGCGGCGAGGGCGAACCTGATGCACCAGCAGTCGAAGGGCCGGCCCGGCCGGTCCCGGAGCCGGCGCTCGACGCCGAACCTTCTTCTTGCCGCCGGGGTCACCGTGCTGGTGATGGCACTCCTGGCCGGGGTCCTGGGTTGGCAGGGGTTGCTGCGGCGGGCCGACGCGCTGGAGCGGGCCCGGGCCGACACGGCCCAGCAGGTGAAGATCCAGACCGCACGCACCGCGCTGATGATCGCCGACACCAACGCCGGCACCGACGTCCTCACCGGGGCCGACCCCACCCAGTTCCGGTACAAGCTGTTCGCCTTCGAGGCTCAGCCGGCCCTGCTCGGCCTGGTCACGGCGGCCCGCACCGACGCCGACGCGGCCCGGCTGGCAACCGCCAACAAGTACCTCACGCTGTACGCGATGCAGGTCGAGAGTGCGCGCACCCTGGCTCAGGAGGGGCAGGACGAGGACGCCGCGCAGACCCTGACGGCGGCCTCGCAGATGCTGCGCGAGGAGGTGCTCTCGCGGCTGAACGAGGTGCAGCAGGCCAGCCGTGACCGGCTGGACGACGACCGGTCGGCCGCCGACCTGGCCCCGGTGATCGCGCTGCTGGCCGGGATCGTGGCCGTGCTGGTGATCGTCGGCGTGCACCTGTGGCTCACCCGGCGCACCCGGCGGCTGCTGAACCTGGGCCTGCTCGGGTGTGTGGTGGTGCTGATCGTGGCCACGGTGGCCGGTGCCGTGGTGGTGGCGGACAGTCGCGAGAAGGTGGTCGACGCCGAGGAGAACGCCCTCCAGGTGGTCGACTTCGTGGTCGAGACCCGCTTCTCCGCCTTCTCGGCCCGCTCGGGCGAGGCCCTGGCGGCGCTGAACGGCACCACCGTGAAGGAGGAGCCCGCCTGGGCCGAGTCGATGGAGAACGCCGACTGGTACCTGGGGAAGGCGGCGGAGGGGCAGCCGGCCCGGATCGGTCAGGACGTGGACCGGATCGCGAAGGGGCTGGCCCAGTACCGCTGGGTGCACGGGCGGCTGCTGGAAGAGGCGGAGAAGGGCAATCCCCGCGGCGTCCGGCGGATCACCTCCAACCCGGCCGAGAACGGTTCGGTCGGCTCGTTCGAGGCGTTCGACGCCTACAGCGGGGCGTTGCTGGCCCGCCAGGTGCAGGCCGCCGACGACGCCTGGGCGGCGGCCGGGCAGAACCTGCGGCTGGTCGGCTGGCTCACCCTGGTGGTCGGGCTGCTGGGGGCGGTGCTGGCCTGGGCCGGGATCGCGGCCCGGCGTCGTGAGTACCGATGAGAAGAGGACGCCGGGGCGGTCCTACTCCCGACTGAGCCGTCTCGGGAAGGATCGTCATGTTCGACTTCACTCCGGCCACCGAGGAAGCCACCCGCCTGCTGAGCGGGGTGCGGGACGAGCAGCTGGGCGCTGCCACCCCCTGTGAGAAGTGGCCGGTGGTCCAGGTTCTCGACCACCTGATGGGGCTGAGCCTGGCCTTCGCGGCAGGTGCCCGGAAGACTCCGCTGCCGATGCCGGACGGGCCGGCGGAACCGTCGGCGCACCTGCCGCCGAACTGGCGCGAGGAGGCGCCCCGGCGGTTGGCCGACCTGGCCGCGGCCTGGGCCGATCCGGCCGCCTGGCAGGGCGCGGCCGAAGTCGGTGGGGTGGAGATGCCGGCCGAGGTCTGTGCCCTGGTCGCCCTCGACGAGGTGGTGGTCCACAGCTGGGACCTGGCGGTGGCCACCGGCCAGGCGATCAGCGTGCACCCGGAGCTCGCTGCCCGGCTGCACGAGTTCTGGTCGTCGCAGGAAGGGGACGAGGGCGACCTGCCCCTGCGGCAGGTCATCTTCGGGCCGGTGGTCGAGATGCCAGGTGAGGCAAGCGTTCTCGAACGTACGCTGGCGCTCACCGGACGCGACCCGCAGTGGCGGCCGGGACTCCGTCCGTAAAACGCACATAGCCGGGGCCGGTCGATGTAATCATGATTACATGACGACGGATGAGCCCAGTCTGTACGACTGGGCGGGTGGGGCGGCGGCCTTCGAGTCGCTGATCAACGCGTTCTACGACCGGGTGGAGCAGGACGACCTGCTCTCACCCCTCTTCCCGGGCGGGGTGAGCAGGGCTCACCGCGAGCACGTGACGATCTGGTGGCGGGAGGTGTTCGGCGGGCCGGCCGACTACAGCGCAACCCTGGGCGGCTATCCGGCCATGCTGCGCCACCACATCGGGCTGGGGATCACGCCGGAGATGCGATTCCGGTTCGCCTCGTTGATGAGCCGGGCCGCCGACGATGCCGGGCTGCCGGACGACCCGGAGTTCCGGGCCGCCTTCGTGGGTTACGTGGAGTGGGGCACCCGGCTGGCACTGGGTAACTCGCAGCCCGGGGCCCAGGTGGTCGAGCAGGCCCCGGTGCCGCGCTGGGGGTGGGGGGTGGCGCCGCCCTACCGGCCCTGAGGCTCAGGGCAGCAGGTCCACGGTCTGGCCGCGGGCCGCCTTGGTCAGCGTCATGCCGGTCTCCCGGGGGGACGAGCGGTCGAACAGTGCCTCGAAATCGGCCAGCGGTGAACGGAAGACGCGGTAGTCGTCGTAGTGCACCGGGATCACCTGGCCGGGCCGGGCCCGCTGCAGGTAGTCGACGCCCTGCACGGCGTCCATCGTGACCGTGTGCATGAGCACCCGGGTGCCACCCAGGTGCACGATCGCGGTGTCGAAATGGCCGAAGCGCTCGCGGATCTCGTCCACGTGGTCTCCGGTGAGGGTGTCGCCGGAGATCAGGATCCGCCGGGTCTGCCCGTCGGCCGTGCGGTGTTCCAGCACGCTTCCCATCACCGGGGGCAGCACCATGCCCAGCAGTCCCCGGGCGTGGAAACCGGGCACCGCGTGCACCGTCAGCTGCTCGGCCCCGAGCTCCAGCCGGTGCTCGGTCCAGGGCTCCAGACCCTTGGTGCGAAAACCGTAGCGCTGCAGCCGCTGGGCCGCGGCGGGTGTGGTGATCAGCGGTGGCTCCCGGTCGAGCTCGGCGCGGGCGACCCGGTCGAAGTGGTCGCCGTGCAGGTGCGAGAGCACGATCGCGTCCAGCGGGGGCAGGTCGGCGATGCTGCAGGCGGGATCGGTCAGGCGCCGTGTCCACAGGCCCTTGCCCAGGTAGGCCCGCTGGCCGCGGTGCAGGAAGTTCGGGTCGGTCAGGAGGGTGAAGGCCCCCAACCGGATGATCGTGGTGGCATTGCCGATGAAGGTCAGACTGTCGGGCACGCACTACTCCGGCGGTGTGTCGGGGAATTCGGGGGATTCGGGGGAAGGAGGCTCAGGGAGTCAGCGGGCGACGACACGCAGGGTTTCCAGCGTGGCATCGGCCGCGTCCGGGATCAGCGTGCCCGCGGCCACGCTGCTGCGCAGGTAGTCGACCACCTCGTCGGTGATCACCTCTCCGGGGCAGAGCACCGGCACCCCCGGGGGATAGGGGGTGACCAGTTCGGCGCTGACTCGGCCGGCCCCCTTGTCGGCCGGAACCGTCTCGGCGGCGGCGAAGAACGCGTCGCGCGGCAGCATGGCCGTCTCCAGTTCCAGCGCCCCGGGCCTGGGGAGCCGGACCGTCGGCGCTCCGGGCATCTGTGGGGCGTCGGCGATCAGTCGGCCGAGGGCGTCCATCAGCCGGGCCTCGGTGTCGTCGTCGTCCGCGTGCGTGATCCGGGCGTTGAACCGGCACACGTCGGCCGAACCCACGTCGACCCGGTGGTGCTCGCGCAGCCACTCGGCGGCCTGCATGCCGGTGATCCCCAGCTCACGCACCTCGACCGTGATGGCCAGCGGATCGAGGTCGAAAGCGCCTGATGGGCCGAGCACCTCGCGGCCCATCAGGCCGAGCCCGTCCAGCTCGGCGACCCGGCCCCGGATCCGGCCCGCCCGGGTGAGCGCGCGGGCCATCAGCTCCGGGCCGTGCTCGCTCATCTGCCGGCGCCAGCCGTCCAGCGAGGCGTAGACCAGGCTGGAGGCGCTGGTGGTGCCGAGCAGGTCCTCGCGCTGCTTCAGCACCGTGGGGTCGATCCGGTCGTACTGCAGGTGGAACACCGAGCTCTGCTCGACCGCCGCGCCCATCTTGTGCACGCTGGTCACCACCAGGTCGGCGTCGGCGTGCATGCCCCAGGCCGGAAGCCGGTCGTGGAAGGGCAGATGCGCGCCCCAGGCCTCGTCCACGATCAGCGGCACGTCGTAGCGGTGGCAGACCTCGGCCACCGCCCGGACGTCGGCGCAGGTGCCCCAGTCGGTGGGGGTGATCAGCAGCATGCCCTTGGCGTCGGGGTTGGCCCGCAGCTGTTCTTCGACGTCCTGCGGCTGCGGCGGGTGGGCCAGGTGCAGGCGCTCGTCGAACTGCGGGTGCACCCAGACCGGCATGGTGCCGTTGACGATGACCGCCGAGATCACCGACTTGTGCGCGTTGCGCGAGATCAGCAGCTTCTCGCCGGGACCGGCCACGGCCAGCATGGCCGTCTTCACCGACAGCGAGCTGCCGCAGGTGGAGAAGAACGCCTGCTCGGCGCCGACCGCGTCGGCCATGAGTTCCTGTGCCTGCTGCAGGATCCCGCCGGACTCGCGCCGGTCGTCGAGGCCGTTCAGCAGCAGGACGTCGGACTCGAACACCCCGGGGCCGAGGATCTCCAGCACCCGGGGATCGACCCCCCGGCCCTGCTTGTGGCCGGGAGGGCCGTACACGATGTCACCCCGGCGACGGAAGTCGGCGAGGGCTTCGAGAACGGGTGCCCGGGAGTGGTCCATGCCGCCTATGCAAGTACCGGCCCGGGCATCCGCCAGTCGATCAGTCCCCTCCGGCTACGGCTTGTCGATCTCGGCCAGGGGCCAGCCGCCCGCCGCCAGGCGGCCGGAGACCCGGGTGATGTCCTCGGGCGAGGCGGTGTCCAGCGTGGCCTCACCGATCATCCGTTCCACGTCGGCGGTGGTGATCTCGGCCCCGAGCTCGGCCTGCATGGCCAGGTCGGAGGCGATCTGGTGGACCTCGGTGTCGGTGAGCTTGCGGCGCAGCAGGCCGAGCAGGACCACGTAGTCCTGCTGCGGCACGCCGCTGGGGTATCCGGCCCGCAGCCAGGACACCACCCGGTTGACCATGCTGAGTTCGTCGGACATGAGTCAGCCCTTGTCCTGGATGGTGGGGTAGATGTTGTCGAAGTTCAGTTCCTTGCCGAAACCGGTGGCCACGATCAGGGTTATGCCCAGCACCACCACCAGCAGCACCACCGCGAAGCACAGGTAGGCGCCGAGCCGGCCGACCGGGTGCGGCGCGGGCAGGTTCCCGGCGGTGTGCTCCTCGGCGTCACCACCGGTGCCGTAGGCCAGTGAGCGGATGCCGACGGCGAACAGCGCCGGCAGGCCCGCGCCCAGGATCAGGCTGGCCACCAGGATCTTCCAGATGTCTTCCCACATCAGTTCGAGCGTGTGCATTCCGGAACTCCTTTCAGGCCGTGGTGGGCTGGCGGTCGGAAGGTGCTTCCCACTCGTCGTTGACGTTGCCCGAGTGCACCGGGGTCTTGCGCGAGTGCAGCCACATGAAGGTGGCGGCGGCGACCAGGAACGCGGTGATCGCCAGGGCGCCGAACAGCCCGCCGCCCAGCAGGTCGGCGACGAACCAGGTGACGGCTCCGACCAGGCCGGCTGCGGGCAGGGTGATCACCCAGGCGGCGACCATCCGGCCGGCCACCCGCCAGCGCACCTGCGCCCCCGGCCGGCCCACGCCGGAGCCGAGGATCGAGCCGGTGGCGACGTGCGTGGTGGACAGGGCGAAGCCGAGGTGGCTGGAGATCAGGATGACCGCGCCGGAGGCGCCCTCGGCGGCCATGCCCTGCGGTGAGGAGATCTCGACCAGGCCCTTGCCCAGCGTGCGGATGATCCGCCAGCCGCCCAGGTAGGTGCCGGCCGCGATGGCGAGGGCGCAGCTGGCCTTGACCCAGAACGGGATGTTCTCGGTGTCGGTCCAGTGGCCGGAGGCGATCAGGCCCAGCGTGATCACGCCCATCGTCTTCTGCGCGTCGTTGGTGCCGTGGGCCAGCGAGACCAGCGAGGCGGAGCCGATCTGGCCCCAGCGGAAGCCCTGCTCGGTGAAGCGCTCGGCCACCCCGGCGGTGATCCGGAAGATCAGCCAGGTGCCCACCGCGGCCACCAGCCCGGCGATCAGCGGTGAGACCAGGGCGGGCAGGACCACCTTGCCGATCACGCCGTCCAGCTTGGAGCCGTCCCCGTTCCAGTTCACCCCGCTGGTGCCCAGGCCGGCCATGGTGGCTCCGACCAGGCCGCCGAACAGGGCGTGCGAGGAACTCGAGGGCAGGCCGAGCAGCCAGGTCAGCAGGTTCCAGGTGATCCCGCCGACCAGGCCGGCCAGGACGATCAGGAGCAGGTCGGCCCCACCGCCGGTGAGGAGTTCGGGTCTGGGGGCGCCGTCGGAGTTCTGGATCTTCACCACGGCGTTGGTCACCGTGAGAGCCACTTCGACGGACAGGAAGGCGCCGACCAGATTGAGGGCGCCGGACAGCGCGACGGCGACCTTGGGGGTCAGGGCGCCGGTTGCGATGGACGTGGCCATGGCGTTGGCAGTGTCGTGGAAGCCGTTCGTGAAGTCGAACGCCAGAGCGACCACGACAACAAGGATGAGAATCACCGTTGCGGTCGTCACGCCGTCAGGGTTCACCCCGAACCGGGTTCGGTTAAAGGGGTTCGGGCGAGGCGTTCAGCACTATTTGCCGGTCGTTTGCTTAGTGTGATGAGGCAACTACTGAAGGGCGCACGACGACTAGGACCTGCGGCGGAGCGACTCGCGAACCTCCTGCGCCGACGCCGAGAGCAGCGCCTGCGCGGCCGATTCGCGGACCTCGCCGAGGTCCTGCTGGCGGATCGTCTGCTTGATCTGCGGCACCGAGCGCGGGTTCACGCTCAGCTCCGTGACCCCTAGTCCAGCAAGAAGTGCGCCGGCCCGCACGTCGGCGGCGAACTCGCCGCACACGGCCACCTCGGCCTGCCCGGCGGCGCCGTTGACGGTGGCCCGGACCAGGTGCAGCACGGCCGGGTCGAACGGGTCGCCGAGTGCGGCCACCGCCTCGTTGCCGCGTTCGGCGGCCAGCGTGTACTGGGTGAGGTCGTTCGTGCCGATGCTGAAGAAGTCCACGTACGGGGCCAGGGCGGCGGACTTCAGGGCGGCCGCCGGCACCTCGACCATGATCCCGACCTGCAGGCCGAGCGGGGTGCCCTCGCCCGCCATCACGTCGTTCAGCAGGCGGCGGGCGGTGAGGAGCTCGTCCAGGGTGCTGACCATCGGGAACATCACGCTGACCGGGGTCTGCCGGGCGGTACGCACGATCGCGCGCAGCTGGTCGGTGAGCAGGTCGGTGCGCCGCAGGCCGAGTCGCAGGCCACGGGTGCCCAGGAACGGGTTGGCCTCGGCGGGCAGCGGGACGTACGACAGCGGCTTGTCCCCACCGACGTCGAGGGTGCGCAACGTGATCCGCTCACCTCCGAAGGCGTCGGCCAGGTCGAGGTAGGCGGACTCCTGCTCGTCCACGCCCGGGGCGGTCTCCCGGCCGAGGAAGAGGAACTCGGTGCGCACCAGGCCGATCAGGTCGGCGCCCATCGCCCGGGCGGCGGTGGCCTCGGCCGGCGTGGAGGCGTTGGCGCCGACCAGGATCCGGAAGCCGTCGCGGGTCAGGGCCGGCTGGTGGGCCGAGCGCAGGGCGCTCTCGCCCGCCACCCGGGCGGTCTCGGCGCGGGCCGTGAAGTCGGCCACGACCTCGGGGGACGGGCTGATCACGAGTTCGCCGGTGGTGCCGTCGAGGGCGACGGTGGTGCCGTCGGGCAGATCGAGGACGTCGGTGCCGGCGGCGACGATCGCGGCGATCCCGCGCGCCCGGGTCAGGATGGCCGCGTGTCCGCTCGGGCTGCCGTAGGCGGTGATCACGGCCGGCGTGACGTCGGGGTCGAGCGCGGCGGCCTGCCCGGGGGTGAGGTCCTCGACCACCAGAATGCCCGGGGCGCTGTGGTTCTGGGTGGCTGCAGAAGGTGGGAGCAGTTCGGCCAGCACCTGGTCGCCGACCGCGCGTACGTCGGCGCCGCGCGCCGCCAGGTACTCGTCGTCGAGGCGTTCGAGCTGCTCGGCGGCCTGGAGCGCGGCGCTCACCCAGGCCTGCGCGGCGAGCTGCCCGGCCTCGATCCCGGTGAGCGTCGTGCCGAGCAGGGCCGGATCGTCGAGCAGGGCCAGATGGGCGTCGAAGATGGCCGCCTCGTCGGCCGGAACCTGGTGCGCCAGGCGCTCTCTCAGTTCGACGATCTGGATGCGGGTGGCGGCCAGGGCGGCTTCGAGGGCCTGCTTCTGCAGTTGGGGAGAATGCTTTTGGACGTTTTCGGGCGGCGACGGTGTGTAGCTCGCCAGAGTGGGGCCCGGGTTCGCGTGCCGGACCGGGCCGACGGCGATCCCGGGGGCGGCGGGCAGGGGAGTGCCGACGGTGCTGACAGTGTTGACCGGTTCCGGTCGAACTGCCGCAGAGGACGTTTCGTCGAAGTTACGCCCGGCCAGAGCGGTCAGCCGGGCCAGGGCGGACCGGGCCTGCTCGCCCGTGGCCCTGGCCTCCATGTCGTGCCCGGACCGCAGCCCGAGGGTGGTGATGCCGGAGAGGCTGGCCGCACTGACCCAGGCCGAATCGGTGGTGGCGTTGCGCAGTTCCACCGTGGCGGCCACAGCGCGCAGTTCGGCCACCAGCCGGGCTGCGGGCCGGGCGTGCAGGCCGTGGGCCGGGGTGACCCTCACGCGAGCGGTGCTCCACTGCGCAGCCGGTTCAGAGACCACCGGGAGCGGGTCAGCCACGGTGTCGTCCAGCTGAGACTGCTTGCCAGCGAGCCCGTTCCGGGCTTCAGCGGCCACCTCGGCCCGCCCGGCGCCCCCGGCCGCGGTGACCACGGCCGCCACCAGACCCTCCACCAACGGAGCCGAGCACAACAGCACCCGCCCGCGCGCCTCGTCCTCAAGGAACTCCAGCGCCATCTCGGCCGACAGCACGGCGCTGCCCAGATCCATCAGCACCACGACGCCCGCGTCGCCGTCCACCTCGCCGATCGCGCCGGCGATGGCGACCGCGTCGGTGCCCAGGGTGTTCTCGTCGAGCCCGGCGGCCACCGCGACCGGCACCGGCCGGCCCGGCGTCATCTCCTGCGCCAGCTCGACGGCGGCCCGGGCCAGGGCCCGGCTGTGCGAGACGACGACGATGCCGACCATCGCCCTACTTGCCGTCCTGACCGTCGATCATCGTGGTGGCGGCCGCCCGGAACAGCAGGGCCAGGCTGGTCGCTCCCGGGTCCTGGTGGCCCACGCTGCGCTCGCCCAGGTAGCTGGCCCGCCCCTTGCGGGCGAGCATCGCAACGGTGGCGTCCCGCCCGGCCTCGGCCGCGTCGGCGGCCCGGCGGATCGCCTCCTCGAAGGGCTGCCCCTCGGCCAGGGCCGAGTCCAGCGCCTCGACCGCCGGGATCAGCGCGTCGAGCAGCGTCTTGTCGCCCGCGGCGGCCTTGCCCCGGGCCATCACGCCCTCCAGCCCGGCGTGGAAGGCCTTGGACAGCGAGGCCGGGCCGATCGCGTCGCAGTCACCGGTCGAGGCGGCCATCCGCAGGAACAACGTGCCGTAGAGCGGCCCGCTGGCCCCGCCCACCGTGCTGACCAGGGTCATGCCCGACTGCTTGAGGATCGGCCCGATGCTGGCCGGGGTCGCGTCGTCGAGCAGCGCGGTGACCACCGCCTTCATGCCCCGGGTCAGGTTCGAGCCGTGGTCGGCGTCCCCGATGGCCGAGTCCAGCTCGGTCAGCTCGGCCGAGTGCTCCTCCACGTCCCCGGCGAACCGGATCAGCCACGACCGCAGCGTGCCGACATCGACGATCTCGCTCAATCAGACTCCCCACCTCAGCCCCGGTGTGCGCACCGGGGCGTCCCACAGGCCGGTCAGTTCGTCGTCCACCTTCAGCAGGGTGACCGAGCAGCCGGCCATGTCCAGACTCGTCACGTAGGGCCCGACCAGCGAGCGCACCACGTTCACCCCGGCCTTCTGCAGCGCCGCGGCGACCTCTCCGTACATCAGGTACAGCTCCAGCAGCGGGGTGGCGCCCATCCCGTTGACGAAGGCGATCACCCCGGTCGAGCCGTCGCCGCCGGTGAAGTCGAGATCGGCGAGGATCGGCTCGAGCAGCATCTCGGCGATCTCCTTGGCCGGGGCCACCGGCACCCGGCGCCGGCCCGGCTCGCCGTGGATCCCGATCCCGATCTCCATCTCGTTCTCCGGCAGGTCGAACGTGGGCCGGCCGGCGGCGGGCACGGTGCACGAGGTGAGCGCCATGCCCATGCTGCGGCCGTTCTCGTTGACCCGCCGCACGATGTCGGCCACGCCGTTCAGGTCGCGCCCGGCCTCGGCGGCCGCGCCGGCCAGCTTCTCGGCGAGGACCGTGACCCCGACCCCGCGCCGGCCCGCGGTGTACAGCGAGTCCTGCACCGCCACGTCGTCGTCGAGCACCACCGCGACCACCTCGGTACCGGTGTCGGCGGCGGCGATCTCGGCGGCCATCTCGAAGTTCATCACGTCGCCGGTGTAGTTCTTCACGATGTGCACGACCCCGGCGCCGGAGTCGACCGCGCGGGTGGCCTCGACGATCTGGTCGGGCACGGGGGAGGTGAACACCTCACCGGCGATCGCCGCGTCGAGCATGCCCGGGCCGACGAAACCACCGTGCAGCGGCTCGTGCCCGGAACCTCCGCCGGAGACCAGGCCGACCTTGCCGGGGACCGGGGCGTCGGCCCGGTAGACGATCCGATGGGTGAGGTCGACCCGCAGCTCCGGGTGCGCGGCGGCCAGACCCCGCAGGGAGTCGGTCACCACGTCGGAGGGGGCGTTAAGCAGCTTCTTCATCGGAGTGCTCCTGCTCCTCGGGCGGTTCTTGATCCACCGGTCGGTGCCAACCTACGCCAGCCGCCCGGGCCCCACCAGAGCCTCTTCCCAGGGTCCGTCCCCGGACCCCGCTTCCTCGTCGACACCTGACGAACTAGCCTGCACCGGGAGGGTCCACTCGGGGTGACACCGCAACGACGCCGTGTTTGAGGGGAGTGTTCGACGTGGGGAAGCTGGACAGGAAGGTCGCCTTCATCACCGGGGCGGCCCGGGGGCAGGGACGCAGTCACGCGGTGCGGCTGGCGCAGGAGGGGGCCGACATCGTCGCGGTCGACATCTGCGCCCAGATCGACACCGTGCAGTACCCGATGGCGACGCCGGACGACCTGGCCGAGACCGCCCGGCTGGTCGAGGCGCTCGACCGGCGGATCGTCACGCGGATCGCCGACGTGCGCGATCCGGAGGGCCTGCAGGCCGCCTTCGACGCCGGGGTGGCGGAACTCGGGCCGGTCGAGATCGTGCTGGCCAACGCCGGGATCGCGCCCATCTCGCTGGCTCCGCGGCCGGGGGAGTGGCAGGACGTCGTCGACGTGAACCTGACCGGGGTCTACAACACCGTGGAGGTGGCCCGGCCCTCGATGGTCGCGCGCGGGGTGGGCGGGGCGATCGTGCTGACCAGTTCCACCGCCGGGCTCGTCGGCATCGGCAGCGCCACTCCCGGCGGGCTGGGCTACACCGCGGCCAAGCACGGGGTGGTCGGCCTGATGCGGCTGTACGCCAACAAACTCGCGCCCTACTCGATCCGGGTGAACACGGTGCACCCCACCGGGGTGGACACTCCGATGGTCATGAACGAGGCCATGCAGACGTTCCTGAACCAGGCCGCGGCCGAGGGGTCCAGCCCGCTGCAGAACGCCCTGCCGGTACCGATCCTCAAGGCCGAGGACATCTCCGCCGCGGTCGCCTGGCTGGTCAGCGACGAGGCCCGGTACATCACCGGGGTCGCGCTGCCGGTGGACGCAGGATTCACCAACAAGAAGTAGAAGGAGCACCACTTCGTGACCGCCGCAGCGCAGTCCGCCGAGCGCGCCCGCACCCTGGCGGGGGTGCGGGCCACCTACGCCGCCTTCATCGCCACCGGTTTCGTCTTCGCCAGCTGGGCCTCCCGGATCCCGCACTTCCAGGACCAGCTCGGCCTCAGCCCGGGGCGGCTGGGGCTGCTCCTGCTGGCGATCGCGGTCGGGTCGCTGATCTCGCTGCCGATGGCCGGGGCGATCGTCGACCGGTTCGGATCACGCCGCACGGTGGCGGTGATGGCGGTGCTCGACGGGCTGGCCGTGGTGCTGGTCGCGATCGGCTACGAAGTGGGCGTGCCGCTGGTCGCGCTCGGACTGGTCTTCTTCGGGTTCGCCCAGGGCGGCTGGGACGTGGCGATGAACGTGCAGGGGGCGGTGGCGGAAAGGCGCCTGGGACAGGCGATCATGCCCCGCTTCCACGCCGGGTTCAGTCTCGGCACGGTGGCCGGGGCCCTGCTCGGGGCGCTGCTGGTGGGGCTGGGCGTGGCACCGTCCGTACACCTGCTCGTCGTCGGACTGGTGATTGCCGCCGCGGTGCCCACCGCCGTCCGTAATTTCTTGCCGGACACCGAGACCGAGGCCGAACCCGGTGCCCCGGCCGCCCCGCGGACGTCTGCTCTGGTGGCCTGGACCGAACCGCGAACCCTGCTGATCGGGCTGTTCGTGCTGACTTTCGCCTTCGCCGAGGGATCGGGCAACGACTGGGCCGGGGTGGCCCTGATCGACGGTTACGGAACCTCCGACTCGGTGGGCACTCTCGGGTTCGCCCTGTTCCTGACCGCGATGACGGTCGGGCGCTGGTTCGGCCCGCACCTGCTGGCCCGCTTCGGCCGGGTGGTGCTGCTGCAGGCGATGGCGGCTGCCGCGGCGCTCGGGGTGCTGCTGTTCGTTCTCGCTCCGAATGCCCCGCTGGCCTTCGCCGGGGCGCTGCTGTGGGGGCTGGGAACGGCGCTCGGCTTCCCGGTCGGGATGAGCGCCGCCGCCGACGAACCGGCCCGCGCCCCGGCCCGGGTGAGCGTGGTCGCGTCGATCGGCTACTGCGCGTTCCTGGGTGGGCCGCCGCTGGTGGGCCTGCTCGGCGACACCTTCTCGGTGCTGAGTGCCCTGCTCGCGGTGGCGGTGGCCATGGCCGTCGGGTTCCTGGTGGCTCCCGCGACCAGAGAGCCGAAAGTGCTCGAGCCGCAACGCTGACAGGTCAGTCGGGCGGCAACGGCCGGCTGCTGCGTCCGGCGACGCCGGTGAGTTCGGCGTCGAGCGTCTCCTGGGCCACCCGCATCACCTCGGCCTGCTCGGGAAGCTCCAGGCGCCGCCAGATCTCGGCCTCGCTCACCTGTTCGATCACACTGACCACCCACCAGATGTTGCCGAAGGGATCGCGGAGCCGGCCGCCTCGCTGCCCGAAGGCGTCGTCGGCGGCCGGGGTGACCACCCGGCCCCCGGCCGCTGTGCCCCGTTCCAGGACGGCGTCGGTGTCGGACACGAAAACCCGGAGCAGGCTGGGCACAACCGGCCAGTCGGGGCGCCGGTCGAAGGCCAGGACGACGGTGTCGCCGATCCGGATCTCGGCGTGCCCGATCAGGCCGTCCGCGGTCCGGATGCGGGCGATCTCCACGCCCCCGAACACCTGGGTGACGTAGTCGAGGAGGGCTGCCGTGTCGTCGGTCACCACCCAGGGAGCGACGCTCGTGTAGCCGGAGGGGACGGTGGTCATGAATTCTCCTGGGCTCGACGGGTTCGGCACCAGCCTAGGAGGGGATCAGGAACGGGCGCTTCCTGATCGCCGGTTCCGGGAGCGCACGGCGTGGGCCGGGACCACCTCGCCGGGTTCCACCGTGGCTCCGCGCAGCACGGTCGCCCGGGCCGCCACCCAGGCTCCCCGGCCGATCCGGACGGGTGCGTTGTCGAACTCGAAGGCCGGGTCGTCGTGCCGGTGACTCCCGGTGCAGAGCATCGACTCCTGGCTCAGGCAGACGTCGTCCTCGATGGTGATCGGGGCCAGGTTCAGCAGCCAGGCGCCCTCGCCGATCCAGCAGTCGTCGCCGATGCTCAGGTTCCACGGCCACAGCACCCGCACCCGGTGGCGGATCAGCACCCGCTCGCCCACCCGGGCGCCGAACGCCCGCAGGATGGCCGGCCGGAGACGGGGCGGCAGCCACCATTTCGAGAACACCAGGTTCATCGTGGCGAACCAGGCCGCCTGCCAGAGCTTCGAGCGGCCCTTGTCGTAGCCGGCACCGGTGAAGGCGGCCAGGTCACGTTCGAACGACGGACGATCGGGGTCGCCGGAGAGCAGCCCCTCGGTGATCGGGGTGGCCGGGGCGAGCAGGGTGTTCATCGGCGGCACGGTGCGCCGGGCGGCAGCGGGGCGGGCCGGCGGCGCCTGGGTCAGGTCGATCTCTTCGCTCATGGCTGCAGGCACTCCTCGATCAGTGCGTCCAGGCGGGCCGCGGCGGCCTCGCGGCCCAGGTTGGCCTCGGCGTAGACCCGCCCCAGCAGGCCCATCTCGTTGCAGTGGCCGGGCCGGCCCCGCAGCGCCAGCACGCCCTCGGCCAGTGCGGCCGGGTCGCCGGGGGCGATGAGGTGCGCGGCACCGTTGGTGCGGCGCAGTTCGGCGGAGGTGGCGCCCTCCGGGCCGACCGCGGCGATCACCGCCCGCCCGGCCGTGAGGTAGGAGGTGAGCTTGCTGGGCAGCGACATGTCACCCACCCCGGGCCGCTCGTTGACCACCAGCAGGTCGGCCGCGGCCAGCGACTGCGGGTAGCGCACCCCGTCGAGCGGCTCGACGAAGTGCAGGTTCCGCAGCCCGCGGGCCTGGGCCCGGACCGCCTCCCGCTGGCTGCCGTCGCCGACGATCACGAACCGCACCCCGGCGTCGCGTTCCGCGCAGATCCGGGCCGCCTCGACCAGATTGCCGAGATCCTGCTTCAGCCCGATGTTCCCGGTGTGGACGACGGTGAAGGGCTCCCGCGGCCAGCCCAGCGCGTCGCGGGCGTCGGCCTTGGACAGGTCCGAGGCGCGGATGTGGGTCCAGTTGGGCAGCAGCCGGATGCGCTCGGCGGGCACCCCGTAGGCGAGCAGTTGCTCGCGGAAGGACTCGCTGACCACGGCCACCAGATCGGCCCGGCGCAGGGCGTGGCGCTCGACGGCCGCGGTCGCCTGGGCGACCCGGCCGCCGCCGGAGATCCCGCTCTGCGAGGCGGCCTTCGCCATCAGGTCCTGCACCACCACGATCAGCCGGGCCCCGGTGCGCCGGGCGACCTGGGCCGCGGCGACCGCCCCGCCGAGCGCGGGGGTGACCGCCAGCACCACGTCGGGGCGCTGCTCGATCCGGGTGGTCAGGCAGTTCAGCAGGAACGTGAGCTCGTAGCCGGCCCGGCGGGCGGCGGTCTGCCGGGCCGGGACGTAGTGGCGCAGCCGCCGGATGGTCAGCCCACCGGCCTGGCCGGTGGCGCCCGAACCGGTGAGGCCGTCGAACGCGTCACCGGTCTGCCGGCCGATCTCGTTGCTGCGCAGGCGGAACCGGTACTGCGGTTCGAGCTGCCAGTTGGGGTAGTGCGGCATCCCGGTGAGCACCGTGACGCTGCGGGCGTGACCGGCCAGGTGGTCGGCCATGCCGGTGGTGTACGGGGCGATGCCGGTGGGCTCGGGGGCGTAGTTGATGCCGACCATCAGCACGTGCCGGCCGGCCAGCGGGGTGGTGTGGCGCTGACTGGGGACTGCCCGGGGGGTGGGGGCCTTCGGCAGGATCACCGGTAGTTCGGTCTGCGTGACCGGAGTGCGGGTGGAGGGCGTTGAATCCATGTCAGTAGGCTCCCGAGCCCTGGGTGACGGCGCGGACGGTGCGCCAGAGGATGGACAGGTCGAGCGCCAGCGACCAGTTGTCGACGTAGCGCAGGTCGAGCCGCAGCGACTCTTCCCAGGTCAGGTCGGAGCGGCCGGAGACCTGCCAGAGGCCGGTCATGCCGGGGCGCACCCGCAGCCGGCGGATCTCGGTGGGTGAGTAGCCGGCCACCTCGCTGGGCAGCGGCGGACGGGGGCCGACCAGCGACATGGTGCCGCGCAGCACGTTCAGCAGTTGCGGCAGCTCGTCGAGCGAGTACTTGCGCAGCACCCGGCCGATCGGGGTGACCCGGGGGTCGTTGCGGATCTTGAACAGCACGCCGTTGCCCTCGTCGGCGTCGGCCAGCTCGCGCAGCCGGGCCTCGGCGTCGGTGACCATCGAGCGGAACTTGTACACGGTGAACTCGCGGCCGTCGGTGCCGACCCGGGTCTGCCGGAACAGTGCCGGGCCGGGGCTGGTCAGCCGGACGGCCAGGGCCAGGGCCAGCATCAGCGGGCCGAGCAGGAGCAGCAGGACCAGGGTGGCGCTGTAGTCGAAGGCCACCTTCATCGCCCGGCGGGTGCCCCTGAGCCGGGGGCGCTCGAGGTGCAGCAGCGACATCCCGGCCAGCGGCCGGATCGACAGGCGGGGCCCGGCCACCTCGACGATGCCGGGGGACAGCAGCAGTTCGACCCCGCGGTCCTCCAGGGCCCAGGAGAGCCGGCGCAGGGCGTGCCCGGACAGGTCCGGCTGGGACACCACGGCCACCGCGTCGGCGGCCGTGTACTCCACCGCGGCGAGCACGTCGGACGGGGTGCCGACCACCGGCACGTCGTGCACGTGCGAGGGGGAGACCTCCTCGCCGGGCAGGCAGACGCCGACCGGGACGATGGCGTGGTGCAGCGAGTTCTCGGTGTGGCGCAGCTGCTCGATCAGGGCCACCGCCGCGTCGCTGCGGCCCACCACCAGGGTGCGGTGCAGGCCGCGCCCGGCCGCCCGGGAGCGGCGCAGGCCGATCCGCAGCAGGCAGCGCCCGGCCATGCTGCCGAGCACCGCGAACGGCACCGACATCAGCGCCAGGGTGCGCGGGAAGTTGCCGTTCAGGCTGTAGGCGACGATGGCCACGGTGGCGAACAGGATCAGGCCGGCCCGGGTGAGCCGGTGGAACTCCTCCACCCCGGCGCCGACGAAGCGGTGCTCGTAGGTGCGGTAGAGCCAGGCCAGGGTGACCCAGGTGGCCGGCAGCAGCACCGGCAGCAGCAGGTACACGTCGGGGACGGTGCCGAACCGCACCCGCACCGCGAGCGCGGCGCCCAGTGCGGCCACCGCCGCGTCGATCAGGCGCGCACACCGGCTGTAACGGGCCAGCAGGTCGCGGGGGCGCTCCAGGCGCCGGGTGATCCGGTGATTGGTGCGGGGTGAGGGCACCAGCAGTTCGTCGAAACCGACCTCGGCCGCGCCGGGGGCCCACCGTTCGCCGGGCCTGGAATCCGAATCGGTCACCGGCTGCCGGGGCACGCCCGACGGCTGGGTCTGGATCAGCTGCTCGACGGACAGTGCTGCTCCCGAAACCTCGGACACGGACATCGGAATTCGGCCCCCCACGGCACGGACTACGGCCCGAACGGAACTGACCCCCGTTGGCCGATCCGGACCCGGTGCCCAGGCTAGGACGAATGATCTTGCTGCGTCGGGCTTTCCGGCCGTCCCGGCGGATCAGGCCCGTTCGGGTGGCACGCCCGGCCCGCCCGGCCGATGGCGGATTCACCGATCGGCTGATGGCCCTCCCGGTCCTTCCGGAAAGCGGTGCCCGGGCATTTCCGGACATCGGTGAGGGTGCGCCCGAGGGGTGATGCCCACCGAATGCGGAAATGCTGAAGGCGCGGCCCGGAAAAGGAATTCCGGTGCGATCCCGGGAATCGGCGACGCCATTGCCGCGAGCCACGGGGTCGGCCGGTGGCCGCCGCCTTCCCTGGCCCGGCCGGTCGCTCAGTGTTGCCAGATCACTTTCTGCGATCAGAACCGTACACGAAGTGAGGCAGGGATGTGGCACTCAGGTATTGACGCGTTGCATTGGGTGATTAATGGTGATTTGACCGTCTGGTCCGGCGAACGGCCACGGGGACTGCGGGTGCCGGCGGAGCTTCTTCCCTCAGATGCTCGAGGAGCGACTGGTGACAGTGAACGAGACCACCGGCAGGCCGGGGGCCCCGGCCACCGGGCGGCACCTGGCCGAGCCCGGCCCGGAACCGGCCCAGCCCGACGACCTGGTGACCCGGCTGCTCGGCGCGGCCTGCTACCTGCACGACGACATCGCCGACTTCGCCCACAGCTCGCTGCTTTTCCCGAGCCGGCGGGCCCTCAGCCCGAACTGGGAGGTGGACGTCGTGGCCCTGGCCCGGCACGCGTCCCGGGCCCGGGAGCTGCGGGCCACCCGCGACCGCTGGCTGAACCTCGCCCTCTGGTCGATCGGGGCCGCCCTGATCGGGTCGTTCGTCCTGCTGGTGGCCGGGGCGCTGAACCTCTTCGAGCTCGTGCTGGTGGTGATGTTCCTGATCTTCTGGGCCTACGTGATCGCGGTCTGGACGGTGTACACCCAGTTGCGGGCGGCCCGCCGGGCGGCGATCGGGGTGGTGCTCGACCCGCGGGCCGATCCGCCCCCGCCGCCGGCGAGCCTCGCGGCCGAGGAGGCTCTGCACGACCTGAACCACTGCAACGCGGTGCTCTACCGGGCCGACGGCGCGCCCTTCGTCGGCTCCGGGGTCAAGCTCGACAACTGGCAGATCACGATCGACATCAGCCGCCGGACCGGGCCCGGGTCCGAGCCGGTGACCGGGGCCGACCTGCAGGCCGCACTGCTGGAGCTGCTGCCGGGCAAGGTCTCGCCGCGACCCTCGGCCCAGCACCGGCTCTACGTCAGGGGTGGCGCCAGTGCGCTCGGGGTGGAGCTGTACCGGATCGGGCCGGTCGAGCGGGATCTGGCCGAGGCGCTGCACTTCCGGCGGCCGGTCACGGTGGTCCCGTCCGCCCACCTCCAGCAGTACTACGACCGTCGCGACGAGTCGGCCCGGGTCTACACCTGTTTCCAGCAGTCGGCGCTGGGCGGGCAGGTGGTGGTGAGCCTGTTCGTGCGGGCCCACGTGGCCAACCAGACGCTGTTCGTCGAGGGCCAGGTCTACGCCCTGCGCCCGCTGCACCCCGAGCTCTACGAGGTGCGCTCGCTGGCCGCCGGGGGCTCGGCCGAACTGCAGGAGCTCGGCCCGGTCGCGCTGTCCACCGCCACCGCGCTGCTGCTGAACGCCCCCTCGGCGATGATGAAGAACGCCCGCACCGCCCGCCAGGACGCGGCCAACGCGGCCGAGGCGGACACCGAGATCGCCAACCGGCGGGACGTGGACTTCGGCGCGGTGAAGAGCGTGCGGGAGCAGGTGACCAACTTCGACCTGGGCGAGCACTTCGCCGCCGCCGACGAGGAGCTGTACTACCAGGTCTTCGTGCGGCGCACGATGGAGTGCATCGACCTCTTCCTGTCGTCCCGGGGCGTGGACACCACCGAGTTCGCCGGTCAGAGCGCCGAGATCATCAGCCAGACCACCACGAACGCGCGTACGGTCTACGGAGCGGCCAGCAGCTGAGCCGGGGTGTTTGCGCCCAAACCCGGCGCAAACACCCGTCCATTGTTGGGATCCCGACTCGCCGGACGTCCCGAATGGTCTGACAGTGGGCCGGTGACGTCCCCCTCCACCCCCGGCCGCCGGACCGACCCGGCCGCCTACAGCGACCTGCGCGACTACGCCGTTCTGGGCGACGGGCGAACCGTGGCCCTGGTCACCAAAGGTGGCTCGGTCGACTGGTTCCCCGTACCCGACCTGGACTCCGTGCCCCCGTT
The DNA here is from genome assembly GCF_030269265.1 of Kineosporia sp. NBRC 101677. NCBI lineage: Bacteria > Bacillati > Actinomycetota > Actinomycetes > Kineosporiales > Kineosporiaceae > Kineosporia > Kineosporia sp. NBRC 101677. The sequence goes on from NZ_BSTA01000004.1 coordinate 509,670, forward strand.
CGCTGCGTTGCTGGACGCCGAGGACGGGGGCCGGATCGAGCTCGCCCCCACGATCGACTGGAGCGTCGAAAGGCGTTACCTGCCCGGCACGAACGTGGTCGAGTCGGTCTACACCACCGCGCGCGGGCGGGTGCGGGTGACCGACTCGCTGAACAGCGGGGTGGCCGGAAGGCTGCCCTGGGCCGAACTGGCCCGCCGGGTCGAGGGCCTGGAAGGCCGGGTCCCGATGGCCTGGCGGGTGCGGGCGGGGACCGGGCTGGGCAGCTTCTCGCCCTGGGTGCAGCAGACCGCGCACGGACCGGTGCTGCGGATGGACGAGGTCATGATGGCCGTGCGTACCCACGCTGCCGGCGAGCCTGAAGTAGGTGCCCAGCACCTGGCCGGCACGTTCGAGACCGAGGCGGACAGCCGTCATCTGTTGGCGCTGGTCGGCACCCACGACGAGCCGCTCAACCTGCCGCCCGCAGAACACATCGACGCGCGGATCGACCGGTCGATCGACGGCTGGCGGGAGTGGACGTCGCAGGTCGGGTACGAGGGGGAGGACCGCGAGCAGGTGCTGCGCAGTGCCCTGGCCCTGAAACTGCTGCTGCACAGCCCGACCGGCGCGATCGCGGCCGCCGGGACCACCTCGCTGCCGGAGAGCCTGGAGGGCGGGAAGAACTGGGACTACCGCTACACCTGGGTCCGGGACACCGCCTACACGCTGGACGTGATGCTGCGCCTGGGACTGCGCGAGGAACCGCACGCGGCGGTGGCCTGGCTGCTGCACACCATCCACACCAACGGCCTGGAGGTGTTCTACCGGCTGAACGGGGACCGGCCGGGGGAGCGGTCCCTGGCCGACGTGCCGGGCTGGCGGGGGATCCAGCCGGTCGTCACCGGCAACCCGGCGGCCGGGCAACTGCAGCTGGGGATCTACGGCGACCTGTTCTCGGTGGTGCGGCGTTACGTGGAGGCCGGGCACGTGCTCGACCGGCGGACCGCGCGGCTGCTCGGCGGCCTGGCCGACCGGTGCTGCGACACCTGGCAGCGCCGCGACGCGGGGATCTGGGAACTGGAGCGCGAGGAGCACTACACGTCCTCGAAGATCGGTTGCTGGCAGGCCCTGGACTGCGCGGTGGCGCTCGGCGAGGTCGGGCAGCTGCCGGGCGACGTGGAGCGCTGGGCGGCCGAGCGCGACCGGATCCACGCCTGGGTCAGCGAACACTGCTGGTCGGCCGAGCGCCGGGCCTACACCTGGTTCGCCGGCAGCGACCTGCTCGACGCCTCGGTGCTGCAGGCGGCGGTCACCGGGTTCGACACCGGCGAGCGGGTCTCGCAGACCATCGACGCACTGCGCGAGGAGCTGGGCCGGGGGCCGTTGCTGTACCGCTACAGCGGCGCCGAGGACACCGAGGGGGCGTTCCTGACCTGCTCGTTCTGGATGGTCACGGCGCTGGTCACGGTGGGCCGGGGCAAGGAGGGGGCACAGCTGCTGGCCGAGCTCACCCCGCTGGCCAACGACGTGGGGCTGTTCGCCGAGATGGTCGACCCGGCGACCGGGGACTTCCTGGGCAACCTGCCGCAGGGCCTGAGTCACCTCTCGCACATCGACGCCGCCCTCGCCGTGTCCGGCTACGACGAGGGCGGCACCAAGTCCGCCACCAGTTAGTGGATGGCGTCCACGTGGGCGGCCGGGTGGTTGGGGAAGGTCTCCTTGGCCCGGAGCACCATCAGCAGCGCCACCGCGATGAGCACGGCGCCGACCAGCGGCACCAGCACCAGGTGGCCGTGGCCGTAGAGCCGCTCGCCGATCAGGGCGCCGCTGCCGATGCCGATCTGGAAGGCCACCACCTGCACCGAGGCGGCCGCGTCGGGGCTGCGCGGGGCCCGGCGGATCACCGCCGCCTGCAAGGTCATCGACAGCGGGGACGAGGAGTAACCCCACAGCAGGACCGCGATCACCGTGACCACCGGGCCGGGCGTGCCGATCAGCACCGCGATCGACACCACCATCACGGCCAGGATGGTGATCATCACCAGGTCGTGCCGCCGGTCGATGAAGCGTCCGGCGGTCAGGTTGCCGAGCACACCGGCGATGCCGAAGCCGAGCAGCAGCAGGGCCAGGGCCCGGCCCTCGAGCCCGCCGCTGCGCTCGGCCAGCGGGGCGATGTAGGTGTAGGCGGTGAACTGGCCGACCACCACGACCACGGTGATCGCGCAGCCGGGCAGGGTGGCCCGTGAACGGATCTGCCGGCCGGCGTTGGCCAGCTGGCCGATCAGGGTGGCGCCGGCGTCACGGGGCAGCACCGGCAGCTTCGGCACCAGCAGGAAGACCGCGACCAGGCTGAGCGCCGCCGAGCCGGCCACGCAGGCCACGGCGGTGCGCCAGCTGGTGGCCTGGCCGATCACGGTGGCCAGCGGGGCGCCCATCACCATGGCCAGGGCGGAGCCGGTGAAGACCACGCCCATCGCCTTGCCGGCCAGGCCGGGCGGGGCCAGCCGGGCGGCGAGCGGCGCGACGATGGCCCAGAACACCCCGTGCGCGGCGGCCGAGAACACCCGGGAGAGCGAGAGCACGGTCAGGGTCGGGGCGAACGCGGCCATCAGCTGGGCCAGCACGAACACCACCAGGGTGCCGGCCAGCAGCTGGTGCCGGGGGAAGCGCATGGTCAGGGCGGTGAGCGGGATGGTGGTCACCGCGGCCACGGCGGCGTACGAGGTCAGCAGCAGGCCGACCTGCGCCTGGGTGACGTCCAGGCCGGCGCTGATCTCGGGGAGCAGGCCGACCGGCATCATCTCGGCCGTCACGAAGATGAACGAGCACGTCGCCAGGACGACCAACGCGGCATAGTTGGGTCTGTCCGGCAGGCGGAAGTCGCCGGCCGGTTCGGGGAGAGGGGTGTGGGTCTGGCTCAGGTCGGGGCTGGACACACGCTCGATATTAAACTCTGTCGTCGAGCAAATACAGGGAGTTGGGCCGGTCGTGATCGGCACGAGGGCGTCCGAACTGCTCCGGGTGGTGCACGAGAACCCGGACGTGACCAGGGCGGACGCGGCCCGCATGGTGGGGGTCGGGACCGGCGCGGCGACCGGGCTGGTGGCGCGGCTCACGGCCGCCGAGCTGATCAGCGAGCGCCCGGCGGGGGTGGTCGGGCGGGGCCGGCCGACCACCGTGCTGCAGCCGCACCCCCGGGGTCCGCTGGTGCTGGCGGTGGCCTTCACCCACGAGTCCTGGCGGGCCGAGGTGGTGCAGCTCGGCGGGGCCGTGGTGGCCTGCGACGGCGACGAGGAGATGGTGCACGCCTACGGTGAGGGCGAGCGGGTCCTGCTGTCGGTGAAGGAGCGGCTGACCAGGTTGCGGCGGCGGTTCCGGGGGCGGATCCGGGGCATGGGGGTCTCGGTGCCCGGCCTGGTCGCGAAGGACCGGCTGGTCGAGGCCAGCACGCTGGGCTGGTCGGGGGTGGATCTGACCACCCTGTGGCCGAACGCGCCGGTGATGGCGGTCGGCAACGACGCCACCTTCGCCGGGGCGGCCGAGTCGCATCGCGGCGCGGCCGTCGGGGCTGCGCTGGCGCTGCACATCCGGGTCGATGCCGGCCTGGGCGGGGCGCTGGTCGAGAACGGCCGGGTGCTCGCCGGGGCGATCGGCCTGGGCGGGGAGTTCGGGCACATCCCGTTCGGTGCCGGCGACATCGAGTGCCCCTGCGGGGCAAGGGGTTGCTGGGGGCCGAGCCTGGACGGGCACGCCCTGGCCCGGCTGATGGGCCAGCCCGACCCGGCCGACCCGGTGGCCTACGCCCGCCGGGTGCTGGCGGCGGACGGCGAACGCGAACGGGGGGCGGTCGCGGTGGTCGCGGCCCGGCTCGGGCGCGGGATCGCCGGGCTGGTCAATGCGATCGACCCGGACCTGGTCACGGTCGGTGGCCTGGGGGTGGACTACCTGGCCGCGGCCTCACGCTCGCTCGACGACGCGTATCTGGCCGGGCTCATGGCTTTTCGGCGCGCGGATCCGCCGCCGGTGCTCGCGGCCTCTCTGCTCGAGGGCGGGCCGGTGGCGGGCGCGGCGGAGGAGGCGTGGGCCCGGTTGTGGCCGCTGCTGCCGACCTGAGCAGCTCAGCTCTCGGGCAGGTTTTCGGGCAGGTTTTCGGGCAGGTACAGGCAGAACGGGTGGCCCGAGGGGTCCTGCAGCACCCGCACGTCGTCCTGCGGCTGGAAGTCGCTCAGGGTCGCCCCGCACTCCTGGGCCCATGCCACCGCCGGTTCCAGCTCCTGCACCAGGATGTCCAGGTGCACCTGCATCGGGGTCTGGCCCGGCTCGGCCGGCCACGCCGGCGGCGCGTAGTTCGCCTCGAACTGGAACGACAGGCCCGCCCCGGAGGGGGCCCGGAGGATGCGCCAGTAAGGGAGCTCGTCCTTCTCCAGTTCCCAGTCCAGCAGCCGGAGGTAGAACTCCGAAAGGCCTTTCACGTCGTCGGTGTCGAGCACGGTCGAGGTGAACTTCAGCGACGGCTTGGTCATGTGACCACCCTGACACGAGTCGTCCTAGGATGCTGTTCATGTCGCCCAGCGCAGGTGTCACTTACGCAGATGTCCAGGACGCGGCGCAGCGGATCGCCGGGGTGGTGCACCGTACCCCGGTCGTGACCAGCCGCCGCCTCGATGCGCGAGCCGGTGCCCGGCTCTTCCTCAAGTGCGAGAATCTGCAGCGGGCGGGGGCGTTCAAGATCCGCGGGGCGTACAACGCGCTTGCGCAACTGAGTCCGCAGCAGCAGCGGGCCGGGGTGGTCGCGTTCTCGTCCGGAAATCACGCCCAGGCGGTCGCCCTGGCGGCGAGCCTGCTCGGGATCCGGGCCACGATCGTCATGCCGCACGACAGTCCGGCCTCGAAACTGGCTGCCACCAAGGAATACGGTGCCGAGGTGGTCGGCTACGACCGGTTCACCCAGGACCGGGCCGCGATCGCCGATGCGCTGGCCCAGGAACGCGGGTCGGTGCTGATCCCGCCGTTCGACCATCCCAGTGTGATCGCCGGGCAGGGCACGGCGGTCAAGGAACTGCTTGAAGACGCCGGGGGCCTCGATGCGGTCTTCGTACCTCTGGGCGGTGGTGGGCTTCTGAGCGGGAGTGCGCTCAGCGTGCGGGCTCTCGCGCCCGAGGCCAAGATCTACGGGGTGGAGCCGGAGGCCGGTGACGACGGGCGGCAGTCTCTGCAGGCCGGTGAGATCGTCACCATCCCCACCCCTGAGACCATCGCCGACGGAGCCCAGACCACCGCCCTGGGCCGGCACACGTTCCCCCTCATCCGCGACCTGGCCGACGGGGTTCTCACCGCTTCCGACACCGAACTCGCCGATGCGATGCGGCTTCTCGCGGTCAATGCCAAGCTGGTGGTGGAACCCACCGGGGTGCTCGGGCTGGCTGCCGCCCTGAGGCTGGCCGAGGGGCGGGTCGGGGTGGTGCTCAGCGGCGGCAATGTGGATCTCGACCGCTACGCCCGGTTGCTCAGCGACTGAGGAAGGCGCCGCAGTCGCTGACCGGTAGCGGCGTGCTGAACCAGGCACCCTGGGCGTGGTCGGCGCCGAGCGAGGTGACCAGGGCCTCGTCGGCCTCCGTCTCCACCCCCTCCACGGTGACCTGCAGACCCAGCCGGTGGGCGAGGGCGATGGTCGAGGCCAGCACGTCGCGCCGGGCCGAGCCCGGTACCGGCGGCTGCGGGTGCCGGCCGGACCCGAACAGCCGGCCGGGGCGACGGGCCGGGGTGGCCGAGGCCGGGCTCGGCAGCGGGCGCTCGGCCGAGAGGAACTCACCGGCCAGCTTGAGCGTGCCCACCCCCAGCCCGGGCAGTTCCGAGAGCCGGGCCAGATGGGCCCGGCCGGTGCCGAAGTCGTCGAGGGCCAGGCTGACGCCCACGTGCGCCAGGTCGCGGATCACCGCCTGGGCCGCCGGGTCGCCCAGGGCCGCGTTCTCGGTGATCTCCAGCTGCAGCAGGTGCGGCGCCAGGCCGGTGTTCTCCAGCACGGTGACCACGTGCCCCACCGTGGCCTGCTCGGTGAGCTGCTGCGGATCGAGGTTCACCGAGACCACCGGGCCCCGGGGCAGCGTGCGGCCCCAGGCCGTGGCCTGCAGGCAGGCCCGTTCCAGCACGCTGCGGCCCAGCTCCTCGATCAGCCCGGCCCGCTGGGCCAGCGGGATGAACGCGTCCGGCTCGAGCAGGCCCAGCCGCTCGTGCTCCCAGCGGGCCAGCGCCTCGACCATCTCGACCCGGCCCGAACGCAGCCCGACGATCGGCTGGTAGTGCGCCAGCAGCCGGCCGGAGCCGATGGCCGCGGGCAGCTCGGCGGCCAGGGTGAGGCCGGCCACCTGCCGGGCCGCCCGCTCGACCTCGAACAGCGCGATCGAGCCGGTGCCCCGGTCGCGGGCCCACGAGCCGGCCAGGCCGACGTCACGCAGCACCGTGTCCGGATCGGCGGAGGCGGTGGGCCGGGAGACCACCCCGACCGAGGGGGAGAGCACCATCGACCGCTCGCCCAGGGTGATCGGCGCGCGCACCGCGTTCTGCGCGGCGGCCACCCGTTCGGCCACGCTGTCCTGACCGTTCCGGTCCGGGGAGCGGACCCCCACGGCGGCGACGATGAACTCGGCCCGGCCCACCTTGCCGATCAGCTCGTCGGCGCCGGGGAAGCGGGTCTGCAGCCGCTCGGCCACCGTCTTCAGCAGCTCGTCGCCCACCGCGGGCCCGAAGCCCCGGTCGAGCGGCTCGAACCCGCCGAGGGTGAGCAGGCAGACCCCCAGCACGCCGGGGGGAGAGGAGTCGAGCAGCCGGCGCAGCGCGGCGGTGAAGCCCTTGCGGTTGAGCAGACCGGTGACCGGGTCGCGCAGCTCGGCCGCCCGCTGGTCGGCCCGCACCCGCTCGAGCGCCAGCAGGGCCGAGCTGCGGATCGCCTCCTGCTCGCGGAGCGTGCGCTCGCGCACCGCCCGGACGAAGCCTGAGCTGAGCGCGGAGACCACCTCGGCCACCCGCCCCTGCAGCTCGTCGTCGCCGGTGCCGAGGAACCGGCGGATGACCAGGGCGGTGGTGCGGCCGAGCGCCTCGGGCGCCGCGAAGCCCATCTGCACCAGGGCCTGGCCGGCCTCGGCGGCCGGGGCCGGGTCGAACGGCTCCTCGCGCAGGATCCGGATCAGCCGGATCGCCCACCGGCGCAGCTCGGCCACCACGACCGTGCGGTCGGCCGCGACGTGGCCGGTGTCGGCGATCAGCCGGGCCCACTCCCAGGCGAACAGCGCGGTGTTGACCGAGGTGCCGTCGAGGGTGAGGACGTCGCGTTCGTCCGGGCCACCGTCGGCCCCGATCGCGGGGGTGCTGCGACTCATGCTGGCTCCGCCGTTCATGATCGAGCGTTTGCCGTCGGCCCGGGACCGGATGCGTACCAGGTGGTTCGGCGTGCGGGGCGGGACTTCCTCGGCCCGGTCGGGGGTCGTGTCCACCGGTCTCCTCCACAACTGCGGACCGCGGCCCGTCGTCGGTGGGTGTTGCCCGGCGACCAGGACCAATCGGCCTGCGGTCCGGGTCGTCACCCGAGCCTAGTGGGTTGTTTTGCACATAAGTAGCGGAACCGGGCGTGGGTCGCGCTCAGGCCCCTGACCTGGCCGGACAGGGCGGAAAAGGGGCGAACGGACGTCGGTTTCGGGCTCGGTGCCAACGATGTCGATGCAGTGGGAGTGCCATAACTCGGTTCGGACACGCTGAAGCTTTAACTCAGAGTTGAGGTCCACTACAGTGAGCTACGCCAATTCGGACGGCAGGTGGAACCCGGACGCCTCCGCAGGGATCGCGTCACCGCGCTCCGGGAGCCGGAGCCGGGAGGCTTCGCGGAACAGGTGAGAGGGGCTTCTGCGTGCCGGAGGACCTTTCGGAGGTCGGTCTGCCGGGTGTCGCCGTCGGTGGCGCCGGAGTCCTCCTTGTCGTGCTCGGGTGTGTCGTGGTGCTGCTGGCGGCCCGCTACCGCCGGGAGAACACCCAGCTGAGAGCGAGAGTCACCGAGTTGTCGATGGAGAACGACCGCTGGCACGAGGATTTCGCGGCGGCGACCGGTGAGCTGACCGCCCTGCGCGACGGCCTGCACGCGAACTGCGCCTATCGAGGGGCACCACGAGCGGAGGCGTCATGAGTGACCTGGCCGGGCGGGCCGAGCAGGCCCGCCGTCTTGCCGGCGAGATGTGGGCGGGCGCAGGCGATTCCGCCGAGCGCACCCGTGAGCAGATGGAGCGGTACCCGGAGCTGACCGCCGCGGCCTTCGGCCTGTCGCTGTTCCTGCTGGTGCTCGTGGTGTTGGTGATCCGGGCCGTGCGGCGCAGCACGCGGCGGCACCAGGCTGCGCAGCTGCGGGACGACCTGGTGGACGCCGTGCGGATGGGCGAGATCGACGCCGGGGGTGCCGACGACTTCCGGGTGTTCGCCATGATCGACTTCTGCGACCGGGTGGCCAAGGGCGGCCGCCGCCCCCACTCCGGCCGCCACGCCAGCACCCGCCCGGTGCTCGACAGTGCCCTGGCCAGCAGCCTGATCAGCGCGGTGGGGCCGGGCAGCCTGCTCCCGCCCGGCGGGCCGTTCTGGCCCTACGCCGCTCCGGAGCCGGGCGAGGTCGAGATCAATGACGTCTGGGTGCGCGCGGTCAGTTTTCAGCGCCAGGTGATGGGCCGGCGTCGCAGCCGCGACGCCGAGTTCGTCGAGCCCGTCCCCACCCCCGGCTCTGCCCCGGCCCCTCGTCGTCTCGTTTCGGTGCCCACCGGGGAAGTGCCGTTCGTGACCGCCGGGCACACGTTGTCGGCCGAGTCGGCCGGGTCGGCTGAGGCTTCTTGGTCGGCTGCGGGCGACGTGGCGCTGGCCGAGGACGAGGCGGTGCACCCGCTCGAGGCCGTCTCTGGTTCTGATGCAGCCTTCGCCTCCAGTGTGGAGTTGGAGCTTGACCTGGAGCTGGGGTTGGACGATACCCGGCCCTCGCCGGTGGTCCGGCTGACCGGCCGGCACATGGACCTCCCCGATCAGGGGGCGCCGGACACCTCTCCGATCGCCCTGGTGTCGGATCCGGAGATCAGCGTTGAAAGCGATCGGGCACCCGTGCTGGGTGACGAGGTCCTCGACGCCGAGTCGACCTCGTCCGAGGCCACTCCCATCGCCGACTCGATCCTGGCCGCGCGTGTCACCGACGCCGGCGCCGGTCTGGACGACGGCTCGGCTTCGCCGGACGCTCGGGCGGCAACGGGTGCGGTGGCAGAAGGTGCGGACGTGACGACGATGTCAGGCTCCCTCGGCCTGGCGTCTGACACAGCTGCTGCCGAGGCCGGCCGTTGGGACGGCGTCGGGGTGGCGGTGAGCAGCGGTGGTGCGGTCGCCGCGGATGAGGCTGCTCACGGGATGTCGGAAGCGACAGCTGGGCAGAAGTCGGCCAGCGCGGAGGTCAGCCCGTTCGCTGAACCTGCCGCGCTGGACGCTCCTGAGCGGGAGGCTGCTACTTCCGTGCGTGCAGTTGGTTCGGCCACCGTGGGTTCTGCCGGGGCAGGCTGGGCCACCGCAGGTTCGGAGGCTGTGGGTTCGGATATCGGGGATTCCGTCACTGCGGGTTCGGAAGCCGTGGGTTCAGTCACCGGAGGCCCGGACACCGCGAGTTCGGCCACGGCAGGGTCGGCCATTGCGGATCCGGCCACCGAAGGTTCGGTCACCGGGGATTCGCTCACCGCGGGTTCGGAGGCGGCGGGTTCGGTGCCTGCTGGTTCGAGGATCGCTGGTTCGGGGGCGGCTGTGTCGCCGGAGGTGCTGCCGGGAGTCGCTGTCACGGCTGCCGCTGCTCCGCAGACCGTGGACTCGCCACACGCGGATGAATGGGCTTTCGAGTCCGCAGCCGGTGTTGCTGAAGCTCCCGTTCCGGCAACTGCTGACTTGGTGATTCCTGCCTCAGGAGCGGATGTTCCAGGGAATTCCGGTGCTAAGTCTGAGGCAGCCACCCTTGCCTCGGCGGAGCTCGCTGTCTCTCCCTCCCGTCAGCGTTCGAGCGTTCCGCGGGCCTTCGATCCGCTCAGCGATCCACTGTCCAGTCCGGTGTACGAGCCGGGGGACGCTCCGTCGGAGGAACTTGAGCCCGTGTTCCTGGCGGCTGCGGCGGCTCAGAAGGCGGCCGATCGGGCAGCGCAGGAGCAGGCCGACCAGGAGCGGCTGATGCAGGAGAGGGTGGCCCGGCGCTGGGCCGCTCTCAGGCAGGTGGCCAAGGAGCGGGCGGCGGAGTCGGCGGGCGAGTCGGCTGTCGGCCAGGTGGGTGCCTCCTTCCGGCGTGGTGCAGAGGTCGCGCTGGGGGATGCTGCCGTGGCGCCGGTGTCCAGGGCACGAACGGGTGGGATGCGGCCCGAGGTCGCGCCGTTCCGCTCGGCCCAGGACGAGATGGGCCAGCGTCGGGCGGCGCTGAGTCGGCCAGCGCGCGACGAGGTGGCGCCGGTCCGGGCCACGGGGGCAGACGTGGCGTCTGCTCGAACTGCGATGGGTGAGGTGTCGTTGGCTCCTGCCGCGCGGGGCCAGGTAGCGGACGCGGCGGCGCCGCTTCCAGGGGCAGGGGGCGAGGTGGCGTCCACTCAGTCCGCGATGGGTCAGGTGGCGTCGACTTCGTCGGTGCGGGACCAGGTAGGGCTGAGTGCGGCGGCCCGGGACGAAGAGGCCCGGACCCAGGCTGCACTGACCCAGGCCGCGCAGGGTGAGCTGGTGTTGGGCGAAGAGGCCTTGGGCGAGGTGACGCAGACGGCGCCGGACGCTCGGATGCAGGGTGAGGCGCCGGATGACGCCGCTGAGTGGGTCGAGCCGGTGCGGTCCATCGATCTGCGTTCCCTTGACCGGCCTCGGCACGAGGCGCCGCAGCAGATCGATCTCACTCGGATCGAGCGTCTTCAGGCGCAGTCCATCGAGATGGCGGTGGGGCGTTCTTCGCTGGTGCAGTCTTCGTCCGGTGAGGCGCTCGTTGGGACTGCCCCTGTTCCGGCACCCCTGGAGGGCGCGGGGGCCGAGGGGCATCGGTCGGTGACCGAGCGGGTTACGGGGCCGATCCCTATTGCTCCGTCAGCGTTCGAGGGTCCTCACGGGCGGGTGTCGCAGTCCGTGCGGTCCTTGCTCCAGCCCTCGCCCCTGCCGACGCCGCCGCTCCCGGCCATCGATGGTCAGGCGGGGTTGGCGAAGGGAGTGGTTTCGGAGCCGATGGACCTGCCGCTGACCCGGCGCGAGCTTCGTGAGCCTGAGGGTGCGCGGCGGTCGGTGCGGTATCACGTGGGGGAGGCTCACGTGGCCGGTGACTCTGGTGACGCCGTCTCCGAGGCCGAGTGGGCGGCTGAGCGGTTCGTTCAGGAGCCCGCCGCCGGAGGCAATGAGCCGGCACCGCCCACGAATCCCATCCTCGTCTCCACAGTTCCTGCTGAACAAGCGCCGGACGAGCCTGAGACCGTCGAGCTGCGGCCGCGCTGGATGAGCCCGGGAGGGACGCCGGCCGAGCCGGTCGGCGGTGTGGACGATGCTGCCGGACCCAGTCAGGAGCGGCCGAGTGGTCCCACCCCGCGCTCCGGGTTCTTCGGGCGCCGGGCGCCGCGGCGGGCTCGTAGCAACCTGATCGAGGTGACCGGGCACGGCAAGCCGCCGGGCGCACTGGTGCCGTTCGACCAGGTTCCGCCGCAGGGCGGCGCGCCCGAGGTCGAGACCGCAGACGTCCGCGATGCTCCGCGAGTCGGGGACGAAGCCGTCCGTTGATCTTGCTCTTACTCCGCCGGGCGGGCTCAGGAATCTGGGCCCGCCCGGTGCTGCGTGGGTTGCCTGACACCAGTTGATGCACCCCTGCACTACCCGGAACGCCCTGCGCAGGTTGTCCTGAATTGACCCGGCTCCGGCCGGTCGCCCGGGCCGCATCGCTGCCCGATGAGGCGGTATCCACCCGCACAGGGGTCGGGTGGATGCTTGCCTTGCTCCGGCTCGTCCGGTCCGGCCGAACTGGCGCCGAGTGGCCCGTGCCCTTCTTGGCTTCCGTTGTCCGCGTGCCCTTTTGGGTCTGCCGACAGCCCGGTTGCCACGGCGGTGCAGTGTGCCGGGCTTGGCGTGATTGCTCAGATCACATCGGGATACCACTTTCGTTTCGTCGTCAATGGGCTGTTCGTGCCGTACCTTGCGGTGACCGGTGACAGATCCGGGCGAATGAGCGAAAGTGGAGGTCTTGCGTGCGGGGCGCGGACTTCCCCGGAAGGACTGCGCGGATGGGGCAGATGGGCATGACCCAGCAGGTGCCGGGTGGCGCGACGAGTCAGCCACCGTTCGGTGAGGCGCAGTCCGCCGCCGTGCTCTTCTCGGTCGCCGAGGGCACGGGGCGCCGGGCCGCCCGGCCGGGCCAGGAGGTCACGGTCGGCCGCAGCCGCACGTGCGACCTGCGTGTCGCCCACGAACCGGAGGACGACCACGTCTCCCGGCACACCGCCACGCTGCGGGTCCTCGCCGACTGCGTCCTGATCCGCAACGTCTCCTCGTCCAAGCTGCTCACCCTGCGCCCGCACACCGGGGCCGCCCGTACGGTCGAGCCCGGCGCGGCCACCACCTCGCTGCCCTGGCGCCAGTTCGACGTGGTGGTCACCGGGCGCTTCGGCCGGGAGTACGTGGTGCAGGTGGATGCCCGCGGCCTGCCGCCCTCACGTCCCGAGACGGAGGAGGAGACCGACTCCTCACCCACCGTGGTGGTGCCGCCGATCATGCTCACCCCGGCCCAGCGGCGGCTGCTCACCGCGCTGTGCGAGCCGCTGCTGACCCGTTCCGGGCCGGAGGCCAGCGCCGCCACCTACCGGCAGGTGGCCGAGCGGGTCGGGCGTCGTCCCGGCTACGTGCGCAACGTGTTCAAGCAGGTGCGGGAGAAGCTGGACAGCCACGGGGTGCCCGGGCTGGTCTCCCGTGAGCGGCCGGACGCGGCCGAGGACTTCCGGCTCCCGCTGGCCATGTGGGCGATCCGCAGCGGCACCATCACCCGCGCCGACCTGGTGCAGGCCCAGGCCTGGTTCGCGGTGGCCGAGGCCGACCCCGACCGCGAGGACGAGGAGGCCTGAGACCGCCGCCCGGCGGGCTCAGTAGGCGCCCTCGCCCTTCAGCACGGCCCGTACCGTGCGCCAGAGGATGCTCAGGTCCAGCGTCATCGACCAGTTGTCCACGTAGCGCAGGTCCAGCAGCAGGGACTGCTCCCAGCTCAGGTCGGAACGGCCGGAGACCTGCCACAGTCCGGTCATCCCGGGCCGCACCCGCAGCCGGCGCACCGCGTCGTCGGAGTAGCCGGCCACCTCGCTGGGCAGCGGCGGGCGCGGGCCGACCAGGGACATGTCGCCCTTGGCCACGTTGATCAGCTGGGGCAGTTCGTCCAGCGAGTAGCGGCGCAGGAACGCCCCGATCGGGGTGATCCGGGGATCGGCGCGCATCTTGAACAGCACCCCGTTGCCCTCGTCCTGCTCGGCCAGCTCGATCAGCCGGGCCTCGGCGTCGGTGACCATCGAGCGGAACTTGTAGATCGAGAACTCCCGGCCCCCGACCCCGACCCGGGTCTGCCGGAACAGGGCCGGGCCCGGGCTGGTGGTGCGCACCGCGACCGCCACCGCGATCAGCAGGGGCGAGAGCACGAGCAGGACGAAGCTGCCGAGCAGCCGGTCGAAGGCGGCCTTCAGCAGCAGGTCGCCGCCGGCCGCGGTGGGTTGTTCCAGGTGCAGCAGCGAGAGCCCGGCCAGCGGCCGGATCGACAGGCGGGGCCCGGCCACCTCGACGATGCCGGGGGAGACCACCAGTTCGACGTCCAGGTCCTCCAGGGCCCAGGCCAGTTCGCGCATCGGGTGCCCCCAGAGATCGGGGTGCGAGACCACGGCCACCACATGGGCACCGGTGGCCTCGACGGCGGCCAGTACGTCCTCGGGCCCGCCCATCACCGGAACCCCGTCCAGGGCGCTGGGGGTGACCGGGCTGGCGGCCAGGCAGACCCCGACCGGCACCATGCCGCGGTGCGTGGTGTGCCGCAGCAGGTGCACCAGTTCCACCGCGCCCTCGGCGTCGCCAAGCACGATGGTGCGCTCCAGCCCGATCCCGGCGGCCCGGGCGTGGTGCAGGCGCACGCGCAGCAGCTTCCGGGCGGCCAGGGCGCCCAGCACGGTGACCGGCACGGCGAAGAAGACCACCGAACGGGAGACGTTCGAGCGGGAGAGGTAGCTGGTGACGGCGATCGCCGCGAAGAGCACCACCCCCGAGCGCAGCACGCGCTGGAACTCCTCGGTGCCGGCGCCCAGGAAACGCCGTTCGTAGACCCGGTCCAGGCCGGCGATGCCGATCCAGACCACCGGCAGCACGATCGGCATCCAGGCCCAGAAGCCGGGGGCCTCGCCGTCGAAGCGCAGCATGATGGCCAGCAGGGCCGCGGCGCCGGCGCTCAGGGCGTCGGCGAGCAGGGCGTTGCGGCGGTAGCGGGTCAACGCCACCCGGGCATCGATGTCGGCGTGGCGGGGGAGGCCACGGTCCGGTCTGCTCTCGTCCCTCCCCGAGGCCGGGCCCGAAGACGGGCCCGAGGTCGAGCCCGACGCTGACACTGCACCCGCACTGCCCGCCACCCCCGGGGCCGGGCGGGTGCCCGCATCGGCGATATCGGTGGTGCCGATGTGATCCGCGGGCCGGGAGTGAGCGGGATTGTTCTCATCCTGCGGGCTTACTCGCCGGGACATCAGGACAAACCCCCACAACGCGCTGGCCGATCGCTGTTGTTAACCGGGTCCGGCTCGCGGCAGGCCGCGCGGCGGCCCACCGGCGCCGGTCCAGGCGCGCCCAACCCTAGGCCATTCATCACTGCCCGCGTTCGGTTATTCACTTCTGGTCACAAGAACATCCGTGCAGGTCAGAGGGATGCCTTAATTGCCCGGAATTGACCGGGAATTGATGGACGAGTGGTGGTTGCGTTTGGTTACCGGGGCGAAAGTGGGGCGGGGAAAGATCGGGTGACTCGCCCCGTCCTGTCGCTCTTGCGTTGATCGACGGTGCATCATCTGTATCGGGCGAGCACCGTGGATCCGCCGGACGGGTGAACTACCCTCACGGTGACCCCCACCAAGGGTCAGTGAGCGACGCAGGGAGTCTGAATGCCGCCCTCGGAGACTTCGCGCCACCGCGGAGCCGGCCGCACCACGGTCGAGTCCAAGCCGCGGCTGATCCCCGGCCCTTCGCCGGAGGACAGCCTGCGTCAGGCGCTCCAGCCGCCCTGGGCCGCGCGCCGCGCCCCGGCCCGCCGGGCCCAGCCGTTCACCCCGGCCGGAGACGGCATCTCCCGGCAGCTGTGCTCGGCGATCCACCTGAACGCCTCGTTCGGCGGCGAGGTCCTGAACGACCTGGTCTATCCGGACTGGAAGGCGATGGCGCCGAACTGGCACATCGACGCGGTGGCGCTGGCCCGGCACGCGGCCCAGGCCAAGCAGCGCCGGGAGACCCGGGACGTGTGGCTGCTGGTGGTCACCGCCGCGGTGGCGATCATCGCCGAGGTGGCCCTGGTGTCCATCTTCACCGGCGGGCTGGGCCCGGGTGGGCTGCTGATGCTGATGTTCTTCGCGATCGTCGGTGCCTACCTGGCCGGCTTCGTCATCGTCTGGGTGCACTACCAGGCGGTGCACGACTCGGCGCTGGCCTCGATCGGCATCCGGGGGCTCAACGCGGTGGCCCCGCCGCCGTTGCCGCCCGACGTGGAGGAGTCGATCCGCAGTTCGATGCGGGCCAACGTGGTGGTGTTCGCCGGCAAGACGCCGTTCAACGGCTCGGGCGAGCAGATCGACCGGTGGAGCTTCACCGTGGACACCCGGGTCGGCACCCTCGACTCCGGGCTGGGCAAGCGCGCCGAGCCACGTGTGTTCGAGGCGCCCGACCTGCACCGGTACCTGCTGGAGCAGATCCCGCAGACGATGGAGAACAAGCCCCGTACGGGGCAGCGGCTGTACGTGATCGGTGGGCACGCCCGCACCGTGGGCGGCCTGTTCCGGCACGGTCCGGTGCTCGACGACCCGGACTACGAACTGCGGTTCCGCCGGCCGGTCAGCGAGGTCAAGCAGGAGCGGATCGAGCAGTCGCTGCGCGCCCAGCACCGTTCGGCCCGGCCCTACACGTTCTTCGAGATCACCGGCTGGGACGGGCAGGTGGTGGTCACCCTGTTCGTGCGGGTGGAGAAGCGCGGGCCGATGCTCGAGGTGGAGATGTCGGTCTGCGCGCTGCGCCCGCTCAAGCCCGACTACGGCGACGT
This sequence comes from Kineosporia sp. NBRC 101677, assembly GCF_030269265.1. NCBI lineage: Bacteria > Bacillati > Actinomycetota > Actinomycetes > Kineosporiales > Kineosporiaceae > Kineosporia > Kineosporia sp. NBRC 101677. The sequence continues at coordinate 525,962 of NZ_BSTA01000004.1, forward strand.
GGTGAAGATCCCGCTGGGGCCCGGCGCGCACCGGCTCCCGTTGCTGCGCACGGTGTTCCCGATGGTCTGGCCGCTGCTGTGGGGCAGCCCGGCCCGGGCGATCCGCAAGATCCGGATCGACCGGCAGGAGGCCGCCGACCGGGTCGACCTGGACCAGGAGCTGGAAGAGCGCAACGACCTGAGCTGGGCCGCCGCCGCGAGCCTGCGCGACCGGACGGCCGCGGCCGCCAACGGCAATCACTTCGGTGCGGCCGACGAGAAGATCTACCACAACGCGTTCAAACGCCGATCGATCGACGTGCTGCGGGAGTTCCTGGTCGAGCACGACGTGGACGTGAAGGAGTTCGACCTGGCCGCCTCGTTCATGGTGCCGGGCATCACCGCCACCCCCTGAGGCGAAGACGGCGGTGAGACGCACAGCCGGCCCCTAGGAAACGGTCGGCCGCTGGTCAGGCGCCGGGTGAAGAGTCGTCACCATGACGACGACCTCGCCCGGGCCTGACGCCGCCCCCGACTCCGCCGCTCCCAGACGGGGGCGGCGTCTGCCGTGGGCGTCGTCGAAATCAGCTGGCCCAGCCGATCCAGCTGACCGGGTCGCCCAGGCCGACCCGGCCTGGGCCCGGCCCGCCCTGATCGTGCTGCTGCTGGCCACCGCGGCGCTGTACCTGCAGAACGTGGCGGTCTCGGGCAACGCCAACGAGTTCTACGCCGCGGCCGTGCAGGCCGCCTCGAAGAGCTGGAAGGCCTGGTTCTTCGGCGGTTTCGACGCGAGCGGCTTCATCACGGTGGACAAGCCGCCCGCCTCGACCTGGGTGATGGGCCTGTCCGCGCGGATCTTCGGCTACAGCAGCTGGAGCATGCTGGTGCCGCAGGCGCTGGAGGCCGTGGCCGCGGTGGCCCTGCTGTACGCGGCGGTCAAGCGCTGGTCCGGCCCGCTGGCCGGGCTGGTGGCCGGCGCGGTGCTGGCCCTCACCCCGGCCGTCGCCCTGATCTTCCGCTTCAACAACCCCGACGCCCTCCTGGTGCTGCTGATGACCGCGGCGACCTACTGCATGGTGCGGGCCCTGGAGAACGCCTCGACCAAGTGGGTGCTGCTGGCCGGCACCGCCCTCGGGTTCGCCTTCCTGACCAAGATGCTGCAGGGCTGGCTGATCGTGCCCGCCCTCGGCCTGGCCTACCTGGTCTGCGCCCCGGCCCCGGTGAAGCGGCGCATCCTGCAGCTGCTCGGCGGTCTGGTCGCAATGGTCGTCTCTTGCGGCTGGTGGATCGCCGCGGTCTCGCTGTGGCCGGCGGGCTCACGCCCGTACATCGGTGGCTCCGAGAACAACTCCGTGCTCGAGCTGGTGTTCGGCTACAACGGCCTGGGCCGCATCTTCGGGGGCGACGGCAACGGGGGCGGCGGAGGCGGCGGCATGGGCGGGACGGGCGGTCAGGCCGGTTCCTCGTTCGGCGGCGCCACCGGGCTGAACCGGTTGTTCGGCTCGGAGATGGGCAACCAGATCTCCTGGCTGCTGCCCGCCGCGCTGATCGCCCTGGTGGCCGGGCTGCTGATCACCGCCCGCCGGCCGCGCACCGACCGCACCCGGGCCGCGCTGATCGTGTGGGGCGGCTGGCTGCTGACCGTGGGTCTGATCTTCAGCTACATGAAGGGCACGATCCACCCGTACTACACCGTTGCCCTGGCTCCGGCCATCGCCGCTCTGATCGCGGTCGGCGGCACGGCGCTGTGGCAGGCCCGGAACCTCTGGCGCGCCCGCCTCGCCCTGGCCGCGATGGTGCTCTCCTCCGGCCTGTGGTCGTACACGCTGCTGGCCCGCAACGCCGACTGGCACCCGGAGCTGCGCTACCTCGTGCTCGCGGTCACCGTGGTCGCAGCAATCGGCCTGCTGGTCCCGCTGCGGCTGGCCACCCGGGCGCTGGCTGCGCTGGTCCTGGCCGGTCTGCTCGGGGGAGTGGCCGGCAGTGCGGCCTACGCCGTGGCCACCACCGCCAGCGCGCACACCGGCTCCATCCCCTCGGTCGGTCCGTCCAGCGCAGCTTCTTCCGGCTTCGGCGGAGGCGGCGGCGGTCGAGGGGGCGGAATGGGCAGCGGGTCGGAGGTCAGCGACGAACTGGTCGAGCTGCTGCAGAACGCCGGCACCAAGTGGGCGGCGGCCACCGTCAGCTCGAACTCGGCCGCGCCGTTGCAGCTGGCCAGCGACCAGCCGGTGATGGCGCTGGGCGGGTTCTCCGGCAGCGATCCGGCGCCTACCCTGGAGGAGTTCCAGGCTTACGTGGCCGCCGGTGAGGTGCGGTACTTCATCTCCGGCGGCATGGGCGGCGGGATGGGAGGAGGCCGGGGCGGCGACAGCGGGATCGCGGACTGGGTTGCGGCGAACTACACCGCGACTACCGTAGGTGGACAGACGGTGTACGACCTGCAAGCTGCGTAGACCGCGCCGGAGACGGCCCAGATCTGGTGCGGTGGTGCTGCGGATCCCCTCCCCGCAGCGCCACCGCGCCCCCTCCTCGCTTCCTCCGCCCCGCGGTAGCCGTCCGGCACTGCGGCAGTGGGGGTGCGAGTGGAGACGCTCGATCTGGAGCCAGGGGGCGAGGACACCCCCGAAGGCCAACCGCCCACGCCCCTGCGCCTCCTGCTCTACGCGCTGGGGGCGATCCTCGTCCTGCTGCTGGGCAGCGTGGCGGTGGGCCGCAGCCCGCACCACCCCTACGAGCGCTTCGACGCCCAGCCGCAGCCGGCGATCAGCACCACCGAGCTGGATCCGGACCACCTCATCCCGTTCGCCCTGCGGGACACCTGCCCGGTGCGTACCGATCACCGCAACTACGTGACGGTCTCGTTCTGGCTGCACAACGTGGCCCTGGAACCGGCCCTGCTGGTCGGGGTGCAGGGGCATCCCCCGCTCGGCGGGCTCAGCCAGGAAGGCCCGGCCCTGTCCGGCGGTACCTGCAAGCGGCCCGGGCGTAGTGAGAAGGCAGTGATGGTCGAGCCGGAGAGCTCGCGGCTCTACACCGTGCGGTGGAAGCTGCCCGACGCCTGCCCCGAGCCCTACCCCCTGGAAGTGCGGGTGACCTACCAGCGTTCTGGCCAGGTGCTGATGAAGTCCGGCTACGTGACGGTGCTGGTCGACATGGGCGGTATCGGCTTCGTACAGTGCCCCAAAGCGGTACCAGACGCCTTTCCCACCTCCTGACTCTGAAAGTGCAGCCCGGCCCAGACGGTTCCAGACTCGGTCGGGTGGCAGTGCTTGAGCATGACGGTGGCCTCCTCGGCGGGGTACGCCCGGAACCGGGCTGCCCGAAGCGCATGGAGTTCGGGCCGTGCGGAGGCGTGCGGCCAGACCTGAGCTGCGAGATGCGCGCTCAGCCGTGCCCGTTCGCGGTGGCCGGTGAGGTGGTCGAGTGGACGGGACCGCAAGCTGACACCCGTCTTCAATTGGGCTCTTCGAAAACCCTGGTGCTCACCGACTTCACCGTTCGCCCCTACGATCTGGCCTCCGTAGAAGCGGTCGCCGCGGCTCTGCGGGGATCCTGCGACGGGGTGCTGGTCGGTGAGCACCACAACCGCCCGGATTTTCCGCCCAGCCTGATGACCCGGTTGATCACGGAAGCCGGACTCGCTGCGTGGGTGACGCTGACCTGCCGCGACCGCAATCGGGTGGTGCTGGAGCAGGAGCTCGCGGGGCTGGTCGCGGCGGGCGCCTCAGGCGTGCTCTGTGTGACCGGAGACGGCCGTGCTCACGACGTACGTCCTGAAGTCACCCAGGTTTTCGACATCGACAGTACGCGGCTCGCCGCCCTAGCGGCCTCGACCGGACTGACGGTTGCGGTGGCCGAGTCCCCCGACGCCCCACCGGTTGCGTTGCGCCCAGGACGGCTACGGGAGAAGCAACGGGCTGGAGCGCAGATCTGCCTGCTGAACCACGTCTCTTCGCCCGCCAGGGTGGCTGAATTCGTCTCCGTCGCGCGCGATTCCGGGGTAAGCATGCCGGTGATCGCGGGGGTTGCGGTGTATACCGACGAACGGTCCGCCCGCGCGTTGAGCCTGCCTGGACTGGGGCTGGATCAGGCTGTGGTGCAACGGGTTCTGTCGTCAGCTGATCCGGTCGCGGCGGGTATCGAGGCTGCGGTTACGGAGGCCCAGGAACTACTAGCAGTGGACGGGGTGGTGGGGGTGAACCTGTCCGGGCTGGCTTCGGGGCGGGGTGAGGTTCTCGCGGCGGAAATCAAGGCCGAGGTAGGAAGGACGGTGCTGGCCCAGTGAGCGCGATGGAGTCCGAGTTCGGGGTGCAGGCCACCTGGACGGCCGACGCGGTGGGGCTGCTCGGTGCCGAGTACGCGATTCCTGCGGCCTGTAAGGGCAGTGCCAGTCCGGCCGTACTCGACTGGCTCGCAGCCGAGTGCCGACTACGCCCAGAAATGCTGCTTACGGACGTCGGTGGCGGGCTGGGTGGGCCAACCGCCTTCGCGGCGCGGCATCACGGCATCCGGCCCCTGGTGCTCGAACCAATGGTGGCCGCCTGCGCGGCGGCGACGCAGTTGTTCTCGGTGTCGGCGCTGGCCTGCGAAGGGGCCCGGCTGCCGCTGGCCGACGAGAGTGCCGACGCTGTGTGGTGCCTGGGCGTGCTGTGCACCACCTCGGACAAGACCGGGCTGGTCGAGGAGATCGCCCGGATCATGAAACCGGGCGCGGCGCTGGGGCTCCTGGTGTTCACCAGCGATCAGCCGCAGCCGCCCGGGGCGCCGGAGGGCAACGAGTTCCCCTCGGAGGCGGAGCTTCCCGGCCTGCTGGACCGGGCCGGCCTGGAGATCACCGGCTCGATCCGCGCGGCCGACCTGCCGGCCGACGACCGGGCCGAGGAGTGGGACCGGCAGGCCGCCGAGGTGCAGGCCCTGGTGGAGCGCCTGCACACCGGCGACCCGCGGCTGAGCGAGGCCCAGGAGCAGGAACGACGGATCGGCCGGCTGATCGGGGACGGCGTCGTGCGGGCGAACCTGCTGGCCGCCGTCCGGCGCTGACCGGCGGGCCTACTTGATCTGGCCCATGACCTCGGCGGTGAGCTCGACCGAGCGCAGCCGGCCCTCGGTCTCGGTGTGCGCGAAGGCGACGATCAGCTCGTCCGCGTCGGCGACCTTCTTGAACTGCTCGAGGTAGTCCTTCACCTCACCGGGCGTACCGGCCGCGGTGTACTTGGTCATCTCCTCCAGCTGCACCGCCTGGCCGGAGTCGACGATCTGCTCGGCCTCGGCCTCGGTGAGCGTGCGCCCCCGGCCGTAGAGCAGGCCGACCCGCTGGATCTTGACCCGGCGCAGCTCGGCCTGGGCCTGCTCGGTGGTGTCGGTGGCGATCACGTTCAGCGCGGCCAGTACGTGCGGGTGGTCGAGCTGGGCCGAGGGCTTGAAGTCGCGGCGGTAGATCGCCACGGCGTCCTGCAGGGCGGACGGGGCGAAGTGCGAGGCGAAGGCGTAGGGCAGGCCGAGCGCGGCGGCCAGCTGGGCCCCGAACAGCGAGGAACCGAGGATGTACAGCGGCACCCGGGTGTTCTTGCCGGGGATCGCCTGCACACCGCGGACCTTGGACTCCCCGGCCAGGAAGCCCTGCAGCTCGACCACGTCCTGCGGGAAGTTCTCGGCGGTGGCCGGGTCGCGGCGCAACGCGTAGGTGGTGGCCTGGTCCGAGCCCGGGGCCCGGCCCAGGCCCAGCTCGATCCGGCCCGGGTGCACCTCGGCCAGGGTGCCGAACTGCTCGGCGATCACCAGCGGCGAGTGGTTGGGCAGCATCACCCCGCCGGCCCCGAGCTTGATCGAGGTGGTGTTGGCGGCCACGTGGGCGATCAGGACGCTGGTGGCCGAGGAGGCGATCGCGGCCATGTTGTGGTGCTCGGCGTACCAGACCCGCTCGTACCCGGTCCTCTCCGCGGTCTGGGCCAGGGCGACGCTGGCGGCGATCGCCTGACCGGCGGTCTGGCCCTTCGCCACGGGTGCGAGGTCGAGGATCGACAGGGGTGTGGCCACGGTTGCTGCCCTTCGTCACGGTTTCCGAACGTGCTGGTCTTCCTGAGGTGGCAACGGCCGGTGGGGGAGGAGTAGTCCCGGATCCGGCCAGGTGTTTGACGGGGATCGATCACTTGCGTGGAGTTACCTTAAGGTCACAGAAAGTCGAGGTAACCTGCGGACGGCCATCTGCAACCGGACGGATGAACTGAGGTCCCATGCTGCATTCGTTCGCCAGGGACGCGGCGACCGCGGCCTACTACCAGAAGCGGGCCCGGGAGTACGACGACTGGTACACCGGCGAGGGGCGGTTCGCGTCGCGCAACCGGCCCGGCTGGCGGGAAGAGGTGATCCGCCTGGTCGAGTTCGTGTCCGGTCTGCCCGCCGCGCGCACCCTCGACATCGCCTGCGGCAGCGGATTTCTCACCCGTCACCTGGCCGGGATGGTGGTGGCGCTCGACCAGAGCCCGGCGATGGTCGCGCTGACCCAGTCGCGGCTGCCGGAGGGGGTGGCGATGACCGGCGACGCGCTGAACCTGCCGTTCGCCGACGGCGCCTTCAACCGCGTGGTCACCGGGCACTTCTACGGGCACCTGCCGGAGGACGAGCGGGAGATGTTCCTGGCCCAGGCGCGGCGGGTGGCACCCGAGCTGATCGTCATCGACTCGGCCCTGCGGCCCGGGCTGCCCGAGTCCCGCACCGAGGAACGGGTGCTGAACGACGGGTCCCGGCACCAGGTGTACAAGCGATTCCTCTCGCCCCGGCAGCTCACCGCCGAGATCGGCGGCGAGGTGCTGTTCACCGGCACCTGGTTCGTGGTCGCCCGCTCGGTGCAGGTGTGAACCCGGTCAGCTGATCGCGGCGGCCACCACCCGGGGCACGTCGTCGATCCACAGCCCGGCGTTGGTGGTCTCGATCTGGACCCGGGAACCGTCCTTCAGCGTCAGTTTCATCACCTGTCCCTCGGAGACCAGGGCGTCGCGGTGCTTCACCTCCGAGATCTGCCGGAAGGTCAGCCACGTCCCGCCGTTGGCCAGGGCCCAGGCCTGGGGGTGGGCGCCGACCTGGTCGGCGAAGGCCTGGATCCGGTGCAGGGCGCGGTCGTGGTGGTGGCTGCGCGGGGTGAAGACCCACTTCAGCGCCCGCCAGGGATTCATCCGGCCCTCCGGCGGGGTGCGCCCGGCCAGGATGCCCTCGTCGAACACCAGCACGTCCTGCGCACCCCGGGGACGCAGGTGGTGACGGGCCGGCCCCTTCACGGTGATCTTGGCCAGGGCCACCGCCCCGGCCAGCAGAGCACCGCCCGGCCGGTCCGGGGGAGCGACCGGCCGGTGTAGGTCGAGTCCGGCCCAGATCAGTACATCGGCCAGATGGCCGACCGCGCGCGGGTCTTCCAGGGCATCGTTCAGCGGGTCGTCCAGGACCTCGTCCAGGGGAGGTTCGAAGGAGTGGCCGTCCGGGCGCCGGTAGTCGATCCGGAACGGGCCCTGGGGGCTGAAGTCGGGCAGCGCGGCCACCCGCCGCTCCTGGCCCAGCAGAGTGATGATCGCGCCCAGCAGCGTGTGGCCCAGGACCTGCCGGGCCTGGGCCACACGCTGCTCGCGCGGGGTGTCGCCCCGGAGCAACGGGGCGGCGAGCCGTTCGCCGTGCCCGGCCGCCATCACCCGCAGCACCGAGTCGAGCGTGGGTGGGGCGTCCCGGTCCAACTGCTGCAGTGCGCCCATCAGCAGGGCCGCCGACTCGTCGTGGGTCTGCAGCATGCGCCGGGTGAGAACGCTGGACCAGTCGGAGACGGCGGGGCTGGGGCCGGGGGCGATCTGGGTGGCCTCCACCTCGGTCAGGCGCTGCCCCGGCTGCATCAGCCACGACCAGGCCGGCTCGTCCGGGTACTCCAGGTACGGGGCCGAGCGGGGGTCCGGCACGGGCAGTCGGCGCAGCAGTTCGATGCGCTCCGGCACGGGCGGGTGGGAGTCGTAGGGCGAGGTGGGCCTGGGATTGCGGCGGACCTCCTCCTCGAGGGCGGGGCCGGAGTAGCGGATCACGCCGGAGAACGCCTCGGAGAGGCTGCCCCGGGGCCCGCCGTTCACCATCGCCTGCCCGTAGGAGCCGAGCACCTGCCCCCAGGCCAGGGACAAGAAGTGCAGCCGGCTCAGCGCGGCGGCCATCGCCTCCGGTCCGGCCAGCCGGGCGGCCCACTGGTCGGCCTGGCGTTCCTTCTCTCGGCGGACCGAGGCCGAGACCCGTTCGTACAGCTTCAGGTACACCACGAGCAGGCGCCGGACCAGGCCCGGGTCGTGGTTTTCGAGGGTGGCCTGGAGGAAGTAGTGGGCGCGGTGGACGAAGGTGCTGCCGCGGGTGTGACCGTGCGCCAGATGGCCCATCTCGTGGGCGATCACGGCCCGCAGTTCGGCCCGGGTGAGACCGATCAGCAGAGGCAGGCCGATCAGCAGCTCGCGTCGGCCCGAGGCCTCGGTGACGGCCGCCGTGACCCGGCCGAAGAGCACCACCCGGTCGGGCGGGTCCTCGTCCATGGCCTCGGCCACCGCCCGGATCTCGGCCCAGAGCCGGAGTTCCTGCTGCGGCGAGATCTCCAGCCCGGGGGCGGGCGGGAGCCGGCGCAGCCGCAGGAGTTCGCGGCCGGTCGCGAACACGGCCGCGACCAGTGGGAACGCCAGCACGATGACCTTGCCGCCGAGCTGGCCGGCGTACTTGATGCCGATCACGAACAACACCAGGATCAGCACCAGAACAGCCATCAGCACCACTGGGAACAACACCAGCAACGCAACACTCGCCCAGACCCGCAGCCGCATTCCCCAAGCACCCACCGGGGGACTCTAGGGGTTACCACCCACTGAGGTGACCGTTTCGCCCGAGGCGGGCAAACGTCTTCAATCAGGTCTGCCTCAGGGGTACCCCGCCCAGCGCCTCGGTCAGGTCCTCGGCCCGCACCGGCTTGGAGAGGTAGCCGTCCATCCCGGCGGCCGCGCAGGCGTCCCGGTCCTCCTTGGTCACGCTCGCGGTCATCGCGATGATGTGCGGCTGACGACCGGGCGGGATCTGTGCGCGGATCGTCCGGGTCGCCTCGAGGCCGTCCATCACCGGCATGTGCATGTCCATCAGCACCACGTCGTAGTCGAGCCGCTCCAGCGCCTCCACCGCCTCCAGGCCGTTGTTGGCCAGCTCGACCGTGTGCCCGAGCTTGCCCAGCATCAGCCGGCCCACCTTCTGGTTGATCTCGTTGTCCTCGACCAGCAGGATCCGCAGCTTGCCGGCCACCGTGAGATCGCGGTCGCGCGGGGCGGGCTGGGCCTGGTCGCCCGGCGGGCTGGGCTGCGGGATCTGGGCGGGCGGACCGGACGTCTCCGGAACGAGCGCCTGTCCCAGGGCCTCGACCAGGGCGGCGCTGCGGATCGGCTTGGTCAGCACCGAGGCGAACACCTTCTCCTGACTGCGGTCACGCCGGCCGATGCTGGACAGCAGCACCAGCGGAAGGTCCTTGCCACCGGGCAGCTGACGCAGGGCCAGGGCCAGCTGCACACCGTCCATCACCGGCATCGCGTAGTCCAGGATCGCCAGGTCGAACTGCACGCCGCTGCCGATCAGGGCCAGCGCGTCGAGCGGGGAGGGGCTGTCCTGACAGACCATCCCGAAGCTCTCCAGCTGCAGCCGCAGGATCTGGCGGTTGGTGTCGCTGTCGTCCACGATCAGCACGTGCCGTCCGGCCACCACGGCCGGCGGGCGCTTCGGCAGCCCCTGCCGGTCCGGGCCCTGGGGCAGGCCGAGGGCCACGGCGAAGGTGAACCGCGAGCCCACGCCCACCTCGCTGGTCACGGTCAGCTGCCCGGACATCGCCTCGACGATCGCCTTGCTGATCGCCAGGCCCAGCCCGGTGCCGCCGTACAGCCGCGTGGTGGAGGCATCGACCTGGCTGAACGACCGGAACAACCGGCCCATGTTCTCCTTGGAGATGCCGATCCCGGTGTCCGCCACGGTGAACCGCAGGCGCGCCCGCTCGCCCACGCTCGCGTCGGTGGCGTCCCAGTCGCCCGCGGCCGGGTCCACCGGGTTCAGCGGTTCCTCCTCCAGCTCGACCTTCAGCAGCACGTCGCCCTGGGTAGTGAACTTGATCGCGTTGCTCACCAGGTTGGTCAGCACCTGCCGCAGCCGGGTGACGTCACCCACCACCACCGCCGGGCAGTCCAGGTCCACGTGCGAGACCAGGTCGATGTTCTTCAGCGACCCGGCGAACTGGGCGACCACCCCCTCGACGCACTCCCGCAGCTCGAACGGGTGCTCCTCGAGGTCCAGGTCACCGGCCTCGATCTTGGAGAAGTCGAGGATGTCGTTGATGATCGCCAGCAGCTGGTCGCCGCTGCTGCGCACGGTCAGCAGCAGCTCGCGCTGCTCGTCGTTCAGCGGGGTCTCCAGCAGCAGGCCGGTCATCCCGATCACGGCGTTCATCGGGGTCCGGATCTCGTGGCTCATAGTGGCCAGGAAGGCCGACTTGGCCTTGGTCGCCGCCACCGCGGCGTCCCGGGCGTGGGTCATCGCCTCCATCGCGGCGGCCTTCTCGGCCTCGGCCCGGCGCCGCTCGGTCACGTCCAGGGCCACCGTGCAGATCGCGTAGGTCTGGCCGGCCTCGTCCTGCAGCGGGATGCGCACGGTGTCGTACCAGTGCCGGCCGTCGGCCAGGTCGGCGATCTCGTCGACCTGTACCGGACCCCGCAGCCCACGCCGGTCGTTGGCCCGCCAGCGGCTGGCCAGCCGGGGGTCGAGCAGCTCGTCGGTGGCCCCGACGATCTCCTTCTCGTCGATCCCGAAGGCGTCCAGGAACGCCTGGTTCACCATCAGGTAGTGGCCGCTCAGGTCCTTCACGGTGATGATCGACTGGTTGTTGTGGATCACCGCGCGCAGCATGTGGCTCTGCGCGTCGCGTTCCTTCTCGGCCCGCACCCGCGCGGTCACGTCGGTGACCACCCCGATGTAGCCGCAGATCACGTCCGGGTCGCCGTCGTACATCGGCCGCATCGACACCTCGACGGTGTGCCGGGTGCCGTCCTTGGCGATGTGCGTGCGGGGCCGGCGCAGCGCCGGGTGGTCGAGGTGGCCGGTGAGCAGGGCCAGACCGAAGGGCTCGCCGACCTCGGCCGCGATCTGGGCCATCTCGTCCGGGTCGTGCCAGGACAGGGCCCGCCGGGTGCCCAGCACCTCGTCCGCGGTGTAGCCCAGCAGGTGCTCGGCGCCGCGGTTCCACAGCGTGATCCGGCCCTGCGGGTCGATCGCGACGAAGGCGTGCTCGGTGGCGTCGAGCACCTGGACCAGCAGGTCCCGGGCCCGGCGCACCTCGCGTTCGGTGCGGCGCAGCTCGGTGACGTCGAACAGGGTGCCGACCACGTGCACGGTGCGGCCGTCGGGGTCGGTCTCGCGCCGGCCCCGGGCCTGCACGATGCGTTCCTCGCCGTCGCGGCGCACGATCCGGTACTCCAGCTGCTCGGCCACCCCACCGTCACGGATCCGGGCGGTGGCCGACGTGACCCGCTCCCGGTCGTCGGGATGGATGAAGGTGCGCGACAGCTCCACGGTCGGGTGGACCTGCCCGGGAACGACCCCGAAGAGCCGGTACAGCTGCGGCGACCACCACGACTCGCCGGTCGAGAGGTCGACCGCCCAGCTGGCCAGCTCGGCGATCTCCTGGGCCTCCTCGAGCTGGCGGCCGCGCCGCAGCGCCTCGGCGTTGGCCTCGCCCAGGGCCTGCTGCGCGGCCGTCCGTTCGGTGACGTCGCGGCCGATCAGCATCAGCTCGGTGACCGTGCCGTCCTCGTCCGGGATCGGCAGCATGCTCACCTCGATCAGCCGGTAGCCGCCGGTGCCGACGTGCCGGACCCGGCTGGTGAACTCCCGCCGCTGCCCGCCGGCCACGTCCCGCACGGCCTGGCGGGCGCCCTCCCGCTCGTCCGGGTGCACCATCATCCCGACGATGTCGGTGGTGTTCGTGGCGGCCTCGGGGGAGAGACCGAGCACGTGCTGGAGGGCGGGGGAGGCGTAGAGCAGCTGCCCCTGCGGCGACATCCGGCCGATGATGTCGGGCGAGCTCTCGACCAGGGTGCGGTAGCGGCTCTCGGAGCTGGCCAGCAGCTTGATCAGGCGCTGTCGTTCGGCCAGTTCCTGCTCCCGCTCGAACAGCGTGCGCCGCAGCGTGAGCTGGGTCATCACCTGCTCGCTGAGCACCCGCAGCAGCTCCAGCTGCTCGTCGGTGAGATGGCGCGGCTCGTAGTCGATCACGCAGAGCGTGCCCAGCACCTCACCGCTGGGCGTCTCGAGCGGGAAGCCGGCGTAGAAGCGGATCTGCGGTTCGTCGGTGACCAGGGGGTTGTCGAAGAACCGGGGGTCGGTGCTGGCGTCGGTGACGATCACCGGGGCCCGGTCGGAGACCACCCGGTCGCAGAAGGCGGTGCGGCGCTCACCCTCCCGGTTGGCCATGCCCACCGCCGCCTTGAACCACTGCCGGTGCTCGTCGATCAGGGTGATCGTGGAGCTGGGGGTGCGGGCGATCGACGACGCCACCCGGACCAGGGCGTCGAAGCCGGGCTCGGGGTCGGTGTCCAGGATGCGGTACGTGTCCAGCTCGGCCAGGCGGCGGGCCTCGGCCGGAGCGGGCCCGTCCACCTCGTCCGGGAGCTGGGAGTGCTCGGTCACCTCTGGGACATCGGCGCGCCGGACCTCGCGCTGGACCGTCACCGCATCCCTCATGGAACTCTCATCCGGGGCTGCGACGGTGGTGCTGCACCCGGCGGAACCCGCTCTTCGGGGCCACCGTTGGATCAGTGAGTTGTTCGGTAGGTCGGTCAATGGGAGGCAGCAGGTCATGCGCAGTGTGGTTTCGAAGCGGTCGGGGGCGGTCCGCACACTGGTGGTGCTGCCGCTCGCCGCACTCCTGCTGGCCGCGTGCAGTGGCGAGGGCTCCACCGCCGACCAGATCAACCAGCTCAACGACACGGCCAACGAGCTCAACGACACGGCCCAGGAGCTGGAGTCGGCGGCCGACAGCATCCCCGACCTCAGCCAGGCGGAAGACGCCCTGCAGGACGCCGCCCAGAACCTGGGCCAGAAGGGGCAGGCCGAGCTGGCCTGCAGCACCGTGCGCGCGGTGGTGAGCACCAGCGAGGGCGGCGACGCCGAGGCGGCCGCCACGCAGCTCGCGGCCACGGTGGCCACCATCTTCAACACCCTGGGGCAGGACGAGGAGGGGGCGGACAGCTTCGACCTCGACGCGGTGATGCAGGAGGAGTGCCCGAAGGTGCACACCGAGGCGCTCGAGATCACCCAGCGCGACAGCCTGAACGAGCTCTACCGCAACTGATCTCCGCCCCGGACATCCGGGCGAATCACCACGACCCGGGCGCGAACGCATCGCGTCCGGGTCGTGCTTTTGCCGTGCGGTGTGACAACTGGGACTCAGGAGGTAGCCTGCTGGACGGCCACCGGGGGGCAAGGGCCGAGGTCGAAGGCGATCTGACCTTCTGAAATGACTGATCCGGAGAACTCACCGTGGCATCTGGTTTGCGTAAGGCAGTTGGCGTGGCGGTAGCGGCCCCGCTGCTCGGGCTCGTGCTGGCGGGGTGCGGGAACGGCGCCAGCGGGACCACCGCCGAGCAGACCGCCCCGGCCCCGACCCAGGCGGCGACCACCTCCGGCGAGACCGAGGCCGCGGAGCCGACCGAGACCGCGCGCTACGACATCAATCTGATCATGGTGTGCGACGTGGTCGAGGCCACGCTGGCCGACCTGGGCGCCAAGCCCACCGTGCCGCACGCCCGGTCCGCCTTCCGCAAGGCCCTCACCGCGGCCTTCGAGACCTCGACCACCCCCGACGCCACCCTGCGCGACGTCGAGGTGGACAACATGCTGAACGAGGGGTGCCCGGGCGCCCGCTCGAAGGCGCTGACCGTCATCGACCTCGACGCGATGTCCAAGCTCGCCCGCTGAGAACGGCTCAGGCGGGCACCGGTTCGCGGGCCGGCTGCGCCGGCGTCTTGCGGCGCGGCAGCCAGGCCTGCTCGATGTACCGGTGGCCGATCTCGGCTGCGACGAACGTGCCCGCCAGCGTGGCCGAGACCAGGGCGGCGGCCACCGGCGGGGCGTCCTGGTCGAGACCGGCCAGGCTGATGACCAGTTCGAAGGTCACCAGCACGGGGCCGTGCAGCGCGTAGATCGCGAACGACCGGCTGCCCAGCCAGTGCGCGACCGGCCGGTTCAGCAGCCACTGGGCCGGGCCGCCGGTGGGCAGGGCCAGGCTGATCACCAGCAGCACGGCCAGCCCCAGCATGGGCAGGAACCGCAGCTCCCGGACCAGCTCGCGCTCCCAGCAGGCCAGCACCACGAGCAGGAGCCCGATCACGCCGAGCGGCATCGCCGCCCGCACCTTCCGGCCCGGACGGGCCGCCAGCCACAGGTACAGCTCGTAGGCCACCATGCCCGCGCCGAGACCGCCCAGGCCCCGCCCGAACGCCACCCAGCCCACCGTGTTCTCGGCGTCGGCGGGGGTGAGCGAGAGGATCACGGCCCCGGCGACCAGCGCCACCGGGCCGACCAGGCTGCGCAGCCGGGGCGCGAGCACGGCGATCACGACGACCACCAGGATGTTGGCCCAGAGCTCGATCGACAGCGACCAGGCGGCCGCGTACCCGGCGAACAGCGGGCCGACGAAACCCTGCACCAGGAAGAAGCTGGTGATCCAGGCCCGGGGCGTGGTGTCGTCGTGGGTGAAGGCGCCGGCCTCGGGGGTGTGGAACAGGTTCAGGGCCTGGCACAGGGCGGCGAACGAGACTCCGGCCAGGGCGATCGTCCAGCCGGTCAGGTGCAGCGGCATGAAGCGCCGCACCCGCAGCGCCGCGAAGCGGGCGGCCGAGCGCAGGCCGTCGGTGCGCAGCAGGGTGCGGGCCAGCACGAAACCGCTGAGCACGAAGAACAGGTCGACCATCAGGTAGCCGCCGGTGACCAGCCGGTCGACGGTCTCCGGGGCACCGAGGTCGCGCAGCTCGCGGCGCAGGTGGAAGAAGACCACCACCAGGGCCGCCAGGCCGCGCAGGCCGTCCAGGGCGGTGAAGCGGTTCGGGACGGACATGCACGGCCTTTCACTCAACCTTCAACAACGTTCGAAGGTTAGGTGAATGCTGTGAAAATCGCGCGAGGAGATGTGCGCTATGCCCTATTTTGGAGAATCTTTGCCGTGAATTTAGGAGACCGGCGGCACCGCTGAGCGCTGCATCCGCTCCGCCACCCTCCCCACCGCCTCCGCCAGCTCCGGCGGTGACAACACCCGGAACTCGGACCCGACCAGGCTCAGCCACGGCGCCATCGACTCGGCGTCCGCGCCCCCGATCGTCACCACGCACTGATCCTCGCCCTCGGCCTCCACCGCCTCGGCCGCCGTGCCCAGCCGCTCGGAGACGATCTGGGCCGACGCGAACACCCGCAGCCGGGCAGTTACCGCCCACTGCACCGACTGACTGCCCCGCCGCACGAAGGCGGCCGCGTCCCCGCCGGGCACCTCCCGCTCGGCGAACCGCGCGCCCACGGCCAGCGGATCACTCACCCTGTCCACCCGGAACGTGCGCCAGTCCACCCGGTCCAGGTCCCAGGCCAGCAGGTACCAACGCCTTCCCCAGTTCACCAGCCGGTTCGGCTCGACCGCACGCTTGGACACGGTGCCCCCGTGGTCCGCGTAGCCGAAGCGCACCCGCTCCCGGTCCCGGCAGGCCGAGGCCAGCAGGGAGAGCGTGCCCGGATCGACCACCGGTACCGGCGCGGCCGCGGTGCCCGGGCCGATCCGCACGGTGTAGGCGGTCAGCGCGTCCACCCGCCGGCCCAAGCGGTGCGGCAGTACGCGCTGCAGCTTGGTCAATGCCCGCAGTGCGCTCTCTTCCAGACCGGCCACCGCCCCGCCGGCCGCAGTTCTCAGACTCAGCGCGATCGCCACCGCCTCGTCGTCCTCCAGCAGCAACGGCGGCAGGTCGGCGCCCGCCCCGAGGCGGTACCCGCCCACCGAGCCGCGGGTCGCGTCGACCGGGTAGCCCAGCGAGCGCAGCCGTTCCACGTCGTGCCGGATCGTCCGGGTGCTCACGTTCAGCCGCTGGGCCAGCTCCGGCCCGGACCACTCACGCGGGGTCTGGAGCAGCGACAGGAGCTGGAGCAGTCGCTTCGAGGTCTCGGCCATGCCGTCCAGGGTGACAGGCCAAGCGGAAGGCTTCGTTCCTCTTGCCAGGTGTCCGCTCGGGTGGGTCCCCAGGAGTAAGGCCGGTCACAGCACTAACTTCGACGGTGTGGAACACGAGATCAGAGTCCTCAGCGACGCCCAGGAAGTCGGCCGGTCCCTTGAGGTCTTCCTGAACGCGATGGTCGGCATGCGCTGGCCCGACCCGGAGGCCGTGCCCGGACTGATGGAACCGGGGCGCACCGTGGCGGCGTACGTGCCCACCGCCAACCCGAGCGCCGACGTGCCGGCCGGGAACACCAGCCACCCGGAACGGCTGGTCGGCACGGCCAGCTCGTTCACCAGCTGGATGATCGTGCCCGGCGGCAAGAAGGTGCCGCAGGCCGCGGTCACCGACGTCGGGGTGCTGCCCACCCACACCCGGCGCGGGCTGGCCGGGGCCCTGATGCGCCACCAGCTCGAGCAGTGCCTGGCCCGCAACGAGATCGTCGCCAGCCTGCGGGCCAGCGAGGCGACGATCTACGAGCGCTGGGGCTTCGGCATCGCCAGCAACGTGGCCACGGTGGAGATCTCG
Organism: Kineosporia sp. NBRC 101677; assembly: GCF_030269265.1. Classification (NCBI taxonomy): domain Bacteria; kingdom Bacillati; phylum Actinomycetota; class Actinomycetes; order Kineosporiales; family Kineosporiaceae; genus Kineosporia; species Kineosporia sp. NBRC 101677. The sequence continues at coordinate 542,746 of NZ_BSTA01000004.1, forward strand.
GTGGACCGGGCCGACTTCCGCCCGGGGGTGCCCAAGGGCGGTGACGTCCGGCTGGTCGACCTGCGCGAGCGGGCCGACCAGGACCTGCTGGCCCGGATCTACACCGGCGCCAACTGGGTCGGTGCGATCGACCGGCCCAGCTACTGGTGGCGGGCCCGGGCGCACATGCGCCAGCTCGGCCAGGACCACCACTACGCGGTGGTGCACGGGATCCCCGGTCACGAGGACGGGTTCGCGATCTACACGCCGCAGGACAGCAGCACCTGGTTCCGCTCCAAGGACCGCGGCATCGTGGTCGGCGACTTCGTCGCGAACACCTCCCGCGCGCACTTCGGCCTGCTGCGGTACCTGCTCTCGCTCGACCTGGTGCAGCGGGTGGTGCTGGACACGATGCCGGTCGACCACTCGATCGAGAAGCTGTTCACCGACGAGCGCTCGGTCAGCACCCACGGCCGGCGCGACGAGACCTGGCTACGGCTGGTCGACGTGCAGGCCGCGCTGGCCGCCCGCACCTACCGGGCGCCGGGTCAGGTGATCATCGAGGTCCGCGACGACCTGCTGCGCGACAACAACGGCCGCTACCTGATCTCGGCCTCCGGGGTGGCCCGCACCGAGCAGCCGCCCGACCTCACCATGGACGTGGCCCAGCTGGCCTGCGTCTACCTCGGCGGCACGCCGTTCTGGCAGCTGGCGCAGGCCGGCCGGATCGCGGTGCACCGCGACGCCGGGCTGACCGTGGCCGACCACCTCTTCGCCCTGCGTCGCGCGCCTTTCGGGGGCACGATGTTCTGAGCGCCCAGCCCCGGGCCGGATGATCGTCCGAAGGTGAAATCGTCTGTCCATGAGCTGATTTCACCGAGCAGAACGGTCAACCCCGGCGAACCTGACGAGATGCGGCTGGGATCTGAGAGGTGCTTGGGGATATCCCCCGTTCGACGACTGAACCTCCGGCGATTCGGCAGGGGTTGGATCATCACCAAGTGACATTCTGTCAAGATGTTGTGGCTGAGAGTAGGCAAGGCGTGTGGTGCTCTCCGTACCGCCGCGATGGTCTCCGTCGCCGGTGCAGGGCTCGGACTCTCCCTCACGGGAACAGCTTTCGCCGATACCGGAGAGCCGGGCCCGAAGGGCGAGATCGGCCGGAGCCCCTACCGCGAGGTCGTCCAGTACGCCCCCAACGCCGTCTCGGTCACCTTCGGCACTGCGCTGCGTGAGTCCGGCGCCTCGATGAGCATCAGGACCAAGTACGGCGAGGTCGGTGAGGGCAAGGTCTCCACCAGTGCCCGCACCCTGCGCCGCTCGCTGGTGGTGGGTGCGCCCAACGGCCCCTACACCGTCGACTGGGAGGCCGTGGCCAAGGACGGCCGCAAGTTCTCCGGCACCTTCAGCTTCACGGCCGGGCACCCGAACGACGATCCGCGCAATCCGGGCCGCCCCTCCCCGAAACCGACCGGGACCGAAGAGCGTCCGCAACCGTCGACGTCCTCAGATCCTGCCCCTTCGGTGGCCGCGACCGCCTCGCCGTCGGTCAAGGACGCCTGGGCCTACGACGACGAGGCCTCGGTGGCCCCGGTGCGGACCGACCGCGAACCACCCTCGAACGGCGGCGCCGCGTACGGCTTCCCGCTCCTGGCCCTCGGGGTCGGCTCCTTGCTGGTTCTCGCATCCGGGCTGGTCAGCCGGCGCCACCGTCCAGCGGTGGCCGAGCGGCTGACCATCCGGACCAGCCGGGGCATCTACTCGGTCTGATCATCCGGCTCGACGCGCTGCTCCTTCTGCCCCGGCTTCTGAACCGTCCTGCCGGGCAGGGGGAGCAGTCGCAGTTCGGCCGGGATCTGGGCCAGGTCGATCACCCGTCCGCTGGGGGCGACGTACGTTTTTTGGATTGAACGGGTGTTGTCGCCCTGGTCCCCAGTGGTTCCACTCGGGTCGGTGGCCGGGTTCGGGGTGGCCGGGGCGGTCTCGACGGTGACCTCTGCGTCGGGCCGGGTCTGGTTCAGGGCATGAAACGTTTGTTCGGACTGGGCGGTCGGCCCACCTGGGTCGGTGGTTGCGCAGACCCGCTCGGCCGGCGGATCGGGCAGAAGGATCTGACGTCGCACCGGCCCCTGTCCGGTCTCCGGAAAGCGGTGAGGCTGGCTGCGCTGCACGGTTTTCCCGAGGCGGTCGAGCAGGCGGGTGAGGGGGGAGTGCGGGGCCCGGACCAGCGTGACCACGAGCCAGGCCGAGGCGAAGTGGAGCGGCAGCAGATAGGCCGCGGCCAGCACGTCCGGCCGGGCCGCGCAGAAGAGCAGGGTGGTGAACGCGAGCAGGGGAGCCGTACGCGAGGTCCGGATCCGCTGCGGCACCGAAGGACCGTGCGCCGGCACCCGCACCGACCCGGTGTTCATCCGCAGCCAGTAGATGGTGAGCGTCCCCGTCCCCAGCCCGGCCAGGGCCCGCCCCAGCACGGCCAGCCCCAAGGTGCCCAAACCCTCCTGCTCGAGCGTGAGCAGCAGCGCCGAACCCCCGATCGCCGCCAGCCCGGCCAGCAGCGGCCAGATCCCGAAACGCCAGAACCCCCTGCGGTCGGCCGGGCTTCGCCAGGCCAGGAAGACGCCGGCCAGCACCAGGAGCAGGTCGAACCCCACTCTGCTGCCCACGAGAATCTGTTCCAGCACTTCGGGCCCGGCCGAGGTCTGCCCTGACTCTGCGGTGAGCCAGGAACTGGTCTCGCCGCCCAGGGCGAAGGGGATCGCGAGCAGGGCCAGGCCGGTGATGGCCGGAAGGAGTGGCTGGGGGCCGGCCGGCGGCAGACGTTTCGGGATGGGACGAGGCTGCTCGTTCCCCTGGTCGTTCCCTTCGGCGGCAGCGGTCCCGGCGGCTTGCCTTTGCTCCACCACCGCAGCGGGCGGGACCTGGGCCTCGGCCGTGTGCAGGTCGGGTCGGGGCGCGGCGTTCATGTGTGACGAAAGCCCTTTCGGCCGATGCGAATGACGGCGGTCCGCAAGGTGCCGATCGGAACGGCCCCCGCGCGCCGCCGGGGCAGCCTATGAACCAACGGCCGGTACTCACGTGATCACACAGCGTCAAACGGCCGGTAGTGTTCAGTTCGGCCGTTCGACCTACCTGTCCATTGCCTGCCCTGCCCCTGGCGCGACCCGCTGGTCGGGTGTTCGGCCGCTCCCCGTCCGGCGCAACCTTGATCCAGGGCTGAGCCGGGATTGTCGGTGTGGCCGGTTAGGGTTCTTCCCATGACTCCGGCGCGCGGTGCGATCCGGCTGACCCGGACGGCGATCTTCTCGCTGTCCGCCGTCGGCCTCGCTGTCGCTGCCCACGCGGTCGGGGGCGAACCGGTCAACCTGGTCGTCGCCCTGCTCTGCGTCCCTGCAGTCATGCTGGTGGTCAACCTCCTGGCCGGCCGCCGCCGCGGCCCCGCCGCGCTGGTGCTGGCCATGGGCGGCACCCAGTTCGCCCTTCACACCGCGCTGATGGCCGGCGAGATGGCGGGCTCCTGCCGGATGACTGCGCAGCACCTGGCCTCCGGCGCCCACGCCTCCACCCTCTCCGGCTGCGGCCCGGGCATGTCCGGGCACCAGACCTCAGACCTCTTCGCGATGTCGCCGCGCATGCTCGCCGCGCACGCCCTCTCCGCCACCCTGCTAGCCCTGCTCCTGGCCCGGGGCGAGGCCGCGATCTGGGCCCTGGCCGGCTGCCTCGGCTTCCGGCTCGCCCTGCCCCACCTCCCGGCCCCACCCCCGGCCCGAAGCCCCCTTCCCGTCCTCGTCCGCGAGGCCCTGCTGCCCCGCGCAGTGGTGCCGCGCCGCACCGTCCGACGGCGCGGCCCACCCGAACCCGCCCTGCCCCAGGCCCTCTAGGCGCGTTCTGTGAGTCGCTGGCGTGGCGAGGAGATGCCGATGCGCGGCCGTGGCGAGGACATGCCGGTGCGCGGCCGTAGCAAGGACATACCGATGCGCGGCCGTGGCAAGGACACGCCAGTATGCGGCCGTGGCGAGAACATGCCGGTGCGCGGCCGTGGTGTGGACATGTCCGGTGGTCGTGCGGCAGGCCGGTTCTGCTGACCCTCTGCGGGTGGCTGTTCCTGACCCAGTACGCCCGCCCCGGCTGGCGGCGCCCTTCGGCTACCTGGTCGACCTGCTGGCCGCCGTGCCGTCGATCGTCTACGGCCTGTGGGGCTTCTACGTCTTCCGCCCGAAGATCGAGCCCTTCCAGAGCTGGCGGTAAGTGCCCTGACCCTCTGCGGGAAAGTGCCCTGACCCTCTACGGGTAAGTGCGCTGGCCCTCTGCTGGTGAGGGCCCTGTCCTTCGGCGGCCGTCCTACCGAGGTCTCCTCCTTCGAGGCCCGGCGAGACTGACCGTCACTGGGACTGCTCAGCTGTCACGGACAGCGCTTCGCGCAGCAAGACTCCGAGGGCGAGCTTCGTCGGCCGGCACTGCTCCCACAAACGGCACCGGAGTTTTCCTCCGACGCCGGCCCAACAGTCCGATCGTCAGCGCTATCGCCAAGACTCAGTTCTGCCAGGCCCGAGGTCATGGCCGGCTGATCGATGTGACGTCGTTCCGGAAGAGCGGCGGCCTCGGCAGCAGATCTGGCGGATGGCGTCGGCTCCGGTGGGGACGGAATCGGCGTTCGGTCTGTGAACTGGCTAACTCTGGCGGGTCAGCCCTTGGCTCTCTGGGCCATGGATTCCCGAGGACGGCCGTCGCCGACGCAGCAGAGGGCAGCAGATGGCAGCAGATGGCCTGGGGCAATACGTGCAGTTCGCAATTCCTGGCAGTAAATCCGAGGCGGCCGTGAGCCGTCCATCATTCGTCCTTAGAGAAAGACTTCCGAACCATGTCGCAATCGCGCTCTCCTCTGGCCGCCCGCGCCGGGGCCACGCTCCTGGCCGCCGCCGCCATCACCTTTGCCGGGGCTACGGCGGCCCAGGCTCACGTCCGGGTCACCCCTGACAGCACCGCTGAGGGTGGTTACTCGCGGCTGACGTTCCGGGTGCCGAACGAGTCGGAGACCGCCGGGACCACGTCGGTCGAGGTCAGCCTGCCCACCGCCACCCCCTTCAGCTCCGTCATGACCAAGCCGGTGCCGGGGTGGAAGGCCGAGGTCGTGGAGGGGGAGCTGCCCGAGCCGATCGAGGTGGACGGGGCCACGGTCACCAAGGCGCCGGTCACGGTGACCTGGACGGCGGCGAAGGGCACGCAGATCAACCCGGGCGAGTACCAGGAGTTCTCGATCTCGGTCGGTCCGCTGCCGAAGATGGGCACCGCGATCGAGCTGCCCACCAAGCAGACCTACTCCGACGGCCAGGTCCAGGACTGGAACGAGCCGACGGTCGAGGGTGAGGAGGAGCCGGAGAGCCCGGCGCCGGCCTTCGAGGTCACGGCGGCAGAGGCCGATGGGCACCACGCGGCCGCGGCACACACCGACACCGCGGCCGGCGAGGCTGCAGGCTCCGACGACTCGGGCAGCTCAACCTCCGGCAGGTCGGACTCGGACAGCTCGGACTCGGCGGCCCGCTGGCTCGGCGCCGGTGGCCTGGCGGTCGGCCTGATCGGGCTGGGACTGGCCGCAGTGGCCTGGCGCCGGGTGGCGGCGCTGCAGAGCGCGCGGCCGGTTCAGGGCAGCACCGCCGGTTCCGAGAACAAGCCGGGAAGCTCGCAGGGGAGTGTGGCGTGACCATCCGTACCAATCGTTCAGTGGCCGAGCACGGCGAGCAGCAGCGGCATCTCGGCCCCCGGGCCCGGTTCGCAGCCGTTCTGGCCCTGGTCCTTTCCGGGCTCGTGCTCGGGGCCGGCCCGGCACTGGCCCACGACCAGATCGTGGAGTCCAACCCCAAGGACGGCGCGAACGTCAAGACGCTGCCGGACGAGATCGAGCTGGTCTTCAACAACAACCCGCTCGCGCTCGGCTCGGTGGTCCGGATCGAGAGTCCGGACGGTGACGTCACCGAGGGCAAGCCGAAGATCGTCGACGAGACGCTCACCCAGGCCATCGCCGCCGGGGCCCCCGCAGGCAAGTACACCGTCCAGTGGCGGGTGACTTCGTCCGACGGCCATCCGATCTCGGGCGAGTTCACCTTCACGGCCGAGGCAGGCAACGAGCCGGCCGCCGAACCCACCGAGACCACCGGGGCCACCGGGGCCACCGACCCCACCGAGACGGCCGAGCCGACCGGGACCGCTGAGTCGACCGAGGGCGGGGCCCAGGTGATTGAAAGCGCCGAGCCCAGCGAGAACACTGCCAGCGCGCAGAGTTCTTCGGACGAAGACGGTGGCGCATCTCCGGTGCTGATCGTGACCCTGCTCGTGCTGGCGCTCCTGGCGATCGGCGCGGCGGTCTACGTCTTCGTGCTGGCGCCGAAACGCTCCAGCGACAACTGATCTCACCCGGCCCCGCCCGCTCCGCTCCTCAGCGGGCGGGGCGAGGGCGGGTGCTGATGTGTGCACATGGTTCACCTGGTACCAGGTGAACCATGTGTACACATTCGTTTTGGGGCGGACTGAGGTCCGAGCGTGGCCGGCTTGGGCCGGAGTGGGGTCGCCTCGCGCCGGGGTGAGGCCGGAACGGGCTGGGTTGGGGTGGGCCGGAGTGGGGCCGGGTTGGGGCGGAGTGGGGCCCGAGTGGGGCCGGATTGTGTTTGGCGGGAGCTGGTCAGTGCCGGGTCAGAGGTTTGGGCAGTACCGCGTGCGGGGCCGCTGGCACCTGTGGCAGACCCAGTACTGGATCAGCGTTGTTCGGGGAGCACGACGGTGACGCGGCGGTTTGCCCGGCGGCCGGCCTTGGTGTCGTTGGTCCGGCGCGGGCTGGTTTCCCCGAAGCCCTGTACGTCGAGGCGTACGTTGGTTCCGTGGAGCCGCAGGCTCAGGGCATTTGCTACCGCGAGTGCCCGCTGCTGGGACAGGTCCAGGTTGTGGGTCTCGCTGCCGGTGCTGTCGGTGTAGCCGTTGACCTGGATGGTTCCCTGCATCCGGGCTTCCCGGACCTGCCGGGCCAGGTTGTCCAGCCGTGAACTGGCCCGGGGGGACAGTTCGAAGGAGTTGAAGGGGAACAGGACGTCTGAGAGGAACGTGATCTCGCGGCCTGGCTGAACGGTGGGCGCCACGTTCGGTTTCTGCGAGGAGAGCACGGGCGCTCCGGATCCGCCTGGCCCGGCACCGGTGGCTTGGGGGTCGCTGGCGGACGAGGTGTCGCCCGCGCCGGACTCGCCCCCTGCCCCTGCCCCTGGCTCGCCCTCAGCCCCGGGTTCGCCTCCGACGTCAGAGTTCGCTGCGTCGGAGCCTTCCCCGTCAGAGCTTCCCGCGTTTGAGCCCCCTAAAGCAGTGCCGCCCTGGCCAGTGCCACCCGGATCGGTGCCACCCGGATCGGTGCCGCCTGGGGCAGTGCCATTGGGATCGGTGCCGCCTGGGTCAGTGCTGCCCGGGTCAGACAGGGCGCTGCTGGGGTTGGCGCCGTCTCCAGATCCTGGGCCACGAGCGTTCCCCGTTTGCCCGGTGTCCGTGGCGTCGGCGCCACGGAGGTCGCCGACGGCGGTGGTCGATGGGTCGGAACTCTTCAGTGGGGGGAGCACATGCAGGCCTACCCAGCCTAGGAGTACCAGCGCGGCGAGCGCCATGACGCTGCCCACGACCGTGTTGCGATGCACCTGCCACCAGACCGCCCCTCGGCTCATCGGCTTCGGCCGGTCAGGTTCTTCCTGCTCCGTCGCGGCCGGTTGCTCGGGGATCACCGGGACCGGCGGGGTCTGCAGTACGCGGAAGCCCCGGTCGTCGCGGGCGCGGGCCAGGGCGACTAGTGCGCTCGCTAGGCCGTCGGCGGAGTTCAGGCCCTTCGGGTCGAGCAGGGCGGCCCAGTCCAGCCACAGGGTCAGCGCACTGATCAGCCCGTCTGGCCCGAACCCGGCCACTACGCGCAGGGGAACGCGGATACCTTCGTCGTCAACTGGCGGGGGAGCCGAAACCCGACTGGGGCGGCGCTCGTGCTGGCGCGCGACCACTACGGCTTCCTCCGTGACCTCCGCGGCCGAGACCAGGCGTCGCGACGGTGTCCAGGAGAACTCCCGGATCATCGACTGCAGGTCCCGGCTCGCCCGGCCGAGTTCCTCGTGCCCCCGGAGAACGATGTCCCCCTCGCGCCGAGGCACTCGCAGGTAGGCGTCGGGAGCAAAACAAAGGACGAAGGCGTCGGGGTCACGCCGAAGAACGGCCTCGCGTACGGGTTTGAGAGGGTCGGGGCCGTACAGGGCCGACGACGTCGGTTCGTCCGCGGGGGAGTCGTCGCGGCGTGCTCTCCGGCGCGAAGGTGCTTCGGTCACGACCGCCGTCCGGCGAACAGGACGGGCGGATGTGCACGACGGGTGACGAATGGTGTCGGAGCGCGCACGGACGAAGACTGCCGGTCGCCTCGAGCGATCCGCAAGGGGGCAAGCACCTAGAGGGAACGAAACTCTCCAACAAACTGAGGACGCTGGTGAGCCGGAGTGGCTCACCAGCGTCCTCAAGCGATTGTTGCCTCAGGCGTTGGTGACCAGCCCGAGCTCGGCGGGCGCGACCAGCCCCTCGTGCCGGGGCAGCACCCGGACCGTGTATCCGAACGGGCCGGTGCGGCGCAGGGTCAGGTGCCCCTCGAACACGTGCCGCCCGTCGGCCGGGTCGTTGTCGGCCGGGCCGGCGTACTGCAGGTCCTGCACCACGAAGTCGGTGATCAGGTCTTCCGGCGAGACCCGCCCGTGCACCACCTGCACCTGTACGTCTTCCGGGGCCAGGCCGTCGATGAAGGCCACCGCGCGCACGCTCATCTGATCGCCCACCTGCGGGCTGTCGGAAAGGCCGGAGGAGTCGACGTGCTCGACCCGCACGGCCGGCCAGGCGGTGCGCACCCGGGCCTTGAAGGCGGCCAGGTCACGGGCCAGTTCGGGGGTGGTGGCCCGCCCGGCCTGGGCGGCGGGCAGGTAGAGCTGGCGCACGTAGTCGGCGACCATGCGGCTGGCCAGCACCTTCGGGCCCAGCGAGGTGAAGGTGTGGCGGACCATCGACAGCCAGCGCTGCGGCAGGCCGTCCTCGTCGCGTTCGTAGAAGCGCGGCGCGACCTCGTTCTCCAGCAGGTCGTACAGGCCCGCGGCCTCCAGGTCGTCGCGGTAGCCCGCGTCCTCCACCCCGTCGGCGGTCGGGATCGCCCAGCCGTTCTCGCCGTCGAACCACTCGTCCCACCAGCCGTCCAGCACCGAGAGGTTGAGCCCGCCGTTCAGCGCCGACTTCATCCCCGAGGTGCCGCAGGCCTCGAACGGGCGCAGCGGGTTGTTCAGCCAGACGTCGCAGCCCGGGTAGAGCGACTGGGCCATGGCGATGTCGTAGTTGGGCAGGAAGACGATCCGGTGCCGGACGCCGGCCTCGTCGGCGAAGCGCACCATCTGCTGGATCAGCCGCTTGCCGGTCTCGTCGGCCGGGTGCGACTTACCGGCGATGACCAGCTGGACCGGCCGCTCGGGGTGCAGCAGCAGACGCCGGAGCCGCTCCGGGTCGCGCAGCATCAGGGTGAGCCGCTTGTAGGTGGGTACCCGGCGGGCGAAACCGATGGTCAGCACGTCCGGGTCGAGGATCTCGTCGACCCAGTGGAGTTCGGCGTTGCCGGCGCCGCGGCGCAGCCAGGAGGCGCGCACCCGCTGCCGGGCCTCGTGCACCAGGTCGGCGCGCATCTCGCGGCGGGTGGCCCAGAGCTCGGCCGCGGGCACCTTGCCGATCTCTTCCCAGGCCTTGGCCTCGGTGCGGATCTGCGGGCCGATGTGCCGCACCGCCAGCTCGATCATCCGGCCGTCGACCCAGGTGGGGGCGTGCACGCCGTTGGTGATCGAGGTGATCGGCACCTCCGGCGGGTCGAAACCCGGCCACAGGCCGTCGAACATCTCCCGGCTGACCACCCCGTGCAGCTGCGAGACCCCGTTGGCGCGCTGGGCCAGGCGCAGGCCCATCACCGCCATGTTGAACACCGAGGCGTCGCCCCCGGGGTACGTCTCGGCCCCGAGCGCCAGGACCCGCTCGACCGACAGGCCGGGCAGGCCGCCCTCCGGCCCGAAGTGGCTCATGATCAGCTCGCGGGCGAACCGGTCGATGCCGGCCGGGACCGGGGTGTGGGTGGTGAACACGGTGGCCGCGCGCACGCTTTCGAGCGCCTCTTCGAAGCTCAGGCCGGTGCCGACCAGCTCGCTGATCCGCTCCAGGCCGAGGAACCCGGCGTGGCCCTCGTTGGTGTGGTAGACCTCCGGCTCCGGGGCCCCGCTGATCCGGCTCCACAGCCGTAGGGCCCGTACGCCGCCGATGCCCAGCAGCATCTCCTGGTGCAGGCGGTGTTCCGGGGTGCCGCCGTACAGCCGGTCGGTGACCGCCCGGAAGGCGTCGTCGTTGGCCTCGTGGTCGGAGTCGAGCAGCAGCAGGGGCACCCGCCCGACCTGCGCCTTCCACACGTGGGCGACCAGCGGGCGGCCGCCCGCGAGGGTGACCGTGACCTCGGCCGGCGTGCCGTCGGCCTCGCGGACCAGCGAGATCGGCAGCTCGTGGGGGTCGAGGACCGGGTACTCCTCGTGCTGCCAGCCGTCGCGGGTGAGCGACTGCTCGAAGTAGCCGCGCTGGTAGAGCAGGCCGACCCCGACGATCGGCACGCCCAGGTCGCTGGCCGACTTCAGGTGGTCGCCGGCCAGGATGCCCAGACCGCCGGAGTACTGCGGCAGCACGGCGGTGATGCCGAACTCCGGCGAGAAGTAGGCGATCGAGCGGGGTGCGGCCGGCCTGCCCTCGGCGGCCAGTTCCTCGTCGAGGGTCTGGTACCAGAGCGGCTTGGTGAGGTAGGCGTGCAGGTCGGCGGCGGCCGCCTCGACCTGCTCGACGAACTCGCTGCGCTCGGCGAGGGCCTGCAGCTCCTCCGGCGAGAAGGAGCCGAGCATGGCGACCGGGTCGCGACGGGCGGCCTCCCAGCGGGCCGGGCTCAGCGACGCGAACAACTCCAGGGTCGGGCGGTGCCACGACCACCGGAGGTTGCTGGCGAGCTCGTCCAGTGCTTTGAGCGGCTCGGGCAGGACGGTCCGGACGGTGAATCGGCGGATCGCTCTCACCCGGCAAGCCTAGGCCCTGCCGGCGGATCTCTCTCGGCGAGTCGGTGAACCTCTTGCGGAACTCGCAAGAAGTTTCACCCGGAGGCTGCCGATAGGTTTTGAAGCACCGCAGTGATCGCCACGAAACTACTGTCTGGTTGGATCTGGGCCTGGGGTGCCGTTGGCGCGACCATGATTCGTGGTGGTCGGCGGGCGGCCCGCTTCGCGGATTCGTTCCAGGTGCCTGGTGTGTCGGTGACGCGGGCCAGGTGAACGGTGGGGTACCGCCCGAGGGCGTTCGGATGGCGTCCTGATGGTGGCTGGGCGGTGACGGTGCGGTGGAAATGCGGGGACCCCCCGGCATGACCGACCCTGGTACCTGGATGTTGGGCAGTTGGTGTTGTTCGGAATTGGCGGGGGCCGAGTCGGGGCCCTGCCGGGAAGGTCGTCGGAAGCGTCCATGAGCCTGCACAGTGGCTTTGATCAGATCGACCGCATCTCAGGCGTCGCGGGAACGGGTAAACGCATGGAGACACAGACCAGCTCGACCCCTGAGTACAACGGCAGGGACGCCGCGCTCTCCGCGCCCGTCCCCGCCCCCTATCTCGCCCAGGGGAAGGGCGAGAGCGCGTCGGTCGTCTACGGACGTCCCGGCATCGGCCGCATCCCGGTCACCGGGGTGACCCCGAACGTCGACGGCGGGCGCTGGCCGGCCAAGGCCGTCGTCGGGGAGACCGTGGAGGTGAGCGCCGTCGTGTTCCGGGAGGGGCACGACGCGGTGGCCGCCACCGCCGTCCTGATCGACCCGGAGGGCAACCGCCACTCCGAGGTCCGGATGACCCCGGGCGCGCCCGGGACCGACCGGTACCACGCCAGTTTCACGCCCGACCGGATCGGCATGTGGTCGTTCGTGGTCGAGGGCTGGAGCGACCCGTACGGCACCTGGGAGCACGACGCCGTCATCAAGATCGGCTCCGGGGTCGACGTCGAGCTGATGCTCGAGGAGGGCGCCCGGCTGATGGAGCGGGCGGTCAAGGAGACCCGCCAGCGCCGTAAGCCGATGCTCAACCTGACCGAGGCCGCGGCGGTGATGCGCAACAGTAACCGCTCGGTCTCCGAGCGGCTCGCCGCCGGGCTGTCGCTGCAGGTCAAGGGCGCTCTGAACGAGAGCCCGCTGCGCGACCTGGTCTCGCCCTCACCGGTGCTCAGGCTCGAGGTGCAGCGCGAGCGCGCGCTGTTCTCGTCCTGGTACGAGTTCTTCCCGCGCTCCGAGGGCGCCCGGCTGGACGAGAACGGGCGCTGGATCTCCGGCACCTTCCGCCAGGCCGAGCCCCGGCTCGAGGCCGCCGCGGCGATGGGTTTCGACATCGTCTACCTGCCGCCGATCCACCCGATCGGCCGGGTGAACCGCAAGGGCCCGAACAACACCCTCACCCCCGGCGAGACCGACCCGGGCTCGACCTGGGCGATCGGCTCGGACGAGGGCGGTCACGACGCGATCCACCCGGACCTGGGCACGATCGAGGACTTCGACCACTTCGTGGCCAGGGCCCACGAGCTGGGCCTGGAGATCGCGCTCGACCTGGCCCTGCAGTGCGCTCCGGACCACCCCTGGGCCAAGTCGAACCCCGAGTGGTTCACCACCCGGGCCGACGGCACCATCGCGTACGCCGAGAACCCGCCGAAGAAGTACCAGGACATCTACCCCCTGAACTTCGACAACGACCCGGCCGGCCTGGCCAACGAGATCCTGCGCGTGGTCAACCACTGGATCGACCACGGCATCAAGGTGTTCCGGGTGGACAACCCGCACACCAAGCCGGTCTCGTTCTGGGAGTGGCTGATCCGCACGGTGAACGAGACCCATCCCGAGGTGATCTTCCTGGCCGAGGCCTTCACCCGCCCGGCGATGATGCACACCCTGGGCAAGGTCGGCTTCCACCAGTCGTACACCTACTTCACCTGGCGCAACACCAAGCAGGAGATCACCGAGTACGTCACCGAGCTCTCGGGCTCAAGTGCCGACTACATGCGGCCGAACTTCTGGCCTAACACCCCGGACATCCTCCACGACTTCCTCCAGAACGCGGGGCCGTCGGCCTTCAAGCTGCGTGCGGTGCTCGCGGCCACCCTCACCCCGAGCTGGGGCATGTACTCCGGCTACGAACTCTGCGAGGGTGCGCCGCTGCCGGGTCGCGAGGAGTATCTGGACAGCGAGAAGTTCCAGTACCGCCCACGGGACTGGAGCAGCTACGAACCGGGCGGGTCGAACCACGGCCGATCCATCGCGCCGTACATCACCCGGCTGAACGACATCAGGCGCAACCACAAGGCTCTGCAGCGCCTGCGCAACACCGTGTTCCACGCCGTCGACGACGAGCAGGTCATCTGCTACTCGCGCCGGCTGGAGTCGAGCGAGACGGGCGGTGGCCCCGAGGACGTGCTCATCGTCGTCGTCAACCTCGATCCGCACACCACCCGAGAGACCACTGTGCACCTGGACATGCCCGCCCTGGGCCTGGACTGGTTCGACGGCTTCGTCGTCGAGGACCTGATCACGGGCACCACGTACCCGTGGCAGGAGCACAACTTCGTGCGTCTCGACCCCTACTTCCAGCCCGCCCACGTCCTCCACGTCAGGAGGGTCTAGGTTGCCCAGGAACATCGGTGCGGGAATCCACCCGGGGCTCGACAACGACCCCAACTGGTACCGCAAGGCCGTCTTCTACGAGGTCCTGGTCCGGGCCTTCGCCGACTCCAACGGGTCGGGCTCGGGTGACTTCACCGGGCTGATCGGCAAACTGGACTACATCCAGTCGCTCGGCGTGGACTGCCTCTGGCTGCCGCCGTTCTACGCCTCGCCGCTGCGCGACGGCGGGTACGACATCGCCGACTACTGCGCCGTGCTGCCGGAGTTCGGCACCATGCCGGACTTCCAGGAGTTCGTCGCCCAGGCGCACGCCCGGGGCCTGCGGGTGATCACCGACCTGGTGATCAACCACACCTCGGACGCGCACCCCTGGTTCCAGTCCAGCCGCAACGACCCGGAGGGGCCGTACGGCGACTTCTACGTCTGGAGCGACACCGACGAGCTGTACCAGGACGCCCGGATCATCTTCGTCGACACCGAGTCCAGCAACTGGACGTTCGACCCGGTGCGCCGGCAGTACTTCTGGCACCGCTTCTTCAGCCACCAGCCGGACCTGAACTTCGAGAACCCGGCGGTCGGCGAGGCGATCCTCGACGTGGTCCGGTTCTGGATGGACATGGGCATCGACGGCTTCCGCCTGGACGCCGTGCCCTACCTGTTCGAGGAGGACGGGACCAACTGCGAGAACCTTCCGCAGACCCACTCCTTCCTGCGCAAGCTGCGCACCACGATCGACGAGGAGTACCCGGGCCGGATCCTGCTGGCCGAGGCCAACCAGTGGCCCAAGGACGTGGTGGAGTACTTCGGCACCGAGGACGAGCCGGAGTGCCACATGTGCTTCCACTTCCCGGTGATGCCGCGGATCTACTACGCCCTGCGCGACGAGAAGGCCAAGCCGATCGTCGACATCCTGGCCGAGACCCCGGACATCCCGGCGCACGGCCAGTGGGGCACCTTCCTGCGTAACCACGACGAGCTCACCCTCGAGATGGTCACCACCGAAGAGCGCGCCGCGATGTACGGCTGGTACGCCCCGGACCCGCGGATGCGGGCCAACATCGGCATCCGGCGCAGACTCGCGACCCTGCTCGACGGTTCCCGCGCGGAGATCGAGCTGGCGCACGCGCTGGTCCTGTCGATGCCCGGCAGCCCGACGCTGTACTACGGCGACGAGATCGGGATGGGCGACAACATCTGGCTGCCCGACCGCGACGCGGTGCGCACCCCGATGCAGTGGACGCCGGACCGCAACGCCGGCTTCTCCACTGCCGATCCGGGCAAGCTCTACCTGCCCGCCGTGCAGTCGCTGCAGTACCACTACGCGGCGGTGAACGTGGAGGCGCAGCTGGCCACCTCGAGCTCGCTGCTGAACTGGGTGCGCTCGATGCTGCAGATCCGGCGCGAGCACCCGGCCTTCGGGATGGGCACCTACCAGGCGGTCGAGGCCGACAACCCGGCCGTGCTCGCCTTCCTGCGGGTCTACCAGGGCGACCCGGAGACCGGCACCGCCCCGGAGATCCTGCTGTGCGTCAACAACCTCAGCCGCACCGCCCAGGCGACCACGCTGAACCTGCCGCACTGGACCGCCGACCACGAGATCAGCGACATCTTCGGCGGGACCGGGTTCAAGCCGGTGCCGCAGACCGGTGAGCTGACCCTGACCATGGGCTCGCGGGACTTCTACTGGCTCTCGATCACACCCCCGATCGACCCGACCGCGCGCAATATCGGCACCTCGATCGCCGCCAGCGCGAACGCCGGGGCCGCCCGATGAGCGAACCGGGCAAGCCGTCCACCGGTGCCGTCGACGTGGCCGGGCTGCTGGCCAGCTGGCTGCCCCGGCAGCGCTGGTTCTCGGCCGGCCACGGCGGGGTCACCCTGGCTCCGGCGGGCCAGATCATGCTGGTCCCGCCGGTGCCGGCCCCGTCGGTGGTCGAACCGGCCACGGGTGAGATCGCGCTGCCCCCCGAGGGGCAGCCGGTGCTGGCGCCGGAGGCGGCGATCGAGCGTCCGGTCGGGATCGTGGTGCACCTGATCAGTGCGCTGCCGGCCGGGCAGTCGCCCTCCGACGCGGGTTCGGCCACCTACCAGGTGCCGCTGACCTACCGGGCCGAGCCGGTGCCCGACCTGGCCCACGCGCTGCTCGGCGAGCTGCGCACCCCGGACGGCGTGCGGTACGTCTACGACGCCCCGCACGACCCGGACTTCGTGTCGGCCTGGACCGAGCTGATCGCCGCCTCGGCGGAGGCGATGTCCGAGGCCGGCACCCCGCGCAGCCGGGTGCGGGGGGTGCGCCGGGCCGGGGAGAACCCGCCCGACCCGCACCGCAGCGCCAAGGTGCTCTCCGGCGAGCAGTCGAACACCTCGATCATCGTCGGCCCGGACGGCGCCGACCCGGTGATGATCAAGCTCTTCCGGGTGCTCCAGCCCGGCCGCAATCCCGACGTGGTGGTGCCCGGGGCGCTCGCCCGGGCCGGCAACGAGCGGGTGCCGCGGCTGGTCGGCTGGGTCGAGGGCGAGTGGGTGCAGCCGGGCGGTCAGCCCGCCTGGGGGCACCTCTCGGCCGCGGCCGAGTTCGTCGCCGGCAGCTCCGACGGCTGGCGCATCGCCACCGGCGCGGTCACCGACGGCGAGACCTTCGCCGGGCTGTCGGCCCAGCTGGGTGGGGCCACGGCGGCGGTGCACGCAGCGCTCGCGGCGGCCCTGCCCACCCGTCCCAGCACCAAGGCCACGCTCGCGGCGCTGGCCGATCACCTGAAGCAGCGGCTGAACTGGGCGCTGGAGGCGGCGCCGGCACTGGCCGAGTACGCCGCGGCCGCGGGTGAGGTGGTCGAGAAGGTGCGGCACCTCGACGAGGCGCCCGACCTGCAGATCGTGCACGGCGACCTGCACCTGGGCCAGGCCCTGCACTCGGACGCCCGGGGCTGGGTGCTGCTCGACTTCGAGGGGGAGCCGTTGCGGCCGCTGGCCGAGCGCGGCGACCCCGACCTGGCGTTGCGCGACGTGGCGGGCATGCTGCGCTCGTTCGACTACGCCGCCCGGCACTCGGTTCTCGGGCTGGCCGACGACGACCCGCGTTCCCTGGCCGCCTCCACCTGGGCCAGTGAGTGCCGGGAGGCCTACCTCAACGGCTACGCGGCCGAGGCCGGTCGCGACCCGCGTCAGGATGCCGAGCTGTTGCGCGCGCTGGAGCTCGACAAGGCGCTCTACGAGGTGGTTTACGAGACGCGGCACCGGCCCGGCTGGGTCGAGGTGCCGCTGCGCGCGGTGGGGCGGCTGCTGGCCAGGTCTTCCGTCCGGTAACTCCGAACAGAACTGGGGACGTGTGTGCGCTCGGTGCGCACACACGTCCCTTGTTTGTTGTGGTTGGGGTGAGTGGCGCAAATTGGGAAAGCCCCGAACCTTGTGGCACTATTCCAAATGGCGCAGTCGCGGGGGCTGCGGCCGAAGTGCTCTGGGAGGACGAGGCAGCATGATGGCGAGTCTGGAAGACCGGGTCTCGGCGATGGAGCGGGTGCTGGGTATGGAAGACGGAAAAGTCGGTCCTGAGGGGCATCTCGGGGCCGTGGTGCGCTCGCACACACAGGTGTTGCATGACCTCAAGGTGAATCAGGCGCACCACAACGTGACGCTGGATCAACTGCGGCGAGAGCAGAGGCGACAGTCGGAAGCCCTGCACCTGTATGGGTCTGTGCTTACCGACATGAAGTCCGAGCAACGCGAGATGAGGGCCGACATTCACGATCTGTATGTCGGGCAGCGCGAGATGCGGGCCGAAATGAAGGGGATGCGGGCCGAGATGAAGGGCCTGCATGAGAAGCAGGACAAGCTCCTCGAGATGCTGACCGCCTTCATCAGCCAGGGGCGGCCCCTCGGGGGTAGCTGATCACCGACAAACCAAGGACGTGGGTGCGCACCGAGCGCACACACGTCCTCAGTTCGTGGTCTCAGGAGTTGTCGAGCGGGAGCCCCGGCGGGTTGATCTCCGCCTTCTCGACTGCCTCGTTCTCCAGCTGGTAGGCCTTGAGCCAGGCCTCGTACTGGCCGTTCTCGATCAGGTAGTCGATCGCCCCGGCCAGCGGTTCGACCAGCCCGTTGTCCTTCTTCGTGGTGGCCGCGATCAGACCCTGCAGCGTGTCACCGGCGCCCGACCACTGACCCGCGCCGCGGGTGGGCGAGCTGCCCGAGGCGCCCCGGGCGACCTCGTACTGGATCCCCGGGTTGGGGCCGAAGTAGGCGTCGATCTTGCCCGAGGTCAGGGCCAGCTTGATGCTGTTGTTGTCGGGGAAGTACTTGATCTCGAAGTCCTTGCCCTCGCCCTGCAGCTTCTTCTGCCACTCCAGCAGGATCTTCTCCTGGTTGGTGCCCCGGCCGACGCTGACCACCAGCCCCTCGAGGTTGCGGTAGTCGCCGTCGAAGTTCCAGGTGCTCTCCTTCTTCACCTGGAAGGCCAGGTCGTCCTTGCGGTACGCGGCGAAGTCGTACTTCTGCTTGCGTTCCTCGGTGTCGGTGATGTTGGAGAAACCGACGTCGTTGCGGCCGCTGTCGATCCCGACGAACAGGTTCTCCCAGGTCACGTTCGACACCTCGGCCTCCAGCCCGAGGGTGGCGGCGACCAGCCGGCCCAGGTCGGGCTCGGCCCCGGTGACCGTCTTCTGGTCGGTACCGACGAACGCCAGCGGCGGGAAACCGGCGGGCAGGGCGCCGACCCCGATCACCAGCTTGCCGCTGTCCCGGATCTCGGCCGGCAGCTTGGCCCGCAGGTCCTCCTGCACGTCGATGTCGATCGTGGTCTCGGTGTACGGGTCGCCGGCGGCCACCGCGATCTTCACCTGGTTGCTGCCGGTCGTGCCGGCCGGCGCGGAGGTCGCGTCGGCCTCGCCACCGCAGGCCGCCAGGGTGACGAGCAGGACGGTGGCCAGGGCGATGGTGGATCTGGACATGGTTCTCCTTGGGAACGTGCTGCGGGGGAGGTGGTTACAGGACCTTGGCGAGGAACTCGCGGGTGCGGGGGTGCTCGGGCCGGTCGATCACCTGACGGGCCGGGCCGTGCTCGACCAGCCGGCCCTCGTCGAGGAAGAAGACCAGGTCGGCGACCTCACGGGCGAAGGCGATCTCGTGCGTGACGATGATCAGGGTGGTGCCGGTGCCGGCCAGGTCGCGGATCACCGTGAGCACCTCGCCGACCAGTTCCGGGTCGAGCGCCGAGGTCGGCTCGTCGAACAGGATCAGCTCCGGCTCGAGGGCCAGGGCCCGGGCGATGGCCGCGCGCTGCTGCTGCCCGCCGGAGAGCTGACGCGGGTAGGCGTGCGCCTTCTCGGCGATCCCGACCCGCTCCAGCAGGGCCAGCCCCTTCTGCCGGATCTCGGCCGGTGGGTGGCGGCGGTGCGCCAGCGGCGCCTCGATCACGTTCTCGAGGATGGTCAGGTGCGGGAACAGGTTGAAGTTCTGGAACACGAAACCGATCCGGGAGCGCTGGGCCCGGATCGCCCGGTCGCTCAGTTCGTGCAGCCGGCCGCGGTGTTCGCGCACGCCGACCAGTTCGCCGAACAGCTTCACGTAGCCCAGGTCGAGCCGGTCGAGGTGGTTGATCGTGCGCAGCAGGGTGGACTTGCCGGCGCCGGACGGGCCGATCAGCGCCGCCACCTGCCCGGCCGGGATGCTCAGGCCGACCCCGTCGAGCACCTTGTGGGTGCCGAACGACTTGGTCGCCTCACGGATCTCCACTGCGGTCACGAGAACCTCCGGTTGACGACCAGATTCGTCACGCCCCGGCGCAGTTTCTGCCAGGGGGTGGGGGGAACGGTGCGCAGGGCGCCGCGGGCGTAGTAGCGCTCGACGTAGTACTGGACCACCGAGAGGATGCTGGTCAGGATCACGTACCAGACGGTGGCCACGAGCAGCAGTGGCACGATGTCCCCGGGGAAGGTGGAGCTCATGCTCTGCACCACGCCGAACAGGTCGAGCAGCGACACGTAGAACACCAGGGAACTGGCCTTGATCAGGCCGATCAGCTGGTTCACGTAGGCCGGCACGATGGTGCGCAGCGCCTGCGGGAGCACGATCCGGCGGAACTGCCGGGTGCGGCTCAGCCCCAGGGCGGTGGCCGCCTCGTGCTGGCCCTGGTCGACCGAGGCGATCCCGGCCCGCACCACCTCGGCCGCGTAGGCCGCCTCGTTCAGGCTCAGCCCGATCACCGCGATCACCGTGTAGCCGAGCAGGTCGGTGGTGGCGAACGAGGTGAACACCGGGCCGAACGGGATGCCCAGGCCGAGCTCGGGGTAGAGCGCGGAGAAGTTGAACAGGAAGATCAGCAGCACGATCAGGGGGATCGACCGGAACAGCCAGATGTAGGTCCAGCTGACCGCCTGCAGCAGCGGGTTGGGCGACAGGCGCATCAGGGCCAGGACGATGCCGCCGGCCAGCCCGAGCACCGCGCTGTAGGCCGTGACCTGCAGAGTCAGCAGCAGGCCGTCGAGGATGGAGGCCTGGGCGAACCAGTGGGCGAACCGGTCCCACTGAAAGAACGGGTTGGTGACCAGGCCGTTCACGACCTGGGCGGTCAGTACCGCGACCACCACGGTGGCGACCCAGCGCCAGGGGTGGCGCAGCTGGACCACCGGCTGGGTGACGAGCGGGTCAGGTTCGGGCGGAGCCACGACGGGCTGGGCCACGGAGGAATCGGCGCTCACGCAGAACGTCTCCTAGAGGGCAGGACCGACAGCCCTGCCCGGGTGGGCAGGGTCAGTGAGAAGAGGCGTGCCTGGTCAGATTCGACAGAGTGCGCTGCCGACCAGGACCAGGTCGACGTGCAGGCGCCTGCACAGGGGGACGCGGGCAGCAGGAAGCATCGCTCGTCCCTCCTCAGGATGACGATTCCGGTCGCCTTGAATGGCGTTGACAAGCAAGCTAAATCGCCCATTTTCTTTTGTCAACCAAATTGGTCATGATTACCGGTGTCCGACCGGCCCGGGTTCCCCTGGCGCCGGACGATCCAGGAGGTTCGATGACCACCGTTGAGCGCCCGTTCGACCCCGCCGACCAGCTGGGGCATCCGCTCGATCACGCCCCGTGGGCCTCGCTCACCGGGGCCCACGCCTACCTGGCCGAGGGCACGCAGCACGCGCTGCGCTACCCGCCCGACGTCTCTCCGTTCGTGGCGGTCGAGCCCTCGCCGGGGCCACAGGCCTGGCGTGACCTGGCCGAGCTGGCCGGGCCCGGTGCCACGGTCGCCCTCTCAGGGGATGCCGACCTGTTCGCCTCGGTGCCGGCCGACTGGGAGTTCGAGATGCGCGGAGAGGGGGTGCAACTGGTTGCTACCCCGGCTCTGCAGACGGCGCCCGACTCGGAGGCGGTGCGACTAGGAGAGGCTGACGTGCCGGAGATGCTCGACCTCGTCGCGCGTACCCAGCCCGGTCCTTTTCTGCCGCGCACCTACCTGCTCGGTACCTACCTCGGAATCCGTCGCGGGGGTGCACTGGTGGCGATGGCCGGCGAGCGACTGCACCCGCCGGGCTGGACCGAGATCAGCGCGGTGTGCACCGATCCGGCGTTCCGCCGGCAGGGGCTGGCCGGGCGATTGGTGAGTGCGGTCGCGCACGGTATCCGGGAACGTGGCGAAACCCCGTTGCTGCACGCGGCGGCCAGTAACGTCGGGGCGATCCGGCTTTACCAGGCAATGGGTTTCGAACTGCGGCGGCGTACGGAGTTCGCCGCTCTTCGGGTTCCCGGCCCGGCACCCGAGTGAGGGTTCGCGCTCCGAGGCCCACAAACGTCTTTAGTTTGTGGGTTGTTTGAGGACGATTGGCGCGGCGGCTCAGCGAGCCACGTACAGTCGCACGGAGTCGGGAGAGGGAGTGATCTCGGTCGCCGGGGGCAGGACGGGGGCACTGCCGGGCGCGGGCGGGCGCGGCTCGGCGCTGTCCCAGAGCAGTTGGTACGAACTGAGCGGGGGTACGTCCGGCAGGATCACGGTGGGCGGTTGCACTGCCCCCGCGATCACCATCAGCAGCGAGCCCGTGGTCTCTGCGGGGCTGATCGGTGCCGGGGGTTCGGCGAACAGCACCTGCAGCATCCGGCGCTGCCCGTCGCCCCAGTGCGCCATCGTCATCTCGGTGCCGTCCTCGGCGAACCAGGCCACGTCGCGCAGACCGCTCGGGCCGTGCTCGCCGGTGAAGAAGCGGGAGGGATGCACGGCGCCGAAGCGCTGCCGCAGCGAGATCAGGTGACGGGTGGTGGCGAGCAGGTCCTCCTGCCAGTTCTCCAGCTCCCAGTCCAGCCAGGAGACCGGGCCGTCCTGGGAGTAGGGGTTGTTGTTGCCGTTCTGGGTACGGCCGAACTCGTCGCCCGCCACCAGCATCGGCACGCCGGCCGAGAACAGCAGGGTGCCCAGGATGTTGCGGATGTTGCGGCGCCGGGCGGCCAGGATCACCGGGTCGTCGGTCGGGCCCTCGACGCCGTGGTTCCAGCTGCGGTTGTTGTCGGTGCCGTCGCGGTTGTCCTCGCCGTTGTCGTGGTTGTGCTTGACGTTGTAGGCGGTCAGGTCGGCCAGGGTCAGACCGTCGTGCGCGGTGACGAAGTTGACCGAGGCCAGCGGGCCGCGGGCGGCCGCGAAGGTGTCGGCCGAGCCGGCGATGCGGGTGCCGAGATCACGCAACCCGCCGGGTATCTCGCCGTTGGCCACCCGGGCGCCCGAGGTCAGCCAGAAGTCGCGCACGTCGTCGCGGTAGCGGTCGTTCCACTCGGCGAACGGGGGCGGGAACTGGCCGGTGCGCCAGCCGTCGGGACCCACGTCCCACGGCTCGGCGATCAGCTTGGCCCCGGCCAGCACCGGGTCGACCCGCATGGCCACCAGCATCGGGTGGTCGGCGTGGAACTCGTTGCGGCCCCGGGCGAGGGTGGGGGCCAGGTCGAAACGGAAGCCGTCCACGTCCATCTCCTGCACCCAGTAGCGCAGTGAGTCAAGCACCAGCTGCACCACCCGGGTCTGGGTGGCGTCGAGCGAGTTGCCACAGCCGGTGAAGTCGACGTCGCGGCCGTCACCGTCGAGCCGGTAGTAGGTGGCCGCGTCCAGCCCGCGCCAGGACAGCGTGGGGCCGGTGACGCCGGCCTCGCAGGTGTGGTTGTAGACGACGTCGAGCAGCACCTCGAGCCCGGCCTGGTGCAGGTCCTGCACCATCTGCCGGAACTCGGCGACCACCAGGGCCGGGTCGTCGGTGGCGGCGTACAGCGGGTTCGGGGCGAAGAAGCCCAGGGTGTTGTAGCCCCAGTAGTTGACCAGGCCGCGGGCTTCCAGGTGGGCCTCGGACTGGCTGGCGTGCACCGGCAGGAGTTCGAGGGCGGTGATGCCGAGCTTGTGCAGGTAGTCGATCGTGGCGGGGTGGGCGAGCCCGGCGTAGGTGCCGCGCAGGGCCTCGGGCACCCCTGGCAGGTTTTTCGTGAGGCCCCGTACGTGCGCCTCGTAGACCACTGTGCGCCCCCAGGGGATGCGCGGTTTGGTCGACGTGAGCTGCGTGGGTGCGGCGGTGACGAGGCCGTGCGCCGCGAAGGGGGCGGAGTCGCGATGGTCGGGGTTGCGATGGCTGCCGGTCAGGTCGGCGTTGACGTGGTGCCCGAAAAGCTCTGGACGCAGGCGCTCCGGGGGCACGATCGCCCGTGCGTACGGATCGAGCAGCAGCTTGGCGGGGTTGTGCCGGTGCCCGCGCCGCGGATCCCACTCGCCGTGCACCCGGAAGCCGTAGCGCTGCCCGGTGGGTACGTCCGGGACGAAGCCGTGCCAGATGCCGTAGGTGCAGTTCGGCAGATCGATCCGCCGTTCGCTCCAGCGGCCCTCGGTGTTGACGTCCGGATCCAGCAGGCACAACTGCACACGATCGGCGTGCGAGGCCATCACGGCCACGTCGATGCCGCCCTCGCGCGGATGCACACCGAGGGGATAGGGAAGAGACCTGCCGGAAGCCACCGGACCAGTCTGCCGGAACGGCGTGTGAGCGCACGGCTACGGCGCCCGCCGGTCTGCTCAGCAGCGCCGTCGAGCGGTGTCGCCGTCGCACGTACGGGTGAAAGGACTAGGGTCTGGGACATGACCGATCCCACGTCGCTGCCCTCCTTCCCGCCCCCGCCGGACGAGCACCCGCTGCGTGGCAAGGTGCTGGACGCCATGATCGACGAGGGGCACCAGCCCCGGATCGACGAGGACGGTGACGTCGCCGTCTCGATCCAGGAGCAGATGCTGTTCGTGCGCTGCCTGGACACCCAGCCGCCGATGATGCGGGTGTTCGGCCAGTGGCTGCTGGACGACTCCCTGGCCGGTGACGAGATCACCCGGCTGCGCGCGGCGAACGCCGTCACCAGTGCGCTGAACCTGGTCAAGGTCACGGTGAACGCCGACCGGCTGGCGGTCGCGGTCGACCTGATCGTGGCCGACGGGATGGACCTGGGCCCGCTGCTCACCGCCACGCTCGAGGCGGTGCTGGGCTCGGTGCGCACCTGGCACCAGACCGTCCAGCAGCTCCTCGAGCCCGGCGACGGCGCCTGAGACCAGCGCCTTTCGATCGCTGCCGGGATCCGGGCGAGGCGTCCTGCGGTGCTGCCTCGCCCGGGCCGGGCGGATAGAGTCGGTGTTTTCCGGGCATTCCGGGTCGGCCGGCGGTGGGTGAGGGGGAGTGGCGACGTGACGGAGTTCGTGCGCCTGGAGGTCGAGGAGTCGATCGCGACCATCCGCCTGGACCGGCCGAAGATGAACGCGCTGAACGGGCAGATGCTCGAGGGCATCCGCGTGGCGGCGGAGGAGGCGTCCCGGCGGGCCGATGTGGCCGCAGTCGTGGTGTACGGCGGGGAGAAGGTTTTCGCCGCAGGTGCCGACATCAAAGAGATGCAGCAGATGACCTACGCCGAGGCCCTGGTGCACGCGGGGCGTCTGCAGCACGCCTTCGACCAGGTCGCGGCGATCCCGAAGCCCACGGTCGCCGCGGTCACCGGCTACGCGCTCGGGGGCGGCTGTGAACTCGCCCTGGCCTGCGACTTCCGGGTGGCGGCGGAGGACGTGCAGCTCGGCATGCCCGAGGTGCTGCTGGGCCTGGTCCCGGGGGCGGGCGGAACTCAGCGCCTGCCCCGGCTGATCGGCCCCTCCCGGGCGAAGGACCTGATCTTCACCGGGCGTTTCGTGGACGCGGCCGAGGCCCTGGCCCTCGGGCTGGTGGACGAGGTGGTCCCGGCCGGGCAGGTGTACCAGGCCGCCCGCAGCCGGATGTCGAAGTACGTGGGCGCCGCGGGCCTTGCCCTGCGCGCCGCCAAAGAAGCCGTCGACCGGGGGCTGGAGACCGACCTGGCCACCGGTCAGAAGATCGAACAGGCGCTCTTCGCAGGCCTGTTCGCGACCGAGGACCGCACACTGGGCATCACCTCGTTCCTGGAGAACGGCCCGGGCAAGGCAGAATTCGAAGGACGTTGATGAGCAACGAGAAGGCGACCGGCAGCAGCTCCGACGGCGCGGGGGTGAACCGCCCCACCGGCTCGGAGGGTCCTGGTGCTGCCGGAACCCCTGGCGCCGGCAGCGCTGGTGGCACGGGTGGCACTGGTAGCAGGAACGGTGGATCGGCGGGCCGTCCGGGCAAGGCTCCGGTGCGTAAGGCGCAGGCCGGCCGGGGAGCTGCCCGGAAGGCGGCCGGTGAGGCCACCCCGCAGTCGTCGCCCCGCAAGCCCACGTCCAAGCGGGCGCCGGCCCGCAAGACCACCCCGCGTAAGTCGGCCAGTGCGTCGGTGACCCCGGCCGATGTTGCGGGTCTGAGCTCCTCGGCGGGGGCGGCTGCTGCTGGGAAGGTTCCGGATGCTGCTCCGGCGGGTGCTGCGGAACCTGCTCCGACCGGTGCTTCCAAGTCTGCTCCGACGGGTGCTTCTGAGTCTGCTCCTACGGGTGCTTCTGAGTCTGTCCCGCTCACGGCTTCCGGATCTGTTGCGGCAGAACCGGTGACCACACCCGCTGCGGCCGATGTCGCCGACCTGCTCGCCGAGACTCCTGCCGCTCCGGTCGCGCCTGCCCCTGAGGTGCCGGACCAGGTGCTGGCGCAGGTCGACGAGGTGCAGGCCCGGGAAGATGCGGCGACGAAAGAGGCTGCTGGCGAAGCTGATGCGGCGGGTGCAGGCCGACCGCAGGCCGGAAAGTTCGAGGCGGAAGAGCCCACAGCGCCGAATCCGACAGCGCCGAAGCCTGGTCGGCCCGTCGAGGTGAACGAGGTATCAGAAGAGTCCGCCTCTCCCACAACCGTTTCTGGGCCGGCCGACACGCCTTCTGCGGCCGGTGATGCTGAGCCGGCTCCCGCCGCCGAGGTGGTGGCGGAGGAGGAGCCGGCCAGCGACTCGGCGGCGCGCCCCAAGAGCGGCGCGGGCACTGAAGGAGCGGAAACGGCCGTCTCGGAGAGCGTGAGTGGTTCGGCTGCGCTGGGCGACAAGTCCACGGTGACTGGGTCGAGCGACGCCGGGAGTTCGGCCGGGACCAGCAACGCGGTCGGGGCGAGCGGCGCGGTGGGGGTCGGCGAGGCGCCCGCGACGAGCGGTGCGGCGAAGTCGGCCGGGGTTGCTGAGGTGACCGAAACGCCCGTGGTGACTGACACATCCACGGAGGCCACCGACGTCCCCAAAAAGAAGACACCCCCGGCGGTTTCCGCGGCGGCCACCCTCCCCGGAGCGAAAGGCTCGCAGGGGGCGGGGTACGCGAGGGACAGGTTCGCGATGATGGTGGGGGCGCGGGTGCTCCGTAAGGAGAAGCTGCCCTACGCCAACGCGCTGGAAATCGGTGCGGGGGCTACTTTCGGCTTCTCGTTGGGGCTTCTGCAGTCCGGTGTGGTGGGGCGGCTGTGGATCAGCGACCTCGCCACGTCGGCCCTGGTTGCTGCCCGGCGTCGTTCCGAGCAGTACGGGCTGCGGATCCAGGGGGACGAGCTGGCCGACCCGGAGCTGCTTCCCTTCCCCGACGGCAAGTTCGATCTGGTGGTGGCGCATGCGCTGCTACACCGGCGGATGGATCCGGCGAGCACGCTGACCGAGATGCTGCGGGTGCTGAAGCCCGGCGGGCGGTTCGTGATCACGGGGGAGTCGACTCGCGCGAAGGACTGGGCGTCGCCGGGGTTCGCCCGGGCGCAGGGGAGCGTCGGGCGTGTGGGCATGTCTCGGGCGGGGAAGGCGCGCACCCGGCTGCCGGAGCGGCTTCGTGCCCTGACCGGTGCGCCAGATGCCCCGGTGCCCGTACCTGACCAGCTGCAGGCGCTCGCCGCGGAGGCGGGGGCCCGCGAGGTGAAGGTGAAGCCCGAGGAGCTGCTGGCCACGGTTCTGCCCTACCCCGGCGCGGAGCCTGCTCCGGTGGTCGTGCGCTCCCGGCAGCGCCTGTCCATGGTCGACCGGAAGCTGTCGCAGGTGCTTCCTCCGTCGGCGTTCCCGACCGTGGGGATTACCGGTATTCGCTGACAAGCGGTACGTCCTGGGTCAAAGGCGCAGGGTGGCTCAACTGGGTGGGGTGGCCTGCCGACAGAACAGCCGTGAGCCAGCACCCTGCCGAGGAACCCAGGACGGACCAGCAGCCCGCCGAACTACCCAGGGAGCACGGACGCACCCTGGTGATGCCGGTGCGGCCAGGGGTGATCCCGCCCAGTGTGCTCCGGGCGGACGGCCCTCCGCCGGAGGTGTTGCGGCAGTGGAGTGATGCCTTGGCGGCGGCGGGGCTGTACGCGGAGGCGCTGGACGTCCACCCGACGCTGGAGCGGGTGGACATCGTGCGTCAGGCAGAACTGGCAGTGCTGGCCGGGATTCACCCGAAGGCGCTGGAACTGCTGCAGGAGCTGCGCGAGGCCAAGTCCGAGCGCGCACGTCGGACGGTGACCCCCCTGAAGAAGGAGGGCAGCCCCTGGCTGGAACTGCTCTCCCGGGTAGCCGAACTTCTGGCCGGCACGGGCGATCTGGCTGCAGTGCAGGAGGCTGCCCAGAGGGCGCAGCCTTCCGCGGGGCTGGACTGGATCGTCGCGCTGGCCGCGGTGTCGGTGGGGGATCTCCTGACCGCCGCGCCGCTGGCCCGTTCCGCCCGGGAGGGTGGCTGCCGGGACCTGCGCATGCTGACCATTGCCGCGGCCGACGACGCGCGTCAGGGGAACTACCGCCAGGCCCTGGATCTCACGGGGCAGGCACAGCGGATCGCCCTGCCGGACGAGGATCCGGCCGCGCTCACCGTGCATGTGCTGCAACGCTGCGGATTCGCAGCGGCAGCGCGCTCGCTGGCGATGGCCGGAGTGGGGGAGGCCACGCTGGCCCCGGCTTACCGGGCCGACTGGAAGGCTGCAGCGGCCGGCGCTGGTGGGGGTGGCATCGCCATGCTCGGGCAGCGGGTCAAAGCGCACGCCCGGCGCTCGGACCGCCGGATGGAGAAGCGGGCCCGTGAGGCCGAGGCCATGGCGACCTACGACCTGACCTGCCGGTGCTACGGCTCGGGGGGCTGGATCGGCGAAGGGCGGCACTTCTACCTGCAGCACCACCTGCACGAGTTGCTGCCCGCGCCGGTGGCCGGCCTGAACGCTCGGCTGATGATCTGCCGGGCCACCAGCCTGACCTTCCTGGACCTCCTCGCCCGGGCGATCACGCTGCCGGTGCCCTCCAGCCCGCCGAGCACGGTCGTGGCCCCGGACGGGAACGAGGAACGGCCCACTCCGGGCATGGGCGTGAGCCTCGGACTGGCCCTTCCGGCCTGAATAAAGACATGTCCTTGTGAGTTAATTCACGGGCCGGTGGTCAAAGAGCCCGTCGGTCGTGAGTAGCGTGTGCACCCAGCGGCCCAGGAGTGGCTCCGCCGAACCCGGATGAGAAACTGGAACCCTGGTAAGCGGATGGTCAGTAAGCCACCTTCTGGCAGATTCCCCGCAAGCACGCGAAGACTCGAGAGGCGCTCATGAACATCGTGGTCTGTGTGAAGTACGTACCGGACGCCCAGGCCGACCGGACCTTCTCGCCGGACGACAACACGACCGACCGCACCGGCGTCGACGGTCTGCTCTCCGAGCTCGACGAGTACCCGGTGGAGGAGGCCCTGAAGCTGGCCGAGGCCACCGACGGCAAGGTGATCGCGCTCACCGTCGGTCCCGACGACGCCAGTGACGCCGTGCGCAAGGCCCTGCAGATGGGCGCGCACGAGGGCGTGCACGTGCTGGACGACGCGATCCACGGCTCCGACGCCCTGGCCACGTCCAAGATCCTCGCCGCGGCCCTCGGCAAGCTCGAGTTCGACCTGGTCCTGACCGGCCTGGCCTCCACCGACGGCTCGATGGGCGTGGTCCCGGCGATGCTCGCCGAGCGGCTCGGCCTGCCCCAGGTCACGCTGGCCAGCGAGCTCACCGTGGCCGACGGCAAGGCCACGATCCGCCGCGACAACGACGCGAACACCGAGATCGTCGAGGCCTCGCTGCCCGCCGTGGTCAGCGTCACCGACCAGATCAACGACCCGCGTTTCCCGTCGTTCAAGGGGATCATGGCGGCCAAGAAGAAGCCGGTGCAGACCTGGTCGCTGGCCGACCTGGGGCTGTCCGCCGACGAGGTGGGCCTGTCCGCGGCCTGGACGTCGGTCGCCGACGTCACCGCGCGCCCGCCCCGCACCGCCGGCCAGGTCGTCACCGACGAGGGCGACGGCGGCACCAAGCTCGTCGAGTTCCTCGCCGGCGCCAAGCTGGTCTGACCCCCCTCGCCGCAGAAAGGAAACCGCAGATGTCGCAGGTACTCGTGCTCGTCGACCACGTCGACGGCGCCGTCCGCAAGACCACCACCGAACTGCTCACCATCGCCGCCCGCCTGGGCGAGCCCGCCGCCGTCTTCATCGGCCAGGGGTACGACAACGCCGCCGCCACGCTCGCCGAGTACGGCGCGCAGACCGTCTACCAGGTCGAGGGCGAGGGCATCGAGGACTACCTGGTCGCGCCCAAGGCCGAGGCCCTGGCTGCGGTCACGCATCAGGCAGTGCAGGTCTCAGGCAAGGTGGCCGCGGTGCTGCTGGCCAGCTCGGGCGAGAACAAGGAGATCGCCGGCCGGCTGGCCGTCAAGCTCGACTCCGGCCTGATCACCGACGCGGTCGACGTGCAGGCCGGTGAGGCCGGGCCGGTCACCACCCAGTCGGTGTTCGCGGCCGCCTTCGCGGTCACCGCCACCATCACCAAGGGTGTGCCGGTGATCACGGTCAAGCCGAACTCGGCCGAGCCGCAGACCGTCGCCGGGGTCACCCCCGCCGTGGTCAGCGTGCCCGTCACCGTCTCCGACGGGGCCAGGACCGCCCGGGTCGTCGAGCGCCGGACGAAGGAGAAGGGCGGCCGTCCCGAGCTCACCGAGGCCGCGATCGTGGTCTCCGGCGGGCGCGGCACCGACGGTGACTTCACCCCGGTCGAGAGCTTCGCCGACGCGCTCGGCGGGGCCGTCGGCGCCTCCCGGGCCGCGGTCGACGCGGGCTGGTACCCGCACAGCAGCCAGGTCGGCCAGACCGGCAAGCAGGTCTCGCCCACGCTCTACGTGGCCAGCGGGATCTCCGGCGCGATCCAGCACCGGGCCGGTATGCAGACCTCCAAGACGATCGTCGCGGTGAACAAGGACCCGGAGGCGCCGATCTTCGAGCTGGTCGACTTCGGCGTGGTCGGCGACCTGTTCAAGGTGCTGCCGCAGGCCACCGAAGAGGTGCTCAAGCGCAAGGGCTGAGACCCGGCGCACAGTGGCGGGGGTGGCTGCGGCCGCCCCCGCCTCAGGGTGTCCGCACCATGCCTACACTCGAACCCGTGACTTCCTACCTCGACCACGCGGCGACCACGCCGATGCTGCCCGAAGCGGTGGCCGCGATGGCCGAGGAGATGACCCACACCGGCAACGCCTCTTCCCTGCACTCCTCCGGCCGCCGCGCGCGTCGCGTGGTGGAGGAGGCGCGTGAGCAGCTCGGCGTCGCGCTCGGGGCCGGCCCCAGCGAGGTGGTCTTCACCGCCGGGGGCACCGAGTCCGACAATCTGGCGGTCAAGGGGCTGTACTGGGCCCGCCGGGCCGCCGACCCGCGGCGCCGCACCGTCGTGGCCTCCCCGATCGAGCACCACGCGGTGCTCGATCCGGTCGAGTGGCTGCACACCCACGAGCAGGCGGACGTGCGCTGGATGCCGGTCGACCGCGCCGGCCGCGTCGACCTGGACGGCCTGAAAGAGCTTTTGGACGATTGTCACGACTCGGTCGCGCTGGTCACCGTGATGTGGGCGAACAACGAGGTCGGCACGGTGCAGCCGATCGCCGAGATCGCGGAACTGGCCCACCGTCACGGCATTCCGGTGCACACCGACGCGATCCAGGCGGTGGGCCACCTGCCGGTCGACTTCACCGCCAGCGGGGTCGACTGCCTGAGCGTCAGCGGGCACAAGCTGGGCGGGCCGGTCTCCTCCGGCGCGCTGCTGGCCCGCCGGGGGCTGGACGTGGTGCCCGGTCTGCACGGCGGCGGGCAGGAGAGGGGCATTCGCTCCGGCACTCTCGACGTGGCTGCCCTGCGTGCCTTCGCCGTGGCCACCAGCCTGGCGGTGCAGGGACAGGAGGCCGAGGGGGAGCGGATCGCGGCGTTGCGCAACGATCTGGTCCGGGCCGTCTGGGAAGCCGTCCCGGATGCCGTCCTCAGTGGAGCCGTCCCGCGCGAACTGGCCGGTCTGGGACCGACGCTCGCACCCCCGTCCTCAGTTCCGGGTCTTTCGAGGCTGCCGGGCAACGCGCACTTCACGTTCCCCGGCTGCGAGGGCGACTCGCTGCTCTACCTGCTGGACGCCCGCGGGGTGGAATGTTCCACCGGTTCGGCCTGTCAGGCGGGAGTACCGCAGCCCAGTCACGTGTTGCTGGCCATGGGCGTACCCGAGACCACGGCCCGGGGCGCGCTCCGGTTCACCCTGGGGCACACCTCCACGGCGTCCGACGTCACCGCGCTGGCCCAGGCCATCGGCCCGGTGGTCGAGCGGGCCCGGGGCGCGGGGCTCAGTTCCGCGCCCGGAGTTTCCAAGCGTAAGCAGGCCGAAGAGGTAGGGCGATGAGAGTTCTGGCGGCGATGAGCGGTGGGGTCGACTCGGCCGTGGCCGCGGCCCGCGCGGTCGACGCCGGGCACGAGGTGGTCGGCGTGCACCTGGCGCTGGCCCGTAACCCCGAGACGCTGCGCGCCGGGGCCCGCGGCTGCTGCACCATCGAGGACTCGGGGGACGCCCGCCGGGTCGCCGACGTGCTCGGGATCCCGTTCTACATCTGGGATCTGGCCGAGCGGTTCCAGCAGGACGTGATCGAGGACTTCGTCACCGAGTACCGGGCCGGCCGAACGCCGAACCCGTGCGTGCGCTGCAACCAGAAGATCAAGTTCGCCGCGCTGCTCGACAAGGCCGTCGCCCTCGGGTTCGACGCGGTCAGCACCGGGCACTACGCCCAGCTCGTCGACGGCCCGGACGGGCGCGAGCTGCACCGCGCGGTCGACGCCGGCAAGGACCAGTCGTACGTGCTCGCCGTGCTGGAGCCCGATCAGCTGGCCCGCTCGATGTTCCCGCTGGGCGACACCCTGAAGGAAGACGTGCGCCGCGAGGCGGCCGAGCGTGGGCTGCGGGTGGCCAAGAAGCCCGACAGCCACGACATCTGCTTCATCTCCGACGGCGACACCCAGGGGTTCCTGGCCAAGCACCTCGGTGAGCAGCCGGGCCGGATCGTGGACAGCAACGGCGAAACGCTCGGCGAGCACTCCGGCGCCTACGGTTTCACCGTCGGCCAGCGCAAGGGCCTGGCCCTCGGGCGGCCCGCGGCCGACGGCCGGCCGCGTTACGTGCTCTCGATCGAGCCGGTGTCCAACACCGTGGTCGTGGGGTCGGTCGAAGAGCTGAAGGTCAGCACGATCACCGGCGCCGAGGCCACCTGGTGCGCCCCAGTGCCCGAGCCCGGGGCCGAGCTGATCGTGCAGGTGCGGGCTCACGGCCGGGCCGTGCCCGCCCGTCTGGTGAAGGCCGGAGGGCCGGAGGCCGGGCCGGTGCAGACGCTGCCCGCAACCGTCGACGTGGAGCTCATCGAGCCGATCGCGGGGGTGGCCACCGGGCAGACGCTGGTGCTGTACCGGGGCACTCAGGTGATCGGATCGTCCACCATCAGCGCCACCAGCTGAACCGACTGCTCCGAACCTTGACCCGGGTGCGCCGCTCGCGGGACGTGCTGCTGGCCGTGGTCCTGACCGTGGCCTCGCTGGTGCCCGGCAACGGCACGTTCGGGGTGGCGCTGGGCAACCAGGACCTGCGTGACCAGGACGCCGACCCGCTCTCGTTCTTCCTGATCCTGGCCCAGTGCCTGCCGCTCGCGCTGCGGCACCGCCGGCCCGGCCTGTGCCTGGCCCTGGTCGGTCCGGCGGTCGGCATCTACCAGTTGCTCGGCTATCAGCCCACGTCGGCCGGGCTCAGTCTGTACGTGGCGCTCTACAGTGCCGGTGCCCACCTGGCCCGACGCCGGGCCCTGGTGGCGGCTGCGGCCGTCGCGGGCTACGTGGTCGTCGCCGTGGCCATGCAGCACACCCCCTACGCCGAGCGCCCGGTCGACTCGCTCACCTTCTTCGTGGCCCTGTCACTGTTCTGGGTGGTCGGCGAGGGCCTGCGGGCGCGCGCCCGGGCCGAGGCCGAGCGCCGCGTCGCGCTGGAGAGAGAAGCGGTGGCGGCCGAACGGGCCCGGATCGCCCGCGAACTGCACGACGTGGTGACCCATCACGTCACGGCCATGGTGGTGCAGTCCGAGGCCCTGCCCTTCCTCCTGCCCGACCGGCCTGACGGCGTGCGCGACGGCCTGGCCACGATCAGCCGCACCGGCCGCTCGGCGATGACCGACCTGCGTGAACTGCTCGACGTCCTGCACGATCCGGGCACACCGCCGGGAGAGGAGGCCGACCGCACCCCGGCCCACGAACCCCTGGAAACCCTGATCGAGCGAGCCCGTTCCGCCGGCCAGACCATCGAGTTCACCCACCAGGGCGACACCGACCCCTTGCCGACCGGCCTGACCCTCGCCCTGCACCGCGTAGTTCAGGAAGCTCTGACCAACGCGCTGAAACACGCCCCCGGCTGCCCGATTTCCGTCACCCTCGCCCAGACCTCCGACGCCGTGCAGGTCGACATCGTCACTGCTGCTTCTTCGGCCAAGGCCGCCCCACGCCGTCCCTGGGCCCGATCCGGCAGGGGTATCAACGGGATGCGTGACCGGGTGACGGCCTTCGGGGGTGAGCTGACGGCTGGACCGGAACCGGACGGAAGCTTCGTGGTCCGAGCCCGGTTGCCACGCAAGCTGACTGTCTGAGCCTCCAACACCCGCCCTGACTCACTCAGCCGGTGGCTGCATGAGCCAGAACCGGCTGCCCTGGGTGTCGCGGATCGAGGCCATCCGGCCGAAGGGGCTCTCGAAGTCGCGCTGGGTGATCTGCCCGCCCGTGGACTCGACGAAGTCCAGCGCCGCGGTGATGTCGCGGATCTGAAAGTAGTTGAGCCAGTAGGGGGCGGATTCGGTGTCGCCCATCATCGGGCCCATGCCGCCCAGCGGCCATTCCTCGTCTGGGTGCGAGAAGGTCTGGTAGCTGTCGTCCGGTTCCATCTCCGGGGGGAGCGCTTCGTTGCGGAAGCCGAAAAGCTTGACGTAGAACTCCCGGGCTACGGTCGGATCCGGTGTGCGTAGGTCGTCCCAGACGAACGAGCCCGAGTCCTGGACGTGGGCCGCGCCGATCGAGTCCCCGGCCTGCCAGAGGCCGAAGGGGGCGCCGGTCGGGTCGCAGACCACGGCCCGGTGCCCGCGCGTGCCCGAGGCTCGGGGCGGCAGGAGAACCTGTCCATCGTTCGCCTGCACGGCCTCGACGGTGGCGTTCAGGTTGTCGGTGGCGAAGTAGGTCAGCCAGCCGGTCGGCCGTCCGGTCTCCTCGCTGGGGCTGCGCAGGATGTCCTCGTGGATCTCGGTGATCCCGGCCGCCTCCACCCCGTCCACCGTGGCCAGCACGAGCGAGTGGTCGGACGGGGAACGCTCGAACGACCACCCCAGCAGCGGTCCGTAGAAGGCCTTCGCCTCCTCCACGTCCTCCACCGTGAGCTCGGTCCAGCACGGTGTGCCCGCGCGCCAGCGTTCGGTACGAATTCCCACGTGCGCCTCCAGAATGCCTGGCGCCACTGCGGACGCCCCCGTGAAGCCCGCCGCGTTCCTGCCGGCGTCCGGCCGAAGCATGCGGATAGTAATCGCTGGCTCACGGTACTGCGGACCTCCGTAAGGCTCCAGGCTCGCGGGGGAGCCTGTCGTACGGTGGGAGCCGGATCGGAGGTATGCCATGGATGATCAGGACACCGACGATGAGCGTGTACGAGCCCGTCGGCGGGCCAAACGCTCCGGGGTGAGCCAGGTGGGGGAGACGCCGGCCTCCGAAGGACGCACGGTGTATCCGCGTGGCGCTGACCCCGGGCGTCAGGCCTTCGTGGAGCAACGCGAGCGGCGCCGGTTCGCCGAACGGCTGAGCGACACCGAGTTGGCTTCCCAATTGCCGGACGGCCGGGCGGAGCATCTGGTGAGGCGATTCCCTCCGCTCCAGGCTGCCGCCGGGTTGCAGCTGTACGCCGGGGATGGCCGGCAGGCGCTTCTGAGTGCGCTCTATCAAGCAGTCATGCAGCGCGCACCGGAACTCGTGCCTACCCCGCAAGATCTGGCGGAGGCGGCTGAGCTGGGCGAGGAGTCGGTGATCGATCTGCTGCTGGCCGAGGTCGACCGCGACATCAGGCTGCTGCTCGATGAACCGCCGGAACGACTTTGGGCCTTACTGGGGCTGGGGCTGGAAGGGGCGCCAGTAGCGGGGGTAAGGCAGATTCTCGACGCTTTGCTCACGATTGCCGACGACGGCCACGCACCCGGCACACGGGTCCGGATGCTCACTGGGCCAGTGGCCGGGCGCATTGCCACGGTCGTCAGCGTGGTGTGGGGTTCGTCCGGCCCACCGGTCGCCTATCGAACCAAGGACGAGGTGGCCGGCGGGGAGTTCGGTGCGGCTACGGGGGACCTGGCTGTGTTGGCCGGGCAGGAGTGCCTCGGGCGCTAAGAGCATTTCCAACAATGGACGGGTGCCGCGCCTCCGGGGGCAGCGGCGGCTCGGGTGCCGGTGGAGCTCGGTGACGCTGTGCTCGGGCGCACCGTAGGCTCGGGGCGTGTCGTCGTCCTCTTTCCTGCATCTGCCCGGTGACCTCCCCCTTGACGGGCCCGCCGCGCCGGAGAACGAGCTGAAGATCGGGCCGGCCGCGGCCACCGGAATCGGCTCCTGGCCCGGCACCGACGTCGTCGACACCATGCGCATCACCTTCGGCGAGCTCGGCGAACCGCCCGCGGTGCCCTATCTGCCGGAGCTGCCGGCCCGCGGGCCCGGGGCGGACATGATCGGCCGTGGGGCCGGGCTTCTCGTCGACCTGCCCGTCGACCTGCAGCCCTCCGGCTGGCGCCTGGTCGACCACCCCGGCCGCGACCACAACCGCATCCGGGCCTGGCTGCGTCAGGACCTGGACGTGCTCGCCGAGATCGCCGACGGCTACCAGGGGCCGCTCAAGCTGCAGGTCACCGGCCCGTGGACGCTGGCCGCGAGCCTCTGGCTGGCCCGTCTGGAGCGGGTGGTGGTCGATCCCGGCGCCTGCCGGGACCTGGTCGCCTCCCTGGCCGAGGGGGTCCGCCAGCACCTCGGAGAGGTGGCCCGGCTGGTGCCCGGCGCCCAGCTGATCCTGCAGGTCGACGAGCCGGGCGTGCAGGCGGTGCTGGCCGGCACCCTGCCCACCGCCAGCGGCTTCGGCCGGCTGCGGGCGATCGATGAGCCGATCGTCGTCGAAGGTCTGCAGACCGTGCTGGAAGCCGCGCGTTCCGCAGGGGCGGTGCGCACCGTCGTCCACAGTTGTGCGTCCAAGCCACCGGTCGACGTGCTCCTGCGCACCGGTGCCGATGCGCTGTCCCTGGACATCTCGCAGCTCGGAACGCAGCGCTGGGAGCAGATGGCCGAGGCCACCGAGAACGGCACCGCCCTGTGGGCCGGGGCCGTTCCGACCGCTGCCGACACCCGTCCCCAGGCGGTTGCCGACGCGATCTGGACGCCCTGGCGCAAGCTCGGCCTGGCTCCGAA
Source organism: Kineosporia sp. NBRC 101677 (assembly GCF_030269265.1). Lineage (NCBI taxonomy): Bacteria > Bacillati > Actinomycetota > Actinomycetes > Kineosporiales > Kineosporiaceae > Kineosporia > Kineosporia sp. NBRC 101677. The sequence goes on from NZ_BSTA01000004.1 coordinate 579,638, forward strand.
GAGCGCAGCCGACGTGGTCGTCACCCCGACCTGTGGCCTCGCCGGGGCTTCGCCGGTGCAGGCCCGTGCTGCCCTGAAGATCGCCCGGGAGGCGGCGCGGATCCTGGCCGACCGGGCCTACGACGCATGAGGGGCAGGAACGGACATGAGTGAACCGGTCCGGTGGCAGGGCGAGGCCGATCGGCTGGCCGCGGCGGCCAATGCCGACGGCACCCCGACCCGTTGGTTCGAGGAGCTCTACCGGGCCGCCGCCGACGGCGAGGTGACCAGACCCTGGCCCCGTGAGGAGCCGCATCCGGCGCTGACCGGGTGGTTCGGGGAACATTCGGTGGACGGGTCGGCCCAGGCGGTCGTGGTCGGCTGCGGGATGGGGGCGGACGCCGAGTACCTGGCCGCGCTGGGCCTGGCCACCACGGGTTTCGACATCTCGGAGACGGCGCTGCGGCTGTGCCGGGAGCGCTACCCCGCCTCCGCCGTGACCTACCGTCAGGCCGATCTGCTGCAGCTCGCACCCGATCTGGTCGGCGCGTTCGACCTGGTGGTGGAGATCTACACCGTGCAGGCCATGTCCCGGTCGGTGCGTGAGCGCGCGGTCTCGGGGGTCTCGTCGCTGGTGGCGCCGGGCGGCACGTTGCTGGTGATCACGTTCGTGCTCGGTCACGGCGCTGACCCGCAAGAGGGACCGCCGTGGCCCCTCACCGAGGCTGAGCTGCGCTCGTTCGCGGGCGGGGATCTGCGGTTGTCGAACCTCACCGGCCACGGGCCGGAGCAGCTGGCCGAGTTCCACCGGCCGGCCTGAGCGTCCGCCGCGGCTCCTTCGTCGCGAAGAATGTCGGTGGGGCGCGGTTCAATGGGCTCGTGGCTGAAGCAGAGATGAGCGCGGCGGAGGGCCTGCCCGAGGGCGGCGTGGTCGAGGGCCAGGCCCCGGTGCCGGAAGAGGCGCGTCACCGCTGGGCCGATCTGGCCGAGCAGATCCGGGGTCACCGTTTCGCCTACTACGTGCGCGATGCGCCGACCGTCTCCGACGGCGAGTTCGACGCTCTGCTGAAGCGGCTCGAGGGGCTGGAGGCCGAGCATCCCGGCCTGCGCACGCCCGACTCGCCCACCCAGCAGGTGGGTGGCACCTGGTCCACCGACTTCGAGCCGGTCGACCACCTCGAGCGCATGCTCAGCCTCGACAACGCCTTCAGCTTCGACGAGCTGCGCGAATGGGCCGCCCGGGTCGAGCGCGACGCCGGCCCGGTCAAGTACCTGTGCGAGCTGAAGATCGACGGGCTGGCCGTGAACCTGCTCTACGAAGAGGGCCGGCTGGTGCGCGGGGCCACCCGCGGCGACGGCCGCACCGGAGAAGACGTCACCCTCAACGTGCGCACCATCCAGGGCGTCCCGCACGTGCTCACCGAGGTCGAGGGGGTGCCCTTCCCGCAGCGGGTCGAGGTGCGCGGTGAGGTGTTCTTCCCGATCGAGGCGTTCGCCGACCTGAACACCCGGCTGGTCGAGTCGGGCAAGGCGCCGTTCGCCAATCCGCGCAATGCCGCGGCCGGTTCGCTGCGCATGAAGGATCCGCGGGTCACCGCCACCCGTCCGCTGCACATGCTGGTGCACGGGCTGGGCGCCCGCACCGGGTTCGACATCACCTCGCAGTCGGGCAGTTACGAGCTGCTGAAGGCCTGGGGCCTGCCCACCTCGGGCACCTACCGGGTGGTGGGCAGCATCGACGAGGTGGTGCAGTTCGTCGAGCACTTCGGCGAGCACCGGCACGACCAGCTGCACGAGATCGACGGGGTGGTGGTGAAGGTCGACGAGGTGGCGCAGCAGCGCCGGCTCGGGGCCACCAGCCGGGCGCCGCGCTGGGCCATCGCCTTCAAGTACCCGCCGGAAGAGGTGAACACCAAGCTCCTCGACATCCGGGTCAACGTCGGGCGCACCGGCCGGGTCACCCCCTACGGCGTGATGGAACCGGTGCTGGTGGCCGGTTCCACCGTCGGGATGGCCACCCTGCACAACGCTTTCGAGGTGAAGCGCAAGGGTGTGCTCATCGGCGACACGGTGGTGCTGCGCAAGGCCGGCGACGTGATCCCCGAGATCGTCGGGCCGGTGGCGGAGGCGCGGGACGGCAGCGAGCGCGAGTTCGAGATGCCCACCCACTGCCCCGAGTGCGGCACCGAGCTGCGCTACGAGAAGGAGGGCGAGAAGGACATCCGCTGTCCCAACGCCCGCACCTGCCCGGCCCAGCTGCGCGAGCGGCTCTTCCACGTGGCCGGCCGCGGCGCCTTCGACATCGAGGCCCTGGGCTGGGAGGGCGCCATCGGCCTGCTCCAGGCCGGCGCGGTGAAGGACGAGGGCGACCTGTTCGACCTCACCCCCGAGGTCGTGCGCACGGTGCCGATCTACACCCGCAAGGACGGCGAGCTCTCGGCCAACGGCCAGAAGCTGCTCGACAACCTGAGCAAGGCCAGGAACCAGCCGCTGTGGCGGGTTCTCGTGGCCCTGTCCATCCGCCACGTCGGGCCCACCGCGGCCCGCGCCCTGGCCCAGTCGCTCGGCTCGATGGAGAAGATCCGCGACGCCACCCAGGAAGAACTGGCCGCCGTCGACGGCTGCGGCCCGGTCATCGCGGTCGCCGTCAAGGAGTGGTTCGACGTCGACTGGCACGCCGAGGTGGTGCGCCGCTGGGCCGAGGCCGGGGTACGCATGGCCGACGAGGTCGACGAGTCGGTGCCCCGCACCCTCGAGGGCGTCACCGTGGTCGTCACCGGCTCGCTCGAAGGCTTCAGCCGCGACGAGGCCAAGGAGGCCATCCTGACCCGCGGCGGCAAGGCCTCGGGCAGCGTCTCGAAGAAGACCAGCTTCGTGGTCGCCGGCGAGGCCGCGGGCAGCAAGTACGACAAGGCCATCCAGCTCGGCGTCCCCGTCCTCGACGAGGCCGGCTTCCGCCTCCTCCTCGACCAGGGCCCCGGCGCGGTGACCCCCGCAGCCGACGAGGAGGCCGCTGCAGAAGAGAAATAGCTGAAGCTCTGCAACGGGTCAGGGGAGAAGCACGTCCCTTGCCCGTGAGCATGTCGCCGCAGGTGGGTAGCCCGTCCGAAGCGCAGGTCCCGTGGCTCGTCCGGGTCGTCGCCGTGGTGTTCGTCCTGCCCTTCCGCCTGGCCTGGGAACTGCTGAAGGTGCTGGGGCGGGCGGTCGTGGCCTACGTGTTCCGTCCGCTGGGGTGGCTCCTGCACCGGCTGGTCGTGGTTCCGCTGGAGTACCTCTGGCGCAACCTCGTGGCCCGGCCCTTCGGCTACCTCTGGCGGCACCTGCTCCGGCCGGCCCTTGAGTTCCTCGGGTACTACCTGGTCGTGGTGCCCCTGCGCTTCGCCTGGCACCACGTGCTCCGCCCGCTCTGGCACTACCTGGTCGAGATCCCGCTCGTCTTCCTCTGGCGGCGCTGCCTGGTGCCGCTGGCCGAGCTGCTCTGGCGTCCGGTGCTCTGGGTGCTGACCCAGCTCTACCGCTACCTGCTGCGCCCGGGCTGGCTAGGCGCCGGATGGCTGCTCCACCAGGTCTACCGCTTCACGCTGCGGCCGATCGGCCTGGCCCTGGGCTGGGTCTGGCGGCACACGGTGGTCCCGGTCGGGCGCGCTGTGCAGGGCTGCTGGCGCTGGCTGCGGCAGGCGGTGCTCACCCCTGCCGCTGATCTGGTGCGGGCCATGTTCCGCGGCTGAACGAGGTGTACACCGGGTACCACGTGTACACCTCGTCGCCGGGCTGAGCGCCGGCCGCCATCGGGGATGCGGGGCCAAAGCGTCATCAGTGCGCCCAAAGGTCTTCTGCCGGTCCGCCGATCATGATGGGATTCGGCGATGGACGCTGACGTCATCGTGGTCGGGGCCGGTCTGTCCGGGCTGGTCGCCACCGCCGAGCTCGCGGATGCCGGAAAACGGGTGCTCCTGCTGGACCAGGAGGGTGAGCAGAACCTCGGTGGGCAGGCGTTCTGGTCGTTCGGCGGGCTGTTCCTGGTCGACTCGCCCGAGCAGCGCCGGATGCGGATCCGCGACTCGCACGAGCTGGCCTGGCAGGACTGGCAGGACACGGCCGGTTTCGACCGCGACGAGGACCTCTGGCCGCGGCGCTGGGCCGAGGCCTACGTCGACTTCGCGGCGGGCGAGAAGCGGTCCTGGCTCTCCGGGCTCGGGCTGAAGTGGTTCCCGCTGGTCGGCTGGGCCGAGCGGGGCGAGGGGCGGGTCGGCGGGATCGGGAACACCGTGCCCCGCTTCCACATCACCTGGGGCACCGGGCCCGGGGTGGTCGAGCCGTTCGAGCGCCGGGTCCGCGAAGCGGTGGCCAAGGGCCTGGTCACGCTGGCCTTCGGGCACCGGGTGGATGCCCTCGTCACCGAGGGCGCAGCCGTCACCGGGGTGCGGGGCTCGCTGCTGTCGCCCGATCAGCGCCCGCGCGGGGTGGGCGGTAACCGCCGCGAGGTAGGCGAGTTCAGCTACACGGCGCAGGCCGTGATCGTCACGTCCGGCGGTATCGGCGGCAACCACGAGCTGGTCCGCGCGGCCTGGCCGCAGAGCCTCGGCACCGCGCCCGAGCACCTGGTCACCGGGGTCCCGGCCTACGTCGACGGCCGCATGCTGCAGATCACCCAGAAGGCCGGCGGCACGGTGATCAACCCCGACCGGATGTGGCACTACACCGAGGGCCTGCACAACTGGGACGCGATCTGGCCCGACCACGGCATCCGCATCCTGCCCGGGCCGTCCTCGCTCTGGGTGGACGCCCGGGGCCGGCGGCTGCCCGCCCGTCTCTACCCCGGCGCCGACACCCTGGGCACGCTCCAGTACCTGCGCACCACCGGCCACGACCACAGCTGGTTCGTCCTCTCGCACAAGATCGTCGAGAAGGAGTTCACCCTCAGCGGGTCCGAGCAGAACCCCGACCTGACCGAGAAGTCGCTGCCGAAGCTGCTCGGCCGGGTCAGGCCCGGCCCGGCCCGGCCGGTGCGTGCCTTCCTCGACAACGGGGTCGACTTCGTCACCGGTGACGACCTGCCCGCGCTGGTCCAGGCGATGAACGCGACCACCGCCGAACCTCTGCTCGACCTGGCCACGCTCGAGGCGTCGGTGCTGGAACGGGACCGGCAGATCGTCGACCCCTCCTCGGTGGACGAGCAGATCCTGGCCATCCGTGACCTGCGCAGCTACCGGGGTTACCGCCTGCTGCGCACCGCCGGGGAGCAGCGCCTGCTCGACCCCCGCTCAGGCCCGCTGATCGCCGTGCGGCTGAACGTGCTCACCCGCAAGACCCTGGGCGGGCTGCAGACCGACCTGGACTCCCGGGTGCTCGGGGCGGACGGGGAACCGGTGCCCGGGCTCTACGCCGCGGGGGAGGTCGCCGGGTTCGGCGGGGGAGGGGTGCACGGCTACCGGGCGCTCGAGGGCACCTTCCTGGGCGGTTGCCTGTTCAGCGGGAGGACGGCCGGCCGGGCGGCCGCCCAGGCGGTGTGAGCCTGCTGACCTTGGTACCTGCTGTGTAACCAGGGCGTTCCCTGGGTGAGGCAGGATGTGGCGCATGGCCGTCAGTCTGCGTCCAGGGCCTCCCCTGCGTTTCGTCACCCCGTCGATGACCCCCTCGCTCCGTCGCTTCATCCACAACGAGGCCAGCAGCGCCGCCGTGCTGCTGGCGGCCAGTGTGGTGGCGCTGATCTGGGTGAACTCCCCCTGGGGAGAGAGCTACCACCACCTGTGGGAGCTCCCGGTGCGGATCGCCTTCGGCGACGCCGTGTTCGAGATGGACCTGCACCACTTCGTCAACGACGCCGCGATGGCCGTGTTCTTCATGGTGATCGGGCTGGAGGTGGCCCGCGAGACCACCGCCGGGGAGCTCAGCGACCGGCGGATCATGAGCGTCCCGGCGATCGGGGCGATCGGTGGTCTGGGCATCCCGATCGCGATCTACCTGATCATCAACGTGCTGTTCGGCGACGGCGGCGAGGCGATGAACGGCTGGGGCATCGTGATGTCCACCGACACCGCGTTCGTGCTCGGCGTGCTGGCCCTGTTCGGCCCGCACTGCCCCGACCGGCTGCGGATGTTCCTGCTGGCCCTGGCCGTGGTGGACGACATCGGCGCGATCGCGGTGATGGCGATCTTCTACTCCGACGACATCCAGATCGTGCCGCTGTTCGTGATGGCCGGCATCGTGGTGCTGTTCGGCGTGCTGCGCTGGGTCGGCTACTGGAAGCTCACGCCCTACGTGATCCTCACCCTCGCCCTGTGGTTCGCCGCCTATGCCTGCGGGGTGCACCCCACACTGGCCGGGGTCGTGGCCGGTCTGCTGATCCCCGCCTCCACCCCGGAGAACCGCAGCCGCGAGCTGGTGATCTTCGGCCGGGCGCTGATCGAGAACCCCTCGGCCGACGGCGTGCGGCTGGCGAACCTGGCCGCCAACAGCACGGTCTCGGCGAACGAGCGGCTGCAGACCTGGCTGCACCCGTGGTCGGCGTTCGCCGTCATCCCCGCCTTCGGACTGGCCAACGCCGGGGTCGAGCTCAGCTCGGAGACCCTCGAGACCGCGCTGACCTCACCGGTCACGATCGGCGTGATGGTGTCGCTCATTCTCGGCAACGGCCTCGGCATCACCATGTTCGCGGTCGGTGCGCTGCGCTCGGGGGTGGGCATGCTGCCGGGCGGGGTGCGCTACGGCCACCTGGTCGGTGCCGCCCTGCTGGCCGGGATCGGGTTCACCATCTCGCTGTTCATCACCGACCTGGCCTTCGACGACGAGTCGCTGCAGGACCAGGCCAAGATCGGGATCCTGGCCGGCTCGATGCTGGCGGCGGTGATCGGGGTCTGGGTGCTGCGGGTGATGGGCGAGCGGATGCCGCTCTGCTCACCCTCCGGTGACACGGCGCCGCCGGAGCTACCCCCGCTGCCCTGGACGGCGCCGGCCTACCCCCGCACGTTCGGGCGGTAGAAAGCACCGCACCCGACCCGACCACAACCAAATGGTGGACGTCCGACAGCAGTCGCGTCGGACGTCCACCATTGGGTTTTCAGCTGAGTCCGAAGAACCGGCGACGAGGCTGGGCCGCGGGACTGCCGTTGGTGGCCCGGCGGATCGATGGGACGTCGACCACACCGGAGTACGGCGTTCCGTTGATGAACAGCGTGGGGGTGCCGGAGACACCGCTGGCCACGCCCGCCGCGTAGTCGGCCTGCACCAGGGGTGCGAACTCCTGCGCCTTCTCGCCGGCCGCCCGTTCCGGATCCGCGCCGACGTACTCCGCGTACAGCCGTAGGTCGCGGTCGGTCAGCCGGGTCTGGTTCTTGAACAGCTTGTGGTGCATCTTCCAGAACACCTCCGACCCGGCGCTGGCCTCGGCCGACTCGGCGGCCAGGGCGGCGGTCAGGGCGAAGGGGTGCATCTCGAAGAGCGGGAAGTTCTGGAAGACCAGGCGCACCCGGCCCTCGGAGGAATCGACGACCTCGTGCAGCACCGGAGCGGCCCCGGCGCAGTAGGGGCACTCGTAGTCACCGAACTCGACGATGCAGATCTCGGCCTCGGGGTTGCCGAACACGTGCCGGGCGGCGGCCAGGACGGTGTCCCCGTCGGGCAGGCCGGGGTCGGCGTCGGCCGGGTCGACCTCCCGTACGGCGACCGCGTTGAACGGGGGCAGGGCGGGCGTGCCCTCGTCGGTGTTCGTGGGCTCGACGTCCTGGGACAAGGGTGGGACCTCCGGATCGGGCGGTTCAGGTTACGGACATGAAACGGCTGGGGCCGCTCAGGGGCAGGTCCGGGAGTCATGCGCGTGGGGCGGGTGATCGTGACCGTAGACTGCCATCGCATTTAGCAGAGCAAGCACCACCACCGAACGCAAGGGAGCCCCTCCTCATGCCCGCGATCTCTCGCGATGAGGTGGCCCACCTCGCCGGACTCGCCCGGATCGAGATGAACGACGAGGAGCTGGACCGGATGGCCGGCCAGCTCGACGTGATTCTCGGCGCCGTGGCCCAGGTCCGCGAGGTGGCCGGGGACGACGTGCCCGCCACGTCGCACCCGATGCCACTCGTCAACGTGACCCGCCCGGACGAGCCGCGCCCCGGCCTGTCCGCGGAGCAGGCACTCGCGGGAGCCCCGGCCCAGCAGGAGCAGCGTTTCCGCGTTCCCCGCATCCTTGAGGAGGACTGATGAGCGAGCTGATCCGCCGCACCGCGGCCGAGCTCTCGGGCCTGCTCTCGTCCGGCGAGGTCTCCGCCGTCGAGGTCACCCAGGCCCACCTGGACCGGATCGCCGCCGTCGACGGGGACGTGCACGCGTTCCTGCACGTGGCCGGTGAGCAGGCGCTGGCCGACGCGGCCGCCGTCGACGCCGCCCGGGCCGCCGGCGAGCAGCTCGGCGCCCTGGCCGGGGTGCCGATCGCGGTCAAGGACGTGATGGCCACGAAGGGCCTGCCCACCACGGCCGGCTCGAAGATGCTCGAGGGCTGGGTCCCGCCCTACGACGCCACGGTGGTCCGCCGGCTCCGCGAGGCCCGGCTGGTCACCCTGGGCAAGACCAACATGGACGAGTTCGCGATGGGCTCCTCCACCGAGCACTCGGCCTACGGCCCGACCCGCAACCCGTGGGACCTGGACCGCATCCCGGGTGGTTCCGGCGGTGGCTCCTCGGCCGCGCTGGCCGCCTTCGAGGCGCCCCTGGCCACCGGCACCGACACCGGTGGCTCGATCCGCCAGCCGGCCAGTGTCACCGGCACGGTCGGCGTGAAGCCGACCTACGGCGCGGTCTCCCGCTACGGCCTGATCGCCCTGGCCAGCAGCCTCGACCAGGCCGGCCCGTGCGCCCGCACGGTGCTCGACACGGCCCTGCTGCACGAGGTGATGGCCGGGCACGACCCGCTCGACTCGACCAGCCTGACCGGGCCCTACCCGGACGTCGTGGCGGCTGCTCGCGAGGGCGCGCAGAACGGCATCGCCGGGATGAAGATCGGCGTGATCCGCGAGCTGCACGGCGGTGAGGGCGGCTACCAGGCCGGCGTGATGGCCCGCTTCGACGAGTCGCTGGCCCTGCTGACCAAGGCCGGCGCCGAGATCGTGGAGGTGTCCTGCCCGAGCTTCACCGCCGCGCTGGCCGCCTACTACCTGATCCTGCCGAGCGAGGCCAGCAGCAACCTGGCCAAGTTCGACGCCATGCGGTACGGCCTGCGGGTCGCCCCCGCCGGCGTGGACGCGCCCAGCGCCGAGCAGGTGATGGCCGCCACCCGCGCCGCCGGCTTCGGCGACGAGGTCAAGCGCCGGATCATCCTGGGCACCTACGCCCTCTCGTCCGGCTACTACGACGCCTACTACGGCTCGGCCCAGAAGGTGCGCACGCTGATCCAGCGCGACTTCGCCGCCGCCTTCGGCCAGGCCGACGTGCTGGTCAGCCCGACCAGCCCGACCACCGCGTTCAAGCTGGGCGCCAAGCTCGACGACCCGCTGTCGATGTACCTGCAGGACGTGGCCACCATCCCGGCCAACCTGGCCGGGGTCCCCGGCATGTCGCTGCCCTCCGGCCTGGCCGACGAGGACGGGCTGCCGGCCGGTATCCAGCTGCTGGCCCCGGCCCAGGCCGACGACCGGCTCTACCGGGTCGGCGCCGCGCTGGAAGCCCTGCTGGTGGAGAGCTGGGGCGGCCCGATCCTCGCCAAGAAGGAGGCGACGAAGTGACCTCGCTCAGCCAGTTCGCCGAGGTGCTCGACTACGACGAGGCCCTCGAGAGGTTCGACCCGGTGCTCGGCCTCGAGGTGCACGTCGAGCTGAACACCGCCACCAAGATGTTCTGCGGCTGCCGCACCGAGTTCGGCGCCGAGCCGAACACCCAGGTGTGCCCGGTCTGCCTGGGCCTGCCCGGCGCGCTGCCGGTGCTGAACCAGACCGGCCTGGAGTCGGCGATCCGGATCGGCCTGGCGCTGAACTGCTCGATCGCCGAGTGGTGCCGGTTCGCCCGGAAGAACTACTTCTACCCGGACATGCCGAAGAACTTCCAGACCTCGCAGTACGACGAGCCGATCGCCTTCAACGGCTACCTGGACGTCGAGCTGGAGGACGGCGAGACCTTCCGGGTCGAGATCGAGCGCGCCCACATGGAGGAGGACACCGGTAAGTCGCTGCACGTCGGCGGCGCCACCGGCCGCATCCAGGGCGCGGAGTACTCGCTGGTCGACTACAACCGGGCCGGCATCCCGCTGATCGAGATCGTCACCAAGCCGATCACCGGGGCCGGCTCCCGGGCCCCCGAGGTGGCCAAGGCCTACGTGTCCGCGCTGCGCGAGCTGCTGCGGGCGCTGAAGGTCAGCGACGTGAAGATGGAGCAGGGCTCGATGCGCTGCGACGTCAACGCCTCGCTGCGGCCACGCTCGGAGAAGCCGCAGGACCAGGACGCGGTGAAGTTCGGTACCCGGACCGAGACCAAGAACGTCAACTCGCTGCGCAGCGTGGAGCGCTCGGTCAAGTACGAGATCTCCCGTCAGGCGGCCGTGCTGGTCGACGGCGGCAGCATCCTGCAGGAGACCCGGCACTGGCACGAGGACACCGGGATCACCACCTCCGGCCGGCCCAAGTCCGACGCCGACGACTACCGCTACTTCCCCGAGCCCGACCTGGTGCCGATCGCGCCCTCGGCCGAGTGGGTCGAGGAACTGCGCGGCACCCTGCCCGAGCCGCCGGCCGAGCGCCGGCGCCGGCTGCAGGGCGAGTGGGGCTTCTCCGACAAGGAGATGCGCGACCTCTACAACGCCGGCGCGGTCGAGCTGGTCGAGGCCACGGTCGCGGCCGGCGCCTCGTCGGCGGCGGCCCGCAAGTGGTGGACGGGTGAGCTGGCCCGGCTGGCCAACCAGCAGGAGAAGCCGCTGGCCGAGATGCCGGTGACGCCGGCCCAGATCGCCCAGCTGCAGTCGCTGGTCGACGCGGGCAAGCTCACCGACACCCTGGCCCGGCAGGCGCTCGAGGGCGTGCTGGCCGGCGAGGGCGACCCGGAGCAGGTCGTGCAGGCCCGCGGTCTGGTCGTGGTGTCCGACGACGGCGCGCTCGGCGAGGCCGTCGACCGGGCGATCGAGGCCAACCCGGGGATCGCCGACAAGATCCGGGCCGGCAAGGTCCAGGCGGCCGGGGCCCTGATCGGTGCCGTGATGAAGGAGATGCGGGGGAAGGCCGACGCGGCCCGGGTCCGCGAGCTCGTGATCGAGCGGCTCGCCCCGGCCGAGGACGCCTGAGTGCCCGAACCGTGTTACGCGACGCGGTGACGCCCGCTTCCGGGCGGGCGTCCGGGGACATCGCCCTGCGGGCGGCGGCGGTCTTCGCCGTCGCCTGCGTGGTGGCCCTGACGCTGGCCGGGCCGGGCCACGGGCCGCAGGCCCGGGAGCTGGCCACCGGGCTGACCGGTGCGGTGGCCCTGGCCTGCGGTGCCGTCCTGGCCTGGCGGGGCACCACCGACGGCCCGGCGCGCTACCGCCAGGTCCTCGGTGCCTCGCTGGTGTTCTGGGGGATCGGTCAGGTCGTGAACGGCCTGACCGACCAGGTGTTCCCGGCGGCCGGCGACGGCATCGCGCTCGTTGCCGCGCCGCTGGCCGTGTGGGGCCTGCTGCTGGTGCCGCGCCGCACCCCGGGCCGCCGGGCGGCCTGGCGTCTGGGGCTGGACTCCGTCCTGCTCGGTGTCACCGTGGCCCTGCCGGTCTGGCACTTCGCCTTCGCCCGGGCCCTGAGCGACCGGCCGCTCGAGGCCGACGTGGTGATGGCCGTGCTGGTGCTGATCGCCGACCTGACCGTGATCTGCTTCGCCGTGCTGGCCTACGTCCGCGACCTCGACCGCAACCTGCTCCTCGCCGCGGTCGGCGCCGGCCTGTACGTGGTCGGCGACCTGGTCTCCCTGCGGGCGGCGCTGACCATCGGCGAGACCTGGCCCTGGTGGGCCGCCCTGCTCTGGTGCCTGGCCTGGCCGGTGATCGCCTACGGTCTGCTGAACCACCAGGCGGGCCCGGCCGACGACCGGTCCGCGCCGGTCGACCCGGAGGCCCGCGGCGTGGTGGTCACCACCACCGCCAGCCTGGTGCTGCTGATGGTCTCGCTGGCCGCGCTGCTGGTCGCCGACGACACCGACAAGGTGGCGCTGGTCCTGGTGATGATCGCGGTGATCGTGTTCGGCGGCCGCGAGCTGCTGAACACCCGCATCCGCGCGGCCCTGCTGCAGCGGCTGAACGAGGAGGCCACCGCCGACCCGCTGACCGGCCTGGCCAACCGCCGCGTCCTGCAGGCGCAGATGGCCCGGCTGCAGCACGGCGAGCCGTGGTGCCTGCTCACCGTCGACCTCGACGGCTTCAAGGACGTGAACGACCTGCTCGGCCACGCCACCGGCGACAAGCTGCTGGCCGCGGTGGCCCACCGCCTGGCCGCCGCGGTGCCCCCGGGCGCCCTGGTCAGCCGGATCGGGGGCGACGAGTTCGCCGTGCTCCTGCCGGGCAGCCTGGAGATCGGCACCCAGGTCGGCCAGACCGTGGTCACCGCCGTGCGGCAGTCCGCCGCCGACGTGGACGGGGTCAACCGGGTGGAGGTCTCGGCCAGCATCGGCGTGGCCGCCGTCGACGCCCGGGCCACCCTGGCCGACCTGGACAGCCGGTCCGCCCCCGAGGACGACTTCGCCAGGCCCACCGTGGTGGACCCGCTGGGCGCCCTGTCCGCCTCCGGCGCAGCGCTCCGCGTGGCCAAGGCCACCGGCCGGAACCGGGTCGAGGTCTACGACGCCACGGTCGCGCAGATCCGCCAGCGCCGGCTGCGGGTGGAGGAGAGGCTGCGCACCGCGGTCGAGGACGGCGCGATCACCGTGCAGTTCCAGCCGATCGTCGACCTGCGCCGGGGCGTGGTGACCGGCGCCGAGGCCCTGGCCCGGTGGACCGACCCGCAGCTGGGCCGGGTCGGCCCGGACGAGTTCATCACCGTGGCGGAGCAGACCGGCCTGGTGGTCGACATCGGTGAGCAGATCCTCGAGGCCACGCTGAGCAGCGCCGTGAAGGAGGGGCTGTTCGACCGCGGCCTGCGGATCAACTGCAACGTCAGCCCGGTCCAGCTGCGGGTGCCCGGGTTCCACCAGGTGGTGCAGGAGGCGCTGACCGCCCACGGCGCCCCCCGCGAGCAGTTCGTCATCGAGGTGACCGAGCAGGTGCTGGTCGAGGAGGGACAGGCCGCCCAGACCCTGCACCGCCTCGCCGCCCTGGGCCTGACCATCGCGATCGACGACTTCGGCACCGGCTACTCGGCCCTCGGCTACCTGCAGCGCCTGCCCGCCGACATCCTGAAGATCGACCGCGCCCTGACCAGCAGCCTGGTCTCCGAGCCACGCTCGCGGGCGATCACCCGGGCGGTGCTCGACCTGAGCCGCACGGTCGGGGTGAGCGTGGTGGTCGAGGGCGTGGAGACCAGCCAGGTGGACGACCTGGTGCGCCGGATGGGCGTGGGGTTCGGCCAGGGCCTGCACTACGGGCACGCGATGAGTGCAGGCGACCTGGCCGCGATGGCCGACCGGCTGGGCCGCTCCGGCCCCTGAGACTCAGCCCAGGTCGAGCCGCACCACGCGGTCGTCCGACTTACCCGGCTCCCCGCGTCCGTCGGTGTTCGACGTGGTTACCCACAAACTCTTGCCGCCGGGAGCGGCCACCACGTTCCGGAGCCGGCCGAATCGTCCTTTGATCAGGCTCTTCGGGGTACCCACGCTCTTGCCCTTCAGCGGAACCGCCCAGAGCCGCTCGCCGCGCAGCGCACCCAGGTAGGCCACCCCGTTCACGATCGCCAGGCCGCTGGGGGAGGCGACGTCGGTACGCCACTGCACCTTCGGCGAGACAAAGCCCTTGCGCTTCTTCTTGCCCTCGACCAGCGGCCAGCCGTAGTTGCGGCCGGGCAGGATGCGGTTGAACTCGTCCCAGGTGTCCTGGCCGAACTCGGTGGCCCAGGCCCGGCCGGCCGGGTCGAAGGCCAGGCCCTGCACGTTGCGGTGGCCCAGCGAGTACACCGCCGAGCCCTTGAACGGGTTGTCGGCGGGCACCGTGCCGTTCGGGTTGATCCGCAGGATCTTGCCGCCGAGACTCTTCTTGTCCTGGGCGTTCTCGGTCTCGGCGGCGTCGCCGGTGCCGATCCAGAGCTTGCCGTCGGGGCCGAACGTGATCGCGCCGCCGTTGTGGTTCCAGGCGCTGGGGATACCGGTGAGCACGGTTTTCGGCTTACCCAGCTTCGCCCCGTCGAAGCTCATCCGGACGATGCGGTTGTCGGTCCTGGTGGTCAGGTAGGCGTAGAGCTGGACGGGCTTGCTTTTGGACGCTTTCGAGCCGGGTTTGAGAGCGAGGCCGAGCAGGCCGCCCTCACCGTCGTCGAAGACCCCGGGCACCGTGCCCACCTTCACCCGCTTGCCCTTGGGGCTGACCTTGACCACCACCCCGCTGGGGCGTTGTGCCACCAGGGCCGAGCCGCCGGAGAGAAAGGTGACTCCCCAGGGCACGTCCAGCCCGGTGGCCAGGGTCTTGCCCAGGCTGACCTTCGGCACGGCGGCCGAGGTTCCGGGCGCGGCCTGCGCGGGCGAGGCCGGGCCGGAGGAGACGGCCAGGGCGGCCACGAGCACTGAACCGGCTGCGATCGTGCGTGATTTCTTCACCCGCCCGATCCTTCCGGTCCGCCGGTCCGGTCGGCGACCCCCTAAAGGACCATAACCAGGGCCTCGTCGAAACGCCGCAGCGCCAGTTCGACCAGGGCCGGGTGCGGGGCCATCGGAGCGCTGACCCGGTCGGCCCCGGCCTCGTTGAGCCGGGTGACGAACTGCCCCGGGGCGAGCAGGTAGCTGGCGACCGTGACCCGGGCCCCCGGATGCGCCGCCCGGGCCGCAGAAACCGCATCGGCCACCGTGGGTGTGCCCGCGGCCGCGTAGCCGGTGGTGACCACGGCGCCACCCCGGGCCGCGGACAGCGCAGCCGCGGTCTCCTCCACCGCGGCGGAGGCCGCCGGATCGCTGGAACCCGCTGCGGCCAGCACGATCACGTCGTCCTCGGCTGCCCCGGCCTCGGCCAGCCGGTCCTGCAGCACCTTGACCAGCAGAGCGTCCGGGCCGAGCGGTTCGGCCGCCCGGGCCCGGCCCGGGGCGGAGGCGACCGCCCGGCCGATGTCGGTCTTGACGTGGAAACCGGTGGAGAGCAGCAGCGGCACCACGACCACCGGCGCGTCCAGCCCGGCGACCACGTCGCCGACGAACGGCTCCTCCACGTCGACGTGGGCAGCCTCCACCCGCAGTCCGGGGCGGGCGGCGGCCAGGGCCGACCGGAACTCGGCGATCACGGCGCGCCCGGCCTCGGACCGGGTGCCGTGCGAGCAGGCGACGAGAACAGGAGTGCTCATGGCCGGGGAGTCTGGCACGGCCGGGTACCGGTGCGGGGCGGTGGCCCGGGCAGAAAGTTCCGATTCGGCGGAAACCTGTGGGTGGGCTGTCCGCGTCTGGAATATCGTCCTTGTCCGGCGAGCTCTCGGAGAACCCCTTGATGGCCCTGCTGCCGGCGCTGAGTGCGCTGCGCCTGCTCAGCAAACCCGCCGATCCGCCGCGGCCGCGCTACGACCTGGTCACCGAGAACGGTGCCGAGGCCCGGGAACTGGACCAGGAGTCGGCCGAGACGAACTTCCGGCGGTTCGTCGCCGCCCGGTGGGGCGCGCTGCAGCGTTACGCATTCCTGCTGACGGGCGATCACCAGCTGGCCGAGGACGTGGTGCAGGTGGCCCTGGAGAAGTGCTGGCGGCGGTGGGACCGGATCCGGTCGGATTCTCCGGAGAGCTATGTGCGGGCCGCGGTCGCGAACACCGCGGCCTCCCGCCACCGGCGCCGCCGGCATCCCGAGACGTCGCTGGACGCGATCGTGCAGCAGCCGGCGCAGGCGTACGACCACGCCGAGACCTACGCCCTGCGTTCCGGTCTCTGGGCCGCGCTGAGCGACCTGCCGCCCCGGCAACGCACCGTCGTGGTGCTGCGGCTGTGGGAGGACCGTTCGGTCGAGGAGACCGCGCGGATGCTCGGGATCAGTACCGGTGCCGTGAAGTCCCAGCTGTCCAAGGCGATCGCCCAGTTGCGCCGGCACCCGCAGGTGCTCGGAGCGGTCCTGGGGCTGGACCGGATGGAGACCCCGTGACGAACGACCGGCTGTCCGGAGAGATCCGCGCTCTGCTCGACGACGTCGACGTCGCGCTGGCCGAGCGGCCCGCTCCCACCCCGCCGTGGGAGGAGATCCAGAAATTCCTGGTCCGCTCCCGGACCCGGCGCCGTCGGCGGGCCGCGCTCGCCCTGGCGGCCGCGGCCGCCGCGGTGGTGGGCCTGCTCGTGGTGCAGCAGGCAGTGCTGGGCCCCGAGCAGGACAAGTCCGCCCCGGCCGACCGGCGCACCCCGAAGTACCTGGTCGAGACCAGAGGCAACCTGGCCGACGACACGCAGTGGGTGAACGCCCTCGGCGACTGGGCCGCTCGGCACGACCTGCTGGACCTCGACCACATCGACGTGGGACCGATGCCGGAACTCAAGCAGCCGGTCCGGGACGCCAAGGTGGTCTACGCCTCGGACATCGGGAACTACCGGATCGCGGCGGTGGTCGGGACCTGGCCGGGAGGCGAGTCCGGGGGACCGACGCTGATCCAGTTCTACGGGCGGGCCGGCACGGCCGCCGACGCGATGTCGGTGGGGGAGTGGACCGAGCCGGACTCGATGTTCCTCGGGATGGTCTCGCCCGATCAGTTCGGCGACCGCTGGAACCCGGACGACTACCCGGACCTGGGCGCGGCCGCCTACGTGGTCGCGCAGCGGCCTCAGCGCGCCCGCCTGCAGCAGCCGCCCACCATCGACGCCGACGGCAAGGTCACCGGGAACAGCCGCGACCTTCCTCTCACGGCCGGGGTCCAGGAGATCTCGGTGGAGCGGCCCGGCCATTACGCCCTGCTGGCCGAACAGGAGGGGAAAGAGCCCTACTACTGGGACCTCTTCACCGAGCGCCCGGGGGTGCGCCCGGAGGCCCTGGTGCTGGCTCCCGAGCGCGGGGGGGCCGACGAGAAGTTCTCCCGGGTCGAGGATCTGGCCTACCGCACCTGGATGGCGTCCCGGCAGCCGTTCGCCGAAGGCGAATGGAAGCTGCTCGCCGCGGATCCGGATCCGGCTACCAAAGCCGGCCCCAATCGTCCTCTGGTTGGTGTGCTCACCCTTCCGAGCGGGGCCAGAGTGCTGGCTGCCGGGCACGTCTCGGCACCGTACGGCGAGCGCGAGGGCGGGGAGGGATCCTGGCTGGACACGGCGGAACTGCTTCCCGCGGGAAGCAACTCCGAACTGGCGCTGGCCTGGTCTAGCTACCGGGACACGACGCAGGGAACCAGTGACAAGACGGTCCAGACGGCGGCGCTGGGGCCGGTGGGCACCGTGACGGTGGAATGGACCGGTCCGGACGGGGTCACCACCTCTCCCGCCCGAAACACCCTGGCCAGTACGTCTCGTACGGATGTCCGGTCGGTGCGGTTCCTCGACGCAGCCGGCGCCGAGGTCGGGACGACGGCGGTGCGGCGGCCGGAAGCGATGAAGTTCTCAGACGATCCCCAGTTCCTGATGGAGAGCAAGCCCAGCTGGCTCCTGCCCGAGGTCCGCAAGGCCCTCATCGCCCCCTGAGAGGTTGCGCCGCCGGGTTGCCTGATTCCGGGGTACCCGGCGGCGTAGAGTCACCGACCGTGAGCCAGACGAGCGAACACGACATGAAGCCGCGCAGCCGGCAGGTCACCGACGGGATCGAGGCCACTGCCTCGCGGGGCATGCTGCGCGCGGTCGGCATGGGCGACGAGGACTGGGTCAAGCCGCAGATCGGGGTGGCCAGTTCGTGGAACGAGATCACCCCCTGCAACCTCAGTCTCGACCGGCTGGCCAAGGCCGTGAAGGACGGGGTGCACGCCGGGGGCGGCTACCCGCTGGAGTTCGGCACGATCAGCGTCAGCGACGGCATCTCGATGGGCCACGAGGGCATGCACTTCTCGCTGGTCTCCCGCGAGGTGATCGCCGACAGCGTGGAGACCGTGATGCAGGCCGAGCGGCTGGACGGCAGCGTGCTGCTGGCCGGCTGTGACAAGTCGCTGCCCGGGATGCTGATGGCCGCCGCCCGGCTCGACCTGGCCAGCGTGTTCCTCTACGCCGGCTCGATCCTGCCGGGCAAGGCCACGTTCACCGACGGCACCGAGAAGGACGTCACCCTGATCGACGCCTTCGAGGGGGTCGGCGCCTGCGCCCGCGGCCTGATGAGCCGCGAGGACCTGGACATCCTGGAACGCGCGATCTGCCCGGGGGAGGGCGCCTGCGGCGGGATGTACACGGCCAACACGATGGCCAGCGCGGCCGAGGCGCTGGGCATGTCGCTGCCCGGCTCGGCCGCCCCGCCGGCCACCGACCGCCGCCGCGACGGCTTCGCCCGCCGCTCCGGCGAGGCCGTGATCAACCTGCTGCGCCACGGCATCACCGCCCGCGACATCCTGACCAAGGAGGCCTTCGAGAACGCGATCGCGGTGGTGATGGCGTTCGGCGGGAGCACCAACGCGGTGCTGCACCTGCTCGCCATCGCGCACGAGGCCGAGGTGGAGCTGACGCTGGACGACTTCGCCCGGGTCGGTGCGCGGGTGCCGCACCTGGCCGACGTCAAGCCCTTCGGCCGCTACGTGATGTTCGACGTGGACCGGGTCGGCGGGGTCCCGGTGGTGATGAAGGCCCTGCTCGACGCGGGCCTGATGCACGGTGACGTGATGACCGTGACCGGCCGGACGATGGCCGAGAACCTGGCCGGGATCAACCCGCCCGACCTGGACGGCAAGGTGGTCCGCGCGCTGTCCGAGCCGATCCACCGCACCGGCGGGATCACTGTGCTGCACGGCTCGCTGGCGCCTGAGGGGGCGGTGGTGAAGAGCGCCGGGTTCGACTCCGACGTGTTCGAGGGCACCGCCCGGGTGTTCGAGCGCGAGCGCGCCGCCCTGGACGCGCTGGAAGACGGGACGATCACGGCCGGGGACGTCGTGGTGATCCGGTTCGAGGGGCCCAAGGGAGGTCCCGGGATGCGCGAGATGCTGGCCATCACCGGTGCGATCAAGGGCGCCGGGCTGGGCAAGGACGTGCTGCTGCTGACCGACGGCCGGTTCTCCGGCGGCACCACCGGGCTGTGCGTGGGCCACGTGACCCCGGAGGCGGTGGACCGCGGGCCGATCGCGGCGGTGCGCGACGGCGACCGGATCCGGCTGAACGTCGCCGAGGGCACGCTCGACCTGCTGGTGGAGCCGGCCGAGATCGAGAACCGGATGCGGGACTTCGCACCCCTGCCGCACCGCTACTCCCGCGGCGTCCTGGCGAAGTACACCAAGCTGGTGGGTTCCGCCTCCAACGGGGCCGTTCTGGGCTGACCCGTTAACCGGTCCCCGTCACCCGCCGATGAAGGGGCGGGGCCGATCAGGGGACGACCGGCCCGTGGGGAGTCGGGTTCACGGGTGGACACATGCTGATCGCGATCATCGCGACTGCCGTTACGGCGGTCGCGGCCGCCGGCGTCGCTTTCGCCGCCGCGCTGCGTGAGCCAGCCTTCCGGCGGGGCACGGTGCTGTCCGGGGTGGGTTTCCTGGTCTGGGGCGGCGTCGCGATCGCAGCCCTGGCCGACGTGCCCGACGGCTGGCTCTGGGGGCTGTTGCGCCCGCTGCCGCTGATCATGTTCATGCTGGCCACGAGCAATCCGGCCTCCGACCTGAACGGGCGGGAGGTCCTGGCGGCCTGGGCCGACGGCTGGCTGCTCCTGGCCAACCTGGTCGGGGTCGCCTGGCTCGCGTCGTACCACCAGGGGCTGATCGAGGTCCGCCCGGAGATCGCCCCGGCCCTGGGCTGGCTGGTCCCGGTCCTGCTGATCAGCAGCATGGGCGTGGGCCTGGCCTTCCGCACCATGCCCGCCTACCGGCTGCCGTCGTTGCTGGCCATCGTCTCCAGCGGGTTCGCCCTGGTCGGCGACGTGGTCGGGCTGGCGATCAGGACCGAGCTGGCGGTGCCCTTCTGGGCCGCCACCTGGCTGGTCATGGCCTGGACCACCAAGCTCGACAACGGTGGCGTGTACGGCCGGCCCACCCTCGACCCCCGGCCGCGCACGATGCAGCTGTGGCAGTTGCCGGTGCCGCTGGCCCTCGGGCTGATCATCGTGCCCGACGGCACCGACGCGGTGGTCGCCATGCTGCTGGCCGGCACCTCGGTCGCCGCCTGCGTGGCGCTGACCGCCCAGTCCCGGCGTACCGAGCAGCTCTGGGACGACCTGACCGCGCGCAGCCGGCTGTACGAGGAACTGCTGGAGAACACCCAGGACGTGATCCTGCAGGTGGACGACTTCGGTGTGATCGAGTTCGCCAACCCGGCCTCGGCCCGGGTGCTCGGGATGAGCTCCAAGCAGCTGGTCGGCAGCACGCTGCTGGACTACCTGCACCCGGACGACCAGAAGATGACCGCGAACGTCAGCACCACCCCGCAGTGGCGCCAGGGCGAGCAACGCGTCGAGACCCGCTTCCTGCCGCTCAGCCAGACCCCGGCGGTGAAGCCGCGCAACAGCCCTCCGCCCGGCACGGTCGGGCTGGTCGGCAACATGTGGGCGGCCGAGGAGTCGCGCTGGCGGGTGATCGAGTGGGGGATCACCCCGCGCGACGACGGTGGTGCGGTGCTGGTCGGGCGGGACGTCTCCGAGCGTGTCCGGATGCAGAACGAACTGGTCGACGCGGCCCAGACCGACTCGCTCACCGGCCTGCTCAACCGCACCGCGTTCCTCGAGGCGGTGAACACCCGGCTGGCCGCCGGGCAGACCGCCGCGGTGATGTTCATCGACCTCGACAACTTCAAAGAGGTCAACGACACGATGGGGCACGCCGAGGGCGACCGGCTGCTGCACCGGGCGGCCGAGTGCCTGCGGCAGGCCGCGGGCCCGGGGGACGCGGTGGCCCGGCTGGGCGGGGACGAGTTCGCGGTGATGCCCGCCGCCACCGACCCGGAGGCCGCCCACGCGGCCGCCAACGCGGTGGTCACCGCCTTCAACGGGTTCGACGAGGCGGCTCACGGACGTCCGTCGGTCTCGGCCAGTCTCGGGCTGGTGATCGCCGATCCCGCGGTCACCCGCACCGCCCGGGAGGTGCTGCGGGACGCCGACCTGGCGATGTACCGGGCCAAGCAGCGCGGCGGGGCCGGGGTGGTGGACTTCGAGCCGTGGATGTCCGAGCGGGTGATGGAGCACCACCGGCTGCGCGGCGACCTGGAGAACGCGGTGCGCAACGAGGGCCTGACCATCTACCTGCAGCCCGTGGTCGACCTGCACACCCGGCAGTGGGAGGGGTTCGAGGCCCTGGTGCGCTGGCCGGTCGGGGCCGAGACCTGGTCACCGGCCCAGTTCCTGCCGGTGGCCGAGGAGAGCGGGCTGATCGTGCCGATGGGCGCCTGGGTGCTGCGCGAGTCGCTGCGGCAGCTGGCCGGCTGGCGCGACGAACGGCTCGGGATGGCGGTCAACGTCTCGGCCCAGCAGCTGGTCGGCACCGACTTCTTCGACATCACCATGGAGGCGCTGCAGGAGAGCGGCATCGCCCCCGGCCGGCTCACCCTGGAGATCACCGAGCAGGCCGCGATCCAGGACCTCGGCCGCACCGCCTCACGCCTGGAGCTGCTGCGCTCCGAGGGGGTGCACGTGGCGATCGACGACTTCGGCACCGGGTTCTCCTCGTTGCAGTACCTGTCCCGGCTGCCGGTCGACATCCTCAAGATCGACCGCAAGTTCGTCTGGGGTCTGGGCCAGCAGGCCGAGGACGACGTGCTGGTGCGCTCGATGCTCGGGCTGGCCGCGGAGCTCGGCCTGGAGGTGATCGCCGAGGGGGTGGAGACCCGCAGGCAGGCCGAGCTGCTGCTGGAGTACGGCTGCCGGCTGGCCCAGGGGTTCCTGTTCTCACCCCCGCGCCCGATCGAGGAACTGCGGGCCAGCGACCCGTTCGTCAGCCCGGCCCCCGGCGTGCAGATCCCGCAGCCGCGCCGGGCCGGGGATCTGCACGTCACCCGGTAACCCTCACTGCTGACAGCGGTTAGTGTCGTTCCGTGCTGAGCGCCTCCGCGATGGGCGCCGCGGCCGTCCTGGCCGGGGTGGCCTGGCTGTACGCCGCGTTGCGTTCGCTCAGCCGGGTCCCGATCACCGCCACGGTCACCGCCGGCGGCGTGTGCTGGGCGGTCGCCGGGGCCTCGGCCCGCCTGGTCGAGCCGTCCGGGACGCTGCTGTCCGGCCAGCTCGCCGACTTCCTGATGGTGCTGGCGGCCGGTGGCCTGCTCACCGCGATCGCCGGTTCGGGCGACCGGATCGTGCCCGGGCGCCGGCCCGGGATCGGGGTCAGCGAGGCCGCCGTGCTGGCCCTGAGCGCGGCCACCATCGTCTGGGTGGTCGTCGACGCCCCGGTCCGGCTGCCCGCCAGCGCCGCGTTCGCCCTGCTGCCGGCCGTGCTCGACCTGATCGCCCTGCTGGTGGTGCTGCGCCTGCCCACCCGCACGTCCGGCGCCCCGGCGGGCTACCTCGGGCCGGAAGGCAACGCCTCACCCGGGCGCTCCTGGGCCGTCCTGGTCACCGCCCTGACCGCAGTGCTGGCCGCCGACCTGCTGCGCGGCACCCGGATCGCCGGGGCCGACGTCCCGCAGTGGCCGGACGTCTCCGACGTCGTGCTGGTGCCGGTCGTCCTGGCCTCGTGCCTCCTCCTGACCACCTACAGCCTCCGGCTCGCGCGGGTGCCGGGCCCGCCGCCGCCCCGGCCCGAGGAACCGGCCGACGCCGTGCGCCACCTGCCCCGCCGCCGGGGCCGGCTGGTGCCCTACGCCGTGGCCCTGGTTGCGCCGTCGGCCGTCGGGCTGCAGGCGATGGTCCTGGGCACCGGCCCGATCCCGCTCTTCGGCCTGGGCTGCCTGGCCGCCGCCTTCGTGGTCTGGCTGACCCTGCTGCTGCTGGAGCAGGACGAGCTGCTGCGGGCCCAGGTGCAGGCCCGCCGGCGGCTCACCGCCCTGGTCGAGAACACCAGCGACCTGCTGCTGCGGCTGGACACCAACGGCCGGGTGCTGGCCGTGAACGCCGCGGCCCCGCGCCTGCTGCACCGCCCGCCCGGCTCGATCGTCCAGCGCCCGTTCGAGGAGCTGGCCCGCCCGGAGGACCAGCGCCAGGTGCGCGAGGCGGTGCTCGAGGTGACCCGCGGACACCGCGACGAGGCCGAGATCGAGGTCCGGCTGGCCCCGCCCGCGGCCGGCACCGCTCAGCTGCGGCTGCGCGGGGTGGAGGGCGGGGCGGTGGCCAACCTCAGCGACGTGACCGACTCCGTCGAGCTGCGCCAGCGGCTGGAGCGGCTGGCCCGCTTCGACCAGATGACCGGCCTGGCCAACCGCAGCCACCTGCTCGACGAGGTGGGCACCTGGACCACCGGCGGCCGTCCGGCGGCCCCGGGCATCGCCGTGCTCTACGCCGACCTGGACGGGTTCAAGGCGGTGAACGACCGCTTCGGGCACGCGGCCGGCGACCGGGTCCTGGTCGAGGTCGCCGCCCGGCTGGAGGCGGTGGCCGGCGGGGTGGACGCCCGCCGCCGGATCATCTCCCGGGTCGGCGGTGACGAGTTCATCCTGGCCCTCGACGGCATCGGCCCGGACGCCGCCGCCGACGCCGCGCAGCACCTGGTCGAGGCGATCGCCCCGCCGTTCCGGGTCGGTGGGCGCACCGTGCAGCTGGGGCTCAGCGTCGGCGTGGCCCACAGCGACGATCCGGTCGGGCCCGACGACCAGGCCGCCGCCACCCTGGTGCACCGGGCCGACCTGGCCATGTACGGCGCCAAGTCCGACGGCCGCGCCCGCCACGAGCGCTGGCGGCCCGAGCTGGAGCAGCGGGTGCGGCGCCGGGTGGACCTGGCGATCGGCCTGCGCGACGCCCTCGAGCGGGGCCGGCTCTCGGTGGCCTACCAGCCCATCGTGCGGCTGTCCGACGGGCACGTGCAGGGGGTCGAGGCGCTGCTGCGGCTGCCCGAGCACGACCCGGACCAGGGGGCGCTGCCGGACGGCCTGGACGACGTGGTCAGCCCGGCCGAGCTGGTCGAGGTGGCCGAGGACACCGGCGCGATCACCGAGCTGGGGGAGTGGGTGCTGCGCCAGGCCGTGACCCAGGCGGCGGGCTGGGCCCGGCGCGGCCTGGAGGTGTCGGTGAGCGTCAACATGTCGGTCGCCCAGCTGGTCTCGCCCGCCTTCGTCGACCTGGTCACCGGCATGCTCGAGGCCACCGGCCTGCCGCCCTCACGGCTGGTGCTCGAGCTGACCGAGAGTCAGCTGGTGGGCCACTCCGGCCCGGCCCCGGCCGCCCTGCAGGCCCTGCGGGACGCCGGGATCCGGCTGGCCATCGACGACTTCGGCACCGGCTACTCCTCGCTGTCGTACCTGCGCCGGATCCCGGTCAACTCGGTCAAGATCGACCGCTCGCTGCTGGCCGGCCTGGGCACCGACCCACGGGCGGCCCGGCTGCTGGAGGCGGTGGTGGCGATGGCCCGCGGGCTCGACCTCACGGTGGTCGCCGAGGGCATGGAGGACAAGGCCACCGCCCGCGCGCTGCGCGACCTGGGGGTGCAGGCCGGGCAGGGGTACGGCCTGTCCCGGGCGCTGCCCGCGGCCGGGGTACGGCAACTCCTGCAGCGCGGCCCGATCGACCTGGACGAGCCGGCCACCCCCGAAAATCCGGGCGAAGCAGGCACAAACGATCATCCGGGGACGGCCGGGGACACCCCGGTTCTCGTGGTGCCCGAGGAGCGGTCGTCACGTCTCAGCTCGTGAGACATCCGGCGTCGCGATTGACATCCCCGTCATCCGGAGGCAACGTGTGAGCGTGCGTAAGACTCTCGTACTTGGACGGCGCGCCCGCTGAGGTCATGAAGACCCGCGAGCGCGCGACCCCTTGTGCCCATCGGGCCGAGGGGTCTTTTCGTCCCTGCCGAAGGTCGCACGCTGTTCACCGGCCGGCACGGACGAGCCTGTCTCCAGCCGAGACGCCGCATGCACAGCACTGATCCGACGAGCGAAGGAACCCCCTGATGCCCGGCCAGTCCCACACCGAGTCCAACGGCAACCGCACCGCCGTCACCCCGGCGGCCCCGCAGGTCGTCAACGAGCCGATGACCGGGGCCCAGAGCCTCGTCCGGGCGCTCGAGTCGGTCGGTGTAGAAACGGTTTTCGGGATCCCGGGCGGGGCCATCCTCCCGCTCTACGACCCGCTGATGGACTCCGAGAAGATCCGGCACATCCTGGTCCGCCACGAGCAGGGCGCCGGGCACGCGGCCGAGGGCTACGCCCAGGCCACCGGCCGGGTCGGGGTCTGCATGGCCACCTCCGGCCCGGGCGCCACCAACCTGGTCACCGCGATCGCCGACGCCTACATGGACTCGGTGCCGATCGTGGCCATCACCGGCCAGGTCAACAGCAAGCTGATCGGGACCGACGGGTTCCAGGAGGCGGACATCGTCGGCATCACCATGCCGATCACCAAGCACAACATGCTGGTCACCGACGCGGCGGAGATCCCGCGCGCGGTGGCCGAGGCGTTCCACATCGCCTCCACCGGCCGGCCCGGCCCGGTGCTGGTCGACGTGAGCAAGGACGCGCTGCAGGCCCAGACCACCTTCTCCTGGCCGCCGAAGCTCGACCTGCCCGGCTACCGGGCCGTCACCCGGCCCCACAACAAGCAGATCCGCGAGGCCGCCCGGCTGCTCACCACCTCCGAGCGCCCGGTGCTGTACGTGGGCGGCGGCGTGCTCAAGGCGCACGCCAGCCCGGAACTGCTGCGGCTGGCCGAGGAGACCGGGGCCCCGGTGGTCACCACCCTGATGGCCCTGGGCGCCCTGCCCGACTCGCACCCCCAGAACCTGGGGATGCCGGGCATGCACGGCACCGTCGCGGCGGTCACCGCGCTGCAGAAGGCCGACCTGATCGTCAGCCTGGCCGCGCGTTTCGACGACCGGGTCACCGGCAACCTCGACTCCTTCGCCCCGCACGCCAAGGTCGTGCACGCCGACATCGACCCGGCCGAGATCGGCAAGAACCGGATCGCCGACGTGCCGATCGTGGGCGACGCCAAGGAGGTCCTGGCCGAGCTGGTGCTGGCCGTCGAGGCCGAGCACAAGGCCGGTCACCGGGCCGACCTGAGCACCTGGTGGACCCAGCTCGACGGCTGGCGCGAGACCTACCCGCTGGGCCACACCCCGGCGCCCGAGGGCGAGGTCTCCCCGCAGGACGTGATCTCCCGGATCGGCGCGATCTCCGGCCCGGAGTCGATCTACGTGGCCGGGGTCGGTCAGCACCAGATGTGGGCCGCCCAGTTCATCCAGTACGAGAACCCGCACACCTGGATCAACTCCGGCGGCCTGGGCACGATGGGCTTCGCCGTGCCGGCCGCGATGGGCGCCAAGGCCGGCGCCCCGGACACCGTGGTCTGGGCGATCGACGGCGACGGCTGCTTCCAGATGACCAACCAGGAGCTGGCCACCTGCGTGATCAACCAGATCCCGATCAAGGTGGCGGTGATCAACAACTCCAGCCTGGGCATGGTCCGGCAGTGGCAGAACCTGTTCTACAACGGCCGGTTCTCCAACACCGACCTGCACACCTCGGTCGGCAGCCGGATCCCCGACTTCGTCAAGCTGGCCGAGGCCTACGGCTGCGTGGGCCTGCGCTGCGAGAGCCCGGAGGACGTGGACGCCACGATCAAGAAAGCGATGGAGATCAACGACGTCCCGGTCGTGATCGACTTCGTGGTGCACCGCGACGCCATGGTCTGGCCGATGGTCCCGGCCGGGGTCAGCAACGACGCCATCCAGATCGCCCGTGACACCGCCCCGGACTTCGAAGAGCGCGAGAACTGAGGACTGAGACCGTGACGCACAAGCACACCCTGTCCGTGCTGGTCGAGGACCGGCCGGGCGTCCTGACCCGGGTCGCCGGCCTGTTCGCCCGCCGCGGCTTCAACATCCACTCGCTGGCCGTCGGCCCCACCGAGCACGCGGGCGTGTCCCGGATGACGGTGGTGGTGGACGTCGACGAGCTCCCGCTGGAGCAGGTCACCAAGCAGCTCAACAAGCTGATCAACGTGATCAAGATCGTCGAGCTCGAGCCCGGCGCCTCCGTGCAGCGCGAGATGCTGCTGGTCAAGGTCCGCGCCGACGCCACCACCCGCAGTCACGTGCTGGAGACCGTCGAGCTGTTCCGCGGGCACGTCGTGGACGTGGCCCCGGACGCGGTCACCGTCGAGGCCACCGGCAGCCCGGACAAACTCGCGGCGCTGCTGAAGGTGCTCGAGCCGTTCGGGATCCGCGAACTCGCCCAGTCCGGCCTGATCGGCATCGGCCGCGGCAACCGCTCGATCACCGACCGGGCCCTGCGCTCGGCCTGAGTAGCCTCATACCCCCACACCGAATTCCAAGGAGAACCCGCACCGTGGCAGCAAAGATGTACTACGACGCCGACGCCGACCTCTCGCTGATCGCCGGCCGCTCGGTCGCCGTGATCGGCTACGGCAGCCAGGGCCACGCCCACGCGCTGAGCCTGCGCGACTCCGGCGTCGACGTCCGCGTCGGCCTGGCCGAGGGCAGCAAGAGCCGGGCCAAGGCGGAGGCCGAGGGCCTGCGCGTGGTCAGCGTCGCCGAGGCGGTGCAGGAGGCCAACGTGGTCATGCTGCTCACCCCTGACCACGTCCAGCGTCACGTGTACACCGAGTCCATCGAGCCGCACCTGGCCGAGGGCGACGCGCTGTTCTTCGGCCACGGCTTCAACATCCGCTTCGGCTACATCAAGCCCCCGGCCGGCGTGGACGTCTGCATGGTTGCCCCGAAGGGCCCGGGCCACCTGGTGCGCCGCGAGTACGTCGACGGCCGGGGCGTCCCGGTGATCGTGGCGGTCGAGACCGACGCCACCGGCAAGGCCTGGGACCTGGCCCTGTCGTACGCCAAGGCGATCGGCGGCCTGCGCGCGGGTGGCATCCAGACCACCTTCACCGAGGAGACCGAGACCGACCTGTTCGGTGAGCAGGCGGTGCTCTGCGGCGGCATGTCGCAGCTGGTCCAGTACGGCTTCGAGACCCTGACCGAGGCCGGCTACCAGCCCGAGGTCGCCTACTTCGAGTGCCTGCACGAGCTGAAGCTGATCGTCGACCTGATGTACGAGGGCGGCATCGCCAAGCAGCGCTGGAGCGTCTCCGACACCGCCGAGTACGGCGACTACGTCTCCGGCCCGCGGGTGATCGACGAGCGGGTCAAGGAGAACATGCAGGCCGTGCTCGCCGACATCAAGTCCGGGGCGTTCGCCGAGCGCTTCATCAACGACCAGGACGCCGGTGCGCCGGAGTTCAAGGCCCTGCGCGCCAAGGGCGAGGCGCACCCGATCGAGGCCACCGGCCGCGAGCTGCGCAAGCTGATGAGCTGGGTCAAGTCCACCGACTCGGACTACGTCGAGGGCTCCGCCGGCCGCTGACCCGGTCGCCTGGTCGGTTCGCGACCAACGCCGAAGCCCCCGAGGACACTCGTCCTCGGGGGCTTCGCCCGTTCAGCCCAGAGCCCCGTTCAGCCCAGAGCCTGTTCAGCCCAGGGGGGCGTAGAGGTCGATGTGCGTCCCGTCCGGGTCCTGCACGGTGGCGTGCCGCCGGTTCCAGGGGGCGTCGAGCGGCTCGCGGAAACCGAACCCGTCCTCGTCCAGCCAGCCGTACAGCTCGTCCAGCTCGGCGGCGGTGTCGCAGCGCACCCCCAGGGTGACCCCGGTGCGCGGTGCGTCCTGGTCGATGTCCCAGCTCAGCTCGCGCAGCAGGTCCTCGGTGTAGAGCAGGAGCCGCAGGCCGCCGAGGTCGGCGGTGCGCACTCCCGGGTGGCCGCCGGGCTCGAAGGTGCACCCGAGGCGCTGGTAGAACGCCATCGACTTCTGCAGGTCGGCCACCACCACGCCGACGGCTTCCATCCGGAATCCCATGGGCGTCACCCTATTCAGCCCGCGATCACCGGCCAGGTGAAACGCGCCAGCAGTGGGGAGAACCCCCAACGTAGGAATGCGCGGCGCCATAGCAACAACAAATTCGCACGCTGCCCCTGTCGTGCGATAACAGGCCGTGCAATTGGAGGGCGGATGGGCGGGAGAAGTGCTGGGGTCGATAGATAGGGCCCGGTCTGGGTGGGTTGTCCGCCGCCGGGAGTAGGGCCGGGCCTGAGTGGGTTGCCTGCCGCCGGGAGTAGGGCTGGGCCTGGGCGGGTTGTCCGCCGCGGGGGTAGGGCAGGGCCGGGGCGGGTTGCCTGCCGCCGGGAGAAGGGCCGGGCCTGGGTGAGTTGTCCGCAGCCGGGAGAAGGGCCGGACTGGGTGGGTTGCCTGCCGCGGGGAGTAGGCCAGGCCTGGGCGGGTTGTCCGCCGACGGGAGTCCTTGTTCATATGCTGAGATTCGAGTACCAGGATCCGGACCTGACCCGATAGCATCGGCGACATGAGCACCCCGACCGTCCCCTCGTCCGTCCGTCTGGCCGTCATCCCCGGCGACGGCATCGGTCCCGAGGTCGTCGCGGAGGGCCTGAAGGTCCTGAACGCGGCGGTCGGTTCCGAGGTGTCCTTCGAGACCACCGAGTACGACCTCGGTGCTCGCCGCTGGCACGCCAGCGGCGAGACGCTGCCCGACTCCGTGCTGGCCGAGATCCGGCAGCACGACGTCATCCTGCTCGGCGCGATCGGCGACCCCGCCGTGCCCAGCGGTGTTCTGGAGCGGGGCCTCCTGCTGCGCCTGCGGTTCGAGCTGGACCACTACGTGAACCTGCGGCCGGCGCGGTTGTACCCGGGCGTCACCTCGCCCCTGGCCCCGGCCGTCCTCGAGAACGGGCTCGACTTCGTCGTGGTCCGTGAGGGCACCGAGGGCCCGTACGTCGGCAACGGCGGCGCGGTGCGCACGGGTACCCCGCACGAGATCGCCACCGAGGTCAGCATCAACACGGCCTTCGGCATCGAGCGGGTGGTGCGCGACGCCTTCCGGCGCGCCGCGGCCCGCCCGCGCAAGCACCTCACCCTGGTGCACAAGCACAACGTCCTGGTCCACGCCGGGCACCTGTGGCGGCGCACGGTCGAGCGGGTCAACGCCGAGTTCCCCGACGTCACCACCGACTACCTGCACGTCGACGCGGCCACCATCTTCATGGTGCAGAACCCGGGCCGCTTCGACGTGATCGTCACCGACAACCTGTTCGGCGACATCATCACCGACATCGCCGGCGCGATCGCCGGGGGCATCGGCCTGGCCGCCTCCGGCAACGTCAACCCCGACCGCACCGCGCCGAGCATGTTCGAGCCGGTCCACGGCTCCGCGCCGGACATCGCCGGTCAGCAGAAGGCCGACCCGACCGCCACCATCCTGTCGGTCGGCATGCTGCTCGAGCACCTCGGGCTGGACAAGGCCGCCCAGAAGGTCGAGCAGGCCGTCGCCGAGGACCTGACCGCGCGCGAGAACCGAGTACGGACCACGGCCGAGATCGGCGAGGCGATCGCCTCGCGGCTCGCCTGACCGCGGAGTCCGCCAGCACACACGCAGACGGCGGCCGGTCGGGTGAACCCCGACCGGCCGCCGCGCGTTTTGCCACCCGTCGGCAGCCGGTCCCGGCGACCGCCACAAGCGTCGGCAGCGGCCAGGCCCGTCGACCGCCCCCATCCGGCAAGTGCCCACAACCGACGGCCGCCCACAACTGGACGGCAGGGCCCACGGCCGCCCACACCATGCGACGGTCCAGCCGCACCTGGCCCCACGAACCGGCGCATCCCCACCGTCCACCCCGTAACAGACCGGCGCAGACCGGCCGGGGTGCCCTTGGCCGAGAGCGGCCTACCGGCACCCGTTCGCGCGCGATCTGCGCTGCTACCGTCGTCCGTAGATTTCTTACCGGTTCCGCCACGTCCGGGCCGGGTTTGCGAGGGAGTACCGCGATGAACGCCAAGATTGTCGGCACCACCGAGACGCTCGACACCACCGACGTCGTCGACCCGCAGGACGCGCCGGCCGCGCCGCACACGCCGCTGGAGTTCAGCACCACGCTGAACCCCACCCCGGTCACCCCCGAGCGCCGCGCCGAGATCCACGCCCAGCCCGGCTTCGGCAAGTTCTTCACCGACCACATGGTCTCGATCGACTGGAACGAGGCCGAGGGCTGGCACGACGCCGGGGTGGTGCCCTACGGCCCGATCCAGATGGATCCGGCGTCGGCCGTCCTGCACTACGCCCAGGAGATCTTCGAGGGGCTCAAGGCCTACCGGCACGCCGACGGCTCGGTCTGGACGTTCCGCCCCGAGGCCAACGCCGAGCGGCTGGCCCGGTCGGCCCGCCGTCTGGCCCTGCCCGAGCTGTCCACCCCCGACTTCCTGAAGTCCCTCGAGCTCCTGGTCAGCACCGACCAGGAGTGGGTGCCCAGCCACGCCAGCGGTGAGAGCAGCCTGTACCTGCGGCCGTTCATGTACGCCTCCGAGGTCTTCCTCGGCGTCCGCCCGGCCAAGGAGGTGCGCTACCTGCTGATCGCCTCGCCGGTCGGCCCGTACTTCTCCGGCGGCATCAAGCCGGTCTCGATCTGGCTGTCCTCCACCTACACCCGGGCCGCGGCCGGCGGCACCGGCGCGG
This sequence comes from Kineosporia sp. NBRC 101677, assembly GCF_030269265.1. Classification (NCBI taxonomy): domain Bacteria; kingdom Bacillati; phylum Actinomycetota; class Actinomycetes; order Kineosporiales; family Kineosporiaceae; genus Kineosporia; species Kineosporia sp. NBRC 101677. The sequence continues at coordinate 611,358 of NZ_BSTA01000004.1, forward strand.
CCAAGTGCGGCGGCAACTACGCGGCCAGCCTGGCCGCCCAGCTGGAGGCCCAGGCCCACGGCTGCGAGCAGGTCTGCTTCCTCGACGCCTCCGAGCACAAGTGGGTGGAGGAGCTCGGCGGGATGAACATCTACTTCGTCGGGAAGGACGGCACGCTGATCACCCCGCCGGTCTCCGGCACCATCCTCGAGGGCATCACCCGCGCCTCGATCCTCACCCTGGCCACCGAGCTGGGCCTGAAGGTCTCCGAGCGCCCGATCAGCATCGACGAGTGGCGCGAGGGGGTGGCCTCGGGCGAGATCAGCGAGGTCTTCGCCTGCGGCACCGCAGCCGTGATCACCCCGCTGGGCCGGCTCAGCTGGGAGGGCGGCGAGCTGGAGATCCCCACCGGCGAGGTCAGCATGAAGATCCGCCAGAAGCTGCTCGACGTGCAGTACGGCCGCGCCGAAGACACCCACGGCTGGATGCACCGCCTGGTCTGAACCACCTTTTCGACGAACGGCGCCCGTGGCCCCCGGTGGTGGCCACGGGCGTCTTCAGTTTCGCAAGTGACTACTGGGACAGGGGTTTCCGCAGTCTCAGCCATTCCCCGGGAACGCCCCAGCTGTGGGTGACCTACCGGTAGGCCGAACGTGCGGTGTGTCCCTGAGTCGCCGCTATGGCCGAATCGCTGAGGCTTTGCGGTATGATAACGAGAAGGTTCACGTATCTCGGGCGCGTCCGCTCCACCGCCGGCGCGGCGGTGATCGGACTGGCCCTGCTCGCTTCCCCCGCACTCGCCGGGGAGTCCTCCGCCGCGACCCAGGCGGTCTCCCCGGCGGGCTCGACGCCGATCGCGGCCTCGGGTCACAAGAACGTCGGTCCGATCAGCCTCCCCGACGGGTTCCGGCCCGAGGGCGTGGCTTCCGGACCGGAACGCACCTTCTACGCGGGCTCCCTGGCGGACGGCCGGATCTGGACCGGGAGCCTGAAGACCGGTGAGAGCCGTCAGCTCACCGCCGGAGTTCCCGGTCGCTCGGTGCGCGGGCTGGAGTGGGACCCGCGTTCCGGCCTGTTGTGGGCCGCCGCCCAGGACGGCACCACCGGCATCGTGCTGGCGGTCGACACCGCCAGTGGTGCGATCAAGCACCGCATCGAGATCCCCGGGGCGGTGTTCCTGAACGACCTCACGGTCGAGCCGAACGCGGTCTGGGTCACCGACTCCCGGGTGGACCGGCTCACCCGGATCGCCCTGCGCGACGCCACCGGCGCCCGCACCGGCCAGATCAACTACATCCCCCTGAAGGGGCAGTGGCCGACCACTCCGGCCGACCGCAACGGCGCCAACGGCATCGAGACCCTCTGGGACGGTTCGCTGTTGCTGAACAACAGCACCGCCGGGGGCCTCTGGCGGGTCAACTACGACACCGGCGTGGCCCAGCAGCTGACCGTCCGGCGGGGGCCGGGGATCACCGGCGGGGACGGTCTGGTGCGAAAGGGGCACACCCTTTTCGTGGTCCGGGGCAACAGCCAGAACGCCGTCGAGCAGCTCAAGCTGCACCACAGCCGTAAGCAGGGCTGGCGTGCCACCTGGCGCAAGACGCTGACCTCGCCGCAGCTCGACGTGCCCTCGACCGCGATGTACGTGCACCACACCCTGTGGGCCGTGAACGCCCGCTTCGGCGTGCAGAACCCGCAGACCGCGAGCTACCACATCGTGCCGCTGGGCAAGAAGGTGAAGAACACGGTGGTCACCTCACTGCGATAGCAGGCCGATTCGAACTTGAGGACGTCGGTGGGCCTGCGAGGTGCCCACCGGCGTCTTCAGTTTTTGGTTGGCTTTCCGGATCAGCCGCCCATCGGTGTGGCAGAATCGCCAGCAGCATGCATCACACCGGCCTGATTATTCGCAGGCGCGTCGGCACCGCCCAGGGCTAGGGCACCGTCGACGCGCAGACCTTCCGCACCCACGCGGGGGGTCTTTTTTCATGCGCGGACACCGGTCAGCAGGCGAATCCAGCACCCCACGAGCTAAGGCGAGCGAGCAACGATGGAGAACACCGGCCTACCCAGCACCTTCCAGGTGTACGACACCACCCTGCGCGACGGCGCCCAGCAGGAGGGGCTCAGCCTCTCGGTGCAGGACAAGCTGGCGATCGCTGGGCATCTGGACGATCTGGGGGTCGGCTTCATCGAGGGTGGCTGGCCGGGCGCGATTCCCAAGGACACCGAGTTCTTCCGGCGGGCGGCCACCGAGCTGAACCTGAAGCAGGCGGTGCTCACTGCGTTCGGCGCCACCCGTAAGGCCGGGCTCGCCGTGCACGCCGACCCGCAGGTGCAGGCCCTGGTCGACTCCCTGGCACCGGCCGTGACGCTGGTGGCCAAGAGCGACATCCGGCACGTGGAGCGGGCTCTGCGCACCACCGCCGAGGAGAACCTGGCGATGGTCACCGAGACCGTGCGCTACCTGCGCGATCAGGGCCGCCGGGTGTTCCTCGACGCCGAGCACTTCTTCGACGGTTACCACTTCGACCGCGCCTACGCCCTGGAAGTGGTGCGGGCGGCGGCCGAGGCGGGCGCCGAGGCAGTGGTGTTGTGCGACACCAACGGCGGGATGCTGCCCAACCAGGTGGCCGACGTCGTGCACCACGTCACCACGACCACCGGTGCGCCGCTGGGGATCCACTGCCACAACGACACCGGCTGCGCGGTGGCCAACTCCCTGGCCGCGGTGGACGCCGGAGCAATGCAGGTGCAGGGCACGCTGAACGGCTACGGGGAGCGCACCGGCAACGCCGATCTGATCACGGTGGTTGCCGACCTGGAACTGAAGCTGGGCCGCAACGTGCTGCCGGACGGGCGGATCCGCGACGTCACGCGGATCGCCCACGCGGTCAACGAGATCGCGAACGTGCTGCCGTACCACCGCCAGCCCTACGTCGGCGCCTCGGCCTTCGCTCACAAGGCCGGCCTGCACGCCAGCGCGATCAAGGTGGATCCCGACCTGTACCAGCACATCGACCCGGCGCAGGTGGGCAACGACATGCGGATGCTGGTGTCGGACATGGCCGGCCGGGCCTCGATCGAGCTGAAGGGCCGGGAACTCGGGTTCGACCTGTCCAGCGATCGCGAGCTAGCCGGGCGGGTGACCGCCCGGGTGAAGGAGCTGGAGGCCCGGGGGTACACGTTCGAGGCGGCCGACGCCTCGTTCTCGCTGCTGCTGCAGGAAGAGGTGCACGGCGCCCGCCCGGCGTTCTGCGAGGTCGAGAGCTGGCGGGTCATCACCGAGTTCCGCGGCGGGTCGGGCGAGGCGGTGTGTGAGGCCACGGTGAAGCTGACCGCCGGCGGGAAACGCTCGGTGGCCACGGCCGAGGGCAATGGGCCGGTCAGTGCTCTGGACCACGCGCTGCGTCAGGCCCTGCTGCCGGTCTACCCCGAGCTCGACCGGATGAAGCTGACCGACTTCAAGGTCCGCATCCTGGACGGGGAATCAGCCAGCGACGCGATCACCCGCGTGCTGGTCGAGACCACCGGCTCGGGCGCGGTCTGGCAGACCGTGGGGGTCGGGCCGAACATGGTCGAGGCCAGTTGGCACGCCCTGCTGGAGAGTTTCGTCTACGGGTTGCAGTCGATGGGTGCCCAGCCACGGCTTTAGAGCTTGCGGTCCCCCAGCCCTAGAGGGCCGGGAGGTGCCCCCAGTAGGTGGGCACCCAAGGTGCCCACCTACGTCGTCAGTTGGAATCAGTTCTCGAGCAACCGTTCCAGCACCCCGATCAGCCGGCCCCGCAGCATCTGCGAGCGCTCGGCGAACTGCCGCTGCCGGGTCACGTACTCGGCCTTACCCTCGGGAGTCTCGATCGCGACGGCGGGCTCCCCGTACGACGAGAAGTCGTACGGGGAGGCCTGCATGTCGAGCAGGCGGATCTCGCGGGCCAGCTCGAAGCAGTCGAGCGCCAGCTCGCCGGGCACCGCGGGGCCGAGCTTGATGGCCCACTTGTGACTGTCCATCCCCGCGTGCAGACAGCCCGGTTGGTCCAGCTCGACCTGACTCTCGCGGGTGGGCTGTAACCGGTTGCGCCCCACCGCCGCCGGGGTGAAGAACCGGAACGCGTCGAAGTGGCTGCAGCGGATCGGGTGCGCCTCGACCACCGCGTCGGTGCCGGCCTGCCCCAGCCGCAGGGGGAGCGGATGCCGGTGCTCGTCCTGCCGGTAGACCATGGCCCACTCGTGCAGGCCGAAGCAGCCGGTGAAGGCGGGGCGGGCGGCCACGGCGGTGAGCAGCCGGTGGATGAACCGGACCGAGTCGCCGCGGTCGGCCATGAACTGCGCGGCATCGAAACCCACGGTGCCGTCGGCCTCGGTGCGGTACCAGCGCCAGCCGGTGTGCGGGGTTTCTCCGGCGATCTCCAGGCGCACGCCCACCCCCGGATGCCAGCGACGCATCACCGAGGGGCGGGTGTTGTAGTACTCGAACAGGAAGTCGTCGATGGCGTGGCGCTCGCGGGTGGCCTTGCGCGCGCGGTGACCAGCGGTGAGCCCGTCGGCCCGCTGTTCGTGTTCCCGGGCCCGGGGCTGCCATTCGCCCGCCTGCATCACCTCACTCACCCGTCCAGTATCTCCCGGCCTGGAATAGGGTCTGACCATGCTCATCGCGAGATTCACCACCGGCGACGACCCCCGGTACGCGGTCGTGGAGGGCGAGCCGGGCTCCGGTTCGCTGCACGTCATCAGCGGCGACCCGCTGTACCAGACCGTCCAGATGACCGGTGAGAAGGTCCGGTTCGACGACGCGGTCCGCCTGCTGGCGCCGGTCATCCCCCGCAGCAAGGTGATCGGGGTCGGCAAGAACTACGCCGACCACGTGGCCGAGATGGCCACCACGCCGGGGGAGGCCCCGCCCGAGGAGCCGCTGCTGTTCCTCAAGCCGAACACCTCGGTGATCGGCCCGGGCGACCCGATCGTGCTGCCCCGCCAGTCCACGAACGTGCACTACGAGGGCGAGCTGGCGATCGTGATCGGCAAGCTCTGCAAGGACGTGCCGCCTCAGCGGGTGAACGAGGTCGTGCTCGGCTACACCGTGGCCAACGACGTCACCGCGCGCGACCTGCAGAAGTCCGACCGGCAGTGGGCCCGGGCCAAGGGGTTCGACACCTTCTGCCCGCTCGGGCCCTACCTGGTGCTGGACGCCGACGCCACCGACGTGCGGATCACCACCCGGGTGAACGGCGAGACCAAGCAGGACGGGCGCACGTCCTCGCTGATCCACAAGATCCCCGAGATCGTGGCCTACGTCTCGGCCGCGTTCACGCTGCTGCCCGGCGACGTGATCCTCACCGGTACGCCGGCCGGCGTGGGCCCGCTGAACGCGGGTGACCGGGTCGAGGTGGAGATCGAGGGCATGGGTGTGCTGAGCAACCCGGTCGTCTCGCGCGACTGATCGACTGGATTACAGACTAAGGACGCGGGTGGGCCCCTTGGGTGCCCACCCGCGTCCTTGGTTGTGGTGTGGTCTCACTGATCTCTGGCTCTGGGGACGTTCACCGCTTCGGTGCCCACCGGCGTCCTCAAGGTTTCCGGCTCTCAGCGAGCTTCGGCCAGGTGCCCCTCCCGGGCTGCCAGCCAGTCGATGAAACCGGCCAGGGGCATCGGCGGGGCCAGGTAGAAGCCCTGCATGTTGGTGCAGCCCATGCGTTCCAGCTCGGCCCAGGTGGCCGCATCCTCCACCCCTTCGGCCACCACCGCCAGGTCGAGGTTGGTGCCCAGGTCGACGATCGAGCGCACGATCGCCAGGTCGCCCGGCTCGGTCAGCATGCCCATCACGAAGCTCTTGTCGATCTTCACCTCCTGCACCGGGAGCTGGCGCAGGTACGACAGGGACGAGTAGCCGGTACCGAAGTCGTCGATCGACAGGCCCACCCCGAGCTCGTGCAGCCGGTCCAGCACCACCCGGGTGCGGGCCGGGTCGCGGATCACCGAGCTCTCGGTGATCTCCAGGGTCAGCGAGTCGGCCGGCACCGCGTGCCGGGCCAGCAGGGTCTGCACCTGGGTGATCAGGCTGTCGTTGAGATTGCTGCGGGCCGAGAGGTTCACGCTGATCGTGAGCCGGTGCCCCGAGCGCCGCCAGCGCCCGCAGGCCGCCACCGCCTGCTCCAGCACCGCGTCGGTGAGCTGGGGTATCAGGCCGTTGCGTTCGGCCAGAGGGATGAACGTGTCGGGGAACAGCAGCCCGTGCCGGGGGTGGCGCCAGCGCACCAGCGCCTCCACCCCGAGCACCATGCCGGTGCGCAGGTCGGCCTGGGGCTGCACGTAGACCTCGAGCTGCCCGGCCGAGATGCCCTGCCGCAGCTCGGCGGTCAGCGCCAGCCGCTCCGGCGTCTCGTTCGCGTCCAGGCCCTTCTCGTACACGTGCAGGCCCGAGCCGGAGTTCTTGGCGTAGTACATCGCCCCCTCGGCCCGTTTCAGCAGGGTGTGGCCGTCGGAGCCGTGCAGCGGGGCCACCGCGATCCCGATCGAGACGCCCACCTCCACGTCGACCCCCTGGATGCTGACCGGCCGTTCCAGCCCGAAGCGCATCTGGCCGGCGATCTCCAGGGCCATGGCCACCGTGTCCACCCCGGGCAGCAGCACGGTGAACTCGTCGCCGCCGGTGCGGGCCAGCACCCCCCGGTTCTTCAGCGCGGCGTGCAGCCGCTGGCCCACCTCCTGCAGCAGCCGGTCGCCCAGGGGGAGCCCGAACGTGTCGTTGACCTGCTTGAAGTTGACCAGGTCGAGGTTCATCACGGTCAGGCCGGGGGAGCGGTCGGTGCGCAGGTCGCCCAGCGCCACCACCATCTCCTGCTGCAGCAGATTGCGGTTGGGCAGGCCGGTGAGCTTGTCGTGCAGGGCGTCGTGCCGCAGCCGGTCGACCAGCTGGCCGTTCTGCAGGGCCATGCTGGCGTGGTTGGCCACCGTCATCAGCAGCTGCACGTCGTCGGTGTCGAACGAGCGCACGTCGCTGATCCGGTCGCCGACCAGGATCGTGCCCACGATGCCCGCCTCACCGCGCAGCGGGACCAGCACCGCGTCGCGCAGGTCGCGGTCGGCCAGCAGGGCGCGATGGCTGCGGTCGCCCCGGGGGATCAGCAGCGGGCCGCCGCTGTTGACCACCCCGGCCCAGCTCGGGTCGTTGGCCGCGGGCTCGCCCAGCCGGGCCCGGCGCAGCTTGTCGTTGGAGCCCCGGCTGTCGATCCGCAGGGGCTGGTGCCCGGCCTCGGAGGAGACGAAGACGATCTCGGCGTAGTCGGCCCGCAGCACCTCACGGGCGTGCTGGAGCACCCCGGTGAGGATCTCGTTGACCTCGGGCGTGCTGCTCACCGCGTGGCTGAACCGGTAGAGCCGCTCCAGGCTGAGGTGGCGCTCGGACAGGCTGGAGTAGCTGCGGTAGACCACCAGCAGCAGCACCATCGAGATCAGCAGGGGCACCGCGGCCTGGCTGCTGGCCGCCAGGGCGTGCACGGCGACCAGGGCGATGCAGGTGACCAGGGCCGAGGTGGCGGCCCCGCGCCCGGCCTCGACCAGGAAGTCACGGCGCTTGGTCTCACCGTCGACCACGGCGATCACCACGGTGACGGCCAGGGCCGAGAGCAGCCCGCCGCACACGGTGGCGACCAGGGCGGCGATCCAGGCCCGGTAGTCGATCGCCACGTCGCCGCCGCGGATCAGGTTGAACAGCATCAGGGCGAGCACCGACTCGGCGAACACCATGGAGGCGTTGAAGAACACCTTGACCGGGCCCTGCCGGCGCCAGAGGACCAGGGCGACCAGCACCCCGACCAGGCGCCCGGCCAGGAAGCCGCCGGGGGAGGCGAAGAACAGGCCGAGCACGGTGGCGATCTCGTTCATCGAGATGGCGCGGACCTGCCGGTGCCCGTTGACCTGCACCATCTGGACCACGATCTCGCAGGCCGCGGCCAGCGCGGCCACGCTGTACCAGTCCAGCCGCAGCAGCTCGCCGCGCCCGCCCACCTCCTGGGTGACCGGGCACAGCCAGACCAGCGCGCCGAACGCCACCAGGGTCAGGCTGACCCCGACGATACGCAGCGAGGTCGCCCGCGGCCGGGCCGGAGGGACACGTCGTGACTCCGAGCGACCCGGGCCCGCCAGGAGCGCGAGCGGGGACAGCTCGGTGAACCGGATGCCGAGGACCGCCATCCGTCACCCCCTGCGGTCGGGGGCGGCGGGCCCGGTCCGAGCGGGATTCGGTTCACCCTCGCCGGCCGGCCCGGTCTCCCGGACGCCTGCCATCAGCCCGCAGCCGGCATGTCGCCGGACCCAGAAAACAGTGCTTGAACTGTGAACATCCCCGTCCCCCGGTGATCACGCCCCTGTGATTCGGAGCGTAGCTGAACCGCCGATGCGCCAAGAGCGGAAGTCCGGACGAACCTGTGTCCGACACCTTACCCATAGTCATATTGCCCCCTGGAGATGTCGGCCACATTCCGTGGTCTCCGGAAGGCGCTGGGAAGCCGGGTCGTGCGGGAGGCCGGGCAGGGGGCTGACGCAAAGTAAGGGAAATTCGTGGGACAGGGTGTGACCTACGTCCTGTTCGAGTGACTTGGGGGAGGAGGTCGGGCCGACGAGAGGTGTTAGCTGAAGCACTTATGGGTGCAGAAACTGGTGCATGCAGGCTCTGCCTCCTGCCCGCCCCGTGCCCTGCACACCCTGCTCAGTGCTGACCCGCTTTCTCCGAGCGTGGTCCTGCTCACTCGCAGCCCCGGTGGGCGGTGTGACCTGCGACCCTCAGCGCCGCCGTAATCGCGGGGACGGAGCCGGTCAGCAATGGCGGTCGCCAGCTCCGATCACCGGCGCCCAGGCGATCTCCCCACACCCGCGCGCCTCTCCGCACTGGTCCTTCCGGGTGTCTCTCCTGCGGCCCCGGCCGGACGAGCCACCGCAGCCGATCTGCCCCCAGCGGCCCAGCGCAGCGTGCCTTCCTCGGCGGTGCAGATCCAGGCCGGTCCGTGTCTAGCCGCGAGAGACGAGCGCCACCGCAGTTCCGACCGGCCCTTATCGGTGACGCGTGGCCTGGCCCGGATGCCCAAGGCCGAGCGGCCGATTGCCCTTGCATGACCCCCGCCTGCCCAACCGTTGTGAGGCGGTGCGGATCGCCCGCCCCTCCGGGTTGCCCCGGTCCGACCAGCGCACTCCTGCACCTTGCCAACCGCTCATGGCGACGCCCCAGCGGCCGGGCTCGGTCCCGTCTGTCTCCCCGGCCCTGGTCCTGCTCGCCTCTTCCTGGCCCCTGCACACCTGCTTTCCCCACCCTCCGACCCCATGCGCCAAGGGCCACGCGGCGTGCGGATTTGGGCCCGCGGTCACCTACCGCTAATGTTCTCCGTGGGCAGCCGCCCAAGCGGTAGATCCGCCTCCTCGGAGAGGATCTAACACTCGGGCGGTTACCCCCATGGGGTATGGTGTAATTGGCAGCACGACTGATTCTGGTTCAGTTAGTCTAGGTTCGAGTCCTGGTACCCCAGCTCGGTAAGGTGGTCTCAAGGTGAGCATTTCGCTCACCGGCCGGACAAACCAGCCGATTCGATAGACAGCCGGGAGATCGGCTAGAATCGAATAGCTGACCTGGTCAGCAAGCAACAAGGCCCCGTTGTGTAGTGGCCTAGCACGTCGCCCTCTCAAGGCGGTAGCGCGGGTTCGAATCCCGTCGGGGCTACACCGAGATACGGCCCTCGACCACTTCTGGTCGAGGGCCGTAGTCATGTCCGGTAATCTCACGCCGGCCTGCGAGAACCCCTTTGGATGCTCGGGGGTGGGAGCACCATGCGGGAGCACCAGTGGAATCGACGGAGGGAAAGTTCATGACGGCGCAGATCGGCCAGATGGTCCGGGAGTTGCTGGCAGGCGATCTGAACGCCTACCCCGAGCGGATCAAGGCGCTGGACGAGCCCGGCTGGAACGCCTTCGGTGAGATCGTCGGCGCGGCCTTCTACCGTGCGGTCGCCCAGCTGCTCACCCCGCAGACCGACGTGTCCGCCTTCGTCGCCGCCGCTGCTGCCCCCTACGCGCAGACCCCGGTCGCGATCGACCCGGCCGCGGCCGAGGCCCTGGTGCGGTCCGTGCTCGGCGACGACGCGACCGTGGGTCAGGTGCTCGAGCAGCTCGACGAGCCCGACCTGGCCCGCATCGAGCTGGTCCTGCTGCGCCGCCTGATCGAGGACGGCAACGGCGCCATCAAGATCGACGCGCTGGTCACCTCGGCCCAGGACGAGGCCGCCGAGTTCAGCGGCGAGGCCGGAGCCTCCTGAACCCTTCTCGCACCTTCGAGCCCGTCTTCCGCAGTGGGGAAGACGGGCTCGAAGGTTTGCGGGACGAAGAGCCGCCTGGGCAGGCGGTCGCGGGCCTCGAACCAAGAGCCCCGTCACCGGGCGGTCCCGAGCCTGAAACGACCCGTTCCAGCTCAGGACCGGCTCAGGGGCAGGTCGTTCAGCAGCCCGCAATGGGCCTGCGCGAGGTGTACATCGCGTACACCTGGTACGCGGTGTACCCGATGTACACATCGTCGACCCGGGCTTGGCCGGCCCCCCGGGATCGGTGGCGGAAAAGTAAAAAAGCGCCCGATGACGGCCCGGACCTGCCGCAGACGCCATTCGCCGCGGCCCTGTGCGTCCAGGCCGTCTGAGATAGGTGACTGATCCAGAGGCAGGTCAGACAGACCATCTACGGCGACCGACGCACAAATTCCTGCTCCCCAGCCTTTCCGCGGCTGCCGAGACGGGCCGCTGAGACGGGCCGCTGAGACCGGCTGCCCGAGCCGGCAAAGGGAACCTGGCTGCGGAGGCCGGCCCGGGAACCGGCTAGGGCAACCGGGCTGCGGAGGCCAGCCCGGAAGCCGGCCAGAGGAACCGGGGTACGGAGGTCAGTCGGGAAACCGGCCAGAGGAACCGGGGTGCGGAGGCCGGCCAGGGAAACCGGGCTGCGGACGCCGGCAAGGGAAGGCGGCCAGGGAAACCGGTCAGGGAAACCGGGCTGCGGAGGCCAGCCAGGGCAACCCGGTTGCGGAGGCCGGCCAGGGAATCGGGCTGGGGACGCCGGCCAGGGAACCGGGCCAGGGGAACGCGGCTGCGGAGGCTGGCCAGGGGAATCGGGCTGCGGAGGCTGGCCAGGGGAACTGGGCCAGGGGAACGCGGCTGTGGAGGCTGGCCAGGGGAACTGGGTTGTGGGCGCGGGCCAAGGAACCGGGCCAGGGGAACGCGGCTGTGGAGGCTGGCCAGGGGAACTGGGTTGTGGGCGCGCGCCAGGGAACCGGGCCAGGGGAACGCGGCTGTGGAGGCTGGCCAGGGGAACTGGGTTGTGGGCGCGGGCCAAGGAACCGGGCCAGGGGAACGCGGCTGTGGAGGCTGGCCAGGGAAACCGGGTTGTGGGCGCCCGCCGGGGGGCAGGCCAGGGAAACCGGGCTGTCGGCTCCTGTCATGGAAACCGTCCAAGGGAACCCGGCTGTGGACGTCGGCCAGGGAACCCGGGTATGGACGCCAACCAGAGAAACCGAGACGTGGGCGCCTGCCATGGAAACGGCCAGGGGAACCGGGCTGTGGATGTCGGCCAGGGAAACCGGGCTGTGAACGCCAGCCAGGGCAACCGGTCAGGGAAACTTGGTGGCTGAGGCCGGCGAGGGGAAACCTGGTGCGGAGGCTGGTCAGGGAGACCTGGTGGCTGAGGCCAGGCAGGGGAACCGGCTGCGGAGGCTGGTCAGAGAAACCCGGTGGGCGAGGTCGGGCAGGGAAACCTGGTGGGCGAGACTGGCCAGGGAAACCCGGCCACCGAAGTCCACAAACGCCGTCTTCCGTGAGACCGACTGCCGCTCAAAGGTGACCGCCGGGCGCACGAACCTGGCCCCCAACTCAGTTCACGCAGCCAGCGGTACCCGGCCCGCTACGTCCTTCAATTCACCGTGACCCAGCGGTGAATCAGGCCTGGACCTGACCTCGGCGCAGCACCTCGGTGAGCCGGCCGGCGGCCGCGACCACGGCGGTGGCGTGCTGACGACCCGGCTGACGGGTGAAACGTTCGATCGGGCCGGAGATCGAGACGGCGGCCACCACCCGGCCGGACGGGCCGCGGACCGGCGCGGACACGGAGGCGACGCCGGGTTCGCGTTCGGCGATGCTCTGCGCCCAGCCCCGGCGACGTACCGCCGAAAGGGTGCTGGCGGTGAACTTGGCGCCGTTCAGCCCGCGGTGCAGGCGGTCCGGCTCCTCCCAGGCCAGCAGGGTCTGGGCGGCGGAACCGGCGTGCATCGACAGGGCCGAGCCGACCGGGATCGAATCGCGCAGCCCGACCGGCCTTTCCGCCGCGGCCACGCAGATGCGCTGGTCGCCCTGACGGCGGAACAGCTGGGCGCTCTCGCCGGTGTGGTCGCGCAGGGCGGCCAGGACCGGCCCGGCGGCGGCCAGCAGCCGGTCCTCCCCGGCCGCGGCGGCCAGTTCGCCCAGCCGGGGCCCGAGCACGAAACGGCCCTGCAGGTCACGGCTGACCAGCCGGTGGTGCTCGAGCGCGACCGCCAGGCGGTGCGCGGTGGGCCGGGCCAGACCGGTCGCGGTGACCAGCTGGGCCAGCGTGGCGGGACCCGCCTCGAGGGCGTCGAGCAGCACGGCTGCCTTGTCCAGGACGCCGACTCCGCTACTCTTGTCCATGGAGCGATACTGTCGTCTCACGAAGCGAGACGCAAGTCCGGCCAGCACCGGGCCCGGGAGAACCGGGATCGCACCGGCGGGCACTGTTCAGGTGCCCGCCGCAATCGCAACGGGCACCGAACCCGGATGGAGGCTGATCAACGTGGGCCGCACGCTGGCGGAGAAGGTTTGGCAGGCGCACGTCGTGCGCGCGGGCGAGAACGGCGAGCCCGACCTGCTCTACATCGACCTCCACCTGCTCCACGAGGTCACCAGCCCGCAGGCGTTCGACGGCCTGCGGATGGCCGGGCGCGGGGTCCGCCGCCTCGACCTCACCATCGCCACCGAGGACCACAACACCCCGACCCTGAACATCGACCGGCCGATCGCCGACCCGGTCAGCCGCACCCAGATCGAGACGCTGCGCCGCAACTGCGCCGAGTTCGGTGTCCGGCTGCACCCGCTGGGTGACATCGACCAGGGCATCGTGCACGTGGTCGGGCCCCAGCTCGGGCTGACCCAGCCGGGTATGACCGTGGTCTGCGGCGATTCGCACACCTCGACCCACGGCGCCTTCGGGGCCCTGGCTTTCGGTATCGGCACCAGCGAGGTGGAGCACGTCCTGGCCACCCAGACCCTGCCGCTGAAGCCGTTCAGGACCATGGCGATCAACGTGGACGGCGATCTGCCCGCCGGAACCAGTGCCAAGGACATCATTCTCGCGGTGATCGCGAAGATCGGCACCGGCGGTGGCCAGGGCTACGTCCTGGAGTACCGCGGTTCGGCTATCCGGGCGCTGTCCATGGAGGCCCGGATGACGATCTGCAACATGTCCATCGAAGCGGGCGCCCGGGCGGGCATGATCGCCCCCGACGAGACCACCTTCGAGTACGTGAAGGGCCGCCGGCACGCCCCCGAGGGCGAGGACTGGGACGCGGCGGTCGAGTACTGGCGCACCTTGCACACCGACGACGACGCCACCTTCGACACCGAGGTGTACCTGTCCGCACCCGACCTGGAGCCCTTCGTCACCTGGGGCACGAATCCCGGTCAGGGCTCTCCGCTCTCGGCGAACGTGCCGGACCCGGCCCAGATCGCCGACCCGGACGAGCGCGGCGCCGCCGAGCGGGCCCTGGCCTACATGGACCTGACCGCGGGCACCCCGCTGCGTGAGATCGCCGTCGACACGGTGTTCATCGGCTCGTGCACCAACGGCCGGATCGAGGACCTGCGGACCGCCGCGGCCGTGCTCCAGGGCCGGCAGAAGGCGGAGTCGGTGCGGGTTCTGGTCGTGCCCGGCTCGGCCCGGGTCCGGCTGCAGGCCGAGTCCGAGGGGCTGGACAAGGTGTTCACCGAGTTCGGCGCCGAGTGGCGGCAGGCGGGCTGCTCGATGTGCCTGGGCATGAACCCGGACCAGCTGGCCCCGGGCGAGCGCAGCGCCTCGACGTCGAACCGTAACTTCGAGGGCCGCCAGGGCAAGGGCGGCCGTACGCACCTGGTCTCGCCCGCGGTGGCCGCCGCCACCGCGGTCCGGGGCACGTTGTCTTCTCCGGCGGACCTGACCTCTCCCGGGTTCGAGGTCGCCTCCCAGGAGGGCGCTTCCGCCGCCCGGTGAACCTCGGCAGCTGACGCCCACCCCTCAAGACCTCACAGCTAAGGAACAGCGAAACCATGGAGAAGTTCAGCACCCACACCGGTATCGGGGTCCCGCTGCGCCGCTCGAACGTGGACACCGACCAGATCATCCCGGCGGTGTACCTCAAGCGGGTGACGCGCAGCGGGTTCGAGGACGGTCTGTTCTCCGCCTGGCGCCAGGACCCGGAGTTCGTCCTGAACCAGGACGCCTACAAGGCCGGTTCGGTGCTCGTGGCGGGCCCCGACTTCGGCACCGGGTCCTCCCGTGAGCACGCCGTCTGGGCCCTCAACGACTACGGCTTCCGGGTCGTCCTGTCGTCCCGCTTCGCCGACATCTTCCGGGGGAACTCCGGAAAGGCGGGCCTGCTCACCGGGATCGTCGAGCAGGCCGGGATCGAGAAGCTGTGGGCGGCGCTGGAAAGCCGCCCGGGCACTGAGGTGACGGTCGACCTGGAGGCCCGGACCGCCGTCTGCGGCGACCTGACGGTGCCGTTCGAGGTCGACGACTACACCCGCTGGCGGCTTCTGGAGGGCCTGGACGACATCGGGCTGACCCTCCGGCACGTCGAGGACGTGACTGCTTTCGAGTCGAATCGGCCACACTTCCTGCCGCGCACCCTGCCGGCCCGCTGAGGACCTCCTCGGCCGCAACCGGAATCATCATTCATTGCCGTAATTGATTGTGCGGTAATGATTCTCGAGAAACTCGGCGGTCCTTGCCGACTCCCGGAAGGGGGTCGGGAAGGGCCGCCGAGGGCCGTTTACAGGGCGCTTTTGCGTTGAGACACAACGACAAAACCTCACTCTGTATTGGATTTATAGGCCGGATTGCGTTTACCTTCATCTTCGACAGCGGGCATCCGTCTCGCTTCCATGTACCGGAGGATGAAGTGAACAAGGCAGATATCGTCGAGATTCTCCAGGAGCGCCTGGGTGGCCGTCAGGCCGCGGCCGACGCGCTGGACGCCGTGATCGACACGATCACCCGCGCCGTGGTCCGCGGCGAGAAGGTGACCATCAGCGGTTTCGGTTCCTTCGAGAAGGCCGTCCGCAACGCGCGCACCGGCCGTAACCCGCGCACCGGCGAGAAGGTCCGCATCAAGAAGACGTCCGTCCCGCGTTTCCGCGCCGGCACGTCCTTCAAGGCCTACGTGGCCGAGCCGCGCACCCTGCCGAAGCCGGTTGCCGGTTCCACCCGCGCCGCCACCACCCGTGGTGTCGCCGCTGCCGCCAAGGCCGCTGCCCCGAGCCGCGCCACCAAGGCTGCCGCCACCAAGACCACCGCCGCCAAGACCACGGCCGCGAAGAAGACCGCCACCAAGGCCACTCCGGCCAAGACCACGGCGGCCACCACCCGCACCACGGCGGCGAAGAAGACCACCACCGCCACCAAGGCCACCCCGGCGAAGACCACCACGGCCGCGAAGAAGACCGCGACCAAGGCTCCCGCCGCGCGCAAGACCACGGCCACGAAGACGGCTGCCACCCCGGCGAAGACCACCGCCGCCAAGACCACCGCGGCGAAGACCACCACCGCGCGCAAGACGGCCGCCAAGAAGACGGCGACCACGGCCAGCCGCACGGCGACCAAGGCCACCCCGGCCCCGACCGCCGCCAAGCGCACCACCACGCGTCGTCGCACCACCAGCGCCTGAGCACCACCACCCCTCCACCCGTGGCGGGCGTCCCGATCGGTCGGGACGCCCGCCACGGGGCTGTTTTGGGGGCCGACGGCACTGCCGCGCCACTGCCCCTTCAGGAAGCCGTGAGCAGCGCCGACAACTGACAGGTGAGCTTTTGTACGGCCCGGAATTGGTACCTGGCCCGACGTGGGCCACGATGTCTTCCATGAACGACGTACTCACCGTGCACGGCGGCACCCCGCTGGTCGGCAGCATCCAGGTCCGGGGTGCCAAGAACCTGGTTTCCAAGGCCATGGTGGCCGCGCTCCTCGGTGACGAACCGAGCGTGCTGCGTAACGTCCCGCAGATCCGCGACGTCGGTGTCGTGAGCGGTCTGCTCGAACTCCACGGCGTTCAGGTCGAGGAGATTCCCGGCCCCGAGGGCGAGCTCCGGCTGGACCCGAGCAATGTCATTCAGGCGCACGTCGCCGACATCGACGCCCATGCCGGTTCCAGCCGTATCCCCATTCTTTTCTGCGGCCCTCTGCTTCACCGGCTGGGCGAGGCATTCATTCCCGATCTCGGTGGGTGCCGGATCGGTGACCGTCCGATCAATTACCACATGGATGTGCTCCGGCAATTCGGTGCGGTGGTCGAGAAGGAGCCGAACGGAATCGCCATCCGGGCGCCCCAGCGGCTCAAGGGCACCAAACTCAACCTGCAGTACCCGAGTGTCGGCGCCACCGAGCAGGTGCTGCTGACCAGCGTGCTGGCCGAGGGCGTCACCGAGCTCACCAACGCGGCCATCGAGCCCGAGATCATGGACCTGATCGCGGTGCTGCAGAAGATGGGCGCCATCATCAGTGTCGACACCGACCGGGCGATCCGGATCGAAGGCGTCGACCGGCTCGGTGGTTTCACCCACCGCGCGATGCCCGACCGGATCGAGGCCGCCAGCTGGGCCAGCGCCGCGCTGGCGACCAAGGGCGACATCACCGTGCTGGGCGCCCGCCAGCAGGAGATGATGACGTTCCTCAACGTCTTCCGGAAGGTTGGCGGGGTCCTCGACATCGGCGACGACGGCATCCGGTTCAGCCACCCGGGCGGTGAGCTGAACTCGCTGGTGCTGGAGACCGACGTGCACCCGGGGTTCGCCACCGACTGGCAGCAGCCGCTGGTCGTGGCGCTCACCCAGGCCAGTGGCCTGTCCATCGTGCACGAGACGGTGTACGAGAACCGGCTGGGCTTCACCCACGCGCTGCGTGAGATGGGCGCCCAGATCCAGCTCTACCGGGAGTGCCTGGGCGGCCGGCCGTGCCGGTTCGGCCAGCGTAACTTCCAGCACTCCGCGGTCATCTCGGGCCCGGCCAAGCTGCACGGCGCCGACATCACGGTGCCCGACCTGCGGGGCGGTTTCAGCCACCTGATCGCCGCCCTGGCCGCCGAGGGCACCTCCCGGGTGCGCGGGATCGGTCTGATCGACCGTGGTTACGAGCACTTCCAGCAGAAGCTGCAGATGCTCGGCGCCAACTACGAGCGCTGAGCAGCCACTGCGACAGTTCCCCGGAAGCCGGTGGGTTTCCGGGGAACTTTCTTTTGTCAGTGCTTGAGGACTGGGGGCACCAGTGCGCGTCGCTCGCCTCGGGAATTGCTTACGGACGTTTGTGGGCGCGCACGGTTGTACGTCCAGTTGTGCGGGTGGTCAGTCCGGGGGAGCAGGCCGTCCGGCGGCCCCGATGGTTCCCAACGTCAGCCGCACTATTTCGGCTCCCTGGCGCTCGGCCGTCAGACGCTGGCCCGGGCGGAGGTGCCGCAGCCCGCTGTGCTCCAGCGCGCCCGGGCCGAACGGCAGCACCTCGCCGGAATCGGTGAGCACGGAGCCGGAACCGGTCTCGGCGTCGAAGCGGTACACGGTGGCCTGCACCCGGACAGCCTAGGGCCTGTCCGCAGCACAGGACCTGGACAATCGCCCACTGGACCCGGGGCCGGACACGTGCGGTCTCAGGCCCCCGGAAGCGCCTGGCCGGCAAGGAAGGCCAGGGTGCGCCGGCCCAGGCCGAAGGACTGGGCGACCTCGAGATCGGCCTGGGTGTCCACGTCCCGGCGCAGCGCGGGCAGGTCCAGATCCAGCCTCAGAGCACCCGACTCGGCGTGCCTGCTGGCCGACTCGGGGCCGAAGGCGGGCTGCATCCGCGCCGGGTCCAGGGCTGCCAGCAGCACCGTGCCCACGCCGTCCGCGTCCGGCACGAAGACCATCGACGGTGCAGTCGGACGGCCCTGCCGCGGCGTCGTGAGGGCCTTTCCGGCGTGCTGCAGGGCCAGATCCAGGTCTGCCGCCCGTAACGCCGGCAGATCTCCCAGCAGCACGGCACACGGGCCCTCAAGGCCGCGCAGCCCGTCCTCGATCGCCCCGGTCAGCCCTGAGCCGGGCCGGGACTCACCGCGCACCAGCGCTCCGGCCGAGCCGGCGGCCTGGGCCAGCCGGGGGTCGGGGGTGACCACGACCACCTCGGCCACCGCAGGCGTGGCCAGCACCGCGTCCAGGCAGTCGAGGGCGATCGCGACGGCCAGACCGGCCGGGGCGGCCAGCCGGGACTTGGCGTTCGGCCCGCCCTTGAGGGGCAGCACCATCCGCCAGCGGGTGCCGGGATCTGCGGCTTCATCAATCATGGGTTCGGGGACCGATCGACAGTGCGGTGGACAGGACGGTGGAACGGATCTGGGGAGCGGTGGACGGAACACCGGCCCGCAGGCGGCAAGATGGTGCGGTGCGTCGTGATCGGACGGCGGGCAGAGGCTGACGGGCTGACGGGCCGGACTCGGAAGGTGGAACGCTGGTGCGCAGGCGGAGGATGGGCCCGTGGTACCGGCTGGCCGTGATCGTGCTGAAACCGGTGCTGGTGCTCAGCACCAGGAGGAACTGGCGGGGCGCGCAGAATCTTCCGGCCACCGGTGGGGTGGTCACGGTGTCCAACCACATCTCCTACTTCGACCCGTTCACGTTCGCGCACTTCGTCTACGAGGGCGGCCGCCTGCCCCGCTTCCTGGCCAAGGAGAGCCTGTTCCGGTTGCCGCTGCTGGGCCGGATCGTGCGGGGGGCCGGGCAGATCCCGGTCCACCGCGAGACCCGCGACGCCGGCGCAGCCTACTCGGCGGCCGTCGCGGCCGTCCGGGCCGGGGAACTGGTGGCGATCTTCCCCGAGGGCACACTGACCCGGGACCCGGGTCAGTGGCCCATGCGCGGCAAGACCGGGGCGGTCCGGGTGGCCCTGGAGACCGGGGCGCCGCTGGTGCCGATCGCCCAGTGGGGCGCCCAGGAGATCCTGCCGCCCTACTCCAAGCGGCTGCATCTCTTTCCCCGTCACACCAGTTCGGTCGTCGCCGGCCCACCGGTCGACCTGAGTGCCTACCGCGACCGCCCGATCACCGTGCCGCTGCTGGTCGAGGCCACCGACTACGTGATGGACGTGCTCACCGGCCTGCTCGAGGAGATCCGCGGCGAGCAGGCCCCGGCCGAGCGGCACGATCCCCGCACCACCGGGAAACCCCGTATCGGGAACCCGAACCCGTCAGAGTCGAAGTGGAAGAGGTCAGGTCGATGAGTCGCGTCGCGGTGATGGGCACCGGATCCTGGGGAACGACGTTCGCCATGGTGCTCGCGGATTCGGGCGCCAAGGTGACGATGTGGGGCCGGCGGCCGGAGGTCTGCGCCCAGATCGCCGGGCAACACCGCAACCCCGACTACCTGCCGGGCCTCGACCTGCCGGAGACGATCGGCGCCGACCCCGATCCGGCGGTCGCCCTGGACGGCGCCGACATCGTGGTCCTGGCCGTGCCGGCCCAGACCCTGCGCGGGAACCTGGCCGCCTGGAAGCCGCTGATCGGCCCCTCGGCGGTCACCGTGAGCCTGATGAAAGGCGTTGAGAACGGCACCCTGCGGCGGATGAGCGAGGTGATCGGCGAGGTCCTCGAGATCGGGCCGGAGCGCAACACCGTGGTCTCCGGGCCCAACCTGGCCTCCGAGATCGCCGCCCGCCAGCCCACCGCCACCGTCGTGGCCTGCACCGACCACGACACCGCGGAAATGGTTGCGGCGGCCTGCTCGGCGCCGTACTTCCGGCCCTACACCAACCACGACGTGATCGGCGTGGAACTGTCCGGTGCGGTGAAGAACGTGATCGCCCTGGCGGTGGGCATGGTCGAGGGGATGGGCCTGGGCGACAACTCGAAGGCCTCGATCATCACCCGGGGCCTGGCCGAGATCACCCGGCTGGGGGTGGCTCTCGGGGCCGAGCCGGCCACCTTCGCCGGGCTCGCCGGGATGGGTGACCTGGTGGCCACCTGCGCATCGCCGTTGTCCCGCAACCGTTCCTTCGGGGTGCACCTGGGGCAGGGGATGAGCGTGGACGAGGTGGTCGCGATCACCGACCGCACCGCCGAGGGGGTCAAGAGTGCCGGGGCGATCCTCGGCCTGGCCCGGGCGCACGGCGTGGACATGCCGATCGCCGAAGCGGTGACCGGCGTGGTGAAGGGTGAGGTGCCGTTGTCGGAACTGGCTCAGAGCCTGCTCTCACGCCGTCGCAAGTCCGAGTTCGCCTGAGTCTCCTGGCACTGAGGGGCGGTGACCGCTGTGGCGGTCACCGCCGTCCTTAATTTGTGCCTGTAAGTACTTGAGGACGTTTGTCAGCTCGCCGATTCCAGGGCCTGCACCAGGTCGGCCCACAGGTCCTCGACGTCCTCGATCCCGGTGGAGAGCCGGATCAGGCTCTCCGGCACCAGGACCGACTCACCGCCGTGCCGGCGCCGGCGCTCCAGGCTCGACTCCACCCCGCCGAGGCTGGTGGTGTGCACCCACAACCGGGTGGCGGCACACACCTTCTCGGCGGCGGTGGCGTCGCCCGCCAGCTCGAACGACAGCATCCCGCCGAAACCCCGCATCTGGCGCTGGGCCAGCTCGAACTGCGGGTGCGAGGGCAGCCCGGGGTAGCGCACCCGGGTGACCGCGGGGTGATCGCCCAGCCGACGGGCCAGCTCGGCCGCGCTCGCGCTGGACCGCTCGATCCGCAGGGCGAGCGTGCGCAGACCGCGCAGGGCCAGCCAGGCCTCCATCGGGCCGGGGATCGCCCCGTTGATCGTGCGGTGACCGTGCAGGCGCGCCAAAAGGCCCTGCGGATCGTCGCTCTGCGCAACCACCAGACCGAGCAGCACGTCCGAGTGCCCGCTCAGGTACTTCGTGGCCGAGTGCACCACCAGATCGGCACCCAGTGACAGGGGCTGCTGCAGAAGCGGCGTGGCGAAGGTGTTGTCGACCGCGGTGAGCACCCCTCGCCCGCGGGCCGCGGCGATCACCGTGGCCAGGTCGGCCACGTCCATCATCGGATTCGTCGGGCTCTCCAGCACCACCAGGTCACCGGCGCCCAGGCCGTCCAGGGCGGCCACCACGACATCGGTGTCGGCGATCGGCACGGCCCGCACCGACAGCCGCCCGGCCTCGGCGAGTTCCCGGGCCAGCTGCGAGGTTCCGGAGTAGGGGATGTCCGGGATCACCACGGTTCCGCCCAGCGGCACCAGATTCAGCACGGCCGAGACCACCGCCATGCCCGAGGCGAACGACAGGGCGGGACCGCCCTCGAGCGCCCCGACCGCGTCCTCCAGGGCCGTCCACGAGGGGTTCCCCCAGCGGCCGTAGCCCAGATCGCCGCTCTGCGGGGCGAAGTCGGAGGCGGTGTAGGTGGAGGTGAACACCACGGGGACGTTCATCGGCTGGTTCGGGCTCGCGGGCGGGCGCCCCGCGGTGACCGCCACGGTGGCGGGAGCCAGTCCGTCCCGGGAAGTGTCGTCGTTCATGCGCACAGAGTAGGGCGCCCGGTGGGGCGGGGGATGCAGGGGTTCACCAGGACGGAGCCGGGCTGCGGGAGCGGTACTCTCCCCGGTCATGGAAGCTATCCAGCCCGTGGCTGCCACGGATGCCAGTGCGCCGTCCACCCGCCGCAAGCGGGTCGCGGTGCTCTTCGGCGGGCGCTCGAGCGAGCACGCGGTCAGCTGCGCCACCGCCTCCTCGGTGCTGCGCGCGATCGACCGCGACGCGTACGACGTGATCCCGATCGGCGTGACCCGCACCGGCCGCTGGGTTCTCGCCGCGGACGACCCGGAGCGCTGGGCGATCTCGGCCGGGGTGCTGCCCGAGGTCAAGGACGGCGACGGCCCGGGCGTGATCGCCCCGGTGCAGACCGGTGACCACGCCCTGCAGGTGCTCGAGCCCGGGCAGGTGCCCCGCGAGCTCGGCCAGGTCGACGTCGTGTTCCCGCTGCTGCACGGCCCGTTCGGCGAGGACGGCACGCTCCAGGGGCTGCTGGAGCTCACCGACGTCCGCTACGTGGGGGCCGGCGTGCTGGCCTCGGCGGCCAGCATGGACAAGGCGGTGATGAAGGTCATGCTGAAGGGCGCCGGCCTTCCGGTGGGCGAGTACCTGGTGGTGCGCCCGGGGCAGTGGCAGCGGGACCCCGAGGCCGTGCGCGACGACGTCGAGGAGCTCGGCTGGCCGGTGTTCGTGAAGCCGGCCCGGGCCGGCTCGAGCGTCGGCATCACCAAGGTCGACGGCCCGGACGAGCTCGACGCCGCGATCGCCGAGGCGCTGCGGCACGACCGCAAGCTGGTGATCGAGGCCGCGGTGGTCGGCCGGGAGATCGAGTGCGCGGTGCTGCAGGCGGCCGACGGCAGCTGCGCCACCAGCCTGCCCGGCGAGATCGAGTTCGTCGGCGAGCACACGTTCTACGACTTCGAGGCCAAGTACCTCGACGACGCCACCAAGCTGTCCTGCCCGGCCGACCTGCCGGACGAGGTGATCGCCCGGGTGCGGGAGCTGTCGGTGCGCACCTTCGAGGCGATGAACTGCGAGGGCCTGGCCCGGGTGGACTTCTTCGTCCAGGCCGACGGCAGCGTGGTGGTCAACGAGATCAACACCATGCCGGGCTTCACCAGCTCCTCGATGTACCCGCGGATGTGGGCGGCCACCGGGCTGGCCTACCCCGAGCTGATCGACCGGCTGATCCAGACGGCGCTGGGGCGGCCCACCGGGCTGCGCTGAGCGTTCTCCGCCGGACAGCGCACAGCGGTCGGTGCTCCCTGCGGGGAGCACCGGCCGCTGTGCAGTTTGTTCAGCTGGGTGAGGCGCTGGGGACTGTGTCGGCCAGGTCGTAGCAGCGGCGCTCGGTCTGTTCCAGGGGGGCCACCGCATCGTTCAGCTCGACCAGGGCGCTGGGGGCCTGGGTGCGGTCCACCGAGACGGGAACGGTCACCGTCACGGCCGGATCGCGGCCGTAGGTGAGGAAGGTGTAGCCCTCGGCGTTCTCCCGGAAGACCCAGGAGACGTCGTTGACCTCGATGCACTCGTCCGTGGTGGGCCCGGTCGGGGCCACTCCGCAGTTGAGCAGGATCGGGTCGTCCTCCGCGCCCCAGGCGGCGACGTTGGAGGGGTGTCCGGCACCGGTGACGCGGTTCTTGGAGAGCACCGTCCCGGGCAGCCGGCCGATCAGGTCGGTGCACTCGGGGCTGCTCGCGTCCGGGCCCTGGGTCACGGCGGCAGCCTGGGGCGAGGCGTCCTCGCCGGCCGAACCGGAGCCGCAGCCGGCCAGCGCACCCAGTGCCACCGGGACAGCGATCAGGGCCCGGCACCGAGGCCGGACCCTGAGCAGCCCACTGTCACCGAGGAGCTGGCGCATCAGCTCACAACTTCACGACGGTGCAGGTGAGCGTGCGGGTGATGCCCTTCACGTCCTGGATCTTGGCGATCACGCCCTGGCCCAGCTCGTCGACGGAGGGGGCCTCGATCCGGGCGATGATGTCGTAGGGACCGGTGACGTCCTCGGCCAAGGTCACACCCGGGATCTGGGCGATCTCGGTGACGATCGACGTCGACCGTCCGACCTCGGTCTGGATCAAGATGTAAGCCTGCACCACCACGTGTTTCTCCTGTCCGAACTGCCTGAGGGTCTCCAGAGGCTCCACGGTGCGGGCCGACCCAGACATTGGGCGGTCACGCTACCGTGTCGGTCCGCGGACGCAGCAGTGGGTTGGCCGGATCGTGGCTGAAGATTGGTGATGAAATTGGGCACGTCCGGGGAGCAACCGGTCGATTCCGACCCGACGGTCGGCACGCTGGGTGAGGATCCCCTCGTTGCCGGGGTGATCGGCCGCTACCCGTCGGCGCCCTGGCTGACGGTCGGCCCGGGTGACGACGCAGCCGTTCTGGACCTGTCCGGACGCTTTCCGGGGCCGCTGATCGCGTGCACCGACACGATCGTCGAGGGCCAGGACTTCCGGCGCGACTGGTCGACAGCCCGTGACATCGGTATCAAGATCGCGGCGCAGAACTTCGCGGACGTGGCGGCCATGGGTGGCAGGCCTCACACCCTGCTGGTGAGCCTGACCACTCCCGCAGATGTTCCCGCCGCGTGGGCCAACGAGCTGGCCGACGGACTGGCCGCCGAGTGCTCCCGGGCAGGTGCGGTGGTCGCCGGGGGAGACGTCTCGGCCGGCTCAGAGATCGTGATCGTGGGGACGGCGCTGGGCACCTTGGTCACACCCCGCGCGGTTCTGCGCTCGGGAGCCTCGGTGGGAGACGTGGTCGCGGTGACCGGTGGCAGTGGGCGTTCCGCCGCCGGCTGGGCCCTGCTGCGAGCCGGGCAGGGAACCGCCGCTGACCCGGTCCTGGCCGCCCTGCTCAGCGAGCACCGCGCCCCCGTGCCGCCCTACCCCGCCGGGGTGGAGGCCGCGCTGGCGGGGGCCAGCGCCATGATCGACACCAGCGACGGCCTGGTCCGCGACGCCCTCCGCATCGCCACCTCCTCGCAGGTGGTGCTCGACCTGTCGCCTTCCGCCCTGCTGCCCTCGGCCGACCTCCTGCACGCCGCCTCGGAGCTGGGACTGACGCCGGCGGACGCCCAGGAATGGGTACTCACCGGGGGAGAGGACCACGCCCTCCTGGCCTGCTTCCCCCCGGACGCTCGGATCCCGGCCCAGTTCAGCGTGATCGGCGAGGTAAGGGCTGCATCAGAGGCGGGCGTCTGGCTGGGCGGTGAGCCATTCACCGGCGAAGGCGGCTGGCGGCACTGGGCCTAAGGGGTGGAGGCTGGGCTAACCGGCCTGGGATACACGGTCGTGCCCCGGCACTACCCGAACCGCCATGCCCTAGGTCGCGACCGGCCGCGTGCCTTAGGCAGCAACCGGCCGCCATGCCCGGGGCCACTCCGGTCGCCCTGCCCCTGGGCCACAACTGGCCGCCACGCCCCGGACCGCCACCCCACCGGTCGCCACCCACCAGCACGTCCTCGGCCGCCATCGACCAGCGTTGGCCACGGGAACGAGCCCTTCGCGCGGTGAGTGTCTGTAGCTGAGGGTGATCGCAGGGGATGGAGGGAGTTTCTCGAGAGAACACTTGGACGTCCAAGTGTTCTCTCGAGAAACCCCTCTCCTCCCCACGGGTGCTCAGGGTGATCTGAGCTGGACGCATGGTGAGGTCCTTGGCTCCATTGGGTTCTCTGAGCCCCCTGGGCGCGACCGGCATCCTTCGGGCCGGGCAAAACGACGACCGCCGGGAGGCCCGAAGGCTCCCGGCGGTCGTGACGTTCAGTGGCGGGTCAGCGGCTGACCTTGCCCGCCTTCAGGCAGGAGGTGCAGACGTTGATGCGCTGCGGCGTACCGCCGATGGTGGTACGGACGCGCTGGATGTTCGGGTTCCAGCGACGCTTCGTACGGCGGTGCGAGTGCGAGACGCTGAAGCCGAAGCCCGGCCCCTTCTGGCAAACGTCGCAGTTGGCGGCCACGTTGATCTCCTGAGATATCGAACTGATGCTTGGTTGCGGGCGGTCGGATCTGCTGGCCCGGGTTATGCCGGGGGCAGCCGCAGGCAGCGATGACCTACCACGCTCGATGAGCAGAGTAGCCGAACGAGAAGCCCCAGCCCAAACCGGAGCCTACCGAGCCGGGGCCGGCCGGCGTCCCGGGGGTGACGAAGCCGGGCAGACTGTGTCGAGAGTGGGTGAACGCCACATGAATGGCAGGTGTGGCTGGGCGGCGGATACTGTCCGCGGAGGATGGCTGACCTGCCGGTCCCACGGGTGAGGGAGGAATGCGGTGCTGAGCGTTCTCGACCCACCGGCGGCGCGGCGTTGGGCGATGGCCGCGCTGGCGGCGCTCGCCGATGCCCGCGAGGAGATCGACGCCCTCAACGTCTTCCCGGTGCCGGACGGCGACACCGGCACCAACCTGTACCTGACCCTCGAGGCGGCGGTGGCCTCGGCGCAGACCCTCCCGGCCGACGCGCCGGTCGCGGCGGTGGCCGACGCCTTCGCCCGCGGAGCCCTGCTGGGTGCCCGGGGCAACTCCGGCGTCATCGGGGCGCAGCTGCTGCGGGGGTGGGCGCAGGTGCTCGCCGAGAACACCGAACTCACGGCCCAGACCGCGGTCGAGTGCTTCCGCCGGGCCGACGAGCAGGCCTGGAAGGCCGTGCACCATCCGGTCGAGGGCACCATCCTGTCGGTCAGCCGGGCGGCGGCCCAGGCCGCCCAGGCGGCTGCCGGGTCCGAGTTCGGGGCCGACCTGGAGGCCGTGGTCAGTGCGGCGGCCGAGGCGGCGCAGCTGGCGTTGGCCTACACCCCCGTTCAGCTGCCCGAGCTGGCTGCCGCCGGAGTGGTCGATGCGGGCGGGCGCGGGCTGGTCGTGCTGCTCGATGCGCTGGCCGAGGTCGTGCTCGCCGATCACACCCACCATCGGCCGAACCGGCGCCGCCGTCGTCCGGCCAACCTGCCGGCGCTCGACTTCGCCTCCTGTCACGGGGTCACGGCGGTCGCTCCGCTCACTCCGGCGGTGGGGGTGCCGGTGCTGGCCGGTCAGTCCTGGGGTGGGCCGGCCACGTCGGCTCGGGCTGGGCACTCAGGTCAGGCAGGGCATGCCGCGCGGGCGGGGCATCCAGTTCCGGCCGGGGAGCAGGTTCAGTCGGCGCACTCGGTGCAGCCGGGCCATCCGGTGCTAACAACTCACCAGATGCAGCCAATGCCAATTGCCCAGCCAGCGCACACGGTCCCGGCGGTGCCTGCCGGCGCCGGAGCAGGACGGCGGCACACGCGCGGCCGGGGAAGCGGGCGCGAGGGCTGGGCTGCGGTCTCCGAACCTAAAGACGCCGGTGCCAGGGTCGGGCGAACCGCCCACCGTCAGTCGGTGGCCGGCGAAGGAGCCGCGGCCGAAGCGCTGTCACAGCCGCTCGACGCGCTCACCGTTGCGCTGCCCGGCCCTCTGCCCGGGCCGCCGATCGCGACCGAGAGGCGCGCCGTCCCCGAGCCCCTGGGGGGCCGGGAGGTACCCCCGGTCCTCAAGCCCGAGAGCCCGGCCGCAGACCTCTACGAGCTGATGTTCCTGCTGGACACCGACCCGCAGGACGGCGACGCGCGGGTGGACGAGCTGCGCGAGCGCCTGGACCGGCTGGGCGACTCGCTGGTCATCGTCGGCGGCCCCGACCTGTGGCAGGTCCACGTGCACGTGGCCGACGCCGGGGCCGCGGTCGAGTCCGCAATCGCCGCCGGCCGCCCCCGGCAGATCCGGATCGCCCATCTGGCCGCCGCCCAGGCCACCGCGGGCGCGGCCCGGCCGCCGCACCGCACCCGCTCCACCGGTCTGGTCGCCTGCGCGGCCGGACCCGGCCTGGCCGAGTTGTTCGAGAGCACCGGGGCCACCGTCGTGGCCGGCGGTCCCGGGCGCCGTCCTTCCACCGCCGCCATCCTCGCTGCCATCCACCGCACCCGGGCCACCGACGTGGCGGTCCTGCCCAACGACGCCGACACCCTCAGCGTCGCCCGGATCGCCGCGGCCTCGGCCCGGGCCGAGGGGGTACGGGTCACCGTGATCCCCACCCGGGCCCAGGTGCAGGGGCTCGCCGCGGCCGCCGTGCACGATCGGGAGCGGCGCTTCGACGACGACGTGGTGTCGATGTCGGCCGCGGCCGGCGCCGCCCGCGACGGCGCGGTGACGGTGGCCGGGCGGAATGGACTCACCAGCGCGGGGGAGTGCAGGATCGGGGACGCGCTGGGCGTGCTCGACGGCGACTTCGTGGTGATCGGCCAGGACCTGGCCGCCGTCGCGGTCGAGGTGCTGGACCGGCTGCTGGCCTCGGGCGGGGAGCTGGTCACCATCGTTGTCGGTGCCGGCGGGCATGATGCCCTTGCGCGCACGGTTGCGGCGCACGCCCGTGGTCTCGGCCGGGGCCTGGAGGTGAACGTCGTCGACGGCGGTCAGCCCCGGTACCCGCTGCTGATCGGGGTGGAGTAGACACACGCGGACAGGGGTGAGCACGCGATGGCGACGGCCGGGCCGACCGAATCGATGCCGGAACGACTCAGAGAACCTCTGGTCAAGGTGCTGGGCGCGCGTACCGCCAACGCGCTGGCCCGCGAGCTGGGTCTGGAGACGGTGGGCGACCTGCTGCGCCACTACCCGCGGCGCTACATGGAACTGGGCGAGCTCACCCCGATCGACTCGCTGCCCGAGGACGAGCCGGTCAGCCTGGTCGCCGAGGTCAAGAAGGTCGACGTGCGGGAGATGAAGACCCGGCGCGGCAAGATCATGAACGTGGTGGTGACCGACGGCCACGGCATGCTCGACCTGACCTTCTTCAACAACGTGCACAAGCCGCAGAAAGAGCTGAAGGTCGGCCGGCGGGCCCTGTTCAGCGGCAAGGTCTCGCGGTACCGGGACGGCAAGCAGCTCGCCCAGCCGATGTACGAGCTGCTCGACGAGGAGACCGGCAACGACGAGGCGAAGCTGCAGGAGCGGCTGGAGATGCCGCTGCCGATCTACCCGGCCACCGGCCGGTTCCCCTCGAACAAGATCCGTGACTCGCTGCGGCCGATCCTCGACACCCTGCCGGCGCACCTGCCCGATCCGGTCCCGGCCAAGGTCCGGATGAAGCTGGGCCTGATCGACCTGACCTCCGCGCTGCGCCAGATCCACCGTCCGGGCGACCGGGCCCAGCTGGCCGCGGCCCAGCGGCGGCTGAAGTTCGAGGAGGCCTTCATCCTGCAGTCGCTGCTGGTCTGGCGGAAGGCGGTGGACCGGCGCCAGCAGGCCACCCCGCGGCCCTACGTGTCCGGCGGCTTCCTCGACGCGCTCGACGAGCGGCTGCCGTTCGAGCTCACCGAGGGCCAGAAGAAGGTGGGCGAGGAGATCGCCGCCGACCTGGGCCAGGAGTACCCGATGCACCGGCTGCTGCAGGGTGAGGTGGGCTCGGGCAAGACGCTGGTGGCGCTGCGGGCGATGGCCCGGGTGGTCGACTCCGGCGGTCAGGCCGCGCTGCTGGCCCCCACCGAGGTGCTGGCCATGCAGCACCACCGCTCGATGACCGCGATGCTCGGCGACCTGGCCGGGGGCGGTCTGCTCGGCGGGCACGAGCGCGGCACCCGGGTCACCCTGCTCACCGGCTCGATGAACACCGCGGCCCGGCGGAAGGCGCTGCTCGAGGCGGCCTCCGGCGAGGCCGGCATCGTGGTCGGCACGCACGCCCTGATCCAGGAGACGGTGCAGTTCTCCGACCTGGGCCTGGTGGTGGTCGACGAGCAGCACCGGTTCGGGGTGGAGCAGCGGGACGCGTTGCGGCGCAAGGGCGAGAACACCCCGCACCTGCTGGTGATGACGGCCACGCCGATCCCGCGCACGGTGGCCATGACGGTGTTCGGCGACCTGGAGACCTCGGTGCTCGACCAGCTCCCGGCCGGGCGCAGCGAGATCGTCACCCACGTGGTGCCGGCCCGCGACGAGCGCTGGCTCACCCGGACCTGGCAGCGGGTCGCCGAGGAGTGCCGGGCCGGGCACCAGGCCTACGTGGTCTGTGCGCGGATCGGCTCCGACGAGGTGGAGGAGGAGTTCGTCGCCGAGGAGGGGCTGCACGTCGTCTCCGACGCCGAGGCGGCCACGTTCGACCTGAAGCTGGGCGAGGAGCGGCGCCCGGCCGCCGCCGTGCTCGACGTGCTGGCCGCGCTGCGGGTGCAGCCCGAGCTCGACGGCCTGGTGATCGAGATGCTGCACGGCCGCATGCCCGCCGACGAGCGGGAAGAGGTGATGCGCCGCTTCGCCGCCAACGAGATCCACGTGCTGGTGGCCACCACGGTGATCGAGGTCGGGGTGGACGTGCCGAACGCCACCGCAATGGTGATCACCGACGCCGACCGCTTCGGCGTCTCGCAGCTGCACCAGCTGCGCGGCCGGGTCGGCCGGGGCCGGGCACCGGGCATCTGCCTGCTGCTCACCGACGCCGGGGCGGGGGTCTCACGCGAGCGGCTGCAGGCGGTGGCGAGCACGCGGGACGGCTTCGAGCTGGCCCGCATCGACCTGGAGACCCGGCGGGAGGGCGACGTGCTCGGCTCCCGGCAGTCCGGGGTCGGCAGCTCGCTGAAACTCCTGCGGGTGCTGCGCGACGAGAAGGTGATCGCGGTGGCCCGGGAAGAGGCGACCCTGCTTCTGGACGAGGACGTGCGGCTGCGCGGGTATCCCGAGTTGATCGAGGCGTTGCGTCCGTGGGTCGGTTCCGACCGGGCCGCCTTCCTGGACAAGGGGTGAGGCGCCGCGTGAGCGGGACCCGCCCTGCGTCCGTCCAGTCCTTACAACCTCAGGAAGACGCATGACCCGCATCATCTCCGGCTCGGCCGGCGGCCGGCGCCTGCTCGCGCCCAAGGGCGACGCCACCCGCCCCACCAGCGACCGGGTGCGCGAGGCGCTGTTCGGGGCACTGGAGGCCCGCGGTCTGATCGAGGGCGCCCGGGTGCTCGACCTGTTCTGCGGGTCGGGGGCGCTGGGGCTGGAGGCGATGAGCCGGGGTGCGGCCTCGGCGGTGCTGGTCGACGCGGGCCGCCCGGCGGTCGAGGCGGCCCGCACGAACGTGGCCACGCTCAAGTTCACGCAGGCCTCGGTGGTGCTCTCGCCCGTGCAGAAGTTCCTCGAGAGCCGGTCGGTGACGCCGGTCGACCTGGTTCTCGCCGATCCGCCCTACCCCATGGACGAGGCCGGACTCGGGGCGATGCTCACCTCGCTGGCCGAGCGGGGGTGGCTGGCTCAGGAAGCCACGGTGGTGCTGGAGCGCAGCGGCCGCTCGCCCGAGCCGGAGTGGCCCAAGGGCATGTTCCGCGAGGCGCTGCGACGCTACGGCGAGACCGCGGTGTGGCAGGCGGTGTGGGATCCGGAGACCGGGCCGGGGCATGAGTCTGGTGGTGGAGGGGGCCCGGTGGCCGAGTGAATCCGGCCTGGTGAATCCGGCCGGGTGAATCCGGCCGGGTGATGTGGGGGCCTGACGTGCGGGCGTGACAGGAGGCCGGGGGGTGAGTGCGGTGAGGTGAGTCCGGCGGCGGGAGCCGGCAGCGGCGTGAGTTGGGCGGTGGAGGCGGCCCGGTGGTCGAGTGAATCCGGCCGGGTGATGCGGGGGCCTGACGTGCGGGCGTGACGGGAGGCCGGTGAAGTGGGTCCGACGCTGGCGTGAACCGGGTGGCGGCGTGAACCGGGTGGCGGCGTGAGATGGGTGGCGGCGTGAACCGGGTGGCGGCGTGAGATGGGCCGCAGTTGAGCGGCGGGCCGACCGGCTACCGTCACTCCTGTGACTCGTCTGACTCGCCGCTGCGTGTGCCCCGGCAGTTTCGACCCGGTGACCAACGGGCACCTCGACGTCATCCGCCGGGCCGGGGTCCTCTTCGACGAGGTGATCGTGGCGGTGGCGGGCAACCCGGCCAAGCGGTCCATGTTCACCGTGGCCGAGCGGGTCGAGCTGATCCGGCAGAGCCTGGACGGGATCACCAACGTGACGGTGGCCACGGTCGAGGGTGGTCTGCTGGTCGACTTCTGCCGCCAGGTCGGCGCCGGGGCGATCGTCAAGGGCCTGCGGGGCGGCACCGACTTCGCCTACGAACTGCCGATGGCCCTGATGAACCGGCACCTCAGCGAGGTCGAGACGGTCTTTCTGCCCGGTGAGCCCAGGTTCGAGCACGTTTCGAGTAGTTTGATCAAGGAAGTCGCCGCGCACGGGGGCGACGTGTCCGGTCTTGTCCCGGAGCATGTCCTGGCGCGCCTCCTGGCACGAGTCGGACGGGTTGGTCAGACTGAAAACGGTCAGCCCGATGCGGCCGGTTAAGCACTTCGCGTAACCCTACGGTTACTCTGAGTTAATTAGCCACTTCCTCCCGCATCGGACCGAAGCGGTGGAGGGAGGTCATCGGTGAGTCTTCGCCGAACCTTGGACGCAATGGGCGCGATGGTGGAGCGGGCTTCGTCGGTGCCCCTCTCGGCGTCCTGCATGGTCAACCGCGCCGAGATGCTGGCCCTGGTGGAACGGGCCCGCGCCGAGCTGCCGGTGGAGCTCGACCAGGCGGCCGAGCTGCTGGTCGCGCACCAGGAGGTGATCTCCCGGGCCGAGACCGAGGCGGAGCAGCTGCTGGCCCAGGCGCAGGCCGACGCCGAGCGGATGATCATGGAGACGGCGCTGGTGGCCAGTGCCCGGGCACGCTCGGAGCAGATCCTCGACGCCGCCCGCGCGGAGGCCGCCCGGCTGCTGCGCGAGTGTGACCTGTACTGCGACAACCGGCTCGCTGCGCTGGAGGACGACCTGCACCGCACGCTCGGGCAGGTGCGCCGCGGGCGGGACCGGCTGCGCGACCGGAGCGAGCTGGACTACCTCGACCCGCTGCCGGACGAGGCCGATCCGGAGGGTCGCGACGTGCAGGCCGAGTACGAGCAGGCCGTGGAGCGCGAGCCCGAGGAGGAGCAGTGGCGCCCGGCGCGCTCCCGGGACGAGGCCTACGACCAGTACGAACAGGTCGCCGTGGCCTCCGAGGACGCGTACGACCAGGAACGCGAGAACCAGGCCGAGGTCGACCGGGCCGGGGCACCGGGCGGGGCCCAGGGGCCGGCACCGGACGAGCCGGAACCGGCCGTCCCCGAAGGTGACACCCCCGACACTGCCGGTGCCGATCTCACTGGCCCACCCGCGTCCTCAGGTAGTTCCGAGGAGAACCCGCAACCGCGCGTCCCGGCCGGTATCGGTACTGGTCTGGCCACCGGCCCGGAGAGACGGGTGCTCGACCTGACCGCGATCGAGCGCGCCGCCGAGCGTTCCGGTTTGGGATAAGGCCACGACCTGAAGTAGCCTTGCGAGCTGGTCTTACTGTGTCGGCCCGGTCGGGTGCGCGGTACCTCCTCCCGGAGGTCCCACCACCCAGGGCCGGACGCGTCCGTTCTGTGCTTGTAAGGAGTGCACCATTCGTCTGAACGCCCGATCGCCCTACGTTCTCGACACCCGGGAACTCGGCCGGCGCCCGGGCATGATGCGAAAGGTCAAGCGGACCGTCCCGGCCCCGGCCGAGCTCGGCACCGAGGTGATCGGCGTCCCAGAGGGCTCCGACGTCGAGCTGGATCTCCGGCTCGAGGCGGTGATGGAGGGTGTGCTGGTCAGCGGCACGGTCTCGGCCACGGCGGTGGGTGAGTGCATCCGCTGCCTGGACGAGGTCCGGCTGGAACTGGAGGTCCGGATCGGGGAGCTGTACAGCTACCCCGAGAACCGGGTCGCCGAGGACCAGGACGAGGACCGGCAGGAACTCGAGGACGAGATGATCGACCTCGAGCCCGGCCTGCGCGACGCGGTGGTTTCCGAACTGCCGTTCCAGCCGGTCTGCCGGGAAGACTGCCCAGGTCTGTGCTCCGAGTGCGGGGCGCGGCTGGCAGACGACCCGGGCCACAGTCACGAGGTGACCGACCCCCGGTGGTCGGCGCTCCAGGGCATCCTGACCGATGGGATGCCTCAGGAAGATTCCGGCCCGTCCACGGTGGGCGGCCCGGACGAAACGAAGGAGAGCTAGGCGTGGCCGTTCCGAAGCGGAAGATGTCCCGCAGCAACACGCGGTCCCGCCGGGCGCAGTGGAAGGCGACGCCGACGGCGCTCACCGCCACGACGTCGGGTGGCACCACCACCTACTCCCGGCCGCACCAGGCGCGCGTCGTCACCGACTCCGCCGGCACCCCGCTGTACCTCGAGTACAAGGGTCGCAAGGTCAAGGACCTCTGAGTCTGAGCATGACGGCCGGGCAGGCGTCTGACGAGGGAGCTGTCGTTCCCCCGTCAGGTCAGGAAGCCCACGTAGCTGTGACTGACCCCGACGACGCACTGCCCGACGGCCTGGACGCCGAGGCGCTCGCCAAGCATCTGAAGCTTGTCGAGGTCCTCGGCGTCCAGGTCAGTCATGGCCTGCTGTTCCAGGCGCTGACCCACCGCTCGTACGCGTACGAGAATGGTGGGCTGCCGACCAACGAGCGGCTGGAGTTCCTGGGCGACTCCGTGCTGGGCCTGGTCGTGACCTCGGCCCTGTACCGCCGTCATCCCGACCTGGCCGAGGGGCAGCTGGCCAAGCTGCGCGCCGCGGTGGTCAACATGCGGGCGCTGGCCGGTGTCGGCCGCCGTCTCGACCTGGGCCAGTACCTGATGCTGGGCCGCGGTGAGGAGGCCAGTGGTGGGCGCGACAAGTCGTCCATCCTCGCCGACACCGTGGAGGCCCTGATCGGCGCGGTCTACCTGGAGTCCGGCATGGAGGTGGCGAGCCTGCTCGTGCACCGCCTGGTCGACCCGTTGCTGGCCACCAGCGCGGAACTCGGCGCCGGCCTCGACTGGAAGACCAGCCTGCAGGAGCTCACCGCGATGGAGGGGCTCGGGGTGCCGGAGTACGCGGTCACCGAGGAAGGCCCCGACCACGCCAAGATCTTCCACGCCTCGGCCCTGGTGCAGGGCATCGGGCGGGGCGAGGGCAGTGGGCGCTCCAAGAAGGAGGCCGAGCAGGAGGCTGCCGCCGCCGCGTTCGGCCGGCTCACCGCCGAACGGGCCGAGAAGGCCGCCGCCGAGAAGGCCGACGGGAAGCCGGACGGCGACCCGAAGAACCAGAACGGCTGAGCGGTGCCGGAACTGCCCGAGGTCGAGGTGGTGCGGCGCGGGCTGGCCCGCTGGACGATCGGCGCCACCATCGACGACGTCGAGGTGCTGCACCCGCGCCCGGTGCGCCGGCACGAGGCCGGCATCGACGACTTCGTGGCCCGGCTCAGCGGGGTCACCGTGCTCGACGCGGTGCGCCGCGGCAAGTTCCTCTGGCTGACTCTCGACTCGGGCGAGGCCCTGCTGGCCCATCTCGGGATGAGCGGCCAGTTGCTGCTCGAGGCGCCGGACGCCCCGGACGAGAAGCATCTTCGGGTGCGCCTGGGGATGCGTGGCGGTACCGGGCGGGAGCTGCGGTTCGTCGACCAGCGCATGTTCGGCGGCCTGGCCGTGGTCGAGATGGTCAAGACACCGGACGGTGGGCCGGGTGGTCTGGGCGGGGTGCCGGCCGACGACGGTGAACTGCCGGTCGGGCGGCCGGAAGAACCCGTGGGTGAAGGCCCGGTCGAGGGGGAGTACGCGGCCGAACAGGCGCTGATCCCGGTGCCGGTGGCCCACATCGCCCGCGATGCTCTGGATCCGGTGCTGGACGTGGACCTGCTGGCGGCCCGTCTGCGCCGCCGCGAGACCGGCCTGAAGCGGGCCCTTCTCGACCAGACGCTGATCTCGGGCATCGGCAACATCTACGCCGACGAGGCGCTCTGGCGGGCCCGGCTGCACTACGCGCGGCCCACCGAGACGCTGAACCGGCCCACCCTGAACCGGCTGCTGGCCCACGCCCAGGACGTGATGCGCGAGGCACTGGCCCAGGGCGGCACCAGCTTCGACAGTCTGTACGTCGACGTGAACGGCCAGAGCGGTTACTTCGAGCGGGGTTTGGACGTCTACGGGCGCGAGGGCGAGGCCTGTCACCGATGCGGTGGCCCGGTCCGGCGGGAGAGCTTCATGAACCGCTCGTCGTTCTTCTGCCCCAAGTGCCAGCCCCGGCCCCGCAACGCCCGCTAGTCCAGCCGGTAGCCGTAGCCGCGCAGCGTGACCAGGCGGTCGGCGTGCCGGCCGAGCTTCACCCGCAGCCGCCGCACGTGCACGTCGATGGTGCGGTCGCCGGATATGTAGCCGGTGTGCCACACCGCCCGCATCAGCTCGTCACGGCCCAGGGCCTGACCCCGGTGCCGTTCGAGAAAGGCCAGGAGGTCGAACTCGCGACGGGTGAGCTCGACCGGCTCACCGTCGAGTTCGAGCGTGCGGCGCGTGGTGTCCACGTCGAACGGCTCGCCCGAACCCGGAGCTCGCGGGGTGGCCGCCGGAACCGGGGCCAGCGCGGTGACCGCGGCCGTCTCCTCGTTCGGGGTACCCCAACGCCGTTGGCCCACGAGTGAACTCGCCGACCCGTTGGCCGGGCTGCTCACCGGGGTGCCGGCCGAGCCGGGGGCGGAGACCGGGCGGGTGGGACGGGCCGGCTCGCGCAGTTCGATCTCGACGCTGGTGACCACGTCCGGCGCCACCGCGTGCACCAGATCCTCGACCGCCCGGGCGATCCCGCGCAGGTCGGGGCCCGGCTGGGTGGCGCGGGGGCTCTGCCCGTCGGCGCTCACCTCGCGCCCGCCTCGCCGGCCGTCGGCCGTGGCGCCCGGCACACTGAGCCGCACGACCAGCCCAGCCTGCGGGGAGGGGTCGGCTCGATTGGCATCTGTTCCCGGTGAGGTCAGCATTGAGAAGCTCCGGTCGCGTAGATCAGCAAAGCACCGCCCGCGACGCCTGGAACACCTCCCGGCCGGAGCCCGGCCGGTTGTCATTCGCGGGCGTCGGCCCAGATCAGCTACGAGGTCAATAACTCATGAGATCGAGTGAAGCACTCGTTCGGCCGCTCTACAAGTAACTCTATCGGATTGGTCTAGAATTTCTCTGATCCTGACCCCGGAGGCGTTGAGATGGCTCTGCCCGATTTCTTTCTGCTCGGCGCACCGAAGGCCGGCACCACTGCCCTGCACGCCGCGTTGGCGCAGCATCCGCAGCTGTTCCTGTCGGCGGTCAAGGAGCCGAAGTTCTACATGTGCGACGGGCGGCCGCCGCCCCGCTCGCAGCAGCGGGGGCCGGGAGACGCGCACAGCGCGCAGGAGTGGGTGTGGCGGCGCGGTGAGTACGAGGCGCTGTTCGACGTGGCGCCGGCCGGCACGCTCAAGGGCGAGAGCACGCCGTTCTACCTGTACGACCGGCAGGCCCAGCGCCGCATCGCCGCCGACGTGCCGCACGCCAGACTCCTGGTGGTGCTGCGCGACCCGATCGACCGGGCGTACTCCAACTGGATGCACCTGCGCTCGGACGGCCTGGAACCGATCGCCGACTTCGCCGAGGCCTGGGCCGCCGAGGACGAGCGGGTCGCGGCCGGCTGGGCGCCGTTCTGGCACTACCGCCGGCTCGGTCTGTACGGCGAACAACTGCGCGACCTGATCGAACTGTTCGGCCGTGACCAGGTGCACGTGCTGCGTTACCGCGACCTGGTCGAGACGCCCGAGGCGGCGCTGGGCAAGGTCTGCGCCTTCCTCGGGGTCGAGCCGGGCCAGATCGAGCAGCCCGCCCGCGAGAACTCCCGTTCCTACGTGCCTCCCGGCCGCCGCACCGAAGCACTGTCCCGGGTGGTCCGGGCCGGCGCCGCCGCCGGTGCCTACCTACCGCCGCAGGTGTGGCGGCAGGTGAGTGAGCCCCTCCTGCGTTACCTGCAGAAGGGCGGCGCCCGCCGGCCGGTGCTCGACGCGTCGGTGCGGATGCGTCTGGTCGAGGCGTACCGGGAAGACAACGCCCTGCTCAACGAGCTCGCCGGGCAGTCGTTCTCCGACTGGATGGGAACCACGTCGAGGGGGCAGTTCGCCCCTTCGGCGACCGAGAGTTGAGTAGCCCCCACCCACCAAGGCGACTTACGGACGTCCGTGCTCACCGACGTCTTAAATCTGGGCTTTTGGTCGCCGTCGGGTGAGCAGAATGAGGACGACGGCGACGGCCAGCCCCAGCGCGGTTTCGGCCAGGCGGTCGCCGGCGGTGGCGAAGGGGTCGCTCTCCACCGCCAGGTGCTGCATCAGCAGCGCCAGGGGAGTGATCCCGACAACCGCCAGACCGTAGTTGCGGGCCACGAACAGTTCGGCCCAGGTCTGGGCGATCAGGGCTAGGACGAGGGTTGTCACCACCCCTGGGTCGAACGAGAGGATCGCGACGCTCAGGAGCACCCCGGCCAGCGTGCCCCAGATCCGGTGCATGGCACGGGCGATCCGCTGCGTACTGCTCGGCCCGGTCAGCGGGACCACCGCCGAAACCATTGCCCAGTAGGGATGTGCGCCCCCGGCGGTCAGCGCAGTCGCTCCGGCGACCACCGGGGCAGCCGCGTAGACGATCAGATCGCCCCGTACACCTTCGGAGCCGAAGAGCTCGGCCCGGCTGAGCAGTGGCCGGGCCGCGTGCTTCTGCCGTTCGCGCCCGGCCGGGAACAGCTGCCCGGTCTGACCTACGAGCACTGCGAAGACCGCGGCAGCGGCACTCACCCCTACAGCGACCGGCAGCATGTTCCATGACTGGTGATGTGCCGAGCACGCGCTCACGGCGAACACCGGGAAGAGAGCTCCCGGGGGCACCCAATGCCGCCAGCGCGAGACCAGGTACGCAAGGACGCTGGTGACGGCAGTGGCGGTGATGGCCAGCCAGGAGCCGCCGATCGCGCCCGCCAGCACACCGAGAGCGACCGCACCGACCAGGAACAGCCCGGCCTCGGTCTGCATACGCAGGCGCGCGGCGTAGACCGAGTGCCGGCCGTAGAGGCTGTTGAAGGCCCCGAAGCTGGCGAACAAGGTCAGGTCGGCCCGGTCGAGGGCGAGAAGGACGGCCACCGGCGCACCCACCGAGACAACGGCGCGCAGTGCTCCCCAGTGAGCGTGCTCGTGCGGCCGGAGCTCCGTCAGACCCCAGCTGCGCACGATCGACCGCGGGGAAGAGTGAAGCTCTGACACCCGTCCATGGTGCACCCGGCGGCCGTCCTGCGCGGTGGGGGCTACTCCGGCTTGACCAGCTCGGTGCGCAGGTCGTGCGACCCGTCCGGCAGCGCCGCCTCGTAGTACAGGCGTCGTGAACCGTCCGGCAGGTCGACCACGTCGAGGTACCTAAGGGCGTGGTCGCCGTGGGGGGATCGGGCCACCGGCTGCTCACCGATCGCAGCGAACGTGCCCACGCTGGGACCCTGGGCCGGACCCTGGGCCACTCCGGTGCGCTCGAACCAGTTCTCCGCCGAGGTGGCCCGGCCGTCGTAGTAGGCGACCAGCCGATCCCCCTGCGCGGTCACCGCCGTGATCCGCGCTCCACGCGCGTCCCAGGCGCCGGGCCGCCCCTCGATCGCGACCGGGCCGACGTCCCAGGTCAGCCCGTCCTCGCTGGTCGCGAAGCGGGAGTTCATCCGGTCCGTGGCGTCCGGGTCGTCCAGCGGGTGGCAGCACACCCACATCCGCCAGCCGTTCTCGTCGCGGTGCACCACCGGGTCCTTCACCCCGGTCAGCTCGTCGCCGGGCAGGACCATCGTGCGCTTGCCGGTGGGCAGGTCGACCACGTCGGTCGCGTCCAGCGCCTCGATCCACCAGTGCTTGGAGTTGGGCGTGGAGCAGCTCAGGTACAGCCGCCAGCCGCCGTCCCCGGTGGTCAGCAGGGCCGGGCGCTCGAGCGAGGCGGCGCCGAAGATGTCCCGCCCGACCGAGGCCACCGTCTCGAAGTTCACGCCGTCGTCGCTGCGGGCGAGCGTGACCGCCACGCCACGACCGGCGTCCAGCGGGCGGCGGACCCGGTAGGCCAGCCAGAACACCCCGTTCTCGAAGCAGACACTGGGGGCACCGGTCCAGTACCCCGGGCCCGACCCGGGTGCGTCCACACAGACCTGCGAGGCCGGGTGGTCCGGGACGGTGATGCCGGAGAGCGCTTCGGATGAGGTGGAACGAGTGGCCGAGGTCATGGTGGGGCTCTTCCTCCAAGCGGTTTCGCCCTGTTGCGAGCAGCCGAGGTGATGGGCCGGTCCGATCGCGGCCCAGTGTGCCAGCACTGCGGCGGGGTGGTGCGCCACGACGGATACCCTGGGACGTCCGCATCAGCTCAAGGAGAGCGCCGCCCGTGCACCTGAAGACCCTGACCCTGCGCGGGTTCAAGTCGTTCGCCTCCGCCACCACGCTGCGTCTGGAGCCGGGCATCACCTGCGTGGTGGGTCCCAACGGCTCGGGCAAGTCGAACGTGGTCGACGCGCTGAGCTGGGTGATGGGCGAGCAGGGGGCCAAGAGCCTGCGCGGCGGCAAGATGGAGGACGTCATCTTCGCCGGCACCTCCGGCCGCCCCCCGCTGGGTCGCGCCGAGGTGGCCCTGACCATCGACAACACCGACGGCGCGCTGCCGATCGACTACACCGAGGTCACGATCTCGCGCACGATGTTCCGCTCCGGCGGCAGCGAGTACGCGATCAACGGCTCCCCGTGCCGCCTGCTCGACATCCAGGAGCTGCTGTCCGACTCCGGCATCGGCCGCGAGATGCACGTGATCGTCGGGCAGGGGCAGCTCGACGCCGTCCTGCACGCCACCCCCGAGGAACGCCGCGCGTTCATCGAGGAGGCGGCCGGGGTGCTCAAGCACCGCAAGCGCAAAGAGAAGGCGATCCGCAAGCTCGACGCCATGCAGGGCAACCTGCAGCGCCTGGCCGACCTCACCACCGAGATCCGGCGTCAGCTGAAACCGCTGGGCCGGCAGGCCGAGGTGGCCCGCAAGGCCCAGGTGGTGCAGGCCGACCTGCGCGACGCCAAGGCCCGGCTGCTGGCCGACGACCTGGTCACGCTGACCGGGCAGATCGCCGCCGAGCTGGCCGACGAGGCCGCGGTGCTGGAACGGCGCTCGGCGGTGGAGCAGGAGCTGACCGACACCCGGGCCCGGCTCTCCGCCCTGGAGCTGGCCACCAGTGCGGCGGCCCCGCAGCTCTCGCACGCCCAGAACGTCTGGTTCCAGCTCTCCTCGCTGCGCGAGCGCACCCGGGGCACCAACAGCCTGGCCGCCGACCGGCTGCGGCTGCTGTCGGAGTCGGCGCCGGACGAGCGGCAGACCGGGCGCGACCCGGAGGACCTGGAGGCCCAGGCCGCGCTCGTGCGCGAGCAGGAGGAGGAGCTGCAGGCCGAGGTCGAGGGCGCCAACGAGCTGATGCTGATGGCCGAGGACCGGCGCCGGGAGGCGGAACGCGCGGCCCGGACCGAGGAGCAGCGGCTGGCCGAGGAGGCCCGGCGGGCGGCCGACCAGCGTGAGCAGTTGGCCCGGCTGGCCGGCAAGGTCGGGGCGCAGCGCAGCACGGTGAACGCGTCGGCCGAGGCGGTCGAGCGGCTCTCGGGCACCATCACCGACGCCGAGCAGCGGGTTTCCGAGGCCGCGGCGGCCGTGGCGGCGCTGGACTCCCAGGTTCCCGACGACGGCGGGGCGGCCCAGGCGCAGGCCGAGCAGGCCGAGGCCCTGCAGGTCGAGGCCGAGCAGGTGGCCGAGCGGATCGCCGCCGACGAGGCCGCGCTGGAGGCGGCGCAGGCCGACCTGACCGCGCTGAACCGGGAGCTCGAGGCACTGCGGCACACCGAGCGCGAGGCGCACGGCGAGCGTAAGGAGTGGGCGGCCCGCCGGGACACGCTGGCTCTGGGGCTGCGGCGTAAGGACGGCGCCGGTGCGGTGCTGGCCGCCGGGGACCGGGTGCCCGGGTTGATCGGTTCGCTCGCGGCGGTGCTGGCTGTGGAAACCGGATTTGAGACGTCGGTGGCGGCGGCCCTGGGGCCGGCCGCCGAGGCGGTGGCGGTGCACGACCTGACCGGAGCCCTGGCCGCGCTCGACTACCTGGCCGCCGAGGACGGGGGCCAGGCGGTGCTGGTCCCGGCCGGCAACGCGGGGCGCACCGGCACGGTGGCCGACGCGGACCCGGCCGGCTGGCCCACCCTGCCGCCCGGCGCCCGCTGGGCCCGGGCCCTGGTGCGCGAGCCGATCGAGCTCACGGCCGCGATCGACCGGCTGCTGCACCGGGTCGCGGTGGTCACCGACCTGCGGGCGGCGGCCGACCTGATCCGGCTCTGGCCCGAGCTGCGGGTGGTCACCACCTCCGGTGAGCTGGTCTCGGCCTCGTTGGTGCGGGGTGGGTCGGCCTCCGCGCCGTCCCCGATCGAGACCCAGGCCGCGGTCGAGCAGGCCGAGGAACGGGTGTCGGCGGCGGCCGAGAAGGCGGAGAACGCCGGGTCGGCGCTGAGCGAGGCCCGCGACCGGCAGACCGAGGTGCAGCAGCGGGTCCGTGATCTTCAGGGGTCGGTCAAGCAGGCCCAGGGCGACCTGCGGCGGGTCGAGGGCCGGCTCAGCGAGCTGGAGGGCCGCCGGGCCCAGGCCGAGGCAAAGCTGGCCGCCGAGCGCGGTCGGCTGGCCGGTACCGCGCGGGCGGCCGAGGCCGAGGTCGAGCGGTTGCGGGGGCAGCGCGAGCGGGCGGTGCAGTCGGCCGAGAGCGCCCGTGAGGCCCTGTTCGAGCTGGAGGCCCAGCTGGAGGCCGCTTCCGAGGCGGCCGCGGCGGCGGACGAGGAGCCGGACACCTCCGAGCGCGACCGGCTGGTCGAGGCCGCCTCGCGGTTGCGGAGCGAGGAGACCGACGCCCGGCTGGCCCTGCGCACCGCCGAGGAGCGGGCCCGGGCGGTGGCCGGTCGTTCCGAGCAGCTGATGCGCCGGGCCGCGGAGGAGCGGGCGGCGCGGGCGCGGGCGGTGGCCCGGGAGGAGCGCCGGCAGCGCCAGATGCAGATCGCCCGGGCGGTGCTGGCCGGTGGCGAGTACCTGCTCGTCCTGCTGGAGAAGTCGCTGGCCACGGCCGCACAGGAGCGGCTGCGGCTGGAGGCCGAGCGGGACGCCCGCAACGCCGAGCTGCAGGTGGTGCGCGAGGGGGAGCAGAGGCTGGCGGCGGAGCAGTCCCGGCTGATCGACTCGGCCCACCGCGACGAGGTGGTGCGCACCGAGCAGCGCCTGCGGATCGACGCCCTGCGCCAGCGCAGCGTCGACGAACTGGGCATGGACCCGGACGTGCTGATCGAGGAGTACGGCCCACACCAGCTGGTGCCGCCGAGCCCACCGGCCCCGGGCGACCCGGAGCCCGAGACCCCGCCCGAGCCGGTGCCCTACCACCGGGCCACCCAGGAGAAGCGGCTGCGCCGGGCCGAGCGCGGGCTCAACCTGCTGGGCACGGTCAACCCGCTGGCCCTGGAGGAGTTCGCGGCGCTGGAGGAACGGCACACG
Organism: Kineosporia sp. NBRC 101677; assembly: GCF_030269265.1. Classification (NCBI taxonomy): domain Bacteria; kingdom Bacillati; phylum Actinomycetota; class Actinomycetes; order Kineosporiales; family Kineosporiaceae; genus Kineosporia; species Kineosporia sp. NBRC 101677. The sequence goes on from NZ_BSTA01000004.1 coordinate 654,496, forward strand.
TTCCTGAACAAGCAGCTCGACGACCTGAAGGTCTCCCGGCGCGACCTGCTGCAGATCATCGAGGACGTGGACCGGCGGGTGGAGGAGGTCTTCACCGAGGCCTTCAACGACACCGCCCGCGAGTTCGTCGGGGTGTTCCAGCGGCTCTTCCCCGGCGGCGAGGGCAAGCTGATCCTCACCGACCCCTCGAACATGCTGACCACGGGCCTGGACGTGGAGGCCCGCCCGCCGGGCAAGAAGGTCAAGCGGCTGTCGCTGCTGTCCGGTGGCGAGCGCTCGCTCACCGCCGTCGCCCTGCTGGTCTCGATCTTCAAGGCCCGGCCGAGCCCGTTCTACGTGATGGACGAGGTGGAGGCGGCGCTCGACGACACCAACCTGGGCCGGCTGATCGGGATCTTCCAGGAGCTGCGGGAGTCGTCGCAGCTGATCGTGATCACGCACCAGAAGCGCACCATGGAGGTGGCCGACGCCCTGTACGGCGTCACCATGCGGGGCGACGGGGTGACCACGGTGATCAGTCAGCGGCTGTCGGACGACGGTGATTCGGACTCGGGTTCGGGGCGGCGGCGCCCGCCGGCGAGTGCTTCGGCCGGGGTCGGCGAGGTTGTCGGTGATGCTGGGGAAGCGGGTGTGCACACAGAGTCCGGCGGGACGGCAGACCGGGTGATCGACCTCGATGCGGTGCCCGTGGACCCGGCCTCCGGCAACGGCTGACTCGCCCATGATGCGGGCCTGAGGCGCGCATGACATCGTGAAGGCCTTCGGGTGCATCCCGAGGGCTTTTTCGATTACCCGGCCGAGGGCCGTTTTTCGCTGTGCCCGGGAAACGTGAAGGGTAACGGCCGACCATGGTCAGCAGTTCCCGTTGCGGGCTGGGACTTTTCCGGTAATCGCCGGTGTCGTTCCTGTGACTGCTCCATCGGGGCGAAGCCCGGCCGGATTTCCGGGTGCATCGCCGTGACCAGCGTCATCCTGTGAAAGCCGTTGTCTCGCCGATGCTTTTGCCGGTCAATCACAGGCACGGATTCGGTCACGTGTCCAGTCCCGGCGGACCGAAGTGATGCGATCGCAACAATTGGCAGGGCCGTTCCCATTGGGCCGGAGCGAAATACCTCGTAACGTAGACATGTGCTTGCCGCGATCGTGGGACTCCTGCTCATCCTGACCATTGCGATCGGATTCCTCTACCTGATCGCCGCACCTCAATTACGCTCGGGCAGAAAGATTCTCACGCCCGAGGGCGAACGGGCGGTGAAGACGGCGGCCTCGGCCCCGGTGGCTGCCGGCCGGGGCACGGTGCGCGGTGTCATCGCCTCGTGGCGCGCATCGATCGCGACGGCCCAGTGGTTCCAGCGCATCTGGCACCCGGTGAGCGAGGCCATGCACAGCGCGCTCGACCGTCTGGAGGACCGGGAGAACCCGGCCGGCCCGGCGGCCAAGAACGGCGCTCGCCCGACCGTCCTCGGGGCGGCCGACCTCACCGCGCGCCTGGGGCGCACGCAGCCCCGGGGCCACACCCGTTCGGCCACGGCCGCCGGTGGCCGCACCCACCCGGCGTCCGCATGGCTCGGCAACACCGGCGAGATCGCGATGCGTGACATCGCGGTGCCCACCGATCCGGAGATCGCCGACGACGGCGACCGCCCCTTCGCCGAGGCCGAGATCACCCGGCCGATCGCTCCTGTCCCCGGGGCCGTCCCCGCCTCGGCGGGCGCCCGCTCCACCGCCCACGCACCGCGCACCCCGGCCCGTGGCGTCACCACGCCCGGCGTCGCCGCGGTCGCGGCCGCTCCGGCGTCCCCGAAGCAGAGCGACGCCAAGAAGACCGTCCGGCACAACGAGCCCCAGCCCGCTGCGGCCAAGGTCGCGGCCGACGCCCCCGCCTCCTCCGGTGGTGCTGCCTCGTCCGGTGGTGCTGCCTCCTCCGGGGGTGCTGCCGGTTCCGGGGGCGCGAACGTCGGTGCTGGTCAGGGTGGGGTCCGCCACTCCAGCGGCCCGGCCCGCCCGGTGGCCAAGCCCAAGGGCCCGCGTCGCGACAAGTTCGACGTGGCCGCCATCATCGGCAGCCGCAGCCGGATCAAGGAGGCCGCCGCCCGGGTCGAGGCGGCCCAGCAGGAGGCGGCCCGGGCCGAAGCCAAGGGTGCCGCTCAACCCGAGGCCCAGCCGGAATCGGCCGAAGCCAAGGCAGCCGCGCCGGCCAAGCCCACCGCCGCCGCGCAGCCGGCCAAGGCCCGCCCGCAGAGCACCGGCCCGGCCCGGCCGAAGCCGGCTGCGGTCGACCCGGCCGACGAAACGGTCATGATCCAGCCGGTCAAGGCCCCCGTCGCGTCCCGCACCGCAGCCGCCGCCGTCACCTCCACCGCCCCCCGCAGCTCGGCCTCGGTCAAGAACCCGGCCCCCGCTCGGGCCAAGCAGTCGGCGAGCTCCTCTGCTGCTGCGGCCAAGGCCCCCGCTGCCCCGGTCACCCCCGCCGACGAGACCGTGCGCATCCAGCCGGTCAAGGCTCCCCTCGCTCCTGCCGCCACTCCTGCCGCTGTCGCCGCCGAGGACGAGACGGTGATGATCGCTCCGGTCCAGGAGCCGGTTGCCAAGCCTGCTCCTGCTGCCGAGGACGAGACGGTGATGATCGCTCCGGTCCAGGACCCGGTAGCCAAGCCTGCTCCTGCTGCCGACGACGAGACCGTGATGATCGCTCCGGTCCAGGAGCCGGTCGCCCGGACCACCCCGGCGCCGACCACTGGCAAGCCCAGCCCCGCGAAGCCCGCCACTTCGAACCCGGCCCCCGCCAACTCGGCCGGCGCAAAACCCGGCGCTGGGAACCAGGCCGCGGGGAAGCCTGCCGCGGGGAACCCGACCGTTGCGAAGCCGACCGCGGGCAAGCCTGCCGCGGGGAATCCAGCCGCGGGGAATCCAGCCGTTGCGAAGCCGACCGTTGGGAAGCCTGCCGCGGGGAATCCAGCCGCTGCGAAGCCGGCTGCTGCGAACCTCGACGCCGGTTCATCAGCCTCCCCGAACGCCGTGCCGTCCAAGCCGGCCACGCCCCGATCGGTGACACCCGTCGACCCCTCCGACGAGACCGTCATGATCCCCCCGGTCGCCGCCACCCCGCCCCGCCCCACCACCCCCGGCCAGGCCCACACGACCCAGGCCGGACCGGCCAAGACCCCGAAGGCCAACCCCGACGAAGTCGTGATCATGGCCCCGATCCGCGAGCCGATCGCGGACGGCCGGTCCACCGCGGCCACTGGCCCGGCCGCCCGCCCCGGAATCACCGGCCCCGTGGGTGGCGTGGCCAAGCCCGCCGGCCAGGCGAAGCCCGAGCCGAGCGCGACCCCCGCGTCCAGCCCTCGGCCCACAGCCGGAGCATCCGCAGCGAGCGCCCAGCCTGAAGCTAAGCCCAGCGCCAAGGCGACCCCGCAGCCCAAGGCCAGCCCCGAGCCGAAACCGAGCACCCCTGCAGCGGCCGGTGCGCGGTCCGCGACCAGCGCCGAACTCAAGGCGGCCACCGAGTCCAAGACGGACACCGGGTCCAAGGCAGCCACCACGTCCGGGGCAGCCGCCAAGCCCAAGGCGGCCACCGAGCCCAAGGCGGCCACCGAGTCCGGTGCAGCCGCGACACCGAAGGCGCGTACCGAATCCAAGGTGGCCACCGAGTCCACGGCGTCCGCCAAGCCCAAGGTGGTCGCTGACTCAGTGGCGACCACCACGTCCAAGGCAGCCGCTGAGTCCAAGGTGGGTACCGAGTCCGGGGTGGCCACTGAGTCCAAGGCGGCCACCGAGTCCCAGGCGGCCACCGAGTCCCAGGCGGCCACCGAGTCCCAGGCAGCGGTTGAGTCCGAGACGGGCACGGGGTCGAAGGCCGGCGCGTCCGGTACTGAAGCCAGCACCGGGATCAAGGTCGAGCCCCGGACTGATATCAAGCCCAGCACCGGCATCGAGCCCAAGTCTGAGGTCAACACCGAGTCCGGGCCCGTGGCCAGCGCCAAGCCGGCCGCTGGTCCCAGGCCGACCACGGGCGTCGACTCCAAGACCGCTGCCCAGACCGCCGCCGAGCCGAAGGCCACCGCGGAGCCCGCAGGGGCTGGGAACGAGTCGGCTACAGACGCTGCCGCAAACCAGAAGCCAGCGACCGACTCCAAGTCCCAGACCGCCCCCAAGCCGCAGCCCGCATCCACGGGCGACGGCCAGCCCGCTGCCGCCGCGGCGACCGAGGTCATGACGCCGGTCCCGGACGCCGGGGCCGACCAGACCATCGCGATGCCGCCCGTCCCCGATGCCGCCATCGAGGAGACGGCGCTCATTCCGCCGGTTCAGTCCGAGGTGGACGAGACCGCGGTGCTCGAGCCGGTCGAGGCTTCGGCGTCGTCGGGTCCACAGCAGCCCGGCAAGGCGCACAACAAGAACCGGTCGCGGGGCAAGAAGCCCAGGGGCGGCAAGGTTCGTAACGGTCGCTGAGTTCGATCTGGCGGCGGGCGGTCACACCGCCCGCCGCCTCTGTTTTGGCCTTGTCCCGGTTCTTGCTGGCACACAGGCACAAAGTTCAGCCGTACGCGCCCGCCCTCGCTCCGTGACTCCACCCCCGATATCTGGGTGACTCGGCGCGCTGTAGGTACCCGGCGCGGGCGTCCCGGCGGTCGGGCTGGCATGCTCAGGTACGCCGACACGTCATCTACTTCGGCGTCGGGGGCCCGGCGCCGTCCTGTGCCTGAGGAGGCTCGCCCGGAGTGGACACCGTCCAGTGGATCATTCTCGTCGCCATCGTCGCGCTGGCGGCGCTCGGCGGTACCGTCGGCCTGCTCGCCGGCCGCGGGCGTCAGCAGCCGCCGTCGCTGCCGCCGGTCAAGGGCACCCCCACCCTTGAGCGCCGGGCCCCGAGCACCGGCGAGGGGGAGGGGGCCGGCGGAGTCGGCGTCCTCGAGCCTGAGCCGCAGGCCACCGTCGAGGCCCCCGAGATCGAGGTGCCCGAGGTCGCCGAGCCGGCCCTCCTCGTCCCCGAGCTCGACCGCCCGGAGGCCCCGCGTGGCCGTCTGGTCCGCCTGCGCGCCCGGCTCGCCCGCTCCAACGCCCTCGGCCGCGGTCTGCTGGAACTGCTCAGCCGCGACAAGCTCGACGCCGACACCTGGGACGAGATCGAGGAGACGCTGCTTCTGGCCGACCTCGGCATGGACCCGACCACCGAGCTGATCGACCGCCTGCGCGAGCGGGTCTCCGCGCTCGGGGTGCGCGACGCCGACCAGGTCCGCGCCCTGCTCCGGGAAGAGCTCAAGGCGCTGGTCGACCCGGGCGAGGGCCTGGACCGCTCGCTCGCCGTGGAGCACGCTCCCGGTCGCCCGGCCGTGATCATGGTGGTCGGCGTGAACGGCACCGGCAAGACCACCACGGTGGGCAAGCTGGCCCGCGTGCTGGTGGCCGAGGACAAGGACGTGGTGCTCGGCGCGGCCGACACCTTCCGCGCGGCCGCCGCCGACCAGCTCGCCACCTGGGGCGACCGGGTGGGCGTGCCGACGATCCGCAGCGACCGCGACGGCGCCGACCCCGCCTCGGTGGCGTTCGACGCGGTCAAGGCCGGGATCGAGACCGAGGCCGACGTCGTCCTCATCGACACCGCCGGCCGGCTGCAGAACAAGGTCGGCCTGATGGACGAGCTGGGCAAGGTCAAGCGGGTGGTGGAGAAGCACGGGCCGGTCGACGAGGTGCTGCTGGTCCTCGACGCCACCACCGGCCAGAACGGCATGCAGCAGGCCAAGGTGTTCAGCGAGGTCGTCGACGTCACCGGGATCGTGCTGACCAAGCTCGACGGCACGGCCAAGGGCGGCATCGTGGTCGCCGTGCAGCGCGCTCTCGGCGTGCCGGTCAAGCTCGTCGGTCTCGGCGAGGGCCCGGACGACCTGGCCCCCTTCGAGCCCGAGGCCTTCGTCGACGCCCTGCTCGCCTAGATCCCGAACCCCGCTCTGCCGCTAGGTGTGCCCAGTTTGTCCGCCGCCCTCCCCCTCCCACCCGGGAAGACGAGGGCGGCGGAGGCAAACGTGAGGCCATAAGCGTTCGGGTGCAGTAGAAGTGCAAGAGCCCACCAGAGGACGTCCGTGAGCCAATCAGGAGACTGGCTCACCAACGTCCTCTGGTGGGCCTTTCAGTTCTGCGGACACCAACGCCGCGACAGGGCGTGGAACGCGAGCTTGGGCTCCCAGTGCCAGTTCTTCCCCTGGCCGACGGCCTTGACGATGGAATAGCTGGCGGTGTCGTAGTCGTAGCGCGGCTCGGTGGGGTTGTGCTGCGAGTCGGGGCTGACGAAGTCGTAGACCGTGGCCGCGTGGATGCCGGCCTCGGCGAAGACGTCGTAGAGCCGGACGAGGTGGTCGGCCTGGACCTTCTCACTGCGCACGATGCGGGCCGGCACCTCGGCCGGATCCTTCTCGTAGTCCACGACGTTCCAGCCCATTCCGCCGGCCTCGGGAGCGCCGACGAAGGTGCAGGAGCCGAACTCCTGCACGATCACCGGTTTTCCGTGGGCCTGGTAGGTCCGCAGGTCACGCAGGTAGTCCCGACGCTTGCGGTGGTGGCTGTAGTAGTTGACGCTGACCAGGTCGAACAGCTTCCAGTCGACCTCGTCGTCCTCGGCCGCGCCGTAGGTCAGCCGGCCCTTGAACACGCGACGGCCGGTGCGCGCGCTCAGGCCGATGAAGCGTTGCAGTTCACGGCTCATGTGCACCGCATCGAAGTTGCCCTTCAGCAGGTTCTGAACCCGTTCCAGGGCGTTCTCCCCGGGCACGATTCCCGGTACGAAGAGCCAGAACTCGCAGCCGACGCTCAGGCGCACCCGTGCGCCGTCCTTACGTAGTTGTTCGGCCACCCGGCCCGACTCGGCCAGGTGCTCCAGGATCTCGGCCTCCGGCACATCGCCGAGCCGGGGCTGCAGGAAAACGGTCAGGCCGCGTTCGGCGGCCTCGGTGGCTGTGGCGGACAGCCGTTCCACCCCGTCGCCCATGACTGCGACGGTGTTTGCGTGAAGACGTTCGCGGATGGCTTTCATGTCACTGCGCATCCGCCGCGCTTCCCAGCCGGTCGTCGGGCTCTCGCCGCTGTTGACGCCATAGGTAACCCCGCGGAAGGGGACGTCGCGCCGCTTGCCCTTCGCGTCGGCCGAGCCGGGCCAGGCCTGGGCGACTGCGGGGGTGGACGTGACGGCCAAGCCGGCCAGGGCGGCGCCACGTAGGAGCTGACCACGTGTGATGTCCATACCCGGCAGTCTGCGAAGCGGGCGGGGGTAGGCGCCTCCGTCGCGGGTAGGGGATCGCCGGGGCCTCGGGTGGAGATTGAGACATCACCAAGTTGATCTCTGCGTGACCCCCGGCCAGGCCCGGCAACGTTCCGATCACCATTGGGTCACATGCGGGCTGCGGCGGGCTCCGGGGCTGGCGCGGATACCCCCGAACGGGTTAACGCCCAGCACGGGTAACTGAGCGGAAACATCCCGCCGCCAAACGTTACGGGGCGGAAATCCTGCGGGTGCCACGAGGAAACCGGCGCACAGCAATTTCTTCTGTGAGCGATCGACTCCGTTCAGGGGTCGGTCCCCGCCGCGGTCACCCTGAGCTGCGGCGCCCAGAACACACGATGGTCCCGATGACGGCCCCTTCACCGAGGGGCGGTTCTCCTCGAAGGGGTGCGGATGGATACCGGCGACACCGCGTGGGTGATGACGAGCGCTGCGCTCGTGCTGCTCATGACTCCAGGTCTGGCGTTCTTCTACGGCGGCATGGTCCGCACGAAGAGCGTTCTCAACATGATGATGATGAGCTTCGCCGCGCTGGGCATCGTGACGGTGCTGTGGGTGCTCTACGGCTACTCGCTGGCGTTCGGCGACGACCTCGGCGCCGGTCTGGTCGGTGACCCGAGCCAGTTCTTCGGCCTGTCCGGCCTGATGGCCGAGGACCAGCTGGTCTTCACCGTCCCGGCGATGGCCTTCGTCGGCTTCCAGTGCGTCTTCGCGATCATCACGGTCGCGCTGATCTCCGGGGCGATCGCCGACCGGGCCAAGTTCGGCGCCTGGTGCCTGTTCGTCGCGGTCTGGGCCACGATCGTCTACTTCCCGGTGGCGCACTGGGTGTTCGCGTTCGACGGGGCCACCGCCGGTGCGGAGAGCCTGGGCGGCTGGATCGCCAACGACCTGAAGGCGCTCGACTTCGCCGGTGGTACCGCGGTCCACATCAACGCCGGTGCCGCGGGCCTGGCCCTGGCCCTGGTGCTGGGCAAGCGGGTCGGCTGGCCCAAGGAGCCGTTCCGCCCGCACAACCTGCCGTTCGTGATGCTCGGCGCCGGTCTGCTGTGGTTCGGCTGGTTCGGCTTCAACGCCGGCTCGGCCCTGGGTGCCAACGGCATCGCCGCCACCGCGTGGGTCAACACCATCGCCGCCACCGCCGCCGCTCTGCTGGGCTGGCTGGTCGTCGAGCGTTTCCGCGACGGTCACCCGACCTCGCTCGGTGCCGCCTCCGGTGTGGTCGCCGGTCTGGTCGCCATCACTCCGGCCGCCAACTCGGTCAGCCCGGTCGGCGCGGTCATCATCGGTGTGGTCGCCGGCGTGCTCTGCGCCCTGGCGGTCGGCCTGAAGTACCGCTTCGGCTACGACGACTCGCTCGACGTGGTCGGCGTGCACCTGGTCGGTGGCCTCTGGGGCACCCTGGCCATCGGCCTCTTCGCCACCTCGACGGCCCCGGCCGGCGTGGACGGCCTGTTCTTCGGCGGCGGCGTGGACCAGCTCTGGCGCCAGGCCGTGGGCGCGTTCGTCGTCCTTGCCTTCTCCTTCGTCCTGACCTACATCATTGGTCTGGCCATCCAGAAGACCATCGGGTTCCGCCTGGACGAGGAGTCCGAGGTCGAGGGCATCGACGGTCACGAGCACGCCGAGTCCGCCTACGACTCCTCCACCGGTGGGGGTTCCTCCCGCCCGGTGGTCGCCGCCAAGAAGACTGCTGAGAGCGAGGTCCCGGCATGAAGCTGGTCACCGCGGTGATCAAGCCGCACAAGCTGGACGAGGTGAAGGCCGCACTGGAGACCTTCGGGATCCAGGGCATGACGGTCAGCGAGGCCAGCGGTTACGGCCGCCAGAAGGGCCACACCGAGGTCTACCGGGGCGCCGAGTACACCGTCGACCTGGTGCCGAAGTCCCGCCTCGAGGTCCTGGTCGACGACACCGACGTGGTGGACGTGGTGGACGTGGTCGTGAAGGCCGCCGCCACCGGCCGCATCGGTGACGGCAAGGTCTGGGTCACCTCGGTCGACGACGTGGTCCGGGTGCGCACCGGCGAGCGCGGCGCGGACGCCCTGTAAGCAGGTCAGTGACACCGGAGACTCCCGGTACCCGCAGGGGTGCCGGGAGTTTCCGTTACCGGCCGAAGGTCCCGCCGGGGCGGGCTCGGGAAGAAAGGTGAACGGTGACGGCTGGCCAGTTCGACGGCCTGGAAGAAGATCCCGCCCTCGAGGAGAGGGAGAACGCGGAGGATCTGGCCCAGGCGGCCCTGCACGCCGCCCGTGACCTGAGAAAGGACAGGCTGGCGCTGGCCCTGCGCTCGGGAACCCCGGGCAGCCCGGGTGCCGAGCGCCGCCGCACGCTCACCGAAATGGTCGAGCGGGCGCTGCGACTGGACTGGGAAGCCGCGGTCGCGCCGTTGCACGAACGGCCGAAGCGCCGCCGCCAGAGCGGTCTCGACGGCCTGGCCCTGGCCGCCGTCGGCAGTGTGGCCCGAGGGCAGGCCGGCCCGGCCAGCGACCTGGACCTGGTGCTGCTGCACGACGGCCGCCGCCTTCCGGCGGACGAGGTGGGGGAGCTGGCCCAGCGACTGTGGTACCCCCTGTGGGACGGCGGGCTGAGGCTCGACCATTCCGTGCGTACCCCCACCCAGTGCCGCGAGGTCGCGGCCGCCGACCTGTCCGCCGCCATCGGCATGCTCGACCTGCGGGTCGTCGCCGGTGACGCGGCGCTGGTCGTGAAGACTCGGACGTCACTGCTCAGCGACTGGCGCGGAGGTATCCGGCGCCGTCTGCCGCAGGTCCTGGACTCCCTGGCCGAGCGCGCCGAAAGGTACGGCGAGGCGGCCCATCTGCTGGAACCCGACCTCAAGGACGCCCGTGGTGGGCTGCGCGACGTCACGGTCCTGCGTGCCCTGGCCGCCAGCTGGGTCACCGACCGCCCGCACGGCTCGGTGGACGAGGTGCACGAACTTCTGCTCGACGTCCGGGACGCCCTGCAGGCGGTCACCGGCAAGAGCAACGACCGGCTGCTGCTGCCCGAACAGGACGCGGTGGCCGTGCTCTGCGGCCTGACCGATGCCGACGAACTGCTGGCCCGGGTGGCCGACTGCACCCGGTCGATCGCCTACGCCGTGGACGTAACGGCTCGCCGGGCCCGCCAGTCGCTCCCCGCACGTCGACTGCGACCTGGCCCCCGACGTCCTCGGTTGAGGCCCTTGGGGCACGGGCTGGTGGAGCACGACGGCGAGGTCGTGCTCGGCGTCGGGGTGGAGGCGGCCCAGGACCCGGTGCTCCCGATCCGCGCCGCCGCCACCGCCGTGCGGGTCGGCCTGCCGCTCAGCCCGGTCACCGTCGAGCACCTGGCCCGGGACTGCCCGCCGCTGCCCGACCCCTGGCCCACCGCGGCCCGCGACGAGTTCGTCGCCATGCTGGCCGGCGGCCCGCACCTGGCCCAGGTCTGGGAGTCGCTCGACCGGGCCGGGGTGATCACCCGCTGGATCCCGGAATGGGTCTCGGTGCGGAACCGTCCGCAGCGCAACGCGGTTCACCGGCACACGGTGGACCGGCACCTGATCGAGACGGTCATCCAGATCCAGGGGGCGCTGCGCGACACCTCCCGCCCCGACCTGCTCGTGCTGGCCGCGTTGCTGCACGACATCGGGAAGATCGCCGGGGCGCAGGACCATTCGATCACCGGCGGGCCGATCGCCGGGAAGATCGCCCGCCGGATGGGGCTGGGCGACGAGGACAGCGACCTGCTCGAGCGGCTGGTCCGCGAGCACCTGACCCTGATCGAGCTGGCCACCCGGCGTGACCCGGACGACCCGGGCACGGTGGAGGCCCTGGTCAACGCGGTCGGCGAGCGCCAGGAGACGTTGCTGCTGCTACGCGCTTTGACCGAGGCCGATGCCGTCGCGGTGGGGGCGGTTGCCTGGACGGCCTGGCGGGCGCGCCTGGTCGACGATCTGATGGCCCGCGCGGCCACGGCACTGCGCGGTCAGGAGCCGCCCGGCCCGGCGCCGATCGCGGAGGCGGAGGTCGAGCTGGTCCGGACCGCACTGGCCGACGGACGTCCGCGGGTGGCCGTCACGCCGATGGACGAGCTGCACGTGGTCACCGTGGTCGCCCCCGACCGGCCCGGCCTGCTGGCCGAGATCGCCGGTGTGCTGGCCAGTTTCCGGCTCACCGTGAAGTCCGCGCTGGTGCGCACGGTGGCGGCCGAGCACCTGGGCTCACCGGGCCTGGACATCGCAGTGGACACCTGGTGGGTCGAGAGCCGCGGTGACATGCCCCCGCCGGAACTGCTGGAGCAGCACCTGCGCCGGCTCAGTGAGGGCGACCAGAGCGTGCTGGAGCCGCTGATCCGCCGGGACGCGGGCTTCCGTACCCGCTCCGGCGCCCCGGCTCGCCCCCGGGTGGTGCTGCTGCCCGGCGCCTCCCAGGAGGCGACCGTGCTGGAGGTACGGGCCGCCGACCGCCCGGGGCTCATGCACGCGATCGGATCGGCGCTCGCCGGGGTAGGCGTGGATCTGCGCTCGGCGCACGTGGCCACTCATGCCGGGCAGGCGGTGGATGTGCTGTACGTGTGCGAACGGGGTGGGGGGCCGCTGTCGCCTCCGCGGGTGGCCGAGACGGTTTCAGTGCTTGTGGACGCGGGGCTGGTACCGAACGCGGGTTAGTTCGGCTGGGCGGTGGTCGGGTCGAGGCAGACCCGGTAGCCCTCGAGAGCGACGGTGTGAGTCTGGCTCTCCTTGTTCACCGTGCCGCTGACCGCGCCATTCAGGCAGAGCGAGTCGCCGTAGACCGTTCCGTGCCAGGAGAGCGGTTCGATGCCGGAGAAGGTGTTGCGGTACTCGGCGCCCGGGGCGGTCGACCGGGTGCCAATTCCGGCGACCAGGTCCTGGGACTCGCAGCCGGTGGCCGGCGTGGATTCCTGCCAGTCGCCGCGGATCGGCTCGGCGCAGGTCTCGGTGGCCCAGAACTGGCTCAGGTCGTAGGTGTCGAGAACGACCGCCGGGGCGTCGTCGCCGCATCGTTCGGCGCTGCGTACGGTCAGCGAGACGTCGGACAGTTGCGCCGAGGTCCAGCCCGGCCCACCCAGACTCCAGGCGGGGGAGCGGTAGGTGGCGCTCAGCGTTCCCGCGAGGGTCAGGTCAAGGCAGGCGCCCGCGTCGGTGACCTCGTGCGGCAGCCGCACCGAGTAGTCGCGGGTGTAACGACCGTCCGCGAGACCGCCGCCGGGGTTCCAGGGGTGGATGAAGCCGGCCGCCACGACCAGGAGCGCCAGGACCGGCACGCCGATCGCGACGCTGATCAGGCCCCAGCGGCTGTTCCGGCCCGCCGGTCGCTCGGGGCGCTTCTCCACGCTCACGGTCACGCTGGTCACCTCTCGTCAGGGTCGCCTGGTGGCAGGCGCGCGGTCCAGGGGTTGGACGAGGATCGGCGACCCCGCGTTGCATTAAGCTGTTGGGGTGTTCGCCACCCTTTCCGACCGCCTGACCGCCACGTTCAAGTCGCTGCGCGGCAAGGGCCGGCTCTCCGAGGCCGACGTCGACGCGACGATCCGCGAGATCCGCCGCGCGCTCCTCGACGCCGACGTGGCGCTGCCCGTCGTGCGTCAGTTCACCGCGCGCATCCGCGAGCGCACGGTCGGCACCGAGGTCTCCCAGGCGCTGAACCCGGCGCAGCAGGTCGTCAAGATCGTCAACGAGGAGCTCATCGGCATCCTCGGCGGCGAGACCCGGCGGCTGCGCCTGGCCAAGAACCCGCCCACGGTGATCATGCTGGCCGGTCTGCAGGGTGCGGGTAAGACCACCCTGGCCGGAAAGCTCGGCCGCTGGCTGCGCGAGCAGGGCCACACGCCGCTGCTGGTGGCCTCCGACCTGCAGCGCCCCAACGCCGTCACCCAGCTCGAGGTGGTCGGGCAGCGGGCCGGGGTGCCGGTGTTCGCCCCCGAGCGCGGGGTCTCCGAGGGCCAGGGCGTCTCCGGCACCAGCCAGGGCGACCCGGTGCAGGTGGCCCGCGACGGTGTTGCCTTCGCCCGCGACAAGCACCACGACGTGGTCATCATCGACACCGCCGGCCGCCTCGGCGTCGACGGTGAGCTGATGCAGCAGGCCGCCGACATCAAGGCCGCCACCAGCCCCGACGAGGTCCTCTTCGTCGTCGACGCGATGATCGGCCAGGACGCGGTGAACACCGCGATGGCGTTCATGGAGGGCGTCGGCTTCACCGGGGTGGTGCTGTCCAAGCTGGACGGTGACGCCCGCGGTGGTGCCGCGCTGTCGGTCGTCGGGGTCACCGGTCAGCCGGTGATGTTCGCCTCCACCGGCGAGAAGCTGGAGGAGTTCGAGCTCTTCCACCCCGACCGGATGGCCTCCCGCATCCTCGACATGGGTGACATCCTCACCCTGATCGAGCAGGCCGAGAAGGCGTTCGACGCCGACCAGGCCGAGAAGATGGCGGCCAAGTTCGCCGACGGCGACGACTTCACCCTGGAAGACTTCCTCGCCCAGATGGCGGCCCTGAAGAACATGGGCTCGCTGAAGAAGATGCTGGGCATGCTGCCGGGCATGGGCGAACTGCGCGAGCAGCTCGACAACTTCGACGAGCGCGAGATGGACCGGGTCGAGGCGATCATCAAGTCGATGACGCCGCTGGAGCGCCGGCAGCCCCGGGTGCTCAACGGCTCGCGCCGGCTGCGCGTCGCCAAGGGTTCCGGCACCCAGGTCAGCGAGGTCAACACGCTGATCGAGCGGTTCGGCGAGGCGCAGAAGATGATGCGCCAGATGCGCAACGGCGGCGGGCTGCCCGGCATGCCGGGGATGCCTGGTCTGCCGGGGATGCCGGGCGGCAAGAAGAGCAAGGGCAAGGCCAAGAACACGGCCCCGCGCAAGGGCAAGGCCAAGTCGGGCAACCCGGCGAAGCGGGCCCAGCAGCTGGCCGAGGGCAACAAGCCGGGCGGTCCGGCGCAGTCCGGGGGCGCGTTCGGGATGGGCGGCCAGCAGAACGTCGACCCGGCGAACCTGCAGCTGCCGCCCGGGTTCGAGAAGTTCCTCGGCCGCTGAGGCCGGTCAGGCAGAACGCCGGACGGTACGGCTGAGGCAGCAACGGGTGTGAGCACTGGGCCGGGCCGGTTGTGGTCCCGGCACTGCACCTGAGTCAACCTTCGGTTCGGCGTGGCGTGTTTCCCAGGGCGGGCGGGGGTGGCGGTGGTGCTCACACGTAAGGCTTTGCGCGCGCGTCGGGGTGGGGCGAATTCAGCCACGGGGCGGCCGGGCGAGGTGTTCCGGTGCGGGTGACTCGGCTGGCCGGCCCGGTGCTCGTCGGGCCGGACGAGGTTCGGGCCGGCGCCTGGGTGGTGGGCGGCCGGATCACCTTCGAGCGGCCCACCTCGGCCGGGGTGCACGAGAGCGTGGTCGAGGGCTGGGTGCTGCCCGGCCTGGTCGACGCGCACAGCCACGTCGGCCTCGACCAGCACGGCCCGGTCGACGCGGCCACCGCCGAGCAACAGGCACTCGACGACCGTGACTCCGGGGCCCTGCTGCTGCGCGACGCCGGTTCGCCCACCGACACCCGGTGGATCGACGAGCGCGAAGACCTGCCGGTGATCGTGCGGGCCGGGCGGCACATCGCCCGCACCCGCCGCTACCTGCGTAACTACGCGCACGAGATCGAGCCGGACCAGCTGCCCGCGATGATGGCCGCACAGGCCCGCCTGGGTGACGGCTGGGTCAAGATCGTCGGCGACTGGATCGACCGCGCCAGCGGTGACCTGGCCCCGTGCTGGCCGCTGGATGCGCTCACCGCGGGAATGGCCGCCGCCCATGCCGAAGGCGCCCGGGTCACCGCGCACTGTTTCGGCGAAGAGTGCCTGCCCGACCTGCTGGCCGCCGGCATCGACTGCATCGAGCACGCCACCGGTCTGAGCGATGCAGCCCTGACGGCGGCGGCTGCCCGCGGGGTGCCGATCGTGCCCACCCTGATCAACATCGCCACCTTCCCGCAGATCGCCGCTCAGGCCGAAGGCAAGTTCCCGGTCTACGCCGCCCACATGCGCTCGCTGCACGCCCGGCGCTACGAGACCGTGAAGAACGCCTTCGACGAGGGGGTGCCGGTGTTCTGCGGCACCGACGCCGGCGGGAGCCTGCCGCACGGGCTGATCGCCTCCGAGATCGCCGAGCTGCACGCCGCCGGGCTGTCCCGGGTCGAGGCGCTGGGCGCGGCCTGCTGGTCGGCCCGGTCCTGGCTGGGGAGGCCGGGGCTGGTCGAGGGAGCATCGGCCGACCTGGTGGTGTACGCCACTGATCCACGGGATGACCTGCGGGTTCTCACCGACCCGCGAGCCGTGGTGCTGAGGGGTAACCAGGTCGGCGGGTGATCCCGGCCGCCGGGGAGACCGGTTGGCAACGTCAGGCCCGGTGATCTGGCACAATGGTCGGCTGAACCCGGCCGGTGCGGACCCTCTCACCGCAGGCGATGCCGAGTCCTAGGCCAACCCGAAGCGCCGGAAACCCACCCGGTGCGCCGGCACGGCCGCATCCATGCATATGAGGAGTCCACACCAGTGGCAGTCAAGATCCGTCTCAAGCGGATGGGCAAGATCCGCGCCCCGCACTACCGCATCGTCGTCGCCGACTCGCGCACCAAGCGTGACGGCCGCGCGATCGAGGAGATCGGCCGGTACCAGCCCACGTACGACCCGTCGGTCATCGAGATCGACAGCGAGCGCGCCCTGTACTGGCTCGGCGTCGGCGCGCAGCCGACCGAGCAGGTCCTCGCCCTCCTCAAGGTGACCGGCGACTGGCAGAAGCACAAGGGCCTGCCGGGCACCGAGGGCACCCTGCGCGTCGGCGAGAAGAAGGTCGAGGACCGTTCCGGCTTCGCCGAGGCGAAGGGCCTGAACGAGAACGAGGCCAAGACCCTGCGCACCAAGCGCGAGGAAGAGAAGAAGGCCAAGGCCGAGGCGAAGGCCGAGGAGAAGCCGGCCACCACCGAGGCTGCTGCCGAGGCCCCGGCCGAGCAGGCCTGACGTGCTCGTCGACGCGCTGGAGCACCTGGTGCGCGGCATCGTCGCCCACCCGGACGACGTGGTCGTGCGCAATCGCTCGCTCCGCCGGGGTTCCCTGCTCGAGGTCCGGGTTCACCCCGAGGACCTCGGCCGGGTGATCGGCCGTTCCGGTCGCACCGCCACCGCGCTGCGCACCGTGGTCAAGGCGATCAGCAACGGTGAGCCGGTCCGGGTGGACGTCGTCGACGTCGACCGCGGCCGCTGACCAACCCGTACAGGAGCACTGTTTCACCATGCGTCTCGTGGTAGCCCGGATCGGTCGCGCCCACGGTCTGCGTGGTGAGGTGAGCGTCGAGGTCCGCACGGATGCGCCGGACCAGCGGTTCGTCAAGGGAGCCGTCCTCCACGTGGAGGACGGCTCCCTCAGCCGTTCCCTGACCCCGGTCGACGTGCCCACCACCCTCACCCTGGCCCGGGTGCGGGACAACAACGGCACCCTGTTGCTCACCTTCGAGGAGGTGGGCGACCGCACCACGGCCGAGGCCCTGCGCAACGCCCGGCTCGAGGTCGAGGTGGCCGAGGCCTCCGACGAGCCGGACGCCTGGTACGACCACGAGCTGGTCGGCCTGACCGCGGTGGACCGGCAGGGCGAGAAGCTCGGCGAGGTGGTCTCCGTGCAGCATCCGGGGGCGCAGGACCTGCTGGTGATCCGCACCCTGCACAGCGGCGACCGGCTGGTGCCCTTCGTCGGGGCGATCGTTCCCGAGGTCGACGTGGCCGGTGGACGGATCGTGCTCGACCCGCCGGCCGGGCTGCTGGAAGACCCGGAAGAGTAGATGCGCGTCGACATCGTCTCGATCTTCCCCGAATACCTCGCCCCGCTTGATCTTTCGCTGATCGGCAAGGCCCGGCGCAGCGGGCTGCTCGAGCTCGCCGTGCGCGACCTGCGCGAGTTCACCCATGACCGGCACCGGACGGTGGACGACGCGCCCGCCGGCGGGGGAGCGGGCATGGTGATGAAACCCGAGCCGTGGGCCGAGGCGCTCGACGCAGTCCTCACCGACGCAGTCCCCACCGACGCAGGACGAGCCTCTGCGCCCGAGGCCGCACACTCGTCCTCAGTTCTGGCGGGCCCGATGCGAACGCTCCCCGTCGGATCGCCGCCCGAGCTCGAGTCCGCCCTTCCCGCTGAGCCGGCCCCGACGTCCCCACTTCTGCTTGTGCCCAGCCCCTCCGGTCGTCCGTTCACCCAGGCCATGGCCCGGGAACTGGCCGCCGAGCCGTGGCTGATCTTCGCCTGCGGCCGCTACGAGGGCATCGACGAGCGGGTCTACGAACACGCCGCGACGCGCCTGCGGGTGCAGCCGGTCAGCCTGGGCGACTACGTGCTCAACGGGGGCGAGGTGGCTGTCCTGGCCATCGTCGAGGCCGTGGCCCGGCTGATCCCGGGGGTCATCGGCAACGCCGAGAGCCTGGTCGAGGAGAGCCACGAGGACGGCCTGCTGGAGTACCCGGTGTACACGAAACCGGCCTCCTGGCAGGGACGGGACGTACCCCCGGTGCTGATGTCCGGGCACCACGCCCAGATCGAGCGCTGGCGCCGGGACGAGCGTCTGCGCAGGACCTCCCGGCGGCGGCCCGACCTGATCGCCCGGCTCGACCCGGCCCAGTTCGACAAGAAGGACCGGGCCGTCCTGGCCGAGGAGGGGTGGACCGTGGAGGGTTCCCGATTTCAGCCCCTGACCGCCCCTGTGGCAGACTGACCCTTCGTGCCGCCTGTCGGCTGCGCCCCTGCCACAGGGGGAGAGCGCGGAACCGACACGAGAGCCGGCAACGAACCGTGAACCCGCAGAACCTTCTACCTGCGCGGGTGGCCTGTGGCATCCGCGAGAGAGCGACAGTGCCATGCACGCACTCGACAACATCGACGCAGCATCGCTGAAGAGCGACGTCCCCCACTTCCGGGCCGGTGACACCGTCAAGGTTCACGTCCGCGTGGTCGAGGGCAACCGCTCCCGTGTGCAGCTCTTCCAGGGCGTCGTGATCCGCCGCTCGGGCGGCGGCGTCCGCGAGACCTTCACCGTCCGCAAGGTCAGCTTCGGTGTGGGTGTCGAGCGCACCTTCCCGGTGCACACCCCGATCATCGAGAAGATCGAGGTGGCCACCCGCGGTGACGTCCGCCGCGCGAAGCTCTACTACCTGCGCGCGCTGCGCGGCAAGGCTGCCAAGATCAAGGAGAAGCGCGACGCCGTCCCGGCGCGCTGATCCGAGCCTGTTCCGACGGTTCCGGCCCTGGCTTCCCGGTGGGGAGCCGGGGCCGGTCCGCTTTGTCCCCGCCCGGGCTGCCCCGGGCACAGGTGGGGATGAGAAGCTGTGAATCGCCTCCCGGGCCGCCAGGTGAGCGTGGTTCGGCGGCGTGGTCGGCGGGCGCGTGCGAGGATCGGCGTGTTTTCTTCAGAGTTTCAGATCTGCCCGGATCCGGGCGGTTGACCGAAGGGGTGGGTTCGGGTGCTGACCGGCCGTGCCGTGCCGACGTCGCCCCGTCCGGCGGTGCCTGACCGTTCGGGGGCCGGCCCTCTGCGCCGGGCCGCCACCGGCCTGGTCGCCGTGGCCGTGACGATCGCGCTGATCAGGGCGTTCGTCATGCAGTCGTTCGTGGTGCCGTCGGGTTCGATGGAGCCGACCGTGCAGATCGGCGACCGGGTGCTGGTCTCCCGCCTCTCGTACCTGGCCTCGGACATCGAGCGCGGCGACGTGATCGTGTTCGACGGCGCCGGGGTGTTCGACCCGGAGGACGACGGCCCGGACACGCTGCTGGCCGGGGTCGGCCGGTTCGTGGCCTCGGCCTTCAGCATGCCGGTCGGCTCGCGCGACTACGTCAAGCGAGTGATAGGTCTGCCTGGTGATCACGTGGTGTGCTGTGACTCACAGGGCCGCCTGACGGTCAACGGCGAGCCGGTCGACGAGCCCTACGTGGCCGAGGGGAACAAGCCCAGCGAGGTCGCCTTCGACATCGAGGTGCCCGAGGGCCGGTTGTGGGTGATGGGTGACCATCGCGCCGACTCGGCCGACTCCCGGGCCCATCTGGGCTCGCCGGGAGGTGGCACGGTGCCGGTCGGCAACGTCGTGGGCAAGGTGGTGGGTATCTACTGGCCGATGTCACGGGTCGGTGGCCTGGACAACGGCAACGGGAGCGGTGAGTGAGGGGCTCGAGCCAGGGCGACGCGTGGGACGACCAGACCACGCCGATGGATCCGTGGAACCCCGACACCGGAGTGGAGCAGACCCGGGCCGAGGACACGGCGGTCGAGGAGCCCCCGGCCGAGAAGCGCCCGGCCACGCCGATGTCGGCCCTCTGGGGGCTGATCCGAGAGCTGGCCATGGTGCTGGTGATCGCCCTGGGGCTGTCGCTGCTGATCAAGACCTTCCTGGTGCAGGCGTTCTTCATCCCGTCCCCGTCGATGGAGAACACGCTGCTCACCGGTGACCGGGTGCTGGTCAGCAAGCTGACGCCGGGGCCGTTCGACCTCAAGCGCGGCGACATCGTGGTGTTCAAGGACCCGGGCGGCTGGCTCGACCAGAGCACCGCGGCACCGGTGAGCGACCTGCACCGGGTGCTCAGCTTCGTCGGCCTGGTGCCCAGCAACTCCGACGACCACCTGATCAAGCGGGTCATCGGCCTGCCCGGCGACACCGTGGCCTGCTGCGACGACCAGGGCCGGATCACGGTCAACGGGGTGGCGATCGACGAGCCGTACCTGTACCCGGGCGACGAGCCGAGCGACAAGACGTTCTCGGTCAAGGTCCCGGCCGGGCACATCTGGGTGCTGGGCGACCACCGCTCGGTCTCCCAGGACTCGCGCTACCACCCCGACGTGAACAACGGCATGGTGCCCAGCTCGAACATCGTCGGCCGCGCCTTCGTCAACGTCTGGCCGCTGGACCGGCTCGGCCTGCTGCGGAATCCGTCCTCCACGTTCGCCAACGTCCCGGCCCCGTGACCTCGGGCGTGAACACGCACCGCGCCGCCGGCCCGTCGGAGCCGGACGAGGGGGAAGACGCCTGGCGCCGCGCCCGGCGGACGCCGGCCTCCCGCCCCCGCGGCCCGAGCCGCCGGGAGGTGCTCGACGCCGAGCGGGTGCGGGCCGGCAAGCCCCCACGCGAGCGCAGGCCCCCGAGCAAGTTCCGCCCTCTGGCGCACCGGCCCAAGCCGGACGACCCGCCGCTCACCCCGGTCCAGGCCGCGGGCTACCTGGTGCGCGAGGTCTTCCTGGTGATGAGCATCGCCCTGGTGCTGTCGCTGATCATCAAGACGTACCTGATGCAGGCCTTCTTCATCCCGTCCTCCTCGATGGAGGACACCCTGCAGATCGGCGACCGGGTGCTGGTGAGCAAGCTGACCCCGGGCCCGTTCAGCCTGCAGCGTGGCGACATCGTGGTGTTCGAGGACCCGGGCGGCTGGCTGCCCCCGGCCCCCGCCAAGGAGGCGCGCAGCCCGGCCGTGGAGAAGGTGCACGGCGCCCTGATGTTCGTCGGCCTGATGCCCAGCGATGCCGACAACCACCTGATCAAGCGGCTCATCGGGCTGCCCGGCGACCGGGTGGTGTGTTGCGACGACCAGGGCCGGATCACCGTCAACGGGGTGCCGGTGGACGAGCCCTACATCAAGCCGGGGGCTGCTCCGAGCGAGGAGAAGTTCGAGGTCACGGTGCCTCAGGGGCACGTGTGGGTGCTCGGCGACAACCGCGGCGACTCGGCCGACTCGCGCTACCACCGCGACAACGCCGACGGAGGGGTGCCGATGGGGAACCTGGTCGGGGTGTCGTTCGCCCGGGTCTGGCCACTGGGCCGGATGGGTCTGCTGACCAATCCCTCGTCGGTGTTCGAGAAGGTGGGACAGCCGTAGGACGTCACCCGTTCCGCAGCCGTGACCACGGAAACATGCGCAACTGGGGTCTCTTCGCGCAGAGAACCGGCTCAAGTCCGGTAGCGTCGGGCAGTCCGCAAGATTCCGGCTTCTCAGACTTCAGGTGGTGAGTGGGCGATGACCCCGGCGTCCAATCCCGCATCCGAGCCGTCGGCGCCGGTGACCAAGAAGGTTCTCGCCCGGCAGGCCGCGGCGCAGCGGGCCAAGGCCCGTAAGGCGGAGGCCAAGAAGGCGTTGCTGAAGAAGCTCTCGGCCCAGCCGCCCACGCTGCGCGAAGAGCGCAAGCTGCTGCGCGAGGGGCACCGTTTCGTCGCGGGGATCGACGAGGTGGGACGAGGGTCGCTGGCTGGGCCGGTCACGGTCGGGGTGGTGGTGGTCGACCTGGACACGAAGTCCGCCCCCACCGGGGTACGTGACTCCAAGCTCCTGGCCCCGGCCGCCCGCGAGAAGCTGGTGCCCCGCCTGCGGCGCTGGGCGCCGATGAGTGCGGTGGGTCACGCCGGGGCGGACGAGATCGACGAGATCGGCATCATCGCGGCGCTGCGGCTGGCCGCCGCCCGGGCTTTCGCCTCGCTGGAGATCCGGCCGGACTGCGCGCTGCTGGACGGCTCCCACGACTGGCTGAGCGTTCCGGTGGAGCCGGCCGAGGAGGCGCCGCAGGGCACCTCGCTGTTCGACTTCGACGAGGAACCGGTCGCGGTCGGGCACCCGCTGAGCTTCATCGACGGTGAGCCGATCGCGGCGATCGTGCCGCCGCGGGTGATCACCCAGGTGAAGGCCGACCTGCGGTGCGCCGCCGTGGCTGCCGCGAGCGTGCTGGCCAAGGTCGAACGGGACGCGCTGATGGTCTCTTTCGCGGCCGAGCACCCGGGGTACGGGTGGGAGCTGAACAAGGGCTACTCGGCCCCCGACCACCTGGCCGCGCTGCGCCGGCTCGGGCCGAGCCGGCTGCACCGGGTCTCCTGGAACATTCCCGGGTCGGACGGGGTGTTCGGCGAGACGCTCGATCTGGAATCAGTTTCGGAGAAAGAGCTTACGGACGATCTCCACGACGACGGCGCGTCGGTGGAGGATGCGCTCTCGGCGGACTCGGCGGAAGAGCTGTCCGACGCGGACGTCCGCGAGCTGGGCGCCGAGCTGCCTGCCCCGCCCGAGCACGTGCGGGCGGTGGGCTACGACCACGAAGAGCTGACGCTCTTCCCATGAAAGACGGCCGGATCCTGGCCGCGGTCGCCCTCGGAGGCGTGATCGGGGCCGAGGCCCGCTACGGCCTGACCCGGCTGCTTCCCGCCACGCCCGGCGAGGTGCCCTGGGCGGTGCTGCTGATCAACGTCTTCGGCGGCCTGCTGATGGGGGTGCTGATGGCCCTGCTCGGACGCTCGGCCGCGCCGAACCCGCTGGTCCGGCCGTTCTTCGGGGTGGGGATCCTCGGCGGGTTCACCACGTTCTCGGCCTACAGCACCGACGCCGTCCAGCTGATCGAGGCCGGCCGCACCCTGGCCGCCGTCGGCTACCTGGGCCTGACCTTGGCCGGGGCGCTGCTGGGGGTCGTGGTGGGAACCGCTCTCGTGTCCAGGGTGGCTCGGTGATTCCGCTGCTGGTGGGGCTGGGAGCTGCGATCGGGGCGCCCAGCCGGTACCTGGTGGACCGCTGGGTGCAGGCCCGGGTCGGTGGTGGGCTGCCGTTCGGTACGTTGCTGATCAACCTGCTCGGCTCGGCACTGCTCGGGCTGTTGCTGGGCCTGGCCGCCCACGGTGCGATCGGCAGCCAGGTGCTGGCCGCGGCGGGCACCGGGTGGTGCGGCGCCTTCACCACCTACAGCACGTTCAGCTTCGAGACGGTGCAGCTGGCCCGGCAGGAACGCTCCGGCTGGGCGACGGCGTACGTGCTGGCGTCCGTACTGGGCGGGCTCGGGCTGGCCTGGGCCGGGGTGGAGATCGGCGCCCGGCTCGCCTGAGGTGCCGGTGCCCCGGCATCGTCGCAGGCCGGAGCGGGGTGGACCGGTACCGTCGGGGCCCGGGCCCAAGAGTCGCGCGGCAAGCGTCCCCGCCCGCACGGTTCTGCGCCATCATGGGACGGAAGCGGATGCTCGGAGCGGGCTTGCGCGGACTGATGGTCATCATGTCCCCGCAGACGTGACGGCCCGGCCCACAGTCGGCACACAGGAGCAAGCGGCAGGTATGAACGAGCGACGGCAGGCCTCCAGACCCCGGGCGGCTCTCACTGCGCCTACCCGCCCCGGCGGGGAGGTGCGATGAGCGCCGAAGACCTGGAGAACTACGAGACCGAGATGGAGCTCCAGCTCTATCGCGAGTACCGCGACGTGGTCGGTCTCTTCAGTTACGTGGTCGAGACCGAGCGGCGCTTCTACCTGGCCAACCAGGTGGATCTGCAGGTGCGTTCGGCCGACGGAGAGGTCTACTTCGAGGTCTCGATGAGCGACGCGTGGGTCTGGGACGTGTACCGTCCGGCGCGTTTCGTCAAGGCGGTCAAGGTGGTCACGTTCAAGGACGTGAACGTGGAGGAACTCACCCCCAACGATCTGCAGCTGCCCAAGAACGGCGGCTTCGGCTCCGCGTCCTGAGCCGATGGGTGAGGTCGCTGCGGCAGCGGCCCGGCGACCTCACCCGGTCAGGTCGCTCACTCGTCTCCGCTGATCCGGATGCTGCGCAGCCGGTAGCCGGTGTAGGCCAGACCGCCGAACGTGACCACGCTCAGCAGGACGGCGGCGGTGCCCAGCCCGACGGCCGACTGGATGCCCAGCTCGGCAGCCCGGTCGCCGACCATCTTCTCGGCGATCGCCAGGGCCCACTGCTGGATGCTCAGGGCCTGGGCGCCGGGCACGTACCCGCCGATCGCCGCCTCCCAGACCAGGGCGTAGAGCAGCCCGATCACCACGGCGTTGCGGGTGACCACGGCCAGCAGCAGGAAGACGGTGACGTAGGCGATCCCGGCCAGCAGGGCTGCGGCCGCCGCGCCGACGGCCACGTTCGCCTCGCCACCGGCGACGACGAAACCCGCCACCAGGGTGGGCAGCACGCCGAAGAGCACGATCACGCCGATCGCGACGGCCCACTTGCTGACCGCGATCACGTACCGGTTCAGCGGTTTGGCCAGCAGGTAGACGATCGAGCCGTCGTCGATCTCGGGGCCGATCGCCCCGGTGCCGGCGATCAGGCAGAGCAGGGGGATCAGGAAGCCCAGCGAGAACGAGCCGAGCAGGTCGGCCGCGCTGGCGGCGGACTCGCCGCTGACCAGGCGCACCAGCACGGCCAGGGCGATCAGGACGGTGGGCAGGACGACGAGCAGGACGGCCCGGCGGCGGCCGACCAGGCTGTGCCAGGTGAGCCCGGCGACGGTGGCGTTCATCGGCTCACCAGGTAGGAGAAGACCTTCTCCAGCGACTCGTCGGCGGGTGTGACCTCGTACAACCGGATCCCTCGTTCCCGGGCGAAGACCGGCAGCCGGTGGGCGAACCGGTTGTAGTCGGTGGCCTGCACGTTCAGCACGACCGAGCCGGCCTGCTGCCCCAGCTCGACCCCGGAGGTGGAGCCGTCGGCGATCAGCGCGGCGGCCAGGGCCCGGTCGTCGCTGGAGCGGATCGTGTACTGGTGCGGGCGCTCGGTCATCAGCCGGCGGATCTCGCGGAAGTCGCCCGACGCGGCGTGCCGGCCGGCCACCATCACCTCGATCCCGGCGGCGATCTGCTCGACCTCCTCGAGGATGTGCGAGCTGAACAGCACCGCCCGGCCGTTGCGGCCGAGCTCGGCCATCAGGTCCATCAGCTGCAGCCGCTGGCGGGGGTCCATCCCGTTGAACGGCTCGTCCAGCAGCAGCACGTCGGGGTCGTGGACCAGCGCGGTGGCCATCTTGATGCGCTGCTTCATGCCCTTGGAGTAGCCGGCCACGTCACGCCCGGCCGCCGCCTCCATGTCGACCGTCTCGATCGCGCGGCGGGCGGCCGCCTTCGGGTCGGGCAGGCGGTGCAGCCGGGCGTTCGCCAGCACGAAGTCCCAGCCCGAGATGCCCTCGTACATCGCCTCGCGCTCGGGTACGAGACCGATCCGGCGGTAGATGTTCTCGTTGTGCCAGGTGGACTCGCCGTCGATGGTCACCGAGCCCGACGACGGCGGCAGGAAACCGCTCATCAGGTGGATCAGGGTGGACTTGCCCGCCCCGTTGGGACCGAGCAGACCGGTGACCCCCGGACCGATCGTCATGGTCACGTCGTTCACCGCGACCACGTTGCCGAACCAGCGGCTGACCTGTTCCAGCTTCATCACCACCGGCCCGCCCTCGGTGCGGGGGCGGTAGGGCAGGGTCATGCTCATGACGCCGAGACCTTCCGGTAGCGGGCGAGCAGCAGGGCGTAGGAGCCGGCGATCACCGCGACGGTGACCAGGGTGAAGATCAGCCCGCCGAGGTTGCCGGGCGGCGGCTCGGGGTAGGAAGACTGCGCGTCCACCATCCAGACCAGCACCCCCTCGACCAGCGAGACCGGGTTGATCAGGGCGAAGTAGGCGGACAGGTGGGGGTGGTCGTTCTCGTAGGCCAGGGCCGAGAGCACCCCGCTGACCAGGGTGAGCAGCAGCAGCACGGTGATCACCGCGGCCACCCCGAAGCCCCGCCGCGGGGTGATCGAGGCGATCAGCAGGCCGATCCCGGCCAGCACCAGGCTGAGCAGGAACGACCCGAGCAGCCCGGCGGCCCAGCCCTTCGCGTTGGGCCAGAACTCCATCTCGGCCAGCAGCGCCCCGATGAACAGGGCGGTCTGCGGCAGGGCGACGAGGATGAACAGGGCCGTGCTCATCGCGCCGTACTTGGCCAGGACGTAGTGATTACGGGTCAGCGGCCGGGACAGGTACAGCGGCATGGTGCGGAATCGCAGGTCGCGCGAGACCGTGGCCGGTGACTGGGCGGCCAGGAAGATCGTGATCGCCGAGCTGAGCGCGAAGATGTAGCCGACGTAGTCGAGGGGGAGCTCGTCCATCCCGGTGACCCCGGCCACCACGGCGATGATGACGGCCGGGGCGGTCATCACGACCAGCAGCAGGAACGGCATGATCTTGGACTTGGTGGAGCGGCCGAGACCGTAGCAGCCGCGCAGGCTGTCCACGTACAACGAGCGGATCAGGTAGCCGCGGCCGAGCCGGGGACCCTCGTAGTGCCGGAAACCGATGTCGTGGATGACACCGGTACCGGCTCCGGAATCACTGCTCATGCTCACCGCTCCTCGGCCCGTCGGTCTGCGGCTGGTCGGGGTTCACGGTTCGCAGGCCCGCCTCGCCCGAAGACCGGCCCGCACCGGCCTGATTCGCGTTCCGCCCGGCGGCGGCCCACTGCTGCTGCAACGCGGCCGCCGCGGCCTGCCCGGGATCGGCCGGCGCGCCCGAGGTCAGAGCCGGGTCGAGACTCGGGTCGGCGCGGAAGATCTCGGCCATGCGGTGCCGGCGGCGTTCCATCCGGTGCAGGCCCACACCGAGCTGGACCACCACGTCGAGCACCCGGTCGTAGGTGGACTCGTCGGCCAGCTCGATCTCCAGCTGCCGCCCGGCCGGGTGCACCACCAGGCCCGCGGCCTGCAGGGCCCGGCCCACCTCGTCCATCCGCTCGTCGACCTCGACCGCCAGGACCCGGCTGGCCGAGGTCACGTCGGCGGTGGTGGTGGAGCGCAGGAGGCGCCCGCCGTCGACCACCACGATGTGGTCGCAGATCTGCTCGAGCTCGCCGAGCAGGTGCGAGGTGACCAGCATGGGGATGCCGAACTCGGTGCCGATCCGGCGCATCAGCGCGAGCATCTGGTCGCGCCCGGCCGGGTCGAGCCCGTTGGTCGGCTCGTCCAGCAGCAGCATGCCCGGGTCGTGCACCAGGGCCTGGGCCAGCTTGACCCGCTGCTTCATGCCGGTCGAGTAGCCGCCCATCGAGCGGTACCGCTCCTCGTAGAGGCCGACGTGGCGCAGGGTGTCGGCGGTGCGCTCGCGCGCCGCGGTCAGCGGCAGCCCGGACATCCGGGCCATGTGCAGCACGAACTCGGTGGCCGACATGTCGGCGGGAAGGCAGTCGTGCTCGGGCATGTAGCCCACACGTTGCCGGATGGCGGGCCCGTCGGTGGCGACGTCGAGATCCAGCACGCGGGCGTTGCCGGCGGTGGCGGGCAGCAGCCCGAGCAGGATCTTGATCATCGTGGACTTGCCCGCGCCGTTGGCGCCGACCAGACCGACGACACCCGGCTCGATGGCGAAGGTCAGCCCGTCGAGCGCGGTGACAGCGCCGTAGCGCTTCGTGAGGTTCTCGACCGAGATCATCATGACCCGGCCGACTCTAGTGCTGTCCCCCGACAATTCACGCCCCTCCAACGTCCTGTTCCGGGAAATCATCCCCCGGTCGGACACCGCTACGTCCCCGGATGCATGCAGGGGTGCACCGTCCGGTTTTCCACAGACCGGCACGACCGGTGGTTTGTCCACAGGCGCCGTCGCCGGGGATGACCGGAGCGGCCCGCCCTCCGCAGGCTTTCGTGCGGAGGTGGTGGGGATGCATCTGGCGAAGGCCGAACTCGGCCGGTACGGGGAAGATCTGGCGGCCGCGCACCTGGAGGCCACGGGCTGCCGGATCCTGGCCCGCAACTGGCGGTGCCGGCTCGGCGAGATCGACCTGGTCGCGCTCGAGGGCGAGTGCCTGGTGGTGTGCGAGGTGAAGACCCGGCAGACGGTCACGGCCGGAAGCCCGCTCGAGGCGGTGACGGCGCTCAAGGCCGGCCGGCTGCGGCGGCTGGCCGGGGCCTGGCTGTCCACGCAGTCGCGCTTCTACCCGGAGGTGCGCATCGACGTGGTGGGCATCGTCCGCCCGGCCGCCGGCCCGGCCCGGCTGGTGCACCTGAAGGCGGTGGCCTGATGGCGCTGGGCCGGGCCCTGTCGGTGTCGATCGTGGGGCTGACCGGGCACGTGGTCGACGTCGAGGCCGACATCGCCCTCGGTCTGCCCGCTTTCACCCTGGTCGGCCTGCCCGACGCCTCGCTGGCCGAGTCCCGCGACCGGGTACGGGCGGCCTGCTCCAACTCCGGTCACCCTCTACCGCAGAGGCGGATCACCGTGAACCTCTCCCCGGCCGCCCTGCCCAAGGCCGGCAGCGGCTTCGACCTGGCCATCGCGGTGGCCCTGCTCACCGCTCAGTCGGTGCTACGCTCGCCGCTGGTCCAGCGCTACGTGCACGTCGGCGAACTCGGGCTCAACGGCCGGGTGCGCCCGGTGCGCGGGGTGCTGCCCGCCACCCTGGCCGCGGTCCGGGGCGGATACCCGGACGTGGTGGTCCCGGCCGCGAACGAGGCCGAGGCACGGCTGGTGCCCGGCGCCCGGGTGTACCCGATGGCCACGCTGGCCGACCTGATCCGGCTGCACGGCGGTCGGCCCGGCGAGATCAGGCCAGAACCGGAACAGCCGGCGCTGATCCGGGATCCACGTTCCGCCTCGGCCCGGCCGGAACGGTCGGCCGGTCCGGGAGACGTGCTAGTGCGGCCGCAGAACCTGGCCGACGTGCGCACCGCGGCACCGCCCGGCCCCGAGCCCGATCTGGCCGATGTGGTGGGGCAGAAGCAGGCTCGCTACGCGATCGAGCTCGCCGCCGCGGGCGGGCACCACTTGTTGATGATGGGCCCGCCCGGCACCGGGAAGACACTGCTGGCCTCGCGACTGCCCGGGTTGCTGCCTGATCTGGACGACGATGCGGCGGTCGAGGTGACGGCGGTTCACTCGGTGGCGGGCACCTTGGACGCGGCCACCGGGCTGATCCGGCGCCCGCCGTTCCAGAATCCGCACCACACCTGCACGGTCGTCTCGATGGTGGGCGGCGGCAGCGGCCTGCCCCATCCGGGCGCCGCCTCGCTGGCTCACCGAGGCATCCTCTTCCTGGACGAAGCCGGCGAGTTCGGCAGCCAGGTGCTGGATTCGCTGCGCCAGCCGCTCGAGCACGGCGATCTGGTCATCCACCGGGCCAACGGCACCGCCCGTTTCCCCGCGCGCTTCCTGCTCGTCCTGGCCAGCAATCCGTGCCCGTGCGGCTTCGCCAGCGGCAAGGGCCTGAACTGCGTCTGCGCACCGAATGCCCGCCGCCGCTACCTTTCCCGGCTCTCCGGGCCGCTGCTCGACCGGGTCGACCTGCAGGTGGACGTCCTGCCCGTGTCCAGGGCAGACATGGCAGCGAAGGAACCGGCGGAGAGTTCGGCCACGGTGGCTCAGCGCGTGCGGCAGGCGCGGGCGGTCGCGGCTGAACGGCTCGCCGGTACGTCGTGGAGCAGCAACGGCGAAGTGTCCGGCAGCTATCTGCGAGGAACGCTCAGGCTGCCCACCGCGGTCACCCAGGACGTGGACCGGGCCCTCGACGACGGGCAGCTCTCGATCCGTGGGCACGACCGGGTGCTCCGGGTCGCCTGGACGATCTCCGACCTGGCCGGAAGGCAACAGCCCGACCGAGACGACGTGTCCCGCGCCCTGATGCTGCGCCGGCGTGGACAGGTGACGGCATGACCACGCGAGATTCGTTCGAGGGGAACGAATCCGGAACTGGTCTGGTGGTCGGAGCGCGGAGAGCAGCCGAGGTTTCCGGACGCCTGGAACGGTAGAGGTGGCTGAGGCAGCGGGAGTGACGGTGATGGCCGGGACTGGGGAATTGGCCGTGGGGGCCGGAACAGGGGAGGTAGTCGGGGTGGCCGGAGTAGAGGGAGCAAACAAAGTATTTAGGCGGCTGGAGCTGCCGAGGTGGCCAGGACGGCGGGAGCAGGGGTGACCGCGGCCGGGGGAGTAGCCGTGGGGGTCGGAACAGAGGAAGCAGCCAAGGCGGCGGGAGCAGCGGGAGCAGACAAGGTGGCTGGAGCTGACGAGATGGCCGGAGCAGTGGGGGCAGCCGAAGTGTTGGGGGCGGCTGGCGCCACCGAGATGGCTAAGGCAGTCGGCGCGGCCGAGGTAGCCGGAGCATGTGGGACAGCCAATGTGTCTGGGGCTGGAGCTGACGAGATGGCCGGAGCAGTGGGAGCAGCCGAGGTGTTCGAGGCGGCCGGAGCTGAGGAGGTAGCCAAGGAGGCGGAAGCAGCTGACGTGCTGGGAGCGGCTGGGGCGGTCGAGGCGGTCGAGTTACAGCCGTCCGGAGCCGATCTGACGGGTGAGCTCTCACCGGCACTGCCCACTCTTGCGGCCGGAGACGAAGGCCCTCCTGGTTCGGTCCTTTTCGGTGGTCCGGACGACTCCGGCGACGAGGCGGAAAGGCTGGCCCGCGTGGCCTGGAGCCGCCTGGTCGAGCCCGCCGACGCCCGGGCCGGTGAACTAGTGGCGCGGCTCGGAGCCGTCGCGGCGCTGGCCGAGGCCCGGGCCGGGCTGCACGGCGAGCGGTACGTGAACAAGCTGGCCGGCCTCGATCCGGCCCAGGATCTGCGCAACCTGCTCCGGATCGGCGGGCGCCTGGTGGTCCCGTCCGACCCGGAATGGCCCGAGGGCCTGAACCGGCTCGAGGTCGAGATGCCCTTCTGTCTGTACGTGCTCGGCCCTCTTCACCTCGCCCGGGCCGGGGCCCGGGCCGTCTCGATCGTCGGGGCCCGGGCGGCCACCGGCTACGGCGAGCACATGGCCTCCGAGCTGGCCGTCGGCTGCGCCGAGCGGGGGATGACGGTGATCTCGGGAGCGGCGCTGGGCATCGACGCGGCCGCTCACCGGGGCGCGCTCGCGGTCGGGGGCCCGACCGTCGCGGTGCTGGCCGGTGGCCTGGACCGGGCCTATCCGCCGAGCAACGAACTGCTCATCAAGGAGGTCGGCCGGCACGGGGCGGTGATCAGCGAGGTGCCGATCGGCTCGGCGCCCACGCGGTGGCGCTTCATCCTGCGCAACCGCATCATCGCAGCTCTCGGGCAGGCCACCTGCGTGGTCGAGGCGGGCAGTCGGTCGGGCACGATGGGCACGGCCGAGTGGGCCGACCGGCTCAGCCGTCCGGTCGGAGCGGTGCCCGGGCCGGTCACGTCACCGTCGTCGTACGGGGCACACCGGTTGCTGCGTAAGGGGGCTGTCTGCATCACCTCGGCCGCGGAGCTCTGCGAACTGGCTGGACCCATCGGAGAATTCGCCGATGAGCAGGAGAGCCCTGTCTCGGCCGACTTCACCGGCCTCGAACCGCGTGACCTGCGGGTGCTGGACGCGCTGCCGCTACGAGCAGCGCTCGCCCTTGCCGCCCTGGGGGCGGCCGTGGAGCAGGACGAGGGCTCACTTCTGGCCTCATTGGCCCGGCTGGAGCTGCGGGGCCTGGCCGAGCCCGCCGGTCCGGGCGCCGAGCAGTGGCGCCGAGCCCGAGGAGGTGGGCCGGGAAAGGAATAGCGCAGCTCGGCTAGGGCGTCGGGGCAACGGTGGTGAAACTGCTTGGCGCGCGGGCGCCGTCCGTGTCGTGGCTGGGATTCGTGGGCAGGAGGACGAGGGCCGGCGCTATGTCATGGGCGGTGTCAGCAGCGCCGACGCCTCGATCAGCTCGTGGGCTCCCTGGCGCAGCAGGGTGGTCGCGACCGAGGCGCCCAGCAGCACCGGGTCGCAGGCGCTGTCGGTCTCCTCGGCCTCGATCACGGTCTTCCCGTCGAGCGAGAACACCATGGCCCGCAGGGTCAGGGAGCCGTCCGGCCGGGAGGTTGCGAAACCCGCGATCGGGCTGTTGCAGTGGCCCTGGAGCACCTGCAGCATCATCCGCTCGGCCGTGGTCTGGAGTCCGGTGCCGGGGTCGGCCAGGCGGTCGGCCAGTGCGATCGTGGCAGCGTCGTGATCCCGGCACTGCAGGCCCAGCACTCCGGCCCCGACCGCGGGGAACATCGTTTCCACGTCGAGAATCTCGGTGGCTCTGGCGGTCTGGCCGATCCGCTCCAGACCGGAGTAGGCCAGCATCAGAGCGTCAGACTCGTCCGCATCCAGTTTGGCCAGACGGCGGTTGGCGTTGCCGCGGATCGGCACGGTTTCCAGATGCGGGTAGTGGCGGGCCAGCTGAGCGATCCGGCGCACGGCGGAGGTGCCGATGCGGGTTCCTGGCGGCAACTCCTCCAGCTTCAGGCCGCCGGGGTGGATCAGGGCGTCCCGGATGTCGTCGCGCTCCAGGTAACCGGCGAACCTGGTGCCGGCCGGCACTGGCCGGTCCCCGGGCACGTCCTTCATGCAGTGCACCGCCAGATCCACCGTGCCGGAGAGCAGGAGCTGGTCGACCTCCCTGGTGAACGCGCCCTTGCCGCCGAGCGCCGACAAGGCTCCGGGCCAGCGGTCTCCACTGGTGGTGACCGGAACGACGTCGACCCGCAGGCCGGGCACCAGGGCGGTGAGCGCGGCCCGCACCCGCTCCGCCTGGGCCAGCGCCATCGGCGAGGAGCGCGTACCGATCCGGATCGCCCGCCCGGCCGGGGCTTGGTCACAAGGAGGCTGGGGCGGTCGGCTCATCCTCCGCACCATAGGGCGGGAAGCAGGGCGGTGGGCGGCTGGTCTACGGCGCGCCGGGCTTCGTGCTTGAGCCGTGCCCGGGTAGAGGAGACTGTGGGCAGATGTCCGAGCAGCCCCCCGGTCGATCACCCGACCCGGCCAGCCACCCCCGTGAGCGAGTCGGAGACGGTTCGGGGCCCACCGACGTCCACAATTGTGAGAAGCACCCCCAGGACGAGCTGCTGGTCGAGGAGTTCGCCCGCCATCTTTCGGCCGAGCGCAATCTCTCCGAGCACACCGTCCGGGCCTACGCGGGCGACGCCGCCGAGCTGCTGCGACACGCCCGGAACGTCGCCGGCGGGCCAACCTCGCTCGAGGGCCTGCTCACCTTGCCGGTCCTGCGCTCCTGGCTGGCCGAGCTGGCCGGATCCGGCCAGGCCCGGGCCAGTCTGGCCCGCCGCGCCGCGAGTGCCCGGGCCCTCACCCGTTGGCTCCTGCGTACCGAACGGCTGACCACCGATCCGGGGGCCCGTCTTCAGGCCCCCAAACGCGGACGCCGGCTGCCCGGGGTGCTGCGTCAGGACCAGGCCCGGGGAGCTCTGGCCGAAGCGGCCGCGGTGGTCGAGAACGGCGTGGCCGAAGACGCTGCCGAAGGCTTCAGGATCGAGCCCGGCGATCCGATCCTCGTCCGCGACCTCGCCCTGCTGGAGCTTCTTTACGCGACCGGCGTCCGAGTGGGTGAACTCTGTTCGCTGGACGTCGACGACATCGACCGCGAGCGGCGCACGATCCGGGTCCTGGGCAAGGGCGGCAAGGAGCGGGTGGTCCCGTACGGCCTACCCGCCGCCCAGGCCCTGAACGCCTGGCTGGATCGGGCCAGGCCCACGCTGACCAGCGAAAACAGCGATTCGGCGGCATTTTTGGGAAAGCGCGGAGGTCGGGTCAACCAGCGTCAAGTCCGGCAGGTGGTGCATCAGGCCCTCGAACGGGTGAATGACGCGCCCTCGCTTGGCCCGCACGGGTTACGGCACAGCGCGGCGACGCATCTTCTGGACGGCGGCGCGGACCTTCGTAGCGTTCAGGAACTGCTTGGTCACGCTACGCTCACGACTACGCAGCTCTACACACATGTGTCGGTGGACCGGCTGCGCGCCAGCTACCGTCAGGCCCACCCCAGGGCCTGAGTTCGACGAAGCTGCCTGACCGGATGACTAGGCGCTGAGCAGGGGAGGACCCGGGTGACTGCCGACAGCGACGCTCTCGTAGACGTGACCGCGGAGGACGCCGTCGCGGCCAACGAGGCCGCCTTGCGGGCGCTATGGGAGAAGTTCAAGGCCACGGCCGACCAGACGACCCGTGAACGCCTGATCCTCCACTACTCGCCGCTGGTCAAGTACGTGGCCGGCCGGGTGGGCGTGGGCCTGCCGCCCAACATCGAGCAGGCCGACCTGGTCTCCTACGGGATCTTCGGGCTGATCGACGCGATCGAGAAGTTCGACATCGACCGCGCCATCAAGTTCGAGACCTACGCCATCTCCCGCATCCGCGGGGCGATCATCGACGAGCTGCGGGCGATCGACTGGATCCCCCGCTCGGTGCGCTACAAGGCCCGTGAGGTGGAGCGGGCCTACGCCGCGCTGGAGGGCGAACTGCACCGCACGCCGACCGAGCCCGAGGTGGCCGAGCGGCTGGGGATGACGCTGGAGGAACTGCACGCGGTCTTCTCCCAGGTCTCCTACGTGAACGTGGTGGCCCTGGACGAACTGCTCACCGTGGGCGGGGAGAAGGGGGACAAGCTCTCCCTGGTCGACACCCTCGAGGACACCAAGGCCGAGGACCCGGTGGCCGCCTTCGAGAGCGAGGAGACCAAGTTCATGCTCTCCCGGGCGATCAACCAGTTGCCCGAGCGGGAGAAGATCGTGGTCACCCTCTACTACTACGAGGGGCTCACGCTGGCCGAGATCGGCCGGGTGCTCGGCGTGACCGAGTCCCGCATCTGCCAGATGCACACCAAGGCCGTGCTGCAGTTGCGCGGAAAGCTCTCCGAGGTCAGTTAGAGCCAGACGCTCCGGGGCGGCGCATCGGTGATCCGGTGCGCCGCCGGGCGTTTTGGCACCGGTTGACGGTGCCGGCCCGGGCCAGTTCGTCCACAGACCCACACGAACGGCTGTTTGTCCACAGGTGGCCGTTCCCGCCCTATGGGCTGGGCTCGGTGGCGGCACTCTGGACCAGTGACCACGACCTTCGCCTTGATTCTGGTTGCGGCCCTGCACTTTGGCGGGGCCGCCGGGCCGCAGCTGCGCTGGCAGTGGCCGCTGCGGCCCGAGCCCGCGGTCGCCCGGGGGTTCGCGGTGGGGCCACAGCCGTGGTCTCCCGGGCATCGCGGGGTCGACCTGAATGGGAGTGCGAATGCGGCCGTGCTCGCCCCGGCCTCCGGCACGATCAGCTTCGCCGGGGTGGTGGCCGGTACGCCGGTGGTCAGCATCGATCACGGTGACGGTCTGGTGAGCAGCTTCGAGCCAGTACGGGTGCGGGTGCATCGCGGACAGCCTGTGCAGGCGGGCGAGGTGCTGGGTGATCTGCTGGCGGCCGGCCCGGGTAGCCATTGTCTGCCTCACGTATGTCTGCACTGGGGTGTTCGGCGAGATGGGGCCTACGTAGACCCGCTGACGATGCTCGGCCTCGAAGCCGGCCCGGCCGTGCTGCTTCCGCTCGGCGCGGGCTACCCGGCGCTCGCCCGGGATCCGGCGCGAGGTCTGGTCTGGTGGCCAGGCTGAACCGGAACGCCGGGACGAAGCAGGCCGCGGGCCTGATCAGCGCCTTGGTCTCCGGGCTGCTCGCGGGTGTCGGCGGCCCGACCAATGGCCCGGCGGGCGGTCTGGCCAATGGCCCGGTGGGCGCTCTGACCAGCGGTCTGGTGGGCGGTTTGACCAGCGGCGCGGCGAGCGGTCTGGGCATCGGCTCGGTCGGAGGCGTGGGCGGTGGCGTGGGCGGTGGCGTGGGCGGTGGCGTGGGCGGGGGCGTGGGCGGTGGCGTGGGCGGTGGCACGGTTGCGGGCCTGTCGGCGGGTCTGGGCTGGTACCGGAGGGACGGCGAGCCGGTCCGGCTGAGGGCCGGCCGCGCTGGGCAGGCTCGGCACCGAGGCCGGCATGGGCTCCGAGTCCGGCAGGAGGACGACCGGGCGCCGGAACAGCCTGATCAGAGGTTCTTCCAGCAGGCGGTAGGCGATCAGCGCGCTCACGATCACCACGGTCATCGAAAAAACCAGCGCAGCAGCGTGAACCCAGGGATCAGCAGGCAGCCGCACCAGCACGGTCCGGCCCACGGCGGAAAGGACGAGCACGTGCCACAGATACAGCGAGTACGACGCGTCCCCAAGTTTCTGCAGCCACGCCGGGGCGGTCAGCCGCCAGCGGCCCTCCAGTCCGACCACGCCGTACACCGTCACCGCAAGGCACAGCCCGACCGGCAGCGCGCGGTACCAGGTGCCGGGAAAGTCGCCCAGCCCCAACGCCGTTGCCGTGCCCACGAGCCCGGCCGTGGTGCACAGCAGCGGCGCGACGAACTTCTTCCGCACCACCAGCGCTCCCACCGCGGCGCCGAAGAGGAATTCAAGGACGATCGGGGCGCCGATGGTGCCCAGCCAGGGGTTCCTCGATCCGGCGAAGGCCGCCGCCAGGGCCAGGGTGAGCACGCCCCAGGCGGCCAGAGCGGGCAGGCGTCCGGCGCGCGGCAGCAGCAGCACCAGCGCGAACACCAGGTAGAAGTACATCTCGAAGGTCAGGGTCCAGCCCACCATCAGCAACGGCAGGCCGGACTGGGGGAGCAGGAGCAGCGAAGCCAGCACGTCCGGCGGGTTCTCGGCCGAGGAGTTCACCGCACCGGGACTGACCAGGAACAGGGCGAGCACCGGCAGGGTGGCCACCCAGTAGATCGGGTAGATCCGCACCACCCGCCGTCTGAGGAATTCCCGGGCCGAGGCGGGGCCGGGTACCCGGTGCTGCGTGGTCACCACCATGATCAGCCCGCTGATCACGAAGAACAGGTCCACTCCGGCCTGCCCCGGGCCGTGCGTGAACGCGAGCCAGTCGTAACCCCCGGCCAGCCAGCGCGACTCGAAACCGTCCGGACCGCCCAGATGGGCCAGAACGACTGCAACCGCCGCGATCCCACGCAACGCCTGAATATTGCCCAGCACCATTTTTCGCCCCCCGGCCGACGTGACCAAGCTAGGGCGTGGGGCTCTGCCCG
Source organism: Kineosporia sp. NBRC 101677 (assembly GCF_030269265.1). Lineage (NCBI taxonomy): Bacteria > Bacillati > Actinomycetota > Actinomycetes > Kineosporiales > Kineosporiaceae > Kineosporia > Kineosporia sp. NBRC 101677. The sequence goes on from NZ_BSTA01000004.1 coordinate 691,355, forward strand.
CGCAGGCGTTCGGACCCAGACACTCCGGCGAAAGCCGCACGACCGGGCCGCCGCCCGCTCCCCGGAAAAGCCGGTGGCCCTACTGGGCCAAGGGTGTCTTACACCCTCGGTACCCACCGACGAAGCGGCAGCTCTAACCCTGGTGGTCGGTCTGGACTCCCCGCACCAGCACCGTGACCGCATCGTTCAGCAGCGCCCCGCCGTGCTCGGGCGTGATCCGGCGCGACGTCACCAGCGCGCCCGTGCCCTGCAGGGCCATCATCAAAAGCATTCCCAGCCGCTGCATCTCGCCCTCCGGAAAGGCCTCGGCGGCGATGCCCGCACGCAGGATCCCGTTCAGGGTCGCGAACAGGCCCTCGGCGGCCTCGAGCACCGCTTCGGAGGGGCGGTCCATCTTCGCCGCAAACATAAGCTCGTGCAGCGCTGCGTCGTTCTGCGCGAAGGCCAGGTAGGCGGCACCGGCTGCCCGCAGCGCGGCGAACCAGTCGTCCGGCCGGCTGGAGGCGGCCCGGTCCAGGTCTTCCGAAAGACGGGTGAAGCCCCGCACGGCGAGCGCATCGATGAGGGCGTTGCGGTCGACGAAGTGGCTACGGGGGGCGCCGTGGCTGACCCCGGCCTCGCGGGCCAGTTCGCGCAGGGAGAGGGCGTCCAGACCACGTTCGCGCAGCACGGTCTCGGCGTGCTCGAGCAGCACTGCGCGCAGGTTGCCGTGGTGGAACGGGCGACGAGGCATAGGCCGATCCTACGAATCTAGACATTGACTAGTTACTAGGCGGTGCCTAGTTTAGGAGCGTGGACAGTGAGAACACAGCGCTCTGGCTCCCCGCGCGGGGCAAGAAGTTCGAGGTCGGCCCGGCGCCGGTGCCCGAGCCCGGTGACGAGGAGGTGGTGGTCCGGGTGCGTGCCGTGGCCGTGAACTTCCTCGACACGCTGCCCGGCTACGCCTACCGGTTCGTCCTTCCCTGGGTGCGCTTTCCCATGGTCATCGGCACCGACGTTGCGGGCGAGGTCGTCGCCGTAGGGCGGAACGTGAGCCGGCTGAGTGTGGGCGAGCGTGTGCTCGGGCATGCGGTCGGTGTGGAGAAGTCCCGCAACCGCCCGGCCGAAGGGGCATTTCAGCACCTGGTGGTGCTGATGCAGCACCTGGTCGCGCCGATCCCGGGCGCCCTGGCGTTCGAGCAGGCCGCCGTCCTCCCGCTCGCGCTCTCGACCGCGGCGACCGGGCTGTTCCAGTCGGACCACCTGGGCCTGCCCCTGCCCACGTCCGTTCCCACCGAGAAGAACTCCACCGTCCTGGTCTGGGGCGCCTCCACCAGCGTCGGTATCAACGCCGTGCAACTGGCTCGTAGCGCCGGCTACCGCGTCGTCGCCACCGCGTCGCCGCGCAATCACGACTGGGTGCGTTCGGTGGGCGCGGCCGAGGTGGTCGACTACCGCAGCAAGACCGTCGCGGCCGAGCTCCTCCAGGCCATCGGCGGTCAACCGCTCGCGGGCACCGTCGCGATCGGGTCAGGCTCGCTGCCACCCGCCGTCGAGGTGGCCCGGCGGGCCAAGGGCACCCGGAAAGTGGCGTCGGCCCACCCCGACCCGGTCACCAGGCTGCGAGCATGGCGCGCCCGCCGGAAGAACGTGCAGGTGAGCGCGATCTGGGGCGCCTCCCTGAAGGACAACGAGGTGGGCCCGGCGATCTACACCTCGTTCCTGCCCCAGGCCCTGGCCTCGAACGCCTACCGAGCCGAACCCAGAGCCACCGTGGTCGGACACGGCCTCACCGACGTCCCCAATGCCCTTGAGCTTCTCCGCGAAGGAGTCTCGGGGGAGAAGCTGGTGGTCACCATCTGAAGCCGGCCACCTGGTCAGGGGCGCATGGCCGCCAGCCGGGAGGCGGCCTCGGCGATCACCTCGGGCCGCTTGCAGCAGGCGAAGCGCACCAGCGAGCTGGGCTGCGACGGGTCCTCGGCGAAGGCCTGCACCGGCACGCCCACCACTCCGGCCAGCCGAGGCAGGTCGTTGCACAGGGCAGCACCGTCCGCATAGCCCAGCGGGGCGGCGTCGGCGATCACGAAATACGTTCCGTCGCTGGGGCGTACCCCGAATCCGGCGGCTTTGAGCCCATCGGTGAGCAGCGCGCTGCGCTGGGCCAGATCGGTGCCGATGGCCCGGATCTGCTCGTCGGGCAGGGCCAGGCCGGTGGCCACGGCGGGCTGGAACGGGCTGCCGTTCACGTAGGTCAGGAACTGCTTCACCGCCGTCACCGCATCGACGATCTCCGGCCGGGCGTGCAGCCAGCCGATCTTCCAGCCGGTCACCGAGAACGTCTTGCCCGCCGACGAGATCGTCACCGTGCGCGCGGCCATGCCCGGCAGGGTGGCGATCGGCACGTGCGGGTGCCCACCGAAGGTCAGGTGCTCGTAGACCTCGTCGGCGATCACGATCAGGTCGCGTTCCTGGGCGATCCGGGCGATCAGCTCCAGTTCCGCCCGGTCCAGCACCCGGCCGGTGGGGTTGTGCGGGGTGTTCAGCAGGATCAGCCGGGTCCGGTCGGTGACTGCGGCGGTCAGCCGGTCGGCCTGCAGGCGGTACTCGGGCCACTCCAGGCGCACCGTCCGGCGGACCGCTCCGGCCATCTCGATCGCGGCCGAGTAGGAGTCGTAGATCGGCTCCAGCACCACCACCTCGTCGCCCGGCGAGGTCAGCGCGATGATGCTCGCGGTCAGCGCCTCGGTCGCGCCCGCGGTGACCAGCACCTCGGTGTCCGGGTCCACGTCCAGGCCGTACCAGCGCTGCTGGTGCTCGGCGATCGCGCGGCGCAGGGGAGCGATGCCCCGGCCGGGCGGGTACTGGTTGGCGCCACCGCGGATCGCGGCCACGGCGGCCTCGAGCACCGCGGCCGGGCCGTCGGTGTCCGGGAAGCCCTGACCCAGGTTGATCGAGTCGGTGCGGGTGGCCAGTTCGCTCATCCGGGCGAAGATCGTGGGGGCGGGGACCCCGCTGGGGTCGAGCAGTCCCGCCGCCTGGGCGACCCTGCGCCACGTGCCGTCAACCATGGCGGAACAATAGGCCAGGGCAAATAGGTCGGGAGGAAACGGTGGACGTCGCTGAGCGGGTCTTCGGGATGCTCGCCGGGAGCTGGCGGCTGAGCCGGGCGATCGAGCCCGGGCTGGGCACCGCCACCGGCACCGCCACCTTCACCCCGGCCGGCCCCGGGCGGATGGACTACCGCGAGGACGTCGAACTGCGTCTGGCCAACGGGCACGTGGGCGAGGCCTACCGGGAGTACGGCTACGTGCTCGAGGACGGCCGGATCCGGGTGCTGCTGGCCGACGGCACCACCATGCACCTGCTGGCCTTCGGTGAGCAGGCCGGGCAGTGGAGCGCCGACGACGTGCACGACTGCCGGGCCGACCAGTACCGCGGCTCGTACCGGATGGCGCCGGACGGTGAGCTGACCGTGGACATGAAGGTCGACGGCCCGGCCAAGGACTACCGCATCGTCACCCGGTACCGCCGGGCCTGATTGGCCGGGAATGCCCGGGCCCCCGCCGCGGTTACCCTGGCCGACGTCCTCCCGCACCTCTGAGTGCAGGTAGACTTCCCCTGCGACCGGCGCGCGCCGGTCGACTTCGCGTGTCCGCATGCGGTCCGCCTCACCGGCGGTGCGGCGCCTCACTCGGTCCTGATCCCGACGGTCCTGAATCACCCGGACCGGCGGTGGGGTCTCGGGGCGTCGCGGGCACCAGGCACGACATCGCCCGATGTCGTGGGACAACCGAGAGAACCGCGCCCACCCACTGGTGGTGCGCCCAAGGAGACTGACCATGGCCGTCGTCACGATGCGCCAGCTGCTCGGCAGCGGTGTGCACTTCGGGCACCAGACCCGTCGCTGGAACCCGAAGATGAAGCGCTTCATCCTCACCGAGCGCAACGGCATCTACATCATCGACCTGCAGCAGTCGCTGTCGTTCATCGACAACGCCTACGACTTCGTCAAGGAGACCGTCGCCCACGGCGGCAGCATCCTTTTCGTCGGCACCAAGAAGCAGGCCCAGGAGCCGATCGCCGAGCAGGCCACGCGCGTCGGCATGCCCTACGTCAACCAGCGCTGGCTGGGCGGCATGCTCACCAACTTCCAGACCGTGCACAAGCGGCTCCAGCGCCTCAAGGAGCTCGAGGTCATCGACTTCGACGACGTGTCGAAGAGCGGCATGACCAAGAAGGAACTGCTGGTCCTGCGTCGCGAGAAGGACAAGCTGGAGCGCACCCTCGGCGGTATCCGTGACATGGCCCGCGTGCCGAGCGCGGTCTGGATCGTGGACACCAAGAAGGAGCACCTGGCCGTCGACGAGGCCCGCAAGCTCGGGATCCCGATCGTCGCCATCCTGGACACGAACTGTGACCCGGACGAGGTCGACTACAAGATCCCGGGCAACGACGACGCGATCCGCTCGGTCACGCTGCTGACCCGCGTGGTGGCCGACGCCGTGGCCGACGGCCTGATGAGCCGTCACGGTGGTGGCCAGAACACCGCCGCCGCGAGCACCGAGGCCACCACCACCGCCGCGGCCGCCGAGCCGCTGCCGGAGTGGGAGCGCGAGCTGCTGGCCGGCCAGGCCGAGAGCGCGCCGGTCGTCGAGGGCGCCGCTGCCGAGGGCACCGCTGCCGAGACCTCCGCCGCCGAGGCCACCGAGGCCGCTCCGGCTGCTGAGGCCACCCCGGCTGCCGAGGCCACCGAGGCCGAGGCGAAGCCGGCGGCCACCGAGGCTGCCTCCAACTGATCCGGGCGGTGGGCGCCGGCCGGTGATCCCGGCCGGCGCCCGCTCTCCGAAGACATCTGACGACCTCCTCATCGACAACAGGAGTCATCGCAATGGCGAACTACACCGCCGCCGACGTCAAGAAGCTGCGTGAGCAGACCGGCGCCGGAATGCTGGACTGCAAGAACGCTCTGGTGGAGAGCGACGGCTCGTACGAGAAGGCCGTCGAGTACCTCCGCGTCAAGGGCCAGAAGGGCGTGGCCAAGCGGGAGTCCCGCACCGCGTCCCAGGGCGCCGTGGCGGCCTACACCGAGCCCGGGGTCGGCGTGATCGTCGAGCTCGACTGCGAGACGGACTTCGTCTCCAAGGGCGACAAGTTCAAGGCCCTGCTGCAGCAGGTGCTGGACCAGGCCGTCGCGGTCAAGGCCGCCGACGTGGACAGCCTGCTCAAGAGCGAGCTGCCCGACGGTCGCACCGTGCAGGCCCTGATCGACGACGGCAACGCCTCGATCGGCGAGAAGATCGAGCTGCGCGGCGTCGCCCGTCTCGAGGCCCCGGCCGTCGCCTCCTACCTGCACCGCACCAGCCCCGACCTGCCGCCGCAGGTGGGCGTGCTGTTCGGCGCCAGCGCCGAGGGCGACGTGGTGCGCGACGTGGCGATGCACATCGCCGCGCTGCCGCCGCTGTACCTCAACCGCGACGAGGTCCCGGCCGACGTGGTGGAGAACGAGCGCCGCATCGCCGAGGCCACCGCGCGTGAGGAGGGCAAGCCCGAGGGCGCCCTGCCGAAGATCGTGGAGGGTCGCGTCAGCGGCTACTTCAAGGAGAACGCGCTCGTCGAGCAGAAGTTCGCCAAGGACCAGAGCAAGACCGTCCAGAAGGTCCTGGACGAGGCCGGCGTCACCGCCGTCGGTTTCGTGCGGTTCCGGGTGGGCGTCTGATCCACACCGGCTGCTGATCGACTACAGCCGGTAGTACCACCCGGGATCTCCTCGCACGCGCGAGTGGGCCTCCGGTGACCAGCCGGTGAGAGGCGGACCAGCCTCTCACCGGCTTTTTTCTGGCCAGAGGCCAGATGCGGCAGACTGCCCCAATACATGGAACCTGGAGGTACGGCTGAATGTCAGAGTCCCCGATCACCGGCTCGTCCAAGCGGCGGGTGCTGCTGAAGCTCTCCGGTGAGGTGTTCGGCGCCGGTCAGCTCGGTGTCGACCCGATCGTGGTCAGCCAGCTGGCGGCGCAGATCGCCGGCGTGTCCAAAGAGGGCATCGAGATCGCCATCGTCATCGGTGGCGGCAACTTCCTGCGCGGCGCCGAGCTGTCGCTGGGCGGTATGGACCGGGGCCGGGCCGACTACATGGGCATGCTCGGGACCGTGCTGAACTGCCTTGCGCTGCAGGACTTCCTGGAGAAGCAGGGGATCGACACCCGGGTCCAGACGGCGATCACCATGGGGCAGGTGGCCGAGCCGTACATCCCGCGCAAGGCGATCCGGCACCTGGAGAAGGGCCGTGTGGTCATCTTCGGCGCCGGGCTCGGCGCACCGTACTTCTCCACCGACACCGCGGCCGCCCAGCGGGCCCTGGAGATCAAGGCCCACGCGGTGCTGATGAGCAAGAACGGGGTGGACGGCGTGTACACCGCCGACCCCCGCAAGGACCCGAGTGCGCGCAAGCTCGACGAGGTCAGCTACGCGGACGCACTGACCCAGCAGCTGAAGGTGGTCGACGCGACGGCCTTCAGCCTGTGCATGGACAACAAGCTGCCCATGGTGGTCTTCGGCATGGAGGGCGAAGGCAACGTCGCCGCCGCGGTCCGGGGTGAGAGAATCGGGACGCTCGTCACCTCCTGATCCGGGACGGGCAGTTCCGGTTCTCCCCGGCGAGCTTGACGGCGCACACGCCGCGCACGACGGTTGGTTCAGCCTGTAAGCAGGTAGCGATGAAGGAGCGACAGTGATCGACGAGACCCTCCTCGAGGCCGAGGAGAAGATGGACAAGGCGGTCGAGGTCGCCAAGGAGGACTTCGGCCAGATCCGGACCGGCCGGGCCAACCCCGGCATGTTCAGCAAGATCACGGTCGAGTACTACGGCGCGCCGACCCCGCTGCAGCAGCTCGCCTCCTTCACCGTTCCCGAGGCCCGGCAGATCCTGATCCAGCCGTACGACGCCAGCGGGCTCGCCGACATCGAGAAGGCGCTGCGGGCCTCGAACCTCGGGGTCAACCCGAGCAACGACGGCAAGGTCATCCGGGTGGTGCTCCCAGTGCTGACCGAGGAGCGCCGCAAGGAGTACATCAAGCTGGCCCGGGCCAAGGCCGAGGACGCCCGGATCACCGTGCGCAACCTGCGCCGCAAGGCCAAGGAGACGCTGGACCGCGCGGTCAAGGACGGCGAGATCGGCGAGGACGAGGGCGCCCGCGCGGAGAAGGAGCTGGAGCAGTCGACCAAGTCCCACGTGGACTCGATCGACGAGCTGCTCCGGCACAAGGAGACCGAGCTGCTCGAGGTATGAGCATGGCCGGAGGTTCTGGTCCGTCCGACTCCCCGTCCCGCCGGGGGCGCCGGGCCGCGCGTGATTCCGCGCCCGGCGATTCCTGGCCGGACGGCACGGAAGAGGAGAACACCTGGGGGGCCGACGGCCCGCCGACAGGTGAGGAACAGAGCTCCGGTGGAGCATTCGGTGCGGCCCGTCGTCAGCGGCCGGGCCTCGGCGGCGGCCGGTTCGGCCGAGACGCACGGGACGCCCGGGGTACCGGCCCGATGGGTCGCGGGCGTCCGGCCGAAGAACCGATTGAAGACGCTGGTCGCGCCGGCCGCGGTTTCGGCCGGAACCGGGGTAACGGCATCCGGACGAACGGGCCGTCCACCTCGTCGTTCGACCAGGTGCTGAACCGGTCGGGCGGAGAGCAGGGTGACGAGGACGGCCGGGGAGGCGCACCCCAGCGGGGTACGTCGCATCCAGGGCTGCCGCAGCGGCACACGCAGTCGGGCGGTATCCCGGTGGTGAACCCCTACCGCAGCGCGCCCAGCAACCCTTCCGGCAATGCACTGGGCAACTCGCGAGCAGATGGCACCCCCGCGCGGGGGTACGCCCGCCCGCAGACCCAGGCTGACGGGCCGCGCGCAGACGGGCGTCCTGGTGCGGCGCCGCGGGACGAAGACCCGCGTGGGCGTGGATTCGGACGCACAGGAACACCGCCTCAGGGTGAGCGTTCCCGGGCCGGCGCTGCGCCGTGGGACGAGGCAGACCCGCGCCCTGGTACCCCGGCAAGGGGTTTCGGGCGTACGGGAACCCCGCCTCGGGAAGAGCGGTCTCGGGCAGAGGCTGCGCCCTGGGATGAGCCGGGCCCGCGCTCGGGTACCCCGGCGCGCGGATACGGACGTACGGGAATGCCGCCTCAGGGTGAGCGTTCTCGGGCCGATGCTGCGCCGTGGGACGAACCGAACCCTCGCTCGGGCACCCCGGCCCGGGGCTTCGGACACACCGGAATGCCGCCTCGGGACGAGCGTTCCCGGGCCGGCGCTGCGCCGTGGGACGAGGCAGACCCGCGCCCTGGTACCCCCGCAAGAGGCTTCGAACGTACTGGGACGCCGCCTCAGGGCGAGCGTTCCCGGGCCGATGCTGCGCCATGGGACGAGCAGTACCCGGGGGAGCCCCAGCGTGCAGCCGGCACTCCGCCCGAGGGCCAGGGGCGCCGCTCCCGATCCGGACGCCGGGGCGAGACCCCGCGCGGAGGGGTCGGCGCTTCACCGATGAACGAGGCCTACCCCAGCCGCGACGAGGACTTCGACGACCACGAGGAGCGCACCCGCCCGGTGCGCCAGCGGCGGGCCGTCGCGGCCCTGCGCAACATGGAGCACCCGCCCGAGCCCGATGCGACCATCGTGGCCGTGGCGGCGAAGGATCACGGCCGGGCCGGGCGCAACCTCCCGGCCGCGATCGGCGTCGGTCTGGGCCTGGCCGTGCTGGCCCTGCTCTCGCTGTTCACCCGGCCCGAGGCCTTCGTCGCGCTGGCCTCGTTCGTGGTCGTCCTGGCGGTCTGGGAGCTGTCCGGCGCCCTGGCCGCCAAGCAGATCGTCGTGCCGGTCATCCCGGTGGCCGTCGGCTCGCTCGGCATGCTGGTCTCGGCCTACGTCGCCGGTCCGGAGGGGCTGCTGGTCAGCTACATGCTCACCGGCTTCGGCATCCTGCTGTGGCGGATCGTGGAGGGTCTCGAAGGGGCCCTCCGCGACGTCACCTCGGGCCTGTTCGTGGCCGCCTACGTGCCCCTGCTGGCCGGGTTCGCCATCCTCATGCTGGCCGCCGACCAGGGCCCGGAGCGGGTGGTCACCTTCATCGTGGTCACCTGCGCCAGCGACATCGGCGGCTACATCGCCGGTGTGCTCTTCGGCAAGCACCCGATGGCCCCCAAGGTCAGCCCGAAGAAGTCCTGGGAAGGGTTCGCCGGGTCGCTGGCCGCCTGCCTGGCCGCGGGCACCGCGTGCGTGCTGTTCCTGCTCGAGGGCCCGGCCTGGGTGGGCCTGGCGATCGGCGCCTGCGCCGTGCTCACCGCCACCATGGGCGACCTGTCCGAGTCGCTGCTCAAGCGCGACCTCGGGATCAAGGACATGGGCAACCTGCTGCCCGGCCACGGCGGAATCATGGACCGGATGGACTCGTTGCTCCCCACGGCCCCGGTGGTCTACCTCCTCCTGCACTTCCTGCTCTAGACGACGAAAGCCAACAATGAGCCCCGAACCCCTCCCCGAACCGAAGCCGACCGCCCCCGCGCCGGGCAAGCTGCTCATGGTCGCGCCCCGCCGGGGCAAGCCGCCCCGCCACCTGGCCGACATGACGCTCGCCGAGCGCATGGAGGCGGTCAAGGAACTGGGTGAGAAGCCGTTCCGGGGCCGGCAGCTCTCGGTGCACTACTTCGAGCGTCTGGCCGACCTCACCCCCGAAGAGCTCACCGACCTGCCCTCGGCCTCCCGCCGGCGCCTGCTCGACGCACTGGCACCGCCGCTCATCTCCTCGGTGCGCGAACTGGTCTGCGACGACGGCGCCACGATCAAGACGGTCTGGCGGCTGTTCGACGGCGCCCTGGTCGAGAGCGTGCTGATGCGCTACCCCGACCGCGCCACGGTCTGCATCTCCAGCCAGGCCGGCTGCGGGATGAACTGCCCGTTCTGCGCCACCGGGCAGGCCGGGCTCACCCGCAACCTGTCCACCGCCGAGATCGTCGAGCAGGTGCGTACGGCCGCTCGCCACATGCGCACCGCGGCCCCGCTGAAGAAGGCCACCCAGGGGGCCCCGCTGGGCGAAGAGGCGGAGAGCACCGGCGCCGGCCGGGTCACCAACGTCGTCTTCATGGGCATGGGTGAGGCGCTGGCCAACTACAAGGCCGCCGTCGGCGCGATCCGCCGGCTCACCGACCCGGCTCCCGAGGGCCTGGGCATGTCCGCGCGGGGCATCACGATGTCCACCGTCGGCCTGGTCCCGGCCATCGACAAGCTGGCCCAGGAGGGCATCCCGGTCACGCTGGCCCTCAGCCTGCACGCGCCGGACGACGAGCTGCGCGACGAGCTGGTGCCGATCAACACGCGCTGGAAGGTCGGCGAGACGCTCGACGCCGCCCGCCGCTACTTCGACGCCACCGGCCGCCGGGTCAGCATCGAGTACGCCCTGATCAAGGACATCAACGACCACGAGTGGCGGGCCGACCTGCTGGGCAAGGAACTGAACCGGCGGGGCCGGGGCTGGGTGCACGTCAACCCGATCCCGCTGAACCCCACCCCCGGGTCGAAGTGGACGGCCAGCACCCACCGCGCGCAGAACGCGTTCGTGAACGCTCTGCGCGAGCGCGGGGTGCCCACCACGGTCCGCGACACCCGCGGGCAGGAGATCGACGGGGCCTGCGGTCAGCTCGCGGCCACGGTCTGACCTCCGGGTGACTGCGCCGGACGAGTGCACAGGCGTCCCGGTGAGTAACGGCATCATCACAACTGGTTCCCGGCCGCAAATTTCACGTGTCCTCATCCGCGACCGGGCCACACGGACCGACCCCAAGAGTGCAGAATGGCGGATGTGAGCGAGACCTTTCCGCGGGCAGGCCGCATGTCCAAGGGTTACGACGTCGACCAGGTCGAGTCGTTCCTCGGCCGGGCCCGGGCTGCGTACGAGGAGAACGGGCGTGGGCCCGCGATGACGTCGTGGCACGTCCGTACGGTCGGCTTCGACCTGGTGCGCGGCGGGTACGACGTGGACGCGGTCGACGCGGCACTCGACCGGATCGAGGATGCCTTCGCCCGTCGCGAGAAGCAGCGCGGCGAGGAGCGCAGCGGCAGCCAGGCCTGGCAGACCCAGCTGCGCACCCAGGAGCAGTCGCTGCGGGCCCAGCTGGCCCGGCCCGACGGGGAGCGGTTCCCGCGGGGTAGCGGCATGGAGCTCACCTACGACATCGACGCGGTCGACGACCTGTGCATCCGCATCGAGGAGTCGTTCGCGATGGGCCAGCCGCTGCCGCCCGACGCGGTGCGCCTGGCGGTGTTCAAGAGCCGGCGCGGCTCCCGGGGGTACCGCGAGGCCTCGGTCGACGCGTTCCTCGACCGCGTGGTTGAGCTCCTGGTCGTCCAGACCGTCTAGAACCACAAACTGAGGACGCCTGTCAGCACGAGTGCTGACAGGCGTCCTCAGTTTGTGGTTCAGTCCATCTCGACCACCAGATCGGCCCGGTGACTGGACGCCTCGATCAGCAGGGCGTTCGGCTGGTCGGTCTGCTCGATCCACTGCGCGGCGAACTCCGGCGTCTTGCCGAACCGCACGTGGCGGGCGAGCAGCCGTTCCAGCCGCAGATCCTCGGGGGTACGGCAGAACCAGACCTCGTCGAGCTGTTCCTTCGCCCTGTCCCAGTCGCCGCCGAGCAGCAGGTAGTTCCCCTCCGTGACCACCACGCGCGCTCCGGGAGACACCGGGATCGCCCCGGCGATCGGCTGCTCGATGGTCCGTTCGAATCCCGGCGCGTAGACCAGGTCGCCGGACTCACGCAGCCGCTGGAGCAGCGCCGCGTAGCCGAGGGCGTCGAACGTCTCCGGCGCCCCCTTCCGCTGCCGCAGCCCCAGCCGGTCGAGACTCACGTCGGCCAGGTGGAAACCGTCCATCGGGACGTGGGCCACCTGTTCGGGGCCGATCCGCTCGGCGAGCACTGTGGTCAGCTTCTCGGCCAGCGTGCTCTTGCCGGCGCCAGGTACCCCGGCGATCCCGACGATGACGCGGTCGCCCATTCTCCCGGCCGTCAGCTTAAGCACCCGGGCGGCCAGTTCGTCGAGAGTCGGTCGCACCAGGGCATCATGCCCTGCCGCAGTGTTCTGCAGGGGTACGGGCGCGCCGGTCACGGGTGCCGCGCTGCCGCGAGACCGTTCACCAGGTAGGACTGCGCGTGCTTGGCCAGGTCCATCCCGTCCGACCAGAGGTTGCGCCAGATCGCCAGGTCGTTGGACAGCCCGGGGGCGACCACGGCCGAGGAGAACGACTCGAAGGTGATCGGGCCGGTGTAGTCGATGTCGGCCAGGGCGTGGAAGAACCCGGTGAAGTCGATGTGCCCGCTGCCCAGGTAGCCGCGGTGGTTCTCGCCGATGTGCACGTAACCCAGCCGGTCGCCGACCTCGAGCACCGGGCGGACCATGTCGGTCTCCTCGATGTTCATGTGGTAGGTGTCGAGGTGGATCCTCACGTTGTCGGCGCCGATGTCGTCGGCCAGCAGCAGCGCGTCGTGGGCCGTGTTGATCACGTTGGTCTCGTAGCGGTTGCAGATCTCGAGCATCAGCGTGACGTCGTCCTTCGCCGCCTGGGCGGCCAGGTCGCGCAGGACGCCGACGACGTTCGCCCGGCCGGCCGCGGACAGCGGCTGCGAGGCCTTGCCGAAGGCGCTGTACAGGGCGCCGGCGAACATCTTGCCGCCCAGTCCGGCGGTGATCTCCAGCGACCTGCTCAGCAGTTCCGCACCGCGGGCCACCACGGCCGGGTCCTCGCTGGAGACGTCCGCGTCCGGGGCCAGCCCGCGGGAGCAGGCCACCTGCAGCCCGGCCTTCTCCAGTTCGGCCCGGGCGTGCGCCACGTCCATGGTCAGGCCGTCGTGCAGGGAGAACTCGAGCAGGTCGTAACCGGCCTCCCGGGTGCTGCGGACGGCCAGTTCGACCTCTTCGGGGGAAGTGCTGCCGGCCCAGACCAGGGCGTGCACACCTAGGGGGTTCATCGGGTTTTCCTTACGTAGCAACGAGGTTCAGGACTGCTGGGCGCCGGTGATCAGGGCGACGATCTCTTCTCCGGTGGTCTCGGCGGTGCGGCGGCCGGCCACGCACCGGCCCGAGCGCATCACCCAGACCTGGTCGGACAGCCGCATCACCTGGGCGAAGTTGTGGCTGATCAGGAGCACGGCGTGGCCGTCCTCGCGGAGCTTGAGGATCAGCTGCTCGACCCGCTCGGTCTCCTGGACCCCCAGGGCCGCGGTCGGCTCGTCCATGATCACCAGCTTCGAGCTGAAACCGGCGGCGCGGCAGATCGACACGGCCTGGCGCTGGCCGCCCGACAGCCGCCGCACGGTCGAGGTCACGCTGGGCACGTTCACCGCAAGCGCCGAGACCATGCGCTGCGCCTCGGCCTTCATCGCCTTGCGGTTCAGCAGACCCAGACCGTTGGTGATCTCGCGGTTGAGGAACAGGTTCTGCCAGACCGTGAGGTCCTCGACCAGCGCGAGGTTCTGGTGCACGGTCTCGATCCCGGCCTTCCGGGCGTCCTCGGGGTTGGAGAACCTCGTCTCCTCGCCGTCGAACACGATCCGGCCGGAGTCCGGGCGGTGGATGCCCGACAGGCAACGCACCAGGGTGGACTTGCCCGCGCCGTTGTCACCGACCAGGGCGGTGATCTCGCCGGGGCGCAGGGTCAGCGAGACCTCGCGCAGAGCGCGGACACTGCCGAAGGAGAGGCTGACGTCGTCGACGGAGACGAGGGCCTGGGTGGTCGTCGCGGTCACTTCTGGAACCTCATCAACAGGGCGGCCAGCACCACGACGATGCCCACCGACAGCGGCTGGTAGAACTGCGAGACGCCGACCAGGGTCAGGCCGTTGACCAGGACGGTCAGGACCAGGGCGCCGAGCACCGGGCCGATGATCGTGGCCCGGCCGCCGAGCAGGCTGACCCCGCCGAGCACCACCGCGGCCACGATGTTCAGGGTCATCGTGGTGTCGGCGGCGGGGGAGGAGGCGCCGATCCGGGCGACCAGGAGGATGCCGGCCAGCCCGGCCAGCGTGCCGGAGAGGGTGTACACGGCCACCTTGATCCGGGCCGTGCTGATCCCGGTGGCGGTGGCCGCCTCGGGCGATCCGCCGGCCGCCAGCACGTGGGTGCCGAACCGGGTGTGGAAGAGCAGGACGTGCGCGAGCAGGGCCAGGACGACGGCGAGCAGGAAGGTGTAGCCGACGATGCCCACGCCCTGGGTGGACAGCCGCAGCAGGAACGGGCTGATCACGGTGGTGGGCTTGCCGTCGGCCAGGATCAGCGCGAGGCCGGAGGCGGCGCTGAGCGAGCCCAGGGTGACCACGAAGTCGGGGATCCGGCCCTTGGCGATCAGGGCGCCGTTGACGGCGCCGAAGACCAGGCCGGCCAGCACCGCCGCCCCCAGGCAGAGCGGAAGGCTCCAGCCCTCGGCGAAGGTCCAGCCGAGAACCACTGCCGAGAAGGTCATCACCGAGGCCACCGACAGGTCGATGCCGCCGGTGGCGATGGTGAAGGTCTGGCCGACCGAGAGGATCACCAGGATCGCCGAGGCCACCAGGATCGACTGCACGTTGCCGGAGCTGAGGAACGAGGAGTTCAGCGACTGGAACACGACGGTCAGGCCGATCAGCCCGACCAGGGCGGCCCAGTCGGCCCAGAAGGCGGGGTCTCGCAGACGCCGGCTGCGCGCCGGGCCCGGGGGTGCCGGTGGCGCTTCGAGAGTGGTTGCGGACATCGCTGAACCTTTCGTGCCGCTGTGCGGCAGTGGTTTTCGGGCAGATCGAGGACGCCGGGGATCACCGGCGGAGGCCACCTCACCAAGGGGGGTGGTGGGGGCTTACGCGGACGGGGACGGCGTGGTCAGGTCTGTGAGCCGTCCCCGCGGTCCGGAACTACTTGAGCAGTTCGGCGATCGGGTCTTCGTACTCGCCGAACGGCTTGGGGGTGGCGGCCAGCGCCTTGTCGGCGACGTCGGCCGTGACCAGTTCGACGGGGGCGTCGACACTGGTCGGGAGGCTCTTGCCGGCGGCCGCGGCGGCGCAGGCCTCGAGGCCCATCTCGCCGATGGTGTAGGGGTACTGGGCCACGGTGGCGGTCAGCCCGCCGTCCTTCACCGAGGTCAGCGCCTCTTCGACGCCGTCGGTGCCGATCACCTTGACGTCACCGGTCTTCCCGGCGTTCTCGACGGCCCGCACCACGCCCAGGGCCATGTCGTCGTTGGCCACGTAGAAGCCCTTCAGGCCGGGGTTGGCCCGCAGCACGGTGGTGGCCTGGGTGAGCGCCTTCTCGCGGTTCCAGTCGGCCGCGACCGTCTGCACCACCTTGACCGAGGAGCCCAGGCCCTGGGTGAAGCCCTCGACCCGGGCGTTGCTGGTGACGTCGCCCGAGGTGCCGCCGATGACGGCCACGTCGCCGGAGCTGACCAGCTTGGTCATCTCCGCGCCGGCGAGCTTGCCGGCCTCGACGTTGTCGGTGCCGATGTAGGTGGCCGGGGTGGCGCCGGCCGCCTCGGCGGCCTCCTCCTCGACCGGGGAGTCGATGTTCACGATCGTCTTGTCCCGCGCGGCCAGCTGGGCCAGGCCCTGCACCAGGTTGGTGCCGGTGATCGGGTTGACGATGTAGCAGCTGAAGTCCTGCCCGGCCAGGGCGGTGAGCTTGTCGGCCTGGCCGGTGGTGTCGGTGATCGAGTTGGCCGCCTGGACGGTGGTCTCCAGGCCCTGGGCCGCGGCGCCGGCCTCGATGCCGTCTTCCATGGTCTGGAAGAAGGGGTTGTCGAGGCCCTTGATGATCGCGGCGACCTTGGCCGGGGAGGCGTCGCCGCCGGAGCCACCGGCCTCGCCCGAGGAGGAGGAGTCGCCGCAGGCCGCGAGCGCGACGGCGGCGAACGACAGGGGCACGCCGAGAGCGGCGATGCGACGGATCGAGGTGCTGGCTCCCACGTTGGAGCTCCTTTGCGTACGGGTACGGCTTCGTACCGCCAACGGTCTGATCGATTACATGCCCTCTTGCGTCGGCTGTCAATCGTTAAGACCAACCCTTTTGCAAAGTTGCTACGCAGAACTAGGATGGTCCCGTGTTGTTTACCCGCGAGTTCAGCGTCGACTTGCTGGAGCGCTGCCCAGTCCCGGCGGAGATGCGATGAGCGCCGCCCCCCTGCAGTCGCAGACCTCCGGCGTCACTGCGCCGACCAGCGTGAACAGCGGTGTGGGCGAGGTTCTCGCCCTGTTCCGCGGTGGCCGGGCCCTCACCCGGGCCGAGGTGATGACCCTGACCGGCCTGTCCCGCACCACGGTGAACCAGCGGCTCGACCAGTTGCTGCAGGCCCGGCTGATCGCGGCGGCGGGTGAGGGCAGTCCCACCCGGGGCCGGCCGGCCACCCGCTTCGCCTTCCACGCCCGGCGCGGGGTGCTGCTGGTGGCCGACCTGGGCGCCACCGGGATGCGGGCGGCGGTCTGCGACCTGAACGGCGAGATCGCCTCCGAGCGGCAGCGCCGGATCGACATCACCGGCGGTCCGGACGCGATCCTGACGCTGGTCGAGCAGGAGTTCGCGGCGCTGCTGGCCGAGACCGGCACCACCCCGGCGCAGGTCCACGGCATCGGCCTGTCGGTGCCCGGCCCGGTCGACTTCGCCCGCGGGGCGGTGGTCAACCCGCCGATCATGACCGGCTGGGACGGCTACGACATCCGTGGCCGCTTCGCCCGCACCTACGACTGCCCGGTCCAGGTGGACAAGGACGTCAATGCGATGGCGATCGGCGAGTACCGGCGCAACTACCCCGACGCCGGGCACCTGCTGATGCTCAAGCTCGGCACCGGGATCGGGGCCGGGGTGGTGGTCGGCGGCCAGATCTACCGGGGCGCCGACGGCGCCGCGGGGGACATCGGGCACTCCCAGCTGAGCCAGCCCGACGACGAGAACCAGCCGCTGTGCCGGTGCGGGAACATCGGCTGTGTAGAGGCCTACGTGGGCGGCTGGGCCCTGATGCGCGACCTGCAGGCCGCCGGGCGGGACGTCTCCAGCGTCGACGCGGCGATCGAGCTGGCCCTCTCCGGAGACCCGGTGGCGGTGCAGATCACCCGCCGTGCGGGCCGCGTGCTGGGAGCGGCGATCGCCGGTGCGGTAAGCCTTTTCAACCCGCGGGTGGTCGTGATCGGCGGTCAGCTGGCCCGGGTCGAGGGGCAGTTGTTCGCCGGCATCCGGGAGATGGTCTACCGCCGCTCGCTGCCGCTGGCCACCACGCGCCTGCAGATCGTGCGCAGTTCGCTGGACAACAGCGCCGGCCCGATCGGCCTGGCACTGTCGGTGGCCGACGCGGTCTTCGCCCCCGAGGCGGTGGAGCGCCTGATCACCGACGCCACCTGATCCGCTCCTCAAGACCGCCGGCCGGCGGCCGACCTAGGAAGCACATGAGGATCCGGCGCGCGCTGCTCGGGGCTGCCGTGGCGGCCCTGCTCGTGCTGGCCGCGGTGCTCCAGCCTTCCGTAGGGGCCGGTTTCACCGGCAGTACCGAAGTGCGCTCCGTGATCACGAGCCGGACCGACTTCGGGGTCGGGCCGGTCTTCCGCTGGGGGATGGACACCACTCCGCGGCTGGCGCCGGACCAGGTGGGAACCGCCTCGACCTGGGCGCAGGTCTCGGCCGGGAGCCAGCAGAGCTGCGCCCTGGGCCGGGACGCCGGTCTGTGGTGCTGGGGAACGAGCGGGACGGGCGAGCTGGGCCTGGGCAGCACCTCCGAATACGTCTACGGTCCGACCCGGCTGAGCACGGCCACCTATCGGCAGGTCTCGGCGGGGACCGGTACGACGTGCGCGATCCGGACCGATGGCACGCTCTGGTGCTGGGGGAACAACAGCGCCGGGCAGCTCGGCCTCGGCGACACCACCAACCGGTCGTCCCCGGTCCAGGTCGCCGGCGCCACCGACTGGTTGCAGGTCTCGAGCGGGCAGGCCTCGACCTGCGGCGTCCGGGCCGGCGGCACGCTCTGGTGCTGGGGCGACAACGCCTACGGGCAGCTCGGTCTCGCCGACACGGCCCGGCGGACCGTACCTGTGCAGGTGGCCCCGGACCGCTCCTGGGGCGAGGTGAGCGTGACCGCCCTTCACACCTGCGCCCGGACCACCGGCGGCGCGCTGTGGTGCTGGGGCAACAACGACAAGGGGCAGCTGGGGGTGGGCGACGCGGTCAGCCGCACCAGCCCGGTCCAGGTCGGCACCGCTACGGACTGGACCTGGGTGCGAACCGGCGGGCAGCACACCTGCGGGCTTCGGGCGACCGGCTCGGCGTGGTGCTGGGGGCTCAACTCAAGTGGGCAGCTGGGCGCCGGCGACACCGCCGACCGCGCCGTCCCGGTCCAGGCCGGCACGGCCGGCAACTGGACGTCGGTCGAGCTCGGGACGGCGCACACCTGCGGGCTCCGGGCCGACGGCACCCTGTGGTGCTGGGGCAGCGGGACGCGCGGCATCCTCGGCACCGGCACCACCGCGAACCGGTCGCAGCCCACCCAGATCGGGGCCGACACCGACTGGGCCGGGGTGAGTTCCGGTGGTCAGCACACCTGTGGGGTGCGGGCCGGCGGAACGGTCTGGTGCTGGGGCTACAGCATCAACGGGCAGGCCGGGCACATCCTCACCGCGCCGGCCCGGATCGGGTCGGTCGACGACTGGCAGCGGCTCGGGCCCGGGCGGCTCAACCTCTGTGCGGTGCGCGAGAACGGCACGCTGTGGTGCTCCGACTACAACGGCTCGGCCCAGCTCGGCCAGGGCGACTACACGTCCCGTCCGGCGCTCACCCAGGTGGTGGCGGGCACCGCCTGGAACGCGTTCTGGCGTTCGGTCGGCATCGGGCAGTACCACGTCTGCGGGATCCGCCGCGAAGGAACGCTCTGGTGCTGGGGCGAGAACACCCAGGGCGAGAACGGTTCGGGCAACACCACCACCTACGGCACCCCGAACCAGGTCGGGACGGCCGCCGACTGGGCCACCGTCTCGGCCGGTCTGCAGTACACCTGCGCCACCCGGGTCGACGCCTCTCTGTGGTGCTGGGGCCTGAACTCCTCCGGTCAGCTGGGGCAGGGCGACATCACCAACCGCAGCACGCCGGTCCAGGTCGGGTCGGCCACGGTCTGGCGTCAGGTCAGCTCGGTCTACGGGGTGACCTGCGGGATCCAGGTCGACGGCAGCCTCTGGTGCTGGGGAGCCAACAGCCGCGGGCAGGTGGGGGCCGGTGACACCGCTGCCCATCGGACTCCGGTCCAGGTCGGCACGGCGCAGGACTGGGTCGAGGTGAGCACCGGACGGGTGCACAGCTGCGGGATCCGCGGCGGGGGATCCCTCTGGTGCTGGGGCAGTGGCAGCAACGGCCAGCTCGGTCTCGGTGACAACACCCAGCGCACCGAGCCGGTCCAGGTGGGCACCGCGACGGACTGGTACGCGGTGAGCGCCGGTTACGCCCACACCTGCGCGGTGCGACGTGACACCACCCTGTGGTGCTGGGGGTTCAACGGCGCCGGCCAGCTCGGCCAGGGCGACACCGTCGACCGGAACGCTCCGGTCCAGGTGCCGGGGATCAGGACGTCGCGGATGGCGACCAGCTGGTTCGGCACCTACGCCACCCAGATCGAGCCGTAGCGGCAACCCCGGCGCAACCTCGGGCCCCGCATCATGCGGGCATGTCAGTCAGCGGTGGGCACGTGCCCCAGGACCCGGTCGACCTCGATCGCCACGACCACCCGCTGCGGGTTCTCCCGGGGCTGGCGATAGCGCTGGGCGTAGCGGCGCACGGCGTCTTCCACCGCCTCCGCGTCGTCCAGCACCCGGGCCGGGCCCTCCAGGGTGAGCCAGTAGCGTCCTTCCATCACGCTCACCGCCGCCCGGCCGCCCCGGGCCGCGTTGCGCGCCTTGACGCTGGTGCCCGAGCAGATCACCCGCACCCGCCGGGCCGGTGCGTCCCAGGTGAATCCCACCGGGGTGACGTGCGGGCTGCCGTCGGCGCGCAGCGTGGTGAGGGTGGCCAGGTGCCGCTCGGTCAGCAACGGCAGGGCGGCTTCGGGCAGCTGGGCGGGGTCGAAGGACACCCGGTCAGGGTGTCACGGATGATGAGCACCGGATCCGCCAGGGTCAGGAACCACGATCGGGAGGACTCATGAGCAGCGGACAGGGTGGCTACGCCGAGGCGTACCGCAGGAGCCTGGAGGACCCGGCCGGGTTCTGGGCCGACGCGGCCCGCGAGGTGGCCTGGATCAGGAAGCCGAAACAGATCCTGGACGAGGGCAGTCCACCGGTCTACCGCTGGTACCCCGGCGCCCGGCTGAACGTCTGCTACAACGCCCTCGACCGGCACATCATCGAGGGCCGCGCCGAACAGGACGCGCTGATCTACGACTCACCGGTCACCGGCACGCAGCGTCGCTACACCTACGCCGAACTGCTCGACCTCACCGCCCGTTTCGCCGGCGGGCTGGAGGCCTGCGGGGTGACCAAGGGCGACACCGTGCTGATCTACCTGCCGATGATCCCCGAGGCGGTGATCGCCATGCTGGCCTGCGCCCGGATCGGGGCCGTGCACTCGGTGGTGTTCGGCGGGTTCGCCCCGGCCGAGCTGGCCGTCCGGATCGACGACGCCCGGCCCAAGGTGGTGGTCACCGCGTCCTGCGGGATCGAGCCGACCCGGGTGGTGGAGTACAAGCCGCTGCTCGACGAGGCGCTGCGCCGGGCCGAGCACGAGCCCGAGACCACCGTGGTGGTGCAGCGTGAGCAGGCCCGGGCCGAGATGGGTCCGAAGGACGTCGAGTGGCGCACCCTGATGACGCCGAATGCTGTGCCCCCGGCCGGTTGCGTCGCAGTGGAGGCCACCGACCCCCTGTACATCCTGTACACCTCCGGAACCACCGGACGTCCTAAAGGAATCGTTCGGGACAGCGGCGGTTACGCGGTGGCCCTGACCTGGTCGATGAAGGCGATCTACGGGGTCGGGCCGGGGGACGTCATGTTCACCGCCAGCGACGTCGGCTGGGTGGTGGGCCACTCGTACATCGTCTACGGGCCGCTGCTGGCCGGCGCCACCACGGTGCTCTACGAGGGCAAGCCGATCGGGACCCCCGACGCCGGGGCGTTCTGGCGCGTGGTCGAAGAGCACTCCGTGAACGCGATCTTTACCGCGCCCACCGCCTTCCGGGCGATCCGGCGGGCCGACCCCGACGCGGAACTGCTTGCCGGTCGCGACATCTCGAGCCTGAAGACGCTGTTCCTGGCGGGCGAGCGGCTGGACCCGGACACCTACCGCTGGGCCTCGGAGAAACTGGGCGTACCCGTGGTGGACAACTGGTGGCAGACCGAGACCGGCTGGCCGATCTGCGCCAACCCCCGCGGTCTGGACGATCTGCCGATCAAGCCGGGCTCCCCGTCGGTGCCGATCCCCGGCTACGACGTGCAGGTGCTCGGGCCCACCGGGGAGGTGCTGCCGCCCGGCACCGAGGGGGCGATCTGCCTGCGTCTGCCGATGCCCCCGGGCACCCTGGCCACGCTCTGGCAGGACGACGACCGGTACGTCTCCAGCTATCTGTCCGCCTTCCCGGGCTGGTACCTGTCCGGCGACGGCGGTTTCAAGGACGAGGACGGGTACGTCTTCGTGATGGGCCGGACCGACGACGTGATCAACGTGGCCGGCCACCGGCTCTCCACCGGTTCGATGGAGGCCGTGCTGGCGGCCCACCCGGCGGTGGCCGAGTGCGCGGTGATCGGGGTGCACGACGAGCTGAAGGGGCAGCTGCCGCGCGGTCTGGTGGTGCTGAAGTCGGGTGTGGACACGCCCGCCGCGCAGGTGCAGACCGAGCTGGTCGAGCTGGTGCGCTCGGAGATCGGCGCGGTGGCCTCGCTGCGCCGGGTCGACGTGGTGGCGGCCCTGCCCAAGACCCGCTCGGGCAAGATCCTGCGCAAGACCATGCGCCAGATCGCCGACGGCGCCGAGGTCACGGTGCCGAGCACGATCGAGGACGCCTCGGTGTTGGAGGCGCTCGGCCCGGTGCTGCGCAGCTGAAAAAGCCGGTAGGGCGCATCCGCGGCCGGATGCGCCCTACAGGTCGATCTTCAGGGAACCGTCGAACCGGACGCTGCGAATGGTCTGGACCTCCGCAGGCCGGGCCTCGATCGCCCTCGGGGCGGGGGTACGCCCTCAGATCTCGATGGTGCGCTCCAGGTTCGCCAGCTTCCGGCGGGCCAGGGCCAGGTTCGAGCGGTGCTTGTCCAGGGCGAGGTACAGGAACAGCCCGATGCCGGTCTGGTCGGTGATCAGCCGGATCAGGTGGTACTGCGAGTCCAGCGTGATCAGGATGTCCTCGATGCCCTCGCGCAGGCCGAGTGCCTCCATCGTGCGCAGCTTGGCCCGCACCACCTCGGTGTTGCCCGCCGCGGCGACCTCGAGGTTGAGGCTGCCGCCACCGGCCTGGCCGAGAGTCATGCCGCTCGTGTAGTCCACGAGCGCGACGCCGACGGCGCCGTCGATCTGCATGGCTTCCTTGAGAACGGTGTCGATGTTGGTCATGTAAGCATCCTTTGGCGAGCGGAGTTGCAGAGCGGATCCGGGCCGATCGCCCGGACCGGGGCCCAGAGGTCTGCGGGCAGGACTACCAACCGGCCCCGCGGACCGGCTGCCGAGATGACTCTCTGGTTGTCTCTCGGCAGGCCGGGCCGGGAACCAATCCGCCGATTGGTCGGTCCGGCGACGCATCGTGCTGTCCGGTTCCACTGCGGGGGCCGGGTGGCCCTGCAGGTGCCGGAGGTTCAGGGGTTCGGTGGTCGGCGAGATCGCCGGGGGTGTGGCCGGGGGCTGGTACGCCGCCGGGGTCACGGGCGGGGCCTGGTAGGCCGGCGGAGTGACGGGCGGGGCCTGGTAGGCGGGCGGAGGCACGGTCGGGTGCTGATAGGCCGCCGGGGTGACGGCGGGGGAACCCACCGGAGGCGTGCCGTAACCGGTGCCGTCGTAACCCTGGTAGCCCGGGTTGGCGTAGGGCGCGCTCGGCGCCGGGCGCCCCTGGCCGGGGTGGGCCGGCTGCTGCTGCCCGTACGGCTGTTCGGCCGGGCGGGGGGCGGAGGCCTGCTGGGGCCGGGGAACCCGCCGGCGCTCTTCGTGACGGTAGGCACCCGCGGCCGAGGTGGGGGGCGGAGCCACCGGGCCGGCCTGCGCGCGCGGGGTGTGGGGGGCATGGGTGGCGGTGGCGGCCGCTGCGGCGTGGGCCGCGGCCGCCTGGCGCCGCGCCTCCTCGACCGGCTCGGCCGACACCAGGTAGGTGCCCGAGACCGGAGAGATCACGGTGGCGGAGGCGATGATCGCCTCGGCACCGGTGACCGGAGGCACCACTTCGGCGGCCTCGGGCACGCCGTGCTGCGGGGTCGGCGGCTGGGAGGAGCGACGGCTGCGGGCCGGCAACGGGGCCCCCGGCTCGAACGCGAACCGGTGCTCCTGCGACTCGGAGCTGACCCGCAGGTCGATGTGGTCGCCACCGCGCATGTCGGCGGGCCGCAGCGGGACCGGCATCTCACCGGAGTCGGTCGGCGTGGGGGCGGGGACGGCCGGACGGCCGCCCTCGGCCGGGCTCGGGTTGGCGTGCTTGGCGTCGCTGCGGGTCATCCGCTGACGGATTCCGGCGAAGCCCCGGGGTGAATTACTCATCGAGTCTCCAGTCGTCCAGGGCTGGCGGCTCATACGCAGATGTGTGCCTTCCCCACTGTCCGGACAATGGAAACACACGTTGTCAGGCCAGGGAAGCCGCATTCCGGAAAGCTGTCGTCATTCGGGCTCGGCCTCGGCCGGAAACACCTGGGCGGATCTCTTTCCGGAACTCAGGGTGACGAAACTGTGATGGATTGTGCGGGCGGTCGGGCACTCGCCGTGATGCTGTCCGAGGCATTCCGTGTCAGCAGGGGCCTCGGTAAACGCTGCATTCTGACGCTGGGTAGACCAGCGGCAACACAGTGACACAAATCTATGTCAGAGTCGTGGGAATGAGCCTCTGCGTAATGGCGTCATCACGATCGGCATTACTGCGGAGCGTTCATCTGCCGACTCTCCGGACGCCTTCCGGGCGTTGCGTATTTGTCATGGTCACGGTTCGGTGACGCCGAGCGGCCCGCTCGGAGAGAGTTGTAAACCTCACGGGATAGTCTCACCCGATCGGAGTAGGCAACATAAGGGAAAACCCCCGGAATTCGCCCGCGGAATTGCGAGCAGCAATTTGAGTATGTCCGTTTCGGGCATTTTAATGGGGATTCTTGTCGGCCGACCGGGCCTTGAGTGAGACCCGGCCGGCCGCATGAGTCAAGTTGATCAGGCGGACTCGCGGCGGAAGGTGCGGGCGCCGAACCACAGCGACGCCGCCACCAGGGCGGCGGTGGCCAGCGACCCCCACAGGGCCGAGGCGCTGGCCAGATCCCCGGAGAAGAACGAGCGGGTGGCGTCGACGGTGTGCTTGAGCGGGTTGACGTCGGAGAGGTGGCGCAACCAGGCCGGCGCGAGCGACATCGGCAGCAGGATCCCCGAGAGCAGGAGCAACGGCATGGCCAGGCCGTTGAACAGCGGGGCCAGCGCATCCTCGCTGCGCAGCAGCAGCGCGCAGCCGTAGGAGAGCGACGCGAAGGCCGCGCCCAGCCCGGCCACGATCAGCAGGGAGAGCAGCACCCCGGCGATCGGGGCCCGCAGGCCGAACGGGACGGCGGCGGTCAGCAGCAGCACGGTCTGCACCACGATCACCACCACGTCGCGCAGCACCCGCCCGGCCAGCAGGGCCACCCGGCTGCAGGGGCTCACCCGTTGCCGTTCGATCACGCCGGCCCGGTACTCGGCCACCAGGCCGAAGCCGACGAACGCGGCGCCGAACATGCCCAGCTGCACCAGCAGGCCGGGTACGAAGATCTGCCACTCGTCGCCCGGGGGCAGACCCGGGGTGCTGGCCACCACCGGTTTCAGCAGAGGGCCGAAAAGGGCCAGGTAGAGCAGGGGCTGGGTCAGGCCGAGCACGACCCAGACCGGATTGCGCAGGCTCAGGCGCATCTGGCGCTCGAAGGTCAGCCAGGTGTCACGCCACACGGAGTTCATCGTCGGCTCCTCGGTCGAGAACAGAGGACGGGTCGGGTCGCCGTCGGCGGACAGCGGCCGGACCCGTGGGGATCGGGCCGGGTGAGGGGGTGCGCGGCTGTTCAGGCCGTTCAGGCGGCGGGCTCGTCGCGCAGGGAGCGCCCGGTCAGGTTGAGGAACACGTCGTCGAGCGTCGGGCGGCGCACCTCGATGCCCGCCAGTTCGACCTGTTTGGCGTCGAGTTCGCGCAGCAGCCGGGGCAGCAGGGCGCCGGCCTCGGGCACGTGCACGGTGATCTGGTCACGTTCGACGGCGGGCTCGTCGGCCCCGGGGAGGGCGGCCATCACACCCACCGCGTCGGCCCGCCGACCCGGCTCGGCCAGCCGGACCACCACCGCGTCGCCGCCCACACCGGCCTTCAGCTCTTCCTTCGTGCCGGCCGCCACGATCCGGCCGTGGTCGATCACCAGCAGCCGGTCGCACAACTGGTCGGCCTCGTCCAGGTAGTGCGTGGTCAGGAAGACCGTGCCGCCCAGGTCGTCGCGCAGCCGGCGGATGTGGTCCCACAGGTTGGCCCGCGACTGCGGGTCGAGCCCGGTGGTGGGCTCGTCGAGGAACACCAGGCCGGGGGAGTGCATCAGGCCGATCACGATGTCGAGCCGGCGGCGCTGGCCCCCGGACAGCGACGAGCACTTGCGCTCCCACAGACCGTCCAGGTCGAGCTGGCCGAACAGTTCCTGGCCCCGGGCGGCGGCGTCGCGCCGGCTCACGCCGTACAGCCGGGCCTGGTCGACACACTCCTCGCCGGCCCGGGCCTCGGGCAGGGTGACCCCGCCCTGGGCCACGTAACCGATGTTGCGGCGCACCCCCACCGGATCACGCAGCAGGTCGTGCCCGGCCACGGTGGCCTGGCCCGAGGTGGGGCGCAGCAGGGTGGTCAGCATGCGCAGGGTGGTGGTCTTGCCCGCCCCGTTCGGGCCGAGGAAGCCGACGATCTCGCCGGTCTCCACGTCGAGGTCGACCCCGCGGACGGCCTCGACCGGGCCGGTGCGGGTGGTGAACGTCCTGGTCAGTGCGCGGGCATGGATCATGGCAACTCGTCCCCCAGAGTCTTGGCCTGCACAAAAGCGTTGTGCGCCAACTGATCACGCGGTGTGCGACAGATCCGCGACATCACCATGGTGGACCCGTCCGGGTGAAGTAGTCAAGTTTGACTACTTCGCGTGGGGCAAAGACAAGGGGCCGTGCGTGGTCACGCACGGCCCCTTCCGGACTCCTACAGGTACAGGACCCGGTGCCGAAGGCTGCCCTCGAGGCGGCCGACCGCGATGCCGGCCACGGTGGCGAGGCGGGCCCGGCCCTCGGGACGGAACGCGCCGGGCAGGGCCATCAGCACCCGCACCCAGCTGCCCAGCATCTGCCGCGGGCCGCGCCGGCGCATGCCCGCGTTGCGGAACTTGCGGTAGAGGACCACCTCACCCACACCGTAACCGCGCTCCTGCTGGTAGATCTCGCGCGGCCCGACGCGGTAGCGGTAGTGCAGCACCGCCCCCGGCACGAAGCTGGCCTTCACCCCGGCCCGGTCCAGCCGCCAGGAGATGTCCAGGTCGTGCTGGGTGGGCAGGGACTCGTCGAAACCGTTCACCCGCTCGATCGCCTCGCGCCGGGCCCCCATCGAGGCGCCCACCACGGCCGGGCCGTAGTTGCAGTACTCGTCGATCTGCTTGCTCTGCAACAGGTCCCGACGGGCCCGGACGGCGGGTGGGTTGAGCAGTTCGACGTCGAGCTCCCCGCCCACGTAGGGGGCGGTGGCCAGGGCCCGGGCCATCCGGTCGAGGTAGCCCTCGGCCAGCAGGTCGTCGCTGTCCACGAACACGAAGACCTCGCCGGTGGTCCGGGCGATGCCGTGGTTGAGGGCGGTCGCCTGGTACCCCGGTTCGGGCACCCGCAGGACCCGGAAGTTGGGCAGGCGGTCGGCGAACCGCTGGGCGACCTCGACGGTGGTGTCGGTCGAGCCGTTGTCCACCACCACGACCTCCCACCACCCCTCGTACTTCTGGGCCGCGACCGACTCCAGGGTGTCGGCCAGGGTCGAGGCGCTGTTCCGGCAGCAGATCACCACGCTCAGCGTGGGAGGTGCGCTCGTCATCCGGCGGCGCCGAAGAAGGTGTTGACGGCTGTGATCACACGCTCGAGGGTGGCATCGTCCATGTACGGGTGCAGCGGCAGGGTCAGGACCTCTTCGGTGGCGGCCTCGGTCACCGTCAGCGGGCCGCGCCGGCTGGCGGCGTAGAAGCTGAACTCGTGGGCCCCCAGGAAGTGGATGCCACTGGCCACGCCGTGCTCGTTCAGGTGCTGGATCAGGGCCTGGCGGCGGCTGCCGTCGCGCAGCCGCAGCACGTAGATGTACGGCGCCACGTCTTTCCAGGCGGTGTCGAAGAGCCTTACGTGCCCGGCCTTCTCGAGGCCGCCGAAGGCCCGGTCGTAGATCCGGCAGTACTCCTGGCGGTTGCGGATGAACTCGTCGGCCAGCCCGAGCTGGGCCAGGCCGATCGCGGCGGGCACCGAGCCGAGGTGGCAGCGGTAGCCCTGGCGGACCACGTCGAACTCCCAGTTGCGCTGGTTCTTGTAGCGGGCGTCGGTGTCCGAGTCGATGCCCAGGTGCCGCAGCTCGTGCAGGGCCTGCACGTCGGCCGGGTCGGAGGTGACCACGGCGCCGCCCTCCAGGGTGGTGATGGTCTTCACCGGGCCGAAGCTGAAACAGGTGATGTCGCCGAAGGAACCGACCGGGCGGCCCTTGCTCAGGGTGCCGAAGGCGTGCGCCGCGTCCTCGATCACCCGCAGGCCGTGCCGGCCGGCCAGCTCGGTCAGCTCGTCGAGCCGGCAGGGCAGGCCCAGGTAGTCGACCGCCAGGACGGCCCGGGTGCGCTCGGTGACCAGCTCCTCCACCCGGGCCGGGTCGATGCTCAGGAAGCCGTCCTCGATGTCGCAGAACACGATCTCGGCGCCGGTGCGGCTCATCGCCTGGTGCCCGGCCACGTAGGTGAAGGCCGGGGCGATCACCTCGTCGCCCGGGCCCAGGCCGATCAGGCGCCCGGCGATGTGCAGCGCCTCGGTGCAGGAGTTGGTGGAGACCACGCGCCGGCCGTCCAGGCGCAGGAAACGCTCGAGCCCGAGCTCGAACTCCTGGCTGAGCCGGCCCATGCCGAGCCAGCCGGCCTCGAGGGCGGACTGCGCTGCGGCGGTGACCTCGGGGCCCAGGTAGGGCCGGTAGACCGGGATACGTTCCAGGGCTGTCGTGGGCGTGGGCATGGAACTCCTCATCGCTCGCGGTGCCGGCGTACGGACCAAGCGCGTTATGACCCAGGTCACACGCACCTTACGTTCCGTTAGGGTTCGCGGCAAGCATCCGCCCGGCCGGTGCGGCGCGGATTCGCCCGATGGGCGGCATAGGCTTCGGCCATGTCCGTGACCAGGCTTCTCGTGCTGGGGGCCGTGCGCATCTTCCAGCCCACCCACGGCTACTTCGTCCGTCGGGAGCTGGGCAGCTGGCAGGTGGCCGAGTGGGCGCACCTGAACCCCGGTTCGGTCTACAACGCGCTGCGCGGCCTGACCAGGGAGGGGCTGCTGGTCGAGGAGCCGGACCCGGAGGGCGGCAGCAAGAAGAAGATGGTCTACCGCCTGACCGTGGACGGGGACACGGAGTTCCAGCGGCTGGTGCGCAAGGCCCTGTGGGAGCTGCACCCCTTCGAGCAGGACTGGATCAGCGCGGGCATCTCGTTCTGGTGGGTGCTGTCCCGCGAGGAGGTCGTCGCGGCCCTCACCGCCCGGATCAGCCTGCTCGAGGCCCGGGTGGCCAGCATCGGTTACACGGCGCGGGAGGTCGGCCCCTCGGCCCCCGGCCAGCCGGAGCACGTGGTGGAGATGTTCCACTTCCAGGTCGCATTGCTGCGCGCCGAGCAGCAGTGGGTGGGCGAGGTGCTGGAGCGCATCCGTTCCGGCAGCTACGGCTTCGCCGGTGAGCCGCCGGAACGGGCTTTCCCCGGCCAGAACCCGATGCTCCCGGCCGGGGAGAGCGACGCGACCTAACTGGCGAGCTGCTTCTCGCGGCGCCAGCGGAACAGTTCGGCCGCCAGCACGATGCCCATCGCCAGCAGGAACATCGCCGAGCCGATCACGTAGGCGTCGGCCGGGATACCGCGCTGCGCCGACACGTACACGAACTTCGGGAACGTGTTGACGTCACCGGAGACGAAGTTGGTGATGATGAAGTCGTCGAACGAGAGGCTGAACGCCAGCAGGGCGGCGCCGGCGATACCGGGGGCCACCAGCGGCAGGGTGACCCGGCGGAACGTCTCGAACTCGTTGGCGTACAGGTCCTGCGCGGCCTGCTCCAGGCGCGGGTCCAGGCCGGCGATCCGGGCCTTCACCGCCACCACCACGAAGCTGATGCTGAACATGACGTGCGCGATCACCACGGTGACCAGGCCGAGCTCGATCCGCAGGTTCAGGAACAGGGTCAGCAGCGAGGCGGCCAGGACCACCTCGGGGGTGGCCATCGGCAGGAAGATCAGCAGGTTGGTCGGGGTGCGGCCGCGGAACCGGTAGCGGGCCAGGGCGAAGGCCACCATCGTGCCCAGCACGGTGGCGATCAGGGTCGAGGCCAGGCCGATCTTCAGGCTGTTGCCGAGCGCCGCGCAGACGTCCGGGGCGTTGCACGGGTTGGTCCAGTTCTCCAGCGTGAACCCGCGCCAGGTCAGGTTGGACCGGGCCGGCTGGTTGAAGCTGAACACCATCACGTAGGCGATCGGGGTGAAGATGTAGGCGAACGCCAGCACCCCGTAGATGTGCAGGGCGTACTTCGAGAGCCAGCGCGTCATACCAGTTCCTCCGTGCCGGCGCGGCGGACGTAGAGCACGACCAGCACCAGGATGATCGCCATCAGGACGAAGCTGAGCGCGGCCGCGGTCGGGTAGTCGACCACCCGGAAGAAGCGGCTCTCCACCACGTTCCCGATCATCGTGGTGCGGGTGTTGCCCAGCAGGTTGGCGTTGACGTAGTCGCCCGAGGCGGGGATGAAGGTGAGCAGCGTCCCGGCCACCACCCCCGGCATCGACAGCGGGAAGGTGACCTTGCGCAGCACGGTCAGGCCGTTGCCGTACAGGTCGCCGCCGGCCTCGATCAGCCGCGGGTCGATCCGCTCCAGGCTGGAGTACAGCGGCAGCACCATGAACGGCAGGAAGTTGTAGGTGATGCCGGCGACCACCGCGATCGGGCTGGCGGTGACGGCCAGGTCCTGCGGGATCAGGTGCAGCCACTTCAGCGACGAGACCACCCAGCCGTCGTCCGAGAGGATCTGCCGCCAGGCCAGGGTGCGCAGCACGAAACTGGTGAAGAACGGCGCCACCACCAGCACCAGCAGCAGGTTCCGGGCCCGCCCGGCCCGGAAGGCGATCAGGTAGGCCAGCGGGTAGCCGATCGCCAGGCACAGCAGGGTGGCCAGGCTGGAGTACAGGAACGAGCGGGCGAAGTGCCCGCGGTAGGCGGTGATCGCGTCCCAGTAGTTGCCCAGCCGGAAGGTCTGGACGAACTCACCGGGAAGGCCGCTGCCGGAAGGGGTCTGGGTGGAGGTGCCGGCCAGGGTGAAGATCGGCACGATGAAGAAGATCCCGAGCCAGAGCAGCCCCGGCAGCAGCAGGAGCAGCACGGTGCGCAGTTGCCGGCCGGAGGCCCGGGGCAGGGCCTCGGTGTCGGCCGCGGTGGGGGTCAGGGCGGGCATCGCTCAGCCCTTCAGCGCGGTGAGCTCGGCCGCGTCCTCGTCGACCCCGGCGTCCGCGTCGCCGGCCAGGCCGAAGCTGTGGTCCGGTTCCCAGGCCAGCTGCACCTGCTCGCCGTCACGGAAACCGACGCCCAGGCCCAGGTTCTGGGAGAACACGGTGAGGTTCTGCCCCCAGGGCATGCGCACCAGGTACTGGGTGGACACGCCCAGGTAGCTCACGTCCACGACCACTCCACCCGTGAACCGGTTGAGTGCGTGCGGTACCCGCGCACCGGCGTCCATGATCTGGATCTTCTCCGGCCGGACGCCGAGCAGCAGGTCACCGTCGTTCTCGCAGCGACCACGCAGGATGCCCACCCGCTGGCCCTGCACCTCGACCACCAGGTAGTCGCCGTCGGTGCCGGCCCGGCGCACCGGCACCAGGTTGGACTGGCCCAGGAAGTTCGCCACGAACGTGGTCCGCGGCGCCTCGTACAGGTCGGTCGGCGCCCCCAGCTGCTCGATCCGGCCGTGGTTCATCACCGCCACCCGGTCGGCCATCGTCATGGCCTCCTCCTGGTCGTGCGTGACGTGCACGAAGGTGATGCCGACCTCGGTCTGGATGCGCTTGAGCTCGATCTGCATCTGGCGGCGCAGTTTCAGGTCCAGGGCGCCCAGCGGCTCGTCCAGCAGCAGCACCTGGGGCCGGTTCACCACGGCCCGGGCCAGGGCGATGCGCTGCTGCTGACCACCGGACAGCTGGGCCGGCCGGCGCTTGGCCAGGTGGCCCAGCTCGACCAGGTCGAGGGCGTCCAGGGCCTGCTGCCGCACGTTCTTCACCCCACGCCGGCGCAGGCCGAACGCGACGTTCTCGAACACCGACAGGTGCGGGAAGAGCGCGTAGTTCTGGAAGACCGTGTTGACCGGCCGCTGGTACGGCTTGCGGTGGGTCACGTCCAGACCGCCCAGGTGGATCGTGCCCTCGGTGGGTTCCTCGAGCCCGGCCACCATCCGCAGGGTGGTGGTCTTGCCGCAGCCCGACGGGCCGAGCAGGGCGAAGAACTCGCCCTGCTCGATCGTCAGGTCCAGGCCGTCGACGGCCGTGAACGCGGAGAACCGCTTGGTCACGCCGCTGAGCCGCAGGTCCGAGCCCGCTTCCGCAGTCGCCATGGTGAAACCCCTTGTTTCAGTTGCCGAGGACGCGCTGGAACTCGGAGGTGAACTCGGTCTCCTCGGTGCCCTCGAGCGTCCGGAAGACCTTGACCTTGGCCAGGTCCGCCTGGTCGGGGAAGATCTTCGGGTTCTTGGCCAGGGCCCGCAGTTCCTTGTCCTTGCTGGAGGCCATGACCTCCTGGGCACCCTTCACCGGGCAGATGTAGTTCACGTAGGCGGCGACCTCGGCGGCGACCTCGGGGTCGTAGTAGTAGTTCATCAGCGCCTCGGCGTTGGTGCGGTGCGGGGAGCCGATCGGCACCAGCATGTTGTCGCTCCAGAGGGTGCCGCCGGCCTCCGGGATCGCGAACCCCCACTTGTCGCCGTTCTCGGCGTTCAGCTGGGTGATGTCGCCGGACCAGCCGATCACCGCGAGCGCGTCGCCGGAGATCAGGTCCTCCTTGTAGGAGTTGCCCTTCACCTGGCGGATCTGGCCGTTGGTGAGCTGCTCCTCGAGCACGTCGAGGGCGTTGCCGAACTGGTCGGCGGTGAACGCGCCGGAGATGTCGACGCCCTGGTTGAGCATGATCAGGCCGAGCGTGTCACGCATCTCCGAGAGCACCTCGACCTTGCCCTTGAGCTCGGGCTTCCACAGGTCGTCGACGCTCTTGAGGCCCTTGGGCAGGCGCTCCTTGTTCCAGGCGATGCCGGCGTAACCGGACTGCCAGGTGAGCGAGTACTTACGGCCGTTGTCGAAGTCGACCGTCTTCAGGTTGTCCAGGATGTTCGCGGCGTTGGGCAGGTTGGCCTGGTTCAGCTCCTGCACGTAGCCCTGCTTGATCACCCGGGCGGCCATGTAGTCGGTGAAGACGATGACGTCCTTGCCGATGTCCTGGCCGTTGCGCAGCTGGCCCTGGATCTTGCCGTAGTACGAGTCGTTGTCCTCGATCGCCTCGTCGTACGTGGCGGTGATCCCGGACTCCTTCTCGAAGGCCTGGAGCGTCGGGTAGTTCTTGGTGTTGTCGTCGTAGTCCAGGTACAGCGTCCAGTTGGCCCAGTTGACCTTCTTCTCGGTGGCCGAGAGGTCCTTGGCGGCCGTGGGCCTGCCGTCGCCTTCACCGCCGCTGGTGCCGGGGGCCGAGGTGCCACAGGCGGCGAGGGCGGCGCCGAGCCCGGCGGTGCCGGCTCCGGCGAACAACGTCCGGCGGCTGAACCGGCCGGCCGAACGTTGCGCGCGGATGACAGCCGCGGCTTCGGGGGAAAGCGGACGGCGGCGGCGCTGGGTCATGGGACGTAAGTCCTTTCCTGACACTTCGGGTGGCGCTTCGGGAGGGCGACCGGACGCATGGGCAGGCGTCAGGCTAAGTGCGGAATTCGGCTCCGGCGCCTATCACGCACTGTTCGCAACACGTCGTTAACTTTCGCGGGGACCGGCGGCGCTCTCACGATGCGTCACCGTCAGGAAGTACCCGGGGGCAGATCGATTCCGGATACTGACACGCCGTTAACTTGCACGGCAAGGCGTCAACATGGTTTTCCGTGGCGTTCGCCGGGTAAACGCAACGGATTCGTTACCCGATGGGCGGTTGCGACCGGTGAAACCGGCTCGCAGGAGCACTTTCGGCCGTGGGGCGTCGATCACCCACCGGAAGGAAAGGAGGGCGTCGCACTCAATCTGTCAGTTTCCGTAGGGCAGATGCTCCGCCGGTACCGATTCGGATTGTTTTCGCACCGGAAACAACGAAATCTATTGTCAATGCCGCAGGTGAGGGGTAAGGATCACGGGGTGACGCGCAAACTCGTGCGGCCGGCCGGCCGGCCGAACGCCTCCCAGCCGCTGGACGAGACCTCGAAGCAGATCATCGAGCAGCTGCAGGAGGACGGCCGCCGTCCCTACGCCGCGATCGGCAAGGCCGTGGGCCTTTCCGAGGCGGCGGTCCGGCAGCGCGTGCAGCGTCTGCTCGACCACGGGGTCATGCAGATCGTGGCCGTCACCGATCCTCTGCAGGTCGGTTTCACCCGGCAGGCGATGATCGGCGTCACCGTCGACGGGGAGATCGAGTCGGTCGCCGACGAACTGTCGGCGATGACCGAGGTGGACTACGTGGTGGTCACCGCGGGCTCGTTCGACCTGCTGGTCGAGGTGGTCTGTGAGGACGACGACCACCTGCTGGAACTGGTGAGCCGGCGGATCCGGGCGCTGTCCGGGGTCCGGACCACCGAGACGTTCGTCTATCTCAAGCTCCGCAAGCAGCTCTACAACTGGGGTACCCGATGACCACGACGCCCGAGAACCCGACGATCCCGCCGCAGGACGCGCTGACGCAGGCCCTCCAGGAGAAGGCCCGCGACAACCTCTGGCTGCACTTCACCCGCCACTCGGGCTATTTCGGGCCCGAGCCCGACCCGGTTCCGGTGATCGTGCGCGGCGAGGGGCACCGCATCTTCGACTCGAACGGGCGCAGCTACATCGACGGTCTGGCCGGGCTGTTCGTGGTGCAGGCCGGGCACGGCCGCGAGGAGCTCGCCGAGGCCGCCGCCCGCCAGGCCCGGGAGCTGGCCTACTTCCCGCTCTGGTCCTACGCCACCCCGCCGGCGATCGAGCTGGCCGAGCGGCTGGCCCACTACGCGCCGGGCGACCTGAACCGGGTCTTCTTCACCACCGGCGGCGGTGAGGCGGTGGAGAGCGCCTGGAAGCTGGCCAAGCAGTTCTGGAAGCTCAGCGGCAAGCCGCTGAAGACCAAGGTGATCTCGCGGTCGATCGCGTACCACGGCACCACCCAGGGCGCCCTGTCGATCACCGGGATCCCCGGTCTGAAGCAGATGTTCGAGCCGCTGGTGCCCGGCGCCTTCCGGGTGCCCAACACCAACATCTACCGGGCCGCCGACGACCTGCGCGGCGATCCCAAGCAGTTCGGCCGCTGGGCCGCCGACCGGATCGCCGAGGCGATCGAGTTCGAGGGCCCCGACACCGTGGCGGCGGTGTTCCTGGAGCCGGTGCAGAACGCCGGTGGCTGCTTCCCGCCGCCCCCGGGCTACTTCGAGCGGGTGCGCGAGATCTGCGACCAGTACGACGTGCTGCTGGTCTCGGACGAGACGATCTGCGCGTTCGGCCGGGTCGGCGGCATGTTCGCCTGCTCCGAGATGGGCTACGTGCCCGACATCATCACCTGTGCCAAGGGCATGACCAGCGGCTACTCGCCGATCGGGGCGATGATCGCCAGCGACCGGCTGTTCGAGCCGTTCAAGGACGGCGCGAACTACTTCCCGCACGGCTACACCTTCGGCGGGCACCCGGTCTCCTCGGCGGTGGCCCTGGCCAACCTCGACCTGTTCGAGAACGAGGGGCTGCTCGAGAACGTCCGCACCAACGGCCCGGTGTTCCGGGCCACCCTGGAGCGGCTGCTCGACCTGCCGATCGTCGGCGACGTGCGCGGTGAGGGCTTCTTCTACGGCATCGAGCTGGTGAAGGACAAGAACACCCGGACCACCTTCGACGAGGACGAGTCCGAGCGCCTGCTGCGCGGTTTCCTGTCCAAGGCCCTGTTCGAGGCGGGTCTGTACTGCCGGGCCGACGACCGGGGCGACCCGGTGATCCAGCTCTCGCCGCCGCTCACCCTGGGCCCGGCCGACTTCGACGAGATCGAGGGCATCCTGCGCGGGGTGCTCACGGAGGCCTGGAACCAGCTGTGAGAGAACGACTCCGAACCACCGTCCGGCGGATCCCGGGCAAGCAGGTCACCGACCGCGAGGTGCTCGACCAGGTGCTCGACGCGGCCCTGGTCGCGCACGTCGCGGTGCCCGCCCCGGGCCGGCTGGCGGTGGTGCCGGTCGGGACGGCGCGTGACGGCGACCGCCTGCTGATCCACGGTTCCAACGCCTCCCAGGCCTTCCGGTTCCTGGCCACCGGCGTCGAGACCTGCACCACCATCACCCTGCTGGACGGGGTGGTGGTGGCCCGCAGCCAGTTCGAGTCGTCGATGAACTACCGCAGCGCCATGCTCTTCGGGGCCTACCGGGCGCTGGAGGGCGAGGAGAAGGAGCGGGGGCTCGCGGTTCTGGCCGAGGCCCTGATGCCGGGCATGACCCAGGCCCGCACCCCGTCGGCCAAGGAACTGGCGGCCACGTCGGTCCTGGCCCTTCCGCTCACCGAGTGGTCGCTCAAGGTGTCGGCGAAGAACGAACCGGAAGACGCGTCGGAAGACTTCGACCGGGAGGTCTGGGGAGGTGTCGTACCCCTGCACCACTCCTGGGGCACCCCGATCACCGCGCCCGGTCTGCCGGGCGATCCGGCTGTGCCGGAAGCGCTGGCCACCTGGCCGGAGGGCCGCTCGTGAACTACCAGGACGTGTCGCTGTGGTTCGACCAGGCCGCGGCGGCCGGGGATCCGCTGACCCCCCGGGACGCGCTGGAAGGTGACCTGGACGTCGACGTCTGCATCGTGGGCGGCGGCCTGACCGGTCTCTGGACGGCCTACTACCTGCTCAGGGCCGACCCCTCGCTGCGGGTCGTGGTGCTCGAGGCGCAGATCGCCGGGTTCGGGGCCAGTGGGCGCAACGGGGGCTGGTGCTCGGCCCTGTTCCCCTCGGGGGTCTCGGCGATGGCCCGCGAGCACGGTCTGGACCAGGCCCTGGCCATGCGCCGGGCGATGAACCAGACGGTGACCGAGGTGGGCCGGGTGGCCGAGGCCGAGGGCATCGACTGTCACTACCGGCAGGGCGGCACGATCGAGCTGGCCCGCTCGCAGGTGCAGCTCCAGCGGGTACGCGAAGCCGTCGAGGCCGACCAGAAGCTCGACGGGATCGACGGTTACGAGGAATGGAGCGAGGCGCAGACCGCCGAGCGCCTGCGGGCCGGTGGGGTGCTCGGGGCCGGCTACACGCCGCACTGCGCCCGCCTGCAGCCGGCGCTGCTGGTGCGCGGTCTGGCCGAGGTGGTCGAGCGGCTCGGCGGCCGGGTGCTGGAACAGACCCCGGCCCTGGCCATCGAACCACGCGGTCCGGGCGGCCCGGGCGGTCCGGTGGTGCGTACGGCCCAGGGCCGCGTGCGTGCCGAGCACGTCGTCCGGGCCACCGAGGCCTGGACGTCACAGCTGCCGGGAAGCCACCGGGCGATCGCCCCGATCTACTCGCTGATGGTCGCCACCGAACCGCTGCCCGCCGAGTTCTGGGCCCAGGTCGGCCTGGAACGCGGTGAGACCTTCACCGACGCCCGGCACCTGGTCATCTACGGGCAGAGAACGATGGACGATCGGATCGCCTTCGGTGGGCGCGGTGCGCCTTACCATTTCGGTTCCCGGATCGACCCGGACTTCGACCGTGATCCACGGGTCTTCGCAGCGCTGCGCCGTACCCTGAACGGGTTGCTCCCACAGCTGCGGGGGTTCAACTTCACCCACGGCTGGGGCGGGCCGCTCGGGATCGCCCGCGACTGGAAGGCCTCGGTCGGCCTGGACCGCGCCTCGGGCGTCGGCTGGGCCGGGGGCTACGTGGGCGACGGGCTGTCCACCACCAACCTGGCCGGGCGCACCCTGGCCGACCTGGTGCTGGAGCGCGACACCGACCTGGTGCACCTGCCCTGGGTGGGGCACCGCTCGCGCAACTGGGAGCCCGAGCCACTGCGCTGGCTGGGCACCAACGCCGGGCTGCGGGCGATGACGGCGGCCGACGCCGAAGAACGCCTCACCTCACGGCCCTCGGTGGCGGCCCGGCTGATGGCGCCGCTGCTCGGACACTGAAAAAGCCTGCTCAGGAAGGGAGGAGCCCGTCGAGCACCGGGCCGAGCATGGCGGCGACGGTGCGGGCCGAGCGGATCTGCCGGCGCGACCAGGGTGCCAGGTCGGGCCGGAAGCACTCCAGCAGCCCGATCACCCGGTCGCGGCTGATCACCGGCACCATCAGCACGGTCTGGAAACCCAGCAGCTGCAGCAGCCCCCGCTCGGCCTGCTCACCCGGGTCGGTGACGGCGCTCGGCTCGCGGTAGACCGGCACCACCGAGCGGCCCTCGAGACAGTCGCGGGTCAGCGGGAATCCGGCGAGCGGGAACGACTCGCCGTACGCGGAGGGGCGGCTGCGGGTGGGCGCCGACGAGAGGGTGGTGCCGTCGGCCGAGAGCACGCTCAGCACCAGGGTTTCCGCACCCAGGACGGCGGCGCACCCACTGACCAGGGTGTGCAGCTCGGGCAGGCCGGTCACGGTGGTGAGGTGGGTGAGCAGGTCGTCCACGTCGTGGACCAGCCGGTCGGGGGGCAGTAAGGGGGCCGGCTGCTTCACCGGCTGGGCCACGGGCTCGGTGGGCTCGATGGGCTTGGTGGGCTTGGTGGGCTCGGCATCCAGCACCAGATCGGCCCGGGCTGCAGCTGCCGACGTCGGCGAAGTTGCCGCGCCGGTCGCCGGAGGCCTGACCTCGGGTGCGCCGGGCGCCGGAGCGTGGGCCCCCGAAGTGCCAGATAGAGGTGCCGCAATGTCGCCCGTGGCGGGGGTGGCCGCGCAGCGGAGGGATCGGGGCGGGCCGCCGCGGAGCATCACCGCGAGCCGGTCCTGCGCCGAGCGCACCGCCGAGGGCTCGGCCTCGGCGAAGTGCCCGGCCGGCATGCCGACCGCCCAGCCCTGGGCGCAGGCCACGTCCAGGTCGGCCACGGCCTCCAGGTCGTCGAGGTTCTCCACCCCCTCGGCGCAGACCGTGGCTCCGATCTGCTCGGCCAGGTCGACCACGGCCCGCACCAGGGCCGCCTTCGCCGAGCTGTTCGCCACTCCCTGCACCAGTGCCCGGTCGAGCTTCAGCTTGTCCGGGGCCAGGTCCATCACCCGTCGCAGCCCCGAGTGGGCCGCCCCCACGTCGTCGATCGCCACGCGGGCGCCGCGCTCGCGCAGGTGGTCGAGCCTACGGCGCAGGGCAGCGGCGCCGGTGCGCCACTCGTGCTCGGTCAGCTCGATCTCGACGCCGTGCAGGTCGCTCGGCAGCACCGCAGACAGGGCGGGGCTGATCAGCACGGCGGGGGAGACATTGACCGCCACGGTGGTGTCGGCCGGACGTTCGCGCAGCCGGCCCAGGGCCCGCTGCACCGCCGAAACCTCCAGCTCCACACCCAGACCGAGCTCGTGGGCCCGGTTGAACCAGTTCTCCGGGCCCTGGAACGGCGTCTCGGGGAAGCGGGCGAGCGCCTCGTAACCCTCCACCGTCATCCGGGAGAGCGACAGCTGGGGCTGGAAGACGATCTCCGGTCCGCCGGTGGTGACGATGCGGCGCACCGCGGCCTGCTGCAGACGCCGAGCGGCCTCGGCCGAGGCCGCGTGCAGCCCACCGGGGAACTGCTGCGGCTGGATCGGCCGGAGGCACGGCCCGTCGTCGGTGACCATCGCACCGCGCCGGGCCGACGGGACGGACGAACTTGGCATCTTCGAAGAACCCCTGGGGGAGAGGGTGACGCAGCGGCCGTGGGTTGTAGCCTCTGCTGGTTACTGCTCGGCAGCTTTCCACTCGTGCCCCGCGCCGGTGGATCGACTGAACGGCCACCTTTTCGTCACAACCAGTGGATGGAGGCGGACGCGGACGGTGGAATCAGGGGCTTCCAGGGGCTGCTGTGGTCATCCTCGGTGAGATCAGCCGAAGAGGGCCTGCACCGCCTCACGGAACGCGACGGTGTGCTGGTCCACGTCGGCCTCGGTGGTGGCCGGGCTGATCAGGGCCATGTTGTGGAACGGGGTGAGCAGCACGCGCCGGTTCAGGGCCTGCAGGTGCAGGTACTGCTGCAGCTCGAAGTCGTCCGAGGCGGCCGCCTCGCCACCGGTGCGCGGAGGCTGCGGCGAGAACGCGTACTCGGCCCGGCAGCCCAGCCGGGTCACGTGCCAGGGCACGCCGAACTCGTCGAGCACTCCCTGCACCCCGTCGGCCCAGCGCTCGGCCAGCACCTCCATGCCCGCGAACACGTCGTCGGTGAGGACCTGGGTGAGCGTGGCCCGGACCGCGGCCATCGACAGGGCGTTGCCCGCCAGGGTGCCGCCGACCCCGCCCACGTCGATGTCCGGCAGCTCGACCGAGGCCTGCACCCGCGCCGAGATCTCGCTGGTCAGGCCGAAGGCGGCGGCCGGGATGCCGCCGCCGATGGTCTTGCCCACCACGACCACGTCGGGCTCCAGCTGCCAGGCGCCGGTGCAGCCGCCCGGGCCGGCGCACAGGGTGTGCGTCTCGTCGATCACCAGCAGGGTGCCGTAGCGCCGGGTGAGGGCCCGAAGTGCCTCGTGGTAGCCGGGTTCGGGCAGCACGATGCCGATGTTGGTCATGGCCGGCTCGAGCAGGACGGCGGCGATGTCACCACCGGCCAGGGCGGCCTCCATCGAGGCCAGGTCGTTGAACGGGACCACCACCGTGGTCTGGTCCAGCGGCACCGGGGCACCGATGTTGCCCGGGCGGGAGACCGTGGTGCCCTCGGGGGAGAGCACGGCGAAGGTCTCGTCGACCGTGCCGTGGTAGCAGTAGTCGATCACCACCACCTTGGCGCGGCCGGTGAGGTGCCGGGCGTAGCGGATCACGTGGCGGTTGGCGTCGGTCGCGGTCAGCGTGAACTGCCACTGCGGCAGGCCGAAGCGCCGGCTCAGCTCGCCCGCCGCGATCGCCGCGTCGGCCGTGGGCAGCATCGAGGTGATGCCCCGGACCACCTGCTCGCGCACCGCGGCCACGGTGGCGGCCGGGGAGTGCCCGCACATCGCGCCGGTGTCGCCCAGGCACAGGTCCACGTGGTCGATGCCGTCGGCGCAGGTGAAGTGGGCGCCCTGGGCCTCTTCCACGAACACCGGGAAGGGTCCGGGCCACTTGACCATCCAGGACATCGGCACGCCCCCGGTCAGGTGCTCACGCGCCTGCTCGGCCAGCCCCTGCGAGCGTGGCCGCTCGCGGGCGAACCGTTCCTCTTCCTGGGCCTGCAACTGACGTAGCCGCTCACGGTCGAGTTTCACCGGACCACCTCGAAAGCCTCGGCCAGCACGGCCAGTGCGTCGTCGAGCAGTTCGTCGCCGATCGTCACCGGCGGCAGGAACCGGATCACGTTGCCGTAGGTTCCGCAGGTCAGCGTGATCACCCCGCGCTCGTGGCAGTACCGGGCCAGACGGCCGGCCAGCGCCGCGTCGGGTTCCAGGGAGCCGGGAACCACGAGTTCGATCGCCTGCATCGCTCCGCGCCCACGGACGTCTCCGATTTCGGGGAACTTCTGCTGCAGTTCGAGCAGGAAGGCACGCAGCCGCTCGCCCAGGCGCCGGCCGGTCTCCATCAGCCCCTCGTCCTCGATGGTGGCGATCGCGGCCAGCGCGGCCGCGCAGGAGACCGGGTTACCCGTGTAGGTGCCGCCGATGCCGCCGGCGTGCGCCGCGTCCATGATCGAGGCGCGCCCGGTGACCGCCGACAGCGGCATCCCGGCCGCGATGCCCTTGGCCGTGACCACCAGGTCGGGCACCAGGTCCTCGTGCTCGGAGGCGAACATCCGCCCGGTGCGGGCGAACCCCGACTGCACCTCGTCGGCCACGAACACCACGCCGTTGGCCGTGCACCAGGAGGCCAGGGCGGGCAGGAAACCCGGGGCCGGCTCGACGAACCCGCCCTCACCCTGGATCGGCTCGATCACCAGGCAGGCCACCCGCCTCGCGCCGACCTGGCTCTCGATCTCGCCGATCGCCCGGGCCGCGGCCGCGGCGCCGTCGGAACCCAGCGGGTCCCGCAGCGGGTAGGACATCGGCGCGCGGAAGACCTCGCCGGCGAACGGGCCGAAACCGTCCTTGTAGGGCATGTTCTTGGCGGTCATCGCCATGGTCAGGTTGGTGCGGCCGTGGTAGGCGTGGTCGAACACCACCACGGTGTCGCGGCCGGTGGCCCGCCGGGCGATCTTCACCGCGTTCTCCACCGCCTCGGCGCCGGAGTTGAACAGCGCCGAGCGCTTCTCGAAATCGCCCGGGGTGAGCCGGTTCAGCGCCTCGCAGACGGCCACGTAGCCCTCGTAGGGGGTGATCGTGAAGCAGGTGTGGCTGAACTCGGCGATCTGCTGCTGCACCCCCGCCACGACCGCCGGCACGCTGTGGCCGACCGTGGTGACGGCGATGCCCGAGCCCAGGTCGATCAGGTGGTTGCCGTCGACGTCGACCACGATGCCGCCGGCCGCCCGGGCCGCGAACACCGGCATCAGGCTGCTCACCCCCGAGGCCACCGCCGCATCGCGCCGGGCCGCCAGCTCGCGGGAGCGGGGCCCCGGCAGTTCGGTGACCAACGACCGTTTCTGGGTGACCTCGCGCGCCGCGCCGGACTGGGGGAGGGTGGAGTCGGGCATGCGCCCAGCATAGGGTTCCGACGGATCTTTCCCCATGGCCGAACCGGTGCGAAGGAGCGGGACATGAGCGCGACGACGGGTCTGTCGGCCCAGGAGGCGGCCGTCCTCGACGGCGTCCCGGGCGGGCTGTTCATCGACGGCCGGTGGCGGCCGGCCGGCAACGCGGCCCGGATGGACGTGGAGGACCCGGCCACCGGCCAGGTGATCGCCCAGGTCGCCGACGCCGGGGTCGAGGACGGGCGCGACGCCCTGACCGCGGCGGCCGAGAAGCAGAAGGAGTGGGCCGCCACCGCACCCCGCGAGCGCGGGGAGATCCTGCGCCGGGCCTACGAGCTGATGATCGACCGGGCCGACGACCTGGCCCTGCTGATGACCCTGGAGATGGGCAAGTCGCTGGCCGAGTCGCGGGCCGAGATCGCCTACGCCGCCGAGTTCTTCCGCTGGTTCTCCGAGGAGGCGGTGCGGATCGCCGGGCGCTGGTCGGTCGCCCCGAACGGCGCCACCCGGCTGCTCACCATGAAACAGCCGGTCGGGCCGTGCCTTTTCATCACCCCCTGGAACTTCCCGCTGGCCATGGGCACCCGCAAGATCGGCCCGGCGGTGGCGGCGGGCTGCACGATGGTGGTCAAGCCGGCCCCGCAGACCCCGCTGTCGATGTACGCGCTGGCCGGGTTGCTGGCCGAGGCCGGCCTGCCCGACGGCGTGCTCAACGTCATCTCCACCTCGCGCACCCCCGAGGTGATCGAGCCGCTGCTGCGTGACCACCGGCTGCGCAAGCTGTCGTTCACCGGCTCCACCCCGGTCGGGCGCAGGCTGGTCGAGCAGTCGGCCACCCAGTTGCTGCGGGTCTCGATGGAACTCGGCGGCAACGCGCCCTTCCTGGTGTTCGACGACGCCGACCTGGACGCCGCGGTCGAGGGCGCGATGCTGGCCAAGATGCGCAACATCGGCGAGGCCTGCACCGCCGCCAACCGTTTCCTGGTGCACCGCTCGGTGGCCGAGGAGTTCGGCGCCCGCCTGGCCGGGCGGATGGGAGCGCTCAAGCTCGGCCGCGGCATCGAGGCCGGGGTGGACGTCGGGCCGCTGGTCGACGCCCGCGCCCGGGACAAGGTGGGCGAGCTGGTGGCCGACGCGGTCGAGGGCGGCGCCAAGGTGCTGGTCGGCGGGTCGCCGGTGGGGGAGCGGGGCTACTTCTACGCGCCCACCGTGCTCACCGGGGTGGAGCCGGGGGCCCGCATGCTCTCCGAGGAGATCTTCGGCCCGGTCGCCCCGATCACCACGTTCGGCTCCGAGGACGAGGCGCTGGCGATGGCCAACGACACCGAGTTCGGCCTCGTGGCCTACGTGTTCACCCGCGACGTCTCCCGCGCCCTGCGGGTGGCCGAGGGGCTGGAGACCGGGATGGTGGCGCTGAACCAGGGCATCGTGTCCAACCCGGCGGCGCCGTTCGGCGGGGTCAAGCACTCCGGCTTCGGCCGCGAGGGCGGGGTCGAGGGGATCGAGGAGTACCTGGAGACGAAGTACGTGGGGATAGCCCTGTAACTGCCTCTGGCAGGATGCGCGGCATGTCTTTCGAGCGTCGTGACGTCGTGCTTCTGGGTTCCACCGGGTCGATCGGGACCCAGGCGATCGACGTGGTCCAGCGCAACCCGGAGCTGTTCCGGATCGTCGGCCTGGCCGCCGGGGGCGGTCAGGTCCGGCTGCTGGCCGAGCAGGCGGCCCGGCTCCGGGTGCCGGTGGTCGCGCTCGGCGACGCCTCGAAGCAGGCCGAGCTCGAGGCCGCGCTGACCGAGCAGGCCGGGTCCGGCCACGGCATCGAGATCCTGGCCGGGCCGGACGCCGCCGCCCAGCTCGCGGCCCGCCCGTGCGACGTGGTGCTGAACGGCATCACCGGCGCGATCGGGCTGGCGCCCACGCTGGCCGCGCTGGGGGCGGGGCACACCCTGGCCCTGGCCAACAAGGAGTCGCTGATCATCGGTGGGGAGCTGGTCACCGCGGCCGCTGCCCCGGGCCAGATCGTGCCGGTCGACTCGGAGCACTCGGCGCTGGCCCAGGCCCTGCGCGGAGGTACGGCCGAGGAGGTCCGGCGGCTGGTGCTCACCGCCAGCGGCGGGCCCTTCCGCGGCCGCACCCGCGACGACCTGGCCACGGTCACGCCCGCCGAGGCGCTGAAGCACCCCACCTGGGACATGGGCCTGATGGTCACCACCAACTCGGCCACGCTGGTGAACAAGGGCCTGGAGGTGATCGAGGCGCACCTGCTCTTCGGGATCCCGTTCGAGCGGATCGACGTGGTGGTGCACCCGCAGTCGATCGTGCACTCGATGGTCGAGTTCACCGACGGCTCCACCCTGGCCCAGTGCTCCCCGCCGGACATGCGCCTGCCCATCGCGCTGGGTCTGGGCTGGCCGCACCGGGTGCCCGAGGCCGCCCCCGGCCTGGACTGGACCAAGGCCTCCACCTGGGAGTTCTTCCCGCTCG
This sequence comes from Kineosporia sp. NBRC 101677, assembly GCF_030269265.1. NCBI lineage: Bacteria > Bacillati > Actinomycetota > Actinomycetes > Kineosporiales > Kineosporiaceae > Kineosporia > Kineosporia sp. NBRC 101677. The sequence goes on from NZ_BSTA01000004.1 coordinate 736,135, forward strand.
ACGACGAGGCCTTCCCGGGCGTGCGGCTGGCCCGCGAGGCGGGCGGGCGCGCGGGCACGTTCCCCGCGGTCTACAACGCGGCCAACGAGGAGTGCGTCTGGGCCTTCCACGACGGGCGGATCGGGTTCAACCAGATCCTCGAGGTGGTCGAGGCGGTGCTGGCCGACCACACCGAGGCGGGGGAGCTGAGCATCGAGGCGGTGCTCGCCGCCGACGCCTGGGCGCGGCAGCAGGCGCGTAAGCGCATTGATCTGTAAAGCAAACCGAATTGAGGACGATGGTGGGCCTCCCACGGAGGAGGCCCACCGACGTCTTCAAACAGTTTTTCTAGAACAGGATCGTGGCGTAGGTGCCCACGGTCTGGAAGCCGACCCGCTCGTAGGCCCGGATCGCGCGGGTGTTGTAGCCGTTGACGTACAGCGACACCACCGGCGCCACCTCCCGCCGCACCGTCTCGACCAGCGCGGCCATCGCCGGGGCGGCCACCCCCTGACCGCGGTAGCGCGGGTTCACCCAGACCCCCTGCACCTGCACGGCTTCCGGGACCACCGAGCCCAGTTCGGCCTTGAACACCACCACCGGGCCGGCCTCGGTGTCGTCCATCCGCACGAACGAGCGGCCGGACGCGACCAGCCCGCTGACCTGGGCCCGGTAGACCGCGCCGCCGTCGGCCGCCACCGGCGAGTAGCCGACCTCCTCGGTGAACATCGCCACGCAGGCCGGGACCAGCAGCTCCAGCTCCGACATCTGACTGCGGCGCACCAGCGGGTCGGGCTCCACCGAGGGGGCCGACGACATCGCCATCAGCGGCTGGTTGGCCCGGATGTCGCGGGCCGGGCCCCACGAGGCCTGCAGGTGCTGCCACAGCCCGAGCACCATGTGCGCCGGCCCGACGATCGAGGAGCACTGCCGGCCGCTGCGCCGGGCCCGGTAGGCGAACGCCTCGACCGCCTGCTCACCGGCGTTGACCGGCACCAGGTTGGCGCCCGACCAGCAGGCCGCGCGCATCGAACCGCCCTCGTACCAGCCCCAGATCTCGCCGCCGTGCCGGCGCGGGTCACCGCGCAGCGCGCGCAGCCGCGCCGCCACGAACAGGTTGGCCACCGGGTCCTGGTCGCACAGCGCCAAGGCCTCTTCGACGTCGTCCCTGGCCAGAACCTTCAGCGCCGAGCGCAGCACGTGCAATCCCCAACCGACGTAGTGACCTGGAGGTCTTAGCTGACACTCACCTGCGGGGTGCCCTCGGGCGCATCATCGCCCATCTCCTCGGCGATCCGCATGGCTTCCTCGATCAGTGTCTCCACGATCTTCGACTCGGGCACCGTCTTGACCACCTCGCCCCGCACGAAGATCTGGCCCTTGCCGTTGCCGGAGGCTACTCCCAGATCGGCCTCCCGCGCCTCGCCGGGACCGTTCACCACGCAGCCCATGACGGCCACCCGCAGCGGCACCTCCATGCCCTCCAGACCCGCGGTGACCTGCTCGGCCAGCGTGTACACATCCACCTGGGCGCGACCGCAGGAGGGGCAGGAGACGATCTCCAGCTTGCGCGGGCGCAGGTTCAGCGACTGCAGGATCTGGATGCCGACCTTGACCTCCTCGACCGGCGGGGCGGACAGCGACACCCGGATCGTGTCGCCGATGCCCTGGCCGAGCAGGTGGCCGAAGGCCACGGCCGACTTGATCGTGCCCTGGAAGGCCGGCCCGGCCTCGGTGACGCCCAGGTGCAGCGGCCAGTCGCCGCGCTCGGCGAGCAGCTCGTAGGCCCGCACCATGACCACCGGGTCGTTGTGCTTGACCGAGATCTTGAAGTCGCGGAAGCCGTGCTCCTCGAACAGCGAGGCCTCCCAGACCGCCGACTCGACCAGGGCCTCGGGGGTGGCCTTGCCGTACTTCTCCAGCAGGCGCTTGTCCAGCGAGCCGGCGTTGACGCCGATCCGGATCGAGGTGCCGGCGTCACCGGCCGCCTTGGCGATCTCCTTGACCTTGTCGTCGAACTGCCGGATGTTGCCCGGGTTGACCCGGACCGCGGCGCAGCCGGCGTCGATCGCGGCGAACACGTACTTCGGCTGGAAGTGGATGTCGGCGATTACCGGGATCTGCGACTTCTTGGCGATCGCGGGCAGCGCGTCGGCGTCGTCCTGGCTGGGGCAGGCCACCCGGACGATGTCGCAGCCGGCCGCGGTGAGCTCGGCGATCTGCTGCAGCGTGGCGTTGATGTCGGAGGTCAGCGTGGTGGTCATCGACTGCACCGAGACGGGTGCGTCACCGCCCACCGCGACCTTGCCGACCTGGATCTGGCGGGACTTGCGGCGCGGGTTCAGCACCGGGGGCGGTGCCTTCGGCATACCCAGACTGACGCTCATACCTGAACCGTGCCTCCTTGAGGAAATTTCCCCGTGTGCTAGCCCGTTCGGCCGATCGGACCCGGCCGTCCAGACCTAGAGAACGGCCCGGCGCGCCAATTATGCCGTCCCCCGCGGGTGCTTCTTCTCACCAGCCCTCACGGGCACCTCACCCTCACGGGCCCTCCACCGGAAGTTCACACCGGTCGATGGAGAGGCACCCGGAATGTCCTGTGCACCGGTTCGACAGTCTGGACAGGTATAAAAGTGGGCGTTCCCCGATCCGGTGGAACGCATGGTGCTTCAGTGGGCAGCAGGGAGTAACGGCCAGGATGAGCTACACGATCGGGGTGGTCCTGTTCGCCCTCGGCCTTCTCCTCAGCGTCTGTCTGCACGAGGCCGGGCACATGCTGACGGCCAAGCTCTTCGGCATGCGGGTGACCCGCTACTTCGCCGGGTTCGGGCCCACGGTCTGGTCGTTCCGCCGGGGTGAGACGGAGTACGGCCTCAAGGCCGTGCCGCTGGGCGGTTTCGTCAACATCATCGGCATGGCGCCGGGGGTGGAGGAGCCGGAGAGCGAGGAGACCGAGCAGCAGGGCCGGGCGTTCTGGCAGAAGCCGCTGTGGCAGCGCACCCTGGTGCTCGCGGCCGGCTCGATCGTGCACCTGCTGATCGCGATCCTCCTGCTGGTCCCGGCGTTCTGGCTGTTCGGCGTCCCGACCCTGAAGGAGCTCGACCAGACCCCCGCCGTGGTCGGCCGGGTCTCCGACTGCGTGATCCCGACCTACGACGTCACCGAGCAGGGCGCCCTGCGGGCCTGCACCGACGCCGATCCGCGCTCGCCCGCCGCCCAGGCCGGCCTGCAGCGCGGCGACGAGATCACCAGCATCGGCGGAACCGCGATCACCTCGTACGCGGCCTTCCAGAAGGCCGTGCGCGAGCAGCCGGTGGGCGAGGCCGTGCCGCTGACCTACCTGCGCGACGGGGCCGAGAAGACCACCGAGATCAGCCTGGTCAGCACCCAGCGCCCGCCGCTGGGCGCCGCGGACGCGAGCACCCTGGTGGCCACGCCGACGATCGGCATCACCAACCTGACCGAGACGTACAACGTGCGCTCGGGCTTCTTCGACAGCGTCGGCCAGGCGTTCACCACCACCGGCGAGACGATCGTGCGCGGCTACGAGGCGATCGCCAAGCTGCCCGGCAAGATCAGTTCGCTGTGGAACGCCCTGCTCGGCGCCGAGCGCTCACAGGACGACCCGATCAGCGTGGTCGGGGCCAGCCGGCTGGGCGGCGAGATCGTCGAGACCAGCGGCATCGACGGGGCGGCCACGTTCCTGTCGATCCTGGCCGGGCTGAACGTGTTCCTGGGCCTGTTCAACCTGCTGCCGCTGCCCCCGCTCGACGGTGGGCACATCGCCGTGGGCTGGTACGAGGCGGCCCGCCGCAAGCTGGCCCTGCGCCGGCAGCGGCCCGACCCGGGCCCGGTCGACCGGGAGAAGCTGATCCCGGTGACGTTGGTGATCATCGCCATCTTCGGGGCCTTCACGCTGCTGACCGTCTCGGTCGACGTGGTGAACCCGATCCGGCTGAACTGACCCGCATCGGTGCCCACCAGCGTCCTCAAGCCCGAAAACCACTGGTCGCCCCGGTGACCGTGGCGGGATCCTCCCTCCTGAAGGACTAGGCTCCCGGCTCTGGCCGGAAATCAATCAGGAGGATGAGTCAACGTGCTGCTTCGGATGTCGTCGCTGTTCCTGCGAACACTTCGCGAGGACCCGGCGGACGCCGAGGTGCCGGGTCACCGGTTGCTGGTGCGCGCCGGGTACGTGCGCCGCGCCGCCCCCGGTATCTACTCCTGGCTGCCCCTGGGGTACCGCGTGTACCAGAACGTCGAGCGGATCGTCCGGGAGGAGATGGACGCCGCCGGCTTCCAGGAGGTGCACTTCCCGGCGCTGCTGCCCCGGGAGCCCTACGAGGCGACCAACCGCTGGACCGAGTACGGCGAGAACCTGTTCCGCCTGAAGGACCGGCGGGGCAACGACTTCCTGCTCGGCCCCACCCACGAGGAGATGTTCACCCTCCTGGTGAAGGACCTGTACTCCTCGTACAAGGACCTGCCGGTCGCGCTCTACCAGATCCAGACCAAGTACCGCGACGAGGCCCGTCCCCGGGCCGGCCTGCTGCGCGGGCGCGAGTTCGTGATGAAGGACAGCTACTCGTTCGACGTCGACGACGCCGGCCTGGACGCCTCCTACCTGCGCCACCGCAACGCCTACATCAAGACGTTCGGCCGCCTGGGCCTGCCCTTCGAGATCGTCACCGCCACCTCCGGGGCGATGGGCGGCAGCCGCAGCGAGGAGTTCCTGCACCCCACCGAGATCGGTGAGGACACGTTCGTGCGCTGCACCCTGGGCCACTACTCGGCCAACGCCGAGGCGGTGACCACTCCCGCGCCGGCCGCCGTCGCGCTCGAGGGCCTGCCCGCCGCGCACGTCGAGGACACCCCCGACACCCCCACCATCGAGACGCTGGTCGCCGCGGCCAACGAGATGTTCCCCGGCCGCGACTTCACCGCCGCCGACACGCTGAAGAACGTCGTGGTCATGCTGGTGCACCCCACCGGCGAGCGGGAACCGCTGATCGTCGGCGTGCCCGGTGACCGCGACGTGGACGTCAAGCGGCTCGAGGCGGCGCTGGCCCCGGCCGAGGTCGAGCCCTTCGAGGCGGCCGACTTCGCCAAGCACCCCGGCCTGGTCAAGGGCTACATCGGCCCGCAGGCGCTGGGGGCGGAGTCGGAGACCGGCATCCGCTATCTGCTCGACCCCCGCGTGGTCGAGGGCACCGCCTGGATCACCGGTGCCAACCAGCCCGGTAAGCACGTGTTCGACCTGGTCGCCGGTCGCGACTTCACCGCCGACGGCACGATCGAGGCCGCCAGCGTGCGCGAGGGCGACCCCTGCCCGGTCTGCGCCACCGAGGGCACCGACGGCAGCCTGACGCTGGCCCGGGGCCTGGAGATCGGCCACATCTTCCAGCTCGGCCGCAAGTACGCGGAGGCTCTCGGGCTGCAGGTGCTGGACCAGAACGGCAAGCTGGTCACCGTGACGATGGGCTCGTACGGGATCGGCGTCAGCCGGGCCCTGGCCGCGATCGCCGAGGCGTCGTGGGACGAGAAGGGGCTGTGCTGGCCCCGTGAGGTGGCCCCGGCCGACGTGCACGTTCTCGCCCAGGGCAAGCAGGGCAAGGACGACGCGGTCTTCGAGGCGGCCGAGAAGCTGTCGCTGGAGCTCGAGGCCGCCGGGGTCCGGGTGCTGTACGACGACCGGGGCAAGGTCTCGCCCGGGATCAAGTTCAAGGACGCCGACCTGATCGGGGTGCCCTCGATCCTGGTGGTGGGCAAGAACCTGGCCCAGGGTGTGGTGGAGTTCCGCGACCGGAAGACCGGCGACAGCGTCGACGTCCCGGTCGGTGACGCGGTGAAGCACGTGGTGGCGGAAGTTCGTAGCTGAGGCGGGTAGGTGGGGTTCCATGCTTGACCTGGATCTGGCACAGCAGTTGCGCAAGGCCGGACTGGCCTGGAACCCCCTGCCCGGAGACCGGTTCGTCCTGCCCGACCGGAACATGGACGACGAGGTCTTCGTGGTCAGCCACATGGTGGTGGAGATCCACGACACGCCCGGCGGCCAGGTGATCGGCTTCAACGGCACCACCGAGTGGGCGCTGGACTCGCTGGAGCAGCGTCAGGTGGTCTGGATGCCGCGCGAGACACAGCTGCGGGAGCTGCTGGGCGAGCGGTTCGTCGGGCTGGAGAGCGTGACCGGTGGCTGGGCGGTGACCGTCCGGACGGGCGACGAGGAGGTCCGCGAGGTCGACCCGGACGCGGAGTCGGCCTACGGCCGGGCCGTGTTGAGGGTGCTGGCCTCGCTGTCGCCCGGGCAGGAGTGAGATGTCCCTGGAAGCGGTGATCTTCGACTGGGGCGGCACGCTCACGCCCTGGCACACCATCGACCTGGCCGAGCAGTGGCGGGTCTTCGCCCGGGTCTACGCCACCGAGGACATCGGTGGCTACCCCGACGGCGGGGCCCAGCTGGCCGACCGGATGCTGGCGGCCGAGCGCGAGGCCTGGGGCCGGCTGCGCGAGTCCGGGGCGAGCGCCCGGCTGGCCGACGTGTTCGAGGCGGTCGGCGTGCGCTCCGACCACCCGGGGCACGACGCCGCCCGGGTGGCCTACGAGGAGTTCTGGGAGCCGCACACCTATCTCGACCCGGACGTGCCGGAGCTGTTCGCCGGCCTGCGCGAGCGTGGTCTGCGGGTGGGGGTGCTGTCCAACACGATCTGGACCCGCGACTACCACCGCGGCCTGTTCGGGCGTGACGGCATCCTCGACCTGATCGACGGGGACGTCTACTCCTCCGAGATCCCTTACGTGAAGCCGCATCCGGAGGCGTTCGCGGCCGCCGTGGCGGCGGTCGGCGGGTCGTCCGCGACGAACTGCGTGTACGTGGGCGACCGGATCTACGAGGACGTGCACGGCGCCCAGCGGGCCGGGCTGCGGGCGATCCACGTGCCGCACAGCGACATCCCGCTCGACCAGCAGGTCCCGGTGGAGGTCAGGCCGGACGGCACCGCCCAGCGGCTGCTGGACGTGCTGAAGATCGTGGACGAGTGGCTCTGACGGTTCTCAGGCTCCGGGCGCGGCCACGGGCCGGTTGCTCCAGGCGGCCTGTCGCCGGGTGCTGACCACCAGGAACCCGGCCGCGGTGGCGCCGGTCTGCGGGGTCTCGGCCGCCGCGATCACGTCGGTGGCCAGGCCGGCCAGGCGGCGTTCGATCGTGGCCGCCAGGGCGGCCGCCTTCGCCGCACCGGCCGGCGCGGCCACCTCGTAGGCCGCACCCGACTCGACCGGATCCTGCCCCGCGGTCATGAGCAGGCGCTCCAGTTCGTCGCGCTGCTGCCGGTGGGCCGCCCAGACCGAGCCGGCCACCTTCTGGCGGGCCTTGTCGATGTGGGCGATCACCAGGGGATAGGCGTAGAAGGCGGCGTGCTCACCGGCCAGCAGACGGTTGAGCGCCTCGCCCTCGGCGTCGGTGAGCCCGGGCTCCTCCTCCTGCGGGCCGGCCTCCTCGAGCACGGTGAGGGTGCTGAACGCGCGGCCCTTGGTCGCCGAGCGCAGCAGGTCGGCGTTGGCCGCGCAGGAGGCGGCGATCTTGTACAGGAGCAGGGCGAAGGCCGTGCTCAGACCGGCCGCGCTGGTCAGGGCCAGCCGGGCGGTCTTCCACTCGGCCGTGGCCTGGGCGCCGGGGGAGTTGATGCCCGCTTCGGCCTCTGCGGTGACGGTGGGGGTGGGGGTGGGGGTGCTCGTCGGGGCGGAGGAGCCGAGCGCCGTGAGCTGGGCCTCGTGCACCGCCGTGATCCGGGTCAGCAGCCTCGCCGTGGCACCCGGGACGCGCAGCGTGGCGCCGTTCGGCAGGGTGCCCGCGGCCAGGTTCGACGCTCCGGTGTGCAGCGCCTGCACCTGCGCCACGACGGCCGCCACGGCCTGTTCCTCGGCCTCGGTGGAGGTGCTGGCGGGGGGAGTGGTGCTCGCGGCCTGGGCGGTCCCACCGGCGGTGCTGCACCCGCTCAGGGCGGCCACCCCGCCCGCGGTGGTGACGGTGCCGAGTGCGAGGAGGACCCGCCGGCTCACAGGGGCGGGAGAGGTTGCGGTGACGCGGCTCAGCACGGGGAGAATCATTTCACGAGACACCCTCCGGGGCTGTCGCCCTAACTCTTGACAAGTCCGGCGGTGCTCTCCGTAGCGGGTATGGTTGTCCGGCGGCGCGCTCCCACGGGGGTGCGCCTTCCAGTCGTGTGCATTGTCCCAACCCAATATCGAGGAGGTCGGCATGAGCGCGTCCTCCGGACACCCGGCGGCCGACGGTGTGCGGTCCCTGGCCGAACCGCTGGCCGCCGAGGCCGGCCTGGTGGTCGAGAACGTCACCGTGACCCCGGCCGGCAAGCGCCGAGTGCTGCGGATCACCGTGGATCTGCCCGAGACCGAGCTGGGCGGAGTGCCGATGGAGTCGGTGGCCCAGGTCTCGCAGGCGATCTCGCAGGAACTCGACAGCAGCAACGTGATGGGCGGCACGCCCTACGTGCTTGAAGTCAGCTCGCCCGGTGCCGACCGGCCCCTGACCGAGCGCCGGCACTGGCTGCGGGCCCGCCGGCGCCTGGTGCGCACGATCGCTGCGCCCGGCGCCACGCCCCGCACCGGCCGGCTGACCGAGGTCACCGAGGCCGGCATCGTGCTGGACGAGGAGCACGAGGTTCCCTGGGCCGAGATCACCGGGGGCCGGATCGAGCTGGAGTTCGGGCACCCGGACGACTTCGCCGACCTCGAGGCGGACGAAGACGACGAAGACGACGAAGACGAAGACGAAGAAGAGAACTAGGGGCTGACGGTATGGACATCGACCTGGCGGCCCTGCGCGCGATCGAGCGCGAGAAGGAGATCCCCCTCAACACCCTGGTGCAGACCATCGAGACGGCTCTGCTGCAGGCCTACAACCGCACCGAGGGCGCGCAGCCGCACGCCCGGGTGGAGCTCGACCGCAAGAACGGCCACGTGGTGGTCTGGGCCCGCGAGCTGGACGAGACCGGAGCGATCCGGCGCGAGTGGGACGACACGCCCGTGGGGTTCGGCCGGATCGCGGCCACCACCGCCCGGCAGACCATCCTGCAGCGCCTGCGCGACGCCGAGGACGAGCAGGTCCTGGGCGAGTTCCGGGGCCGCGAGGGCGACATCATCTCCGGCATCGTGCAGCAGAGCTCCGACCCGCGGATGGTGCACGTCGACCTGGGCACGGTCGAGGCGGTCCTGCCGCCGGCCGAGCAGGTTCCGGGCGAGAGCTACCCGCACGGGACCCGGCTGCGCTGCTACGTGGTCGGGGTGCGCAAGGGCATGAAGGGCCCCTCGATCACCCTGTCCCGGACCCACCCCAACCTGGTGCGCAAGCTGTTCGCGCTCGAGGTGCCCGAGGTGGCCGACGGCACGGTCGAGATCGCCGCCCTGGCCCGTGAGGCCGGTCACCGTTCCAAGGTGGCCGTGCGGGCCACCGTGGCCGGGGTCAACGCCAAGGGCGCCTGCATCGGCCCGATGGGCGCGCGGGTGCGTGCGGTGATGACCGAGCTGCGCGGCGAGAAGATCGACATCGTCGACTTCGACGACGACCCGCAGGCCTTCGTGGCCAGCGCGCTCTCACCCGCCCGGGTGTCGTCGGTGCAGGTCCTGGACCTGGACGCCCGCTCGGCCCGGGTGATCGTGCCGGACTACCAGCTCTCGCTGGCGATCGGTAAGGAAGGGCAGAACGCGCGGCTGGCGGCCAAGCTCACCGGGTGGCGGATCGACATCCGCCCGGACACCGATCCGGCCGGTGCCGGAACGGCCGGTCCGGGGGGCTCCGAGTAGCTCTTGGCTGACCTCGAGGCTGACCCTGGGAACAAAGTCGCCGCATCCGGGGCTATGATTTCGGTGGCCGGTCACGCGGCCACGAATCCCGAGGCTTCGGCATCGGTCCGTAAGGGCCCGATCCGGACCTGCGTCGGGTGTCGTGAACGTGGCCACCGGTCCGACCTGTTGCGAGTGGTCGCGGTGGAAGTCGGCGGCAAGTGGTGCGCCGTCCCCGATCCGGGCCATAAGCTGTCCGGCAGGGGTGCCTCGCTGCACCCCGGGCTGAGCTGTCTTGAACTCGCCGAGCGCCGCAGGGCGTTTCCCCGGGCACTACGCCGCGGGGGGCCGCTCGACGTGGCTCAGGTCCGTGAGTTCCTCACAGCACAGGTGTCAGAAGTGTCCTCCACTGGAAGCGGGTCCAACGCTATGAGCAGCATCTGCAAGGCGGGTTCGGCGCTGTGAGCACCCGATGAGCGCGCTCCGATGAGCACCCCTTTAACGTAACGACGGTCCGTAGCCTCCTCCTGGCTCGGGCCGAGACAGGAGAGATGTGGCAAAGGTCCGGGTCTACGAGCTCGCGAAAGAGCTTGGAGTCGACAGCAAGACCGTACTGAGCAAGCTGCAAGACATGGGCGAGTTCGTCCGTTCCGCCTCGTCCACCGTCGAGCCCCCCGTGGTGCGCCGTCTGCGTGAGCAGATGCCCGCCGCCGAGGGTGCCGGTGGCCGTAAGTCCGCCAAACCCGCGCCCCGGCCCACGCCGTCGCCGGCCGCCGCTGCATCCGCACCGGCCGCCCCGGCCCGGCCCGCCCCGGCGCCGACGCCCGCCCGTCCTGCGGCTCCGGCCGCTCCCGCCGCCCCGGCGGCGAGCGCCCCCACCGCCCCGGCCAAGCCGGCTCCGAGCGCCCCCGCCGGCGCCCCGAGCAGCCCGGCCGCCGAGGCCCCGTTCTCCGCGCCGGCCCCGGCCGCGCCGCAGAGCACCCCCGCAGCCCGCCCCACCCCGGGTCCGGCTGCCCGTCCCAGCGCGCCCACCCCGGGCCCGCGTCCCACGCCGGGTCGTCCCGGCCCGGCCGAGCGTCCGGCCGCTGCGGCGAGTGCCTCGGCGCCCGAGCGTGGTCCCCGTCCGGGTGGCGACGCCCGTCCGGGTGGCGACCGTGGTCCCCGTCCCGGTGGCGACGCCCGTCCGGGTGGCGACCGTGGCCCCCGTCCCGGTGGCGACTTCCGTCCGGGCCCCGGCCCGCGCGGCGACCGTCCCGAGCGGGGCGAGCGTCCCGACCGTGGTGAGCGTGGTCCCCGTCCGGGCGGCGACGCCCGTCCGGGCCCGCGTCCGGGTGCCCCGCGCCCGGGCAACAACCCCTTCGCCTCCTCCCAGGGCATGCCCCGTCCGGGTGGCGGCCGCGACGGTGGCCCGCCGCGTCCGGGCAACAACCCGTTCGCCTCGGCCCAGGGCATGCCGCGCCCGCAGCGCGGCCCGCGCCCCGAGGGTGGCGGCGCCGGTCGTCCCGGTGACGTGGCGGCCCGTGGCAGCGATGCCGGTGACCGTCCGGCACCCCGTCCCGGCGGTCCGCGGCCCAGCCCGGGCAACATGCCGAACCGGCCCAACCCGGGCATGATGCCCGGCCGTACCAGCGTCGGCCGTCCCGGCGGCGGTGGTGGCGGTGGCCGTCCCGGTGGTCCCGGTCGTGGTGGCCCCGGTGGTGGCGGCGGAGGCCGTGGTGGCTTCGCCGGTCGTCCCGGTGGTGGCGGTCCCGGTGGTCCCGGTGGCGGTGGCGGCGGTTTCGCCGGTCGTCCCGGTGGTGGCGGTCGTGGTGGCCGTGGTGGCACGCAGGGCGCGTTCGGTCGCGCCGGTGGTCGCCCGGTCCGGGGCCGGAAGTCGAAGCGTCAGCGGCGTCAAGAGTTCGAGAGCATGGCGGCACCGGCACCCGGTGGCGTCACGGTTCCCCGCGGTGACGGCACCACCGTCATCCGGCTGCGTCGCGGCTCCTCGCTGACCGACTTCGCGGACAAGATCAACGCGAACCCGGCCAGCCTGGTCACCGTGCTGTTCCACCTCGGTGAGATGGCCACGGCGACCCAGTCGCTGAACGAGGAGACGTTCGACGTCCTCGGTGAGGAACTGGGCTACGTCATCCAGGTCGTCTCCCCCGAGGACGAGGACCGCGAGCTGCTGGGCACGTTCTCGATCGACATCGAGGGCGAGGCCGAGGCCGACGAGGAGTTCCTCGTGGCGCGGCCGCCGGTGGTGACCGTGATGGGTCACGTCGACCACGGTAAGACGAAGCTGCTGGACGCGATCCGGCAGACCGACGTGGTGGCCGGCGAGGCCGGTGGCATCACCCAGCACATCGGTGCCTACCAGATCCACACCATGCACGAGGACGTGGACCGCGCGATCACCTTCATCGACACCCCGGGTCACGAGGCGTTCACCGCCATGCGTGCCCGTGGTGCGAAGGTCACCGACATCGCGGTGCTGGTGGTCGCGGCCGACGACGGCGTGATGCCGCAGACGATCGAGGCGCTCAACCACGCCCAGGCGGCGGACGTGCCGATCGTGGTGGCGATCAACAAGGTCGACAAGGAAGGCGCGAACCCGGACAAGATCCGGCAGCAGCTGACCGAGTACAACCTGGTCGCCGAGGAGTACGGCGGCGACACGATGTTCGTCGAGGTCTCGGCCAAGCAGCGGCTCAACATCGACGGCCTGCTCCAGGCCGTCCTGCTGACCGCCGACGCGGCCCTCGACCTGCGGGCCAACCCGGACAAGGACGCCCGCGGCGTGGCGATCGAGGGCAACCTCGACCGTGGTCGCGGCCCGGTGGCGACCGTGCTGGTCCAGTCCGGCTCGCTGCACGTGGGTGACTCGATCGTGGCCGGCACCGGTCACGGCCGCGTCCGCGCCATGATCGACGAGCACGGTGAGGCCGTCGAGGTGGCCACCCCGTCCCGTCCGGTGATGGTGCTCGGCCTGACCTCGGTGCCCGGCGCCGGTGACACCTTCCTGGTGGCGCCCGACGACCGCACCGCGCGTCAGATCGCCGAGAAGCGTGAGGCGATCGAGCGGAACGCGGCCCTGGCCAAGTCCCGCAAGCGGATCAGCCTCGAGGACTTCACCAAGGCCCTCGAGCAGGGCAAGGTCGAGACCCTCAACCTCATCCTCAAGGGTGACGGCGCGGGTTCGGTCGAGGCCCTGGAGGACGCGCTGCTCCAGATCGACGTCGGCGAAGAGGTCGAGCTGCGGATCATCGACCGCGGTGTCGGTGCGATCACCAAGAACAACATCAACCTGGCGGTGGCCTCCAACGCCATCATCATCGGCTTCAACGTGAAGTCCGAGGGCCAGAACGCCGAGTACGCCGACCGTGAGGGCGTGGACCTGCGCTTCTACTCGGTCATCTACCAGGCGATCGAAGAGGTCGAGGCGTCCCTGAAGGGTCTGCTGAAGCCGGAGTACGAGGAGGCCGAGCTGGGCCGGGCGGAGATCCGCGAGATCTTCCGCTCCAGCCGCTTCGGCAACATCGCGGGTTGCATCGTCCGCTCCGGGGAGATCCGGCGCAACAGCAAGGCCCGGGTGTTCCGCGGCGACCGGATGGTCGCCGAGGGCCTCACGATCGAGTCGCTCAAGCGGTTCAAGGACGACGCGACCGAGGTCCGCGAAGGTTTCGAATGTGGTATCGGGCTGGGGTCGTTCAACGACATCCAGAACGAGGACGTCATTCAGACCTACGAGATGCGCGAGAAGGCGCGGGCCTGATCAGGTTCGACGACGGGCGGTGGGCCTTCGGGCCCGCCGCCCGCCCCGTACGGGAGGTTCTGTGTACGTAGGGTCGCTGACCCTGGACCTGCTGCTGGGTGACGTCCACTCGCTCAAGGAGAAACGGTCGGCGATCCGGCCGGTGGTGGCCGAGCTGCGCCGTAAGTTCGAGGTGCACGCGGCCGAGACCGGTGACGCGAACCTCCACCGCCGCGCCGAGATCGGCGTGGCCCTGGTCTCCTCCGACGCCACCCAGTGCCGTGAGGTCCTGCAGTCCTGCGAGCGGCTGGTCGCCGCGCGTCCGGAGCTGCACCTGCTCTCCGCCCGGATCAGGGTGTGGAGCGACGACGACGAGTAACCCCGCCTGGTCCGGGGTGAGTGAAGTGAAGAGCAGGACAGACGATGAGCGACACGGCACGGGCACGCAAGCTGGCTGACCGGGTGCGCGAGGTGGTGGCCGAGGCCCTGGAGAAGCGGATCAAGGACCCGCGGCTCGGCTTCGTCACGGTCACCGACGCCCGGGTGACCGGCGACCTGCAGCACGCCACCGTGTTCTACACGGTCTACGGCGACGACGAGGAGCGGGCCTCCACGGCCGCCGCCCTGGAGAGCGCCAAGGGCGTGCTGCGCTCCGAGGTGGGCAAGCGCACCGGGATCCGGCTCACGCCGACCCTGGAGTTCATCGCCGACGCCCTGCCGGAGAACGCCGCGGCGATGGCCGACCTGATCAAGGTGGCCAACGAGCGCGACGCCGAGGTGGCCGCACTGGCCAACGGGGCGAAGTACGCGGGTGAGGCCGACCCCTACAAGAAGCCCTTGGTGGCCGATGACGACGAGGACGAGGACGACGACGCGTGAAGTCCCGTGAACCGGGCCCCAGCGGCCTGGTGATCGTGGACAAGCCCGCCGGGATGACGTCGCACGACGTGGTCAGCCGGATCCGCCGGCTGGCCGGGACCCGGCGGGTCGGTCACGCCGGCACCCTCGACCCGATGGCCACCGGCGTGCTGGTGATCGGCGTGGAGCGGGCCACCCGGCTGCTGACCTACCTGGTCGGTGCGGACAAGGCCTACTCGGCCACGATGCGCCTGGGCGTCGGCACGATCACCGACGACGCCGAGGGCACGGTCTCGCTCACCCCCGGGCAGGCCGAACTGGGCCTGGCCGAGGTCGACGCGGCGGCGGAGTTCCTGCGCGGCAACATCCAGCAGGTACCCAGCTCGGTCAGCGCGATCAAGAAGGACGGCAAGCGGGCCTACGCCCGGGTGCGCGAGGGCGAAGAAGTGCAGCTCGAGCCGCGTCCGGTGACCGTCTCGGCCCTGCATGTCCGGGCCGTCCGGCCGGGGCAGCACGAGGGCGTTCCGGTGCTCGACGTGGACGTCGACGTGGTCTGCTCGTCCGGCACCTACATCCGGGCCCTGGCCCGCGACCTGGGCGCCTCCCTGGGCAGCGCCGGGCACCTGACCGCGCTACGGCGCACCCGGGTCGGGCCCTACCACCTCGACGGCGCGCACACGCTGCCGTCGCTGGAGGAGTCGTTCGCGCTGCTGCCCATCGCCGACGCGGCGCGGGCGGCGTTCACCGCGCGGGAGCTCACCGACGAGGAGGCCCGCAAGCTGGCCCACGGCCAGCGCCTGGAGGCCAGCGAGCTCGGCCCCGGCCCGGTCGCCGCCTTCGCGCCGGACGGTTCCCTGGTGGCCCTGATCGCCGACGCCGGGCTCACCGCCCGGCCCCTGGTCGTGCTTACGGGTTGAGCTCGGTGCGCCGCCCGGGCGGACGGCGCACCGGACCGGTCAGCTGGAGGTGCCGGCCAGCGTCTTCGCCTCGGAGGTGGGGGCGACCGCCTGGCTGCACGGCCAGACCGTGCCGCAGACCGTGCAGAAGCCTCCGCCGCTGCTGTGCAGGAAGCTCTCGATACCTCGTTGGGCGGGCATCGGAGCCCGGCCGGCGACATGCTGACTGTTCATGGTTGGGGTCCCTCGTGGACTTGATGAACTGAACTTGACCAAGGATCGCTGCAAACCATCGCTGCCGCCCGGGAGATTGTTACGTTGCTCTCACGACGACCGAGCGATTTCACCACATCGGAGCACCGAACGTGGAACTGAAGTGGCCACCTGGCAGAGTTGCCCCGTGAAGCAGAGCCCAACGCACGTGTGGCGGAGTCTCGGCGAGGTTCCGGCCGGATTCGGGCCCTCGGCGGTGACCATCGGCAACTTCGACGGGGTGCACCGCGGGCACCTGGCCGTCCTGGGCCGCACCGTGCGGGCCGCGGCCGACGGTGGCCTGCGGTCGGTGGCGATCACCTTCGCCCCGCACCCGCTGGCGGTCCTGCACCCCGAGCGCGCCCCGCAGCCGCTGTCCACCCCCGCGCACCGGCTGGAGCTGCTGGGCTACACCGGCCTGGACGCGGTCCTGATGCTGCCGTTCACCCACGAGCTGGCCCAGTGGAGCCCGCGCCGGTTCGTGCAGGACGTCCTGGTCGACGCGCTGCACGCCGGGCTGGTGGTGGTCGGCTCGGACACCCGGTTCGGCCGCCGCAACGCCGGCGACATCGGCACGCTGCGCGAGTTCGGCACCGAGATGGGCTTCACCGTCGAGGAGGTGGCCGACCTGAAGGGGGCGGACGCCTCCCGGCGCTGGTCGTCCACCCTCGCCCGGGAGCTGATCGCCGGGGGCGACGTGCGCGCCGCCACCGAGGTGCTGGGCCGCCCGCACCGGGTCACCGGCGTGGTGGTGCACGGCGACCACCGGGGGCGGGAGCTGGGCTTCCCCACGGCGAACCTGACCACCGACGCGATCGGCGCGGTGCCCTCGGACGGCGTCTACGCGGGCTGGCTGGTGCGCCCGGGTAAGGGCGGTGAGCCGGCCGCCGATCCCGAGCACGACACCGGTGAGCGGCTGCCCGCGGCCATCTCGGTGGGCACCAACCCCACGTTCGACGGTGAGGAGCGCCGGGTCGAGGCCTACGTGCTCGACCGCACCGACCTCGACCTGTACGGCGAGCGGATCGCGGTGGAGTTCGTCGAGCGGCTGCGGCCCACCCTGCGCTTCGAGGGGATCGAGGCCCTGGTGGAGCAGATGAACGACGACGTGGCCCGGTGCCGCGCGGTGCTGGGCGTGAACTCCCGCGCCTGATTGGGAGGAGGGGCACCCGCACTGTTACGGTGGTCGCTGCCGTTAGATCGGCCGCGGATCCAGAGTGCCCGGGTGGATGTGCCCCGGGGCGCCGCGCAGCGAACTTCAGGAGGAGATCGAGTGCCGCTCGACGCCGAGACCAAGAAGAAGATCATGGCGGAGTACGCGACTGGCGAGGGTGACACCGGTTCCCCCGAGGTCCAGATCGCGATGCTCACCCAGCGCATCAAGGACCTGACCGAGCACCTGAAGGAGCACAAGCACGACCACCACAGCCGGCGTGGCCTGCTGCTGCTGGTCGGCCAGCGCCGCCGTCTCCTGCAGTACGTGCAGAAGAAGGACATCACCCGCTACCGGTCGCTGATCGAGCGACTCGGACTGCGCCGCTAGTACCCCCGAGGCCGTGACCGGATCATCCGGGCACGGCCTCTTCGGTGTGTCAGGTCGTGACGCTGGCCCATCGATGCCCGATCATCGGGTCATCGGTGGGCCACAGCACCATCGAGCACCCACCGGCACCACCGAGCACCATCCAGCACCAAAGACGAAAAGCAATCAGGAGGGGTCGGCGAGACCCGGTTAACCGGTCCTCGGTAGTGGCCTCCGCGACCTGCACCGCCGCCTGCGGCGGGTGCCTCGCGTGGGCCTCGATCGAAGACCGGAACGACAGACCACGGCTCGGCGCACCACTCCTGCCCGACACCGCGGATGGCCAGGCCATCGCGGAGGAACAGGAGAGTGACCCTTGGAGGGTCCCGAGATCACCGCGGCCGAGGCCGTCATCGACAACGGCTCGTTCGGCCAGCGCACCGTCCGGTTCGAGACCGGCCGGCTGGCCCGGCAGGCCGCCGGTTCCGTCGCCGTCTACCTGGACAACGACACGATGCTCCTGTCGGCCACCTCGGTCGGCAAGACGCCGAAGGACCAGTTCGACTTCTTCCCCCTGACGATCGACGTCGAGGAGCGGATGTACGCGGCCGGGAAGATCCCCGGCTCGTTCTTCCGGCGTGAGGGCCGGCCCAGCACCGAGGCGATCCTGGCCTGCCGGCTGATCGACCGCCCGCTGCGCCCGACCTTCGTCAAGGGCCTGCGCAACGAGGTCCAGGTGGTCATCACCGTCCTGGCCCTGAACCCCGAGGACCCGTACGACGTGGTCTCGATCAACGCCGCGTCGCTGTCCACGCAGCTGTCCGGCCTGCCGTTCTCCGGCCCGATCGGTGGCATCCGGATCGCCCTGATCGACGGCCAGTGGGTCGGTTTCCCGCGGCACTCCGAGATCGAGCGGGCCGTGTTCGACATGGTCGTGGCCGGTCGCGTGGTGAAGGCCGAGGACGGCTCGGACGACGTCGCCATCATGATGGTCGAGGCCGAGGCCACCGAGGGCTCCTGGACCCTGATCAAGGACCAGGGCGTCGGCGCGCCGACCGAGGAGGTCGTGGCCGCCGGTCTGGAGGCCGCGAAGCCGTTCATCGCCGAGCTGTGCCGGGCGCAGGCCGAGGTGGCCGCCACCGCGGCCAAGCCGACCAGCGAGTTCCCGCTGTTCCTGGACTACCAGGACGACGTGTTCAGCGCGGTCGAGAGCGCCGTCGCCGACGACGTGGCCCAGGCCCTGACGATCGCCGGCAAGCAGGAGCGCGAGGGTCGCCTCGACGAGATCAAGGACGCGGTCAAGGCCAAGCTGGCGGCCGAGTTCGAGGGTCGCGAGAAGGAGGTCTCCGCGGCCTTCCGCTCGGTGAACAAGAAGCTGGTCCGCCAGCGCATCCTGAAGGACAAGGTCCGCATCGACGGCCGTGGCCTGGCCGACATCCGCCAGCTCGGCGCCGAGGTCGAGGTCCTGCCCCGGGTGCACGGCTCGGCCCTGTTCGAGCGCGGCGAGACCCAGATCCTGGGCGTCACCACGCTGAACATGCTGCGCATGGAGCAGCAGCTGGACACCCTCTCCCCGGTGACCCGCAAGCGCTACATGCACAACTACAACTTCCCGCCCTACAGCACCGGTGAGACCGGCCGCGTCGGCTCGCCGAAGCGCCGCGAGATCGGTCACGGCGCCCTGGCCGAGCGCGCGCTCGTGCCCGTGCTGCCCAGCCGGGAGGAGTTCCCCTACGCGATCCGTCAGGTCTCCGAGGCCCTCGGCTCCAACGGGTCCACCTCGATGGGCTCGGTCTGCGCCTCCACCCTGGCCCTGCTGAACGCCGGTGTGCCGCTGCGCGCCCCGGTCGCCGGTATCGCGATGGGCCTGGTCAGCGACACCGTCGACGGCAAGACCGAGTACGCGGCGCTGACCGACATCCTGGGCGCCGAGGACGCGTTCGGTGACATGGACTTCAAGGTCGCCGGTACCTCGGAGTTCGTCACCGCGATCCAGCTCGACACCAAGCTCGACGGCATCCCGGCCTCCGTGCTGGCCGCCGCGCTGACCCAGGCCCGCGAGGCCCGGCTGCACATCCTCGACGTGATGAGCGAGGCGATCGACCGCCCGGACGAGATGTCCCCGCTGGCCCCGCGCGTGATCAGCGTGAAGGTCCCGGTCGACAAGATCGGCGAGGTCATCGGCCCCAAGGGCAAGATGATCAACCAGATCCAGGACGACACCGGCGCCGACATCTCGATCGAGGACGACGGCACGGTGTACATCGGTGCGGTCGACGGCCCCTCGGCCGAGGCTGCCCGGACGGCGATCAACGCGATCGCCAACCCGACCATGCCCGAGGTCGGGGAGCGCTACCTGGGTACCGTCGTGAAGACGACGACCTTCGGTGCGTTCGTCTCGCTGGTGCCGGGCAAGGACGGCCTGCTGCACATCTCGCAGATCCGCCGGATGGTCGGCGGCAAGCGGGTGGAGAACGTCGAGGACGTGCTCAGCATCGGCCAGAAGGTCCAGGTCGAGATCGCCGAGATCGACCCGCGTGGCAAGCTCTCGCTGGCTCCGGTCCTGGAAGAGGAGACCGAGGCCAAGTCCGAGACGGCGGAGGCCTGAGAGTGCCTCTCACCCCGGTGAGGACCGGCCGGTGACGGCGGTCCCGCTGCCGCTGGTCGCCTCCGGGAGTTCCGGCTCGACGCAGACCGTCGCCGGGGAGGAGAGCGGTGCCCTCGTGCGCCGCACCGTCCTCCCCGGCGGGGTCCGGGTGCTGTCCGAGGCGATGCCCGGACTGCGCTCGGCCACCATCGGTTTCTGGGTCGGCGTGGGCTCCCGTGACGAGACCACCGGTCACCACGGCTCCACCCACTTCCTCGAGCACCTGCTGTTCAAGGGCACGTCCCGGCGCAGCGCGATGGACATCGCCACCGCGTTCGACCGGGTCGGCGGTGAGTCCAACGCCGTCACCGGCAAGGAGCACACCTGCTACTACGCCCGGGTGCTGGACGAGGACCTGCCGATGGCCGTGGACGTGCTCTGCGACATGGTCACCGGCGCCCGGCTGGACGCCGGTGACGTGGAGAACGAGCGCGGGGTCATCCTCGAAGAGCTCGCGATGAACGACGACGACCCGGCCGACGTGGTGCACGAGCGGTTCTCCGAACTGGTTCTCGGGCAGCACCCGCTGGGCCGTCCGATCGGCGGCACCCCGGAGACCATCCGGGCCGTCGGCCGGGACAACATCGCCGACCACTACGCCGAGCACTACAAGGCGCCCGGCCTGGTGGTCACGGTGGCCGGGGGAGTGGACCACGACCGGGTGTGCGAGCTGGTCGCGGCCAGCCTGGCGCGCTCGGGCTGGCACCTCGACGAGGGGCACCGTCCCTACGCGCGGCGCGACGTGGCCCATCCGGAACCGGAGCAGGCCGGCCTCGCCGAGGACGGGCTGCCGCATCGTTCGATCGTGGTGAACCGGGCCACCGAGCAGGCGAACGTGGTCGTCGGCACCACCTCCCTGGTGGCCACCGACCGCCGTCGCTACGCGATGTCGGTGCTCAACGCCGTGCTCGGGGGCGGGATGAGCAGCCGTCTGTTCCAGGAGATCCGCGAACAGCGGGGCCTGGCCTACGCGGTCTACTCGTTCGCCTCGGGCTACTCCGACTCCGGCTACTTCGGTCTCTACGCGGGCTGCACCCCGTCCCGGGTGGACGAGGTGATCGCCCTGATGGTGGCCGAACTGCGCCGTCTGGCGACAGAACCGGTGCCGGAAGAGGAGCTGCTCCGGGCCCACGGTCAGCTGGCCGGCGGTCTGGTGCTGGGTCTGGAGGACACCGGTTCGCGGATGTCCCGTCTGGGCAAGGCCGAGCTGGTGCACGGTGAATACCTGGGCCTCGACCGGGCTCTGGGGCGCATCCGTGAGGTCACCGCGGAAGACATCCGGTCGCTGGCCGAGGATCTGGCCTCCCGTCCGTTGTCTCTGGCCGTGGTCGGGCCGTTCGATCCCGAGCGCACCTTCCGGATCGCCTGAAAACCTCGTTCGAAACAAAGGACGCCTGTAACCGCCTTCGCGGTAACAGGCGTCCTTTATTTTGGGCCGGGGAGGTAAGCCCATGAGTAGGTACGCACAGACCAGCCGGGGTACGACACACCAGTTCGACGGGCTGGTCGATCTGATGGCCAAGGCCACGCCGGCCCGTTCCGGAGACGAACTCGCCGGGTGCGCAGCACAGAGCGACGCCGAGCGGGTTGCTGCCCAACTGACGCTCGCCGACGTCCCCTTGTCGCAGTTCCTCGAAGAACCGCTGGTGCCCTACGAGACCGACGAGGTCACGCGGCTCATCCTCGACACCCATGACCGCGAGGCCTTTGCGCCGGTGTCCTCGCTGACCGTAGGCGCGTTCCGTGACTGGCTGCTGGATCTGGCACCTCGCCCCGATGCCGGCTCCGTGCTTACGGCGCTGGCTCCTGGGTTGACGCCGGAAATGGTCGCCGCGGTAAGCAAACTCATGCGCAATCAGGATCTGATTGCGGTGGCCCGCGCCACCCGGGTCACGTCGGCCTTCCGCTCCACCGTCGGCCTGCCGGGGCGGCTCGCGACGCGACTGCAACCCAACCACCCTACGGACGATCTACGCGGCATTGCTGCGGCCACTCTCGATGGTCTGTTGCTGGGTTGCGGGGACGCGGTGATCGGCGTGAACCCGGCCGGCGATTCACCGCAGACCTGTGCCGATCTGCTGCATCTGCTCGACGAGGTCCGCTCCACCTACGACATCCCTACCCAGTCGTGCGTGCTTACCCACGTCACCACCACCATCGGGTTGATCGAGGCCGGTGTTCCGGTGGACCTGGTGTTCCAGTCGGTCGCCGGCACCGAGGCAGCGAATCAGGGCTTCGGGGTGACGCTTTCGATGTTGCGCGAGGGGTACGAGGCCGGGCTGTCGCTCAACCGGGGCACGGTCGGGCAGAACGTGATGTACATGGAGACCGGGCAGGGTTCGGCGCTCTCCGCCGACGCTCATCGTGGGGTGGGAGGGCGTCCGGTCGACCAGCAGACGCTCGAGGCCCGCGCCTACGCGGTCTGCCGCGAGTACAAGCCTTTGCTGGTGAACACCGTGGTCGGGTTCATCGGGCCGGAATACCTCTACGACGGTAAGCAGATCGTGCGCGCCGGGCTGGAGGACCACTTCTGCGGCAAGCTGCTCGGCCTCCCGATGGGCGTGGACGTCTGCTACACCAACCACGCGGAGGCCGATCAGGACGACATGGACAACCTGCTGACGCTGCTGGGCGTGGCCGGTTGCTCGTTCGTGATCGCGGTGCCGGGGGCTGACGACGTGATGCTGGGGTACCAGAGCACGTCCTTCCACGACGCGTTGTACGTGCGGCAGGCGCTCGGGCTGAGGCCGGCCCCGGAGTTCGAGGCCTGGCTGGACCAGCTGGGAATGCTGGCCGACGGGGGACGGGTGCTGCCCGTAGACGCTTCGGCCTCGGCGTTGCGTGCCCTGGCCCTGACGGGAGTGGCTTCGTGACGGACTTCTGGGACGAATTGCGGGCCACCACCCAGGCCCGGATCGGGCTGGGGCGGGTGGGCGACGGGATGCCGACGTCGCGGGTGCTGGAATTCCGCCTGGCTCATGCGATCGCCCGGGACGCGGTGCACGATCCGCTCGACGTGGATGCTCTGCTGGAAGCACTGGCCGACGCCGGGGTGGGCGGTTCTTCCGCGGAGGAACCGCATTCCCGCCTGGGCCCCGCGGTGGTCGTGACCAGCCAGGCCGCTGATCGCGCCGAGTACCTGCGCCGCCCAGACCTGGGGCGGCTCCCGGCCGACCTCTCCGGCGTCCCCGCCGCCGCGGCCGACGTCGGATTCGTGCTGGCCGACGGTCTTTCCGCCCGAGCCCTCCAGACCCACGGCCCGGCCTTGCTCGCGGCCCTGGTCGAAGTCCTCCCACCCACCCTCACCCTGGCCCCACCGGTGATCGCCACTCAGGCCCGGGTAGGACTGGGCGACCACATCGGTGCGGCGCTCGGCGTGCAGACGGTGCTGGTCCTGATCGGCGAACGCCCTGGTCTCTCCGTGGCCGACAGCCTGGGCATCTACCTCACCCATCGCCCCCGCCCCGGCCTCGCCGACTCGGACCGTAACTGCGTGTCGAACATCCATGCCCCCGGCGGCCTTCCGTACGCGGCCGCCGCCCGCGTGGTCAGTGGCCTGATCGCCGGCGCCCGTCAGCTCGGGCGTTCCGGCGTGGCGCTGAAAGACACCAGCCGCGAGATCGAGACGGCCAAGGTGGACCCGGCGCTCTCCTGACACCCACCGACCGAGCGGCCGCGAAGAAAATCGCGGCCGCTCGCATCCTGTCCCGCAGTCCAGGCGTCTTCTGCGTGTGATGGAGGGAATGCAGGAAGGGGGGTGTCGTGTCGAGGAGTCAGGAGTTCGATGAGTTCTACGCCGTTTCCTACCGGCGGATCCTGGGCCAGCTCTACGCGATGAACGGCGATCTGGCCGCCGCCGAGGATGCGGCCGCCGAGGCGTTCACCCGGGCCTGGCAACGCTGGGGCGCTGTGCGCCGCAGTGATTCGCCGGAGGCCTGGGTGCGAACGGTCGCGGTGCGGGTGGAGATCAGCACGTGGCGCAAGAACGGGAACCGGCTCCGGGCCCACCGCCGGAGCTCGTCACCGCCGGCCTCGGACCCTTCCGGGCTCGGGCCTGATCACGTCGCCCTGGTCCAGGCCCTGCGCACGTTGCCGGACGGGCAGCGGCGGGCGCTGGTGCTGCACTACTTCGCCGATGCTCCGGTGAGCGTGATCGCCAAGGAGCTCAGGGCGCCCGAGGGCACGGTCAAGTCGTGGCTGGTCAGAGGCCGTCAGGCCCTGGGGGAGCAACTCGGCGAGAACCTGAGCGAGGAGGGGGTGATGGGCGGTGGCCGGTCTTGACCAGCGTCTGCACGATCTGGTGGCTGCGGCGGGAAGGGAGGTTCCGGTGCCTCCACCCGAGGGCGTGCGCAGGCGGGGTACGCGCCGTCGGGTGGTCCGGTCCGGTGTGGGCGCGCTGGCGGTCGTCCTGCTCGCCGCCGGGGGCCTGTTCGGGCTGCGGGCCGTGCAGGGCCCGGACGCGGTGGCCATCCAGCCGGCCGCATCGGATCTGCCCTACGGCGTGCAGATCCAGCTCGTCCCGGGGACCGTCGGCAACGTGGAGAACGTGAAGCTGATCGAGGACTCGGGCAATCTCAGTGAGGCCGACCTCGGGGTCCTGCCGATGAACGACCTGTGGGGTTTCCCGCAGCCGGACCCGGACCGGGCGGAGTACCAGATCCGGATGATCTCACCGGGGGCGGCCGGCAACTGTGTGTCCTCGGACGTGCCCCGCGAGGGCACCGTACCTCTGAAGCCCTGCGACGCCACGGACAAGAGCCAACTGTGGCGGATCGACTGGGAGGCGGGCGTCATGACCTTCCGCGGACTGGGTCCGTTGCTGGGCGCGTCCGAGGCCGACGTGCTGGCCATCCTTGCGAGGCCGGACACGGGTCCGTACGCGGCTCAGGCGCCGCAGTGACGGCTGGCCCGAGGTGACGGGAACGCGATGGATCCGCCGACCGGCCGGTCGGCGGATCCATCGCTGGTACCTTCGCCTGCGTGACAGCGGTAGCAGTGATCGGCGCGGCCGGTCGGATGGGCAGAACCACCTGCGAAGCGGTGGAGGCCGCCGCCGATCTGACGCTCAGCGCGCGGATCGGCTCCGGCGACGACCTCCTCGCCGGCCTGAAGGGCGCACAGGTCGCGGTCGTGATGACCGGGCCCGAAGGGGTGGACGACATCGTCGCCACCTGCGTCGAGCAGGGCGTGCACGCGGTGGTCGGCACCACCGGCTGGACCGAGGCGGGTCTGGCCAAGGTGCGGGCGGCGCTGGCGGAGGCCCCCGAGGTCGGCGTGCTGCTGGCCCCCAACTTCGCCCTCGGTGCGGTGCTGCTGATGCGTTTCGCCGCCGAGGCCGCCAAGCACTTCGAGTCGGTCGAGGTGGTGGAGCTGCACCACCCGAACAAGGCCGACGCCCCCTCGGGCACGGCCCGGCACACCGCCCAGCAGATCGCGGCCGCGCGCCGCGAGGCCGGGGTGGCGCCCTCGCCCGACGCCACCACCTCCGCGCTGGACGGGGCCCGCGGCGCCGACGTCGAGGGTGTGCGCGTGCACTCGGTGCGCCTGCGGGGCCTGGTCGCCCACGAAGAGGTGCTGCTGGGCGGGCCGGGGGAGCAGCTGACCATCCGGCACGACAGCTTCGACCGCATCTCCTTCATGCCGGGCGTGCTCCTGGCCGTGCGCCAGGTCGCCGGGCGTCCCGGGCTGGTGCAGGGCCTGGAGCACTACCTGTAGGAGCTATCGGCCGCGTACCGCCATCACGAGCAGGGCGATGGCGGCGGCCAGCAGCAGGCCGGCGACCACCGCGGCGGCGATCTTGACCCAGCTGTAGGGCCGGTCGCCGATCACCTCACCGGTGCGGGCGTTGATCATCACCCGCCAGACCTGGTTGTCGAAACGGTAGGCGGCCAGCCAGACCGGCAGCAGGAGCAGCTTGAAGGTCACCGACCCCCAGTGGGTGTCCATCGAGCTGACCCGCTGCTGGTCGCCGCCGATGTCGTCGCGGCAGTCCCGCTCGATCTGGTTCTGCGCGATGTCCTGGAACCGTTCCAGGCCCTCGGGCGGCTCCACCTCGTAGCGCAGCGTCTGGTAGCCGGCCAGGTACTCCGGCTGGTACGGCACCGCCGCGGGCAGGTCCCAGGGCTCGAGCTTGTTCACCTTCTCGACCGGCAGCCGCTTCACCGCCGAGACCAGCACGTCGTCGAAACCGCGCTGCACCTGGCCACTCACCGAGGTCCAGCGGATCCGCCGGACCTCACGGGTCTGCTCCTCGCCCTCGGCGTCCTTGTACGTCTCGGTCTCGTAGTAGTAGTCGCCCCGCTGACCCCAGTAACTGGTGTGGGTGTCGCTGTCGTACGTCCAGTACGGCAGGTAGGTGCCCTCCAGGGCCTCCCGGGCAGCCAGGGTTTTCAGCGAGTTGGGGGCGAACCAGCGGCTCTTCACCCAGCTCTGGAACAGGTCCATGGCCTTGGACGCGGTGATCCCGAAGGGCAGCACCCCCTCCGGCACGATCACCAGGTCGGCGTCCTGCTCGACCACCACGGCGGCGCCGCAGAACGGGCACAGGTCCGAGATGTGGTCGGTCTCGGTGCGGGCCCCGCACCCGGTGCAGGTGACCGTGTGCGGAGCCAGCTGCACCACCGGCTTGTCCTGGGCCCCGGCCAGCCACTGCTGGTACGAGTGCTCGTTCACCTCACGGTCGGGGTCGCGGGCCACCTGCTGCTCGGCCCCGCAGTAGGGGCACTTCAGGGCGGTGGTGCCGGGGGCGAAGGTGAGCCGGGCGCCGCAGGAGACACACGGGTACTGCTGCTGGGTGTACTGGGCGCCTTCCTGCGGCGTCGTGCTCTGGACGCTCTCGTCCGTCATCCCTGACCTGCTCTACCGGAAGTTGGGGTGGGGGTTCAGCTCTGGGGCAGCGAAGGCGGCAGCGGCGGCGGACCCTGGTTGAGCAACCGGGCCACCTCCGGCACGGCGGAGGCCGCGGTCCACTCGTTCATCCCCGCCCGCCAGACGAGGGTGCTGCCGGACAGCTGGCCCCCGGAGACGTTGTTCTGCAGGCCGGCCTCGTCCAGCGGGCCGAGCTGCTGGCCGTTGACCGCGATGTACCACTGGGCCGGGTTCGGTAGCGGCGGCGGGCCGGCCGGGGCCTGGGGAGCCGGAGGCGGCGTGGGCTTCTGGGTCATCGCCGCGGCGGCCTGCTGGCCGAGCCCGACGCCCAGACCGAGGCCGAGCGCGTCACCGGCGCCGCCCGGGTTGTTCGAGGCGTTCTCGATCGCGTTGGCGGTCTGGAACTGGGTGTACTTGTTCAGGTCGCCGAGCACCCCCATCTGGGTGCGCTTGTCCATCGCCTGCTCGACCTCGGGCGGCAGCGAGACGTTCTCGATGATGAACTTCGGCACCGCGATGCCGTTCGGTGCCAGTTCCTCGGTGAGGGTGCCGGCCAGCCGGGCGGCGATCTCCTCCTGGTGCAGGGCCAGGTCGAGCACCGCCACCTGGGCGTGCGCCAGGGCGCCGGTGAGCCGGCCGACGATCAGCTGGCGCAGGAACTCCTTGACCTCGTCGGTCTTGAATAGGCCGTCGGTGCCGACCAGCTCCTTCAGGAACCGGGCCGGGTCGGAGACCCGGGCCGAGAAGGCGCCGAACGCCCGCACCCGGACCATCCCGAAGTCGGCGTCGCGCAGCATGATCGGGTTCTGCGTGCCCCACTTCAGATCGGTGAACTGACGGGTGCTGACGAAGTAGACCTCGGCCTTGAACGGCGAGTCGAACCCGTACTTCCAGCCCTTGAGCGTGGACAGGATCGGCATGTTCTGCGTCTGCAGGGTGTGGGTGCCGGGACCGAACACGTCGGCGATGGTGCCCTCGTTGACGAAGACCGCGGTCTGCGACTCCCGCACCACGAGCTTGGCGCCCATCTTGATCTCGTTCTGGTACCGCGGGAATCGGTAGACCATCGTGTCGCGGCTGTCGTCCAGCCACTCGATGATGTCGATCAGCTCGCCGCGGATCTTGTCGAACAGGCCCACCATGCCTCCTTGGCTCCTCGGTGTCTCCGGCCCGCCGCTCGGCTGAGCGGCCGGCTGAGCACACGCGTCCCCCGGGCACGGGGGATCTTGCGGTAGACAGACGACGAGCCTGCCGCCGACGTTGCACCGATCTTCGCCCGCATTGGGCGCCGCCGGTCAGCGGCGCGCCGCCACCCCGGCCACCGTGGCGATCGCGTCCTCCACCGGGCCGCGCCGCCCTGGCGCTCCCCACAGCAACGCTATGACGATCGCGCCGGCCACGTTCAGCGCCAGGAAGGGCCAGGCGTCCACCAGCGACCCGCCGCTGGCGTTCAGCCCGACCGCGAGCACGTGCAGGCAGTACAGGGTCAGCGTCATCGAGCCCGCTGCGGCCAGCATGGTCAGCAGCACCCGGGCCGCTCGCCCGGCGTCGGAGAGGGCCTGGACGGCCAGCAGGGTGAGCCCGAGCACGAGCAGCGACGTGCCGGTGGTGTGCACCAGGTCGGTGATCGAGCCGCTGTGCGCCACCCGGACCACCAGCCACCACGGATCGCTGACCGGGGTGGTGCCGTAGAAGCCGTCGTTGGGGGAGACCCCGTCGACCGAGTAGCGGGTGGGCAGGTCGTTGGTGATCAGGATGGAGAAACCCCCGGCCAGACGGACGGCCACGGCCGAGACGGCCCAGGCGCTCGCCGCGAGCAGGGCACCGGTCCCGGCCACGGCGGCCGCGACCGGGCGGCTGCGCAGCGCCAGCCGGCCGACGGCCAGCCCCGCGAACAGATAGGTGGTCCAGGTCAGCACCGGGTAGTACCCGGTGAGCAGCAGATGCCGCAGCACCGAACCGAACTCGGCCAGGGACGACCATTCCAGGTTGGGGCCGGACGCCTCTTCCAGTTCCTGCTCGCCGCGCAGCCAGTAGCTGAGCGCCGGGGTGACCAGGGCGCAGGCCACGGCCGCGCCGGCCAGCCGGCGCGCCCGCAGGGCCAGCACCGGCACCGCGACCAGGAAGAGCAGGCCGTAGTAGGCCAGGATGATCGCCACCGGGGTCTCGGCCAGGCCCAGCGTCAGGCCCAGTACGACCAGGGCGACCGAACGCACCAGAGTGGTCCGCCGGGTGCGGGAGACCTTCTCGGGCGTGGGGTCGTCGCCGCCCGAGGCCAGCGCCAGCCCGACCCCCGCCAGCACCGCGAAGAGTGCCGCGGCCCGCCCTCCGGCCACCTCGTGGACCGCACCCATCAGGCCCTCGTCCGACCCCGGGCCGGAGAGGATGTGCGTGGCCATCATGCCGAAAAGGGCGAACGACCGGGCCACGTCGATCCCGGTGAGCCGGGTGCCCTTCGCCGCCACGGTGCCGGTCTCAGCCACCCGCGGGCGCCCCGATCTCGGCCCCGTAGCGGGCCTCCACCACGGTCTGCCCACCCGCGCCGGCGAACGAGCGGCGGGCTCCGTCGGCCACCATGCCCGCCGAGGTGAAGAACGAGACACGCGGCTGGTCCGCCTCCGGAACCCAGACCGTCATCGCGCCGAAGTCGTGCCGGCGCAGGTGGTCGACCACCGCGGAGAGCAGCCGCGAACCGTGCCCGGCCCGCTGGTGCCCCGGATCGACCGCGAGCACGCCCAGCGTGCCGGTCGACGCGTCTGCGTCCTTGTCGTCGCTCGGCGCCACCGAGGCGAAACCGACCACCAGGTCGTCCGTCACGGCCACGAAGACCCCGTGCTTGGCGCTGGGCGGGCGCAGCACCGCCTCGCGCCAGACCGGGGTGAGTTCGGCCGGGGTGAGCACGGCCAGCGCCTCGGCCGGGAGCAGTTGCGCGTAGGCCGTGCCCCAGGCCCGGGACTGGATCGCGCCGATCACCGCGGGATCACTGGCGCGGGCGGGCCGGACCAGGACGTTCGATGCCATGTGGGCATCATTCCACCCGCCCCCGAAAGCGCACCGATACGGCCGAGGGAGCACCCGGGGCCGCGGGCCGGGACAGGACTGAGGACCTAGGCTGAGGAGCGTGGCCGACAACGATCTCCTGGGCTCCCTCGCCGGGCGCACCTTCGCCGCCGTCCTGTTCGACATGGACGGCACCCTGATCGACTCCACCCCCGCGGTGGAGCGGTCCTGGCTGCGCTGGGCGGCTGAGTTCGGCGTCCCCATGACCAGTTTCGGCACGTGGCACGGTGTCCCGGCCGCGCAGATCGTGCCCGAGTTCCTGCCCGAGGACCAGTGGGCGGCCGGCACCCGGCGGATCGAGGAGATCGAGACCGAGGACACCGAGGGCGTCGTCGTCCTGCCCGGCGCGGCCGAGGCCCTGGCCGCCCTGGCGCCCAGCGGCCGCTCGGCCATCGCCACCTCGTGCGTCGGCCCCCTGGCCCGGGCCCGGATCGCGGTCACCGGCCTGGTGGCGCCCTCGGTGCTGGTCACCGCCGACATGGTGGCGGTGGGCAAGCCGGACCCGGCGCCCTACCGGCTGGCCGCCGAGAAACTCGGGTTCGACGCGAGTGACTGCCTGGTCGTGGAAGACGCTCCGGCCGGTCTGGCCTCCGGCCGCGCCGCCGGCGCGGCGTGCCTGGCCGTGACCACCACCCATGCCGCCGATCAGCTCCCGGCCGACGCAATCGTCCAAAATCTCGATGCGGTGCAGTTCGTGGTCACCGACGCCGGCGTGCAGGTGCGGGCCCGATGACGATCGCCCTGATCTGGGCCCAGGCCGCCGGACGGGTGATCGGCCGGGCCGGTGACATTCCCTGGCACGTACCCGAGGACCAGGCCAACTTCCGCCGCCTGACCAGGGGCAACACCGTGCTGATGGGCCGCGCCACCTGGGACTCGCTGCCCGAGCGGTTCAGGCCTCTGCCCGACCGCCGCAACGTTGTCCTCACCCGCGACCAGAACTGGTCCGCCGAGGGCGCGGTCGTGGCGCACACCCCGCAGCAGGCGCTGCACGCGGCAGACACCCCGGAGGTCTGGGTGATCGGGGGAGGGGCTGTCTACGCCGAGTTCCTGCCGCTCGCGCACCGGCTGGTCGTCACCGAGGTCGATCTCGAGGTCGCCGGTGACACCTACGCACCCCTCGTCCCGCCGGAGTGGACCACCGAAGAGGCCCCGGACTGGGTGGAGTCCCGTACCGGCACCCGCTACCGCATCCGAGAATACCGTCGTGTGACCTGAACCACTTCCGAATCCTTTTCGTAACATCGCCGGATGCCAGACCGATGAGTCCCGGCGAGTGCTGACCCTGTTCGAACCCCCGAGCGAATAGGGTCAGCACTCACTGGCCGGCCCGCCCCGCAGCACCACGCGTCGCCGCGCACCGCTCCCGGCCCGGTACCGTGGCCCTCATGTCCGTGGAACCCGTCACCCGTTCCTTCGGTTCCGTCGGCGTCGCCATGGTCACGCCCTTCACGGAGGCCGGGGAGCTCGATCTGGCCACCGCCCAGAAGCTGGCGGTGCACCTGGTCGACGCGGGGTGCGACGCGCTGGTCGTCTCCGGCACCACCGGTGAGTCGCCGACTACGTCCGACGCCGAGAAGGAACAGCTGCTGCGGGCCGTCGTGGAGGCGGCCGGTGAGCGCGCGGTGGTCATCGCGGGCATCGGCACCAACGACACGGCCCACACCCTGGAGCTCAGCCGCCAGGCCGCCAAGGCCGGGGCGCGCGGGCTGCTCGCGGTCACGCCCTACTACTCCAAGCCCTCGCAGGCCGGCCTCCTCGCCCACTTCACCGCGGTCGCCGACGCCACCGGCCTGCCGGTCATGCTCTACGACATCCCCGGCCGCTCGGGCATACCGATCCAGGCCGAGACGTTGCTCCGGCTGGCCGAGCACCCGCGGATCACGGCGGTGAAGGATGCCAAGGACGACCTGTACGCCGGGGCCTGGCTGCTGGAGCAGACCGACCTGGAGATCTACTCGGGCTCCGATCAGCTCAACCTGCCCTGGCTCAGCATCGGCGCCTCCGGCATGATCAGTGTCGTCGGCCACGTCGCGGCCGCGCAGTACCGGCGGCTGGTCGGCGCCGTCGACGCAGGTGACCTGGTCACCGCGCGACGGATCAACTCCGAGGTGCTGCCCGCGGTCCGCGGTGTCATGACCCGCGCCCAGGGCGCGGTGATGGCCAAGGCCGCTCTGGAACTCATGGGAGTACTGCCCACAAGAACAGTACGACTGCCGCAGACGGCGGCCACGAACGAGGAGGTAGCGCTGCTGCGCAGCGACCTCGAGGAGGCACAGCTTCTTTGAACCTGTCGAACGAGACCGGCCCCGCCGAACCGGCGCGTGCCGGTGACGACGCGCGCCGCGAGGTGACCGCATGATCAACAACCTGAGCGAACTCGGCAGACCCCGGGCCGTGGCGAAGGGTGCCCTGCGCGTGGTCGCGCTGGGTGGCCTCGGCGAGGTCGGCCGGAACATGGCGGTGCTCGAGCACCAGGGCAAGCTCCTGATCATCGACTGCGGGGTGCTGTTCCCCGAGGACCACCAGCCCGGCGTCGACCTGATCCTGCCCGACTTCTCCTACATCGCCGACCGGCTCGACGACGTGGTCGCCGTGGTGCTCACGCACGGCCACGAGGACCACATCGGCGCGGTGCCCTACCTGCTGCGCCTGAAGAACGACCTGCCCCTGGTCGGTTCCCAGCTCACCCTCGCACTGATCGAGGCCAAGCTGAAGGAACACCGGATCACCCCGATCACGCTCGCCGTGAAGGAGGGGCAGAAGGAGCAGTTCGGCCCCTTCGACTGCGAGTTCGTGGCGGTCAACCACTCCATCCCGGACGCCCTGGCGGTCGCCGTCACCACCAGCGCCGGCACCGTGCTGCACACCGGCGACTTCAAGATGGACCAGCTGCCGCTGGACGGCCGGATCACCGACCTGCGGGCCTTCGCCCGGCTCGGCGAGGCCGGCGTGGACCTGTTCATGCCGGACTCGACCAACGCCGAGGTGCCCGGGTTCACCGTCTCCGAGCGGGACATCACCCCGGTGCTGAACTCGGTGTTCGCGGCCGCCGAGCGCCGGATCATCGTGGCCTCGTTCGCCTCGCACGTGCACCGGGTGCAGCAGGTGCTCGACGCCGCGCACGCCCACAACCGCCGGGTCGCCCTGGTCGGCCGCTCGATGGTGCGCAACATGGGCATCGCCCGTGACCTGGGCTACCTGACCGTGCCGCCGGGCGTGCTGATCGACATCAAGGCGGTCGGCGACCTGCCGGACGAGCGGGTGGTGCTGATGTGCACCGGCTCGCAGGGCGAGCCGATGGCCGCGCTGTCCCGGATGGCCAACCGTGACCACCGGGTCGAGGTCGGCGTGGGCGACACCGTGGTGCTCGCCTCCTCGCTGATCCCGGGCAACGAGAACTCGGTGTTCCGGGTGATCAACGGGCTCACCCGGCTCGGCGCCAAGGTGGTGCACCAGGGCAACGCCCGGGTGCACGTCTCCGGTCACGCCAGCGCCGGTGAGCTGCTCTACTGCTACAACATCATCAAGCCGAAGAACGTCATGCCGGTGCACGGCGAGATGCGGCACCTGGTGGCCAACGCCGAGCTCGCGGTCAAGACCGGGGTGCCGCGCGAGCGGGTCCTGGTCGCCGAGGACGGCGTGGTCGTCGACCTGATCGGCGGCAAGGCCACGATCGCCGGCAAGATCGAGTGCGGCCTGGTCTACGTGGACGGCTCGACGGTCGGCGAGATCACCGAGGCCGACCTGAAGGACCGGCGGATCCTCGGCGAGGAGGGCTTCATCTCGATCATCGTCGTGGTCGACTCGGCCAGCGGCAAGGTCCTGGCCGGCCCGGAGATCCACGCCCGCGGCTTCGCCGAGGACGAGGCGGTGTTCGACAAGGTCCGCCCGCGCATCCTGGACGCCCTGCGGGACGCGGCCAGCAACGGCACCAACAACGACACGCACCAGCTCTCGCAGATCGTGCGGCGCGTGGTCGGCCGTTGGGTGAACGAGTCCTACCGGCGCCGGCCGATGATCATCCCCCTGGTGATCGAGGCCTGATCCGGCTCACTGAGCGGCGCGGTGGAGAACTTCCACCGCGCCGCTCAGTCATGAGCAGCCCAGATCGGCCGCCTCGGAGAGGGCACGGCTGTAGGCGGTGATCCCGGCCGGGGAGAGGTGCACGGTGTCGGCGCCGAACCACGAGTCGGCCGTGCCGAAGGCGTGCTGGTCTCCCTGTGAACCCCAGTCGTACAGGGCCAGGCGGGGTTCGGCGTCGGCCTTCTGCTTCAGCAGTGCGTTGATCCGGGCGGCGGTCAGCTCGAACCGGTTACCCCGGGGCGTTCCGGCGTTGACCTTTCCCTGCGCGGCCATGGTCAGCAGCACCGTGCAGTGCCCTCGCTGGGCGAGCTCGTCGATGGTCTGCTGCAGGTTCTCCAGGGTCCAGCTGAGGCGGGACTCGAACTGCACGTCGTCGGGGGCCAGCCCGGCCCAGTTCGCATCGTTGGTCCCCAGCGCCACGACCACTGAGCCGGCCTCCCGAAGCCCGCGCAACTCGTCCTTCATCGTGCCGTTGGCCAGCTCGAGCGCGTCCAGCTCCTCCTGCGCGGCCACCCATCGTCGTCCTCCCTGCCCGTCGATCTGGGCGCGGTGGCCGCGATCCAGCAGGGCGGTGAGCAGGGGGCCCGTCGCGGGCGCGCCGGGTACGGCGGTGGGGGTAACAACGGACGTTTGTGCTGGCGTGGTTGCGCCGGGTGCAGCCGAGACGGTGGTTCCGGAAGCAGTAGCGGCCGCGGGCACCAGCTGGGCGATCAGACTGTCGCCGATGACGGCGACCGACCCCTTGCCGGGGGCTCCCGGTCCGAAGGGAGCGGTGTAGACCGTGCAGGCACCGTCAGGGGTGACGAATCGCGGCGACAGGGAGGCCGAGACGGCCACCTGGGACAGGCCGGACAGCGGGGCGGTCAGATCGTGGTTCCAGGCGAAGTCGGTGCCGGCCACCTCGGCCGGCGCCTGGTTCCAGCGCAGCTGCCAGCGATCGTTGGCCCGGTCCAGCCAGGCGCCGTTGGGCAGCGTGCGCACATGCAGTGCGGTGGGCCGTACCCCCAGCTCGGAGCTCACCTCCCAGGAAACTCGCCACTGCTGGTTCGTGGACGGGTCGGTGCAGGTGGAGCTGCCGATCTGCGCAGCCTGAGCGGGCCAGGGGGGCGGGGGATCGGTGCGTAGCTGCCGCACTCCCACCACCGCCGCGATCGCGGCCACCGCGCCCACTGCGACCACGAGCAGAACCGCCCGGGTGGAGCGGTGCCGGCGTAAGTGCAGCCCGGTGTCCGCCGGGGCCTCGATCTGCTGGTCCTGGGCTGTGTGGGCGGGCACGGCGTAACTGTAGGGGCGGCCGATCCAGGCGCTCGAACCGGCTGCACGGTGTGTCACCAGGCCTGGGCGAAGGGATGACGCCGCCCGGCGTGACCCTCGGCGTTGCACCCGTGATCCGGTGTGTCTATCGCGTAGCCTCGCCATCATGGCGACCCGTACGTCCACATCTGGCGGCAGTTCGTCGCGCTCCACTGCCTCCAAGAGTGCGTCCGGACGGTCCCGCACCCAGAGCACGGCCAAGGGCAAGGGGCGCACCACCAAGGCCCGCGGCACCGGCCGGACGACCAAGGCCGCCGCTCGCCCGCCCGCCCGCCGTAGTGCCCCGGCCCGCGCCCCGCTGCCGTTCCGGATGGTTCGCAGCCTCTACATGGGCCTGGCCCACCTGGTCGGCGGGGGCGCCCGGGTGGTCGGTCAGGGTGCCCGGGACTTCGACCCGGATCACCGCCGCGACGGTGTGGGCCTGCTCCTGGTGGCCGCCGCGATCGTGGTCGCCTCCCGCGAGTGGTGGGGCCTGCCGGGCAACCTGGGCGTCGCGGTGCACGCCGTGGCGGCCGGCACCATCGGCAAGGTCTCGCTCGTCCTGCCGCTGCTCCTGCTGGTCGCGGGCTGGCTGGTGATGCGCCGGCCGGACGAGAT
Organism: Kineosporia sp. NBRC 101677; assembly: GCF_030269265.1. NCBI lineage: Bacteria > Bacillati > Actinomycetota > Actinomycetes > Kineosporiales > Kineosporiaceae > Kineosporia > Kineosporia sp. NBRC 101677. The sequence continues at coordinate 771,741 of NZ_BSTA01000004.1, forward strand.
GGCCTCGGTCAACCGGATGTTCATCGGCACCGCCGCGATCATCGTCTCCGCCACCGGCCTGACCCACCTGGCCGCCGACGTGCCCGGCCCGTCCGACGGCGCGGGCGACATGCGCGGCGCCGGCGGCATGATCGGCTACCTGGTCTCGGCCCCGCTCGAGGCCGGCGTCAGCGTCTGGGGCGCCGTGCCGATCCTGCTGCTCCTGGCCTTCTTCGGTCTGCTCGTGGTCACCGCCACCCCGGTCTACGCGATTCCGGACCGTCTGCGCGACCTGCACGACTCCCTCACCGGCATGGGCACCGACGAGGAGTACCACCTCACCGGCCGCCGCTTCCGCCGCGGGCCGGCCGGCGACGAGGGCCCCTTGCACGGCGACGAGGCCTACGCCAAGGCCATCCTCACCCCCGACGAGGAGGACACGGCCCCGGTGCCGACCCGGCCGGCCAAACCGCGCAAAGGCCGTGCGGCCCGGGTCTTCGACGTCGACGCCGCCGGTCAGGAAGACGCCGTCCGCGAGACCCAGGAGGTCGACCTGCGCGACCTGCTGGACGCCGGGCGGGGCACGCCACCCCCGGCTCCGGCCGACAGCCCGGCCCCCCCTCCGCCGCCGCCCCCGGTCGCGAAGATCGCGCCCGTCCCGTCCAGCCCTCCCGAAGCCCCCGAGACCACCCAGCTGCCCGAGCGGGTGGAACAGCTGCTGCTGGCCGGAGACGTCACCTACCACCTGCCGCCGTCCGACATGCTGCCTGCCGGGCCCGCCCCGAAGGAGCGCAGCGAGGCCAACGACAAGGTGGTCGAGTCGCTCACCCGGGTGTTCGAGGACTTCAACATCGACGCCCAGGTCACCGGTTTCAGCCGGGGCCCCACGGTGACCCGCTACGAGGTCGAGGTCGGCCCGGCGGTCAAGGTCGAGAAGGTCACCGCGCTGAGCAAGAACATCTCCTACGCGGTGGCCAGCGCCGACGTGCGCATCCTGTCGCCGATCCCGGGCAAGTCGGCGATCGGCATCGAGATCCCGAACGCCGACCGCGAGACGGTCTCCCTGGGCGACGTGCTGCGCAGCCAGACCGCGCGGCGCTCGGAGCACCCGATGGTGATGGGCGTGGGCAAGGACGTCGAGGGCGGCTACGTCATCGCCAACCTGGCCAAGATGCCGCACATGCTGGTCGCCGGGGCCACCGGCGCCGGCAAGTCCTCGTTCGTGAACTCGATGATCACCTCGCTGCTGATGCGCTCCACGCCCGACGAGGTGCGGATGGTGCTGGTCGACCCCAAGCGCGTGGAACTCACCGCCTACGAGGGCATCCCGCACCTGATCACGCCGATCATCACCAACCCGAAGAAGGCCGCCGAGGCCCTGCAGTGGGTGGTGAAGGAGATGGACGCCCGCTACGACGACCTGTCGGCGTTCGGGTTCAAGCACATCGACGACTTCAACAAGGCGATCCGCAACAACACCGTCGTGCTGCCGCCCGGCAGCGAGCGCCGGCTCCAGCCCTACCCCTACCTGCTGGTCGTGGTGGACGAGCTGGCCGACCTGATGATGGTCGCGCCGCGCGACGTGGAGGACGCGATCGTCCGGATCACCCAGCTCGCCCGGGCCGCCGGCATCCACCTGGTGCTGGCCACCCAGCGGCCCAGCGTCGACGTGGTCACCGGCCTGATCAAGGCCAACGTGCCGTCCCGGATGGCGTTCGCGACCAGCTCGGTCACCGACTCCCGGGTGGTCCTCGACCAGCCCGGGGCGGAGAAGCTGATCGGTCAGGGCGACGGGCTGTTCCTGCCGATGGGCGCCTCCAAGCCGATGCGCGTGCAGGGTGCCTGGGTCACCGAGTCCGAGATCGAGCGGGTGGTCGAGCACGTCCGCGAGCAGCTGCAGCCGGTCTACCGCGAGGACGTCGCCGCCCCGGTCGTCCACAAGGAGATCGACGAGGACATCGGTGACGATCTTGAGTTGCTGCTGGCGGCTGCCGAACTCATCGTCACCTCGCAGTTCGGGTCGACCTCGATGCTGCAGCGCAAGCTGCGGGTCGGGTTCGCGAAGGCGGGCCGGCTGATGGATCTGCTGGAGTCCCGGGGTGTGGTGGGACCCAGCGAGGGAAGCAAGGCGCGCGACGTGATGGTGAAACCTGACGATCTTCCTGCCACGCTGGCCCTGATCCGCGGTGAGACCCCGCCGGACGACGACGCCGGCCGGGTAGAAGATCTATGGGAACCAGGTATGGATGATGATTGACGACGATTTGGGCGAGGACGCCCCCCTTACGGTCGAGGACCTCGGTCTGGTCAGCGGCGAGCGGGCCGAGCTGGACCTGCTGGTCTGGGACGCCCCGAACATCGACATGACGCTCTCGAACGTGATCGGCGGCCGGCCGTCGGCGCAGTCCCGGCCGCGGTTCGACGCGGTGGCCAAGTGGCTGCTGGCCCAGGCCGGCGACCGGGACGTGGAGGGTGCGGTCTTCGCGAACGTGCCTCCGGGCGGGGCCGCCACGATGCGCGGCTGGGTCGAGGCGATCCGCTCGTTCGGTTACTCGGTGTTCGCCCGGCCCAAGCTGGGCCCGCTCGACGACGTGGACGACGACATGCTCGCCCACATCGCCGAGCGCCACCGCACCCGGACGCTGCGGCGCCTGGTGGTGGCCAGCGGTGACGGGCGCAACTTCAACGAGCCGCTGGAAGAACTGGCCCGCGACGGCGTGGACGTCACGGTGCTGTCCTTCGTCGAGGTCGCCGGTTACGCGCAGGAGTCCGAGGTGATCCGGTTCGTCGACCTCGAGGACGTGCCCGGCGCCTTCACCACCCCGCTGCCGCGGGTGCGGCTGGACAACCTGCCGGCCGGTGGCGCCTGGCTGCAGCCGACCCGTTCGATGCGGGCCCTGCTGAGCGAGAACGCCTAGAGATCGAGGACGTCGGTGGGCCCCGGTCGCGTAGGCGGCCGGGGCCTTCCGGTTCCCCGTGGGACCCTTGGGCCGAGGGGGTGCTCAACGTCTCCTCGGGCGGGCAACTGGGGCTGGTGAATCCGGCAGGCCGAAACGGCCAGTAGTCTGTGGCCGTGGTTGCCCCTCGCTCCGTAGCTGTTGTCACCCTGGGATGCGCCCGGAACGAGGTCGATTCGGAGGAATTGGCCGGTCGCCTGGCCGCCGCCGGATGGGAACTCGTCGACGACGCCGAGAACGCCGACGTCGCCGTCGTGAACACCTGTGGCTTCGTCGAGCAGGCCAAGAAGGACTCGATCGACGTCCTGATGGAGGCCGCCGAGCTGAAGGACGGCCCGGCCCGCACCCAGGCCGTGGTCGCCGTCGGCTGCCTGGCCGAGCGGTACGGCGAGCAGCTCGCCGAGTCGCTGCCGGAGGCCGACGCGGTGCTCGGGTTCGACTCCTACGCCGACCTCTCCAAGCACCTCGACGCGATCCTGCACGGCGAGAAGCCGAAGTCGCACGTCCCGGTCGACCGGCGCACCCTGCTGCCGCTCACGCCGACCGCGCGCCGGGAGGCTGCCGTCGCCGTCCCCGGGCACTCGCAGGACCCGGTGATCATCGGTGACCTGCCCTCCGGGGTGGCTCCGGTCAGCGGCCCACGGGTGATCCGGGCCCGGCTCGACGGCCGCCCCTGGGCGCCGCTGAAGCTCGCCTCCGGCTGCGACCGCCGCTGCACCTTCTGCGCCATCCCGGCCTTCCGCGGCGCCTTCCTGTCCCGCCGCCCCGCCGAGGTCCTCACCGAGGCCCGCTGGCTGGCCGAGCGCGGCGTGAAGGAACTGTTCCTGGTCAGCGAGAACTCCACGTCCTACGGAAAAGACCTGGGCGACATCCGCCTGCTCGAGACCATGCTGCCCGAGCTGGCCGCGGTCGAGGGCGTCGACCGGGTGCGGGTGTCCTACCTGCAGCCGGCCGAGCTGCGGCCCGGCCTGATCGACGCGATCGCCGGCACCGAGGGCGTGGCGCCCTACTTCGACCTGTCGTTCCAGCACTCCTCCAACGCCGTGCTGCGCCGGATGCGCCGCTTCGGCAGCACCGGTGACTTCCTCAACCTGCTGCGCGGCATCCGCGAGCGCAGCGCCGAGGCGGGCATCCGCTCCAACGTGATCGTCGGCTTCCCGGGCGAGACCGAGGCCGACGTCGAGGAGCTGGCCGGCTTCCTGGTCGAGGCCCGCCTCGACGTGGTCGGCGTGTTCGGCTACTCCGACGAGGACGGCACCGAGGCCGCCACGCTCGACGGCAAGCTCTCGGCGGACGAGGTCGCGGCGCGGGTCGCGCACATCACCGGCCTGGTCGAGGAGCTCACCGCGCAGCGGGCGGAAGACCGCATCGGCGAGCGGGTCCGGGTCCTGGTCGAGGGTGTGGACGAGGACGATCCGGGCACGATGGTCGGCCGCGCCGCCCACCAGGGCCCGGAGGTCGACGGCCAGGTGCTGCTGCCCGGCGTGCAGGCCGCCCCCGGCGACTGGGTCGAGGCGGTCGTCACCGAGACGATGGGTGTGGACCTGATCGCCTCCGCGGTCGATCCGGCGGTCGATCTGGCGGCCCCCGCGGGCTCGTCCGCGGTGAACTCAGCCGGGTGAGCACCACGACCAAGGCGCCCAGCAACTGGAACATCGCCAACGCGCTGACCGCCCTGCGGATCGCGCTGGTGCCGCTGTTCGCCGTGCTCATGCTGCACGGTGACGGGCAGGAGACCAGCTGGCGGATCGCCGCCGCGGTGGTCTTCGCCGGGGCGATCATCACCGACCGGATCGACGGCGACCTGGCCCGCAGCTGGGGCCTGGTCACCGACCTGGGCAAGATCGCCGACCCGATCGCCGACAAGGCCCTGATCGGGGCCGCGCTGATCTCCCTGTCGATGATCGGTGAGCTCTGGTGGTGGGTCACCGTGCTGGTGCTCTTCCGCGAGCTCGGCATCACCGTCATGCGCTTCTTCATGATCAGGTACGGCGTGATGGCGGCCGGCCGGGGCGGCAAGGCCAAGACGGTGGCCCAGTCGGTGGCGATCATGCTGATGGTCTGCCCGCTGCCGGACGCGGTCCAGCCGCTGGCGTTCGCCTGCATGGGGGTCGCGGTGGCCCTGACCGTGGGCACCGGGATCGACTACGTGGCCCAGGCCGTGCGCCTGCGCCGGGCCGGTCGGTCCCCGGCCTAGAAGCCGTTGGACCGAAGGGGCCCTCACGGGTTGTAGTCACGTGGGGGAGTGGCACGCTGTGCCCCATGACCCAGACCCAGGAGCCGTCCCCGCCCGGACTGGAGCCGGGCGACGCGGACGAGAGTGAGCTCGCGGCCTCTCCGCACCACGCCGTGGCCGATGCGGAGATTGCTGCGGACATAGACCAGACTGCGGCCCAGATCGTTTCAGCCCTCAGCGAACAGGGGCGGACCGTGGCCATCGCCGAATCGCTCACCGGCGGCATGGTCTCGGCCTCTCTGGTGGCGATCGCCGGTGCGTCGGCGGTGCTGCGCGGAGCCGTGGTGGCCTACGCGACGGAGCTCAAGAAAGACATTTTGGGCGTCGATCCCGCTCTGCTCTCAGCGAAAGGGCCGGTCGATCCGGACGTCGCCGCACAGATGGCCGGGGGCGTCCGGGAGCTGCTGAAGGCCGACTACGGCCTCGCCACCACCGGCGTCGCGGGCCCGGGCCCGGCCGACGGAGCCCCCGCCGGAAGGGTCTTCGTGGCCGTCGCCGGACCCCTCGTGAAGGCCTCGCAACCGGCGACTGACCTGGACTTTTACCGGACCGTAGGTCACGAGCAGGTCACGGCCCGGGTGCTGCGCCTGGACCTGCCCGGCGACCGGGCGGCGATCCGGCTGGGCAGCGCGGCCCGGGTGCTGGAGCTCCTGGTCGAGGTGAACAGCTGATTCACAGGGTGCCGACAGGTCACCGAGCCGGGTTCGTCAAGGGGTGGCCGAACCTGAGTCCTCCTGCCTCAACCCCGGAACAGGGGCACCTCCGGCGCCGTTAGGTCTCACATGTCGTCAGCTGCCAACCGGTCCGAAAGTGCCGTTCCGGCCACCCCCGTTCGGACTCCTGCGCGACCGTTGTCGGTGCCGCGGGGTACGGTGAATCCACCACGACGCACATCGGCCGGTCCGTACGGATCGCGCCCGGAGTACGAACCGGGTAAACAACAGTCCGTCAAGTCGAACGGACGCCGGACTGTCGGCCACGCGGTCGTAACGGTTCGGGGGCAAGATGGTGCCAACACCGTCGAGTCCCGCCTTCCGGGCGGGGCACCGAGGGTAGGACCACAGAAAGGAGGGCGCGCCATGGTGCTTCTACGGCAGGAGATCGGCGACGTGCTCCGCGATGCCAGGCGCCAGCAGGGCCGCACCCTGCGAGAGGTGTCCTCGGTGGCCCGTGTCTCCCTCGGTTACCTGAGCGAGGTCGAGCGCGGTCAGAAGGAGGCGTCGTCCGAGCTGCTGGCATCGATCTGCGGGGCGCTCGACGTCCCGCTGTCCTCGGTGCTGCACGAGGTCAGCGAGCGGGTGGCGGCGGCGGAGAACCTCGTGCCCGCTGCGGTCCGGGTGCCTGACACTGTTCCGGAGGGGCTGGCCGACGAGCTCGCCGGAGCCGCATAACCCCACAGCTCTGCGCTGAACCCGAGTGCCTCCGGACTTCTCGTCCCGGAGGCACTCGGGTTTTGCCGTTTCGCCCAGGGGTGCTCAGCGTCGGTAGGGCGACCGAGGCCGAGGTGGCCGGATCCGCCGCTCGGCACCTACTGGTCCGCGTTCGGCACCCAACGGGCGCCGCGGACGTCCATCATCGGTCGGCACCACGCCCGGCTGGCAGTGCGGGCACCAGAACACCGCCCGATCGTTCGGGGGTTCTCCCAGGGTCGCCACCCGGATCGTCGTGCCGCAGCGACGGCACGGCCGGCCCGATCGCGCGTGTACGTACGCCTCCTGCCCCTTACGGGCGTTGCCGGTGGTGACCTGCGTGGCGCGGTCCACGTTCACCACCATCAGCCGGTGGGCCAGCCGCACCAGCTCCTCGAGCTTGGCCACCTCGCTGGTCGGCTGCCACGGGTTCACCCCGCGCAGGAACGCCGCCTCGCTCATGAAGAACGTGCCGATCCCGGCGATCACCCGCTGGTCCAGCAGGACCAGCCCGATCTCCCGCTCGCCCTGGTCGCGCACCCGCTGGGTGGCCACGGCCAGGTCCCAGGTGGGGGAGAGGATGTCCGGCCCCAGATGACCGACCAGGGTGCTCTCCCGGTCGGTGGCGATCAGGTCCATCATCCCGAGGTGGTGACCGATCGCCGTCCATTCCTGGTTGACCAGCACCGCCCGGATCTCGTGCTCGGCCCGCGGCCGGCGCCACGGCTCCCCGGTGCGGTGCACGTGCCAGGAGCCCTCCATCCGCAGATGGCTGTGCAGCGTCGCGTTCTGTTCCAGGCGGATCAGCAGGTGCTTGCCCACGGCGACCACCTCAAGCACCTCCAGACCGACCAGGTTCTCGCCGGCCAGTGAGGGCCAGCGCAGGTCGGCCTTGACCAGGCGACGCCCGGCGAGCGCGGCGTCGAGCCGCCGCGCGGTTCTCAGTACGACGTCACCTTCGGGCACCCGACCAGCATGCCTGCAGGTGGGGCGGGGCGCCGCCTCGAAGGGGCAGTGCGTTCGACCGGTCTGCCGTACTGCCTAGTTGGGCTACGAGTTGCACAACGTTCATTGCGCAAGAGTTCTTGTGCATCTACTCTCGTGCCTCATGGACGAAGCGCAGGACCGCCGACGGGTCGGCGACGAGGGCACGGTCAACCTCAGCGATCCCAAGGCCATGCGGGCGCTGGCCCACCCGCTGCGCATCTCGCTGCTGGCGGAGCTGCGGATCCGGGGCCCGCAGTCGGTCAAGATGCTCTGCGAGCTGCTCGACGAGGCCCCCGGTTCGATCAGCTACCACGTGGGCAAGCTGGCGGAGTTCGGTTTCGTCGAGGAGGCGCCGGAGCTGGCCCGCGACCGCCGCGAGCGCTGGTGGCGGGCGGCGCACGCCAGCACCTCCTGGTCACCGTCCGACGACCTGGAAGACCCGGAACGCCACGTGGCCTCGGGAGCGCTGCGTCGCCTGATCGCCCGTCGGCTCCTGAGCACGTACGAGGCCTACCTGGACATCGAACCCACGCTGGAACCCGACTGGGTGCAGGCGTCCACCACCGGTGACGTCTTCCTGCATCTGACTGTGGAGCAGATGCAGGAACTGCAGGGGGAGCTGGACGAGCTGGCCGAGCGCTGGGAGGCCAAGGCCTCGCACGGCAGCCGGCCCGGCACCGAGACCGTGGTCGCCACCTATCAGCTGTACCGGAGGCCCTGATGTCGCAGCATCGCCGGGGTTCGCTCTACGCCCTCTTCCTGGCGCACACGCTCTCCCTGACCGGCAACATGATCACGTTGCTGGCCCTGCCGTTGTACGTGCTCGACCAGACCGGCTCGGCCTCCGCCACCGGGGTCGCCGGGGTGGTGGCCACCCTGCCCATCGTTCTGGGCGACCTGTTCGGCGGCACAGTGGTGGACCGGCTCGGCTACCGGCGCGCCAGCATCCTCGCTGACCTTTGCGGCGGCTTCTTCGTGATGCTCGTGCCGCTCCTGCACGTCACCACCGGCCTGCCCCTCTGGGCAGTGTTCGTGCTGATCTTCGCGGGCAACCTGATCGACGCTCCCGGCCAGACCGCGCGACGGGCGATGCTGCCGGAGGTGGCCGCCGAGTCCGGCGTCCCGCTCGAGCGCGCCGTCGGCTGGATGGAGGCCACCGAACGCGGAGCCCGTCTGCTCGGTGCCCCGCTCGGTGGGTTCCTGGTCGTGGCCCTCGGCGGTCTCGAGGCGATGTTCGTGGACACGGCCAGCTTCGTCGTCTCGGCGCTGCTCGTGGCCCGGCTGGTCAAGGTCAGGAGCACAACTGAGGACGAGGGTGAGCCAGGAACGCCGGCAACGGCCGGTGAGTCGGTGGCCGGGTCGGGCTACTGGCAGGACCTGCGCGCCGGCTTCCGCTTCGTCGCCGCGGACCCGCTGATGCGGGCCATGGTCCTGCTCGTCGTGGTGACCAACTTCTTCGACGCGGCGGGCAGTTCCGTGCTGGTGCCGGTCTACGCCGACCGCGAGCTGAGTGGTGCGGTCGCCCTGGGGCTGCTGGTCGGGGCGATGGGCGGCGGCGCCTTCCTCGGGTCACTCCTGTTCGGTGCCGTCGGGCACCGCCTACCCCGCCGACCCACCCTGATCATCGCCTTCACCCTGGCCGGGGGCCCGGTCTACCTGGCGTTCGCCGCCGGCCTGCCCTTCGGCGTGCTGCTGGTGATGAAGGCGCTGGCCGGCTTCTGCGCCGGCGGCATCAACCCGATCCTCGGCACGGTGATGCTCGAGCGCATTCCGCCGCAGATGCGGGCCCGGGCGTTCGGGCTGGTCAATGCGGGCTGCTGGGCCGGAATGCCGCTCGGCAGCCTGGCCGCCGGCCTCGCTGTGGACCAGGTCGGGCTGACCGGGACCCTGCTGTTCGTGGGGCTCTGCTACGTGCTGGTCACCCTGCAGCCGCTCAGGGGCGGGGCCTGGCGAGAGATGGACAGGGCGCCGGTCCTCGACAAAGAATCCTCCCAGAGCCTGGCCTGATCGTTCGCGTCCGAGGAGGGCAGCATGTGGGACCAAGGTCTACCGGGAGTCCTCGACCTGCCCTCGGGCCGCCGTATCCGGGGCCGGGGCCTGCGCTCTGGCACCCCACCCGGCCCCGACCCTGAGTTCGGCGTCTACCTGCTCGGAAAGCCACCGGCAGCGACCGTTTGGGCCAGCGCCTGGATCCGCTGGCCCGACTTCCGCCTACCCACCGACCGGGAACAGGCCCGCAAGGTGCTGCAGGAAACCTTGGCCCGGGCCGAGGAACAACGGGTCGAGATCGCCTGTGCGGGTGGCCGAGGCCGCACGGGCACCGCGCTGGCCTGCCTCGCCGTGCTCGACGGCGTGCCCCCGACCGAGGCGGTGGCGTTCGTACGACGCGGATACTCTCCCCACGCCGTCGAAACACCCTGGCAGCGGCGGTTCGTCGAGCGTTACGCCTGACTGCCCAGGTGCCAGCCATCCCGCAGCGCCCTGTCGCCTGTGGCCCCATCGACCGAGGGGCGCCGAGCCCCCGATCTCCCGCGAACCCCCTACACGAAACGGGGCGTTCGCTGCGGCAGTTGGCCCCCACCCGGGCCCCCGCAGGTACAGCGTGTCCTGCGAACCCGAATCGCCGGGATCAGCCAGAAGATGCTCACGCAGACGCTGCGCTCAACGGAACGCGCCGGACTCATGACCACACGATCACTCGCCTCCTGCCCCCGGCCAGCTACGGCTAGGCCCAGTCGGTGAGGCGTACATTGCGTACACCTGGTACACGATGTACATCTCATCGCCCGGTGGCTAAGGGCTGCCGAAGCACCCGACCATGAGCCGTCCAGCATCAGGCTGGGTGCCTTGCCCCTTGGCTTCCGGCTGTCACGGCTTACCTGCTGAGTGCCGGGCTGGACGTTGCAGGGTCGGCGTTGCAGGGCCAGCGCTGCTGGGTCGGCGTTGTCGGGCTGGGCGTTGTCGGGCTGGGCGTTGTCGGGCTGGGCGTTGTCGGGCTGGGCGTTGTCGGGGTCGGCGTTGTCGGGCTGGGCGTTGTCGGGGTCGGCGTTGCCGGGTCGGCGCTGCCGGGCGGAGCGTTGCGCGTCGCTGCCTCTGACCGCCCGGGTGGGCTGGGCGTTCCCTGCCGTCTGCCGGGCGCCCATCCGCTGATCACCAGGTCGGCTGCGGAATCACCAGGTCGGCTGCGGAGCGGCCGCTGAAGGCCAGGTCAGCCGGTTTCGCGGTCACCCGACCGAGATGTTGCCGCGGTCTCCTGATCCTGGCCGTTCAGGCTCTCAGCCGCAGACCCCTCGGAGTTGCCCGGAACCCGGCGTTCTCGAGGGCCTGCGCCAGCGGGTTGTCGGTGTTCAGAACTCCCTCCCCATCTGCCTTCTCGACCGTGAGCCGGCCCAGTGCCCCCTCTCGCACGGCCAGCGCCAGAGCGTCGGCGGCGGCGCGGAGCAGTTCTTCCTCGTTGGTCCAGGACAGCAGCGTGCGGCCGCCGCGTTCGACGTAGAGGGTGAGCGCTCCGTCGACCAGGATGACGATGGCTCCGGCCTTGCGCCCGGGACGGTGCCCGGCGTTGTCGCCGGGACGTTCAGGCCAGGGCAGGGCGGCGCCGTAGGGGTTGGCCGGGTCGGCGGCGGCGAGAACCACTGTGCGCAAGCCGCCTTCGGAGGCGAAGGTCTCACCGGCGGGCCGGGCCGAGGCCCGCAAGCGGTCGACGGCGCCGGTGCCGGCGAACTGGGACGCGCCCAGGCCCTCGACGAAGTAGCCGCGCCGCACCCGCCCTGCGTCCTCGAAGCCGGAGAGCACGCGGTAGGCCGCCGCGAAACCGCCGGCCACCCGTTCGGCCATCACGGCGCCCCGGGTGACCACCCCGTGCCGTTCGAGCAGCACCTCGGCCTGGGCATGGGCGCGGGCGGTCGGATCCGGCTCGCGCTCGGGCAGCAGTGACCAGCGCCCGGCGGCGAGCGGCGGGCCGGTGCGGCTGGGCATGGCCGGGCGTGAGGAACCGCCCCGCCCGGCCCGCAGAGAGCCGTAGCGGCCGTAACGTGCGCGTGGGGCGCTCGGGCGGCTCTTGTGCGCGACCTTGCCGCCGGCCAGCTTCGCCCGCAGCGCGGACAGGGTGTCGTTGCTGATCTGCCCGGCCCAGACCAGGTCCCACAGGGTCTGGGTGAGTTCCTGGTCGTCGGTGCTGGCCACCGCGTCGCTCAGCGCCCGGAAGAAGTAGGCCCCGCCACCGGCCAGCGCGTCGAGCACGGCCAGATGCTTCTCTTCGGGCTCGAACTCGGCCTCGGGCGCGGCCAGGGTGAGGGGCGCGAGGTCGGCCGGGTGCAGCGAGATCCAGCCGTCGTCACCCGGCAGGGTGCCGTGCCCGGCCCAGACCACCTCGCCGGCGCTGGTCAGTTCGTCGAGCAGGGCCGGCGTGTAACCGGGCACCCGGCCGGGGATGACCAGGGTCTCCAGCGCACTCGCCGGGATCCAGGCCCCGGCCAGCTGCTCGACGGCCCGCAACACGCCGTCGACCCCACGGGTGCGGCCGCCCACGCCCTGCCAGCCGGGCAGGAACCGGGCCAGGTCGAGCGCCGGGACCGGCTCGACCTCGGCCCGCAGCGCAGCGAGCGAGCGCCGCCGCAGGGTGCGCAGGACCTCGGCGTCGCAGTAGTCCATGCCCTGACCGCCGCCGGACTCCAGCGGACGCAGTTCGCCCTGCACCAGACGGCCGTTGTCGACGAGCCGGCGCAGGCCGTCGACGACCACCACTGCGCCCAGGCCGAGCCGGGTGGCGAGCTCCTGCGCGGTGAAGGGACCGTGCGAGCGGGCGTAGCGGGAGAGCAGGTCGCCCAGCGGATCCGGTACGGGCTCGGTGAACACCTCGGCCACCCCGACCGGCAGGGCCGTGCCCAGCGCGTCGCGCAGGCGGCCCGCGTCTTCCACTGCGGCCCAGCGCTCTTCGCCCGAGACCCGCACCCGGATGAGCCGACGCGCGCCCTCGAGCTCGCTCAGCCAGCGCCCCACCTCAGCCGGATCGGCGGTGGGAACCCGGGCAGTCACCGTCTCCGCCCGCCGCGCGTGTGGCCACGAGGGGTCCGATCCGTCCGGCCCCAGGGCACCGGCGGCGGCGTCCGACACCGGGGCCGCCGCAGCGATCTCGGCCTCGGTGGCGTCATCCCCCCAGCCACCTTCGGCACCCAGATCGACAAGCTCGTTCGCGCCGTCCGCCTCTGGCCCGCGACCTGGCCCCGCCCCGAAACCTGGCTCCGCGTCGGGACCTGAGCCTGCCTCGGAACCTAGCCCTGCCTCGGCATTTGAGGCCGACTCAGGATCTCGGGCTGCCTTGGCACCTGGACTCGCCTCGCGACCTGGACTCGCCTCGCGACCTGGACTCGCCTCGCGACCTGGACTCGCCTCAAGATGTGGGCCCGCCTCAAGATCTGTGCCCTCACCAGGCTCGGCGTCCAGGGCAGGCCCGCGGTTCGCGGCTGATCCGGCGTCCAGCCCAGGTCCGGCGTCTGGCCCAGATCCGGAATCCGGCCCCGGCTCAGCACCCAGTCCAGCCTCCACGGCGGCCCATGCCTCGGCGTCGATGGTGCGCTCGACCACCTCGGACGTGGACAACGGCCCGATCATCCGGACGAGGTCGGCCACCTGTTCCATCGAGCGCGCGCGCCGGTTCGGCGCCAGCCGCTGCAACTCGTCCTCGGTGCGCCGCAGTGCAGCCGGGTCGAGCAGGTCACGCAGCGACGCCCCTTCACCCCGCCCCAGCAACTCCGCCAGCAGCGCCGGGTCGAGCGCGAGTGCGGCCGCCCGACGCTCGGCCAGGGGGGAGTCGCCCTCGTAGAGGAACTGCGCCACGTAGCCGAACAGCAGGCTGCGGGCGAAGGGCGACGGCTGCTGCGTGGTCACCTCGACCACCTTGACCGACCGCGCCCGCACGTCGCGCATCAGCGACTCCAGGCCCGGCACGTCGAACACGTCCTGCAGGCACTCGCGCAGGGTCTCCAGCACGATCGGGAAACTGCCGTAGCGCGAGGCCACCTCGAGCAACTGGGCCGCTCGCTGACGTTGCTGCCACAGCGGCTGCCGCTTGCCCGGCTGCCGACGGGGGAGCAGGAGAGCGCGGGCCGCGCACTCGCGGAAGCGCGAGGCGAACAGCGCCGAACCGCCGAGCTCGGCGGTGACCAGCTCCTCGACGTCCTCGGCCTCCAGCACGATCAGGTCGGCCACGTCCGGCGCCGAGCCGTCTTCCGTCTCGACGTCCGGCAGCCGCAGCACGATGCCGTCGTCGCCCGGCGCGGCCTGCACGTCCACCCCGAACCGCTCGCGGAAACGCGCGGCCACGGCCAGCGCCCAGGGCGAGTGCACCTGACCACCGAACGGCGAGTGCACCACCACCCGCCAGTCGCCGATCTCGTCGCGGAAGCGCTCGATCACGATCGTCTTGTCGTCCGGCAGGTGCCCGGTGGCCTGCTTCTGCTCGTCCAGGTAGCCCAGCAGGTTGTCGGCCGCCCACTCGTCCAGACCCGAGGCCAGCACCCGCTCGCGGGCGGCTTCGGCCTTCATCCGGCCGACCGAGCGCACGTAGGCCCCCACCGCGCGCCCGAGCTCGGCCGGGCGGCCCTGCTGATCGCCCTTCCAGAACGGCAGCCGGCCCGGCTGACCGGGCGCCGGGGTGACCAGGACCCGGTCGTGCGTGATGTCCTCGATGCGCCAGGACGAGGAGCCCAGGGTGAACACATCGCCCACCCGTGACTCGTAGACCATTTCCTCGTCGAGCTCACCCACCCGGCGCCCGGCGCCCTTACGGGCCTCGTCACCCCCGGCCAGGAACACCCCGAAGAGCCCGCGGTCGGGGATGGTGCCACCGCTGGTCACCGCCAGCCGCTGAGCTCCCGGCCGGGCCTGCAGCACGTCGCCGTGCCGGTCCCAGACCAGCCGGGGCCGCAGTTCGGCGAACTCGTCGCTCGGGTAGCGCCCGGCCAGCATGTCCAGCACCGACTCCAGCACCCCGCGGGTGAGCCCGGCGAACGGCGCGGACCGGCGGACCAGCTCTTCCAGCTCGGCCACCCGCCACTCGTCCATCGCCACCATCGCGACGATCTGCTGGGCCAGCACGTCGAGCGGGCTGGCGGGCACCGCGAGCTGCTCGATCGAGCCCTCGCGCATGCGCTCGACCACCACCGCGGTCTGCACCAGGTCACCGCGGTACTTCGGGAAGAGCGCCCCGGCCGACACCGCACCCACCTGGTGCCCTGCCCGGCCGACCCGCTGCAGACCGCTGGCCACGCTCGGCGGGGACTCCACCTGCACCACCAGGTCGACGGCCCCCATGTCGATACCGAGCTCGAGGCTGGAGGTGGCGACCACCGCGGGCAGCCGCCCGGCCTTGAGCTCGCCCTCGATGATCGCCCGCTGCTCCTTGCTCACCGAGCCGTGGTGCGCCCGGGCCAGCACCGGCGCGGCCCCCACCGAGGCACCGGACTGGGCCATGATCGCGGCCGGCTGCACCGCCCCGTGGTCAGGCAGCGGCTCCTGGCCGTCGTCGGCGGCCAACGCCAGCCGTTCGGTCCAGATCTCGTTGAGCCGGGCGGTGAGCCGCTCGGCCAGCCGCCGCGAGTTGGCGAACACCAGGGTGGAACGGTGCTCGGCGATCAGGTCGACGATGCGCTCCTCGACGTGCGGCCAGATCGAGGGCCGGGCCGCGGCCCCGGCTGCTGCACCGGTCAGGTCCTCGTCGGGATCGGCGGTGGCGCTGGCCGTACTGCCCGGACCGGAGTCGAGCTCGGCCATGTCCGGCACCGGCACGATCACCCGCAGGTCCCACTGCTTGGTCGAGCCCGGCTGCACCACCTCGACCGGGTTGCGCCCGCCCAGCCAGCGGGCGATCTCCTCGATCGGCCGTACGGTGGCCGACAGGCCGACCCGTTGCGCCGGGCGCTCGAGCAACGCGTCCAGCCGCTCCAGCGAGAGCGCCAGATGGGCGCCTCTTTTCGAGCCGGCGACGGCGTGCACCTCGTCGATGATCACCGTCTCGACCCCGCTGAGCATCTCCCGCGCCTGCGAGGTGAGCAGCAGGAACAGCGACTCCGGGGTGGTGATCAGCACGTCGGGCGGATTACGGGTGAAGGCCCGGCGCTCGTCGGCCGGCGTGTCACCCGAGCGCAGCGCCACCTTCACCTCCGGCAGCGGCAGCCCGAGCCGCCCGGCCGCCTGCCGGATACCGGCCAGGGGCGAACGCAGGTTGCGCTCGACGTCGACCGCGAGCGCCTTCAGCGGCGAGACGTAGAGCACCCGGCAGCGGCGCTTGGTCTCTTCCGGGACGGGGGTGGCGGCGAGCCGGTCGAGCGCCCAGAGGAACGCAGACAGGGTCTTGCCCGAACCGGTGGGCGCGACGACCAGCGCGTGCCGCCCGGCACTGACCGCGTTCCACGCTCCGGCCTGCGCGGGCGTGGGCGCGGCGAAGGCCCCGGTGAACCACGCGCGGGTGGCCGGGGAGAATCGCTCGAGCACCTGTTCCGTCACACCACAGATCCTCACACGCACCACCGACAATTTCGGCTCCAGAAGCCGTCGGAGCAGGTCAGGAGCAGATCGGCGAGTCTGTCGGAGGTAGCTGCCACACTGGTCCGCGAGCGCACCGAGCCGGGCGGGTGGCATGCTCGGAAGGTGCGTAGCAGCGAGTTCTGGGATCTGGTGGACGAAGAGTTCGGGCGCGCCCACGGCCGCATGCTGGTCCATGACCTCGTGCTGCTGGAACTGGGTAACCGAACGGCGGAGCAGGCGATCGAGGCGGGCGAGTCACTGCGTGAGGTGTGGTTCGCCCTGTGCCGGTCGATGGATGTGCCCCCCGAACGGCAGTGGGGCAAAGACGAGAAGGAGCGCCGCCGGGCATGACGGGAAGGGCAGGGGAGGGCCCAGCAACCACGGAAGGTGCAGCGGCTACACCGCAGCAGGGGGAAGAGATCGGGATCCGGCAGGACGCAGGGCCCGCATCGCAGTTCGACCCGGCCGGCACCCACACACCGGACGTCGGGGCCCAGGTGCCCACCGACGTCCGTGATCGGGAACCGGCCGAGGTCCTGATCAGGGCCCGCGCCCTGACCAAGCACTTCGGCGACTTCGTCGCCGTCGACGGCATCGACATCGAGGTCCGTAAGGGCGAGGCCTTCGGTTTCCTCGGCCCGAACGGGGCCGGCAAGTCGTCCACCATGCGCATGATCGGCTGCGTCTCCCCGGTCACCGCGGGCACCCTCACCATGCTCGGGATGGATCCGCAGGCCGACGGCCCGGCGATCCGCGCCCGGCTCGGCGTCGTGCCCCAGAAGGACCTGCTCGACGAGGAACTCACGGTCCGCGAGAACCTCCTGGTCTACGGCCGCTACTTCGGCCTGCGCCGCTCCGAGATCGCCCGTCGCGCCGACGAACTGCTGCGGTTCGCCCAGCTCAGCGATCGCGCCGACAGCCCGGTCGAACCGCTCTCGGGCGGGATGAAACGCCGTCTGACCATCGCCCGGGCACTGATCAGCGCCCCCGAGATCCTGCTGCTCGACGAGCCCACCACCGGCCTCGACCCACAGGCCCGGCACGTGCTGTGGGACCGGCTCTTCCGGCTCAAGCAGCAGGGCGTCACGCTGGTCCTGACCACGCACTACATGGACGAGGCGGAGCAGCTGTGCGACCGCCTGGTGGTGATGGACCACGGCCGGATCGTCGCCGAGGGCTCACCCCGCGAGCTGATCGAACGCTATTCCAGCCGGGAGGTGGTGGAGGTCCGGTTCAGCGACTTCGACCTCGAACCGCACCGCGAGAGGCTGGATCTCGGCCCGCTCGCGGCCCGGGTGGAGGTACTGCCCGACCGCCTGCTGATCTACACCGACGACGGCGACGCAGCCGCCCGCCGGGTCGACTCCGGCCCCGACCGCCCGCTCTCCGTGCTGGTCCGCCGCAGCTCGCTGGAAGACGTGTTCCTGCACCTCACCGGTCGTTCCCTGGTCGACTGAGGGGAAAGAGCGATGACCACGCCCACTCTCGGGGTCCCCGCACTGGGTGACCCGCACCGTTCACTGGCTGCCCTGGAGTACTGGCTGCGTGCCTACCGCCGCACCTGGCGCGCCAGCGCCGCCACCGCGTTCGTCATGCCGCTGGTGTTCCTCGGCGCCTTCGGGCTCGGGCTCGGCAGCCTGGTCGACGGCAACACGGCCGGCCCGCTCGGCGAGGTGGAGTACCTGGCCTTCGTCGCTCCCGGCATCCTGGCCGCGAGCGCGATGCAGAGCGCCTTCGGCGAGTGCACCTGGCCGATCCTCTCCAGCCGGAAATGGACCGGGCACTACCACGCCCAGGCCGGATCGCCGCTGACCATCCCCGACATCGTCACCGGGCACCTGCTCTTCGTCGCCATCCGGCTGCTCCTCGGCGCGGTCGCGTTCGCCGTGATCGGCACCTTGGCCGGGGCCTTCTCCTCGGCCTGGTTGATCCTCGCGGTCCCGGTCGCCGTGCTCACCGGGCTGGCCCACGCCGCCCCGCTGATCGCGTTCTCGATCACCCGCGAGAACGACTCCGACTTCTCCGTGCTCATGCGTTTCGTGATGACGCCGCTGTTCCTCTTCGCCGGCACCTTCTTCCCGGTGAGCCAGTTCCCGCAGGGGGTCGAGATCCTCGCCTGGCTCACCCCGTTGTGGCACGGCACGCAGCTGTGCCGCGAGCTCGCCCTGCAGGAGGCCGGGCTGATCGCCTCGCTGGGCCATCTGGCCTACCTGGTGCTCTGGGGCACAGGCGGTTACGCGCTGGCAGTGTGCTCCTACCAGAAGATGCTGCTGTCGTGAGCACCCTGGAGCACGCGGACGCCCCGACCGCTCCGACCGTCCTGCACCGACTGGCCGGCTGGCTGGCCCACTTCCGCGGAGCCCCGGCCGTGGTCGAACGCAACGCCCGCGGCGCCCGGCGCTCGCTGTTCGTGATGATCTCCGGCTTCTTCGAGCCGCTCTTCTACCTGCTCTCGCTGGGAATCGGCATCGGAGCACTGGTCGGCAGCGTGCAGTACGGCGGAGAGTCGTTCAGCTACCAGGAGTTCGTCGGCCCGGCGCTGCTGGCGGCCTCGGCCATGAACGGGGCGGTGGCCGACTCCACGTACAACGTGTTCGGCAAGCTCAAATACACGCGGGTCTACGACGGCATGCTGGCCACACCACTGGGACCCCGGGCGGTGGCGGCGGGAGAGATCTGCTGGGCCCTGCTGCGTGGGGCCGGTTACGCGACGGCGTTCCTGCTGGTCCTGCTCGTCGCGGGGTACGTGAAGTCGGGGTGGGCGGTGCTGGCCGTGCCGGCGGCCACGCTGATCGGGTTGGCGTTCGCCGGGGCGGGCATGGCGGCCACCACGTTCATGCGCTCATGGCAGGACTTCGACCTGGTCAACCTGGTGGTCCTGCCCCTGCTCCTGCTCTCCACCACGTTCTACCCCCTCTCCACCTACCCCAGCGGGTTCGGCGTGATCGTGCAGCTCACCCCGCTGTACCACGGGGTCGAGCTGGAGCGGGCCCTGATGCTCGGCACCATGGACGCGAGCGTGCTCGGGCACGTGATCTACCTGCTGGTGCTGGGCCTGGCCGGGCTGTGGCTGGCCGGGCGCCGGCTGGAGCGGTTGCTGCTGTCCTGAAGCCCCCGGAATCCGGAAGCCCCCAAACAATGGACGCCTGTGGGCGCCGATGTCAGTCCCGCTGGCGGGGCAGCTGGATCGGCTGGGTGGACGGGCCCAGCAGGTCACCCAGTCCCATCCGCTGAGCCAGGCGGCGCGGGCTGATCCCGGTGGAGTTGGCGGCGTCCGGGTCGGCACCGTGGGCCAGCAGCTCGTCGGCCGCCGCCCGCTGACCGTGCGCGGTGAAGATCGCGCGCCACAGCGGGGTGTTGCCCCAGCGGTCGGTGGCGGTGGTGGCGGCCCCGGCCGCGATCAGCATGCCGATCACCTGGGGGTGCTGCTCCTGGGCGGCGAAGTGCAGCGGCGTGAAGCGCACGGCGTCGGGCTGACCCGGGTCGGCGCCCTCGGCCAGGAGACGCGCTACCTCGGCGGCATCGCCGTCGGCCGCGGCGTAGTGCAGCGGGGAACGCCCGAACTCGTCGGTTTCGCGGAGTGCATCGATCATGTCCGGCATTGTGCCTCTAAGTAATCCTCATTTCCACCCCTTCGGGCCACGTGTCACAGCCTGTTCCAGAAATCGTCACTCGCGCCTGGCCAGTGATGATGCTGTGTCAACAGGGGGCTACGGGGCGATTGGGACGTGACGTTCGGGGCTCTGCCGGGCGCGGTGCGTCATCACATTGCGTGTTCAACAGTGATTGCGCAGCGTTACAAAATGACGGGCTGGGATTCGCGGCCAACGCTTTTGCAGGGCTTGCAAAATGCAGATGCGCACTCCGGTCCTACAGGTGTCGCACTGCTGGTCAGAGCGCGATTCGCTGATGCTGCGGACGGGTGCGCGAGGCGCTCGGGCCGGGCGTGTCGCTTGCTCGTCCGAACACCTGTTCGGATAGAGTCCCGGTGTTCCGGTGCTCGAGGTCAACGACGATCGCGCTCTCACCGGTACCCACGAGTGCCCGGTTGTCCACAGGGCGAATTTACTCGGCCAAGTTTGTCGGTGGTCGCGTCTAGCGTCTGTACCGACGGAAGAATCCGGCGTCCGCGATCCCGCGAAGCCGGCCGACTGTGAGGTGAACACACATGCCCGCTCCTGCGGACCGTGAAAAGGCTCTCGACGCCGCTCTTGCCCAGATCGACCGGCAGTTCGGCAAGGGCTCGGTCATGCGGCTGGGAGACGACACCCGCCCGCCGATCGAGATCATCCCGACCGGCTCCATCGCGCTCGACGTCGCGCTCGGCATCGGCGGTCTGCCGCGAGGCCGCGTCGTCGAGATCTACGGCCCGGAATCGTCGGGTAAGACCACCGTGGCGCTGCACGCCGTGGCCAGCGCTCAGCGGGCCGGCGGTATCGCCGCCTTCATCGACGCCGAGCACGCGCTCGACCCGGAGTACGCCAAGAAGCTCGGGGTCGACACCGACGCCCTGCTGGTCTCCCAGCCCGACACCGGTGAGCAGGCGCTCGAGATCGCGGACATGCTGGTCCGCTCCGGCGCGCTCGACATCATCGTCATCGACTCGGTGGCCGCCCTGGTGCCGAAGGCCGAGATCGAGGGCGAGATGGGCGACAGCCACGTCGGCCTCCAGGCCCGCCTGATGTCGCAGGCGCTGCGCAAGATCACCGGTGCGCTGAACAACTCCGGCACCACCGCGATCTTCATCAACCAGCTGCGCGAGAAGATCGGCGTGATGTTCGGGTCCCCCGAGACCACCACCGGTGGTAAGGCGCTGAAGTTCTACGCCTCGGTCCGGCTCGACGTCCGCCGCATCGAGACCCTGAAGGACGGCACCGACGCGGTCGGTAACCGCACCCGGGTCAAGGTCGTCAAGAACAAGATGAGCCCGCCGTTCAAGCAGGCCGAGTTCGACATCATCTACGGCCTGGGCATCTCACGTGAGGGTGGCCTGATCGACATGGGTGTCGAGCACTCGTTCATCCGCAAGTCCGGTGCCTGGTACACGTACGAGGGTGACCAGCTCGGCCAGGGTAAGGAGAACGCGCGCAACTTCCTGCGTGACAACCCCGACCTGGCCAACGAGCTGGAGAAGAAGATCAAGGAGAAGCTTGGTGTGGGCGCGCAGGTCAACGCCCCCGCTGAGGTCGCGGTCAGCTTCTGATCCCGGCGGCGTCCCGCCCACGGTCCCGGCCGACCTCCTCCGGTACCGGTCTGAGCCGCGGGCGGGCGCACCACTGGGAAAGGTGAAGCACGAATGACCGACGACCAGCGACGGTCCCGGGGTGTCCTGGAGGGGGGCACCCCGGGACTGGCGACTGTCCACAACCTGTTCTCCGGCCGCGCCGGTGGTGCGCGACCGGACGCCGGGCGGTCCGCGTCCGGATCCGGTTCTCGCCGCGGCGCCGAGAAAGAGGGCGCTGCGAACGAGGGCTCCAAGGGCGAGGACACCAACAAGCAAGGCGCCGAGAACGAGGGTTCGGGCGGCAGGGGCTCTGGTGGCCAGGGCTCCAGCGGCCGAGGTTCTGGCCGCTTCGGCGGCAGGGGCCGGGACTCGCGCCGGCCCGATCAAGGCACCGCCCAGAGCACCGTGGTCAGCCTCGACGGCTCCAAGCTGAATCCGCACGACCTGCGCGACATGATCGCCCAGAAAGAGGCCGAGTGGCAGCGGGCCGGCCAACCCGGCCCAGATGACCAGTCTGCCCGCGGCAACCAGGCTGCTGACCAGGCCGGCCGGTCCGCCCGCTCGGGCCGAAGCGCTCCCGCCTGCGAGCCGCTCGAGCTCGATGCCGAAGGCACGCCGCAGGGCGCTCCGTCCGACGAGCTGGCCCAGCCCGCCTGGACCCTGCCGGGCTGGGGTGCTGATCCCGCTGCGGAGCCGACTTCAACCCGGGGGCAGCAGCCGCGAGCGCGTGAGCCTCGGCGTACCAGCAAGCTCGACCGCCGCCCCCGCCGCGATGACGAAACCCCAGGCGGCCCCGGCCAAGAGAACTTCTTCGGCGAACCGCCCGAGAACGACTCGCCCCGAGGCCGAAGTGGGGGAGGCCGACGCAATGGTCTCAGCCGAAAGCGCCAGGCCACCGGCGGTAGCCAGTTGGGCCGCCGCAACACCGGCAACGGATACGCCAGCAACGAATACACGGGTAACGAGGGCCCGGGTGGCCAGAGGCTGGGCAATGAAGGCTCGGACAGTGCCGAAGCCTCCCCAGCACGCCGCCGCCCGCCTGTCGCCCCCGAGCTCGAAGCCCGCGAAATCCTGCTCAAGCAGCTCTCGGCCGGCGACCGCACCCGCGCCCAGCTGGCCAAAGTGCTTGCCGAGAAAGAGATTCCGGACGACGTGGCGGCTGCCGTGCTCGACCGGTTCGAAGAGGTCGACCTGGTCGACGACGCCGCCTTCTCCCGGCAGTACGTCGAGAACCGGCACACCGGAAAGGGTCTGGCCAAGCGGGCCTTGGCCTACGAGCTGCGGCAGAAGGGGGTGGCCGACGAAACGGCCCGCGAGGCCCTGGATTCGCTCAGCTCCGAAGATGAGCTGGCAACGGCCCGGCAGCTGGTGCGCAAGAAGGCGGGCAGCATGACCAAGGACGATCCGGAACGCCGACTGCGACGGCTGGCCGGGATGCTGGCCCGTAAGGGCTACAGCTCGGGCATCGCCTACCAGGCGATCCGAGAAGAGCTGGCCGAACTGGACGCGGAAGGCATGTTCGGTCACCCCGACTTCGACTAGCCGCCGGCAAAGCCAACCTGTTCGTGACCAGGCCGAAGCCCAGTCACGAACCGGAGCGATGCATCAGGGAGCAGGATTTCCCGTTCCCTGCAGCGTGACGTCGTGCGGCTCCCCGGGCCCCGACGAGCCAGTGCCGAAGGCGGGCTCGTGGTGCCGTCCGGTGAACGGGGCCGTACTCTCCCCGCCTTCGCCGACGGCGGCTGTAGGCGGCTCGCCCTCGCTCGCGGTGGTGATCCGGCTCTGCCCGTCGAAGGTGTGGAAGAACTCGTGCAGCCGGGCCACCTGGGCGTTCGACAGGGTGCCGTCCTGGGGCTCGATGTGCGGCTGGTTCAGCAGCACGTCCCGGGAGAAAGTCAGCGACAGCCGGTCCTCCGCCGTCCTGAGCGCCCCAGCGGGCACGAACCGCAGCTCGGCTCCGGTCCTGGATGCACCCAAGGTGTCGGACGTGACCCGCTCGTCGCTCATGTCCGTCACGTCGGTCCTGCCGTCCGAGGCGATCGCGTCGCTCGTGCCCCGCTCCTCCTGCTGGGCATCGGCTCCGACCAGCGAAGCCGGCACGGCGATGGAGACCCATTCCAGGCTCCGGTCGGCATCGTTGAAATAGACGCCGCTGACCTCGCCCAGACTTTCGCCGCCGGAGTCGTGCAGCGTACGTCCGACCAGGTCACGCGCTTCGTGGGGCTTCAGATCCACCTTCTCCTCCTCTGCCTGGCGCAGACCTGCGCCCTGCGCCGTTCCGAGAAGGCAAGTCTCACGCGATCGCCCGCGCCCACCATTCGAGAGCCCCACACGCCCCGACCACGCGCACACCCAGGGGCTCCACGCGCATCGGCGCGCCCGAGAAACAGCGGCGCGCCGACCGTCCTGAATTGGAAACCCAGCCCCCTACGGAGCCGAGTTACCCGTGCCCTGCAACGTCACGTCGTGCGGCTCGTTCGGGCCCGCGATCCCGGTACCGAAGGCGGTCTCGTGCGCACGGCCCTTGAACGACTGGCGCGGGTCCGGGATGTGACTGATGTCGGCGAACTTCGGGGCACCCTCGTGAGCCGAGGCGAAATGCTGGCCCGAGAACGTCCCAAAAAACTCGTGCAGCCGGGCCACCTGGGCGCTGGACAGCGCGCCGTCGCGGGGTTTGATCCGCGGCATGGAGCGGATCACGTCACGGGGGAGCGGGATCGAGACCCCCTCGCCGGTGGGCACGATCTGCGTGGCCGGGACGAAAGCGTCCCGTTCTGCGAAGAAATCGGTGTGGAACGACACCCAGGCCGGTTCGCCGGTGTCGTCGCTGAAGTAGACCGCGTCGACCTCACCGACCATCTCGTGGTCGGCGTCGAAAACTGCACGGCCGACGTACTTCCGGACTTGTTCACCGGTCAGAGTCATGGCTCCTCCTGCGGGCCGCGCCCATGCGAAAGGCGCCGGTGCGAGGAGACAAGTCTCCCGCGCAACGGCGCCTTCGGCATTCGGGCGATCACCCGATCGTCCTAGAGCGTGCTGTTACCAGCACTTCCCGGGTCGATGTGTACCGCATTGATCCCCCGGCCCGCCGAGCGCCGGGACATCCGCCGCTCCACGTACACCGCCAGCTGGGACAGTGCGAAGTTGATCAGCACGAAGATGCCACCGACGATCAGCAGGGTCTGCAGCGGGTTGTTCAGGTTCAGGTAGATGAACTGGCCCTGCTTGAGCAGTTCCGGGTACTGCCCGATGAAGGCGATCAGCGAGGTGTCCTTGAGCACCACGACCATCTGGCTGATGATCGCCGGCAGCATGGTCCGGAACGCCTGCGGCAGCTGGATCATCTGCATGGTCTGCAACGGCGTCAGGCCGATCACCAGACCGGCCTCCCGCTGGCCCTTGGGCAGCGAGTTCACCCCGGCCCGGAGGATCTCGGCGAAGATCACCGAGTTGTAGGCGACCAGACCGGTCACCATCCACCAGAACGCGTCCGAACCCGGCAGCGGCTCGTAGTTGACCCCCAGGTCCGGCAGCAGCTGGTAGGCCATGTACATCAGCACGATGACCGGCAGGCCACGCAGGATCTCGATGACCGTGACCACCGGCAGCCGGGAGCGGCGGCCCAGCATGATCCGGCTCACGCCGAAGACGATGCCGATGACCAGCGACAGCACGATCGCCACGCCGGCCCCGGCCAGGGTGTTCTTCAGGCCGTCCCAGATCAGGTCCCAGACGGCCTTGAAGTCGTCGTTCGACGGGTCGACCAGGGGTGCCCAGCGCTCCTGCTCGAACTGCCCCTTCTCGTCGAGCCGGGCGTAGACCAGGTACAGCACACCGATCAGGGCCAGCCCGACCACCGCGCTGCCGATCAGGGCGTTGCGTTTCGCCCGGGGACCGGGGGCGTCGTACAGGACGGAGAGGTTGGACGTGCTCACCGCAGGATCACCGCCTTGCGCTCGAAGTATCCCAGCAGCAGGCCGGCGGGGATCGTGATCAGCAGGAAGAAGAAGCCGATGCCCAGGTAGACCGGCGTCGGGTCCTCGCCCCGGGAGCTGGTCAGCAGGATCGCGTTGCCCAGCAGGTCACCGCTGACCCCGAAAGCGCCCAGGATGGCCGAGTTCTTGAACATCGCGATGATCACGCTGCCGACCGGCGGGATCGCGGTGCGGAACGCCTGCGGCAGGATCACCGAGCCGAGGTTCTGACTGAACGTCAGCCCGATCGCCCGGGCCGCCTCGGCCTGGCCGGCCGGGATCGCGTTGATGCCCGAACGCAGGGCCTCGCAGACGAACGCCGCGGTGTAGATGATCAGCGATGCGCAGCCGAAGACGTAGAACGACTGGTTGATCCCGATCTCCGGCAGGCCGAAGGCGATGAAGAACAGCACCACGGTCAGCGGGCAGTTGCGGATCACGTTCACGTAGAACGTGCCGACCGCGCGCAGCGGGGCCACGGGGGAGACCCGGAACGCGGCGACGATGGTTCCCAGGACCAGCGCCCCGACCATGCAGATCAGGCAGATTCCGAGCGTTTTCAGGAATCCCTGGAAGAAGAGGTCGAGGTTGTCGGTGATGACGTTCATGACCAGTGACTCCAGTCAGTTCGGGGACGTCGTGGAGCCGGCACCGGGGCGGGGAGCCCCGGTGCCGGACTCACCAGGAGCTCAGGCGCAGGCGTCGGCCGTGGGCAGGGTCGGGACCTCGGAACCCTCGACCTTGCCGGCGGTGGAGGTCCAGGCCTTCTCGTACGAGCCGTCCTCGGACGCCTTCTTCAGCGTGTCCACGATGTAGTTGCAGAACTCCACATCGCCCTTCTTGACGCCGATGCCGTACGGCTCCTCGGTGAACGTGTCACCGACCACCTTGAACGCGCCGTCGGAGTCGCCGACCAGGCCCAGCAGAATGACGTTGTCGGTGGTCACCGCGTCGACCTGGTTGTTGCGCAGGGCGTCGGCGCACTTGCTGTACACGTCGAACGTGACCAGCTGGCCGGGGCTGGCCAGGTACTCGCCGATGTTGTCGGCCGGGGTGGAGCCGGCGACCGAGCAGACCTTCAGCTTGGAGTCGGCCTTGAACGCGTCCGGGCCGGTGATCGCGGTGTCGTCGCTGCGGACCATGATCTGCTGACCGGCCACGTAGTACGGCCCGGCGAAGGTGATCCGCTCCTTGCGCTCGTCGTTGATCGTGTAGGTGGCCGCGACCAGGCTCACGTCGCCGTCCTCGATCACCGTCTCGCGCACCGCGGAGGGGGTCTCGACCCAGGTGATGTCGTCGCCCTCGATGCCCAGGCCACCGGCGATGATCTTGCCGATCTCGACGTCGAAGCCCTCCGGGTCGCCGGACAGGCCCTTGAGGCCGAAGCCGGGCTGGTCGAACTTGGTGCCGATGGTGATCTTCCCGGCCTCCTGGAGGGTGGCCATGGTGGTGCCGGCCTCGAAGGTGGCGTCGTCGTTGACCTCGGCCGAGCCGGTGTCGCTGTCGTCGGAGTCGCTGTCACCGCAGGCGGTGAGGGCCAGGACACCGGCCGCGACGACGGCCGCGACCTTGACGGTGCGGCGGGCGCGCGGGGTACGCAGGATGCTGGTCTTCATCGGGTGCGCCAATCTCTTGGTAAGTGGTGAAACCGGTTCAGTGAGTAAGGATCTTGGAGAGGAAGTCGCGCGCCCGGTCGCTGCTCGGGCTGGTGAAGAACGTGCTGGGCGGCGCTTCTTCGACGATCTGACCGTCGGCCATGAAGACCACCCGGTCGGCGGCGCGGCGGGCGAAGCCCATCTCGTGCGTCACCACGACCATCGTCATGCCCTCCTTGGCCAGCGAGGTCATCACGTCGAGCACCTCGTTGATCATCTCCGGGTCGAGCGCGGAGGTGGGCTCGTCGAACAGCATGACCTTGGGCTTCATCGCCAGGGCCCGGGCGATCGCCACCCGCTGCTGCTGACCGCCGGAGAGCTGGGCCGGGTACTTGTCCTTCTGGGTGGCCACCCCGACCCGCTCGAGCAGGGCCAGCGCCTGCTTCTCGGCCTCGGCGCGCTTCTCCTTGCGGACCTTGATCGGGCCGAGGGTGACGTTCTCGAGCACGGTCTTGTGGGCGAACAGGTTGAACGACTGGAACACCATCCCGACGTCCGACCGCAGGGTGGCCAGGGCCTTGCCCTCGGCCGGCAGCGGCTTTCCGTCCAGCGTGATCGTTCCCGCGTCGATCGTCTCGAGCCGGTTGATCGTCCGGCACAGGGTGGACTTTCCGGACCCGGAGGGCCCGATCACCACGACGACCTCCCCGGTGCTCACGGTGAGGTTGATGTCACGGAGCACGTGCAGAGAGCCGAAATGCTTGTTGACGCCGGTCAGGGTGACCAGGGCCGTCCGCTCGCCGGACCCGTTGACACCGTTTGATGTCATTGAATCGTCGCCCGGTGCAACGTTTTCCGCCGTCATGGCTGATTCCTCCTCCGGCATGGTGTGTCTGGAAGGTAGAAAGAACCTAGCGGCCGGTGAAGGTGAATTGAGGATCTTCTGAGGTCACGGGCTGGTTACGTGACTTCCCCGAAACACCGTGACCGGCGAAGGTAGGGGGATGCGTGTACTGCTCGTGGAAGACGACGCCCGGCTCGGGGCCGCGCTGTCGGACGTGCTGCGGGTGCACGGCATGGAGGTCGAGCACGTGACCACCGCCCGGATGGCGCTGGCCCGCCTCACCCCGCAGACCGAGGCCGTGGTGCTCGACCTGGGCCTGCCCGACCGGGACGGCTTCGAGGTCTGCAGCCGGATCCGGCGCACCCACGACGTCCCGATCCTGATCGCCACCGCCCGCTCCGACCTCACCGCGCGGGTGCACGGGCTGAACCTGGGCGCCGACGACTACCTGGTCAAGCCCTACGACGTGCGCGAACTGCTGGCCCGCCTGCACGCGGTGAGCCGCCGGCACCGGCGCGAGCTGGTGGGTGCGGGCGCCGGCGGCGCGGTCACCGATGCGTTCGAAGAGAGCGAACTGGGGACGTCGGTGGGCCCCGACGGCGATCCCGTCACCGAACCGGCACCACTGTCTCCGGACGAGGTGGTGATCGACGTCAGCAGCCGCACAGTGGTCAAGGGTGGGCGGTCGATCGCCCTCACCCGCAAAGAGTTCGACCTGCTCGCCCTGCTGGCCCGGCATCCCGGGGTGGTGTTCCGGCGCGAGCAGATCATCAGCGAGGTCTGGCAGTCGACCTGGGACGGCTGCGGGCGCACGCTCGAGGTGCACGTGGCCGCGGTGCGTTCCAAGACCGGGTCGCCGGGTCTGATCGAGACGGTGCGTGGGGTGGGCTACCGGCTGGCGATCGGCGCGGCGAGCTCGACCTGGTCCTGATCAACCGATGAGGAGTCGATGAGGACACGTCTGTCCGCCCTCCTGCTCGTGCTGATCGGCGTGGTCCTGGTCAGCCTGGGCATCCCGCTGATCTCCGGGATGGCCGCGGACGAGGCCCGTACCCTGCACACCGACCGGATGGCCGACCTGTCGCTGTTCGTCAGCCGGGCCCCCTTCGGCGAGGAGCCGGGCGCCGCCGAGGTGATGGCGCTGGAACGCGACCTGGAGCGTTACGAGGAGCTCTACGGCATCTCGGTGACGGTCTACGACGCTGCGCGCCACCCCCGGTACAGCAATGCCGACTCGGCAGCACTGTCGGTGGCGGAGGACGCGGCGCTCGACACCGCGCTGTCCGGGCGCCTCACCGAGGTGTGGGACCACATCCAGCCGTGGGACTCCGAGCCGCTGGTGGCGGCCCAGCCGGTGGTGCGCGACGGGGACGTCGTGGGTGCAGTGGTCAGCGTGTCGCCGGTGGAGAAGGCGGCCAACCGGGTGCTCGCCCGCTGGTCGATCCTGCTGGCGGCCGAGCTGGTGGCCATGATCGGCGCGATCGCCCTGGTCGACCGGCTGGCCCGCTGGCTGCTGCGGCCGGTGGCCCGGCTCGACGAGGCCGCGCACCAGATCTCCGCCGGCGACCTGTCGGCCCGCGTGCCCACCGGGTCCGGGCCGCCGGAGCTGCGCCGCCTGGAGGCCTCGTTCAACGACATGGCGGTGCACGTGCAGGACGCCGTGGAGGCCCAGCGGGCCTTCGTCGCCGACGCCAGCCACCAGCTCCGCAACCCGCTCGCCGCCCTGCTGATGCGGCTGGAGGGGCTGGCGATGACGTCCGGCCTGCCCGGCGTGTCCAAGGCCCGGCAGACCGAGCTGATGGAACAGGCCCTCGCCGACGGCCGGCACCTGGCCGGCACCCTCGACCGGATGCTCGCCCTGGCCAAGGTGGAGAACGCTGGTGCGCCCGCGGTAGCTCTGGACGTCGCTGCAGTGGTGGACGAGCGGCTGGCCTTCTGGATGGTGGTGGCCGACCGCAGAGGGGTGCACATCGTTCGCCGGGGAGCGGTCGAAGCACAGGGGCTGCACGACGCCGGGGCACTGGCCGGAGCCCTCGACGCAGTGCTGGACAACGCCCTGAAGTACTCGCCCGAGGGCGGGACGGTCACCGTCGAGGTGCGCTCAGTGCCTGGTGCCGCGGCCGGACCCGGCCCGCGGGATGTGGTGCCGATCGGCGGACCGAGTTCGGCGCCGATGCTGGCTCTCGCCCACGCCGTTGAGGTGTCCGGACCGGATCAGCCTCCCCGCGGCGGCGCCGAGGTGACGGTGACCGACGACGGCCCAGGAGTCTCGGCCCAGGACCTGCCCCGCATCGCAGACCGGTTCTGGCGCGCCGAGGGCGCTGAGCAGGAGGGCACCGGCCTGGGCATGTCGATCGCCAAGACACTGATGGAGCGGCACGACGGCTCGCTGGAGGCGACGACCGGTGAGGCCGGGGGCCTGAGCGTGCGGCTCGTGATCCCGCCCGCAAGCTAGAGCTTCTGCCGGCGGTAGTAGGCGACCGCGGCCGGGTGCAGTTCCAGCCCTCCGGTCAGGATCGCTGAGCGGCGGTCGGTCTGATTGGCGGCGGGGGCGGCCTCGGCAATGGCCGCGCGCCGATCGAAGATCGTGGTGAGCACCGCCGTCACCAGGTCACCTTCGGCGTCTTCCCGGGCGACCAGCAGGTTGGCCAGAGCCAGGGTGTCCACCTGTTCAGGAATGCCGTAGTAGCCGGACGGAATCGCGGCCGGGCGGTAGACCGCCCCGTACGCGGCGCGCATGCGCTTGGGTAGGTCACCGAGCCCGAGCAGCCGCAGCGGCATGCGCTCGGAGGCGTTCTCGACCGCGGCCGTGGTCACGCCGCCGGACCAGAAGACCGCGTCCACCTCGTCGTTCTCCAGGGCCACGAGCCCGTCGACGATGCCCAGTTCCTTGGTCTCGACCGAGATACCGGCCAGCTTCAGCAGGCGCCGGGCGATCAGCGCGGTACCGGAGCCCGGGTCGCCGACCGCCACCCGCAGCCCGGCCAGGTCTTCCAGCGACTTCAGCCCGGAGCCGTCCGGCACCACCACGTGGTAGTAGTCGTCGTAGATCCGCGCCAGCGCTCGCAGCGGCACGTCCCGGCTCTCGTCGTCCGCCGCACCCCGCCCGTTCCGGCTCTCCGCCGCGTCGTTGGCGCTCACGGCCAGATCGGCCGTACCCGCCGAGAGCCGGGCCAGGTTCTCGATGCTCCCAGAAGAGGGCAGCACCTCGACGGTCAGCGAAGGGTGCGCGTTCTCCAGCTCCCGGGCCAGCGCGGTGGCCCAGGCGTAGTAGACCCCGGCAGTGGTGCCGGCCGTGATCACGATGCGTCCCGGACCGGGTTCTTCGCCGAGCGAGTCGTCGGCCGTGGCCGTCCCGGTGGAACACCCCATGGGCAGCAGCAGGAGCACCGTGAGCACGAGTGTCCTGGTGAACCGCATCGGCCCACCATGCCTGATCGTCCCGGATCGGCCCAGCCGGCAACCCCCAGGAAACAATCCAGTGGGACGAACGGCGCCGTTCGTCGCCCTGCGTCGCGAGGTGGATACTGGATTCGCACCTGAGTGCAGGATCAGGAATGTAGAGCCGGACCGAAGACGCTGCGGACGGGCGGGCCACGACCCCGCCGCCACCCCCGAAACCGCAGAGAGAAGCGTCTTCAAGTGAGTACCGGCATCGCCCCGACCTCGGCGACCCGAACCGACCGACCCACGCACCCCCGTCCCTCCACCCGGGCCTGGCTCGTCTGGTCGTTCGGCGTCCTGGCCTACATCCTCGCCATCGTCAGCCGCTCGTCGCTCTCGGCGGTCGCCGCCGAGACCTCCGACCGCTTCGGCGTCACCGCCGCCACCCTCTCCACCTTCGCCGTGCTGCAGCTCGGCGTGTACGGCGCGATGCAGATCCCGGTCGGGCTGATCCTCGACCGGATCGGGCCGCGCCGGGTGCTCACCGTCGGCCTGCTGGTGATGGCCCTGGGCCAGGGACTGCTCGCGGTGACCGAGTCGGTGCCGGGCGCCTTCGCCGCCCGCTTCCTGGTCGGCGCGGGCGACGCGACCATCTTCGTCTCGGTGGTCCGCCTGATCATCGCCTGGTTCCCACCCCGCCAGGCGCCCCTGCTCACCCAGGTCACCGGTCTGATCGCGCAGTTCGGCCAGATCGTCAGCGTGATCCCGCTGCTGGCCCTGGTGCACAGCCGCGGCTGGACGTTCGCCTTCCTCGGCCTGGCCCTGGTGCTGCTGCTGGTGGCGATCGCGGTGGGGGCCAGCGTGCGCGACCATCCGCCCCACCACGAGGCGCCGGTCCTGCCCGCCGGACCGAGAGTGGTGCAGCGGGTGCGGGAGGTCTGGTCCAACCCGGGAACCCGGCTCGGCTTCTGGGCGCACTTCGTCACGCCGCACGGGGGCAACGTGATCGCCCTGCTGTGGGGCTTCCCCTACCTGACGGCCGGCGAGGGGCTCCCCATCGGCCAGGCCCAGGCGCTGTTGTCGATCCAGGTCGTGGCGGGCGCCGTGTTCGGTCTGCTGATCGGCAGGTTCGCCGGCCGGCACCCGCTGCGCCGGTCCTGGGCCGTGCTCGCCGTGGTCGGCATCCAGGCGGTCGCCCTGGCCGTGGTGGTGGCCAATCCGGGGCCCGCACCGGTCTGGCAGCTCCTGATCCTGGTGATGTGTTTCGCTGCGGGCGGGCCGGGCTCCCTGGTCGGCCTCGACTTCGCCCGTACCTCCAACCCGCCGCACCTGACCAGCAGCGCCACCGGCATGGCGAACAGCGCCGGTTTCCTGGCCTCGCTGCTGGCCCTGCTGATGATCGGGGCGCTGCTCGACGTGCAGAACGCGGGTACGCCCGACACCTACAGCCTGGAGGGATTCCGGATCGCCTTCTGCAGCCTCTACCTGCTGTGGCTGGTCGGGGTGGTCGGTGTCCTGCACAACCGGCGGCGGCTGCGCCGGGTGATGGCCGAGAACGGGGTGCACGTGCCGCCGCTGCGCGAGGTCGTCAACCGTTACCAGCGGCGTAGGTGACCGGTCCTCGGTCGCCGGGCCGGCGTCGTACAGTTGAGCTGCTATGACGATCGAGGACACTGCGCCCGTGCGCACCTACGAGGTGCGCACCTTCGGCTGCCAGATGAATGTGCACGACTCCGAGCGCCTGTCCGGCCTGCTGGACGCGGCCGGCTACGCGCCCGCCGCGCCCGGGGGAGAGGCCGCCGACCTGGTCGTCTTCAACACCTGTGCGGTCCGCGAGAACGCCGACAACAAGCTCTACGGCAACCTCGGTCAGCTGGCCCCGGTCAAGGCCGGGCGCCCGGACATGCAGATCGCGGTGGGTGGCTGCCTGGCCCAGAAGGACCGGGACACGATCGTCCAGAAGGCGCCCTGGGTCGACGTCGTCTTCGGCACGCACAACATCGGCTCGCTGCCGGTGCTGCTCGAGCGCGCCCGGCACAACGCCGAGGCCCAGGTCGAGATCCTGGAGTCGCTCGAGGTCTTCCCCTCCACACTGCCCACCCGGCGTGACTCGGCCGCCGCGGCCTGGGTCTCGATCAGCGTGGGATGCAACAACACCTGCACGTTCTGCATCGTGCCCTCCCTACGGGGCAAGGAGCGCGACCGCCGGCCGGGCGAGATCCTGGCCGAGGTCGAGGCGCTGGTCGCCGAGGGCGTGGTCGAGGTGACGCTGCTCGGGCAGAACGTGAACACCTACGGCGTCGAGTTCGGCGACAAGGGGGCGTTCGCCGCGCTGCTGCGGGCCGTCGGCTCGATCGAGGGCCTGGAGCGGGTGCGCTTCACCAGCCCGCACCCGGCGGCCTTCACCGACGACGTGATCGACGCGATGGCCGAGACCCCCAATGTGATGCCGCAGCTGCACATGCCGCTGCAGTCCGGGTCCGACCGGATGCTGAAGGAGATGCGCCGCTCCTACCGGTCGAAGAAGTTCCTGGGCATCCTCGAGAAGGTGCGCGAGCAGATCCCGCACGCCGCGATCTCGACCGACATCATCGTCGGCTTCCCGGGGGAGACCGAGGAGGACTTCCAGGGCACGCTCGACGTGGTGGCCCAGGCCCGCTTCGCCCAGGCCTTCACCTTCCAGTACTCGCAGCGGCCGGGTACTCCGGCTGCCACGCTGCCCGACCAGCTGCCGAAGCAGGTGGTGCAGGAGCGGTACGTGCGCCTGCTGGAGCTGCAGGAAGAGATCAGCTGGCAGGAGAACCGCAAGCTGGAGGGCGAGGTCCTCGAGCTGCTGGTCACCGAGAGCAAGGGGCGTAAGGACGGGGCGACGACGCGCCTTTCCGGGCGCGCACCCGACAACCGTCTTGTGCACTTCTCGGTCCCGGACGGGGCGGCCACGCCTCGGCCGGGTGACTTCGCCACGGTGCGCATCTCCTACGGGGCGCCGCACCACCTGGTGGCCGACGACTCGGGGAGTGCCTACGCGGTGCGGCGCAGCCGGGCGGGTGACGCCTGGGAACGCCGGCAGATCGACGCCTGTGGTCCGGCTCCCGCTCCTGCGGGTGGTGCCGGCACCGGGCCGACGCCGGTCTCGCTCGGCGTCCCGGTGCTCCGCCGGGGCTGATCTGCCTGCGGTGTGGTCACTTTGGGCCTCATCGGCGTCGTGATGTCACGTCGATTTGACCTGCCTGTGGGCCATCCGTAAAGTTCTACGTGTTGGAGCGAGGGAGACACGGACGCGAAAGCGGCCGGTCCCGGCTCAACTTCCCTGGAACACCTTCCGAGGACTAACCCACGCCGGGTTGGGCCTGAAGTGCTCGATCAGGGAACACCGGATGAACGAAGCAGTGAAAATCTTCTGGTAAGGTTTACACCGCTCGGTCAGCCGGGTAAGTTAGAGAGGTTGCCCCGGAAGCCACCGAGAAGTGGGGGATGGTGAGCGTCCGCTCCTTGAGAACTCAACAGTGCATCTGAACAACCGATGCCAAATCGGCCAGAAGATTTTCTGGTCACTTGGCTGATGGTCTCTGGTTCGTCAGGTTTCTCCGACCCCCGTCGGGTGCCTGGGTAAACGGACCGGAGTTATTGGTCAGGAATCAATTGCAACACACTTCGCTAAAAGTCTTCCTAGAAGATTATTTACGGAGAGTTTGATCCTGGCTCAGGACGAACGCTGGCGGCGTGCTTAACACATGCAAGTCGA